>JAHDWA010000068.1 GCA_023382535.1 Anaerolineae bacterium | reverse complement strand
GAGTAATAGGCCTGATGGGCCACGTAGCGCGACCAGCCGTATTTTTCAGAGACAGACAGTGACTTCATCAGGTGCCAGCCGGAAAAATTGGAACATGCAATGTAGCGGACCTTCCCGCTCCGCACCAGATCATCGAGCGTGCGCAGGGTTTCCTCAAGGGGCGTCTGGGCATCAAAGCCATGCATGGTATAAATGTCCAGGTAATCGGTCTTCAGCCGGCGCAGGCTGGCTTCACAAGAATGCAGCAGATGATGGCGTGAAGAACCGACATCATTTGGCTCTTCACTCATCCGAAAGGTGGCCTTGGTTGAAATGAGAACTTTGTCTCGCCGTCCGGCCAAAGCCTGGCCCAGAATTTCTTCCGACAGGCCGTTAGAGTAGACATCGGCGGTATCAAACAAGGTAACGCCCGCCTCCAAACAAATATCAATCAGGCGGCTGGCCTCCGCCACGTCGGAAGCGCCCCAGGCGCGGAAGAAGTCGGTCCCCCCGCCGAAGGTACCCGTGCCGAAACTGAGTACCGGCACTTTGAGTCCTGAGCCGCCAAGCTGTCTGTATTCCATGATCCTCCCTCTTAATAGAGACACCCGTTTTCCCCGTTAGGCCCAGAAATCGGGTGTCCGAAAAAGTTTAGTCACATCTTACCAGCAGTTTCAATTTACTCAAAAATCAGGGGCAATTGTGGGTACACGCGCCGAGACATTTCAGCAAATCGCGGGCCTACTGGCAGCTACTTTTAAGTAGGTCAGGACGATTACCAGTAGAATGTCATAAAGGAAGTAGTAGTTCCCCTCAACCTCAACCGAGGCGAGGTGTCGGTAACGTTTATCGTAACGGTAAAAAGACCATTCCCTGGTAAAATAGCCTATAAACAATCCAAATCAGAATCGAAGGATCAAAGTATTACCAATGGGCAAGCAATCAATTCGCTTTTACCAAGGAATTATATTCATCCTGGCCGGTTTTGCCGGTTGGTTTGTGATAGCCACGGGGAACTACTTTCTACTGGAGTGGCTCGCCTCAGGCCCCCTCGCTTTATATGTATTTGTCATCGGGGTCCTACTCTTCCCGCTGACACCTATCCTCATCCTGGGCGGGGTGATTTTTTTATTTACGCTCAAGCGCAAGATTGCCTTTAGCCCCTGGCTGGCCTGCGGAGTATCAGCCGCCTATCTCTTCAATATCCTGGCTTCGTATGTGTTCCCTCCGGTTCTGTCCGCCTATCTGGTCGGGCTGGGCTTAATCCCTATCTTAAAAGATACGACCAATCCTAACGGTTTTCTGGGAGCCTATATAGGAATTCCTTTCTTTATCTAGGGATTGGTTGTGTTGGCATGCCAGCCGTGTTCAGGCGGGGAGATCGTCCGCGAGATGGAGCATCTCGTCAAGCCGCCGCTGAAGATAAGCACGCTCGGCGCTGTTGCCGCACAGGGCGAGCGCTCGCTCGTAAGCATCGGCAGCAGCCTCGCGCTGGTTCGTCCGGCGCAGCAGGTCGGCCCGCGCCGCGTGATAGGGATAAAAGGCGTCTGCCTGGTTGGCGAGGCGCATGAGCATCTGCAAACCCAGCGGCGGACCCCAGGCCATCGCCGCTGCCACCGCCCGGTTGACTTCGACCACTACCGACGGAGCCAGCGCCGCCAGCGAGTCATAGAGCGCGGCAATCTGGCGCCAGTCGGTGGCCTCAGCCGTCGGCGCTGCGGCATGCAGCGCGCTGATCGCTGCCTGCACCTGGTAGGGTCCCGGGTCGGCCAGGGCCAGCGCCTCATCCAGAACCGCCAGCCCTTCGTGGATTTTGACCTGATCCCAGCGGCTGCGATCCTGCTCGACGAGCAGGACCAGTTCGCCCGCCGCATTGAGCCGCGTCTCGCGCCGCGAGTCGTGCAACAGCATCAGCGCCAGCAGACCGTGCACCTCGGCACTGTGCGGCAGCAGCGCCACCAGCAGGCGGCCCAGCCGGATCGCTTCCCGGCATAGTTCGTGCCGGGTGAGCGTCTCACCGCCGGTGGCGCAGTAACCCTCGTTGAAGATCAGATAAATGACCGCCACCAGCGCGTCCAGTCGTTCCGGCAGCAGGTCGGCGGGCGGGACGCGATAGGGGATGCCCGCGTTACGGATTTTTCGCCGCGCCCGCGCCAGCCGCTGGGCCATCGTCGGCGCCGGCACGAGGAACGCCCGCGCGACCTCCGGCGTTGATAAACCGCCGAGCGTGTGCAGGGTCAGCGCGACCTGCGCTTCCAGCGCCAGCGCGGGATGGCAGCAGGTAAACATGAGTTTCAGCCGCTCATCGGGAAGTGAGTCGTCCATCTCGGGTTCATCCTCGGTGGTGACAAGAGAATCGAGATCAAGGATGGCCGCTTTGCGCTCCAGCGTTGCCGCGCGGCGCAGGCGGTCAATGGCCCGGCGCTTGGCGACGGTCATCAACCACGCGCCGGGGTTGCGCGGAACGCCGTCGCTCTCCCAGCGTTCCAGCGCATTGACCAGCGCATCTTGCAGGGCGTCCTCGGCCAGCGTGAAATCTCCAAGCTGACTGATCAGCGCCGCCAGAACCCGTCCGTGTTCTTCGCGGAAAGTGGTTTCGATCTGAGCTGCTGCGACCATCCCTGATCTGGCGCTGCTACTTCTGCGACCACTGGTTCAGCGGGCGGACCTCAATCGAGCCATACTTGGCCAGAGGAATCTTCGCTGCCCAACGAATCGCCTCATCAATATCCTGGCAGTCCAGCAAATAGTACCCGCCCAACTGCTCGTGCGTTTCGGCGAACGGACCATCGGTAACCAACGTCTTGCCCTCCCGAACGCGCACCGTCGTCGCATCGGTAACGGAACAAAGTCCATTATTAGACACCAACACTCCGGCGGCCTCAGCTTCCTTCCCAAAAGCAGACCAGGCTTGCGCCACCGCCTGGTGTTCCTCGGGAGTATAATCCGGCGCTTGCGACTCGTTCGCATACATCAACAGCATGTACTTCATAAGTTTGTTCTCCTTTATCTATAGATGATAGGCTGTTTTGCCTTCCTATAAATACGTCGAACAGGGAAGCGTCAAAATGACAGCCCGGCAGGAATTCTCTTCATTTTCTCATAAATTCCCATACCTGACCCTTAGCCAGCGTCGCCCCCTGGTCACTCCCACTGCCAAACCGGCTGCTACCATCAGCGCCAGGAATTGAATACCCAGGTTGAATGCAAAAAAATTGCTCGCCGTGCTAATGTAGCGGTAGGCGGGAGGCGTGGCCAGTAAGTGATGGAATAACGGCATCAGAACGTAGCTCAGGCCCAGTCCTGCCAAAAGCAGCACCCCGGCATTGGGCGTTTCCTTGTGCCGCCAGAGGCGCAGCAGGCTCATTCCTGCCAGCCAAACCGCCCCGGCTAATAGCCCCCCTATCGCCAACAACCAGGCTGTAACATAACTGACCGACAACCCACGGCCTGGCAATTCGACCGCCCGCAGCAGCAACAGGGCCGGCATCAGCCCAACGCCGTCGGCGACCAGCCACAGCAGATCAACAGGACGTTCTGCCGCCCATTTTCCTGGCAGCAGCGCGACCGCTAAGCCAAGCAAGGTAGCCACCACACACGCCGCCGCCAATGAAGGCGGCAGGGCCGGTGAATTCACGGTCATCGTGATAGCGGGGATACCGATGCTGATAGGGATGGCGCTCAACACCCACACCTGCCACCAGGTTGAAGGAACAAACTGCTTCTTGCGCCGGGCTGTTACTTGCCCCCAGAGCCAATTCGCAGCGGTGTAAAGGACCATCACTGCCCCGGCGGCAACCAGGCCGGACATCCAATAGCGGCTGGAGGTCATTTCGTCAAACGGTTGTGCCGGTGGAATGCCGGCTGCCGTATGCTCGTACAGAAAGATGATGTAGCGGTTGGCCAGAGCATACCAATAGTAAAACAGCCCAAGGATGAAGACCGAGATGAACATTATTTCCAGGAACGGCGGGCGCCAATTTACGTACCAGGGCTTCCTCATTTGTCCTTTGTTATTTATATCATTTTTTGAATGAGTTCTTGGGTGTCGGTGTCGAAGATGATTATACCTTCATGGGTGCCATCCAGTTGTCCTACCAATAAGCCCTGGTTATTCCAAACTGATGTTTGCCCTGCACATTCCTGACCATCAGCTAGTCCAATGCAGTTGGACATTAATACGGTCATTGAATATCTAGTGGCAATCTCAGACAACCTTACCATGGCTTTCTCAACCCCATTCACAAATTTAGCCACACTGGCAAGATAGACTTCCGCGCCACTTTTAAAGGCATTCTCCGCATGTTCGGGAACTGACAATTCATAACAAATGGCCGGGGCAAGCTTGGTTTTGTCACCAATTAAACTAATAGAACTTTGTCCACTCACAAAAAATTCTTCTTCGTCAGGGTGTAAATACTTTTTTGAATAGATTTGTCTGGCCTGGTGCGGCTGAAAAATAACCATAGTAATGCACACACCCGCGTTACTTTTTGTTGGCACGCCAATACCAATCGTTATCTGCCGGGTATCAGAAATTTTTTGGAAATTGTCAAACCGACGATCAGCCTGATGAGTGGCTAATTCTTTTGACAGCGCCGGTTCGTAACCCGTCAGTGATAGTTCAGGGAAAATAATTGTGTCTGCTCCATTAGAAGCGGCCAGGTCAATTAATTTTTTGTGATTTTCAATATTGCTTTGAATGTCGCCTTTGATAGATTTTGTTTGTGCGACACAAATCTTCATTTTGTCTCCCTTTTTAGGATGAAGGAGGTTATGGATTTATTAGAACATTTGTGCTATAATATTCATGTTCGATCCAGACTATTTCGGCTTTGAAGTCGTGTAGCCCAATACTCCGGAGCTTTCAAGATTTTGTGAATGAGGGTTAACTGATTTTCCGGAATTTCCGGCAAATGTTTGAGTGAATTCTTGGTAAGGCACGGCTTATCCAGGTCGGGGACGGTGGCCCATGACTGAACTGACCTTTAAAGTAGACGTTTCCAGAACCTACCGGAACAAAACCGGCTACAAAGCCGGAGGTTACAAACTCAATAGTTCCTTCAAAACAGAGACCCACACCCCGGAAAGTTTTAAGGAAACTGTCATTAAAGAGGGCTGGCCCTACACGATGGCTCACCTGAAGCGCTCCCCCCAGGAAACCGGCGCCGCCGCCCGAGGCGTCAAAACCGCCAAACATCGAGAGAACTTTATCAGCCGGCAGGAATTGACCGCTGACGATGACAGTAAAGCGCCGGGGGTTATAGATTTTTGGCTCCACGACCCTTTCTTTGCCCGTTATGGCTGGGCTTTTGTCGAGTCAGTCAACTCCCGGCCAGGCGTCGCCGAAAAGGGGCACCCCACCCTCATCTTTGACCGGCCAATTACTGACCCAAAGCTGTACAAGCTCTGTGCCAAGGCTTTTATCTGGCACTACCCCCGCGTTGATAAGTCCGTCCACAACATAGATAGAACCATCTACAACGCTCAAAACGCTCGTGTTCACTGGCTGGGCCACATTTGCCCCTTTGAGGTATTCGAGCGGGAAATCTTGGAAGCCTACCGCGCCCATCTGGTCGAGGTGGAGGCCCAGCGTAAGGCAGCCGCTCGACGCCGCCAGGCTGAGCTTAGAAAGGCCAGGCAAGAAGGACGACTCCTGAAAGGCGGGCCGGCGGTCGAAAAGTACCTGCAAGCCAGCCTTGATGGTATCTTTGATTTTGTGGCCCGGCAGACAGACAACCGGCATGCGGCGATATTCTGGGCTGGGACGCACATTGGCGCCCTGGAAGCCGTGACCTGGAGTATGGATTATCGTCATCTGTTCGATAATGTCGAACTGCGAGTCATTGAGGCCTGTCACGCCAATGGTTATATAGACCACCCCAACGGCGGTGAGCAGGAAATCCTGCGGACCTTTAATGATGGTCGCCGCGCCGGGGCCACCGATCCAGTGCCAGAGCCGGAATTTTATGAGAATTGGCCCTATGGGTCCCTCCCGGCACAGGCCCAGCCCACAGAAGCGACGCCAAAGGAAGCAGAACAATCGGCCATAGACCCTCTTACAGCCACCCAGCATTTCCAGCAACGGGTGCACCAGCTAGCTCTCCCGGCCATTACCAGCGATAACGCTTGAATGAATAGTAGGGTGGCGTACCCACATAGCTCGTCCTCGATTTCGGGTTGAATCAACTGAGACCTGGTTATATAAGACATCTCAATTCTGGTCAAATATAATAACTCCAGTTGCTACTTAGGCACCTGTACGGCAGAGGTACCAAGGTGTTCCACAAAGCAATTTGGTTGAAATTTTTGTTGCTGGTATAATTGGCCTCCCCCAACAGGAGATACACGCCTATGGCCGGCTTGAAATTGTTTTTGCTTGGCTCACCCCGGGTCGAACTGAACCAGGCGCCAGTGGATATCCAGCGCCGTAAGGCGTTGGCACTGCTGGCCTACCTGGCTGTGACCGGCCAACCTCACACCCGCGATGCCCTGACGACCCTTTTCTGGCCCGACCTCGATCAGCAGCGCGGGCGGGCCTACCTGCGGCGCGACCTGGCCACGCTCAAAACCAGCCTGCCCGGCGCCTGGCTCATCGCCGACCGGGAAACAGTCGAGTTGAACCGCGAGGCCGAAATATGGTTGGATACTGAGCAGTTTCAGAGCCTCCTGGCTGCGTGCCGGAAGCATGGTCACGCCCCGGAACTTGTCTGCACCGAGTGTGTCCCGCTGCTGACCGAAGCCGTCGCCCTCTATACCGGCGACTTTCTGGCCGGATTTACCCTGCGCGACAGCTCTGATTTTGACGACTGGCAGTTTTTCCAAACCGAAAGCCTGCGCCAGGAATTGGCAACTACTCTGGAGCGTCTGGGGCGCGGGTTGGGCGCCCTGGGCAAAGCCGAGGCGGCCATTCCCCACGCCCGGCGTTGGGTGGCGCTTGACCCGCTGCATGAACCGGCCCAGCGGCAGTTAATTCATTTGTATGACCAGACCGGTCAGCCCGCCGCCGGGCTGCGCCAATACGAAGAGTACGTTAAGCTGCTGGACGAAGAATTCGGCCTGCCGCCCGAAGAGGAGACTACCACCCTATACGAAGCCATCAAGGCCAAACGGCTGTTAGGCTCGTTTATCAAAGCGGAGGAGCAGCGCAGCCAGAGAAAAGCCAGGCAAAAACAAACAGAAGCGCCGGTCTATAGCCAACCATTAGAAGCATCGCCTGCCCTGCCGCCCTCCCAGGCTCCCTCTGCACCGCTTCATTCCTCCCCACCGCCCGCCGCTGTGACGGCCAGCGTCCCTAAGTGGCCGGTCTTTGTGGCCCGGCAGCCGGAGATGGCCCGGTTAATGAATTTTCTCGACGCGGCTCTGGCCGGCCAGCCGAGGATCGTGTTTATTACCGGCGAAGTAGGCCAGGGTAAAACCGCGTTGCTGCAGGCATTTGTGCGGCAGGCTCAAAAAACATATTCGGATTTGGTGATAGCAGGCGGAAATTGCAACGCCTATACCGGCCTGGGCGATCCGTACCTACCCTTCCGTGAAATTCTGGAGCTGCTGAGTGGTGATGTCGAGACTTCGGCCATTGCCGGCGCTCTGCGACACACCCAGACCGGCTATTTACAGCGGGTCGTGCCACTGGCAGTCCAAACCCTGGTAGATTTGGGGCCGGACCTGCTGGATACTTTTATCCCGGCTCAAAATTTACTAAACCGGGTTACTCGCCTGGTCCCTGCTGGAACTGCCTGGTTACCCCAATTGCAGGAGGTGGTCGCGCGTAAAAGCGAACAGGGTGGTCAGACGCATGCGCGGCAGGATAACCTCTTTGACCAATATGCCAGGGTGTTGCTGGCCCTGGCCCGCCGCTCGCCTTTGCTCTTATACCTTGACGATTTGCAGTGGGCTGATCAGGGATCTATGAGCCTGCTGTTTTATCTGGCCCGCTGTCTCACCGATCAGCCCATTTTGATCGTCGGGGCTTACCGGCCTGCCGAAGTAACCCTGGGGCGGCCGGCGGTAGCTGCCGAGGAAGTAGAATCACATCCGTTAGAACGAGTGGTGCTTGAAGCTCAGCGCCTTTTTGGCGATATTACGCTGGATTTAAGCCACAGTGAAGGTCGAGCTTTTGTAGAGGCATTGTTAGACAGCGAACCCAATGATCTGGGGCCAGCTTTTCGGGAGACCCTTTACCGTCAAACCGGCGGCCACCCTCTTTTCACCCTGGAACTGTTACGGGGGATGCAGGCACGGGGTGATCTGGCACAGAATGAGGCAGGTCAATGGGTTGAGCAGTCCGCCCTGGATTGGAATACTCTGCCTGCCCGGATTGAAGGGGCAATTGGCGAGCGTATTCGCCGCCTGGCTGCCCCTCTGCAGGAACTGTTGCAGGTGGCCAGCGTTGAGGGCGAAGAATTTACCGCCGAGGTGGTCGCCCTGGCTCTGCGAACCGATAAGCATGAGGTTGTGCGGTTGTTAAGCCGCGAACTTGATAAAAGGCATCTCCTGGTGCAGGTGTTAGGCATTAAATATGAAGGGGCTTTGCGTCTTTCCCGTTATCGCTTCCGGCATATTTTAATTCAACGTTATCTTTATCAGAACCTGGATGAGGTGGAGCGGGTTCACCTCCACGAGTCTGTAGGCTATGCCCTGGAAAGATTGTACGGTGAGCAGAGCGCGACGGTCGCGGTTCGATTGGTCCGCCATTTTCAGGAAGCCGGTACTATCGGAAAGGCAGTGCTCTATTTACTTCGGGCCGGCACGCGGGCCAGACGTTTATCGGCCAACGAGGAGGCAATTGCCCACCTGACCCGAGCCTTAACCCTGCTGGAAACGCTGCCCGACACTACCGAGCGGGCGCAGCAAGAGCTGGACGTGCGCATCGCCCTGGGGCCAGCGTTGATGCTGATTAAGGGTCACTCCGCCCCGGAGGTGGAGCAAATGTATACACGGGCCTATGAACTCTGCCAGCAGATAGAGGAATCGCCTAACCTCTTTCCGGCCTTGTGGGGGTTATGGAGATTTAACACGAACCGGGGCAATCTGCGGCTGGCTCACCAACTTGGCGCTCAATGCCTGGCCTTAGCCCAAACCCAACAAAATGCAGAACTTCTGGTAGAGGCTCATATTGCCCTGGGAACGACCCTGTTCTTTTTAGGAAAATTTAGCCAGGCCAGCCAACATTTTGAGCAAGTGAAAGTTTATTACGACCCCGACCGGCATCATCTGCTGCCCTTCCTGTACGGCGGCTTTGAACCCACCGTCTATCGTTTATGTTACGAGGCTTACCTGCTGTGGATGCAGGGGTATCCAGACCGCTCCCGGCAGAGCAGCGATGAAGTTCTGCACCTGGCCCGGGAATTAGCCCATCCTTATAGCCTGGTCTACGCGCTGGGACACACAACCATCCATTTTCAATTCCGCCTCGATGGGCCAACCGTCCAAAAATTAGCGGCGGAAGCCACCGGTCTGGGACGCGAGCATGGTTTTTCAACCTTTCTCGGACTGGCCGTTATTTTGCATGGTTGGGCCTTGGTTCAGCAAGGGCAGACCGAAGGTCTCACCCAACTTCGCCAGGGACTGGCAGTTTATCAAAATATATCCTTTGTTGCCTATTTTAAAGCTTTGCTGGCCGACGCCTGTTTGCAGCTTGGTTACATTGATGAGGGTCTGGCCACCCTGGCCGACGCCATGGTCCTGGTGGAAAGCACGGAGGAAAGATTTTGGGAGGCTGAGGTATACCGGCTCAAGGGTGAACTGCTGCTCAGAAAGCACACAGCTACCGGCCAGTTCGATGACCCCCTATCGCCGGAGGATTGTTTTTTAAAGGCGATTGATATTGCCGGCCGCCAACAGGCCCGGCTGCTGGAACTGCGGGCAGCGGTAAGCCTGGGCCGCTTATGGCAGGCGCAGGGCAGAAAAGGAGAAGCCCGGCAAAAACTCTCCGGCATTTACGGCTGGTTTAGCGAGGGCTTTGAGACCGCCGATTTGCAGGAGGCAAAGGCCCTGCTCGAAACTTTGGGCGGTGCGGTCGAGCAGCCGGACGCGGCTGCGGCAGAAATATCAGCCCCGCCTCTCCACACCCCCGCTTCGCATTCTCTGTCCGAGCCTCAGCCGGCTGCAAAGCAGCAAATCCATTATTGCTACTCTGCCGACGGGGCGCGCATTGCCTATGCCACCCTCGGCACCGGGCCTTTGCTGATCAAAGCCGGCAACCCGCTGACCCACCTGGAGTACGACCAGCACAGCCCGGTCTGGCGGCACTGGTGGCAGGGCCTGGCCCGGCAGCATACCCTGGTCCGGTACGACGAGCGCGGCTGCGGCCTGTCGGACTGGCAAGTGAACGATTTTTCCATGACGGCCTGGGTGCATGACCTGGAAGCGGTAGCCAACCAGTTTGGCCTTGAACGTTTTGCCCTGTTGGGGGTGTCCCAGGGCGCTTCGGTGGCGATTGCCTATGCCGTGCGCCACCCTGAGCGAGTCAGCCATCTCATTCTTTACGGCGGGTATGCACGCGGCCGGTTTCACCGTAACCTTGCCCCTGAGCACCAGGAGGAGGCTCGCACCCTGATCAACCTCATCCGCTATGGCTGGGGTAAAGAACATCCTGCCTTCCGCCAGGTGTTTACCACGCTGCTCATCCCTGAAGGCACGCCAGAGCAGATCAACTGGTTCAACGACCTGGCCCGGATTACCGCCTCACCGGAGAACGCGGCGGCTATGGAAACCGCCTTCTACCAGATCAATGTGACCGACTATGCTCCCCAGGTGGTGATCCCGACCCTGGTGCTGCATGCCAAGGAAGACGCCATGTGCTCCTTTGAGGAGGGCCGGCTTATGGCCTCGTTAATTCCGGGCGCTCGCTTCGTGTCGCTCCAGAGTAAAAATCATATCTTGTTGGAACATGAGCCGGCCTGGCTGCATTTTTTGGACGAAGTGCAGCAATTTCTGCAAACCTGAGCTGCCGGGCATGGGTGGCGATTTAAAGCTAGTTACGGAGAATATGCCCGTAACTAGCTTTTATGGTTTTCATCTTTGAATGAGCGGCAGGAAGACCCGGTTATCAGTGGAATTCGACGACTGCGGCCGGACCTGAATATTCACCGTGGTTGGACTGGAAAGTGACAGATCAGTGCCGGCGAGGTAAATGAAGCTGTCCTGGCCCACAAAGCCGGCGTTCGGTTGATAGATAAAACTGCCATCCACTTTCAGCTTAATCCGGCCATGGGCCGGTGGACTGCTAAGTAGAACCGTCATGGGTGCGCCTGTTGGGCTGTTATCATTGCCCAATATGCCCGGTGCGGGGATGGTTAACACTGTATCTATGGGGGTACTGTAGACGTCGGCCAGGGCAATGGGCGCCGGCCCTACCGGCGCAAATTCATACGCACCGGGATCATAACCGTTGAGCTGCGGCCGGACGGTATTGCCGAGATCAGTATTGACGCCCAGATTAAAGCCTTTATTAACAGCCGGTGAGGTGGCTTTCAGCCGGTAATTGCCGGCGGCAGGGTTAATAAACTGCACTGAGCCAATCAGGTTGTTTCCCCCTTCAAATGGTTCAATCTGGCCAATCTCTGCCTGGCCGCCTCCATTGAGGAGCTGGTAAAAGTTGTAACCAGATGTTGCCTTGGCGTTAGAAACAGCCAGGCCAGTCACATAGTTAGCGATAATGTTATTCACCGTGCGGGCAGCGCTGACATCAGTGATCTTAAGGGCGATATCATCATTATCTCCCGGATCAGCCAGGGTGTTATGAATGACTTCAAGTTCAGTGCCGGTGTCTTTTGTCGCTCTGGCGTGAATGGTATAACCCTGGCCGCCGGCCTGGTTACCAACCCAGAGGTTGTTAATCAGCCTGCTCTTGGTGCTCTGCCCTAATCTGAGGAAGATGCCAGCGGCGCCATCCGGGGCAGCTTTGTTTGCTACAAAAACCGACTGCGCCAGAGTGACACTACCGTTGTACATAACAATGCCTGCCCCGTCCAGAGATGTATTAGCCTCAAAGTGAACCCGGGCAATGCTGGCGCGGCCTGGGTACGATAAAAGACTCCCCCCCAATGACACGCCTCCGCCCCATCTGGCCGTGTTGTTAACAAACTGACTCTGAACCAGGTCTAAGTTGCTGATTGTGTAAAGACCACCACCATAGCCGGCGCCCAACGCAAAGGCATCGGAAACCGAGTTTCCTTCAAACCGGCTGGATTGAATGGAAGCCGTATCTCCTTTGGCGGAGACGCCTCCTCCCACATAGGTCGCCTGATTGTTCACAAAGCTGGTGTTGGTCATAAACAGCGGCCCTTCCGCATATAAGCCGCCGCCGTACCCCCCCTGGTTGTTCTCAAACCGGCTGTTCATAACAATCGCTCTGTGACTCTTGCCAAAAACGGCCACGCCGCCGCCCTCTCCCTTGGCATAGTTATTAATCACGTTGACCTGGGTGAGCGAAAGATCTCCGTTGGCGTAAATGGCGCCGGCATCAGGGTGACTTGCCGTGCTATTCACGGCATGGCCGTTGGCCAGGGTCAGGTCGGTGATAGCCAGGGGCACGTTAGAAGCGGTGGCCATCAGCCGGAAATGTAGAGCATTTGCGGCTCGCTCCAGGCGGGCACCGTTGCCTTCTATTGTTAGCGCATCGCTAATCACAGGCAGGCCTGTCGAGCCATTATAAAACCCCGTAGCGGTTGACAGGCTGTAGGTGCATCCTGCCGCCAGGCGAATAATATCATGCCCCGGAAAATCGTTGAGGGCGATGATAGCTTCTCTTAGGGCCGTCGGCTCTCCGGTTTGGCATGGAACGTTAAACACAAAAGCCTGGGCCGTTTGTGGTGGTAGCATTATCAGCAGGGCGAAAAGCCCCAAAATTTTTATAAGAATGTTGCAGCTTGTTTTTCTTACCAAATTCATACCTGTCTCTCCTCTGAAAGTAAAGATGCTTGGTTCAGGATGAAATCCACCAGCCCGGTAAAGACAAAGATATTGGGAACGCCAGCCACTGCTGTCCTGCCCCACTCGCCTTTTTGGGAGCGCCGGCGAATAACGACAAAGCCCTGCTCAAGCTGAACTGAGGCTACTTCCGGCCAGGGCAGGCTGCGCCGGCCCAAGCTCAACCCGGCCTGGCCCACGGTCAGCCGCCCAAAGACGAGCGGCTGCCCGGCTTGTACGGCCGCTATGGCCTCCGGCAGCAGCCGGGCGGTAACCTCGCGCTGGAGGGTCGCACTCAGTTGAGCCAAGTCGCTCATGGCCTGGTCATTAAAGTTGAAGGCCAGGGTAGAGCCACGCCGGGTGTGTAATTTGTAGTTGTGGCTGGTCATCTGCAATTTGCGATTGTAATAAGTGGCCAACTGCACCTGCGAAATCTCTGCCCAACGGACCATTTGCGTTTTTTCGCCCCTGACATAGACCAGCCCCGCTTGATACAAACGCACCGCCAGCGATTTCTCTCGCTGCTGCGTCCAAACCGACCAGACTCCGCCTAACAGCACCGCCAGGCTGAAACCGCCACAGATGGGCAGGGCCGGGACATTCCGCAAGACCAGAAAATTTGTCACGGCCAGACTCACCAGGCCCAAGATGATAGTCACCCAGCCGCCGATGAGATTACCCCAGGCCCTTACCCTGGTAACGCGGTGCTCCGACAGCAGCAGCCCCAGGCCAGGGTCAGGAGGGGCCACTGGAAGCCTCACGCGTTGGGTTAACATGGTATGCTCTAACTCTTCATTTAACATATCTGGCTCCTTTTGTGCTTGTTGTTCCGACGGTTACGATAGTTTGAGCGGCTGCCTGGCCATAAGCTTTACTTTGAGATTGCTGGCCAGGATAAAGAGCAGGAGGCCAATAACCATCACCACCGCTCCCCCACGATAGATGCCCCAGGTTCCGATTGGTTCGTACAACAAGCCCCCGGCCAACGCTCCAACCATCGAGGAGAAGCCAAAGTAAATACCGCTCAATAAACCCTGAGCGGTTGTTTCCAGACCGGCTGGCGCAATTTCTTTAGCGTAAGCCACGCTGGCCAGCCACAAAATCCCAAAGGTCAGGCCGTTGAGCAGTTGCAGCGACAGGGCCGCGTAAGGCTCGTTGATAAAGGACCAACCCAACAACCGTGCCGCCTGGACTGCAACAGACAAAATCAGCAATTTTTGGATGCCAAACCACTGGAGGAGCCGGCCTGAATAGAAGAGCACCACCAGTTCGCTGATCATGCCGATGGTCAACGAGAGGCCCATCAGCAGGCTGCTGGTGTGGAGGTCTTGCAGGTACAAAAACCAATAGTTACGGATCAAGGCGTCGCCAAAGCCGGCTACAAACACTACCAGCAAAAACAGGTACCAGCGCTGATCCTGCAGCAGGCGCTTCAAGCCCTGGCCAAAGGCGCTGCCGCCGCTTTTAGCGGCCACAGGCAAAGGGATGGCGATGAGCAGACCCAGTACCAGCAGGGCTGCGTGGCCGTAAAAGCTCCAATTCAGCCCAAACTGCTCTACCAGCGGCCCCAGCAGCGGTGCGCCCAGCCCCCAGCCAATCGAACCCCACAGCCGGACTTGCCCGTACTGCTCGGAACGCTGGCCCAGGATTTCCAGGGCGCTCGCATCCAGCAGGGGCACGAGCGACATAAAGCAGAAGGCATGCCCGGCAATGACCAGGCCCAGGCTCAAAAAGTTGGGAGCCCAGGGGATGAGCACAACCGAACTAATGGCCCCGACAATGACCAGCAAAAAAACCGGTTTGTAACGCCGGGTGGCATCCGCCACGGCTCCCCACACCGAAGCGCCGATCATGGTCATCAGCGGTGGAATAGCCGCCAGCAGCCCTATTTGCGCCCCCGACAACCCTCGCTGGGTGTAGTAAAGCGCCAGAAAGGGCAGCAGCACCGAAGCGGCGGCATAGACCAACAAAAAGATAGTTTTGGATAAAAAGACGGGGTTATTCGGGAAACTAAGTACCTTTCTCACAGCAAATCTCCTTAGCTGAAGGTAAAAATTTATCTATAGCTTGGTTTCTTTCTACGCTAGCTGTCCTTCAAGCGTCCATTCCATAGGCCAGGGTTTGCCAGGCTTCATCCCTGAGTTTGGCTAGCGCAATCAGGTGCAGCACGGTTTCCTTTAGATCGTTTTGTTTCGCTTCAAGGGCGGTAACCCGTTCTTGAACCACCTCAAGGGCAGTGTTGTCGGCAATCATGGCCTGCACAAGATTCACTTCTGTTTCAATTTCGTAAAAACGCTGAATTAATTTATTGCTCACGTTGAATAAAATCCTTTCTTGTTGATTTAATCGGTAGTAATACCCCTACTATATCGGTTTGCCGCACCAGCAGCGCTGCCGGAAGCGTACCACATCCGCACCACCAAAATTAAGGCTTAGCCGGCATGCGCCGCCATTGTCGGCCTATACGCCACCAGCCGGCAGGTACGTGCGCTCCATTAATAGCCAGGGCGCTCATGAGAATCAATGTCGCGCCCAGATAGCCGTTCCACGCCAGGGCTTCGTTGAGCACAACACCTCCCAAAATGGTAGCCACGATGGGGTTCAGGTAAGTTACCACCGACATGGTGGTCGCATTGGTTCGCTCCATAACCCGGTAGTAAAGTACAAAGGCCAAAACCGTACTCAAGATGGTAACGAGCAGGAGCGCGCTTATAACCGGCCAGGACGGCAGCGGCAAGGCGAAGGGTCGTTCGATAAGGAGGGCCAGCGGGACCAGACACAGGCTGGCGGTGAGCAGTTGGGCAGTAGGCGCAACCAGGGGTGGCAGCCCGCGCAGCCGCTGCCGGGCGTAAATAAAAGCGTAACTGTAACTGATAGAGGCGCCAATAGCCGCCGACAGCCCCCACACGGTGGCCTGCACGCCATCAAGCAGCGCCGGCAAAAACAAGACCACCAGGCCGCCAAAGCCAATCACCACCCCAACCACTTTTCCCATCGAGAACGTATCATCAACCGTTAGAAAATTAGCCAGCAGGATGGTAAACAGGGGCATGGTCCCGACCAGGATAGCCGCCAGGGCGCTGTCAATATACTGCTGGCTCCAATTTAAGAGGAAGAAGGGAATGGCGTTAGAAGTTATCCCCATCACGATAAAATGTTTCCAGACGGAGCCAGGTTTGGGCAGCGAGCGGCCCTGCCACCTCAAAATTAGATAAAGCAGCACCGCCCCCAGGCCCACGCGCACAGCAGCGACACTCAGCGGCGGCACTTCCTGCACGGCCACTTTAATAAACAGAAAAGCCGGCCCCCACAGCAGGGATAGAATAATCAGCCAGATCAAAATGGGTAAACGTAACATAGTTATTACTCCTCGTAATTAGGATGCGCTAATCGGTCAGGTGAGGGCCAACCCCAAAGGGAGAAGCCGCTGCCAACCGGATATTTTTATAAGTTTTGGAAGCTTCGCAGGTGATAGTCGTCATGACATATCTCCCACGAGCGATTGCGCCAGATAAAACAGCATAGGCGGCTGGGCCAGGTCACGCAGACCGGCAAAGAGGTCCTGTTCAACCTCGCGCCCGCCATTAACCAGGCTCATAGCCCGATAAAAAGTTTGCGTGCCCCACAGGTTAGCGTGATAGTCGTCTGGCAGCGCTTTTAGCTTCTGGTAACCGGGCAATTGAGAGCAATGACATTCAATCGCCTGCCAGACCTGCTCCCAGTAAGCGAAGGTATCAATACGGGTGGTAATGGCCCACTCCGGCCAGGCCGTAAAGCGCCGCTCGAAACCATCCACCGCCATGCTCAACGAGCCGAAAGCAGCTTCATAAGCGGCCTGTTCCGCCGGCACAAAAGTCCGATAGTATAGTTTGGCCGTCCGGTGGGGTAAATCACCGGTTGGGATGAAATAGTTCGGATCGGCGGCGGCCAGTACGGCCGATGTAGCCAGTTGGGAGATGGCAATGTGGTCGGGATGGCCATAAATGCCAGTGGGGTCAAGGGTGACGATCACGTCTGGGCGCAGGCGGCGTATCTGGGCAGCAATTTTGCCAACGGCTTCGGTGGGGTCAGCCTGGTCCAGGTCTCCATCCTGATAGTCTAAAAAGACAACCTCCCGCAGGCGCAACACATGGGCCGCTGCCCGCAGTTCGGCTTCACGCAGACGCCCCAACGCCTGCGGTCCCGGATAATCCTTTACCGGGCCGGTCCAGCCGCGCTCGCCGCGGGTAGCCATAATCAGATAGGTTTGAACTCCGGCGGCAGCATATTTAGCCAGAATGCCTCCGGTTGCCAGTGACTCATCATCGGGATGAGCGAGAATACACATAAGTTTTAAGGGTTCATTCTTCATTGTGTCTACTCCAACTGAAGGAAATGGGTCAGCATCAAAGCCTGATAATGGCTCTATCATAACCGCCGTTCGTACCGGCAACGTTCCTGCCGGCGCACCAAAAAGCATTCCACAAAAGTTGTGGCTCGATTCAAAAATGAGGGTGTTTCAACAAAGTTAAAAAGAGGTGGACTATCGGGCAGCCAAAAAAGGGGGGCGAAGGAGTATCCAAAGAGTAACTGTCAGTTTGGTAAAAAAGTGCCCCTGAGCCGGGCTTGAACTGACACAAACTGACAATTTGAAAGGCTGGTGTTATTCCAGCCGAGGATTGAGTAAAGAATAATCAAACTGAGAAGGAGAAGGTGAAAAACAGAGACAAGTTATGCTCGTTTCTGCGTTTGACCCCAGGCATAGCGCAGGGTGATGCCCAAAATAAACCAGGTGGCTAAAATCGTGCCCCGCACGGTGCCGCTCACTTTGGAACGTCCCGCCCGGCGCTGATGAAAGCTGACCGGCACTTCCACCAGCCGCGCGCCCCGGCGGGCGGCTTTGGTCATCATTTCGGTCGGCCAGCCAAAGGTCATCTCCTGCATATCGAGTTGTTCCAACAATGAGCGGCGAATGGCTCGATAAGGTCCCAGATCGGTGACGGATAAGCGGTATAGCCAATTCATGAGACGCGCCACGAGCCAGTTACCAAATCGCTGATGCAGCGGCATTGCTCCCGGCGCAATGTGGCCCCGGTAGCGCGAGCCGAGCACTAAATCGGCTTGGCCAGCCAGAATCGGAGCCAGGACAACGGGCAATTCGCTGGGCAGGAAACTGTAATCCCCATCTAAAAAAACAAGGATGTCGGCCTCTTGGGCCGCAGCCGCCCCGGCCGCACAGGCGTAGCCATAGCCCCGGCGCGGTTCGAGAATTACCCGCGCCCCCGCCGCATGAGCTTCCTGCGCTGTTGCATCGGTCGAGTCGTTATCCACGACAACCACCTGTACCGGCACGGTTGCCAGGATTTCCTTCACCAGGCGACCAATATTGCCGGCTTCGTTCAAAGCCGGAATAATTACGATAACGCGATCCATTTCTTTCACCGGCTTGGTTCTATCATGGTCACAATTTCGCTATGGGTCGCAAAAAACGCGCGGGTGTGGCGGGCCACAGACGTTGGAGCTTGAGTTAGTTCAACTCCTAGCCTGGCCAGCGTTGTGACATCATCCACATCATACCAAGTTGGCAGCAGTTCGACCCGGAGTCTTTCTTCTTTGGCCAGGGCAAGGGTATCAGCGACAACACGAGGCGTACTCATTGGGACTTCACGCAGCAGTCGCGGGGCGGGGCGGTTCAGTCCGATCAGATAATAGCCGCCATCGTCGCACGGTCCCAAGACGACCTCAGCCTTCTCCAGCGCCTCAAAGGCAGCCGCCAGGTAACGGGCGGGCAGGGTTGGGCTGTCGCTGTCCATAATTACCACATGCTTATAGCCGAGCTGCAAATACCGGGTCAGCGCATTGTCCAGCCGGACGCCCAAATCAGGGCCGTCCTGCAAAATAAGTTCAAAATCAGGCGCTAATGCGGCAAAATAGGGCTTTTCCAGGGCGGGCAAATAGGCAATGACCGGCTGGGCAGCGGGTACTTGGCGTATCAAGTCCAGCGTGTCGCCCAGGAAACATTCATAAAGCGCCGCAGCCTGGTCGGGCAAAAGGGGGGGAGAGAGACGAGTTTTGGTCTGGCCGGGGGCCGGACGTTTGGCTACGACCAGCAGCGCGTTGGTGAATTGCAAATTGTGAGCTTTGGGAGAATTGATCATTGACCCTCTACGGTTTTATTGTTAGATTTTGCCGGTCGAGTCAGCCAGAAGGCTAACAGGGTATAGAGCCAGGGCAGTAACAGGACGGCCGGGCCAAGAATCAGTTCCAGCTCTGCTCGCGGCGGCCGGGGACGCACCCAGAATAACAGCGGGCCAAAAATCAAGTGTTTGGACATGGCGGCATAACCGAACAGAACCGCCAGACGAGGCTGATGTCCCGGCGGGAGCAGCGCGGCGAGCGCCAGCGGCCAGATCGTATACCACTGCTGGAACCACATACAAGTTACCAACAGGTAGAAGATTAAGATACTGAAGCTGGCCTGGGCAAAGTCCAGCCAGGAGGGGTCGGCCGGGGTTCGCCGGCTTTGCCACAACACAAAGAGGGCAGTCAGGCCGGCCGCGGCCAGGCCGATCGCCCAGCCGATGCCCTTGATACCCCAGGTCAGATAGAGCCAGGCCCTCAGCACCGCCGGCAGGGAGGCAGTGAAAAGTTCAGCCCGCCGCTCGAGCCCCAACCCTTCCAGACCGTACCAAAACGGGCCATAAGCCGCAGCAATCAAGACGGCAGCCGCCAGGGAGGTGGTTACCAAAAAACGCAGCCGGGTATGGAAGTCGGACAAATGACGCAACGCCATCAGGACCGCGACCGGGATTAATAACAGGGGGATAAATTTAATCAACGCGCCAGTCAGCAAGGCCAGGACAGCCAGGGTATAGCGTTGCCCGAGGATGGCCCACGCCGCAACCAACAGCCAAACGGCCATCGCTATATCATTGTGACCGTTGCCGATGGTTTCATACAACACCACCGGATTCCAGGCCAGCAAGGTTACTCCGGCCAACGCTCGTTCCGGGGCCGTCCGGCGCAGGATTACAGCGACCAAGCCGATACTGAGCGCCAGAAAGAAGCCGTTCAGCAGCTTGAAAGCCAGCACATTGGCAATAATATCGTCGCCGGCCAGTCGGGCGATTCCGCCGGCCAGTCCTTCCCAAATTGGCCCATAGGCCGAAGGAGTCCGCGGCCAGGCCACATAGGGAAGAAAGGGATCGCCGGCAAACTGTTTGGCGACATCTCGGAAGGGATTAGCCCCATAAACTCCAAAAATGCGGGCGTGCATGATGTTATCGAAAATATCGGCGGCGTCGAGCGGGTAGAGAAACAGCAAGGCGACACCAAAAACCAGTGACCCGCTCAAAACAATGAGCCAGGCCGCCCGGCCACGAAGCTGGAGCGCCAGCCGCCAGCCCAGCCAATATAGACCGCCTTGAACCAAAAAAGCCCAGACCAGCCACCACGGCGCCGAGGGATCAGCCTGGGTGAAGGGACGCAGCGTGAGTTTCGGCTCATTGTACCATTTAAGCAGATCATAGGGCAGCACAAAAAGCCAGATATAGATAAACAGGCTCAATCCCGCCAGGCCGGCCAGCACCAGGAGGGCGGTTATATTTCGAATTTCCAGCCGGTCAGGTTGGCCTTGCCAGGGAAATACTCGACTGAAGCTTTTTAAATCTGACCGCATAGTTTGCCTCGAAATAATCGGTGATCAGTTATCAGTCAGACCAGGCACTGATTACTGTTCAATGATTACTGTTTACTGCCCACTGCGCATTATGGGCGATATGCCGTAGCCTCGCCCGCCGAACCAGGTCCAGCCCCAAAATCAGATAGAGCGGCCAAAACTGCACCCCTTGAGCCAGAGGTATGGGTTTCCAGTCCATAAAAAAAGTATAGGATAAGGCAATCAATCCGCTGAACAGCCACCAGCCAGTCCAGGCGTCGCCTTTCAAGCCAAACCAGGAGCCTGGCTGTACAAAAAGCGCCAACAGCGGTAACAGCCACAGCAGATACCATGAAAACAAGTTGTAGGATAACAAGGTATAAGCGCCGATCAACCAGATGCAGCGGCGCAGGGCAGTTTCACCGTCTTTGGCCGGCTGTAGAACCATTGTCAGGCTCATCAAGGCCAGGATTGCCAGCAGCAGGAGGCCAACGCTCTGTTTGGCCTCAAAACCGGCCTGATGGAAGAGCGAGAGGAGCAGATTGGGCAGAGGCCCGATGTTAAACTGCTCTTTTAAATACTTGGGTAAAAAACCGATCACTTCACCGCCGTACCATAACAGGTAGGGCAGGTAAGTGACAATGAGGGTGGTTGTAAAGGCCAGCGGCAGCCGCCACCGCCCCTGGGGATGGTTGGGCCGCCACAAGGCCGGAAGTAACAGGACCGGATAAAACTTCATAGCCGCTGCCAACCCCAGCAGGACCCCGACCAGACTGTCCCGCTCTTTGACCCGCGCCCACCAGGCCCCGACCAGCAGCGGCAGGATCAGCCCATCCACATGGGCGGCGTGGGCGGTTTCAAAAGCCAGCAGCGGCGACCAGAGATAGATCAAAACCCGCGCCGGAGAACGGTCCAACGCCCGCAGCAGGCCGATCAATAAGCCCCCGGCCAGCAGCCCGCTCCCGGCGATCACCATTTGAAACCAGCGCACATTGTCGGGCCAGACGCGCCATAAGAGGGCGTAGCTCATCTCGGCGGCCGGCGGATAAACCGTGACCGAGGCTTTACGGTTGATGTGAGGCCAGACAGCTTCATCACGCAGGTAGGCCAGCTCCGGCGCTTTGGGTGGGTAGCGGTAGGGACTGAAACCTTGCGCCTGGACCCGTCCGTCCCAAACGTAACGGTACATGTCATCCGACAGGGTAGGCGGCGTAAAAATCAAGCAGCCTTGCATGAGCGCCGCCAAAACAAAGGCAACGGCCAGTTCGCGGTTTGACCATGCTGCCCGGCGCAGCGCCAGCACAACCACGCCAGTATACAGCGCAAAGGCCACAAAAAAAATGATTTCAAAGCCGATCGTCTGCTTGCGCAGATCGCCTACATACCAGGCCGCCAGGTACGGCAGCAGCGAGAGTAAACCCAGGGTAAGGATTTCAGGTTTTATATTTTGGATTTTAGATTTTGGATTGAATTCATTGAACATCCAAATACAGCCCTTTTGAAGTCGCAGGTTGTCACTTCAATAGTTCGCTTCTTAAAAACGCTGCCAGCTTCTGCGCGTATTGACGGTTCGCCGCCGGGCTGGGGTGGGTGTCGTGCGGCCAGTTTCGATGGGCGCGAATGGACAGATCAACCGAAATATCCACTGTTGGGATGCCTTCAGCAGTGCTGAAGGCCAGGGTATCGGCAGTTAAATGATCTGATAAAAGACCTGCCACCACCAGCTTGATACCGTGCGCTTGGGCCAGACGATCAAACTGCTTGATAAGGGCCTGGCTGACGGCGTGGCTGTGATAAAAAGCATCCTCAACTTTGTAATCATACGTTGTTTCAATAAAGTTCATCAAGGCCGAGACGCGCATCAAGGGAAACTCGCGATAGGTCATTTCAGCCAGGTCGTAGTTCAAATTTCCATCTTCGTCCAGTGTGGCATACGGCTGGACAATGGGGCCGAGTTTGTTCCAGGGAACGATCTGTTTGCTGCGTAATCGCAGCAGGGTGTTGCGCTGATCGTGAAACGAGGCGTAAGCAACGATGACCAGTTTCGGCCTGGGCCGTTTTTCCAGCGCCTCTTGAAATTGGATCAACGATTGCAGCGTGCCGTAACCGCTGACCCCAAAATTAACCACCTCGACCTCCGGCAGTTGCTGCTGCAACAGCCAAGGGTAGGTTTCGTCGTCGTTCAAGGTCCAGCCGTGCGTAAAGGAACAGCCAAAAATCCAGATCTCGTCTTTTGACACCTCATCCAAAGCCGGATCAAGCGGATGCGTGATCCGCAAGGTGTCGGCCTGGTGGGTCACCAGAAAGGTATAACCGTCCGGCAGGGTAACGTTAAATGTTCCCGGCAGATGAGTGTAGCCGAGCGCAGGGTGTTGGGTAAAAAATTTACCACCCGGCTCAACCACAATCTTGACCTCTTTGACCTGCCACGGCTGGTAGCCCAACCAGCGCAGAGCCACCTCCGCCCCGGCTAAAGCAACGATTACGGAGGCTGCCAGCAGAGCCAGATTCAGGACAGGCGTGGCTAGACGCATATTCACCCTGTTGGTTTCAAGTTAACCACAACAGCAGCCCCGCCAGACGATTGCCCCCTCCCGCCGCGGCTTGCAGGCGCGGGCGCAGCCAGGCATCAAGGCCCAAATACCGGCCGGGGGCAAAAGCAACTATCAGCAGCGAGACCAGTACCATCAGATGGTAACTCCACTCCCACTCAAACGGGCTGCTGATCCCGGCCAGGCCAATCTGCAACTGGGCCGTCTGGGCCAGGGCCACCAATCCGCCCAACCGGCTGAACAGCCCGAAGAAAAGAGTGACGAAGATAAACGCCTCCATTCCCCAAACCACATAGCCAAACCAGCGGATGTTGGGCTTGACAAAGTTTTCCAGGAATGCGCCATTCATTTGGGCCAGCCAGCTTACATCAAGAGCAATTTCCGGCTCACCCTGGTTATCCAGATTGGTTACAAAGAACTGGCGCGGCCGCTGTGACCAGACAGCTTCGACGCCAATCCAGTCACACAGCCCTTGGCTGCGCACAATTCTGCCTTCGGCATTGGCGGTAGCAAAAGCGTAATCAGGGGGACAGCCAAAGGTGGGGGGCATTTTCCAGAAAAGGCTGGCAAAGAAAAGATAGGCCAGCGCGAGCCGGGCCAGGACCAGCACCACTTTCCTGAAAGTATCTTCCCAGGTAGAGACTGCGGGTTGAACCAAAGGGTAAGTAGCCATAAACTTCTCCTTAATCGTCTGCTATTTCCGGCGCAGCCGGGCTGCATGCAGCACGGTAATCACCGTCATACTGTCGCGGATTTCACTCTCATTGACCATTTGCAGTACCTCTTCAAAAGGAAAAATCGCGACCTCTAGAAACTCGGTCTCATCAGGGACCGCCTCGACCTGGGTCAACCCCCGGCCCAGGTAAAGATGCCCAATCTCGCGCATAATGGATTTGCTGGTAAAGTAAGTGCTGACGTGCTGCAGTTCAGCGGCATCGTAGCCGACTTCCTCGCGCAGCTCGCGCCGGGCCGCCGCTTCCAACGTTTCCCCCGGCTTGACCCCGCCCGTCGGCATTTCCCAACGATGATCCTCGCCAAAGACGTAGCGATACTGGCGGACCATCACCACGTGGTCGTCGTCAATAAAAGGCAAGACCCCTACACACTCCCCGCACTCAACCACGCCATAGAGGGTGGTTTTACCGTTGGGCATTTCGGCAATGTCCTCGCGCAGCTTCATCCAGGGGTTTTCATAAACCCAGCGTGAGGATTGCGTTTTCCAGGCTTTAGGTGGCATCCGTTATTCCTTCATAAGTAGACCGCTGACCGCCATAAAGCATTTTCATTGGCGGTGATGTGCTACAGTCTCTAGCTTGCCATGCAAAAATTAACATTCTCTTACAGAAAGGTTATGTTTTTGTTACCTTCGGGCGCATACCTCTGCGGCCAGCACGTAGGGGTTTTTTGTTCGCGCATTGCGCAGGGTGCGCAGCAGCCGGGCCTCTTTGAAACCAACGACGTGAAACTCAGACAGGAAGGTCCCACCTTCCTTGGCCCCGGCAATTCAGGCGAACCAACTGGTTTCATTCGCCAGAGTTTCAGGGGGCAGCGGTTCACACAGAATAAGCTCCGCGGCGTAGATGAACCGATCAGGTCGGACCACACGAGCTAACTCGCGGAAGATAGCGTCTCGCATCGGGTTTAGATTAAAGATACCGTTGACCAAGGCGACATCAATTGAGGCGTCATCAAGAGGGAGATTTTCAGCATCGGCCAGACGAAATTCAATAGGGTTGATCCCGGCTTCTGCGGCAGCTTGACGCGCCCGGACTAACATTGCTTCGCTAAAATCTATCCCGATGATCTTTCCGGTGGGGCCAACACGCCGGGCGGCAATCAACGAGTCAAGACCGGCCCCGCAGCCCAGGTCGAGCACGGTTGCGCCGGGCGGAATGTCGGCAAAAACGGCCACGTTGGAAACGCCAGCAAAAGCGTCAATGGCTGCCGCCGGAATATCGGCCAGCATTTCGGGCGAATAACCCAGGCTCTCGGCAAAGAGCCGGCCCACTGGAAAGGGATGCTCAGCTTGAGGATTTTCAGCCGCAGCGGAGTAGGCGTGTTGTACTCCGGCGCGAATATCTGGATGCATGGCTTCCTCCTCGGTACGCTTTGGCTAAGAAGTAGCCGGGGAGGGAGCCGCTTCGGACCAAACGATCAGGCTGGTTTCAGTGCGGCGAACGCCCACGGCGTTCCCTATGCCGTTGGCAACTCAATCGCCGAGCGAGGGAAGATCGGGGCTTTCGATGAGGGCAATCAGGTCGCAGCGGCCGGTAACTGCGTAAACCTGTTTGATAACCGAGCTGGCCAATTCCATCCCGGCCAGCTCTTTGACCAGTTCCTGCACCCGGCCCGGTTCGGCTTCGATAAAAACAAAAGCTTGGATCATGGTACACTCTCCTTGAATTGAATTTCAGGGCAGCAAAGTAGCAAGTAGCAGAGTAACAGGTAGCAAAGTGGCGTCCTGCGACTTGCCACCTTGCTATTTTGTTACTTTGTGTTGCTTCACCCGGAAGCAAACCATCTCTACCCTCAGGTGAAGGTCATCAGCGGCATGCCGCCCTGGGCCATCACCTCAAGCTGCTGTTGGATGCGCTCCACCGAGGCGGTCAGCGGAAACAGCTTACGGCTGACCAGCATATCGGCGTCGGTGGAGAGGGGATGCCAGAACACCCCCTCAAGGTTAATGGTGACTTCGGGGATTAGATTGGCCATGCACAATTCCAACCCCTCTCTGGAATAGCCGCGCCGGGCCAGGGGGCGCACAAAATGGTCTTCGTCGGGGATGCCCAGGCTGCGGTGAAACTGGCAGATTTGTTCCAGATGGGCCGAGTTGACCGGTGTTTCGGTGGTGCTTAGGCGAACGCGGAAACCGCGCGCTTGCAGCAGTCTGATGCCTTCGACGGTTTTGGCCCAAGAACCTTTGCCCCGGTACGCGTCATGATGTTCGGGTTGACCCCCATCCAAACTGACCTGGACGATCAAGTTATCATTGGCAACGGCACACAATTTATCCAGGCGGAGGCCGCGCAGAAGCATAGCATTGGTCAACACGGTTGTCTTAACCCGCGCCGACGAGTAGGCCAGCATATCGTAAATCTCGTTCAAGATAAACGGTTCGCCGCCGGTAAAGAAAATATCGCTAAAGCCAAGCTCAACGGCTTCATCCACCAGTCGTTGGACATTAGCCAGGCCCAACGCCCGGCGCAGGGCATTAGGGCTGGATTTTGCCACGCAGTACGAGCAGCGCAGATTGCAGTCGTAGTTGGTGTAGAGCCATAGCTTCCATTGAAACGCAGGTAGATTACCCACAGCCAGGGGTTCGATTGGTTCAAGCATCGTCATAGCTTAATTTTTCCAGGAGTGAGAAGCCGCATTGTACCTCAAGATGAGGCAGCAGGCGATTTTTTGATGTCATTCTCAGGAGTTAACAGGCTGCCATAAATGGGGTCTGCCACTTCCAGCGCCAGGGGAGGCCGGTCGGCGGGCAGCCGCTGGGCCAGTTTTTGGCGGGCCAGGTCGTCTACAGAATGGCGTTCCCAATAGAGGGTGTGTTCAATCATCTCCCGAACGGTCCACTGATCGTCGGGGGTGCGCGTATCAAGGGCGCTGTCAGGCAGGCCAATAAGGGCGGCGATCAAATCGGCACGGGCGCGCAGTGTTTCGGCCATTAGGCGGTCAGCTTGACTCTTTTGCATGTGCCGCAAACTGTAACGGGCGCTGTAAATCTGGCCGGTATGCATACGCTCATGGTCAATGTTGTGGGTCAGCAGGTCGCGCACGGTGCCGCCCATGGCGCAGGGATGATCAGACGGATCGTCCAGTTCGGCTTCGCTCAAGCGTGCTAACACTTCCAGCGTTTCCACCAGCGAAGTTTGCAGCATCCTGATAAGTTGGTCAACTTGTTTACCCACCGCTTCTGCTCCTTAAAACAGCGGCAGCCCGCAGGCGGCCTTGCCAATAAAGTCATACAAAACATCGGTCGTGGGAGCCATAATGGTCGCGGCCCGGGCATCGCGGAAGTTACGTTCGACCCCCACCTCTTTCCGAAAGGCCGCGCCGCCGCAGACCCGCATGGCCAGGTCGGTCACTTCGGTCGAGGCTTCGCTGGCCGCGGCTTTGACTTCCAGGACGCGCAGCATAGCCTCAGGCCGCCCGCTCTCCAGGGCATCCAGCGCATCCCGGACCAGCGCCCGGACCATATCAGTTTTAATCCGCATGCGGGCGACATAGGCCCGGATGGTCGGCAGGTCGGCCAGAGAACTGCCCAGATGCTCCAGCCGGGTTCCACCTACATGGGCCGCTGCTTTGGTGGTAGCCGCTTCCATCAGGCCAAGGCAGCAGCCGGCGCTCATAAACTGGAAGTAGGGCAGCACAATATTCATCATCACCTCAAATCCGCCCCCGTCCGGCCCCAGCATGGCCGCTTTTTCAACCAGTACACCTTCGGCAGTGACCGGGCTGGAGTAATTTCCCCGCAGGCCGAGACCATCAAAAGGCGCGGTCACCCGCAGCCCGGCCGCCTGGCTGGGGACGAGCCAGAGGGTGCTAGGCCCTTCCGCCGCCAGGGGACGGCTCGACCAGACATAGCTATCTACCTGGCCGGCTGATGTAACCCAGCTTTTCTGGGCGTCAAGCCGGACGTGACCATTGCCCGCTACCTGGCTGGCGGTACTGACCGGCGCCCAGAAGTGGCTGCGCGAACCGGCCTCAGAAAAGGCCAGGGAGGAGAGGTGGCGGCCCGCGGCAATAGCCTGGCGCACCTCACGCGGGCCATGCGCTTCGATGACCGCTGTTGCGGCATAATGCATACACAAAACCATTGAAGTAGAGGCGCACGCCTGGGCTACCCGCTCCATGACCAGGGTTGCCGCCCGGAGGCCCTGGCCCAGCCCACCCACCTCGGCAGCGCTGACCAGGCCCAAGAGGCCGGCCCGGCCCAGCGCTTCCATTGCCGCCCTCGGAAACGCCCCGGTGCGATCAATCTCAGCCGCCGCCGGGGCAATCACCTCGGCAACAATCGGGTCTAAGCGTTCCAGGTAATTTGTTTGTGTCGCAATTGACATGGGTTTCTCCTTCAAAAATAGACTCGTAAGACAAAATGTTAGTTTGTCCAGGCCGGGATACAAACCTGGCTTACAGACTCCAATACACCCCACAACTGACGCAAGCTTGATGGGGGTGCGGACTCGTCAGGGTGGTGCGGAATTTCCGGTAAAAGTGATCATTCCAGATCTCCGTAAAAGGCCGCTCGAACAGGTTGCCCAGGATGAGGCTCTGGTAATTACTGGTCGCAAAGGGGGAAATGCAGCAGGGCAGGCAGTTGCCGTTGGCAGTCACATAGGCGGTGGTCCAGGGGCGCATACATTCCTGCCACGGAGTAAAATCGGCTGGCCGGGCCGCTTGCAGGCTGTGGCGGGGGGCGCGCGCTCCCGAAGCTCGGAAGTCAACCCCTAACTCGGCGCTCAGCAGCTCGCAGGCGCCAATAATCTCCTCCTGGTAATCGTGATCCGGGCCGAAAATGGCCCGGTCATCATGAGCCATCCCATACTGCTGCTCAGGCTCCTGGGCGAAGTAAACCATGCGCTGTAAATAAAGCTCCGGCACTCCCAGCCGAGCCGCCAACCGCACCAAATCGGGCAACTCGGCCAGGTTCTCTTTGGTACCCACGCACCAGATGGAAAGGCGCGGCGTTTCGGCTTGCAGGCGGGCTTTGGTTTTGACGAGGCCTGCCAGACCTTCGACCAGTTTCGGGAGTGCATGAGCGCCCCGAATCCGGGCGTAGGTTTCGGGCCTGGCTCCATCAATTGAGCAGCGGTACTGGTCGAGACCGCTTTTCACCAATGTTTCCTGCCAGGTGGGCGTCAGCAGGGTGCCGTTAGAGTTGATAATTACCTCAACCTCACGCCCTTTTAAGTATTTGATGATGCCGGGCAGTTCTTTGTTGAGCAGCGGTTCGCCGATGCCGTGCAGCAGGACGCGGCGCATCTCCGGGAACTGCTCGGCAATCTGGACAAACTCGGCATAGCTGAGCGTTTTCAACGGCTCCCGGTCAAAAAAGGTGCGGGGACAGGTTTTGCACAGTAAGTTGCAGCGGTTGGTAACTTCGATGAAGACCACGCGCGGACTGACCGGTGAAATCGGGCCTTTTACCGCTCCGCCGGGCAGGCGATAGGCGTCGGGTAAGAAGGTCTGCTCCGGCAGCGGGTTCAACGACTCTAACGGCGGGGATGACGACAGGAACAATGGAATGACTTCAGACAAGTGGATTCCTCCTACAAGAGCAGGGTTTATTATGTCCCATGAGCTGATATTCTGCTGCAAAAACCCGATGGGAAAATTTAACCTTGGCTATGTGGACCTTTGTAACATACTAGGAAAATATTACGAGAGTCTTACAACTGGTTTCCCCTGGCGTGACGGTTTTTCCCGGGAAGTGGCCACAATTTATTAAAAACCGGAGTACCACCCCACCCGGCTGGAGGTCAATATCCACGAAGTAGGGCTACATCACCCCTTTAACCACGCAGACCCATCTTTGTGCAGCCTTATTTTCTGTGGCATCATGCCGGTAAACCAGGCGCAAGAGATGAGCCATTCAAATTTTTTTTAACAAGGATCAGGAAATTCCATGGACACAGTCACACTTTTTCTTTTCGTCGCAGGTCTGGGATTGCTTATCGGCGGAGCCGAAGTCCTGTTACGGGGAGCCACTCGTCTGGCCGCGGCGCTGGGCATCTCTCCCCTGGTCATTGGGCTAACCGTCGTGGCTTTCGGGACAAGTTCACCGGAATTGGCAGTGACCATCCAGTCGGCCTGGGCCGGCCAGAGCGATATTGCGCTGGGAAATATCATTGGCAGCAACATCTGTAATATTTTACTCATTCTCGGGCTCTCGGCTTTGGTCACACCGCTGCTGGTGTCGCAAAAGTTGATCCGGCTGGATGTGCCGTTAATGGTTGGCTTGTCTTTTCTGGTGTTGCTGCTGGGGCGGGATGGTCAGATTGGATGGTTTGACGGCGCACTGCTTTTTACAGGCATTATTATCTATACCGTTTGGTCTATTCAGCAGAGCCGGAAAGAAAGCCGCCAAGTGCGTGAAGAATATGCTCAAGAATATGGCGCAGGTCGCCGTGAGTCTGGCGGACATATGCTCATCCGGGTTCTGCAGATTGTGGGGGGCCTGATGATGCTCACGGTTGGGTCAGGGTGGCTGGTAGATGGCGCCATCGCCATCGCCAGGACCCTTGGGGTAAGCGAGTTGATTATTGGGCTAACGATTATCGCCGTGGGCACCTCCTTACCGGAGCTGGCGGCGTCGGTCGTAGCCAGCTTCCGGGGTGAGCGGGATATTGCCGTTGGCAATGTAGTGGGCAGCAATATCTTTAACCTCTTATCCGTTCTGGGCCTGACCAGCTTGGTTTCGCCTAACGGCGTCAATGTACCGATAACGGCGTTATCATTTGACATTCCGGTCATGATTGCTGCCGCGCTGGTCTGTTTGCCCATTTTTTTTAATGGCAACAAGATAACCCGCTGGGAGGGGGGCCTGCTCTTTGGTTACTACCTGGCCTACAACCTTTACCTGATCTTAAAAGTCACCGAGCATACCGTTTTGCCCACGTTTGTGGCCGCCATGGTCTATTTTGTTATTCCGCTCACTACGATTACCCTGGCTGGACTGGTGGTGCGCGCCGTACGCACCAATCGCCGGGCGGCAGTACAGGGATAACGGTAAAGAAATGAATTTCCTTTTCTTTAGGAAACCTTTAGGTTTTCTTGAGCTTAACTTGAGGCAGATTCATTTACTCGCCGGTATCCTGGGAGGGTAAAACTTTAAGTTCAGGAGCATTTAAGTCAGTTTATAATGGCGCGTATCTTACCAAACAAAAGCTGCCTTAAATGTTTCTCATGGGGATGTTGGTCAGCGCGATGATTGGGGAAACATGGTTAAGCAGTTAGGCAAGGTACTTGTCCAGGCCGTAAAGGATTTTTTCCACGACAGTGGGCCACAATGGGCGGCGGCCGTCGCCTATTACAGTCTGCTGTCCACCTTTCCGCTCCTCCTCGCCATCGCTTCAATTGCCGCCTTCTTTGTTGATCCCCAGTGGGCGGTTGAACAAGCGACCAACCTGCTTAATAGATTTTTACCTACCGGCGGAAACCGGATCGAAAACACCATTAAAGAAGCAATCGAATCCCGTGGCAGCGTCAGCCTTTTATCTATCGGCACCCTGCTCTGGACCGGCTCCCGTGTCTTTGGGGTTGTCACAAAGGCGCTCAATATTGCTTACGATACGGATGAGAGTTACGGTTTCTTGAAGCGAACCCTGGTTGAACTTTTGATGCTGCTGACCATCGGGGTGTTGTTTGTGATAGCGCTCTCCTCTCGATTTTTAATTAACCTGCTCTCGGAAAGGCTTGAGTTTCTCCCGACTGGGCAAAATCTCCTGTTCCAAATTACCCTGGAAGCAGTACCCGCCCTTCTTTTGCTAATCGCTTTCTTTCTGCTTTTCCGTTTTGTGCCCCACTGCTGGGTGGATTGGCGGGCGGCTCTCTCTGGAGCAGGATTGGCCGCCCTCCTGGTCCTGGTGGCCCGGCCCGTGTTTCTAACCTACGTCGAGCAATTTGCCAGCTATAACCTTATCTACGGTTCGCTGGCAATTGTCATCATCCTGGTCATCTGGGCCTGGATTGTGGCGATGATCATTATCTTCGGCGGCGAGTTCGTTTCCCATATCCAGGCTATTATGCTGGAGGGGCAACCGGCAGAGGAAGTTGAACGGCGCCACAAGCGGCGGTCGCCCACGCACCGGGAGACAGGAGACGAAGCGCCGCGCCAGGAACTCCGGGATGGACGCCCCCGTAAAGAGCCAGGCTTGCAGGAACACGTGAAAACAGCTTCGGATGGCCAGGATTAGTCCTCAGCGCGGCTCGATCTTCGTAGGAATGGATAAATATGCCAGCAAAACTGCAAAATGTTTGGGAAAATGTGAGTGACAGTTTGTGGTTTGTGCCCACTATCCTGGCGCTGCTGGCGGTGTTCCTGTCGTCAATCCTGCTTGAAGCGGACAGAATCCTGGCGGAGAGCAAAAGTCCATTGGTTCCGTTTCTTTTTAGTGGTACAGCCGATGCCGCCCGGGCCTTGTTGTCCGTGATTGCCGGCTCGCTGATTACCGTCATCTCCATTGTCTTCTCCATTACTATCATCGCTTTGCAGCAGGCTGCTTCGCAATTTTCTCCCCGGGTGCTGCGCCTGTTTACGGCCAATCGGAGCAACCAGATCATCATCGGAGTCTATGTCGCCACCTTTATCTATTCGCTGCTGGTCCTGCGCTCGATTCGGAGCCAGACCGAGAGTTTAGGCTCTGGTTTTGTGCCCGCTTTAGGGGTCACGGTCGCTATCTTCTTGGCCGTGGTGTGCTTTGGCCTGTTGATCTATTTTCTTCATCACACCTCCCAGTCCCTCCAGGTCGGCGTGATTGTGGACGAGCTCCGGCGGGATGTGATCGCTCAGATTGATGCGCTTTATCTGGTCGGCAGCGGTGAAGCCCTGCTAACCGATGAGCTTAGCCAGCCTGTTGAACAGGGAAAAAGCTCATGCTACATCCACTCCAATCAAACCGGTTTCGTCCGCAAAATCAACGAGGATATGCTGCTGAACGCCTCCTTCGGTCAGGCCAAGTGGTGCTGGATTCGGACCCGCGTGGGAGATTTTGCCACTTGCGGCGGGATTCTGGCCGAGCTTGATGTCGGCGGCGAGGCCGAGCAGAGGGGCAAGCTCGCCGATCATATTCGGGCTGCGTTTGTCATTGATACCGTCCCCTCACTCAAGCAGGATCCTATGTTCGGCATTCGCCAACTGGTTGATATTGCCCTCAAAGCTCTCTCGCCGGGGATCAACGATCCAACCACCGCCGAGCATGTCCTGTACCACCTGGGGGATATTCTGGGGCGTCTGGCGATGGGCAACTTCCCCCCCAAGGAACGGAACGCCAAGACCGGTCAAACCCGCGTCATCTTTAGCCAATCTACGTGGGCTGACTTTGTTGAAGCGGCTTTTAGCCAGATCCGGCGCGAGGCTGCGGACGACGTGCATGTCACCAGCACTCTCCTGCAGGTGTTGCATGGTTTGGCTCTGCGCCTTCCGCCGGGCCGGCGCAGCCAGGCGATTCGACACCAGGTTCTAGAAATCCGCCGCGGCGCGGAGGAACAGGCTTTTAGCCCCGCCGACAAATCTACCCTCTACCAATACGCCGATCAGGTGGAGCAGGTCCTGGGATCAAAGGTTGCCTGACCTTAAGAGAGGGCCGGTCCTCTACTTCTGATCAGTCCCATTCCGCTCCATCCCCATGTCTGCCAGCTTCTTGAGTGCGTCGGCAATGCGATAGGCTTCCGGCGCCCGGCCTGGCCCGGCCGGCCAGCCCTCTCGCTGCCGGGCGCGGTCGCCGTCGGTTTCCTCTGTCTGATCGTGAAAAAGAATCTGCTGCGTGGGGAAGGGCAGATCAATACCGTTTTCGGTGAGCTTGTTCTTGATGGCCATAAGAACCGCATCCTTGCTATCAAGGGCATCTGCCCGGCGCGGGGGTCGGATCCACCAGCGCACCCGGATGATCACACTGCTGGCGGCCAGCTCCACCACGAGAACATCAGGCGATGGCTCCGGCAAGACGCCCTCGATGGTCCGAACAGCGGCGAGTATCAATTCCTTGGCCTGGGCGATGTCATCGCCATAGCCAATACCGACATCGTATTCCAGGCGGCGCTGCTCCAAAGCGGTGTTCACGATGACCGAGTCCGTAAACAGGTCCGCGTTCGGAATGACCACCCGCCGGCCGTCGTATGTTTTGAGGGTGGTGGCCCGCGCTTGAATGTCTTCAACTGTCCCTTCAAAGCCGCTGACGATGATTTGATCGCCGATACGGAAGGGTTCGGTTAAGAGCAAGAGAATCCCGGCCAGAAAGTTCTGCAGAATATCGCGGAAGGCAAAGCCGACAGCCACACTGCCGATACCGAGGAGCTGGATCAGTTGCGCCGGGGTGAAGTTGGGGAAGACAATCACCGACGCGATCAACAGGCCCAGCAGAATAACAACCGACTGTGACAGCCGCCCGAGCACAAGCCCCAAATTCTTATGCCGGCGGTACCTGGCCGAAAGGCTCTGTACTAAGTTCTTTATCCCTTTACTGATAAAGTAAAAGAGGATAAAGACAACCAGCGCGACCAGCAGGTTGGGAATCACACCGATTAAGCCACTTACCATGCTTTGAAGCTGGACGATTGCCGGTGAAAAATCCAGGTTCATAACACCTACTCCTTTTCAATCCCGGTTAGGTGCTGTTGGCGCTTCCATAACCACAAAAGCGGCTGCCAATCCCGTAGGAATGGTTCACGGGCTACTTCCTTGGGCTGCTTCAACGGGGGAGTTGGCTACACCATGCAGCGCCGAAGTCGAGTCAGCATCGGAATAGGAGATAACGGTAAAACTGGCATCCGTTTCCAGTACTACGGCCATAACTTTCTCCATCGCCGCAATTCCTTGCGCCCGCACGGCTGCACGAACTTCATCCTCGGTCACCCGTTCGGCTTTCATCGCTTTCCACAGAAACTCGCCGTGATGATACAGGAGCGCCGGTTCTGCTTTAACCAGGTGGGAGATCGTCGCTGAACGTACCGACAGCCAGGTGATGATAAATTGAAGGAGAATAAGCAGGCCCAACGCCAGCACGCCTTCAGCCAGGGCAACATCCTTTGACAAGATAATCGTAGCCAGGGTTGAACCCAGGGCCACCGTAACCACCAGGTCGAACGCATTCATTTTGGAGAGGGTACGCTTGCCGGATACTCGCAGCAATAAGATCAAAGCCATATAGGCCAGGATGGAGATCAGGGCAACCCGGCCCAAGCCGGCCCAGTTATTAAAAAACATTATTAATCACCCGAACGCTCACAGATTCGTTCATCCCTCTTGCCTCGCATGCTGGCGCGCTCCCTCGGCTGTGTCCTTAACCCCATCCTCTCCCTGCTCCTGCTCTCCCGGCACATCCATCGAGTCGCCCAGCCAATCTTCCACGTAAAGCAGCTTAATCAGGACCAGGGCACTGGCCGTTAGCGGGACGGCTAACACCACTCCCAGTGGGCCAAATAACACTCCCAGCAAAACTTGGGCTGAAATTATCAACGCTGCCGGTATGGAGACAGTGTACTGTTGGACGAGCGGGGTGAAGATGAATCCTTCCAAGCTTTGCACGACGATATAGAGGAGTAGGACGTACAGCGCCTGGGTCTGGCCCTGAGTCAGGGCAATCAACACGGCCGGGATGCCCGCCAGGATGGGACCTATGTTTGGAATGAAATTGAGCAGGGCAGTTAAGAGGCCCAGGGTAAAGGCGAGCGGCACGCCGAGCAGCCACAGCCCTAATGCAGTTAAGAGGCCGTTGATGGCCATCACCGAAAGCCGGCCAATCAGCCACCAGCGCAGGGTATAGCCGAGCACGTGGAGAACCTCACGTGTTCGCGGGCGTTTATCGAGGGGCATGAGCCGAACCACACCTGCCTGATATAGGCCCGGATTGCTGGCCAGGTAAAAGCCCACTGCCACAACAACGGCGACGTTGGTTAATATGCCCAGCCCGGACGAGAAAACGCCCGTGACCCGGGAAAAGATATTGGCCTGGCGGGAGATCAGCTCGTCAACGGGCGGCGTTTGGGCCAGGAGTCGTTGCGCCCAGTCGTAGCGGGCCAGGTACAGTTCTAACTGCTGTCTGGCCTCGGTTAGGCTTTGTATCATTTGGCCTGTCTGCTCGGCTAAACGGGGTGCGAGCAGCCACACGCCCAGGCCAATGAGGCCGATGAGAATGACGATGACAACGGCAAGGGACCAGCCAGGGGACAGCGGCGTGTACCGGCTCAACGCATTGCTTAGACCAGCCAGGAAAACCGCTACCAGAATACTGGCAAAGATGAGGAGCAGGACATCTGCCGCATACCACAAGAGGAACAGCAAAAGAATTATTCCGGTGACAATCGCTGCTGTCAGCAGCACGCGGCGAGTAAAACTTTCAGTCCGAGGTTTAAAGTTAGCTCGATTATTCGTCAATAATTTATACCTTTCATCGTAAGGTCATTCGATCAACCCCCATAGCACTGAAGAGCAAGGCTTGTTACTTCAACTGGTACAGCACGACCAGGCTGCCCAGGTAGAGGACCAACACCCCTGCCGAGTCGAAGCCCATGCGCCAGATCGTGCGATCTTTGCGCTCGATCATCCCCGCCAGGTAAACCGCTGTCACCGTAACCCCAGCGGCCGCCGCAAAAGCAGCGGCGGGTTCGACGGCAGTAAGAATTGGCCCTTCGCGATAAGCCAGGTCGGCGATCAGGAACAGAGCGACCATAAAGGCGTTGCTGCCGAAGATATTGGAGACGGCCATGCTGTAATTGCCAAGCCGGGCAGTGGTCAGGGTGGTGCTCACTTCCGGCAGAGAGGTAGCAATGGCCAGCAGAGTCACACCCACAAAACTCGCCCCCAAGCCGGTCTGTTGGGCCAGGGCATCTCCCACCCGGGCCAGGATTGCCCCAGCAACCAGGATGATCAGCGTGCCCCCGCCAAAAAAGAGGAGGAGGCGGGTCAGCGACCACTTTTCATACCCTTTCTCCTTGCCCTTTTCCCGCTCGGCATTCTCTTTGTTCTCTTGTTCCTCTGTTCTCATCTGCTCAGCCTCCTCTCGCCCCTCGCCGCCATCTTCTTGCTCGATGTCCGTGGGCTGCCAGCGTTCCTGCTGCTCATAGCCATGCATCAGGTAGAGCGACAGAACATAGAGGCCGAACAAGAGGACAGACCAAAAGCCTACGCCAAAGAGCGAGAACAGCTCGCCGGCATTGATACCGGCCAGAGTCACACCCAGCAGCAAGACGAGCAAGACCCCTTGCAGGAGCAACACGGGCCGGGGCGTGAAGATGGTCAGCGCGCCGCGCACAATGATCAGGTCAACCACCGCCAGGATGGTGGTTTGCATCGTGATCCCCCCTAACAGGTTGTTAACGGCCAAAGGCGCATTGCCCGTCCAGGCAGCCGTTACGGTGGTTGCAATTTCGGGCGACGAGGTGGCCACGGCCAGAAAGAGCGCGCCGACAAAGGCCTGGCCCAGACCGGTTCGCTCGGAAATCCCATCGGCGTAGCGGGCGATCCGGGAACCAACAAACCAGACCAGGCCGGCGGCGACGGCGAAGATGCCAAAGTTGAGCCAGATCGAATAGGACTGGAAATCAAACCAGGACATTGGATTTTTACCTCAGTTTCAAAAACGAGGTGACAGGCGCTTTTAAACACCGATAAGTGCCTGTCACCTTAATCTCCATAAGTTGGTGGTTGGGTCACTCAGGCTCTGACAAGGCGGGCTGGTTTATTCTGTCGGCCCAAATTCTCCCCAGCGCATGCCCTGGCCCTGCATTTCAGCCTGCGGTTCGTGCCAGCCCTCGGCAAATTCCTCGATCATTTTACGGTTGAAAGCGGGAATATCATCAGGCTTGCGGCTGGTCACGAGACCGTTGTCCACGACGACTTCCTGGTCCACCCACGCAGCGCCGGCGTTCTTTAGGTCCATCTGCAATGTATGGTACGAGGTGAGCTTGCGGCCGTTGACAACCCCGGCATCAATTAAGGTCCATGGACCGTGGCAAATCGCCGCTACGGGTTTGCCGGCCTCAAAGAAGGCGCGGACAAAGCGTTGGACCTGCTCGTTGCGCCGGAGTTTATCCGGGTTCATCACCCCGCCCGGCAGCAAAAGGGCATCGTAATCATTAGGGTTGGCTTGATTTAGAGGTACGTCCACCGGGAACTCGTCGCCCCAGTCCGTATGCTGCCAGCCTTTGACCTGCCCCTGGACCGGCGAAACAATCTGTGCCTGAGCGCCCGCTTCTTCGAGCGCCTGTTTCGGTTCGGTCAATTCCACCTGTTCAAAGCCATTTTCGACCAGGATGGCGACCTTCTTGCCGTTTAACTGTTGACCATTCATCATTTAATTTCCTCCTATGCTGCATTATTAAGGTTGGATTCATCAGGTTGCGGTTTAGCAACCACAAGAGTACCTAGGCCCCAAGCAAACCGCGCCGGGTTTGATGACCCCGGGTAATTCCTGACCGGATTTACTCCTCCTGGGCCACTTCGTTATTGGACCGGCCCGTTTCCTGCACTGCCTGCACCTGTTCGGCGCTAACGGTGGGAGCTTGGTTATCCCAGGCATTCCGGACGTACGATAGGATGGCCGCAATTTGTTGGGCGGAGAGCGCCCCCTCAAAACTGGGCATCACGCCCCGACCATGCAGAACGACATCAATCGCCGGGAAAGGATCGCCGGTCAGGACAAAGGGATTGCCGTTAAGGGCCGGGAAGGCATTCAACATGCCTTCGCCGTTGGGTTGATGGCAGGGAGCGCAGTTTCTGGCGTAAAGTTCCTCGCCGCGATTGATCGCTTCCGCCCCGGCGACGGGGGTCATGATGACGACCACCAGGGGTGTTGGGCCGGGCACTCTCTCTGTCTCTCCCTCCGGGGCCGGCAGCGGTGAACTGGAAGTCGAACTTACCGTCGCCGGTACCGCTTCGTCGAGCGAGTCACAAGCCACCACGAACAAGGCGACAATCAGAGCAAGCCAACACCAACATTTAAGTCGAGCCATGAAGAATTCCTTTACCGTAGTTACGGACTGGTTTCCTGCTTACTGGTTTTGGGCGGTTTCACTGTCAGTCCCGCCCGTTTCTTGTACCTCTTGCACCTCTTGAGGATTGACTGCCGAGGCATCGTTATCCCAGGCATTCCGGATGTACGAGACGACAGCGGCGATCTCTTCAGGGGAAAGGACATTCTCAAAACTGGGCATCGCTTCACGGCCATGGATCACCGTGTCTATGGCGGCGGCGGGATCCTCGGCAGTGACGATGTCGCTGTCACGGAGGGCCGGGAAAGCGCTTCCCATGCCTCGACCGCTCAACTGATGGCACTTGGCGCACTGTGTGGCATAAATGTCCTCGCCTTGATTGATTAATTCCTCCTCGTTGGCAGCGGTCATCTCTCCGTCCCCGCCACTCTCAGAAGGTTGCTCGGTGGCCTCACCCGTCGGTTCAGCCGTACCTTCGGCCGCTTCCCCTGTTGGTTCAGTGGCGCCTGCTTCAGCCTCGCCGGTTGGCTCGGCGGTGGCTTCTGCCGTTGCCTCCTCCGTGGGTTCGGCAGTGGCCTCTTCAGCCTCAGCTTCAGCCGTTGCGGCTTCCGTCGCCGCCTCAGTGGCCTCGGGTGTAGTCTCGGCAGCCTCCTCTGTGGCCGCTTCAGTCGGCTCGACTGCCGCTTCTTCCGTCTCGCCTGCCGCGGGTGTGGGGGTGACGATGACGGCCACAATTTCATCAGGGCTATCGGTGGGTAAAGGTAAACCTTCGATAGAACTGACTGAGGTTGGGGTTGGCTCCGCCTCAGTGGCGGCGGCGCAGGCAGTCAGGGCCAGTACAACGACCACCAATGCCGTAAAAATCCATCTTTTGCCTTGAAAAATCACTTAATTTGTAACCTCCTTGCTGATTCGGATTGCTTTTCTTCGCGTGTGGAAGCCGGCCGTTCATAGAGTGGGCGGCTTGTCTCCATTCACCCCTCGACCGCCGCGGTTTCGGCCCCTTCCGGCACTTGATCTGCGACGACGAGCCGCCACAACGAGCCGGGCGGGTTGTCTACCGGGGCAGGCCCCCCGTAATTGCAGTTACAGGTAGTTACATACAAAGTGCCCGCTTCGTCTTCACCTGAACCGGTAAGCTGGAGGTTGGTGTCGAGGAGTTCGGCGTAAGCCCAGTTACCGCCTTCATCGCGGGTCAGCCCCCAGATTTTCCCGGAGCAGTAATCGCCGCTGAAGTAAATGCCATCCATCGCCGCAAATTCCTCACCCCGATAGATGCCCAGCCCGATAATGGCGCAGCCGCTGTGCTCCTCGTGGCTGTACTCGGCCACGGGCATGACGCCGACCTGGGCACACGTTTCTGCCTCAATCGGAAAACAGTGCGAACCCATCAGGAAGTCCCAGCCGTAGTTTTCGCCCCCCGGGCTGTCGGCCGGCTGGAAATTGATCTCTTCCCAGTGGTTCTGGCCGACATCAGGGTGATAAAGATCGCCGGTCTGGCGGTCGAAGCTGAACTTCCAGGGATTGCGCAGGCCGTAGGCCCAGATTTCAGGCCGGGCTTCGGTGTGGATCTGTGAAAACTCCTGCTCGGTAATGCCAAAAAGCTGCACCAATCGCGGCGCGCGGGCTGCGGCAAAGGGGTTGTCCTGCGGAATGGCATAAGAACGGCCATCGTTGGTATTGACATCAATCCGCAGTATCTTGCCCAGCAGAGTGCTCAGGTCTTGACCTGCTCCGAGCGGGTCGCCTTCCCAGCCGCCGTCGCCGCTGCCAATGTAGAGATAGCCGTCCGGGCCGAAGGCCAGCTCGCCGCCGTTGTGGTTAGCCCACGGCTGGTCAATTTGCATGATCACCCTGGCGCTCTCGGAATCGGCCACGTTTGGATTGTCGGGCGAAACCGTATACTCCACGATCATGGAGTCGCCGTTGCGCAAGAGTTCGGCAAAATGAACAAAGAAGCGGCCGTTTTGAGCGAACTCTGGGTGGAACTCGACATCATACAAGCCCTGTTCCAGGAAGGCGGACAGAACTTGCTCGCTGATGTCCAGGAAGGGTTCCTCGACAAGCTGGCCGTCTTGCTGGACGATGCGAATAACGCCGTTGCGTTCGACCACAAACAGGCGGCCGCTCCCATCACGAGCGCTGACGACGTTGACCGGGTCAACGAGACCGTCGGCCACCTTGACCAGTTGGATCGAAACGTCCCTCGGAAAGCTATCGCCGGGCACGGCGACAGGTCCTTGCGCCGACTGTCCGGCCGGAGCTGCGGCGCCTTGAGCTGCGCCGGGCGTGACCGTACCCTCCTGGGCCGCTGCCACGCCAGGTTCTAAGTTGCTGGCCGTGATTAGACCGGCAACAAATGAGGCTATGGCCAGAAAAATCATGAAGGTTCCAACACCAAATCTACTACGCATGAACTATCTCCTTTCAACGATACATTGGGACAAAGCCCTATGGTTTACTTAACGTTCAACCGCTTCTACCTCAGAATAGAGGTCTTCCTGAACTTGCTGTATCTGCTCGACATTTACAGGTGAAGCGTTATTTCCCCAGGCATTGCGAACGTAGGAAAGAATCGCGGCGATCTCTTCCGTCGAGAGATAATCTTGAAAATGGGGCATACCCGCTCGCCCGGTTAAGACAACCTGGATGGCCGGGCTGGGATCATCGGTCAAAACAAACTCATTGCCGGCGAGCGGAGGGTAGACGCCTTCAATTCCCTGGCCATTTGCTTGATGGCAGGCAGCGCAGTTCAGCGCGAAAAGTCCTTCCCCCATCTCAGCCAGTTGCTCATCGCTCAGTTGACTGGGGGGCGCCTCCGCTTCTGCCGTTCCTGCCGCTGCGGCGGTTCCCTCAGCCTGGGGCGTTTCGGTTTCGGAGGGCTTGTCCGTCTCCTCGGTGGCCTCTGCCTCGGCGGTGCCGGTTTCCTGAGTTGCTTCGGCTTCTAACGTGCCAGCCGCCTCGGTCGCTTCGGCAGTTCCCTCAGCCAGGGGTGTTTCCGTTTCGGAGGGCTGGTCTGTCTGCTCGGTGGCCTCTGCCGTGCCGGCTTCCTCGGTCGCTTCGGCTTCGGGTGCGTCAGCCTTCGTCATACCGGTTTCCTCAGTCGCCTCTCCGGTCGCTTCGGCTGTACCCTCGGCCCGGGGCGTTTCGGTTTCGGAGGGCTGGTCTGTCTCCTGGGTGGCCTCGGCTGTGCCGGCTTCTTCGGTCGCTTCGGCGGTTGTTTCAGCCTGGGTTTGACCGGTTTCCGCGGCGGCCTCCGCTTCAGCCTGAGCTTGACCGCTTTCCGTGGCGGCCTCCTCGGTTGGGGTACTATCCGCTTCCTGTGTCGTCTCGGCCTCCGCCGATTCGGTCGCCTCGGCTCCCGGCGTCGGCGTCACGACGACAACCAGGATTTCGGTTGGTTCAATAGTTGTTTCAATGGCCGGGGGTGAGCCGGAGATCACCACCGGGGTGGGCGTACCCCCGCCGGCCTCGTTACAGGCAGCCAGGATCAGGGCCAGCCCTGCCCCTAAAATTACAGTTTCTCGAATTCGGTTAAGTCTCACGATTTCTAGCCTCCTTGTGCTTGCTGCATCGCCTGTTGGTGGAGTTTTTCCATCTGGAGCCAGGCCGCCCGAACAGCGCCTTCCTGCCAACCGCCCAGGTAGCTGAGATGCTCGCCCACCAGGTAAACCCGGCCATCAGGTTCAAGCAGCCGGGGATAATACTGCTCGCGGGTACGAGCGGTATAGGCGATCCAGCCACCCAGGCTATAAGGAACGCGATGCCAGGCGACCGAAAAACCGGTTTCAAAGTGATCCCGGTATGGAGGGTGAATCTTGCTGCCGTACGTCAGGGCGTGCTCAATACGCTCCTGCATTGACATGTTGCTCACCTGGACGGCCTCCGCTCCGAAGTTGTAATAGCCTTGAAGAATGCCCTTTTGGCTCAGGTAACCGTAGGAAGGATAAGCGATACCGCCAATGGTGGGTACGTTAGTGCGGGTCACACCGCCAAAAATCCGGTCGTCTTCTTCCCAGAAACGCCGGTTAAATTGGAGGCCGATCTTACCGGCCGGCTCGTAAGGAACCCCCCGAATCGCCTCGGCCATCTCCGGTGAGAAGTCAGCCTGAATTTTGGGCAGGATGGATAGCGGAATATTGCACATGCAGTAGTCACCCGTAACTTCGCGGGTTTCGCCTGACGGCAAATCCTGATAAACCACCCGCACCCCATTTTCATCCTGGCGAATCTCCTGGACCTCGGCCTGGTAGATAAACTTATCCTCGCCGATAGCATTGGCAAAGGCATAAGCAATCTGATCCATGCCCCCGACCGGCTGGAGCATGGTCATCTGCTGGCTGTACGAGGCAGCCGAAGCGAGATAATATCCCTGCGCTTGATGAATTTCAGCAGCGTAGGGTAGAAGATCGGTAAAGGCAATGGCTTCCTTCGGCTCGCCAGGCTGCATGCCCGCCCCCGGCGGTGTCACATACCCGGCTCGATAGGAGCTGGTAAAGCGGTAGTCGTCGTTGAGCAGGCCTTCATTTTTTAGATAAGCCAGCAACTGCTCGATGTTTTCGCCGGTCAGGTTTTCGTCGAGCTGCTGCTCCTGGGCAAACTTGGCCAGCAGTTCGGCGGTGTAGCCCCGCATATTGACGTCAAGCTCCCGATAGCGAACAGGTTGGCCTGACAGCGGGCCAAAATCACCCTCAACGAAGACATAGTTCGCCTCCTGGTAGTTCATAAACACTTCCATCGGCACGTTCAGCTCTTTGCAGTAGTGCAGTACGGCGTCGTGGTGATGCGGAATACGCCAGGGGCCGGGATTGAAATAAAGACCCTCGTCAAACTCACACACCTGTTGCTCGCCGCCAAACTCGGTTAGCTCGGCGCCCCGCCGCACGGTCCAATTATGCCCGCCCGGACGGTTGCGCGCCTCCAGGATTTGGATGTCGTAGCCCAGTTTGCCCAGTTCATAGGCGACGGCCATGCCGCCCACCCCGGCCCCCAGGACCAGGAGACGAACGCCATTCACCTGACCATCCAGGGGCGGCCGCTCTTGCCGGGCCGGCCTGGCCAAACCCCAGGAGTCCAGGACCGCCCAGGCCGCCGTAGAACCGCCCAGCGCGGCCATGCTCTGCAAAAATTTTCTGCGACTGATTTTATCCTGTATCATTACTCTTTCCTTATTACTAAACCTTCAAGTTATCATCCAACCCGGATCTCTGAAAGGCCTATGGGGCTGCTATAAATGTTACCTGCCGGAACTGCTCTCTGTTTCACGTATTCGTAAGCGGTTGTGGACATCAGTCACGCCTCTAACCGAGTCGGCCATATCCTCCGCCAAACGCTTATCCCTGCGGCTAGCCACCGTTCCACTCAGCGTCACTTCACCGTTGTTGACGCTCACTTCGATGTCACTGGCATCAAGCCAGCCATGTTGGGTCAGGTGCTGGCAGACTTCTTCACAGATGTCGTTATCGAAGCGTTGGTAGCCGCGCGGGCCGCGGCCGGTATAAGGCCCCGGCGCTTGCCAGGCCTGCCCCGGCCCGTAGTAACTTCCGCGCGGATAGGTCTCGCCCTGCCATGACACTTTGCCGTATGGACGGCCCTGATAGGAGGGCCGGTCAAAGTGGCTGCGGCCAAAATCGTTCCCAAAGCCGCGCTCACGGTCCTGGCCGTACCCCGCTTCTAACTCGTTGTAGCGCCATTTCCTGCGGCCTCGTTCATCATGCCAAACCGCCATCTTGACCTCCTGGTGAAAGATATTTGACTTAACAATATGGAGAGAGGGACAATACTGTCCCTCTCTCTTCTTTGAGTGTATCCGGTTATTCGGCTCGCGGCCGGTTCCAGAAGTTAAAGAAATCATCGTCCCAACCCGGCGTAGCGGTGTCGGGCCAGGTTTCTGCGGTAAAACCGGGAGCGCCTTGAAGCATTTGTTCGTCCACCTCAAAGGTCAGCACTCCGTTATCCCGGTCCACGTTGCTGAAATCCATGGCTTGCCAGGGGACGGCGAAGAGCGTGTCGCCAAGCTCCAGGAAGCCGCCAAAAGAAAGGATTGCATAACTGATCTGCCCGTTGTTCAGGCTGACCAGCAGATCCTCGATCTCGCCTAAATCCTCTTGTTGGAAGTTCTGGATGTTGTAATCCAGCAGCTCGGAAGCTCTGATGCCGGCTTCGCTGGCCATATCGGGACTTTGCCAGTAGTTACCAATGTCCAGGTCCCACTGCGGATTGGCCATATCGGGCCAGGCGTTGTTATCGAAACCGGGCGCGTTTTCGAGCATCTCCTGGGGCACGTCGAAGATCAGGGCTTCTTCGTCAAAGCTGAACTGCATCGAACTCAGTGGAACGGCGAACAACTTGTCGCCCAGGCCCAGAAAACCGCCAAAGGAGAGCACCGCATACTTGACCCGGCCGCTGTTCAGGCCGATCATCAAGTCTTCAACATCTCCCAGATCTTCACCCTGAGCATTGATCACGTTATAGCCAATCAGGTCTGAGGCCCGGAGAGCCTTTGGTCCGGTGGCGACAGCATTGGCTTCCCAGTAATTCGTGATATCGTCATCCCAACGCGGGTCAGAGGCATCGGGCCAGGCGTTCGGATTAAAGCTGGGGGCGTTCTGGATCATTTCTTCATCTATGTCAAAGGTGAGGGTTTGGTCAATTCGATCAATATTGTTGAAGTTGAGCACATTTAAGGGGATGGCGACCACATTTTCCCCCAGGTCGAGAAAGCCGCCTAAGGAAAGGATGGCGTAGGTAAGCCGGCCGCTCTGAAGACCCACCATCAGATCCTCAACTTCGCCCAGATTCTCGCCCTGACTATTAATCAAGGTGTAATCCATGAACTCCGTCGCTCTCAGGCCGGCTTCGTCCTGCAGGTCGGGGCTGTTCCAGAAGCCGAGGAACTCATTGTCCCAGCCAGGGTCGGCCAGGTCGGGCCAGGCGTCGGTTCTGAAGCTGGGGACGTTTTGGAGCCGGGTTTCATCCACGTTGGCGACGAGGGTTTCATTCTGGACATCAAGAGTCAGGGCGTTGAGCGGCAGGGCAAACAGATCACTGCCGATGTTCCCCAAGCCGCCAAACGAGGCGATGGCATAGCGGACCCGCTGGCTGTCAGCGCCCAGGATAAGGTCCTCAATTTGGCCTAGCTCGTCCCCCTGCTCATTCCGAATATCATAGCCCAGGAGGTCTGATATCCGCATAGCGGGTTCGGCCACGTTAGCGCTGGTCATAACTGTCGTATCGGTTATGGTCGGCGTTGTTCCGGCTGCGCCCGTCTCGGTTGTGCCGGCCCCGCCTGGAGCGGCTTCGCTTGTATCGGTTCCGGCTGCCGCACCCGGCGCGGCAGCGTTATTTCCCCAGAAGTCGCGGGACGTAGTACCCCAGGCCGGGTCGTTCAGGTCGGGCCAGGTATTTTGATCAAAGCTGGGGGCATTTTCCAGGGTCTCCTGATCAACATTCAACAAGGCGACCTCGTTTTGGCGATCAAACGAGAGGGCATTCATAGGAATGGCAAACAGTTTATCGCCAATATCCAGGAAGCCGCCAAAGGACAGCACAGCAAAGCCGGCCCGCCCGCTGTCAAGACCGATCAACACATCCTCGATCTCGCCCAGGTCTTCCCCTTGCGAGTTCCTGACCGGGTAGTTAAACAGCTCGGTGGCGCGCATGCCAGGCTCGTTAGCAAAAGACTCATCCCTGGCCCCGGCGCCAATAAAGGAACCTTCAGCCAGGCCCAATTCATTCTCCCAGAAGGTGCCATAGTTGGCATCCCAGGCCGGGTCGCCCAGCTCAGGCCAGACATCGCTGCCGAAGCCGGAGGCATTTTCAAGCGTCTCTGGCTGTACATCTAAAACAAAGGCATTCTCGGCCTGGTTAAAGGTCATCGCATTTAAGGGGACGGGGAACAGCTCATCGCCAATGTCCAGAAAACCGCCAAAGGATAAAACGGCGTAGCGCACTCGCCCGCTGTTAAGACCGATGATGAAATCCTCGATCTCGCCCAAATCTTCCCCTTGCGGGTTGACGACCTGGTAATCAACCAATTCGCTGGCGCGGATGGCCGGTTCAGGGTCGGCCACCACGGCAATCGTCACCACGGCTGCATCTGGCGTGGTAGCGGTTGTTTCGTCAGTCGTATCCGCCGGGGCTGCGCCCGAGGCAGCAGTGACGGCATTGGTATCCCAGAAGGTAAAGGCATCATCGTCCCAGGTGGGGTCCGTTAAATCGGGCCAGACGTCGTCGGTGAAGCTGGGAGCATTTTGGAGCGTCGCTTCGTCTACATTGAAGGTAATAGTATCTTCCTGCGGGGCGCTGAGGTCCAGATGCCGCAGCGGGACAATGAATAACCGGTCGCCGATATCGGCGAAGCCGCCAAAGGACAAAATGGCGTAATCGGCGCCCCGATCAACATCGGCCTCGGGTTCGAGGTTGACGATCAGGTCTTCGACCTCACCCACCTCTTCGCCGGCCTGATTCCTGATATTATCGCCCATGATCTCCGAGGCCCGGATGGCCGCTGGGCCGTTCGCTGGCATACCAGCCGCACTCCCCGCCTCGGTTGGTAAGGTTGCCTCTTGGGTGGTTCCCCAGAACTCCAGGATATCATCATCCCAGGCTGGATCGCTGATATTGGGCCAGGCATCGTCCGTGAACCCCGGGGCATTTTCAAGCCTCTCTTCTGATATATCGAAAAAGAAGGTATCGTCTTCGGTGTTGACCTGCATGGCATTCAAGGGAATGGCAAACAACCTATCGCCGATGTCCAGGAAGCCGCCGAAGGATAAAACGGCGTAATCGGGATGCGTGTTGAGGCCGATAACTATATCCTCAACCTCGCCCAGGTCCTCCCCTTGAAAGTTCTGGACCTGGTACCCCCTCACTTCTGAAACTCGCAGCGCGGCCTGGTCGGTTGCCGTGGCCGCCATGGCTTCGCCCGGCGTCGCGGCTGCCGCTGCTTCTTCTTCCGTTACTTCAGTGGTGGGCATAACCACTGCTTCTTCCGTTACCTCAGTTGTCGGCACAACCGCTACCGGGGTAGCCGTAGGGACGACAGGTGTCGCCGTTGCCTGTTCCGAGGCAGCACCACAAGCGCTGATTAAGAGGACCGCTACCAGCAGTAAACCTAGAACTGCAAGTAATTTTGTCGGTAATGGTTGCCCTTTCTTTGTCTTATGAATTAGCATTGTTTACTCCTCTTCTGCTCTTTTGCCTATTAAACGTAGCAAAACAGCAGTAATTTTTGAAAAATGGATTTAATCGGTCTGAGTGTTAATTAATCGCTTCACCTCCTTTAGCAAAAAGGGTTTGAGCAGGGCCACGTTTAAAGTTGTAATCATCATCCCGCTCGTAATCTGATGTAGAGGAGTCGCCGTAGTATCTGCCACGGTTATATTGTCTGTTACGATCCCGATCTGCCATTACTGTTTCTCCTTTCTCACTTTCAAGATAAAAGAACGTTCGGTAACTCAATCGCAGACAAAGCACATTTCATCCCTTATTCTCCTTGCACGCTGACCGGTGAAATTGACTCAATACCTTCAGCCCTCCACTCGGACGGTTGAAGCCGTGCTGTACGGCCGGCCGTTGCGATAAAGCCGGCAATTTTCGAGGGAGCCGGATCGGGTTAGACTTTCTCAGCGAAACCGAAAGTACGCTCGACCGTCTCTATAAGGACGTCGCGGATGATTATACTCATTAAGGATGAAAAGTTACATTCTTAAAGGACTGGAATTTAAGGGTC
>JAHDWA010000067.1 GCA_023382535.1 Anaerolineae bacterium | reverse complement strand
TGGCTCTGTTTGCACTAAAAAATAGAAACCTGCTCTGTTTGCGCAAAAACAAGGTTTTAAGTGTACAATTCCTTAAATAGAATCCCTACACTGGCCTGGGCGATTTTTAATCCCAAGAAGGAGTATCTTTGTCGTTTGATTTTTATCGCCCGATGAGTTAAATAAGTCCTTGAAAAGTGAGCAAAAATAGTGTGATAGGAGAAATTGAGACATACTGCTTGGTATGCCAAGGAAAATCGATTACCAATTGATCGAGCATCTCTATCTTGAAATACCCTATGCTCTCAAAATAAAAAAGTATGGGCCGGGAAACTCTCCTGGCCCATACCACCCTTACATCACTTCGCCCTGGTTTGGTGGAAGCTATTCTTCTGGAGTATGATACCCTTCGGCAACACCGCTCAACATTCCGTCCGATAGTTCAGGGGCAATGCCGTCCGCGTTGTGGCAACTGCGGCAGGCAAAGTCCAGCCCAATTTGAGATAGAGCATTCTTGCCATCCTCGGTGAACTGACCGATTTGGTCGGGGTCAATTGCCATCAAATGCGTCCGAATGTCGCCGGTGTGCTTTTCGGCGTCACCCCAGGCCGTCTTGACAATCCGCGGCATGTGACAATCAACACAGGCGACCTCAAACTCTACGTGGCTGTCCACATTCTGGGTCTTGGCCTGCTTAAAGTGGCAGTTTTCACATTGAGTCCGGGTCGTCTGTAAGTCGGCCTGGCGCAGTTGTACCACCCCGCTGTGGGGGTTGTGGCATTGCACACAGTCAATGACGGCATGCTTACCCTGGAACAACTCCTCATACTGCTCGTGGTGTTCGATAAAACCATCTTTGGCGTTGACCTGCTCGACGGCGTCGCGGCGGTGGCATTGGCCGCACTCCTCGGCATCACGGTTAACTTTGACGGCAACACCCCTCGGATTTTCAGCGTGCAGACTGCCGGGGCCATGGCAAGCTTCACATTGAATGCCTGGCTCAGCCCAGATACCGACAATTCCGGGCCGGTCATCCTGATTCCCTTGGGGCTGATAACCGGTGGTATGGCAGGTGCCGCAGTCATACTTTAACTGTGGAGTCCCGGATTTGTACTTAACCCAACCTGCGTCTTTGCCTACAACTTCATTGGCGAAGTTGTACTGGTTCAGATATTCGGTGTCGCTGATGGTTGCCCCGGGTTTATCGGTGATGATGTAACCCTGCTGGTCCATAAAGCGGGCCTTCCAGTTGTAGCCGCCGATGACATAAGAAATGTCATCCCAGGTATAACCTTCGGGTGGATTGGGTATCTCAGTGAAAGGATAGTCGGGGGGTTGGCCATCTACCACTGGATTCAGCTTCCACGGGTGGCCTGACCTGAGAAAGGTGGAGTAGACTTCGGTGTGGCATTCCCCGCATGTGGCGCTGCCGACATACTCAGCCCCCACATTGGTTTGCGCCGCTGCCTCAATAGGCGCAAGCGCCGGACCAGCTTGCACTACCAGCAGGGTTGCCAGCACTAAACCTGCTGCCAGCAGACTGAGGATAAGGGTGATTTTTTTCATGATGGGTCCTCTCTCCGTAAAAGGATTAGTAAAGGTTTTATCCAATTTAATAACATGTGGCCAGTAAAGGATAAAACATGATTTGCCTCTTACTCTACTCTATAAACGGCTCCTTTCTCCAGGAAATTGACTTGTCCGATACCCGAGCCAAATAAGCACAGATGCAACGCAATTCGGCCCTTCCCCTGAGGCAGCACCATCACTCGCAAAGACCTTCCTGCTCAGGGCAAGCTGAACTATAAGACAATCGCACCATATCATATAACTGAGTTAAAGTCTAGACCTATTATATTGTGGCTCCATTTTAATAAGACTAAACGCCACAGCCACTGCTGCCACGTTTCAATACTTACTTGAGCCGCTGTTCTTAAGAAGCTGGACGGATGACTTCAATTAGTTGCGCAAACTTTTAGTCTGATTGAGCTTCTGCCCGCACCAGGCGGATGTTCCGCACTTCAAAATCATCCCGGACAAAGCCATCATGCTGCGCGTCGGGCAACAGACGAGCACTGGTAAAGGTTATGTCGTTATAACCGGGCCGCAGGCGTGAGGCTGGTACGGAGAATTGCACCGTCAGCCAGCGCCGGGTGAAATCTTGTTGAGGGAGGCTGGCGGGGAGAGGGACGTCGTTGATTAGAATAGTGTTGCCCACTTCGTTTTGATGCCTCAGTTCGAATGAGAGGGTCCAATCGGTCGAACCAGGGTCGCTGAGGTAGAAGCCGCCGGTCCAGGTCAGGCTGGGATTACGCCCGCCATAAAGCGGCCACCAGGGCGGCGGCAGAACCGAGTCGCCCAGGTGAATGGGCGCATCGGGGGCCAGAATCGACACCCGATGGGGTGGAGTGATCTGAACCGGAGTGGGCAGACCTCGCTTGACACGGCTGCCGCCAGCTTGCTGCCAGGCGTCGTAAGCGGGGCGCGGATCGCCGGAGGCGTCGAGCAGGTTGTAGCCGCCAAAAGGATCGCCGGGTTGGGGCCGGGACAGATTCCAGACTGTGACCAATTTCACCCAGGGCCACTCACGCCGAATTATGTCCAGGACTGCCACCAGGTAGTCGGCCTGCTGCGCCAAGCTCACCCCAATATCCGCCTGATTGGCCGGCGGCTCGACGGTCCAGCCCAGCTCGGTGATCCAGAACGGCTTGTCGGCATCGCCATGCACGACCATGATCTCACGCAATTCGACCAGGCGACGAAACGCGGGATGTTCGCTGTCGCTTGCGGGGGCATGTGGCGCCTGACCGAAACTGTAAGCATGGACTCCCAGTACATCAAAATACGCTCCGGCCCCGGCCTGATACAGTACGGCCAAAAAGAGCCGGTCATCCATCGCCGTCGCGTCGTTGCTGTTGGTCGGGGCCAGACCTCCCAAAACGACCAGGGCCTCGGGATCAGCCGCTTTGACGGCCTGATACCCCTCCTTCAGCAACTCCGTAAAAGCTGTTGGGTTGGGTTGCTGTCCGCCCCACTCAACGGCCAGGTTCGGCTCATTCCAGATGATATAAGCCTTGACCCGCCCCCGATACCGCTCGGCCACCCGATAGACAAAGTTGTAGTAATCCTGTAGGTCGTCCGGCGGCGCGTTGAGCGCCAGGTCAACCTGGCTGGCCCAGGCCGCATGCTGGTCGAGCCGGACGACCACATCCAGGCCGTAATACTCAGCCCCGGCAATGAACTGATCGGTCACTGCCCAATGAAATTGATCCCGCGTCGGCTCGACTTCACGCCAGGGAAAGAGTTGGACCCACGTATCGAATCCGGCGGCTTGAGCCACAGCCAGGGATGGATCGTCAGGGCGAATGGTGTGAGCGGCCAGCCGGGGGGAAGCAGGACTGTTAGGCTGGCAGGCCATCAGGGCTAAAAGGGTAATGAGGATTGACAGGTGAAACGCGAGATGTGATCTATCGAGGGCTTGCAGTGCGCCTCCTGTCCCCCCTGCACCCCCGCACCTCTGCACCCGTGCCCCTTCGCTCATTCCGCTACGCCTCGCCAGACCCCACTCTCCGCCGCGACAAATAATTCACCCTCCGGCCCTCAGGCCAGCGACGCGATGAGCTCGCCACTCAATCCTGCCGGGCCAATAGGTTGCCAGGTATAACCTCCATCGAGCGATTGGTACACTCCATGGTAGGCGGTGCCGGCATAGAGGCGCTGAGGTTGATCGGGGGTGGCTAACAAGGCAGTAACCGAGGTCTGCTCCAGGCCGCATCCCCAGCCCTGCGCCTCACGTATGCAAGATTGGAGGCTGGCGCCGCCATCGCTGCTGCGATAGAGTCCCCGCGTCGCCCCGATGTAGAGCATCGAATTGCCCCCGGTCGAAGACGGCTGCTGCTGAACCAGCAGCGCCAGCACCGACTGGTCGGCCAGGAGGGGCGCCATCCGTTCCCAATCCCGGCCCCGCTGGCTGCGATAGAGGCTGGTCTCTGAGCCCACATAGACCGGTTGAGCCGCCGCTCGTCGTTGCATCAACGGCAATACTGGCCGTTTCCAGTGTCTCGCCGAGGCCGTTCCAATTGGCTTGCCAGGTTTGGCCGCCATCGCGACTTTCATAAACCCGTTCCCAGGCGGCCAGGAGGTACAAATGCCGGCTGTCGGCCGGATCAATGGCCAGGGCCGGAATCCCCACCCCCACGGCCGGCAGATGCTGCCAGCTCTGACCGGCATCAGCGCTGCGGTAGAGGCCATCCGCCAATGTGCCGGCATAGAGAACCTGCGGGTTGGCCGGGTCGAGGGCCAGCGCCTGGACGCCCACCGACGGAAAATCAGCCAGCATGTCCAGCCAGGCCTGTGTCGCTGGCTGCCAGCTGAACAAGCCCGCCTGCGTACCCAACAATAGTTCGCCGGCCTGGTTGAGCAGTGTCCGCGCCAGCGGAGGACCCAAAGCCGGAGCCAGGTCTTGCCAGGTCTCACCCCCATCGCGGCTGCCGTAAACGCCGCCCCATGTCCCGGCCAACAGGTGCCCGTCCCCCACCCTTGCCAGGTCCAGGACCCCACCTCGACCGACCAAACTGGTCCGCCCCTCGACCCAGGTATCGCCGCCATCCAAGCTATGATAGAAGCCGCCCTGTCCGGCGCCTGCGCCCAACGTCCCATCCGGCAGCCACAATAGCGAGTCTACCTCATCCTGGGCCCAGGCCACCGGCAGAATCTGCCAGGATTGGCCGCCATCCCGGGTCCGCGCCAACTCCCTGCCTAAACTCGCCACAGCCTGCTTCGGATTGGCGGGGTTTAACGCCAGGTTGGGCGCATAAGCCCCAGAAAATTCCGCCGACCATGTCTTTCCACCATCGCGGCTGGCAAACACGCCATGCCCCGAGGTTCCGGCGTAGAGGTGTTGCCCATCCGGCGAGACGGCCAACGAGAGCACGGCGGCTGACGCCAGTGGTTCCTCGGTCGGCAGGAACTGCCACTCCTGTTCAGCGGGAGACCGCGTATAAATCCCGCCGTCATCCAGACCGGCATAAAGGCGCTCCGTAGCATCGGCCGCCAGGGCGAAGACCGTTTGACGAGGGAGGCCCTTTGTATCCAACTGCCAACTGGCCCCACTATCGAGGCTATGGTGTAAGCCCTGGCGGGTGGCAGCCCAGACCTCTACCTTGTCGCCGCGTGGTACGGTTAGCACCCTAAACACCGGGTTTTCCCCCAGACTCTCGATGGTGGACGTCCAGGTTTGCCCGCCATCCCGGCTGGTCGCCAAACCGCCCGCTGCATAGTAACCGGCCCACAGATGGTCAGGGTCTAACGGATTAGCCGCAACTGAGCTCACGATGGCCTGATGGGGTAAACCTGCTTCGACCCGCTCCCAGCGCCATTGAGACACGGGTATCGCCTGGCAAGCGGCTAAATATAAGATTGCGAGCATTGGCCCGAAGATTCGGCCAGGTTCTGCTGACATTTAACAGATGACTTTAAATGAGAAGCAGCTAAGACTGCGCCGCGGCGGGCGGCTCGAACAGTTCGATGGGATTGCCTGACGGATCGTCGAGCAGGATCTGCTTGCCGCCCCGGCCGGTGACAATGTCGTTGCGGAAGTGAACCCCTGCCTGGCGCAGGGTCTCGACTTCCTGGGCGAGATCTGAGACCTGGAGTTGGATGCGGTTCCAGCCGCCCGGCTCGGGCTTGCGTCCATCGGGCATGGGTTGAGCCGCTCCTCCAGGGCCAGTTGGGCTGTTCAGCAACAGCTGCAGGTTGCCTCGCGCCAGGGTGGCGAAGCCAGGGGCGGGATGAAGTTCGACGCTGAAACCCAGATGCTGCGTATAAAAGGCAAGGGCCGCCTCGACATCATGAACGATATAACGCACACTTACGGTAGACATTATTGATTCCTCCTTTTCATAACACGGAATAGGATGGGCGTTACGCTTGACCGACATCCGTTTAGCTTGCTGCCGCTTTGTCTCTCAAGCGTGGAAGCTGAACTACCCCGCATAAAGTCGAATTAATCCGACGATCCCCCCCACCAGCACCAGCCAGGCCGAGTTGAGTTTGAACCGGAACAGCACGATGATTGCCCCGACCGCCAATAGCAATGTCACTCCATCCACAATCGCTTCTTGCCCAAGCTGCCAGGTCACTCCGGCCATCAAGCCCAGGGCGGCGACGTTAATTCCATCCAGCAGGACAGCCGTCCAGACTGAGCGGCGCAGATACGGCACAATTCGATTGAGCAGCGCCACAAAACAAAAAGAGGGTAGAAATATTCCGACGGTGGCCAGAATAGCACCGGGAACACCGGCCAGGATGTAACCGATAAAGGTGGCCGTGGTGAAGACCGGTCCAGGCGTAAATTGACCAATCGCTACGGCGTCCAGTAACTGTTGGTCGGTCAGCCAGCCCAAGCGCAGTACAAAGTCATTGCGCAAGAAGGCCAGCAACACATAGCCGCTGCCGTACAGAACTGCCCCAACCTTCAGGAAAATGAAAAAGAGTTGGTCCAGCCGAACCGGTGCTGGCTCAACCAGTCTGACCAGCTCGCTGACCCCAAGCAAGGGCAGGAAGACCCCGCTCCACTTTGGCGCTTGCCGGATGACCTGGATAGCAACGAGCGCCAGTCCTCCGCTAAAGAGCAGGAGGAGTTCGTTGACGCCAAAGAGATACAGCAGCAGCGCCGCCCCCCCGATCACGGCCAAAAGAGGCCCTTTAACTGCCGTGCGTCCCAGGCGGAACAGGGCTTGCAACACAATAGCAATGATGACCGGCTTGATTCCATACAGTAGCGCTTCGCCCTGGGGCGTCCGGCCATAGGTCACATAAGCCCAGGCCAGGATACCCACAATGAGGGTAGCCGGCAGAATGAAGCAGACCCCGGCAGCCACCAGCCCTCGCCAGCCAGCCCGGTCATAGCCAATGTGAATAGCCATCTCGGTCGAGTTGGGGCCGGGGATCAAGTTCGTCGCCCCGACCAGGTCCAAAAAGTGTTGTTCCTCCAGCCAACGCCGGCGTACTACAACCTCGTCGTGCATCATGGCAATGTGGGCGGCTGGGCCACCAAAGGCGGTAAAGCCTAAACGGAGAAAAAGGCGAATAACCTCTCCCAGAGAGGATTGGGTTTTTGTATCCATTACATATCTTAACCGAAAGTAGATCTTAATAATGGAAATGCAGCATCGTTAAAGGTGTTTCAATTCAGCGACCCATCGGCCCTGGTTCCCTGCTTTTTTAGGCAGGAACTTCCCCTTCCAGTCCCTGAGCCGAATCCCGGTGCAACTCTACGTCTCGTTCATATCCGGTTCTTATTCATCCGCCAGCATCTTCCTCGGCCGGATCCGATAAGTTAGCCAGCGTGGCTGGTCCCTGTCCTTCCAACACTTCATCCACCAACTCTTTGATTTTTTGGCGAGCTTCAACCAGGGCCTGACGTCCCGCCTCAGTAATAGAGTAGTATTTCCGCACTTTGCCCTGCACCACGCGCTCTTCAGACACCAGATAGCCGTCCTTCTCGAGGCTGTGTAGGACAGGATACAGGGTTCCGGGGCTGAGGGTGTAGCCGTGTCGGGCCAACTCCTGGATCAGCGCCAGGCCGAACACCGGTTCCTGCTCCGCGTGATGAAGAATGTGGATTTTGATGAAACCAAGAAAAAAATCACGTATCATATTGACGAAACCCGTTATCGGTATGAGATAATAGCTTTGTCATCTGGATCCGTCAAATTTCCACTTGTGGCGGCCTGGGCGTAAGTTTTAGCCTGCTGGATCTCATCTCCGGTCACTAATTGTTCGAGGAGCGTATCAAAGAGCGGGTTAATCACACGGTTTAGCAGGCGGAACAAGGCTGATTGGTCCTTCAACGCCGTTTTATAAAAGCGGATGCAGCCATAACAGGCTGGTGTACGAACTTCGTATTCCGCCGGATCGATCCGGTAAATCCAGGCCAGACCGCGCATCCCCCACCTGAGCGGCTCACGGACCAGCCGGAAGAGCGGCGCACGTCGATAAGCCAGGTTGATCAGCCTGAGCGTGCAGGTGTAGCAAACAGCCTGTTTCTTCAATAGGGTCATTATCGTATTTCCTTATAACAAGCCGGTTCCCAGGCCGAGGCCCAGGAGAATGAGGCCGACTCCAACAATGAGTTGAACGGTGTGTAAGGTGACCTTTTTCAGCCAGAGCCGACCTAAAACAGCACCCACAAAAGCAGCCAGCGTCGCCGCCAAAATCAGGCCCAGCACCCCACTCCCCAGTTGAGCAAAACTGGTTGTATAGAAAGCCAGCCCGTAGACCAACAAGCGGGCCACGTCCACCAGCACGGTTGCCACCACCCCTGTGCCTACAAAAGCTTCCTTATCCAGACCGGCTTTGATTAAGAAAGCCGACCGCAGCGCGCCCTGATTTCCGGATAGCCCGCCAAAGAAACCCGAGAGCATTCCGCCCAGAGATAGGTATCGGGGACCGAAAGTCATGTTCTGAAAGTGGGGTAAGAGGTCAAACAGGGCAAAAACGATGATAACCAGCGCTATTACCAGCTTGACCGCGGTTACCTGATAGGAGTGATCCCCTATCTGATAGCTGACCAGAGGAGGCAGGCGGTCAAACAGAGTGAGCAGAGCCGCTCCAACCATAGCCATTACAGCAGCGGGCAGGGCAAACCGAGTGACGATGGACCAATTGGCCCACCGGCCCAGGAGGGCGACTTTGAACAGGTTATTGGCCAGGTGAACGACGGCGGTAGCGGCCACGGCTACGGGCACCGGAAAAAAGAGGGCAAACACGGGCATCAGCACGGTTCCCAAGCCAAATCCGGAGAAGAGTGTCAGCGCCGATACCACCAGGGCCAGGAAACTGATGAGTAGATATTCCATAGAGATATTACCTTTCTACAGTAGAAATATTATCAAATATCGTTATCGGTTTTCGATAATAGTATATTAGGCAAGTCGCTTCAAGTCAAATTGTTTATCATCCTGAACGCGGCTTGGAGTGTGCTCTACAAAGCGCAGCGCGAGCACCAATTGGCGACGATCGGCTTGTACGTCCACTTACGCCACCCACAGTACGTGGGCTTTATCCTGATCATGCTGGGCTTCCTGCTCCAATGGCCGACCCTGCTCACGTTGATTATGTTTCCCATCCTGGTCATGATGTACATTCGGCTGGCTCGGCGCGAGGAGCGCGAGGCCCTGGTTGAGTTTGGCAACGCTTACGCGAGCTACGCCGCCAATACCTCGGCTTTCTTCCCCCACCTGCAGCCGCCCGCACCGACAAGTGAACAAACAGGCGCATAGTCATTTGAACTGTATTTCGTACCTTTTGCGGGGGACAATCGAGATGAAAAGATAATTTGTACCTTTATCTTACCGAGTGTAAGATAAATAACAGTTCTCCTGGCAATTCAAGTAGGGAGTGGATCTTTGAGAAACATTTTTCGGGAAGGAGCAATGATCGATGAAAACGACGGCCATTAATTTGGAAGGGATCGAGTCGGTGCTCTCGCCGGCCGGGGTCGAGAAGCAGTTGTGCCAACATCCCGGTATTCACAAAGTCGAGACAAACTTCATGACCGGCACGGCCACTGTCTATCACGACGAAGCGGTCACGCTGGCTGAAATTAAGCATCATGTCGCCGAGTGTGGCTACGGTTGTTCGGGCGAGTGCCAGCCGAAACACGTCAGTAAGCCGGGAGACCCACCGGCGGCAATGGCCCATGCGGCCCACGCCGAACACGTCGGGCACGCCATGCCCGCAGACGCCGAGGCCGGCGAAATGGCAGCGATGGCCCACGAAATGGGTCACGGCGGCGGGATGAGTATGGAAGACATGGTGCGCGATATGCGGAACCGCTTCCTGGTGTCGTTCATCCTGGCCATCCCGGTTTTCCTGTACTCGCCCCTATTCACGGACTACTTTGGCATTCAACTGCCCCTGCCTTTTGGACTGTCTAACGAGGTGCTGTCGTTCCTGCTCACCACGCCTGCCGTTCTCTACGGCGGTTGGGTCTTCTATGTCGGCGCGTGGCGCGGCTTGAAAAACGGCATCTTGAATATGGCCGTGCTGGTCTCCCTATCGGTGCTGGCCGGATACATCTTCAGCGTAGCGGCCACCTTTTTCTTCGAGGGGGAAGTATTCTACGAGGCAGCAGCGCTGCTGCTGGCGTTTGTCCTATTTGGCCACTGGATGGAAATGCGCGCCCGCTCAGGCGCATCACAGGCCATTCAAGCCCTGATGAATCTCGCGCCGCCGCAGGCTACCGTCATCCGCAATGGGCAGACGGTCGAGATCCCAACCTCAGAGGTCGTGGCCGATGATATTGTCCTCATCCGCCCCGGCGACAAAATCCCGGTAGATGGGGAGGTCATCGAGGGGGAGTCGAGCGTGGATGAGTCCATGATTACCGGTGAAAGCCTGCCGGTCAAGAAGTCGGTCGGTTCAAACGTGGTAGGCGCGACCATCAACAAGACCGGCACGTTCAAATTTCGGGCGACCAAGGTAGGCGCCGATACCGCCCTAGCCCAAATTGTCAAACTCGTGCAGATGGCCCAGAACTCCAAAGCGCCTTCGCAGCGCCTGGCCGACCGGGCGGCGCAGTGGCTGGTAGCCGCCGCCGTCATTTTTGGCCTGGCGACGTTCTTCGGTTGGTATTTCTTCGGTGGCTCGGCTATTCCGGCGGAGATGGACAAATTCGTCTGGGCGCTAACGTTGGCGATCACCGTCGTGGTCATCGCCTGCCCCGATGCGCTCGGCTTGGCTACACCGACAGCAGTGATGGTTGGCACCGGCCTGGGCGCGCAGAATGGCATCCTGTACAAAAACGCCACCGCGCTTGAACAAGCCGCAAAATTGCAGGCGATCATCTTTGACAAGACCGGTACCCTTACTGAGGGCAAACCGCAAGTCGTGGAGATCGTAGCAGCGGGCAACCCGCTCTCGCAGGATGAACTGTTACGTCTGGTTGCCTCGGCCGAGCAGTCGTCCGAACATCCCCTGGCCCAGGCTATTGTGGACAAGGCCAGGTCACAGAATTTGCCGCTGACCGAGACGAGTGGCTTTGAAGCTATCCCCGGTCATGGCATGAAAGCGGCTGTGGCCGGCAAGACTCTGTTAGTAGGCAATCGTAAGCTGATGCGCGATAACAATATCGCCTTCGACGGCTACGGCGACCGTGCTGCTTCGCTCGAAGGGGCAGGCCGCACGGTAGTCTATGCCGCGGCCGATGGAAAATTTGCCGGGCTGATCGCTATCGCCGACGCTGTGCGCCCCAATGCTAAACTCACCGTGGAGAAGTTGGCCGCGATGGGCGTGCAGGTCGCCATGCTCACCGGCGACAATCGCGCTACTGCCGAGCGCATTGCTGCTGAATTGGGCATCCAGACCGTCTTTGCCGAAGTGCTGCCTGGGCAAAAGGCCGACAAGGTGAAAGAACTTCAAGGGCAAGGGAAACTCGTGGCCATGGTCGGCGACGGCATCAACGATGCCCCGGCCCTGGCCCAGGCCGACATCGGCATTGCCATCGGCGCGGGTACCGACGTAGCGATGGAAACGGCCGACGTGGTGCTGATGAAATCCGACCCGTTCGACGTCATTGGCGCAATCACCCTCAGCCGGGCCACCCTGCGCAAGATGCACCAGAACTTGTGGTGGGCCGCAGGCTATAACGCCATTGCTTTTCCCATCGCTGCCGGGCTGTTCTATCCAGCCTTTGGGCTGGTCCTGCGCCCGGAGATCGCCGCCATTTCGATGTCTGGCTCGTCGCTGCTCGTAGCCATCAATGCCCTGCTGCTAAAGCGGACTAAACTGGAAGGGATCAAAGCAAAAGCGTAGGAGTCATTACGAGGCTGCGGCACACCCGCCATTTTGCCCGGAGCGATACACGCCATTTGGCGCTTACAGTTGCCATCCAAATGGTCTATAATCGAAGTTGTAAGATAGAGTTTCAGCCGTTATCCCAGCCGCGCCCGGTCAGTAGGAGCAAACCGGCCGACGACCTGACTCCGGCCTTTTGGTTAGCGGAAAGGATAGCCTATCGAGGAAGAGCAAATTCCACCAGTCCAACCGGCCGCCTGTGGCGCTGCACGCCATTGGAGTGAAGCTTGTGGCTGATCCGGCCAACCACTCACACCCGGCGGGGTGAACCCGCCATGATAGCGCAAAGGCGACCTTCCCCTCAATAATAGCATAGCGACTTCCCATGGAAACCGCAGGCCTTAAACCTGCGGCTTTTATCTTTGTGCCTTTGACTAGCCTATAGGCCATTTGCCTGTACTCACCACGCCATGCGGCGCTTGAGCTAAGCCTGCAAGTGTTCTACACTCCGAGCAGTAAGGTAAAGTTTCATCCGTTTTCCCACATGTATCTGAATTGATTCTACATCATCCATCTACTTCCCTTACCTGATACTAGCAGTCAAGTGGTGCCTTTCATTCTGCTCACCGGCTGGTGGATTGGACAGTTGCTGGAAGGCAACTGGACCTGGAGGCGAGGCGTGAGGCATCGGCTGCGGATCATCGGGTGGGGAATGGTGCTTGGCCGGGCGTGGGATCCCGGCCTGCTAAAATAGGGTACGATGTTTATCTGATTTATCTATAAGGGACGATTCATTCTTTACCAAAACTTCATATAACGCTCATAAAAAATTCATAGCCAAACGATAAGATAAAGTCGTACTCAACAATAAATTCCACAATTTTTGTTTACAAGGAGATAAACAATGAATAACTTAAAACGCTGGTTGTCAATAGCCCTTGTTAGCGGCCTGGCCTTACTACTTCTAGTCGGCGTTCTGGCTACCGTTCCGGCCTTGGCTCAGGGTGGCGGGATGATGGGTGGCGGCATGATGAGTGGCCCTGGCGGCATGATGGGCAACACCCAGGGCTTGACCGGAACGAACTCCTTCGGCCCCGGCGGCATGATGGGTGGCATGATGGGCGGCCCTGGTTGGATGATGGGCAATACTCAGGGCTTGACGGGGACGACACCCTATGGCCCCGGCGGCATGATGGGCAATATGATGAGCGGCATGATGAACAGCATGATGAATGGTGGCATGATGGGGGGTATGATGGTGAACAGCAATAGCCCCTTCTTCACCGCCCAACCGCTGACCCTGGCCGAAGCGACCGATACCCTCAACACCTACCTGACGAGCCTGAACGACGCCAACCTGGAACTGGGGGAGGTGATGATCTTCGACAACCATGCCTACGCTCAGATTGTGGAGAAAGACAGCGGCATTGGCGTGATGGAAGTCCTAGTTGACCCCACCAGCAAAGCCGTTTTCCCCGAAATGGGGCCGACAATGATGTGGAACCTCAAATATGGCATGATGTCCGGCTTTGGCGGCTATGGCATGATGGGCATGATGATGGGCGGCATGGGGAATATGATGGGTCAGGGCACCCCGGCTGATCCCTCTGCCGAGATGTCAGTCACTCCCGAGAAAGCGGTCGAGGCGGCCCAAACCTACCTGGATACCTACTTCGCTGAGGCCCAGTTGACTGCGGATCCCGAAGCCAGTCCCTTCTACGGTTACTACACTCTCCACGTCAATCAGGATGGTCAAACTGCCGGAATGCTCAGCGTGAACGGTTACACCGGGCAGGTCTTCCCCCACACCTGGCACGGCAAGTTAATCGAGATGAGCCACGAGTAAGTCATAAGTAGCCAGTAGTCAGAGGCTTCTTCTGGCTACTGGCTACTATCCTATTATTTTATGCGCTGGCTCACTTCTTTCCACCGCAACTTTCAAACGCGCTTCTCCTGGAAGCTCATGGCCTCTTTTGTCATCGTCATTGTCGTCGGTGTCGTCACCCTGGCTTTGGCCGCCGAGTCGGTCGTACCGACAGCCTTCCACCGGCACATGCTGTTGCCGGTTGAGCCGAGTACTTTCCAGCAGATTTATCGCGAAGCCGACCGCTTGCACCGGCTGGTGAGTGATCTGCAGGAGTTAAGCCGGGTCGAAGCCGGCGCGTTTTACCTGAACCGCCAGCCTTTGCAGATGAACAACTTGATTACCCAGATTGCTGACCGGCTACATCCCCAATTTGAGGAAAAGAGCATCGCTCTCCACCTAAACCTTCCAGCCAGGCCAAGTGTACCGCCGGTACTGGCCGATGAGGATCGTCTCAGCCAGGTCTTACTCAACCTGATGGGTAATGCACTTCAATACACGCCCGACGGTGGCGCGGTTACCATCACTGCTAAAACCCAAAATCGAGAACTGCTGGTCAACATCAGCGACACCGGTGTTGGCATCCCTCCAGAGCATCTCCCGCACCTCTTCACCCGCTTTTACCGAGTGGATAAATCTCGTAGCCGGGTTGGAGGTGGCAGCGGTATTGGGCTGACCATTGTCAAACACCTAGTTGAGGCGCACGGGGGACACGTTTGGGTCGAGAGCCAGGGGGTAGGGAGGGGCAGCACTTTTGGCTTTGGCCTGCCTGCTGGCTGTGAACCTGATCGGCAGCCCTCACCCGTTCGTCTACTAGAGTCACCCATCCAGGGACAGCTTTTGCCGGCAGAATTAACGGGCCAAGTAGGGCAGCAGCCCCTTAATCACAATTCCCAGACCCAGCAGGGTCACAATCGTCGCACTGGCAAGGGGCAGCAGGCCCGGCCACCGAGCCAGACTGCCCCTATGGCTCAATCTATCCAACAGCGATTTCGAGCGGACCAACAGGATACCAATGATCATCAGGACTGCCGCCAGGCCAAAACTAAAGGCCACAATTAAACCCAGGCCCAGTAAAATCCGGTTGAGACCTATGGCAATGAGCATAATACCCAGCGCTTCTGGGCAGGGAACCAGGCCGCCGGAAATCCCCAAAGCTAATAAGTCAGTCAATTTTACGTGCTCCGGGAAATGATGGTGATGATTATGGTCATGAGGGTGACCGTGATGATGGCCCTCTTTTCCGAGAGAGCACCACCGCGTCCACACCAACCGACCGCCCATGTAGATTACCAATAAGCCCGACAAAATTTCCAGTGAGGGCGTCAGAATGTTAGGGACAATGAATTGGCTGGCCAGCAATGCCAGTAAACCGATCACAATGACCGAGACAGTGTGGGTAAAGGTCACAATGCCCCCCAGCACCATCGCGTGGCCAATCGTGCCACGACTGCCGATCAAGTAAGCTGCCAACAGGGTTTTACCATGGCCGGGCGTCAGGGCGTGCAATCCCCCCAGAAGTGCAGACAACCCCAGGGCAATGAATAAAAAGAGCAATGATAAGTCAGGGTCGTACAAATAATGGGTTAATTGCTTCTGCCCGGCGGAGACACCGCCGGGCACGTCCATTTTAGCCAGCGTGTCAGCCTCGCCAAAATCCAGAGGGGCCTCAGGCCTGATAGTGTAATCCACGCGAATACTGGCCTGGAAAATATCGGGCTCTTGTTGGGTTAGGTTAACCCAACGCGCGGCATCTGCCAGGACATTCACCAGGTAAATCCCAATATCGGGCTGATGATTGTTTTTGTAGAAGAAGTGATGGCTGCCCCGGTGACCAGCCGGTAAGGCGGTGTGCAAATTAAAGCGAATGACGCCCACCCCGGCTCTCAAGTCCAGGGGAGTCGAAAACTTAAGGTTGGTTGAAATCAGTGAGGTGGGCCGGTCATCAACTTCAAAAGTAACGTCTTTTAGAAAAAGATCAATATAGGTCTGGCTTTCGGCTGGGGAGATGTGATCATCCTGGTCAGTATCAATCAGCACCAAAATCCGAGGTGCAACTAGCGCCCCAGGGTAAAGTTCAACCTGCAAGGTAATCCGGTTAGGCGCCATGGTGATGTAGGTAACCTGATAAAATTCATCCAACGGATGAGCGACTGTAGTGGGTGGTAGGATGACCAGCAAACTCATCAAGGAAACCAAGATAGAAATCTTGTACCAGGTAAGAATCTTCATAACGCCTCAGTAAAAAGCCAGCTTGACCTATCTAAATCTTATAACTTGTAAGATATTACCACTACTATTAACTTATGTCAATTCTTCTTTAGGAGGCAGACACTCCTCGGATAGCCCAAATCTTTACCAAATCTTCATAAAGACTTCAAGCCAGCTTTAAGATAGCCTGATACTTTGAGAATGAAATAACAATAAGATTTAACAATCTGTGTATAACTTGCTAAACCTTTATTAGAGGTGATGTTATTACAGGAGGAACAAGCTTGTCCAAAAGAGGAAAAAACAAAAGAAGTACGGTTCAACCCGTTACCAAGCCTTTGTGGTGGCTCTGGGCCGTGGCTGCCGGCGTTTTCTTAATTATCGCCGGATTAAGCTACGTCCTGATCATTGGCACCAACACCCCTGAAACGGGCACGCCCAAACTTGTCGTTGACCGCACAGAGGTTGATGAAGGCTATCAAAAGTTGGGGGCCACGGTGCGCACCGCGTTTAAGCTGCGTAACGAGGGTAACGCGACACTCCGCGTCCTCGATCAGCCACAGGTAAAAGTCGTAGAGGGTTGCTGACCCCCCCAAGCTGTCGTCAGTTCGACGACAATAAAGCCAGGGCAGGAAGCCGAACTCTCTATGGAGTACATGATGCACGAGGGGATGGATGGTCCGCACCTTTTTGAGGTGACCGTGCGAACCAACGATCCCAAGAATTCCCAGATGGTTCTGGTTGCCAAATCCGATTGGGGACCGTAAGCAACTAAGGAATAAGGGCCAATTTGTACCCCCGCCATTTGGCGGGGATAGTACCAGGCAAAATGGCGCTATCCATATTACCGTTTCTTGACTAAACGACTTTATGTTTTGTGCCGGCAAACGATCCCAAGAGATTTTCATCGAAGGAGCTTGGTGAATAATACCCTAATCTCGTTTTAACCTAAAACTTAGCCCCATTTAGTCTGATGAGAACTTTCCTACTCATAATGACTCTACTATTTAAGCTAACCAGATTACTGGATCAGAAAGGAATTTCAACCCCATGCCCCACCGGGACTTGATCAAGATCATCTTCGTCCTATTTCTCCTCTTAACCTTCCCCAGCTTTGCCCTGGCCGATGTCGGCAGCGAAGGGTTCAAGCAAGAGATTGATGGCTACCAGGTCGAACTGGTTTTTGCCGCCGGACAGGCCCACCTCGGCAGTAACGAGCTCGCTATAAAATTACATAATGCTCACGGTCAACCGCTCAACGATGCGGTGGTTAAAGTCAGTATCGTCCGACCTGACCCAACCCTTCAGGCTGAACCTCCGGTTGAGGCACACGACCCCGACCCAATGGATCACGCGGCTGAAGCCAATGCAGCCGGCCACTCGGAAGAAGTCAACGCCGGCGATCACGCCATGATGGCTGACGTGGTTCATTCCGACGAGATTGAGGAGCCGGCCCGCCAAGAGACCGTGCCCTTAGAAGCCAGCCTTGATGATCATATCGCCGCCAGCGCTGACATCTCTCACGAAGCTGAAGGTGAGGGACATCACGGTGAGGCTGAGAATATGGTGGCCCAACTGATAGCCGCCCCGGCCGCCGGACACTATCAGGGTCACATAGATTTTACCGACACCGGCGCCTGGCTGGTCAAAGTCAATTTTGTGGCAGACGGCGAGGCCAAAGAGGCTAACTTTATCGTGGAAGCGGCCCGAAGTGCCTCCACCTGGTGGATCATTAGTGGTTTTTTGGGTCTGAATGCTCTGGTCATTGTCGTGGCGGCGGTGCTGAAGAGAAACCCGGTTGAAACCAGAAAAGGGAAAGGATGAGGATCATGCGGAACGTAGAAGAATCAACCGTCCCCACGAGAGAAAAAACAACATCGCCGCTAGTAATCAAATTAGAGGAAGCGACGCGGCCGAATGTGGATGTGGCGGTACTGCCAGTCGAAGGGAATTTGCTGCAAAATAAGCTTATCGGCGGGATATTTAGAAGTCGTTTGTTTCCAGGGATGTTTCAGTGGCTAACTCTGGGCGTCTTCGCTTTGATTATTTATCAACTGTTGTTGGGTCCGATTAAGGCCCACGACAACTTTGGTACGGCCATGACCTGGGTGTTGTGGTGGCCGCTGATCCCCATTATCTTCCTGGCGGTTGGCCGTTTCTGGTGCGCAGTGTGTCCCTTTGCCACCCTCAACGATGTCGTGCAAAAATTTGTTGGCAACAATCGCCCGGTGCCCAAATTTTTAAAGAAGTACGGCATCTGGATTATTGACGCCGCGTTTATCCTGATTACCTGGGGTGACCATGTCTGGGGTGTGGTGGAATCGCCGTGGGGGTCGGGTATCCTGCTGATGATGCTGATTACCGGGGTGGTGGTTTCGGGCGCCTTCTGGGAGCGCCGGACCTGGTGCCGCTACTTATGCTTCCTGGGCGGGCTATCCGGCAACTATGCCCGCACAGGCATGGTGGCCCTGCGGGCGACCCCGGAAATATGTGCCAAGTGCAAAGTAAGCGCCTGCTACAAAGGCAGCGCCAAAGCCCCCGGCTGCCCCATGTTTGAGTTTCCCCGGACGATGGCCACGACGGCTCTGTGCAACCTGTGCAGCTACTGTGTCAAGTCCTGCCCCAATAACTCGATCCGGCTGACCCTACGCTTGCCCACGCAGGAATTATGGTTCATTCGCAAGCCCAAGTTTGAGGAAGCCTTCCTGGCGGTGGTGATTATGGGCATTGTCTTTGTCCAGAACGTAACGATGTTAGAGGTTTGGCAGTCTATCTTACGCTGGTTGGAAGGCGTTACCGGCACCACCAGTTACTATGTCACCTTTACCATCACCTTTATCATCGCTATGCTGATCCCCATCACGCTCCTGGCCCTGACGGCCCTGGTGGCCAAGAAATTTAACAATGATTCGCTGACCCAAAACTTCGCCAAGTTTGGCTATGCCATCATTCCCCTGGATGTGGCCGGACACGTCGGCCATAACCTGTTTCATCTGCTGGCTGAAGGCAAAGCCGTCTTCTTCACCGCGCTGACGATGTTTGGCCAGGAGGTTTCGGAAGCATCACCGGCGCTCCTGAGCGGCCCAACCATCCAGATGCTCCAGTATAGCCTGATTGCCCTGGGCGTTATCGGCTCGTTGTACACGGCCTATCGTATTGCCTACAGCAACTATGGTCAAGGGCGAACCTGGGGCGCATTTGCTCCCTACGCGGTGCTAGTGTTGCTGCTTGGGGTGGTTAATATCTGGCTCTTTATTCTGCCGATGGCGATGAGAATGTAATTCTTGAAGATGACCCGTTGGTAACAGCGACAACCCTCGTTAAAAAGAGAAGCTTTTATGCCTGACCGGTGGGAAATAGGTTGAGCATCATTTCCCCCCGGTCTTTTTTTACCTACGCCTCATAACAGGTCGAATGGCCTGGTTTAAGACCAAGCCATTCGGCGGGGGTGATACCGCGTCATTCGGCGCTAACGCCAGCTCTTTTTTTGAGTTAAACTGGGAGTAATATTTTTCACAGAACACTGGGGTTTGGATTACGTTCAAACCAGGAGCTTGACAATGACGACCCAATCAGTTTCCCTTCAACAAACAACCCTCGCCATTCGCGGGATGACCTGTATAGGCTGCGCAGCGACGATCGAGCGAACACTCATAGTTTTACCCGGAGTTCAAACTGTGCGAGTTGATCTGGCCACCAAGAAAGCTCAGGTGAGTTATGATACCACCCTGGTGGGTGTGCCCGAACTGGCTGCGGCTGTAGTGAAAGCTGGTTATACCGTAGATCAAGGCTCCCCCCATCCCCTCCAACAGCCATCCACATCGAATGAAGCCAGCTATCCCTGGACACGCCCTGCCCTTTTTAGTCTACTGGGAATGGCCGGATTAATGGCCCTTTACCTGATCCTGGTTAGCCTGGCCGAAGGATGGAGCCATGCGGTAGAACTTCTGCTGGAAGATGCCTGGCTGATCGGGCCGATTATGATCGGCTTTGGAGTGCAGGTTGGCTTGTACACTTACCTCAAAACGGGGCTCCACGCTGCGGCTCACGGCACAGGTGCTCTGGCCGGAGCCGGAGGCGGCACTTCGACGGCGGCGATGGTTGCCTGCTGTGCCCACCACGTAACCGATGTCCTGCCCTTGCTGGGTCTGTCGGCGGCAGCCACTTTTCTGGCTGAGTATCGAATACCGTTTATGCTGGTCGGCCTGGCGACGAACCTGATCGGCATTGGCGTGATGAGCTTCCTGATTATCCGCCAGCGGCGCTGCCTGGCCGAGTGTGCTTTGAAGAGCAAGCCTACACCCTCTACATCTGCATGTCACTAAACTAAAGTAACAGGGCCGCCGAGTAGCAAAGTCTGTTACCCTGCGACCTGCGACCCTGCTACTTACTATCTAAAAGGAGATCGTATCTAATGAAGCAAGCAATACTTCTTATTCTCATTATCACTGTAACCGGCCTCTTGGCCGCGTGTAGCAGCGAGGCCACTCAATCCAAAGAGTCTCAAACCGGAGTGACTCAAGCTCAGGCAGTTCAACCAGAGACAGCTCAAACTCTGCCGGTGGCACCGACTTTTGAACGCCAATCAAACGACGAGAAAGCTGTTACCGTAGAGGTTACCCCGCTTAATCTACCCCAGGGAGGATCAAGCCTGGATTTTGAAGTTGCTTTCAACACCCACTCGGTCGAACTGGATTTTGATCCGACGGCAATCAGTGTACTTCGAGATGACCAGGGGCAAGAGTACCCGGCCCTGGCCTGGGACGGCGGCGGCCCAACCGGTCATCACCGCTCCGGCACCCTGCGGTTTAAAGTCTTCGATCATCCCACTAATTTTGTCGAAGTGGTTATTCGCAGCGTTGCCGGTGTGCCAGAGCGGGTCTTTCGCTGGAACTTAACCGAGAAATAGTCTGAACCTACTTAACGTCTAAAATAAGGAAACCTGCTAATGAATATCCTCGACCAAGACTCACTTTCATCTTTACCCCACAGTGAAGTGCCGGAAGATTTGCCAACGCCAGTAATACCAGATGAGCCAAATAGCGAAACATCTGAAGACCCGTCCACATCAGTAACGCCGGATGAACCAATCGAAGCGGAAACCACGGCGACCAGCCAGGGATATGGCTATTGGCCATTCTACCTGTTCTTCACCTTTATCCTGGGGCTGGGCAGCGGCTATCTGATCTGGGGACGGACTGCTCTCACGTCCCCCTCTCCGGCGCCCCGCCCGGTCAGCGCTGCAACGGAACAGCCTGCGCCGGTGAGCCAGGTCACGTTGCCTGAAAGCTACACCCTGCCGGTTTCTTTCGGCAATATCGGTTCTCGCCTGGTGGCGGCCGGCGCGATTGACTATGATCGCTTCGTCCAACTTTATGCTGACGCAGGTCAACCTTTAACTGAGGAACAATTGAAACTTCTGACCACAGGGAGCGATGCACCCGTCGTCATTAACCAGCAAAATGCTTACTTCCTGCTCAACTTTCTCTGGGCGGTCGGCCTGACCAATCAAAATCCAGTGTTGACCGAGGGGCTGTTGCAGCAGAACAGTAAGGGTGATATTAGCGGCTTCGCTTCGACCGGCGGCTGGACGATTGGCACGAAACCAGTCACAGAGTTGTACGCCAGCACTCCCCTGATCAAGTTGTCTCCCGAGCAACAAGTACGCCTGGAGGCAGTCGCCCAGGGAGTCTATCGCCCCTGCTGCGACAACCACACCGCTTTCCCCGACTGCAATCACGGCATGGCCATGTTAGGCCTGCTGGAACTGATGGCGGCCCAGGGAGCGAGTGAGGACGAGATGTTTGCGGCGGCAAAGTATGTCAATGCCTTTTGGTTCCCACAGCAAATGTTAGAGTTGGCAGTGGTGTACAAAGTCAGCAAGAATCAAGATTTTGCCCAGATAGATGCCCGCGAACTGGTTGGGCCTAATCTCTCTTCGGGAACGGGATATCAACGGGCTCACAAGTGGTTAGCCGACAATGGTTTGCTGGAGCAAACGCCTAACAGCGGTAGCAATTGCGGCGTGTAACTTTACTGGACTGGAAAGCCAACACCGGGTAATTTGAAACGGTATTTCTGAAGAAAAATATTCAAATCCTGAAATTCATCGCCAAACCACTGCGGAAGAAATTTGGCGAGATACCGACGGCCAGGCCGACATCCTGGTAGCCGGAATCGGCACCGGGGGAACGATCACGGGCGTCGGCGAGGTCATCAAAGCCCGCAAGCCCTCTTTCCGCTGTATAGCCGTTGAGCCAGATGCCTCACCTGTGCTGTCGGGCGGGCCAAAAGGCCCTCATGTCATTCAGGGTATCGGTGCTGGTTTTGTTCCAGAGATTCTTAACACGCAGATCTACGACGAGATTATCCGGGTGAAAAATGAAGACGCCCTGGAGACAGCTCGCCGGGCCGCTCGAGAGGAAGGCCTGCTGGTCGGGATTTCCTCCGGCGCGGCCATCTGGGCCGCCTTACAGGTAGCCAGCCGAAGAGAAAATGAGGGTAAATTAATTGTCGTCATCATTCCGTCTTTCGGTGAGCGCTATCTCAGTACCGCCTTATTTGCCGGCTTAACCGACTAGAAACAAAAGTGCTACGACAGGAGATTGAGCATGAAAAAGAACAAGCACTCCAAAAAACATCTACCCAATCCACCCCACTCGCAAAGAATCCGCATCTTTGGCTTTGGCCTGATTGTGCTGCTGGTGCTAGGGGTCGCCGGTTATCTGCTCGTTACCGCCCTCTGGCCCAATCTGCCCACCCCGACGGCTAATATCATTGACCTCACTGCCGATATGGGTGGGTTTAGTCAACAGGAGATGCGTCTCAAGGCAGGCCAGCCGGTGACCGTCCGCCTGACCAGTCTGGACAATTCCCACCATACCGACGGCGGCGGCCAGCACCAATGGGCGGTGGATGAACTCGGGGTAAGTATCGTTGCGCCTCCGTTAGGCAGCAATTCAGCCACCTTCACCCCTGACAAGCCCGGCGTCTACACCTTTTACTGTGATATGTGCTGTGGAGGGCGGGCCAATCCAACCATGCAGGGCAAACTCGTCGTCGAGGCTTAAGCAATGACGACCACGTTTGTTCAGAGAACCGTTATTTTCTCGGTGCTGACCGTGCTGGCCTTGGGCGCCATCGCCCTGACCGGCTGGTGGCACCCCAATGCGCCCGACGTCGCCATGCAGGTTTACCTGCCGGCCATCACCCTGCCCACGGTGATTGTCGCCGGGTTGGTCGACGGAATCAATCCCTGCGCCTTCACCGTGCTGCTGTTATTCATAACGGCCATGCTGGCGACCTTGCAGGCGGGGCCAGCCGCCTCGACCAGCGTGAATACCATCCGCCTGCGCATTTTGGGAATGGGCTCCATTTACATCGCCGCTATCTTTCTGACCTACCTGGCCCTGGGAATCGGCCTCCTCCAGTCCATGGACTTTTTCACCCGCCAGCACCTCCCGGCTCGCGTGGGAGCGCTGTTGGCGATCCTGTTTGGCCTATGGATGGTAAAAGATTTCTTCCTGCCGGAGTGGGGTTGGCGCTTGCAGGCTCCGGGTAAGGTGGCCGACATTGCCCGGCAATCGGCGCGCCGGGCGACGATACCGGCTTTAGTCGTGGGTGGTTTTCTCATCGGGCTGTGCACCGTGCCGTGCAGCGGAGCGGTCTACCTGGCCGTGCTGAGCCTGCTGGCGTTGCAGCCGACCGCCTTGCTCGGCTACAGTTATCTGGTGCTGTACAATGTCATCTTTATCCTGCCCCTGGTAGTGATCTTGTTCGCGGCCTCGACCCGGCCCACGCTCAACCGCCTGGCTCACTGGAACCTGCATCATAAAGAGTGGGTCCGACTGGTTCTCGGAGGTGGTGTAGTTCTGATGGGCTTGTTGATCCTGGCTACTGTCTGAGGGCATCGTGAATGAATTGATCCAGAGCCGTCCAGCAAAGGTTCGTTTTAACCGCAGCATGGTCTTGTGGGCTGACCAACGCATTTTGTGGTTGGCAGAGCATTGGCTGACCGTGTTCAACGGGTTCTTCATCCTTTATGTAGGATTGGCCTTTCTAGCGCCTATGTTATTGACTTACGGCTACACCAATCTCGCTAATGTGATTTACGCCATCTATCGGCTCGATTGCCATCAGCTCCCCTCGCGTTCTTACTTCATTGCCGGGGAGCAGGTGGCTTTCTGTCACCGCCATGTGTCCATGTACGGTGCGCTGCTGGTGGGCGGCCTTCTGTTTAGTTTTGTGCGATCTCGCCTAAAACCTCCGGCTTTGCGGTGGTCCGTATTCTTTCTCGTGCCGATTGCTGTGGACGGAGGCTTGGGCCTGGCCAGTGAATGGCTCCACTCTATGCCAATGAGCATGGTGTGGGCCATCGGTCTGATGGCAATGGGCATCACCAGTGCTATCCTGCACAGCCGTCATTATCTGACCTGGCACAGTTATCTCTTTTTCGCCGCCGGGCCGCTCTCTTTGCTCTATCTGCAATATTTTGGCCCTTACCAGAGCAACTGGAGCCTGCGCACAGTCACCGGGATTATCTTTGGCGTGGGGATGATTTGGTACGGCTACCCTCACCTGGAAGCGTATTTCGGTAAGGTCCAATACAAAGTGATTCTGAAACTGGGTAGAGCATCTCTGGCCTGATCTATCGGGGTGGAAGTAACCCAACGGTTTGTAGGAGCGACTTGAGCCATCGGCTCCTCAGAGCAGTCGCTTAACCGGCTAAAGCGAAGTCATCACGCCTAGCTGGAGAGTTATCTATGCCCTTAGTCCCCCAGGGCAAACGCGAGGTTTATCCATATGAGTCTTTCTAATCTCAACACCAAAACAGCGCCGGCTTCTCCTACGGCGCAGCCCGCCCGAATTAATAACGGCTTTGCACAACACTGGCTGCTAACGTTTAACACTGCCTGGGGCATTTTTGTGACCCTGCCCTGGTTGGCTCCTTTTTTTATGGCCCTTGGATGGACTTGGCCCGGCCGAGCGATCTACTTTGTCTACAGCTTCTTTTGCCACCAGTTGCCGGAGCGATCCTGGTTTTTATTTGGCCCGGCCTTCAGCTACACCCCGGCCCAAATTGCCCAGGCCTGGGGTCTGACCTTGCCTGAAATTAGTCACGAGTTAATCCGCCGCCAATTTGCCGGCACGCCTGAATTGGGCTGGAAGATTGCTTGGTCGGATCGGATGGTGGCGTTATTTACCAGCATTTTTCTGTTTGGGCTGCTCTACGCCCTGTTGCGGCAGCGAGGCATCCACCTGCAAAGGATTTCGGCCTGGCTAGCGCTCCTCTTTATTTTGCCCCTGGCGGTTGACGGCACAACGCACCTCATTAATGATGTCCTGTGGTTGGACTTTCGAGATGCCAATCAGTGGGCGGTAATGCTCACGGGGGGTATTTTTCCGGCGAATTTCTACACCGGAGACCTATTCGGTTCGCTGAATTCTATCTTGCGGGTTGCCAGCGGCTTACTCTTTGGCCTGGGGATTGTCGGCTTTTTGTGGCCGCTAATGGATCGAGAATTTTCACCCCGCGGATAGACTCGCTCGAGTGATTTATCTGGCTATTCTGAGCTTGCTGGCACTAACCCGTTTGGCTCTCTGGAATTGGATTAATCCAAAGGGGACAGTTAACTTCCTGAGCCAACCAGTTCCTCCACCCGGTGGGCCCGGAAGAGCCAGTCACCCCGCCAGGCGATGAACTCTTCCAATCGTCTTAACAGAACCTCATCATTTGTTAAGCGGTAAAAGGTCAGATCGCCCGCGCATTGGCGCTGAACTAGCGCCAATCCTTCCAGGTTTTCCAGGGCCCCGGTGACTTCAAGCTCATCATACCCCACCTGGCTGGCCCAGTCGGCGGCAGTCATCGCTGTCCGGCGTTTCGTCCACAACTGCACCAGCAGTTCCCGCTCCACCGCCGCCTTGAGCAACTTAATGGCCAACGCCGCCACGTCGAGCGGCAAGTCCCCCAGTAAATCTTCGCCGGGTACTTCTTGCTGAGCTATGAGGCGTAACCCTTCATCCAATTGCCTCTGGGGCGGGGGCCCGGAAAAGCATGCGACCAGGGTCAAGGCTCCCTGCTTGAAAAAGTAGATGACCGGACCAGCGGGCAGCTTAAGCTGGTGCAGTCCACCGGTCTGGGTGGCGCCCTGGAATGAAGCGAGCATGGGGTCCAACACCGCCTCTTCCAGCCGGAAGTTGCCCTGCTGATGCAGGGGCAGCCCTCGCTCATCATAAATCGTTAGCGATAACAGTTCGGAGGGGCGGCGTAGACGTAGAATAACAAAGATCGCTAACAAGAGAAGCAAGGCATACCAGGAATGGGCTATAAAGGTGATGAAGCCGGTGAGAGTCAAGGCGTGTGTCTCCAGGAACCACAACAGCGAGTCCAGTAGCCAGCCGGTGAGAGCTAGAATAGCAATGGCTGTCCAGGTATTCACCTGGCTGAGATAGGTTCTGATGCGCTTCATGATGTCCCTCTCATCTTTAGTTCAGCAGTCCCAGAATTGCATCTAGGCTGGTTTTCAGTACAATCTTACAGGCTGTCAGATACAACACATCTAAATTTTACTAGCATAAGGGGGTAACTCAATGAAACAATTGTTTATGGTATTGATGTTAGTATTGATGATGTCGCTCAGTACAGCTGCAACTGCTTGGGCTGACCACGGTGAGCCGCCTATCAGGGGATGCCCAAAATCTTTTGACTTGCACGATATCCATCATCACAATGGAGATCACGAGCATCGGCATATTGGCTCCACCGATCGTAACGGGGACGGATGGCTCTGTGTCAAAGATCTTGGCGATAAACATCTCCACATTGACAACAATGTACCGTTCAAATAATTGCTAGAATTTTTCTCTGAAAATAGGCCAGGGCCAGCCGTACGATTGCGGCTGGCCCCTATTTTTTCACCACGCTCCATTCGGCCCTAAGACCCACTTATGTGCCCGGCTTCTCCTTGGTCAAATGGGACATTGTCTCTGGTGAGGTTGCCCCACCATGCTCATGACCGCCCATGAAGAACATCATCCCGAAATGAAGCAGCGGGCAGAGCAAGGCCACTCCCACCAGCACGACGCTGTTAGCCGGGATGCCAAAAATAAAAATGGCGCTCAACGCAGCCACCGGGATCAGGCAGCACAGGAGCATAAGCCATAAGTGACGAGTGTGTTTCACTGGATAAACCTCTCAAAAGCAATGGATTTTAGGGCCTTGAACTTGTGCTCATTATAACCAGAGTGATGAAGGCTTACCAGCGCCAATCGGCCTGTAGCAATACAGGAAACATGGCCTGTCTCTCCCCCGCCAAATCGCCCTGGACAGGACACGCCATTCGACGCTGCAAATTGCTGCCAATCCCGCTTAAACTACAGTTAAAGGTGAACGCTATGAATCACACAATTCTGCTTAACACTGACAGCGAAACCGCCGCTCAAATCGTCACGGCCATTCTCACCCGGCAGGGCTACCACGTCCTGCGCAGCTTCGATCTCCGTTCGGCGCTGGTCGCCCATCCTGAGAGTGTCTGCCCCTGCCACGGGACCAGCCCCTGTAATTGCCAGTTCGTCGTGCTGCTGGTTTATGGCAGGGCAGCCCGGCCGGTGATGGTCATCGCTCACGGCCACGATCAGGAAACCAGCTTACAGATTGTCTCCGACCTCCAGGAAAGACCCGATCCCGATCTGGCTGGAGAGGTGATGGCGGCAATCGTAGAGGCGGCATTGAGGGCGGAGGTTGCGAGCGAGGGTCAGCGATCTAGCTGACTTGATGCGCTGACTACGCACCGCTGAAGACCAGCATCTGCCAGACGAGGTACAAGAGGGAAAAATTCGTAGACCTCTGTCCAACCCGGTATACTTATCTTGATGAAAGGAGGTGACATCCGATGGCCAAAGACCCTGTCTGTGGGATGGAAGTAGACGAGAAGACCGCCGCTGGCAAATCCGAGTACCAGGGGCAAACCTACTACTTCTGCTCAGTCGGCTGCAAGAAAGCGTTCGACAAAGAGCCGCAGAAGTACGTTGGCAAGGCACAGGCCCATAGCAGTCAGCACCACTAGGGCGTTCGCTTGCTGGGGGGCGGTTGGCTTTGGCTCAACCGCCCTTCCATCACTTTAAATGACCATTATCTCCGGCTTTCCTAACCAGCCCACTCGCAAAGATAGGTATAGATAACCTGCTAAAAGAATGGTAAGCTGGAGTGGGCCGCGTATCTTACAGGGCGTCAGAGAATATTATTATTTAGGCGATGATTTACCCTAACGGAAAGAGCTGACAGAGACATCTCCTCTTTCCTCTAACTTTTGAAATTAACGATGGAAAATTAACTCAGGAGGTAAAAATGCACCATATCCAACAAATGTTACAAACTCATCCTCGCCAGAGTCAAGTAGATAGGCAAGCCTTAATGAATTGTATTCAGGAGTGTTTTGACTGCGCTCAAAGCTGTACGGCTTGCGCTGATGCCTGTCTTGGTGAGCAGAATATCGAAATGCTTATTCGTTGTATTCGACTGAACCTGGACTGCGCTGATGTTTGCAGCGCCACCGGGCGTTTACTCTCGCGCCAAACCGAACCTGACTGGACCCTGGTACGTAGCCAGCTTCAAGTCTGCGCCCTGGCCTGTCAGGTGTGTGGCGCTGAGTGCAAGCGGCATGCTCAACATCACGAGCACTGTCGTGTTTGCACTGAGGCTTGCCACCGCTGTGAAGCAGCGTGCAATCAGTTGCTGAGCGCGATTCCCCAAGGTTCAGTGCGGTCGCTTGCTATGTAGGCAGGCCATTTCCTGTCCTCAGATACATTGCTATAAACCACCGTTTATCAGCTTTAAGCCCATGATTGTATTCTTGACGCTTAGCCACCATTGCAAATCGTGGTCTTCTAACTTTCAAAGCCGGGTGAGTGTCGTCTCACCCGGCTTTAAGTTAAGATTTGACAGATCAATGGCATTTCTTACAATACGTAGGATGTATAGTGGTGAAGGAGATCCTCATCCACTCGCCGCTGCCGGGCAGTATGAAAACCAGGTGGCTCTATGCGGCTACGCCGAGCGGCGCTTACCTGAGTAGGATTGATTCTGAGGCTGGCGCCCAATGGGCAGTTTGCCCATCAACCCCTTTATTCGCTCCGTGGCCGTAGATACGGTCAACCCCAAACGAGTTTATGCAGCGGGTCCAGCAGGCCTGTTTCGCTCGGACGACGCCGGGCAGATCTGGCAAGCGGCTGAGGAAGGGCTAACGGGGGAGCCACTGGCTGTCGTGCTTAATCCCGCTGCGCCACAAACAGTGTTTACGGTTTTAACCGACGATTCGGTTTGGCGGTCTCAAGATGGCGCGACTACCCGGCAACCGGCTGAATAAATGCGTGGGACATAAAAATGCGGCTAACATTTAAGGAAATACACCCGCTAACTATCTTGATTTTACTCGGGCTGATTGTGCTTGGGTTAGCCGGTTGTGATGGCAGCACCCCTACGCTGGGGCAACAGGGCCAGCCCACACTGGTCTTCATTTATACCGATACCTGACCATCTTGAGCGAGGATGACGCCCATCGTGGATGGGCTGGAGACCCAATACGCCGGTCAAATTGCCTTCCAACGGATCAATGCTAACGAAGGCGATGGGCCGGCAATTATGCGCGCCTATCAGGTACAAGGCCACCCCACTATTTTGATCGTTGACCGGCAAGGCCGGGAGGTGAAACGCTTCATTGGACCTCAATCGTCGGAACAGATCGCCGAGGGTTTACAGCAAGTTCTGTCTCATGTCCCTGGCGAGCAGGGAGCAGGTACTCCCGCTACCGTAATTCCCCCTCTGCCAACCCTTGATGCCGATGAGGTGGCTCGCGGACGGCAAATTTACCTGGAACAGTGTGCTGCATGTCACGGTCAACAGGCCGAAGGTCAGCCTCAGTGGAAGCAGCCCGACGCCCAGGGCAACATGCCTGCCCCGCCGCACGACGACACCGGTCACACCTGGCACCATGCCGATGGGCTGCTCTATGAAATAATCCGTGATGGTTTTCGCGATCTGCTCAAGCCGCCCGAAAGTCCGCTGACTATGCCCGCTTTCGGCGACAAGTTGAACGATGCCGAAATTCGGGCGATGATAACCTACTTCAAAAGCCTCTGGTCGGAGCAGAACCGGTTGTTTCAGTGGCAGGTGACCCAACAGCAGCCCTTTCCAACCATCACCCCGGCAAAAGGGGAGTAGACAGCGGGTCATGACGATAAATGAGCAAAAAATCATCAAAAACATCGCCAGACACCTTGGATATTGCCGGGAGATTGACTGACTTGCTCTCGCTCAAATCTTTACCGAGTCTTTACCCAATCTTCATTAAAACTTTAAATAAGCCTATTATGGTCTTGATATATTCCGTCCCCCGGATGCTGCAACACCTGGGGCTACCCTGGCAGACCCTAACAGTGACCCCTGACCGATCTATGGCGAACAGTTCAATCCTGTGATCATTACCGCAGCCCGGATCTATAAGGTTACCAAGGTTAAGGCTCATCTACGCGTTAAAAGGTCATCTTATAAACTGCAACAAGAGGAGTATCTTGTATGAAAACTGCTCTAATGATGTTGGTCTTATTCACCATGCTGGTAGTCTCAGCCTGCGCGAACGACCCGTCCACTTCGGGGTCGGCCAGCGTTGAGGCCACCCCAACCCCTACCCCGGCTAGAATGATGCCCGCCAATGGCGGCATGGAACATTCGATGGACTCCAGCGACGCGGGAATGGCTCACATGATGGAGCCAATCAGCGCCGAGGGTGTTCAACCAGCCACCCAGGATCAGGGTGGACAACCCCTTGAATTTCGGCTTGAAGACGAGGTCAAAGTTTTCGAAATCACCACCAAACCGGTACGGTGGAAAATCCTGGATGATGTAACGGTAACTGCCTGGACCTATAATGGCACGGTTCCAGGACCGATGATCCGGGTCACCGAGGGAGACAAAGTCCGGATTCGGGTTAAGAACGACCTGCCCGACCCGACTACTATTCATTGGCATGGGATCGAAGTGCCCAATGCGATGGACGGCGTGCCTGATATGACCCAGGACCCCATCCAACCCGGCGAAACTTTCACTTATGAGTTCACCGCCAAACCGGCTGGTACGTTTATGTATCATTCCCACTTTGAGGGGGATGTGCAGGTTGGGGTGGGTTTGTATGCCCCCTTTATTATCGAGCCAAAGGAAGAGGCCGGACTTAAGCCTGATGTGGATGTGACCCTAATGCTGTCGGAGTGGCGGGTGGTTGATGGCGAGACCTTTGCGGCCATGCCGATGGGAGGCATGGAACCGAACTTCTTTACCATCAATGGAAAAGCCTTTCCCGCGACGGAGACCCTCAACGTCAAAAAAGGCCAGCGGGTACGACTACGTTTCATCAATATCGGGCAATTTGTGCATCCCATGCACCTGCACGGCGTTCCCTTCAAAATTGTGGCGACTGATGGTCATCCTGTGCCGGAGGCCGCCCAATTAACCAAAGATACGGTTGCAGTGGCGCCAGGTGAACGCTACGATGTGGAATTTATCGCCACCGAACCCGGTCAATGGATGGTTCATTGCCACATCTTACATCACACCACAAACGATAATGTCGAACCTGGCGGATTGATGTTTGTCGTCAACGTCAGTACCTAAGCAAAATTTTGACCGAGGAGAAGAAAGATGCGTTCAAAATGTAGATCCTATTGCTTTTTACTGCTGATGACTCTACTCGCCAGCTTGACCCTCGTTCTGGCTGCCTGCGGCGGTGCGAGCGCTCCACCGTCACCCCCGGCTACCGCCGAGGCCCAGGTTTCGTTAACAACGAACCCAGATCCTCCCCAAAGCGGCGACGTCGAATTGGTTGTGCAAGTCAACGATGTCCAGGGCCAGCCGATTCCTGATGCGGATGTGTATATTTTTGCCGATCACACTGAGATGAAGGGGATGACTATGAACGGCAAAGCCACCGCCCAGGGAGCTGGACGGTATGCCACAACCGCCGGGTTCGCTCACGGCGGCAAGTGGAAAGTGACGGTTCAAGTGAAGAAAGCGCCGCTGGATGTCGTTCAGGAGTTTAATTTGGAGTTAAAGTGAACCAACGGAAGGTCCACCCGAACTTTTACTCTAACTGCTCTTCCAGGGATTTGGTTATCTCCAGGGCAGCAGTGACCTGCTCCGGTTGAACCGGTGACTGCCCCTGAGCAACCGCCAGGTCACCGGCCGCACGCACTAGCCCACCCAACTCACGCAGACGCAGGCTGAGATGGTCGGGTTTACCGGCCCGGTTGGCGGCTTGAGCAATGATCGCATCTACCGCAGCCCGAGAAAAGGGAGGAATTTTGCCGTCTTTGTGGACCTCTTGAGCTACAAATTGGGCCAAACTGGCTCGATTCTGGGAGGTGTCGGGCATAAGACTGGCAGTGACAATTTCGTAGCCATAGCCTCGTATCCGGGAGCGCAGGGCCGGATGCATCTTTTGCACGTCCTCCATATTCCCGGCCAGCACCAGGACAAAATCACACGGAACCGGCACTGTCCGGACCATACTGCCACTACTACCCGGCGAACGTCCGGTAATCGGCAACTGCTTTTCCTGAATGGCAGTCAACAACTGTTGCTGGCTCTCCATACTCAAGGTACTGACTTCGTCAATAAAGAGGACACCTCCATGAGCCAGGTGGATTGCCCCAGGCTCAACCAATTGATGGGGCGGCGCTTCCCTGCCTCCACTCTGGAAGGGATCGTGGCGGACATCGCCCAACAACGCTCCAGCGTGAAAGCCGGTCGCATCTATAAACGGAGCGCCCCGCTCAGGAGAGTGATGAATGAGTAGTTTGGGGGTTATCCACTGCCCCACTGGGATCAGTCGAGGCCGGAGCCATAACAATCCCAACAAAATGAGGGCAAAGATAGTCGGATAAACCAATCCCCCTTGAGTGTAGCTAAAAGCAGCACCGGCAGTCCCCAGGCCAATAAAGAGCAGCCACCACATAAATCGAACGGTAGTTTGGGCCTGACGCCTGGCTTGACGAATCTGTTCAAGGTGAGCAGGGCCTGCTCCGGCCGGGAGACGTTGAATCAACGGGCTAATGGGCTGCTGAGGGTTGGGTAACGCCAGCACATCCTCTAAAGCTTCAGCCGGCAACATCTGGGCCATGGCCGAGGCTAACATGCTTTTGCCGGTCCCGGCTTCCCCAATCATCAGGACAAAACGCCGTTGTTTGGCCGCCAGACGAATAATCTCCACCGCCTTCTCCTGACCCACGACTTGTGAGAGCAAATTGGATGGAAGCGGAATATCGGCGGTGGTGGTCCAGATTTGAGGCAAATCAGCCTGCTTAGTGACCTGCTGGGCTGTTTGAGCTGAAACGCCATTGGCGCGGACAGCGTGATATTGCAGATAAGTATTTTCAGCCGTAGCCCAAACGTTTTGCAGCTCTTGAGCCGCTTCGGGATGGCTTTTTTTCAACTCTACGGCCAAGAGATGGCTGCCAATCGTTCGAAACGGGCCAGAGGGCGGCTGGCTGGCCGCAGTTGTAAGCAGGCGCGACATCATTGGCAACCGGTCAGGTCGGGTGCGCGATAAAACGATTGCGCTGTGTAGGATTGCTTCTTTCAATTTTACGGCTGTCTCTCCACTGGAGAGGGCAGCTTCATAGTCCTCAAGCAACTGGGGCTGGCGATCTAAGAGCATAGCCAGGCCAAAGGCCGCCCCTTCCCGAACATAACGTTCTGCATCCTGGGCCAGTTGGCAAAGCAAAAACCAGGCTTGTTCCAGGGGCAAAACTTCGGCAGCTTTTTGGGCCGCCACCCAACGCGCTTGCCAGGCTTCGTGTTGAGCCAAACCGGGCAGGTCAGCCGGGTTTTGGACCAGTTGAGTCCGTAAGAGCGGCAGCAAGGCCAGGTCTACCCGCGGATTATTGGCCCGCTGGACCAAGTGTAGGACGAAACGCTGCCACGGGTTCATAGTGTGGAACGTTGAGCGTTTAGAGGTGAAGGTTCCATTCCACTTTTGCTCCGATTAAACGAGAAACGCAGCCCGACGAGAATGCCCCCAAAGACAATTAATACCAGGTAGAGGGTCGTTTTGATTTTGACCAGCAGCGGCGGATCAATAGGCTGAACAGCTATGACTTTGGTCAGGTCTACCGTCCCGGTGGCGCTGCTCGCTTGGAGTTGGACTTCGTGTTCGGCCCCATCGAAGAATTGGAAGTCGAGTTGGGTCTGGCCGGTGGGCGCGTACAGATTGGCGGCAAAGACCTGTTTTTTATCTTCGATATGCCAAAATTTGACTGCAAAGGAGGTGTTAGGAACCGGCGCACCGCTGCTGTCGGTAGCCGCAAAGTTGAGATGACTGAGCCTACCAACCTCACCCCTGCCAGGGTTCATCATATAGGTTAAGGTCAAGTCCTTGTTGGTGGCGCTCTCGGTGAAGGGTTCGGCGCTCATGACATCGTGCTCACCATGTTGAGCCTGAACCGTTGAAGGCAGGCTACTCAAGAGGCCAATCCCCAGAGCTATCAAAACCAGGCCCATAGTAGCCATCCGCTGTGCCCTCGCTCCATTGCCGACAACGACACCGGCGACTATGCCCAAGGCCAGTAACCCTGTCACCAGAATAATGAGGTTGATAACCTCGTTGACGTTCTCACTCAAGTCAAGGTTGAGTGTATTGTGAAAAGAAGGCGTGGCCGCGTCTCGCCCAGCCTCCACCTGGAAATTGTACTGGCCGCGAATAGGATAAATGTAGTCAAACTCAAAACGGCCAGTGGGTAGTGTGCCTTCGTAACGCAGCAGAGTCGTACTTTCTACCACTGGGAAATCGGTGGAGAGGAGAGGATTGCTGGCGGGAGCATCAAGGCGCAGTTTGAGAAAGGCATTCGGCACAGCCCGCCCGGTGGCATCAACAATAGTCAGGCTAGTGTGGACAAAAGTTTTATCAGGTCCAATGGGTCCAGGTTGGCTGTCGGCGGGAGCTGCCTCCAAAATGACCGATAGGTCGCTCTGCGCTTGCGCCGAAGGCCCCCAAAACAAGGCCATCAACAAAACAAGATTGGCTATTCTTTTAACTAGCATGATAGCCTCCTCAGTGGCAGGGAATTACATACAGACTATGCCGCAGCTCGTGAAACGAGTCGTGTAGTGGGGGATAGCTGGTAAAAAGCATCGCCCAAACCACCACCGCTACCACCGCCAGTACGACAGTTATCTGGACAAAGGTATTTAAGGTGATGCCAAAAGTTTGCGTGCTGTATTCATTTAAGGTTTTATACATGCTTCAATTCCTATCCAATGGTTTAAAAAACAAAACCCGACCTGGTATAATATAAGGTCGGGTCAGCTAAAAATGGGTGATAGTTAGATGAACGGATGACGGGTAATGATGAGGCATACTCTTACTCCCTTCCACGAGGTTGTATAGAGCCAACAGAGGCGGGCGACCTGGCTTAGTCAGATGGAGAGTAGTCGGTAGTCAGTAGTCAGAAAGTTTATCCTCTGACTATCGGCTACTGATTCTAATTATCTAACTTTTACAGTTACGGGATAGCGCCGGACTTACACCGGCTTCGCCGTTACCGCCCGTGCCATCCGGGGCAACGGGCGCCTCTATTGAATCTCTTCGATTTATAGCTGCATTATATTACGTTAGTAGTGAAAAGCAAATCGCCTTTAAGTGAGAAATAAGGTCCAGGCAAAAATCAAGTCGCGGGTTTCCGGCTGCTACTTGGGGTAACTGGCAAAAACTTCCGTTTTGCCCGAGTTATCGAAGGCAATCACCTCAAAAGGTTCGGGGGCAGCTCCTGCCACCTCCATTCCCGGCGAGCCGGCAGGCATCCCTGCTACCGCCAGCCCAATAATGTCAGGCCGTTCGGCTATCAGCCGCCGAATTTCAGCCGCGGGCACGTGTCCTTCTATGACATAGCCATCAACGATGGCCGTATGGCAAGACTGGAGTTCAGCCGGGATCTGATAACGCGCTTTTACCACCGCCAGGTCGTTGGTGTCTTCCGCCTTGACAGTAAAGCCGTTTTCCTGGATATACTCACTCCAGTCACCGCAGCAGCCTCAGGTCGGGGACTTGTAAACAGTGATCTCCGGCGATACGCTTTCTGGTTGAGCCGCAGTTGAGGTAGAAGCAGTCGAGCTACATGCCACCAGCAGCAGTGCCATCAACAGCCCTATCGTTAAAAAAAGTGATCTCCCCATAAATAATACTCTCCTTTCTCTTTTCGGGAATTATACCCCAGAGGAGCACATCTGCAATCAGATTAAGGTCATTCACTTTTCTTCAAATGCTGATCGAAGAAAGCAACCGAGCGGTCCAGGGCCACACTGAGATTTTGGCTGAGGTTATGATCGTCGCCTTCATAGATGTAAAACTCCACGTTCCGGCCTGCTGCCGTCAGTTGGCCGGCCAATGTCTCGGAAAAGGCTAGCGGCACATGTGTATCAGCCGTGCCATGGTGGAGTTGGATCGGGCTGATCGTGGCCAGATACGCATTGGGCGAGAGCGCATCCCAGAAAGCGGTATCATCCGCCGCCGCTCCATATTCATTGAGCAAGCCATTATGCCAGGCCTGGGCAGCCGGATGGGTGGGCGGGGTCCAATGATTGATGATGTCAGAATATGGTCCAACTACACCGGCCCAGATCACTCCGGCTTTAATGTCAGGTAGGGTAACCATTGCCCGCAAGGTCAGTCCACCCCCCAAAGAGTGGCCCCACATCCCCAGCCGCTGCGGGTCTACCAGCGAGTATTGTTTGAGGGAACCCAGGGCATTTAGAACATCAATCACATATTCGGTGGCCCCATACCCGGCTGCGGGCGCTCCTTCAGAGTCGCCATGGCCGCGATAATCGGGCATCAGCACCACATAACCGGACCGGGCAAAAGCATCCACATAAGCTGCATAGCGTTCGCCGGTGCGATACTGGGCCGGAGGGATGTAGCCGTGATTGAAGACCAGGCCTGGCCAGCCGCTCTCCGGAGAGATTTCAGCGGGGATAGTGAGTAAAGCGTATATTTTGAGCCCCTCCGATTGGTAGGAGGCCAGATAGCGGCTGTAGGTCGCGCCAGGGGAGAGAGTCTCTTCAATGACCAGGTCGCTGCCGGCGTATTCCTGCTGGCGCATCACTTCGATAGAGCGGGGATGGAGAGGAGTTGGGGGCACGGTACTGGTTGGGGTGGGTGTAGTCGTAGGGGTGGGAGTCGCGGTAAGAGGTTGGAGGGTAGCTGAAGGAGTAGCTTTGGAAGTAACCAGGGCAGTGAGAGTTGCAGTAAGAGGTTGGGGGGTAGCTGAGAGAGATGCCGTGAGTAAGGGGGTCAAGGTGGGCGACGGGATTGGTTCCGCGGTAAAGGTAGCAAGGATAGGGGTCATCGTTGGGGCTTGAGGCAGTTGGGCTACTTCAGTTGGGGGCGAGGGTAGCCACTGGCAGGCCGGAATAATAATTACCAGCAGTATGATAAGAATAGTTTGGTAAAATTTGAGCATATTGATCAACACCATTCGTACTTTGGGCTAACGGTTACTCGCTCCCTTTTAAGAGGGAGCCGCTATTTTACTCGACTCCTCCTCATCTGGCTATTCAATTCGTGATACAGCCTCCGCGAGATTCTGAGTTTACTGCGGGCGCCGCAGGAACGAGTTGCCCATCAAGAACTGGTCGAAACATTGCAGAGCCGGCTGGGTGAAACCCGGTTCGCCGCCGCCTGGGCGGAAGGGCGTGATCTGCCGGCGGATCGAATGGCCGAGGAAGGATTGGCCCTCCTGGTGCAAGAAGTTTCCCCAACGGGGTCAACCGCTGACCACAAAGTATCTGGACCCTCCAATCCCTTAAGCGAGCAGGAGCGCGAGGTCCTGCGGCTGGTGGCCGGAGGTCTGTCCAACCAACAGATTGCCGATAGACTGTTCATCACCGAGCGCACCACTCGTTTCCACGTTACCTCAATCTTCAACAAGCTTGGTGCAGACAACCGCGCTCAGGCGGTCGCTCTAGCCACCCAGCGCGGATTCCTATAAGTTACTGAAACCCCTCTACTCCTCCATAAAATTATTCCTGGTATTCGCGTGCCTTGTCATTTCCGAACAAGGCCCATTTCTTTTATTCCCAGCGGTGAAACGGGCGTTTTGGATGAAGAGCATATCCTGCCAGCTAAGACATATGGGCCGTTGATTGTCTCACTTTTTGTAACGGTCAAACTGTTACCAGCGTTACCAAAATGAGGCACGGGTGTGGTTTAATAGGGGCAGCACAATAATCAAACCGGGAGATAACTGTATGACGCCTGATCCAACAAGTTCAACTCACATCACACCTGACCCGGCCTGGAAACTTCTGGCCGAGCTCAACCTGCCTAAAGAGTCCGATAGTGACCGTCTCGCCGAAGAACGGATCACCGCTGTATTGAAAGAGTTGGGTTTATCGCTTGCTACCACGGAGCGGCTTAAAAGTGTAGTGGCCGAGGCCGCGTTAAAGGCTGTTGAATGGGGCAACGACTCCCAGCATAGCCAGCCGATCTGTCTACGGGTCTTGAAGTTGGAACAGGCTGTCTCAGGACGGAATTGGGGCTTTTTTCTCATCCATAAAAAGGAAGCACAGGGGCAGACTCACCCGAATGAGGGGGTTTACTTTATTGACCTGTTTTTATACCGGGAGGATGAGGTGAGCCAGTCTCACTTTACGACTGGAGAAGTTCCCTGACCACTGCATCCAAGTCCTTACCCTGGGTCTGCGCTCGAAGCGCCGCCGATTGCTCCGAAGGCAAGTTCGTATCACTTTTCGCCAGTAGCCGTTCAACTTGTGTTTTGGTCTTTGGCGTACTGGCCGGGTGTTGGAGCACCAGGAGGGCTAACTCCAACGCCCTGTCAGCCGCTCCTACCTGGGCTTGCCAGGCGGCGAGGCCCGCCAACGCCTCGAGCGCCACAGGTGTAGTTTGGGTCTCCTGGGCCACCGCCAGGGCTTCCAGGAAGCAGCGCCGGGCTTCGGACCGTTGTTCCAACGCCAGGAAGGTCTGGCCCAAATTATTCAGGGTTTCAGCCAAGTCGCCTTGAGTGCCAATCTCCCGCCAGATGGCTATACTTTCTTCAAAAAATCGCTGCGCCTCTAACCCATTGCCCAGCGCCTGGCTCACCAATCCCAGGCCGTTGAGACTGACGGCAATGTTGTAACGATCTTCCAGAGATTGGCCTTCAGCCAACCCTTCCTGTAACAACTGCTGCGCTTCCTGGTACGCGCCCTGAGCATAAGCCACCATACCCAGGGCGTTGAGCGAGGAGGCAGTGGCCCAACTGTTCCCCATGTCGCGGCTGAGGAGCAGGCTCTCCCCCAGCAGGCGGTGCGCCTCGGCGTACTCACCTAGCGAGTAAGCGGCCAGTCCAAGCTGCCGCAGGCAGAAGGCCGTACCCCAACGATCGCCAAAAGCACGCTTGAGCGACAGCCCCTCGTACAGGAGGGAGCGACCCTCGGAATAATCGCCCATTGCCGTCAGCACCGTTCCCAGGAAGGCAGCGGTATCGGATAGAGCCGCTCGCACCTGAAGGTTGCCGTTACCGGCCAGGGGCCGAAGCAGCGCCAGACTATGCTGCAACAGCTCTCGCCCCTGGGGATGCTGGCCCTGACGGAAACAGAAAAAGCCCTGGAAATTTAGCGTTTGCCCCAGGGCGAGACGTTTGGCCGGTTCTGTCAATAAATTCTCGTCTGCCTGCAAACCCTGTACCGCCTGCCCAAAAAGCGGTACCCCTTCCCGGCAGTTGCTCCGCGACTCGTACAGCCAGAAGAGGGTATCGGCGGCCTGGTTGAGCGCACCGGCCTGCTGTCTGGTCGCCGCCCAGTTCCAGGCGAGGCGCAAGTTAGCAAGGTCGGCAATTAACTCCGCCACCACTGCTGCCCGGTCTGCGCCTTTCAAAGCCGGTCCCCGACGTTCCAGCAGCGCCGCATAATACTGGCAGTGGCGGTCACGGCTCTCGGTGTACGCTTGCGGGTCTGCTTGCAATCGGGTCAGTATAGACTGCCGCACCAGCTCGTGCCAATCGTAGCGACCCGCCCCGGTGTCCGTCCGGCGCAGCAGCGATTTTGAAACCAGGCCTGATAGGATGGGGAGAGAGGCACTCGCCACGTAGGCTGCCGCTTCACGTCCAAAGCCACCCTGAAATACGGATAACTGTCGCAGCACCCGCTGTTCCTCGGCCGACAGCAATTTCCAGGAATGGTCAACCACAGCATGGATGGAGCGGTGCCGTTCCGGAATGTCGCGGGTGGTAGCTGCCAGGAAATCCAATCCCGATCGGGGGTCGGCCAGGCTGCGCTCAAGTTCGACTGCAATTTCCTGGCAGGACAGGGTCAGGACCCAGGCCGCCGCCAATTCTATCCCCAGTGGCAGCCCTTCGACCAACTGGCAGATACGCAGGACGGCCGGGCGATCCGCAGTGGTCAAACTGAAACCGACTCGCGCCTGCTGCGCCCGCTGTAAAAACAGCTTCACCGCACTGCTCGCCTCCCATTCGCCTGGCTTCTCGTTTTCGGGGACGGGTAAGCCCTGCACTTCAAACACCCACTCCGCCTGTAAGTGTAGCGGCTCGCGCGACGTAGCCAGCAGCTTGAGCCCCGGCGCTCCGCTTAGCAGATCGCCGACCAGGGCTACGCTGGGTTCATCGGCCAGCAGGTGTTCAAAATTGTCGAGCACCAACAGGAGGGACTTTTCGCGCAAGTAATGGAGCAGTTGGTCAGCCCGGTCGGTAGCGGCGTAGAGGACAAACCCCAGGGAGTCAGCAATAGCCGTGACGATTAGTTCTCGGCCCGTGAGCGGGGCCAGGGATACAAAAGCAACTCCATGCGCCAATCCCGCTTGCTGCTGGGCCGCCTGCAAGGCCAGGCGAGTCTTGCCGATGCCACCCGGCCCCACCAGGGTCAATAAGCGGCACTGCGGGTCAGCCAGTAGCCGGGCAATTGCCAGCAGTTCGTGCTCGCGGCCCACCAGGGGCGCTGCAGACTGGGGTAGTTTTGAACGGGGGGATGGCAGCAAATGTTCCAGGGGTGATTGAGCTTTTGGGGCCGGAGGGACCCCTTCCAGCCGGTCAACGCGGCGCTCGCCGCGGGCGACTTGCAAGAAGCGAGGGTGCTGTTCGGCCGGAAGATGCAGGCATTGGGCCAAGAGGTCGGCTACCTGGCGGGAAGGCCGGCGCTCGTCCGCTTCAATTTTGCGGATGGTGGCTACGGTGCAGCCGGCACAATTGGCCAAGTCGGCCTGGGTCAGGTCCAGTCTTTTGCGGCGTTCTTTCAGCCACAGCCCAAACGAAACTGGTGTCTCCATTTCAACCTGCTATCTACGATTTGCTTGTAGCGTTTTTTGTAACGCCCACTGTCTTACTTAGCGTTACCAAATTCAGGTCAAGTTATGGTTTCATGAGACGAAATTGAAAACAGGGGATGAGGCTATTGTACTGTAAATCGAATCAAAAAGCAATGACATTTCTTTCGATAATTTGCGGGCGATGGCGTAAAAGTTCCCTGGTTGTATGCTCACTTATTTAGGGGGTAAATATGACAAGATTTGATGAGCCTATGATGGAGGCACGTATGAGGATGGAGGCACTGATAACCCGCATCGGAGCAGTGGCACTGCCCCTGGGGGTCATTCTGTTCGTGGTGGCAACGGCCATATTTCATCCTCACCGGGAAGACCCGATGGACAATCCGGCCGTCTTTATGGAGTACGCCGAAAGCGACAGTTGGATTGTCGTCCACTTCGCCCAGTGGGTCGCGGCTTTACTGTTAAGCGGTGGTTTGGTTTCGCTTTACTACTCGCTTACGACAAAGCCGGAAGCGAGTGCAGGCGTGGCGGCGCGCTTTGGCCTTGTTGGGACGGTGCTGACAGCGACCACCTTCACGATGCTCCAAGCCGTTGACGGCGTGGGGCTCAAGTGGGCAGTGGATGCCTGGGCAGGCGCTCCCGTTGAGCAACAGGTCGCCGCCTTTGCGGCTGCCCTATCCGTGAGATGGACCGAGTATGCGCTTCAGAGCTACTCGAACATCCTCCTGGGACTCACCCTGATTCTTTATGCACTGACGATGGCGTTGAGCAGCAGCTATCCCCGCTGGCTCGGGTGGTTAGCTGCGGGTTCGGGAGCCGCCTGGATCGTCCACGGTGTGATGGTACCCTATGTGGGCCTCTTCGACTCGATCCCCCGGCTGGTGGCCATTGTTCTCTTGGCTGTGTGGGCGTTCATCATAGCAGTTTTGATGTGGCGCAACAGTGGTCGTGGGTACGCCGCTCGCCTGGAAGCAGTTCCCCAGTAACGCTGCCAGCCGGCCCACCCGAACAGTTTCTCCATCTCTGGGGCCGGGGCGGGACAAGCTTGGTTTGGCAGTCGCTCCACACACAGATATTCTGGACACATTGTTTGTTAGGTACCCTTTTAATCTTCAGTGTTGCGGGTATTCTGGCCTGGTTATTTTTCAACCAATAAATTGCCAGGTTCATAAAATAAGTTTTATTAAGGAGAAAGAAATGTCCGGTCAAAAAGTTCGTGTCGCTATCAACGGCTACGGGGTTATTGGCAAGCGCATTGCCGACGCAGTGGCGGCCCAAGATGATATGGAACTGATCGGTGTAGCCGATGTGGTCAGTGATTGGCGCATCAAGGTGGCTGTGGAGAAAGGTTATCCGGTTTTCGCTGCCGCTCCGGAGACAGCAGACTCAATGAAAGCCGCCGGTATCCCTCTGGCTGGCGGTCTCACTGATCTACTTGGCCAGATTGATGTGATGGCCGATGCTACGCCAAAAAAGGTCGCTTCGGCTAACCTGGAGAAGTACCGCGGCGCCGGCGTTAAATCTGTCTTTCAAGGCGGCGAAAAGCACAGCTTGACCGGCCACTCCTTCGTGGCCCAGGCTAACTATGACACCGCAGTGGGGCGCGATACGACCCGGGTTGTCTCTTGCAACACGACCAGCATCGTCCGTACCCTCGGCGCGCTCAAGCAAGCCAGGTTGCTTAAAAAAGCCCGAGGTGTACTGGTACGCCGGGCCACCGATCCCTGGGAATCGGACCACGCCGGCGTAATGAACACTGTCGTCCCGGAAAAAATCATCCCCTCCCATCAAGGCCCCGATGCTCAGACAGTCATCCCCGATTTAGATGTCATTACCATCGCCGTTGTAGCCGCGCACACCACCAGTCACTTGCATGCCTGGAGCGTGGAGTTGACCCGGCCTGCCAGTAAAGATGAAGTATTGGCCGCTTTCCGTGAAGTTCCGCGGATTGCCTTTCTAAGCCTGGCTGATGGCATGGTTGCGCTCAACAGTACGCTGGAGTTGATGGCCGATCTGGGCCGGCCGCGCGGCGACATGTGGGAAGTAGGCCTGTGGGCCGACGGCTTAACTGTAAGCGGAACTGAACTTTTCTATAACTACCAGGTCTATAACCAGGCCATTGTCGTTCCGGAGACGATTGATGCCATTCGCGCCCTGACTGGGATTGAAAGAAATGGGGCAGCATCCATCGCCAGGACTGACCGGGCGTTGGGTCTGGTCCGCGAGTTCGTGATTTGATCGTAACAGCAGTGGCAATGAAGTAATGGTTGTTTTCCATGTGTACCACCTGTCGAAAACGACAGGTACATAGCAATCCTGGTAACCCTGTCGCATTGGACGGGGACAGAGTGACATTAATCCGATATATTCAGACCAAGTTATAAAATTTCTTATCCTGGTTAAGGGGGACACAATGACAACGCATCAAGGACAGTTACACGATCACAGAGATCACATGGGGCATCATGGGTCTCATGGAGACCACGCCCCGACTCAAGCCCACACCCAGGCCGACCGCAGCGCCGACCATCAGGCACACAAGGGCCCTTCGGTCTCTGCTCACGCCGGGCACGAGGGCCACGACAAACACGCCGGTCACAGTGAGGCAATGTTCCGCGACCGCTTCTGGCTCACGCTGATACTGACCATCCCGGTCCTCATTTACAGCGAGATGATCCAGCATTTGTTGGGCTTTCAGCCGCCGGCCTTTCCCGGCTCGGCCTGGATCGCACCGCTTCTGTCGAGTGTAATTTTCTGGTGGGGCGGCTGGCCCTTTTTGAAAGGGGCGGTGGATGAACTTCGTAATCGCCAGCCGGGAATGATGACTCTGGTGGCGATGGCTATCAGCACGGCCTACGGCTACAGCCTGGCCATTGATCTGGGACTGGTAGCAGGAATGTCGTTTTACTGGGAGATGGCTACCCTGGTCGTCATTATGCTCCTGGGCCACTGGCTGGAAATACGGGCGGTGGGCAGCGCCCAGAGCGCCTTGAATGAACTGGCCAAGCTCCTGCCTGATACGGCGGAACGAATCGTGGCGGACCGTATCGAGCAGGTGCCGGTCAGCGCCCTCACCCTGAACGATCTGGTACTTGTCCGGCCAGGGTCCCAGGTTCCGGCCGACGGAGAGGTGGAAGAGGGCGAAAGCCAGGTCAACGAGAGCATGATCACCGGCGAGTCGCGCCCGGTCCACAAGCAGCCGGGCAGCGAGGTGATCGCCGGGACGGTCAACAGCAGCGGCTCGTTGCGGGTGCGGATCACCCGCACCGGCGAGCAAACCATGTTAGCCGGGATTATGCGCCTGGTGGCCGAGGCCCAGAGCAGCCGCAGCCGGGCCCAGGATTTGGCCGATCGGGCCGCTTACTGGCTGACCTTTGTGGCGCTCGGGGTGGCGATGGTAACCCTGATCGGCTGGATACTGGTGCGAGGGTTTGACACCTACACTTTGGAACGGGTGGTGACGGTGCTGGTCGTCGCCTGTCCCCACGCCTTGGGGCTGGCCATTCCCCTGGTCATCGCCATCTCCACCACGCTTTCGGCTCGTAACGGAATCCTGGTCCGCGACCGGCTGGCGCTGGAGCAGGCCCGCCACCTGGATGTGGTAGTCTTTGACAAAACCGGCACCCTGACCAAGGGCGAGCAAGGATTGGTGGCGGTCGCTACGGCAGAGGGAATGGACGAGGCCCAGGCCCTGGCCCTGGTCGCCGCCGTGGAAAGGGACAGCGAGCACATCATTGCCCGCGCCCTGGTTGAAGCGGCTCAAGAGCGAGGCGTCCAAGTCCCGGCGGCCACTGGCTTCCAGGCGTTGCCGGGGCGCGGCGTCCAGGCTACGATGAACGGACGAACCTTGCAGGTCGGCGGGCCGCGCATGCTGGAACATGCCGGCGTGAGCCTGCCGGAGACGTTGGCGCACCAAGCCCAGCAGTGGGGCGAGCGCGGGCAAACGGTAGTCTATCTGCTGGAGGGAGGCCAGGTGTTGGCCGCCTTTGCCCTGGCCGATGTCATCCGCCCCGAAAGCCGCGAGGCAGTAGCCGCGCTCAAGCAGCAGGGCATTGGAGTAGCGATGCTGACCGGCGACTCCGAGCCCGTGGCCCGCTGGGTGGCCGGCGAGCTGGGCATTGAAACCACCTTTGCCCAGGTGCTGCCGGAGCACAAGGCCGAGAAGGTCAAAGCCTTGCAGCAGCGCGGCCAAAAGGTGGCTATGGTTGGCGATGGGGTGAACGACGCCCCGGCCCTGGCCCAGGCCGATGTGGGAATTGCCATTGGCGCGGGCACGGACGTGGCCCGGGCGTCGGCAGGGATTGTGCTGGTGCGCAACGATCCACGCGACATCGGACGGATCATCCAATTGAGCCGGGCCAGTTATCGCAAAATGGTTGAGAACCTGGGCTGGGCGGTAGGCTACAATGCTATTGCCCTGCCGCTGGCGGCGGGCGTGCTGGCCGGGCTGGGGTTCGTGCTCCCGGCCTGGGTCGGAGCGGTGCTGATGTCGCTGAGCACCATCATCGTGGCTATCAATGCTCAAACCTTACGGCGGTTGGATTTACGACTAAAGTAAGATGGCTACGGATTGGTCGTTTTAATTAGGCTAACGATGATAACCAATGGGGCGTAGATCTGAACCTCTACGCCCCATTTTAAGTTCGTCGCTACAAGTCCTCTCATGAATAAGACCTGTCGTTTCCGACAGGTCTTATTCTTTTTATCCTCCAAAGCAAGACTGTCGCTTTGGACGGGGGCAAAAGCTGGTAAATGGGTTATATTCAATTCAAATTACGAAATGGTTCACCGTTTTCAAATTCTTGAAAGGAGGTCTTATGAGCAGATACCCACTCGAAGAATCCTTGCCACTGGCTGTCGGTACTTTGGCTCCGGACTTTCGGCTTCAGCGCACTCCGGACCGGACTGTGGCTTTGAGTAGTTTTCGCGGCCAATCGGTCATCCTGGCCTTCTACGTGGCCGACTGGCATCCAGTTTGTACGGACCAACTGGCGCTCTACCAGGAATTTCTGCCCGAATTTCAGCGTTTCAACGCGGTGCTGCTGGGCATCTCGGTGGATAGCGCCTGGTGTCATCTGGCCTTTGCCCGCGATTACAGGTTGACCTTTCCGCTTCTGGCAGACGCCCAGCCAAAAGGGGCAATGGCCCAGGCCTACGGGGTTTATCGACCCCAGCATGGCGCGAGCGAACGGGCGATTTTTGTGATAGACGCCACCGGCATCATCCGCTGGAGCTACCTGGCGCCAATGGGTATCAATCCCGGTGTTGAGGGCATCTTAACTGCCCTCGAAAAACTAGCCGCACCGGAAACTATGGAGGACTTGAAAAATGTGCAGATAATACCAGCTAATAGATTCAGCAGGTAAGACAACAGAAAAATGCAGGGGTGGGTCAGCCAGGTGCTGATCCATCCCGATACCAATAGGAGGATCATCATGAGCCTAATGAGTAAAGCAATCAAAATTTCAAACCAACCAACCGTACTGACGGGTAGCAGTCTGGTCGCCTTTCTGGCTGTAGTTCATTTGGCTAGTGACGCGGTGACCAATATCTTCTCAGCTCTCTTGCCGACTCTCCAGTATCAATTTGGCTTAACCGAAACCGGCCTGGCGATGCTTGTGGCCACCCTGGCCTTCAGCGCCGCGATGACACAACCCTTGTTTGGCGCGCTGGCCGACCACGTTGGCCACCGTCAAGTGGGCGCATTGGGGGTTATCCTGAACGCAGGACTGTTAAGTCTGATCGGGATCGTACCTACTGTCTATCTCCTCTTTGGCCTGCTGCTGATCGGCGGTCTCGGTTCTGCCGCCCTGCACCCGGCCATTGCCAGTATTGCCCGGACAGCCGGTGGGAAGAAAGGTGAACTTGCAGTCAGCCTCTTTAGTGCCGGAGGAACGATTGGCGTTGCTTTGGGGCCGGTCATTGTCCTTTTGATCATCTCGAACCTGGGACCAAGCTTTACCCCGTGGCTCATGATACCTGCCATCCTTGTGGGTGGGTTAATGTTTTTCATCGTGCCGGCTCAGGAGATCACCTCTCCGGGAATTCGACCCAGCATGTTGAACAAAGAACTCTTGGTCGGACCCGTGGGCCTGCTGTCTCTAACTGGCATTTTGAGCAGCATTGCCTTTGTAACGTTTACCAGCGCCATACCCTTATGGCTGGTACAAGTCCATGGTTTAGCTCACGACGATTCGCTCATCGGTTGGACCTTAGCCACCTTCTCCCTGTCGGCGGCTTTGGGTGGAATTATGGCCGGGATACTTAGCCATCGTCTCAGTCATCGTCTGCTCATTACGAGTTCCACTTTACTGGCCCTGCTACCACTTCTGGCGATCTTTTACTTTGAGCCGGGTACTCTGCTCTTTTTCCTGATGGTGATGTTGGCCGGCGGCCTGCAAAATGCCAGCCTACCCCTGATGATCGTTAGCGCCCAGGACCTGGCGCCTCGCTCGCAGGCTGCGGCTTCGGGCATGCTGATGGGTTTCAGCACCGGGGTGGCCGGCGTGCTTTATATAGGGGTTGGCCACTTGCAGGAGCTGGTTGGCCTAACTCAAGCAATGAGCTTGAGTTACCTGGCCTTGATCCCAGCAGCCCTGTTGGCCTTCTATATCTTGACCAAATATCGTCCCACGGTTAACCGAGCTAAACAGACCCCCGTCACAATCACATCATGTTTTTGCTTACCCAGCCTAGGCGTAAATATTAGCGCTTGCCCCCTGTCGAGTGGAGCGGCACGGCAAGGCTGAAACTACGCCAGAGGTTGAGAAAAACAGGGCAACATTCACGGCCAAAACTGACCGAGCTGCGAGCTCTGTCCGCGAATGGTGGCCTTCACTCGAGTTTTCTGGCAAGAGATCATCTCCATTGGGTTAACGTGTTCTTGACGAAGGTTGAATTCCAAGTAGAATCTCTCAACACCCCCTCCCAGGGGGGAGGGGTATTGATTTACTGCTCGCGTGGATGAGGCAGAGATAAAATAGTCAGGGTCGCGTCTCACTCTTGTAGGAACGAATGAAAATGACCGAAGATTACACTAAGGAAAGAATTACTCGATGTCCAAACTTACCATCGAACCTAACACCACCTTTTACCCAGTCGCCGTAGCGCTGGTTACGACCGGTTGAGAGTCAGGTTAAGATTTTACACGAGCGCAAAAATATCATACAATCCATCTGCGAGCGTGTCATTGTTCACAACGATGGGCAAATAGAAATAGGAGCATTAATTGGCGAACAGAGTCAGTTATTCCGAGGAAATCAAAGCCACCCCGGAACAGGTCTGGACCGTGTTATCCAATGTCACCCGCCTCCCGGACTGGGCCTTCACCGAAGGACGCTTTCCCTATCCGGTTGAGGGGCGCTACGGCAGCGAGCAGCATGAAGGGCCGGGGACGCTCTGGATTGGGGTATCGGCGGACGGGCAGGTTGCGACCCAAAAGATTACCGAATGGGATCCGCCCAAAAAGTTAACCTACGAACTGCAGCAGACCGAAAACGCCGCCTTGAGAATGGCCCAAACCTGTACCTTTGACCTGGAA
>JAHDWA010000066.1 GCA_023382535.1 Anaerolineae bacterium | reverse complement strand
CGTGCGATCCGGGACGTGCCGTCTGCTACCATTTGAGGCGGTTTTTCAAACCTGGACATCTGGGATACGGACGAGGAAGCAGCCAAATTTTTGCAAGAGTTTGGCCTCACTTACCCGAACGGCCCGGACCCTACCGGCCAGATTGCTATTGATTATGGTCTGACCGGCATTCCCGAAACGTATTTTATCACCCGCGACGGCATGATCGCCCAGAAGGCGATTGGTATTGTCCAGGAAGAAACCTTCAAGCAGGCCATCGAAACGCTCCTACAGCCGTGAGACGAGACAGATATGGCAAATGGCATCATCGGCGCAACGACTTCGAGCATGGCGATGACTCCGCCGCAGCGCTTCACGACGTTTACCCATGCCGCCCTGTTTATGCTCGGCTTTGCCACGGTCTTTATCATCGGCTGGAGCGGCGCAGCCAGGCCGGTGGGAGAGATGTTCTTTTTGTACCGCCCGTGGCTGGCCAGGATCGGCGGGTTGGGGGTGATCCTGTTCGGCCTGGTCACGATGGGCCTTCCCCGGCGGCAGGGGGATGTTCACCGGCGGGCCGGGTTCATTTCGTCCCTGCTTATAGGTGTGTGCTTCGCCGTGGGCTGGACGCCGTGCGCCGGCCCGACCTTGAGAGCGATCCTCGCCCTTGGTTTCGCCGAGGAAACAGCGGTACAAGGCCTGTTCCTGCTCACGGGCTATGCGCTCGGCCTGGCCGTACCCTTCCTGGCCTTGGGGCTGCTGGTTGACCGGGCGAGCGGGATTGCGCCTTACCTCCGGTGACACAAGCGCCGGGGAAGTGTATCGCAGCCGTGACCGGGGGGGTGACGTGGGATGGGCAGTGACGGCGGCATTTTCAAAATCAGCGTGGCTCGGTCACAATGATGAAGGTCATGGCGTTCATGAGGATGCGAAAGCAGTGGCTCATACTCAGTTTCGTCGTGCTGGCAGCGTGCAACGCTTCGCCCGCAACGCCGCTGTCCCTACTCTCCGACTCGGCTGTTACGCCTGGTACGGTCGCACCACCGGCTCTTGAAGGGAGAGCAACCGCGCCACCTATACCTGAAGCGACGCCGGTTACGCCACCTTCTCCTGAAGGAACGGTAGTTACATTTTTCGACGCCTGGGAGCAGAGTGACTACGCCGGAATGTACGGGGTGCTCGCACCGGGCAGCCGGGCGGCATTTAGCCTGGAGGATTTTATCAAACACTACCAAAACCTGGCCGAAACGGCTACCGTGCGTTCCGTGGAAATGCAGACGCTCTCTTTGCTCCAAGATGGCCCAACCGCAGAAGTGGCCTATCGAGTAACTTTACATACTATCCTCGTGGGTGACATCGTCCGGGAAACCGGCATGCGGTTACAGTTTGAAGAGAGTCGCTGGCAAGTCGCCTGGGCGGACGAGATGTTCTTACCCGAACTGGCCGGGGGCAACGCGTTGGTGATGGAGCGCCAGCTTCCGGCGCGCGGCAATATCTACGACCGGCACGGCCTGGCGCTGGCCGGCCCGGACAACGCCGTGACCCTTGGCGTGGTTCCGGGTGAAGTGACCAATGAAGCTGGCTTGCTGCGGGTGCTAGCCGATCTACTGGGCCTTCAGCCGGAAAGCATCAAACGGAAGTATGCCGATCAACCCCTCAATTGGTACATCCCGCTAGGAGAAGTATCTAAAGAGGTCTGGGTCCAGCAGGCTGACCGCTTGGCCGCTTTAAGCGGCTGGCGGGCGACGACCGCCGACATCCGCTTTTACCCCTTCGGCGGGATCGCGCCGCAGGTGGTGGGCTATACCGCTCCCATTTTCGCTGAGGAATTGGCCGCTTATAAAGCCAGGGGCTACCGCGGCGACGAGAAGGTGGGCCGTGCCGGTTTAGAGCAGTGGGGCGAGCCATACCTGGCCGGCAAGCACGGCGGTAAGTTCTACGTCGTCTCACCCGGCGGGCAAATCGGGGCGACGCTGGCCGAGCAGCCGGCCCAACCGGCCCAAGCCATTTACACCACCCTGGACCGTGACCTGCAAATGGCCGCGCAGGCGACCCTGGGCGACTTCAAGGGCGCTATTGTCGCCCTCAACCCGCAGACGGGCGCAGTCCTGGCGATGGCCTCCGGCCCGGCCTATGACCCCAATTTGTTCCAGCCCACCAACCTCAACTTTGACCTGCTCAACCAGGTCCTGGTGAACCCGGATCAACCGTTCTTCAATCGCGCCACTCAGGGCCAATATCCGCCAGGGTCGGTGTTCAAGATCGTAACGATGGCGGCGGCGTTGAATTCCGGCCGGTACACCCCGAACACCATCTACTATTGTGGGAGCGAGTGGGGCGAACTCGGCCCAGGCAATGTGAAAAAAGACTGGACCGTGGCCGCCGGCCTGCCCCCACAGGGCAACATCTCGCTCGCTCGCGCCCTCGTGGTGTCGTGTGACCCGTACTTCTACCATGTGGGGCTTGATCTCTACGATTTTGAGCCAAACCTCGTTCCGAAAACGGCGCGCGCCTTCGGGCTGGGCCAGGCCACCGGCATCGAGATCGTCGCCGAAGCTATCGGTCTGATCCCGGACCCGGCCTGGAAGCAGGCCACCGTCGGCCAGGTTTGGACCGCCGGGGACAGCGTCAATATGGCCATCGGCCAGGGTTTTGTGTTGGTCACGCCGTTGCAGGCGGCGATGATGATGGCTGCCGTTAGCAATGGGGGCGCCTTCTATCGGCCCCAAATCATCCAGGCTATTGGCGCGCCGGACGCCGAGCCGATATTCGAGTTCGAGCCTGAAGCGCTGGGGCAACTGCCCCTCGCACCGGAGGCACTGAGCGCGCTGCAAGACGCGCTGCGGGCTGTGACCGGCCAGCCCGGCGGGACGGCTTACCACCGCTTCCGGGGCTTATCCATCCCGGTCGCCGGCAAAACCGGCACCGCCGAGGATCCGGGCCATCCGAGTGGATTGCCTCATTCGTGGTTTGCCGGCTACACCCTGGCCAATCAACCGGATAAGCCAGACCTCGCTATAGCGGTCCTGGTGGAGAATGCCGGCGAGGGTTCGGCCTATGCCGCGCCCATGTTCCGCCGTGTGGTTGAAAGTTATTTCTTTGGGCAGCCGTTCACGCTCTTTCCGTGGGAGTCCGATTTCGGGGTAACGGCTACGCCAGCGCTAACGGCGACACGAATGGTGTCGCCGACTGGGACCAAGAATCCCACGCCAACCCCTTGAAGGTAGGATTTGAGTTATGAGGGGTGGTCAAGTGTATTTAGCTATCTTCATTTAGCAATGAGGTATGAGTTAAATGTTTGGTAAATCCCTTGGCAGTTTAAGTGTAACGGAACTGGAAGAACTTATCCGCCAACGTCGGGGCCGGTCATACCCTTCCGGCCAGGGGGCAATAATCAAGCCAATACACACCCAAGCCGATCGGAACCGGCGCGGCTGGTGGGAGAAAGCCCTGCTGGTGACGGAAATCCTGCTTCTCGTAGGGCTACTATTTACCTTTGGCATTTCGGCCCGGGGCTGGCTGGCCCTACGCCAAAAATTGCCACTTGAGGGGGTGACTCTGATTGAGGAAGCGGCATGGACGGCCCCACCGGCCGAAACTTCAGGGCCGACACCCCTGCCCCCCATTGGTTGGCGCAATTCACCAGCGGCAAATCAATCGCCAGGCAGTGACACAGAAGCCCTCAATCGGCTCTCTGAAATACCAGCGCATCTCCAAGGCTGGCTCCAACCCACTAAAAGTCCGCCTACCCTCTCTCTGCCAGAACCGGTGGTTCAGCCGGCCACCCGCATTATCATTCCCTCCATCAACGTGGATGCGCCCGTTGGCGAAGGCACCGATTGGGAGTCGCTGAAATACAAGGTGGGGCATCACCCCGGCACGGCCAATCCCGGCCAACGCGGCAATATGGTGCTGGCCGCCCACAACGACGTCTACGGGGAAATATTTCGTTACCTGCCTGATGTCCCCCTCGGCGAAATGGTGACGGTCTACGCCGGGGAGCAGCTCTTCCGCTATCGGATCACCGAGCGGCGCTTTATCCGGCCTGAACAAACTGAAGTGATGCTGCCGACGACCGGCCCCACCCTGACCCTCATTTCTTGCTATCCTTACCTGATTGATACGCACCGCATTATTTTATTTGGCGAGTTGATAAGTTGATAGAAAGCAACAAAAGTTGTGCTGTACTCCTCCATAAAATATGAAAGGATTTTGCGATGACTGTTGAAGAAAAGATCTTTCCTCAAGACGAACCAGAACCCCTGCCGGATGAACCGGACAAGCTGAAGACAGCGCCAGATGAGGCGGAGACCTTGCCGGATGAGTCGGAAGCCCTCCCCCCAGATGAATCGGAGGCCCTCTCAGATGAAGAGGAAACCCTCCCAGACACCGACACGCCGGCCGCGGTCCAGGCCCGTTCCTGGCGCTACTTTATCGCCGGGATGGGCCTGGCCTTGCTGGCGGTGGCGTTGGGAGCCGTGCTAGGCTACCTGGCCCGGCCGGCCCTGGAACCGGCCATTTCCTCAACGACGGGCGCTCTTACCCCGGCTGAAAGCGGGGCATCTGCAGCGGCAACGCCGGTCGTGGCCGCCCCAACGACCCAAGCGCCCGCTAACGTGGTGGATATCGTCCAGGCTGGTGGCCACAGCCAGGGGTCGCCAGATGCGCCGGTGGTCATCGTTGAGTACAGCGACTTTCAATGCCCTTACTGCGGCCGCCATTTTAGAGAGGTCGAAGGTCGGCTGAAAGAGGCGTATGTCCAAAATGGTCAAGTACGCTTGGTCTACAAGCACTATACTATTCTGGGGCAGGAGTCAGTGTGGGCCGCCCTGGCCTCAGAGTGCGCGGCTGCCTTCGGCCAGAACAAATTCTGGGAATATCACAACTTGGTTTTCTCCCGGCAAAATGGCGAAAATCAAGGGGCCTTTAACCCGGACAATTTGAAGGCCTGGGCTGGCGAATTGGGTCTGGATACAGCCACCTTCAACCAGTGTTTTGACTCGCAAAAATATCTGGCTGTGGTGCAGGCCAACACCGCCGAAGCGCAGCAGTTGGGCATCCGCGGAACGCCGGGCTTTTTCGTCAATGGCACCTCTGTCGCCGGAGCGCAGCCGTTTGAGGTCTTTCAACAGGTAATTGAGGCGGAATTGGCCAAGATCCAGTCGTCGGGAGATGGGGCAACGCCTGCGGCTAATAACAGCGCCAGCACGGGAGCAGACGCGGCAACGCCGACGGCCGCCGGCGCGAGCGCGGCAGCAACGCCTCCACCGACCGAGGAGCAGTGGGACGTGCAGATCGCCCAGATACGCGGCCTGGGCTTCTCCGCCGATGGTCGCCAACTCGTTGTGGCCACCAATGAAGGTTTCCGTATCTTCGCCGATGGCACATGGTCTGTACCAGACCTGCCCAAGCACGACTACCTGGGCTACGAGGTGACGGATGACGGGTTCTACAGCAGCGGCTATCCCGACCCGACAGCTAATATGGTCAGCCCCCTCGGCCTGGTCAAGAGCACCGACGGAGGCAAAACCCTGACCAAGTTGGGGTTCGAGGGAGAAAGTACTTTTAACCTGATCGGGGTGGGTTATCAGAACCATGCCATCTACGTGTTCAACAGCGTGCCCAATTCCAAGCTGACCCTGGGGATTCACTACAGCCTGGACGACGGGCAGACCTGGCAAGAGAGCGGCCTGCGCGGGCTTAAAAACAGTCCGGCGCGAATCGCCGTACATCCGACGGAAGCCAACCGCGTAGCTATAGCGACAGAAGGTGGCCTGCTCCTCTCGTCCGACTACGGGAATACGTTTGAGCCGGTTGGCGAGAGCGGCCCAGCGATCGCCGCGGCCTTCGATCCGGGCGGCGCGCTGCTCTTTTTTGGCTATCAGCAGTTGTCTGCCTACGAGTTGGCGAATAAGAAAATCCTCCCCCTGACCACGCCGACCGTCTCCGAGCAGGATGCGATTGCCTATATCGCCGTGAGTCCGACAAAGCTTGAAGAGATGGCTTTTGCGACCTTCCTGGGCGACCTTCATTTCTCCCAGGATGGCGGCCAGACCTGGCAGCAGCTTCTCCAGGCGGGCAAAGGAAAATCTGTACAATGACAAAGATTACCGGCCTTACCTCCACCACGACTACAGCGAGCGTAGTCGGCTCAGCCGAGCGACTGACGACCTTTGCTCACGCCATCCTGTTCGTGCTGGGCTTTTCGCTGGTGTTTATCGTCGGTTGGGGTGGCGCAGCCACTATACTGGGACAACTCTTTACGGCGAACAAGATCTTGCTGAGCCGAATCGGGGGGGTGATTGTCATTGTCTTCGGCCTGCATACCTTAGGCCTCTGGCAACTGCCCTGGCTGAACTACGACACTCGCCCAGTTTGGTGGCATCCGGGCCGGGGCGGCCGCCTCTCAGCGGCATTGCTAGGCTTGGCCTTTGCCGCCGGCTGGACGCCGTGCATCGGCACAATTTTGGGGGCCATCCTGACGCTAGGGTTCAGCCAACAGACCTCCGGGCAGGCGATGGTGCTGGCCAGTGGCTACGCTCTCGGTTTGGGTTTGCCCTTCCTGGCCATCAGCCTGCTGCTGGATCGCGCCTTCGCCGTCACCCGCTGGCTGCGGCGATACACCCGCCAGATTCAAATCTTCAGCGGTTTGCTACTCATAGCGATGGGAGCGCTGCTACTGACGAACCAGATGTTCTACCTTGCTATTTGGGCCCAGCGTAACGGGCTGTACCTGGACCTCCAACTGGGCCAGGCGGCGACCCCGACCTATCTCATCGCCATCCTGGCCGGCCTGTTGTCGTTTCTCTCGCCTTGCGTCCTGCCGCTGGTGCCGGCCTATATCGGCTATCTCGGTGGGCAGTTGCAGCCGATTGCCGGGCCGATGGTGAGTGGAGGCCAGGGTGGCTGAGACAACTCAACCCCGGGCTGCCACAACCCACGCATACTCCGCGCTGGCTGAATCTTCCCGGCAAAACACTATCACTGGCGCAAACAAATATTTAGCGCTGCTACTCCTCTGCGTCTCATTGATTTTGGGGATGGGTAGCGGTTATCTGATTCGGGGCCATTCTTCGGGCAGTCCTGGCATCACCTCGATAACTGGGGCCAGTGTCCCCTCCGAACAGGTATCTTCGGTCATCCCGATGGATTTTCCTGGTAATTACACTCCGCCAACTTCGGGCAGTCTTGATACTACCTCGATGAATGTGGCCGGCGTCACCTTAGAACCAACTTCTCCGGTCAACCCGACTATTCTGCCCAATAGTTACACCCTGCCAGCTTCCTTTGGCGACATTGGCCCTCAATTACTGGCCGCCGGCGCGATTGATTATGACCGCTTTGTCCAGGTCTATGCCGAAGCAGAGCAGCCCCTGACTGAAGAACAGCTCAAAATTCTGACCAAAGGGAGCAATACGCCGGTCGTTATAAACTGGGAAAACGCCTACTTCCTGCTTAATTTTTTTTGGGCCTTCGGACTGGCCAACCAAAACCCCATATTGGAAACGGGGCCAATGAAGCAAAACAGCGAAGGCGGAGATATTGGCGGCTTCGCCTCGACCGGCGGCTGGACGCTTGGGACCAAGCCGGCCACGGACCTCTACGCCAGCACACCGATCATCACCCTGACCCCGGAGCAGCAAGCCCGCCTGGAGGCAGTCGCTCACGCCGTCTATCGGCCCTGCTGCGATAATCCAACTGATTTCCCCGACTGCAATCACGGCATGGCGATGTTGGGCCTGCTGGAACTGATGGCCGCTCAAGGCGCTACTGAAGACGAGATGTTCACGGCGGCCAAATATCTCAATGCGTTTTGGTTCCCGCAGCAATCGTTGGAGATGGCAACGTTTTTCAAGCATACCCAAAACCTGGACTTTGCCCAGGTGGATGCTCGCGAATTTGTTGGCTCCAAAGTTTCCTCGGGAACTGGCTTTCAGGCCATCCATCAATGGTTGGCGTCAAACAATCTGTTGGATCAGTCCTCTAATCGTGGCGGCAGTTGTGCCGTGCAGTGAGCGATCAAAAGATAGGAGGGGTTAGGAGGGATTTCGGTTTAGGTGCTTTGGGGTTTTCTTCGCATCGGACAGGCACTTACATGGTTATCGTCATGGGTAGGGGCAATGCGGCCAGGAAGGTGAACACTATCATCAACCCCGCCGAGAGCCAGACCAGCCAGCGTTGCCGGCGTAACGCTTGTGGCGAGCAGACCCCGCTGGCACAGTCGGCCTGGGCCTGAGGCCGGTACACCAGGTAGAAGGCGAAGGCCAACATCACAAAACTGAAGGTGAGAGTAAGTGGCCGGTAACGCATCAGCACGGCAAAGGGGCCGAGGCTGGTAAACCCCAAAGCCAACAAGATCGTCGGCAAAATGCAGCAACTGGCGCTGAGGGTGGCGGCGACTGTGGAAATGAGTGACCCGAATTTGCTGATCATGGTTCAAACGTCCTTTCGACGCTGTAGCCAACAGCTTCGATCTTTTGAATGATTTGCGCTGGGGTCACTTGGGCCGGGTCGTAAGTAACAATGAGCGTACCCGTGGCCAAGTTCCCTGTGATTTCACCGATCCCCGGCAACTGCCGGACGCTCGCCAGCGTGACGGCAATTCAGCCGTTTCAGGTCCAGCCATGGACAGTGAAGCCAAGCCTCGTCTCCAATCCAGCCGGGTTCGTCGCAATTGAGCCGATTGCGGGGGTGGGGACTATCTCCTGGGCAGTTGTCGCTGGTGGTGGTGCGCTGGTTGACGCCGTGGCCGGAATGCTCTGTTTCGGCTGTGGCGCACAGGCACTCAAGCCGATGGTCAGGGCAATGCCTATCAACAGCCAACTGAGTGACGCGGGCCAAAGCCCTCTGAGCCTGGAGTGTGATTTGTCAGATGGGGACTTACTCATAGGGACTTTACTCCTTTAGTAAATTGGGGTTCCGCTTGCGCGTGGCGGCGGTTGGGGGAGAGCGTACAGTAACGGGCGGCCCGGTGAGTCAGCCACGCATCGAGCACAGAAGCACTGAATAACAGGGCCAACCCGGCATACACCAGGACGACCCACAGCGTCACCTCGAGCGCGTGATGGAAGGGGTAGAGCAGCAGCCCCGCGCCGATAGCGGCCACGATAAATGACCAGGGGCGGCGATGGCGTCGCCAGGAGAGCCCAAAGCCCAGGCCGGAGAAGGTGAGAGCCACGTAAATGAGTCGCTCTGTATTCGCGGTGTAGACGAGAAAACCAAGGCCAAGAGTAGGCAAGAGACTGGCCAGGCCCGTCCAGCCTATGCAACACATCACCGCCAAGCCGCCAAAGGCTGAGCCGGCCGAGCCAGGGCAATAGCCGTTCAAGTCGCCAGGTGACACCGTTCCCACCACCACTTCTAAGCATACTTAAGATTTTTCTCAAATCGAATACGCCCAAGTTGGTATCCCTCTTCTATTGAGAGGATGATTGGTTCTTCGTCTTTCCCCAAGAACCATTCTGAGGCCGCTTCAGGGGAACTAAAGATATGGACATGATTACAAAAGGCCAGCCAGACTCCTTCAGCAGAACCCGACTCCAAAATGTTTGTTTTGGGGATGATGATGGAGATAACGGCGCTGGTTGGCTCATATAGTTCTACTCCCTCAGGCGTTATCGTTAGCCGAATCTTCTTTGCAGTGGCAGGACAAGAGGACTCGACCACAGCAGTTTGCTTGAGAATGGGCGGCAGGAATAAAGTGTCCCAGCCACACCAGGCAAACAGCAGATGATCATTTACCTGAAATCGGTATGAATGATGAGGGTTCAGTGATAACCCGATCCAGCCGACAATGTTGCCTTCAGCATTGAACTCGAAACCTGCTTTATACTTACTCTGAAAAGCGGTCAAGGTGTTATGAGGTATTTGGAGATGAGCGGCTATTTGCTCGACTTGTTCAAGGGAGATAGGCCGACCCTCAGCTAAGAGTCGCCAGATTTGAATGACCAGGCGTGATACGTCTGGCCCAAAATTTATATCGATGCCCGCCTTACTTAACCCTGCGGAAATTTCATATAAGTTTGGTGTTTTCACAATTACTATCTCCTTTAGCATAATATTTACATTCAGTCCACGTCACAACTACACTTTGCTATCTCTGTGGAGTCACTCCGCGCAGCAGGAGAGCTTTTCCGGGTCTTTGTAGCGCGAGATAGCCACAATCTTTAACGCCTCGGCCATGGTTGGGTAGACGTGGAGCAGGTCAATGAAATCATCCAGAGTAGCGCCCAGGCGCAAGCCCATAGCCGCCTCGTGGATGACCTCACCGGCATCCCGCATGACCAGTGACACGCCGAGCACCTTGTTTGTATTCACGTCAATCACCATCTTGGCGATGCCGCGGGTATCCCGAATTGCCCCGGCTCGCGGCACCAGTTTGACCGGGATGGTGTTGCACCAGCAGCGATGGCCCTGCGCGTTGGCTTCAGCATCGGTCAGGCCCACCACGGCCACTTGCGGATCGGTGAAGATCGTCCGGGGGATCACGGTGTGGTTCACCTTCCGCCGTTCATCGTTCAGCGCGTTCAAAGCGGCAATGCCGCCGTCGTGAGCGCCGACCGGGGTGGCAAGCTGGCTTCCTGTATGGCTTCCAATCACATCACCGGCCGCCCACACGTAGGGGATATTTGTCTGTAGTTCGTCGTTGACCTTGACGAAGCCCCGCTCGTCCAACGCCACTCCAATTTTCTCAATTCCGATGTTGTCGGTGTTCGGTATCCGGCCGGTGGCGACGAGCAGCCGTTCCGCTCGGAAACGCTGCTCAACCCCACCCTTCTGACCAACGACAACGATTTCGTCACTCTCCTGGAAGACACGTTGGGCCTGAACTCCTGTCACCAGAGTGATCCCCTCCTCAAGCAGAGCATCGGTCAAGGTCCTTGAAACTTCCGGCTCGTACTCCTTGAGAATCCGGCGGCTCCGTTCAAGGATGGTCACTTGACTACCAAAACGATGGAACATCTGGCCTAGCTCGAGCGCAATGTAGCCACCGCCGATGATAACTAAGGATTTGGGTAATTCGAACAGTTCTTGCGGTTCGCCCGAGGTCAGTAAATCAGAGGTAAGGTAGGGTACTTGATCAAGACCCTCAATCGTGGGGAGGGTCGGCCGGCTGCCAGTGGCGATGAGAAACTGCTCCCCGGATAGGACGCGACCATCAACCATGACGGTGCGGTTATCCAAGAACGACACGTGGTCCTGATAGACCTTGATCTTGTCCACGTCCTCCACAATCGAGTTGTACTTACGATCGCGGTAATCGTGAATGACCTCATCCTTCTGGCGAATGAGTTCCTTAAAATCAAATTCAATCTTGGCCGGTCGCAAGCCCGGATAGCGGGGATACTGCGCCTCCCAAATAATGCGGGCCGCCTCGATGAGGTTCTTGCTGGGCAAGCAGCCACGGTTGACACACGTGCCGCCGAGGGTGCGGGACTCAGTCATGACCGCCGTCCTGCCCAACTCGGCGGTCCTGAGTGCAGCTGCGAAGGCGGTCGAGCCGGCGCCGAGGATCACGAGATCGAATTTTTCAGCCATAAGTGAAAATTTCCTTTTAGAGTTTTTGTTTCAACGGTCATCATAAATCTCCCGGTGTTTGAGCTCTTTAATTTGAATGAGGTGACAGACACACTCCTTCATTTCAATGTCATCGTCGGGTAAATCGCTGGCTTGGCGCAGTAACTGCTGCAAATCCTGCTGTAGTTCTTGCAACTGGCGAATCCGTTCCTCAACCTCCGCTGCCTTTTCCTCAAGCAGGTGGGCCACATAACGACAAGGCGCTTCACCTTGATCTCGCAGGGCCAGCACTTCTTTGAGGTCATCCAGGGAAAAGCCCAAGCTACGGGCGTTGCGGATGAAGCGCAGCCGCCGCACATCCTCTACATCATAGAGCCGATAGCGGTTTTTGGCCCGCTGTGCTGGGGGTAACAAGCCTACCTGCTCGTAAAAACGGATCGTTTTAGTTGAAGCGCCGCTGGCCTGAGCCAATTCACCAATGCGTAGCCCACCGACTGTTTGTGCATCCGTTTGTTCCAATTGTTTGCCACCTGTCCTCATAACGATCTGCTCCTTGTACAGGCCCTCAATAGCGCTACCACGACATCTCCTCGGTTGCTGTTCTACGGTAGGTCTTCTTTGGATCAGGCATACTTGTGGACTTTCTCAAACCATTTAAGCACAAATTAGCCATTGTTACCTCAAGAATTAGATTGAGCTTTGATGTTTGTGGTGACTTCAGTAATAATGAGGTCATTATACACCTTCCAGTCGCTGGAATGTCAAGGGGGAAATCGCGTCCGGTCGAAATTCTCCTCACGTCGGTTTGAGGGGTTATCAGGGGCCAAAGCCGTAAAATGCCGGGATACGATAAATTTGACAACCTCTTGTTCTCTGTTATACTCCGGCCCAAACAATCATAGAGAAGCCAGTGAAGGTGCGCCAGCCGCCCGGATGCGCGGCGCACAATGGGGGAAGACCGGTGCAAGTCCGGCGCTGTCCCGCAACGGTAACATTGGATTTTAGATTTTAGATTTTAGATTTTGGATTTCGGTCTACCATCCAAAATCGTCAATCCAAAATCCAAAATCGGTGAAGCCCGAATACCCGCTTTCACTGGGGCTTGTGTTCCACCTTCGTGGAGAAAGGGGGCCAAGGCAGTGGATGTTGTGCGCGGCCCGCCCTTTGGCGGGTTTTTTATTGACACTCAGGCGACCTTTGGTTGAAAGGTCGCCTTTTGTTTAGGTTGAATAGGCTCACTGCTGAAAAATCAAGAGAGGATTGTGATGAAGCAACTAAAAATCAACCTGCTGATGATCCTATTAGCTACTATTCTGGCCGCTTGTGGCGGCGCGGTCGCCTCCGAAAGCGGCAAACCGGCGGCGACTGAACAAGCGGTTGGTCAAGCTGAGAATGTGAGCAAAGAAACGCCTCAAAAAGAGGGAGTGGAGGCCACTGACGCCACAGCTACCCAAACTGCCGATAAGGCCACCGCAGAAGGTTTCCCCGTCACTGTTACCATGTGTGGCGAGCCGGTCACCTTTGAGGCCCCACCCCAACGAGCCGTGACCAACGATGTTAACATCACCGAGATTTTTCTGGATGTGGGCTTGAAAGATAAGTTGATCGGCTATAGTGGCGTCTCCGATACCCGCGAAGTTGCCCCCGAATACCGGGAGATGCTGAAAGGTATTCCTCTGCTTTCGGATAAGTATATTGACCTTGAGGCGCTGGTTGGCGCTGAGCCGGACTTCTTCTTTGCCGGGTGGAACTACGGCTTCTCTGAGGAGAAAGGCATGACCCCGGAGAGCCTGGCCAGGTATGGTATCAAATCCTACGTCTTGACCGAGTCTTGCATTCGGATTAAGCCGCGCGAGCAGATTAGCCTGGAAGACACCTTCTCCGATATGCTCAATATCGGCCAGATTTTTGGCGTTGAGGCCCAAGCTCGAGCGAAGGTCGAGCAGTATCGCGCCCAATTGGCCGAAATCAAAGCCGCCATCGGCCAAGTGGATAAGCCTATCCGCGTGTTTGTGTACGACAGCGGGGAAGAGTCGCCGTTTACGGCCGGCAAATTTGCTATGCCCAACGCTATGATTGAGGCCGCAGGCGGGGTTAACATCTTTAACGATGTTGACACCAGTTGGACGACCGTTAACTGGGAAGATGTGCTCAACCGCAACCCCGAATACATCGTCATTGTAGACTACGGTGAGCCAGATGCCCCAGGCAAGATTAACTTCCTGAAAAGCAAGCCCCAATTGGCCGCTGTCGAAGCCATCAAAAACAACAAGTTTGTCGTCCTGACCTATGCCGAAGCCACCCCAGGTCCGCGCAACGTGGCTCGCACCCGCACCCTGGCCGAGGCGTTTTATCCGGAAAAGTTTGAGTAGGTTATTAGCAATAGAGCCACGAAGAACTCGGAGACGCCGAATACGTTTCGATGTTCCTTCGCGGATCACCTCGATCCTGGTCGGTAGAATAATGGGGGTAGATTGGTGTCCAGCCTTAGTCACATTCAGCTTGCTAACCAAACACAACATCGCGCCGAGCAACGATGCTTCTGGTTATTGCTGGCGACGCTGGTCGGTCTGCTGTTTATCTCTATCACCCTGGCGGTTGTCATCGGCCCGGTACCCATCCCTGCCGGGCAGGTGTGGCGGATCGCTCTATCGGAAGTTATTAGTGGGATAGCAGGCGACTGGACGCAGGCCCAATACAACATTGTCTGGCTGATCCGCTTGCCCCGGGTCCTGTTGGCTATGTTTGTCGGGGCAGGATTGGCCGTAGTCGGCGTGACCATGCAGGCGATGGTGCGTAATCTCCTGGCCGACCCGTACCTTCTGGGTATCTCGTCCGGGGCGTCGGTGGGAGCGGTAATGGTGCTGGCTTTGGGCGCATTTGTCTTTGCCGGGGTGTACGCTATCTCTTTTGGCGCGTTTATCGGCTCACTGTTGACCTTCGTCATTGTGTTTATACTGGCTCAGAGCAACGGTCAGCTCGGTCCGACGCGACTGGTGTTATCCGGGCTGGCTGTCTCTTACTTCTTTTCTGGCCTGACCAGTTTCATCACCCTGACCTCCGCTAAGCGCGAGCTGGCCCGCTCGGTGCTGGCCTGGCTGCTGGGCAGTTTGGCCGGAGCCGAGTGGGTTGACCTGGGCCTGCCGGCCGCTGTGCTGGCCCTGGGCATGCTCTACCTGGCGTCGCAAACCCGCGCGCTTAATGCCCTCATCGTGGGCGAGGAAACGGCGGCTACGCTGGGCGTGGATACCACTCGCTTCCGCCGCCAGCTTTTTCTGATAGTTTCGCTGCTGACAGGCACGATGGTGGCCGTTAGCGGGGCGATTGGCTTTGTCGGCCTGATGATGCCCCACCTCGTCCGGCTGATGGTCGGTACTGACCACCGGCGGGTGCTGCCGGTGTCGGTCTTTGTTGGCAGCATCTTCTTGATTTGGGTAGACGTGGTCGCCCGCACCGCTTTTGCCCCGGTTGAACTGCCGGTGGGGGTCATCACCTCGTTGCTGGGCGGGCCGTTTTTCCTGTGGTTGCTGCGGGGCCAACTTAAAAGCAAAGGGGGCCAGCGATGAAACTTCAGGTTGACGCGGTCACCTGGTCGGTTGAGGCCAGAAAAATTGTGGATGAGGTTACGCTTCAAGTGAAGCCGGGCGAGTTTGTGGGTCTGCTTGGTCCCAACGGCAGCGGCAAGTCGAGTTTGCTGCGGACCATTTACCGCATCCTCAAGCCCGAGGCCGGGCTCATTCACCTGGACGAGACCGATGTCTGGTGGCTATCGGCCCGTGAGGCGGCCCGGCGCATGGCCGTGGTGATGCAGGAACAGAGCGGCGACTTTGATTTTTCGGTGCAAGAAATGGTGCTCATGGGTCGCTATCCCCACAAAACCATGTTTGATCGGGATAGCGAGGAAGATTTTCGGTTGGTAGATGAGGCCCTGGCGCGGGTAGGGCTGTGCGATTTGGCCCGACGTTCGTTTCTGACCCTCTCCGGTGGTGAAAAACAGCGGGTGCTGATAGCCCGCGCCCTGGCGCAGCAGGCCAAATTCCTCGTTTTAGATGAGCCGACCAATCATCTTGACATCTACTACCAACTGGAGATTCTGGAACTGGTAAAGAGCCTTGGCGTAACCAGGTTTCCAAAACCGCCTCAAATAGTAGCAGGCGTCACGTCCCAAGACCTGGAAACTGGGGCGCACTTTGAGGGAACAGTCCCTCGCTAGGAAAGCGGAATCCCACCGCTGAGTCGACCTCAAGGGGATAAATCCGACATCGGCCTACTGCCGAAGTCAGCCCTGAGCGCCCTGTTAGGGCCCCTACCTGCCGGAACGCGAGCTAATCCTTCCGTGGGAAACACCCGCGCACGGCCAAGCTTAATAAATCATTTTTAAGCGATAAGGCTCGTCGCCTTATCCCAGATCGACCAGAGCGACCAGGGGTGCTGGTTTTTCCAGTCGGCTAATTTCTCAGCCCATCTCAAGAACTTGGCCCGTTCCCGATCTTTCGCCGGTTTGGCTTTCGCTGCGGCGATCAACCATTCCCGTAACTGCGGGAACTGAGTCACGATTTCTTTGGGTAGTCGTTCCGCCCGACCCTGACCTCGCCGGGCAATCACGTAAGCAGCCGCTTCGTGACCGCTCATTCCGTAAGAGGCAACATATTTATGTTTACCGATGACAGACGTGTAAGCCGGATTGATTTGAACGACGCTAATGCCTTGCCGCAAAGCCAGTCGAATCGCCAGTTTGACCATCGTACTACGGAACTTGGAGATCGAGCGGTTGGAGCGGTGATGGGTGTCATGGTCCTGGGCAAATTTGAGTTTCTCCACGACCAGGCAAGTGGCCCCCTGTTGGGAGAGCCATTTCAGAGCTTCAGTCAAAGCCTGGCCAATCACCAGGCCAGCCTTATTCGCTCGCATATCACCCAGATTGGGCATCCAGACCGTCTGTCGGGCCAGTAGATTCCCTTGAGGACTGATGGCGACGACGGTCAACCGGTCGGTATTGCCATCCAATCCCCCGGTGATCGCAGTATCGGGTACAACGTTCAATAGCTCGCCCCTCACCTGTTCTCGTATCGTGATATGTGCTTTCCAGCCCACTCGACTACGGATCAGTCTCACCGAATAAGCATTAGCCAGCCCTGCTCTCAGCAAATCTCGCTTTTCTTGCGGCAGCCACAGATCGGCGCTGACATAGGTCAGCCGACCCTCCACCATTGGTAACGTGGCAATAGAGATGGTGAAACTGTCTTCCTTGGGGATAATCCGCGCGTGCTGGTTGCCATCCTTGTGTTTCTCGCCCCGGCTCCAGAACTGCGCCCGGCGGCGAGCCCGCCAGGTAGCGCGCGATATTTGACCTTTTCGCCGGGTGTGAAAGGCCGCTGCGCCGCCAAAAATGGGCATGGGCGTTGTTCCCGCATCCAGGTGAGCCTGCCATATATCCTGTTTGGCCTGCAGTTTCGTCAAGCGGTGCTCCAGCCCGATCAGAGCCGCCTCCAAGGTGACCCGTTTTGGTTGGCGCTTGCCGGTGCGATAATCCTTCAGCCGAGCCTCCACTTTGGCTATCTTGCGCTGAGTGTTAGCCAAATATTCCGGCATGAGTTCCTGCATAGAACTGCGGTTGGCCTCGGCTTCCAGAATGGCGTCCCGGGCAAAACGGGCATCCAGCCGAAAACGGTTGCGCAGGCCGGGCTCGATGTCATCCCGTTGTAGCCCCTCGTTCAGCCGCCTGTAAGCTGTCCGCCGGGCCCCCTGAAAGATGCGGGCCGTCCTGACCAGGGCCGTGTCAGCCTCATCGCTCAGGTTGTGAATCGTCCCCTGTAATGTCATTACCAGAATCATCTTGTAACTCCTCTCGTAATATCTTGCTCACCTGATGACTAACCCGTTTACCGCGTTGGCCATAAATGCGGGCACTGAAGGAGGTCATGATGGTAATCAGGTCATCCACCAGATCCACATTGGGCGACCTGGTTTCTGCCGCCTCCATCACCTCGATGCGACCTCCCAAAGTCGTGACAAACAGGTCCAGGTACTCGTAACCAAACCGGGCTAACCTGTCCTTGAACTCAACCACCAAGATATCAGCCTGTTTGTCGGCGATCAGTTGCAGTCCCTGGCGTAACTGCGGGCGGCGTTCGTTGACCCCGGAAGCGATCTCAGTCAGACTGGTTACAACCTGATAGCCTTGTTTGACGGCATAGGTCACCAGCCGTTCCTCTTGCCGGGTAAGGTGGCCGCTGTCCGCTTGTTTGCGCGTGGACACCCGGGCGTAAATCACCGCCCGATTGCGGTCCGTTATTAATTGTTCCTCTAAGCCCATCGCGGCCCGCAAATCCGCCTCGCGAAAACGGCGATGTCCGCCAGGAGTGTAAGTGGGATGGAGAGCGCCTTTGGCCTGCCATCGGTCAATCGTAGCTCGGCTGACGTTCAGATATTTTCTGGCTTCGCGAATAGAGAGTAATTTCTCAGTCATAGGCGAAGTATATTACAACATGAGGCTACATGCAACTATATGATGCTATTTGAATTAACAGTTTTGACCACCCTGGCTGCACCCCACGACCTTAACCTGGCCGCTTTTTACTGTGACCGCCTCTGTGTGCTGTGTGCAGGGGCAGTTGCAGCTTCCGGAACACCCATAGAAGTGCTACAGCCTGATCTTATTCGCGCTGTTTACGGCGTCTGGTCAGAAGTGCGAATTCACCCGGCAACGGGCAAACCTTACCTTACTGTTTTCCCAAAGAACGTGGGGGCGCTCATTCATCAGCGTGAAAACCATCCATGATCGGGACGGATCACTCCTGGGAAGCGGATGCGCCTCGCTACGATATTTGTCCGCTCCCTGGGGTATGTTCAGGGGTGCGTATCACCTGTGCTTGGCGGCCAGCATGCGCCTGGGTAGGAGCCGGCCAGCAAACGAGTTGGTCAGCACCACACTCACGCTGACGGCCATCGCCAGCATGGCCCAGACCGGGTAGACTACCCCAGTGATCGCCGCCAGGACACCGATGCCGTTGAAGCTGAGCGCCAAGCCCACATTGGTAGCCGTCAATTGGTAGCTCCGTCGGGCGAGTTCGCGAGCCTCAATTAGGGTGCTGAGATGGTTGCTGACCAAGACCACATCCGCCGCATCTATCGCTATGTCGGTCCCAGCCCCGATGGCAATCCCCACATCAGCCTGCATCAGGGCGGGGGCGTCATTGATGCCATCGCCAACCATCGCCACCCGTGCCCCTTGCGCCTGAAGGCGACGGATCTCCTCCGCCTTGGCCCCGGGCAGCACCTCGGCCTCCAACCGCCCGATCCCAACCGCTTCAGCGACGGCTCGGGCGGTCCGCCAGTTATCGCCCGTTATCAAGACCACGCTCAGCCCCTGGTCATGTAACCGCGCGATGGTTGCCGGCGCGTCGGACTTGATTTGGTCAGCGAGGGCCAGCACGCCAGTCGCCTGTCCATCCACGGCCACCAAAACCGCCGTTTGTCCCTGCACTTGTACCTGCTCTAGTAAGGGTTGGAGGGCAGCGGTATCCAGGTGTTCCTCGGCCAAGAAGCGAGGGGTGCCTATCAGGACCTGATATCCCTCAACCATGGCTATCACCCCCCGCCCCGGTCGAGCCTCAAAATGCGTCGGCGTCGCCAACGTGAGCGCTTGCGCCTGAGCCGCAGTGACCACGGCCTGGGCCAGGGGATGCTCAGAGAGTATCTCCGCGCTGGCGGCCAGGCGCAACACCTCTTGGGTATCACCCCCTGGCGCCAGGCAGTTAACCAGGCTGGGCTTGCCTTCCGTCAGGGTTCCCGTCTTGTCAAAGACGATGGTATTGACGTTTTTGAAGACCTGGAAAGCTTCACCGGAGCGCATCAGTATCCCGCGTTTAGCCGCTTCACCGCTGGCCCGGACAATCGCCAAGGGCGTTGCCATGCCGAGCGCGCAGGGATAGCCCATAATCAGGACACTCAAGGCGGCGAAGCTAGCCCGCAGCACCTCCGGCTCCCCCGCCCAGAGCCAGGAACCGGCGCTCCAGAGGAGCAGCCCGGCCGCACTGGCGGCAAAGACGGCGGGGACGTAAATGAGCAAGACCTGGTCCACCAGCCGCAAAATGCCCGGCTTCATGGCCCGCGCTTCGGCCACGTAGCGCGCGACACTGCGCAGGAAGGTATCCTTGCCTACCGCCGTCACCCGCACCACGAGACTGCCGGTCTGGTTCAGCGAGCCACCAATGACCGGGTCGCCGAGGAGCTTATCCTTGGGCAGCGGCTCACCCGTCACCAAGCTTTCGTCAATGGCGGAGGCGCCTTCCACGGTCACGCCATCCACCGGGATTCGTTCGCCCGGTCGAACCCGAACCAGGTCGCCGACCTTCAGGCGATCCAGCGGTACCTCGACCTCATTCCCGTTCGCCTCGATCCGCCGAGCCGTCTGCGGCTCTAAGGCCAGCAGCCGGCGCACCGATTGGGAGGCGCGGACATGGACCATCACGGAAACGTAGCCACCGATGAGGTGGAACGCCAGCACAAACACGGTCGCGCCAAAAAAGCCACCTGCCGGCGCCGCTGGAACCCCCAAACCGACCAAGCCACCGAGCAGGCCACCCAGGGCCGAGGCTGACACCAGTACGTCTTGATTGAGAATGCCGCGGCGGATGGACTGCCAGCCATTGCGCGCGATAATGAACCGGGCCGGACCCAACGCGGCATACAGTGCCAGTGCGCCCATCAGGACCGTTCCGAGCAGAGTTGGACCGGCTATCAGCGCGATGACCATCAAGACTGATGCAGTCAGGACGAGCCCACCCGCCACGATGGCTTTGCGTCGAGCCATTTGCAGTTCGTGCTCTTCCTGGGCAAAAATCTCGGCCTGGTCTGGCGCGTGGACGGAATAGCCGAGATCCTCCAGAGCGCCCTCGATTTCCCCTGCGCTCACTCGGGCCGGGTCATATTCGACGAGGGCTTCCTCATGGGCGATGCTGACCTGCACGGATTGGACCCCATCAAGGCGTCCGACCGCTTTGCAGATCGACTCGGTGCATAAGGAGCAGTGCATCCCCCCGACCTTCATCTGCAATTTGGCCGTCCCATTCCTTGGAACCAGGCTATCACCGGACTTGGCGGTATTCTGGTGAATCGGCGTACTGTCCTGAGTTGAGACTTCATAGCCAAGCCGATCCAGCGCTTGATGGACCTGCTCCAGGTTTAGCAACTGCGGGTCAAAGGTCAGATTGATTTGCTGGGTTTTATGGCTGGCCTCGACGCTTTGGACACCGGGCAACTGCCCCAGGACAAATTTCACGCTATGCTCACAACCGCCGCAGTGCATGGTTTGTTCGCCTATTACTTTCAGGGTTTTAGTTTGAATAGTCATCATCGATCTCCTTGACCTGTTAATTTGATAAGTTTTTTAACACTCATAGGATACCTGATCTCGACCGCAAGTTCTACGAAACAGTTCCCAGAAGTAAGGTGAACCTTTTCTCACTTCGGGATTGACCGGCAAGGGTAGCTTAGGATTCCGTTCAATACACGCGTCTTGCCAGACCCGCTCGGTCCAGAATGGTAATCTTGCCTCTCCCCAGCTTGATCAACCCCTGATCCTGGAAAACGCCCAGGGCCTTGCTGACGCTGCGGTGAGTGGCTCCCACCAGCGTCGCCAGCTCCTCTTGCGTCAGCCCCATATCAATCTCCTTCCCGCCTGCCTCCCCTCCAGGACGAGCCGCCAGTTCCAGGAGCCGGCTGGCCACCCGGCCGTAGACGTCCAGGAAAGCCAGGCTCTCGGTATACTCGGTGGCAGCGCGCAGCCGGGTGCTCAGCACTTCCATGATGGCGAAGGCGATGCCGGGGGAAGCTGCCACACTGCGTCGCAGATCCTCGCGGTCGAGGGTGAGAGCCACCGTGTCCGCCATGGTCATGGCGCTGGCGCAGCGAGGCAGGCCGTCCAGAATGCACAGCTCACCGACCACATCCCCGGCTCCGTAGACGTTCATGGAAAGCTCTTCTCCTGTTTCGCTTGGGATAAACACCCGCACCCGCCCTGACTCGATGAGGTACAGGGTTTGAGCCGGACTGCCTTTATCGAAGAGGATCGTATTTTTGGGGTAGGTCCGCCGATGTAAGTGGTCGGCCAGGATGGCCAGGTCATTCTCTGAGAGCTTGGCGAAGAATGGTATCCGCTTGAGCAGGACCTCTTTCGACATGCTTAAGCCCTCCGTGATTTTCTCACTTCAAAATCCAACTGGCTGACAGCAGGCAAGCGGTCAAAATCCATTTTCTCATCGTCTTCTCTCCTCAAGCGTGTCTTATTGCCTAATTGCTTCGTTACGATGTTTCGGATTTGGTAGCTCGACCGGCTTGCCGCCGCGCCGTAACCCACCAGGTTCCCACACCTAGTAGCACAATCAGCACACCGCCAACCAAGAAAGGCAGCGGATTGACCCTATTAGTTCCTTCAACGGTTGTCTCTTCCAGACGAGGCAAACTGGCTCGGTAGAAAGATTTGGTATTAATGGCCTCTACCATTTGAGTCGGAGTGACCCGAGTCGGATCGTAGCTGACCGTGGCTAATCCTTTGATATAATCAGCTTTGGCCTCCACGACGCCATCCAGGCTTCCCAAGATGTTTTCCACGGCAGCGGCGCAGAAGGGGCAGACCATCCCTTCGACAGGGAGGGTGATGGTTTCCAGGTTATCCTGGGCGTGAGCAACGCCTCCTATCACGAACAGCAAATTCAAAATCAACAACCATAGCCACAATATTATTCGTCGCATCGTTTCCTCCTACGTTAAAGACAACAAGGGTTGGGCAATATACTCAAGCCAACCGCCCACAAGGCTCATCACTTGTGGCGACAGTTCGGCCGCGCCGAACAGGATGAGTAAACCTCCGGCCACCAGATAGAAAGCCGTCTTATAGCGCCGACTGGCCTCGACCAGCCAGCGATTGGCCCCTTCAGTCATCATCACCAGCAATAGGGGCAGGCTCATGCTGACGCCAAAGAGGAAAAGGGCGGCCATGCCAAAGAGCCAGTCGCCCACCAGCACCGTCTGAGCCAGGAGAGCGAACACCAGAGGACTGGTACAGGCCGAAATGTCCAGCCCAAAGAGCGCCCCCAAAGCCAGGGCACTGCTGTTGCTGATCGGCGCCCGGTCGTTGACCAGGCTCAGGTAGGGCAAGGGCAACCGTCGGAATCGGCTCAGGACGAAGAGGATGCCCAAAGCAATTAAACCCCAGGCGATGAACTGCTGGTAGCCGCGCACGAAATCACCGACCACTTGCCCCAACAAGCCAAAGGCCAGACCGAGGGTGGTGAGTAGGACAGCCCGAGCCAGGGCAAACGGAACCACTCCCACAAACGACGTGGCCGGGGCTTGCCAGTCACATAGCCCAGGAAGACGGCATTGATCCCAAGTGCGGAAGGGGTGATGGCCCCCACCAAGCCAAAGATGATGGGCACTACTAATAAACCGATCAATGTCATTGGGTCGTTGTCTGACGACATTAATGCATCCATTCCGCTCATGCTGCGGTCATCCATACTGGCTATCCTCTCGTCCATCGCCTGGCTTGTTTAAGTTGCAGGTTAAAAATATACACCTTCAAGCGGCTTGAAGGTCAAGACTCAAAATCAATCAGGTAACAAGCTCAATCTGCACTTAGCGTAATGAGCCGCTGATTCTCAATCAGATGGCAGACACAGCTTTTGGCTTCGATTTCAGTCAAGGGCAACCGAGCCGCTTCTCCCTGCAATTGCGCCAACTCCGCTTTGAGCCGGACCAAGGCCGCTATCTTGCGATCAATCTCTTCAATCTTGGCCTCAATTTGGTTAAGCACATAAGCACAAGGTGCGTCACCGTGCTCGCGCAAGCCCAAAATCTCTCCGATCTCTTCCAAACTAAAATCTAACGCCTTCGCTCGTTGGATAAAGCGCAGGCGTTCGACATCGGTTTCATTGTAAATCCGGTAGCCACTCTCGTTACGGGCCGCTGGGGGTAGCAAACCAATTTCCTCGTAGTAGCGTATCATTGAGGGCGCCATACCCACTTGCCGGGCCAACTCACTAATATGTAATTGGTTTTCCATTTTTATCTTCCGTACGCTCAAATTATCATAAAAATAATTATACACCTTCAAGTAACTTGAAGGTCAAGCCCCAAAATCAATCAAGCTGGCACACTCAATCTCAATAGGTTTGACATTTCCCAGGTCATTTACTACAATTTCGTAGGAATTCTACAGAACAGATATCTGATCGAATATGAAATTTAGCCGCAGGGATTTTTTGAAAAGGAGCGGTGGCCTGGCTTTAGCGACTCTGAGCAGCCCTCTCTTGGTAGCTTGCCAGAGTCTTGTCACTGCTGAGGAAGCCAGCGTCACTGTCACCCCTACGTTAAGCGGTGGTCGCGTGCGTGAGGTTAAGCTGACCGCTGCTGTGACGCCGGTTGACCTCGGTACGGGTGAATTTAAGGCGTGGACGTACAACGGTCAGCCGGTCGGCCCGGAAATCCGGGTGACGGAGGGTGATACTTTACGTGTCATCCTAACCAACAACCTGCCCGAACCGACCACCATCCACTGGCACGGCGTCCCTGTGCCAAACGCGATGGACGGCGTGCCGGATATGCCCCTGCCGGCCATCCAGCCTGGCGAAACCTTTACCTATGAATTTGTGGCTCGGCCCAGCGGTACTTACTGGTATCACCCGCACGTGGGCTACCAACTGGATCAGGGGTTGGTCGGCCCGTTGATTATCGAGCCGAAACGAGAGCGGGGCGCTTACGACCGAGAATATACCCTGGTGCTGGACGATTGGGTGATGGTGGATGGCGGCGGCCCGGCGGCTAAAGAGCGACGCCCTAGTACGATGATGGGCGGCATGATGGGGCAGGGGATGAAGGGGCACGGCCAATCATCGGACGAAGGTCCACTGACCGAGCCGATTTACCACGCTTTCACTGTCAACGGACAGGTCATTGAGGCGGCGGAACCCTTTGTCGTCAAACGAGGTGAGCGGATACGGCTGCGCTTGATTAACGCGGCGGCGGCTACCACTTTCGGCCTGCGCCTGGCCGGCCACACCCTAACCCTCACCCACACCGATGGCCGTCCCATTGAGCCGCTGGAGGTTGACGCGTTGTGGATTGGCATGGGTGAACGCTACGACGTGGCGTTCACCGCCGCCAATCCTGGCCGATGGGCACTTTATGCGGTTATCAGCGATCTCTCCGAGGCGGTTAACCTGGCGACCTTTGTCTACAGCGACTCAGCCAGCACCCAGGACAGCGGCGACAATCTGCCCGAGAACTTGCGTTGGAATGATTATGGCCGCTTGACCGGCCTACCTGAAGCAGAGTTGACCCCACCCGCCTCAGCCCAACCTGACCAGATCTTTGACCTGGTTTTATCGGGCGGGATGATGTCGCCCGATTGGACGATCAACGGCAAAACCTTCCCTGATACGGATGAATTGGTAGTCAAGCGAGGCCAACGGGTACGGATCAACTACCTCAACCACAGCCCGATGCCGCACCCGATGCATTTGCACGGCCATTTTTTTGAGGTAGTCGGTAGTCCTGGCCTGCGCAAAGACACGATCATGGTAGCCGCTCACATGGGCCAGGCCAGCATTGAGTTTGTGGCCGATAATCCGGGCGATTGGATGCATCACTGTCATCATCTCTACCATATGGAAGCGGGGATGATGAATGTGGTTCAGATTACTTAAGTCAACAAGGAGATCTTTATTGGAGAAGTCAGTTATTGGTTTTGGCTCGTCATTGTTCTGGCCGGGTTAGCCCTATTCGGCGTCAGTTGTCAGGCGGCCTACGAATACAAGGGCAACCTGCTTGATCCGCCTGTGCCGGCGCCCGACTTTGAACTACGAGCTACCAATGGCTCGCTCTTTCGCCTGAGTGATTTGGAGGGCAAAATTGCTTTGATCTTCTTTGGCTACACTCATTGCCCGGATGTCTGCCCCTTAACCGTAGCCAAAGTGAGACAGGCTTTGGCCGGTTTAGACCCGGCTGAGCAAGCGGGTGTCCGCTTTATCTTTATCTCCGTTGACCCGGAGCGAGACACGCCCGAGGTTTTAGCCCGCTACCTGAGTAATTTTAACCCCGACTTTATTGGTCTGACCGATGATTTTGTCAAAACGGAAGCCGTGCTAAAATCTTTCTGGGCTTACGCTGACAAAGAACAGGCGCCTGAGCCGTCAGCCCATCAGAACCACGACCAAGCTGCTCCTGACCAGGCCCAGGCGTCCCCCGCTTATTTGGTCATGCACACTGGACGGGTCTATCTGGTGACGCCTCAGCGTGAGTTATGGCTGACGTACCCTTCCGAATTAACGGCTGAAGATTTGCAGAGTGATCTGCTCTACCTGCTCAAACAGAAGTCAAGTTAGTCAAGTCTACTATTTATAGGGAGATAATAGCTTATGTGGCGACTACTTTTTTTAGGGATGGGGCTGCTGGGGGTGTTGCTGTTGGCAGCGTGTGGTGGGACTGCTCCTGCCACAACACTGGCTCAACCAGAAGACTCATCACCGGAGATCACCATTTACAAGTCCCCCACCTGAGGCTGCTGTGGCGGCTGGAGTGACTATATCAAAGAAAACGGCTTTACCGTAAAGGTGGGAGATACCCAAGACCTGACAGCAGTAAAAGCCCGTTATCAGATACCTCCCCAACTCCAGGCTTGCCATACGGCCATCGTAGATGGCTATATCGTGGAAGGGCACGTACCCGTGGCCGAGATTCGGCGGCTCTTGGCCGAACGGCCCGACATTATAGGAATGGCTGTACCGGGGATGCCGGTCGGCTCACCGGGCATGGAAGTGGCCGGGACTGCCCCCCAGCCTTACGAAGTGGTTGCCTTTGATAAATCGGGCAAAACAGAGGTTTTTGCCAGTTACCCCTAAACAGAAGATAGCAGATGGTAGATGGAAGATAGAAAATAACTGTTTGCGACTATCCTTCTTTCTATCCGCTATCCACTATCTTCTATCTACTGACTTGGTGGTCGACGGTCTATTTTCGAAAGGGAAAAACGTTGCGCGAAACCTTCAAAAGGACGTTTTGGCTCTTTACTCTGATATTGCTTAGTTCAGTCGTACTAGGGGTAGCGAGTTGTGGAGGAAATTCTCTTATCTTGGGGCAGCCCGGACAACCCACCCTGGTCTTCATTTACACTGATACCTGAGCGCCTTGAGCAACGATGAAGCCTATCGTGGATGGGCTAGAGACACAATTTGGCGACCAGCTTGCCTTTCAACGGATTAACGCCAATGAAGGGGACGGTCCGGCCATTATGCGGGCCTATCGGATTCAGGGCCACCCGACCATCTTGCTCATTGACCCGCAGGGCCAGGAAGTGAGCCGCTTCATTGGACCGCAATCGGCGGAGCAGTTGGCGGAGGCTTTGCAGCAAGCTTTGGCTGCGGCCATGGATCAACAGGTCTCGGCAACCGCTTCAGCAACTCTTCCCCCCTCCCTACGCTCGATGCGGCTGAGATTGCTTTGGGCCGCCAAGTTTATCTTGGGCAGTGTGCGGTCTGCCACGGCCAAAACGCCGAAGGTCAACCGAACTGGAAACAGCCTGACGCTAACGGTAATATGCCGGCGCCCCCTCACGACGACACCGGCCACACCTGGCATCACGCCGACGGGCTGCTCTACGAGATTATCCGCGATGGTTTCCGTGACCCACTCAAGCCGCCTGACAGTCCACTGACCATGCCCCCCTTTGGCGATAAGTTAAACGACGCCGAAATCCGAGCCGTGATTGCCTACTTCAAGAGTCTCTGGTCGGAGCAGAGCCGTCTGTTTCAGTGGCAGGTGACGCAGCAGCAACCCTTTCCGATGGCGACGCCGGAATGAGCTTGCTCACATACGACGTTCCGCCAGTTTTGCCTCTCTATTTCGTAATTAATTCATTTCCAGCAGCTTCCCAGGCTTGCATACCCCCGTCAACCTCCACTACGTTGGTATAACCCAAGTTCACCAGGGTTTGGGCTGCTTCAGTACTCATGCGGCCGCTGCGACAGTAGAGCACAATCCGGGCGTTTTTGTCGGCGGGAAGTTGGCTGAGGTTAGCTTCGACCTCGTTGTAGGGAATGAAGGCATCGGTTTGAGGTAGTTCCCCCTCATACGGAATGTGGGTATTAATCAGGCTAAAGTTCTTGTTGGTCAATGCTGACTTTAGTTGCTCAACAGTGATGTCAACATAGCCATCGGCGTTTTTGGGCAGGACAAAAATATCTGTCGGGGCGGAATTGGAGACGGCAGGCGTGTCAGCCGCACCACATCCAGTCACGACCAGAATAGTTAATACATTAAAAAGATTAAACGTGTAGAGAACATTTTTAAACCTCTCTGTTTAGTGACTATTATCTTACAAATTGTAAGCCCCAACGGGTATCTGACAAATTAAGACAAGGATAGTTAAGGTTTAAGCGATCCACATCCTTGGCACTTACCTTATTTTTGCATAGGCTCTAATTTTCTCTAAAAGTTAATTTGCGTTTCCATATTAACATTATATAATGCGGTAGATAATTAAAGAGACTCAGTAGAGGCACCCGTTGTCCCGGATGGCACGGGTGGTAACGGCGAAGCCGGTGTAAGTCCGGCGCTGTCCCGTAACTGTAACCCATTTTAGATTTTAGATTTTAGATTTTGGATTTTATGACCTTATAAATCCAAAATCGTAAATCCAAAATCGTAAATCGTGGAAGCCAGGTCGCCCGCCTCTATTGGCTCATTACAACCTCGTGGAAGGGAGTAAGAGCATGGCTCGTCGTCGTCAATCGTCCGTTTATCTATTCGCCCTATATTTTCTTTTGGCTACCCGCCCTTATGATTCTGAGAGGTCGGGTTTTTCTTTTTAAATTATTCGGATAGACAGGAGTTGAAAATGTATAAAACCTTAAACGAATATAGCACTCAAACTTTTGGTATTACTTTAAATGCCTTTGTCCAGATAAGTGTGGTCCTTGTTGTTGCGGCGGTTGTGGTTTGGGCTGTCCTTTTTACCAGCTACCCCCCACTGCACGACTCGTTCCATGAGTTGCGTCATAGCTTATATGTAGTTCCTTGCCATTAAGGAGACAATTATGAGAGTTAAAAGAATAATCAGACTTGTTTTGTTATTGATGGTTTTGTTTCTTGTGACTCCAGTTCAAGGTCAGAGCGACCTATCAGTTACTTTAGAAACGGCCCCTGCCGCTAGCCAACTTGGCCCAATTGGACCCGACAAAACCTTTGTTCGCACCATTCTAACTGTGGTGGATGCCAACGGGCAGACTGTGCCCAACGCCTTTCTCAAACTGCGTCTTGATGCTCCGGCTAGCAATCCTATCCTCTCCACCGATTTTCCGATTGTTGAAAATACAACTCTGCTGCGCTACGAGGGCGTATTACCCGATGGCCGATTTGAGTTTGATTACATTTACCCCATCCGAGGTCAGTACAGTTTCCAGCTTGAAGCTGGCCGGGATGCAGCCACGCCCTCTTTCCAAAACACCCTTAGCCTCGACCTGAGCGAAAACTTCAACGAGTTTATCAACCTGATCATTTTTGTGGCGGTGTTGCTGGCGATCGGTCTCGTCGCCGGCGTGGTTATCGGTAATGGGGCCAGAGCACAGCGGATGGCTACCGTGGGTTTAGTTTTAATGGTCTTGGGCGTTGGTCTCATAGGTAGTCTGCCCTCAATTGCTCAGGCTCAGCATGGTGAGCACGACGCCATGAGCGCCGAACCCTTCACCGAAAGCGTCACCAACAAGGATCTAACCTTAACCTATTCGATGAATCCTGGCGCGGGGAAGGTCGGCACGCTCAGCAACCTTAACTTCGCGGCCACTGACAGTAGCGGTGCGCCGGTCCCCAACACTTCCTTTGCAGTCAAATTCTGGCACATTGAGGATGAAAAACCTGTCTTTGCCGCTAATCTATACGCACCCACCGGCCAGACCCAGTTCGACTTCCAATTCTTCGATGGGGCCGAACACGAAGTACAACTCCAAGCCAGCAGCGCCGTCGGGATGATAGACCTGACCAAAGTAGTCGAAGTTCAACCTGTTGATCCCCCGCTCTCAGTCAAAATCAAAACGACGATCTACCTGGTGTTGATTGTCTTTGTGGGTATCCTCATTGGGTTACGCTCCCCGTTTGGCCGCAACAAAAATGAGCTGGGTCGTTCAACCTTAAAGCCTCAACGTTCGACGCTGTGAACCTGTGGCACCATTTCACCCTGCAATTAGTCCAGTGCGCTAACAATCCGAGTGTAGATTTAGCCTTATTGCCTCTTCTACGCACTCAATTAGCCCAAAACCCGGCTGACCTGCCGGATTTGGCGCAACACCAAGCCTGGCAGGCCCGCTGGGTTGCTGCTCAAAAAGCTGCCGAAGCTTTGCTCCCGGAACAAGCGTGGTCACTGCTCTGCCAACTGGCTCAGGATGCCGAACGCAATGTACGCGAAGGTGCGGCGAATGGCTTCGCATTGCTCTTAAATCGGCGGCCTCAATTGCTGAATGACTATGAAACTATTCTGTCTGATGCAGCGACGGCAGTAAAATTAAAAGAAGCAATTTTACACAGCGCTGTCGTTCTATGGCGTCAACAACCGGACCGATTACCACTGGCTTTGAGTCTACTCGCGGCTGCGGCCAGTCAACCTCCATCTGACCCCTATCGAACTATTGGCAGTCATCTACTAGCGGTAGAATTAAAAAAAAGCTATCCTGAAGCGGCTCAAAAATTGCAAACTACCTGGGCCACTGCTGAAAATATCTATCTACAATATCACGCTGCCCGCGCTAATGGCGCTTCAGCCCAGATGGCCCAACAAACAATTAACTTAACGGACTTATCTCAAGGATGGACTACTACCGCCGATATCTCGCTTCCATCTGATTTACTCTCTCAGGTCGTCGGTCAGGAAAAGGCCGTAAAAATTATTCGCTTAGCGGCTAAACAGAGGCGATTTGTCCTTATGATTGGGGAAGCTGGGACTGGCAAGAGTATGTTAGCCTCGGCTATGGCCCAGATGTTGCCGGCTGAAGATTTAGAGGATGTGCTGGTCTTGCCCAATTCCCAGCAACCCATTAGCCCTTTGATTCAACGTATCCCCGCCGGGACAGGCCCAGACCGCATTGAACAAATTCATCATGCCCGGCGCCAAGCCCAAATTACAGTTAAATTTATGTGGTGGTTGCTCTTTGTTGGCTTGGGGATTGCCGGCGCCGCTTTCAGTTACAGCCAAGGAGGCCTCGTTTATCCGACTGTCTTTACCATTATTTTGTTAGGATTGTTATGGCTCCGGCCCCGACTAATGCCGGTTGGGCAATGGATAACCCCTAAACTACTCGTTCATCACCCCCCTGAACGCGGCGCTCCGTTCATAGACGCTACCGGCTTTCACGCCGGGGCTTTACTAGGAGATGTCCGCCATGACCCCTTTCAGAGTGGTGGCAGAGAAGCGCCGCCACATCAACTCGTTGAACCGGGGGCAATTCACCTGGCCCACGGCGGGGTGCTCTTCATTGACGAGGTCAGTACCTTGAGCATGGAGAGCCAACAGCAGTTGCTAACTGCTATCCAGGAAAAGCAGTTGCCTATCACTGGGCGTTCATTAGGTAGCAGCGGCAGCATGGTGCGCACAGCGCCCGTACCCTGTGATTTTGTACTAGTGCTTGCGGGCAATATGGAAGATGTGCAAAAGATGCACCCGGCGTTGCGCTCGCGCATTCGCGGTTACGGCTACGAAATTGTCACAGCCAGCAGTATGCCCGACTCCCCAGAGAATCGAGCCAGTTTAGCTCAATTTATAGCCCAAGGAGTCCACAAAGACGGCAAAATTCCACCCTTTTCGCAGGCTGCGGTTGATACCGTCATTGCTCAGGCCGTCAAACGAGCTGGCAAACCCGACCATCTAAGTCTACATCTGCGCGAGTTGGGTGGCTTAGTGCGTGCGGCAGGCGACTTGGCTATTGCTCAGGGGCAGTCACTGGTTCAACTGGAGCATGTCACCGCTGCCCTGGCTATTACTAAATCTTTGGAAGAGCAGCTGGAATAAAAGTCAAAGTGGACTAAGTGGTGGTAGAAGTGCTGGCCGCTATTTGCGAAATGTTTGCAGCATTTCGTGATACTGCTCAGTCGTTAACTCTCCTCGATCATACCGCTTTTGGAGAGTTTCTGCAATGGAAATCGCCTCATCGTTTTTCTTATCGTGCCGCGCCGTCGTCGCGGGGAATAGCAACCGGATCAGCCAAATAGCCAAAGCAATCACGCCTCCCCAGAAAAGAAGTAGCCAGACCCAGCTAAAAAATTCCATGCCTGAACTAAAACTCATCATTGTGCTATACCTCCTTCAACGAAAGGGGTAAAGAATGGAGAGAAGTATAGCAGGCATTCGTAAAGTTAGGAAAAAGACCTTCTAAACACTACGTAAAGAGGTAAAGTGTAATCCTTTTGACAACGGTGCCTTAACTCCTATAATGCCTTATACTGTGTAAGATTTTGTAATAACTCGTTAACCGCCAGGAGTTTACTCAATGGGAATTGAAAATATCACCCTTATCGCCGCTTTCATCGCTGGATTATTTTCATTCATCTCTCCCTGCGTTTTACCGCTCATTCCTGTTTATTTAGGCTACCTGAGTGGTTCAACCATTAGCGGGGACGCGCCGCCGCCTAGAAAATTAGTTTTCTCCCATGCTCTGATGTTTGTCGGCGGTTTTACCTTTATCTTCGTAGTGCTCTTCGGCGCGCCAGTTGGCTTTCTAGGCGGACTTTTAGGCAAGTTTTCTGATTACTTGGTTTGGGCTGGCGGTATTTTAATGATTATTTTTGGCCTGCACACGATGGGTATTATTACGATCCCTCTTTTCAATATGCAGAAACGACTGGAATACGGGCATGATCAAGCGCCCAGTTATGCTCGCAGTGCCTTTGTTGGAATGACCTTTGCGGCCGGCTGGACGCCTTGTATCGGCCCACTCTTGGGCGCAATCTTAACCTTGGCTATCCAAGGACAACATGTTGGTCTGGCGATGTTGTATTTGTTTGTTTATTCGATGGGCCTGGCCGTGCCTTTCCTCGTTACCGCCTGGCTCTTGACGACGGCCACCGCCCGCCTGCGCCAACTCAATCGGCATATGCAGTTGATCGAACGGGTCAGCGGCGCTTTTATTCTAATTATTGGCATCCTGCTGATCACCGGCACGATGACTATTTTGAACTCCTATGCCAATCGAATTGTGCCAGCCTGGCTGCTTGAAAACCTTTAGCCTGTCGCTTTTGAAGTCCCAATCATGACCCACAAAAAACCTCTTGAGCAAACTACTGAGGAGCCGTTTGAGTTGATCCCCCGGCGACTCTGGTCAATTATCGTGGGTGTCTTTTTGATGGCCAGTGGTATCTGGCTGCTCTCATCGGGGACACCGCTTGACGAACTCTGGGGCGCTCTCAAGGGTGAGACTAACCCGGCTAGCTCAGTTCCTTTGGTCGGGCAATCGGCTCCAGACTTCGAGCTGAAGAACCTGGCTGGCGAGACTATCCGCCTCAGCGACTTCAAGGGCAAGCCGCTTCTCCTCAATTTCTGGGCCACCTGGTGTGGCCCATGTCGCGCTGAGTTTCCTGACCTCCAATCGGTGGCGGTTGAACACAAGTTGGTGATTATTGGGATCAACATGACAACCAACGACACCCCAAGTCAAGTGCCTGCTTTTGTGGCCGAATTTGGCGTCACCTTCCCGATTGTTCTAGATGAAACCAGCGAAGTCAGCCGGGCGTATCAAGTTACGGGTTTGCCCACCTCCATTTTTATTGATCGGGATGGCATTGTCAGAGAGGTGCGCCTCGGAGCTATTAACAAAGCCTATATCGAGGCTATGCTTTCTAAATTGTAAAAAATCTTATGGTAGTTACTCTTGCAGCAACCTTTCGATGGTGCTGGTCAACTGTTCTTTGGTTAAGGGGCCGATAACCATATTACCCAACCGGCCATCTTTGGCAATAAAGAAGGTTTCCGGCACGCCGGTAATCCGATACTGGCGGGCAATCTGCGTGCCGGTATCGGGACCATTTGGATAGGTAATGCCGAATTCTTTCAAAAAAGTTTGCGCTTCTTTGTCGGTATCGAGATAATCAATGCCGAGGAAAAGCACCCCCTGGTCACGGTAGCGCTGCCAAGCTCGTTCCAGCATGGGAGCTTCGTCTCGGCAAGGCACACACCACGAGGCCCAAAAGTTGACCACGACCACTTGCCCTCGTAACGCCGATAGAGTCAATTGACCCCCCTCAAATAGCGACAAGGTAAAGTCGGGTGGCTGGCCGTCTATGGTCAGGGTTTGGGAATTGTCAAACAAATTCCAGCCAAACACCGAAATTAACTGGATCCGGCCAGATGAAAGGTTACACATGGGAAGAAATAGTTCCACACCACAATGCCTAGAAAACTAGACAGAAATAGGACAGAAAAGCGTTTCTCATCGGGGTTAACTACGAGAAGGCTTGTGGTATCTTGAGGGTTTAAAAATCCAGATAATTTTGGGGAATAAAAAACGCTGAATTTTGGGCGCTTCAGCGTTTTTTATTTGAAAAACTCAGGTTTGGATAGAGCTTTTTGCTCTCACGGTAGCTTATTTCACCAAATGTGAACCCCGATACGCCATCCCATTTGTCCACTTTTCATTGCCTTTGCCCTTATCGGTGCCGTTGACCGCCGAGGTGGTTTCGGCAAAGGTTAACACGGCGTGGGCAGCAGCGTCCGACATCTCGTTGAGCGCATCTGCATTAAAATTATCTATGTCGTCGCAGGCTTGGTGATAGCATGGATCGTAAGCTTCATTCACGTCTGGATTGATCTCCTCAGCCCCAGTGAAGAGACCACCGGCGGGGATGCCGACCTCAATAAACGGACCGTAATCCGAGCGACCATCAAAGGCCGTTGGCTCGGTGGACAATCCCTGCTCAGAGAAATACTCAAGGAAGATTTGCTCGATATTTTTAGAGCCGTTTGGCCCGGCCAGCGGGGTAGCTGAACCATCGCCATCGTAGACGAACCGAGCATAGTTGGGCGAGCCAACCATGTCGAAGTTGAGATTAACAGAAATTTTCTTGATCTGTGACGTGTCCAATGTGCTGACATAGTACTCAGAGCCAAGCAGGCCCGACTCCTCCGCACCCCAGAAGGCAAAGCGCACTTTGTTGCGCGGCTCAATGCCGAGTGCGGCCATTTGCAGGGCAATTTCCAAAACGGTAGCTGTGCCACTGCCGTTATCGTTGATGCCTGGCCCTTCCGATACTGAGTCAAGGTGCGCACCGACGATAACAATGCGGTCAGCGCGACCACCGGAGGTGTCCGCCAACACATTGACAGTGGAGCGAGTTTCCGAAACGGTGTCTGTCTTCAAGCGCAGCATCAGACCATCGTCAATGAGGTCGTTCAAGGCGATACCAAAGGCGAAGCTGGCGCTGACTACGGGGATACTAACGACTGGACCCCCTAGAGTGCCGCCGAAGAGCGGCTCCCGGTCTGGGGAATTGCCTTCGTTAAAGATAATTACGCCAACCGCTCCAGCAGCCTCGGCATTTATGGCTTTCTCGGCAAAGGTACAAGTGCCCCGTTGAATCAGAGCAATGTTGCCCGCTGTGAAACCACTGAAATCTGACGATTCGCAGCCGCTCGTCGAGCCGCCTGTCGAAGGCAAGTTCAAATCAACCGCCTGCACCCCCGCTGTCACTTCATCGCTACCTGAGTAATCCATGGTGAAAAATTCAACCAGATAAGTATAAGTAACCTGATTAGGCGCTGTTTGCTCGAGTTCCGCCGGGGTCAACTCCTGGAAGAATGGAAAATCGAAGGGTTGATAGGAAACGTCATAACCCGCAGCATCGAGCAGATTAAAAACATATTCCGCCGAGTCGTCATAACCGGATGAGCCGGCCACGCGGGTGCCACTGTTGGCGGTAGCAATGTTTTGGAGCTCCTGCTGGTGCGCTCTGATGCCTGCCACCGTTACCGCCGCCCGAAGTTCAGACGTGTCCACCTGAGTTGCCGCCGAAACCAGCGACACGCTGAGAACGATAGCCAGTAGGCCGACTATCGTCATAGAGATAATCAATCTTTTCTTCAGCATCAAGATTCTCCTTTAGTCTGTTTGTTAAAAATTAAGTCTTTCAATTGTTTTAATAACACATCAACGCTAAATCCTACCTGCTCTTCTCACCTCCCTTCTCAGCGCCCCCAGGCTTGCAGTTCGTGGCGGGCAACTCCCTGCTCCAATACATCAGAGCAGAGTTCAAAATCTAACTGGTCGTCACCTTCAATCCAGTCGGGGTCTAACTCTTCGTAATAGCTAAAGCTGATGACGTTTTCCTGGCCGTCATATAAGATCAGGGCTATGACCAGATAATCGTGCAATTGGCCGCTGTGATTCTTTAACTCACCGCTGATACAGTAAAGACCCTCATCAGCCCACTGCTCAATGTCTGAAAATTCAAAATCCTGGCGTGGAACTTCGTCGCTTGGTTCGGCGGCGACATTCAAATTAAAGTTGGCAGCGTTATCAATAGTCTCAACGGCTAACTCGAAAGGTACGCCCGCCCCAGGCGCGACGACATAAGCCGGTGAGTAGGACTCGCTACTATCTGGGCCGGCGATGACCTGGTTTTGGGCGTCATAAAAAGTCCCCAGGACAGACGTGAGTTTTTGCGCCGTGCCGGTATTGTTGACAAGGTTGCCATACATCAGTAGGCCGTCATTGTAGGGATTAGGAGAAAGCCGTACCCCATTAAATACCCACACCTGTGGCGTCGGCGTGATTGTTGGCGTGGGGGTGTCGGTTGGTAGGGGTGTTGTTGTAGCTGTCGGGAGGGGAGTGTCGGTGGGGATGGGCATAGGCGTTGGCGTATCGGTGGGCAATGGCGCGACGGAGGGAGCCTCGACAGGATGATCCGTAGACGCAGCGGCAGGTGCAGGGGAGACGCTTTCGACGGGGATGTTGATCGGGGCTGCTTCGGCAGCGACTACAGCAACGGTTGGGTTATTGGGCACAGAAGGCGCAGCAGGTTCAGCGGACGGAGTTGCTGCTATCGCTGGCACGACTGAAGTTGAGGTTAAGGTCGGAAGCGGGGTGCGGGTCAGGGTCGGTAGGCGATTGATATGACTGATAGAGACTGAGGAGCCTGTATCAAAGAAACCGCAGGCCAGGGTGGCGAGCATAAGAATAGTAGCGGCAGCTAAGGAAGACAATCGGCGCAGAGGCTCAGTTGGCTTAAATAAAAACAAAAAATTTTGGCTCGAAGGCGCGGGCATGTCGTGGTGTCGCTGCGTCATCGGAGCTCCCATGACTAAAGTTCTGGAGAGCCAGGATTATAACATATCGTTCCGGCCTGGTCAACAGTTTCTCTAAACTCTAACCATTTTCATAGAAATTTCATATATTTTTTAACTTTTTACTCGGGAAAGTTAAACTGAATTAAAACTTGACAATCTCTGACCAATATCTTATGATATGTAAGATAAAGGGGCAAATTCATAATACATAAATTTATAATTTGTTCCCTAACCAGATTTGACAACCAAATAGCCTTTTTACAATACGTAGGAGAAATACAACAAATGGTAGGTGGTCATATGTCCCAAGAAATTCCCATTCAATCTTTTAAATTAGGCGAACAGGGGCTAACTCATATCTTTGGGGAGTTAGAAGCCAAGTTGATGGAAGCCGTTTGGTCTTTGAACGAGCCAAACGTGCAAGATGTCATTGACCATTTGGGCGGTACGTTGAATTACAAAACAACCATGACCGTCTTGAATCGCTTGGTCGAGAAAGGCGTCCTACATCGGCGTAAGTCGGGCCGGGCCTTTGTTTACACACCTATCGCCTCTCGTGAGGAACTCCTTGCCAGTGTGTTTGATCAGATGGTGCGAGGTATGTTTAGCGGCGATTTTCGCCAGATTGCCTTGACTCGTATGATCGAAACAGCCGAGGCGCTCGATCCCCAACTCCTTGATGATATTGCCAGCCTGATCCGGCGAAAAAAAGCAAATGAACCAGACGTATAATCGCGCTAATCTCTATTTTTGGTTAACGGTAGCTGTCACCTCTGGCTTGTTGAGCTTGGGTCCGGCAGTAAGCTGGTCTTATGGACAAACGTGGATACAGGAATTGTGGCACGTTTGCCAGGCGAAAGCTCGAAACTTGGTCGAGTATTGGCCTCTTGTTTGGTATTTGACCATTCCGGGTATCTTTGGACTGATGGTCATTCAAGGAGGTCGGAGCTTGATTCAACAGCTCCGAGCGACACAACGTCTGATTCGCCTGTTTTACCCGCTGCGCGAAACGTCCCCCGTACGCCTACAGGCTTTGCTGCCGCAACACCGGTTATCTGTCGAAGATGTTGTCTTCCTTAACTTGGCTCCCGTTCACGCTTTCTCTATGGGTTTCTGGCGACCTCGGCTCTGGCTAACAGCCGGGTTGGTCAATCTACTCACCGACGATGAATTGTCGGCGGTTTTGGCTCATGAGGTCCATCATTGCCGCCAACGCGACCCTTTACGCTTGTTGATTATCCGCACCCTAAAAGCGGCTTTTTTCTGTCTGCCCCCAGTGGGTCATTTGGCTGAGGCGGCTGAGTTACAGCAAGAGTTGGCTGCTGACCAGTCGGCAATCTCACACCTGGGAAGCGACCTGCCCCTGTTATGTACGCTCCAGAAATTGCTTAAGCAAGGTTCTACCGGTGTCGTCTCTTCCCTTGTTGCTTATAGTCCTTTCAATGTAACCGAGGCGCGCCTGCGACGACTGGTTTACCCCACCCAACCTCACGACTGGCGGAAGTTAGCCTCCATTGGGTTGCTGAACCTTGGGGCATTGATAATCTTGAGTAGCCTGGTATTTTTACCGGCTCAAGCGCTGGCCAGGCACCAGGCCATCGGCCATTGTGCGCCTGAACTTGGCACTTCTATCCAGGCTACACCTCAAACTCCTGCGCCGACGCAACTCGGCCCAAACTTCTAATTTTTGTTTGAACAAAGATTTGTGCTCTGTATTAAGCCCGAATCTTTGTACCAGAAGTCTTAGCTTCTGTAAGAATAGTGGCTGTGAAGAAATGTTAAACACGAGTTCAGCCAGTATTAATGAAAGATTACGTTTGGGAATTGAAGCAGCTCGCGCCGGCCAAGCCAGATTAGCGAGAGAACATTTAACGGCAGTTCTCAAACAAGATGCTCGGCATGTTCCGGCAATGCTCTGGCTGGCTTACGTAGCGCCAGCCCCTCAAGATAGCCTACGTTTGCTTGAGCGGGCCGTGGCTCTGGAGCCGCAGAACGAATCAGTCAAGGCGGGGTTGCGCTGGGCGAGGGGACGCCTGGGATTACCGTCAGAGGAGCATGACCTGGTAAATGACCAAACCCAACCTATATCGGCTGGGTCCGCTCCTATCGCCGTTGCTCAATCGCTACCTGCCAAACCTCAACACGGCAAAATTCCAAAAAGTGCGCCAATTCGCCAGACTCGCTACCGCATCAAACCTTTACTGGCAATTTTTCGCATTATCTCTGTGTTAATAGTGATGGCTATCGGCCTGGGTACGTTGATCTTCGCGCCTGATAGCCTTGCTGCCTGGTTACCTGCTCCAGTCATGTCCATTGAAGCCGATATTGCCGCCCCCGCCCCATTGATAGAGCCAGTTCAGTCGTTACGCCCCGTTATCAAAAGTTTTACCTCTGCCTCAGATACACTAACGATACCTGCCGCACCACCGAATGAGGTCGAAATAGCCACCATCAACCCGATGGCGCAACCAGTAAAAACTGAGCTGCCGCTGGAAGTGGCTGCGCCCGAACCCATATCTCAGACCGATTTGGCCTCGATTGATCCAGGCCTATTAATTGGGCCGCAACTACCGCTCATCACAATTGACCGGTCCAACCTGGCTCACCAGCCGGCTTATCCTGGTGAAAAGTGGATTGAGGTTAATGTAACCACCCAGCAGGTGACGGCCTGGGAAGGCGATAAGCCGGTCCTGTCATTCGTCGTTTCGACAGGACTGCCCCAAACCCCAACTATATTGGGCAAGTTTAATATTTACTGGAAATTGGAGTCTACGCTGATGACCGGTCCGGGCTATTACCTGCCCGAGGTGCCGTATACGATGTATTTCTACAAGGGTTATGCGCTGCACGGCACCTACTGGCACAATAATTTTGGTCAGCCCATGAGTCACGGCTGCGTTAATTTGCAAACTGACAATGCTAAGCAGTTGTTTGAGTGGGCCGACCCAGTTATTCCAACGGGACAAACCCAAGTTGTGACTAGCTACGAGAACCCCGGCACATTGGTGGTAGTGCATGAATAACAGGAGAGGTTTAATGCCGCATCGTTCCCTTGATGATTTAAGCTTACATGAATTAGAAGAACTAATTCGGCAACGCCGGGCCGGCAAGCAGTCCCTTCTCCATACCAAACCAATATCTACCAAACACGGGAGAAGATGGGATAAAGCGCTCCTTGTCCTCGAAATCCTGCTTATTTTAGTGTTTCTACTTGTTCTTGGCATCTCGGCGCGGGGTTGGCTGGCCCTGCGCCAAAAATTGCCTATTGATGGCGTAACGTTGCTGGCTGCCCCGGCTTTGGCGGCTTCACTTGACGAAAGCACTGGCCTTACCCTGCCACCTCCTATCGGCCTGCGCCAATCACAGTTGAGCGGTCAATCAGCTTCGTCGGGAGTGGAAGCGCAAAATCTTTCGCCAGAGATACCCGCGCATCTTAAAAAGTGGCTTCAACCGGCTCAATTGGTTGGGTCTGTGATCCTACCGGAGCCGGTTGCCCAGCCGGCCACTCGAATCATTATCCCCTCCATTAATGTAGATGCGCCTGTAGGGGAGGGTACTGATTGGGAGGCGCTTAAGTACCAGGTGGGACATCACCCCGGCACGGCCAATCCCGGCCAGCGCGGTAACATGGTGCTGGCTGCCCATAACGATATCTATGGTGAAATATTCCGTTATTTACCCGATGTCCCTATCGGCGAGAGTGTCACGGTCTTCGCCAGTGAGCAGCGTTTTCATTATCGGCTGGCCGAGCGCCGGATTATTCGCCCGGAGCAGGTTGAGGTGATGCTACCTACAACCGGGCCAACTATCACTTTGATTTCCTGTTATCCCTACCTGATTGACACCCATCGAATTGTCTTATTCGGCGATTTGATGGAGTAGAGCGTCCCCAGGCAGAGTCAGAAAACTATTCACGCCGATGCAACTGCTGAAAGCAAGAAAGGAAGCAACATGGAAGCAACACTCGATAATGAACCTACTCAAAACCAGGTGTCTGCTCAAAGTAAGGTTAAAGGGGTTAGTCCACTTTATCTTGGATTGGCTCTGGTAGCAACGTTGGCTATCGGCGCAGTCGGCGGCTACTTATTTGGCCTGGCCCAGGCTCGGCAAAGTGCGCCGGTTCAGGTGGTCGTTACTGCAACCCCCAGTTCTAATAGTCAGCCTGTTGCGCAAATGACTCAAGAGGCCACCCAAGCAGACACTTCCGCGACAACCGCCGCTGATCCAAATGCGCCGCCAACGCCAACCATTATGGAATTTGTCCTGGCCGATGCCCGCCACATTGAGGGCAGCCCCGACGCGCCGGTAACAATGATCGAGTTCAGCGACTTTAAGTGCCCCTACTGCGGACGCTTTGCCGCAGAGTCATTAGAACGGCTGCGTAAGGAGTACGTGAACACCAGCCAGGTCCGCTTCGTTTACAAGCATTATGCTATTCTGGGCCAAGAGTCGAGTCGTTCTGCCGAGGCTAGCGAGTGTCTCGCCGAGCAAGATAAATTCTGGGAATATCATGACGCCATTTTTGCCGATCAGGCGACAACCCGCAGCACGCTGGACGATCCGCGGCTGGCTGAATTGGCCGGGCAAGTCGGCGCAGATACGACGGCTTTCGAGGAATGTCTGGCTTCGGGCCGCTACACAGCGCAGATTAGCCAACAATCATTGTCCGTGCAGGCGTTGGGTTTTCGGGGCACGCCCTCATTTTTGATCAATGGAGTCGCTCTAACCGGGGCACAGCCTTTTGAAGTTTTCCAGCAGGTTATTGAGGAGCAATTAAAAGCAGTGGGTAAAGCCCAGTAGAAAAATGAGCAGGTTTGAAGGAGGTTTTACGATGAACGCCAAGTTAAGAAGATGGCTGCCAAAAGTTTGCAGTGGTTCAACGGGCCGACGGAGCGTCAAGGTGGGCCATGCTTGAGTTCAAACGTATTCTCGTGCCACTGAATGGTTCACCCCTGGCGGAAAAAGCATTACCTCTAGCCATCTCCCTGGCTCAGAAGTATAAAAGCCAGATCATTCTGTTGCAGGTGCTGAAATTTTTTGTGCTCCCTCATTGCCCCCGTCAGGGGATTTTACCAGGCGAAGCCCTTGAAGCATACAAACCTTCTTATCAGGAGGTTAACAGTTACTTGCAAGCTTGGCAGCGGCTACTCTGTAAGCAAGGTCTTGATATAGGCATCCGGCTCCAAGATACTTCCCCAGATCAGAGCGTCGCTGCTGTCATCGTCTCTCAAGAGGTTGATCTCATTGTGATGGCGACCCATGGGCGGAGTGGTTTGGTCCGCTGGCTCTTTGGCAGCGTCGCCGATCAGGTGGTGCGCCGGAGTCACTGCCCGGTGTTGCTCGTTCGAGAAAATGAGGGGGATGAGACCAAGGGCAGAGGTAAACGAGTGACTGATGAAGCATATCTGCTTCAAAATGGAGATTATGCCGAATTTTGGGGGACCCTCTCGCCTGGATACGAGGGGGCGCTTTAACCTAAGCCCGAAAAAAGTTGAACTATGCCTTTGCCGTCGCTGCCTCTATCAAGAGTAGCGTTCATATTTTGTTCACAAAGCTATGCTATTTTGAAGGTACACGATTAAATCAGGTCGAATTCTCGAACTAAAAATCAGCTAAGAAAAGAGTTACGCCAATTTGCCTGCCGGGATGACTTCTTCCCGGCAGGCAATTATGTTGCCACAAGATGACAGCAGGCAGCAGGAGGGAACCCACCGAAATCGGTGTGCCTGCCTGTTCTGATTTTGGCGTTACGAATTTGGACAGCCAGCTTGGTTTTTAGCGTCCAAAATCCAAAATACCCAAAGGGCACGTTGTCTAAAATGGCCAGGGAAGGATTTGTGTGTCTGAGCGTTATTCAATAGAAGCGCACCTCAGCAAGTTTGCCCTGTTGGCTGGCCTGTCGCGTCTACAAGTAGAAGAATTCTCGGCCCGGCTACAGCCACGCCGCTATCAGGGCGGCAGCCCTATCTATTACGAAGGCCGCCCTGGCGCTGAGTTGTATTTTATTGAGCGTGGTCAGGTGGAACACTGGGTCACGACCCGGCAAGAGCCGATCTTGCTGGAAACGCTGGGGCCGAGCGACTTCTTCGGTGAAGGCGCCCTCCTCTCCGGCCAGAGTCATCCCACCACTGCCTACGCCACGGTTGATACCGAGGTTTGGACGCTGACCAAAGCTGACCTTGATCATTTTTTGTGGCGCTACCCTCGTCTGGTCGTAACATTTAACCGTATCCTTAGCGAGCGGCTGGAACAGATTTTGCAGCGCCTACGCGGCGCCGCTCCCCAGCGAGGCTTGCCTACACCAACCGGCTTGGTCGTTAATCCGCCGCCACCTGGTCCGGTCAATCCCTCGCGGCTCATGGTGATGCCGCCAGTCCCGGTACGCCGCGTCTCCTCCGGGTATGACTCGCAGGTAAGGCAGCCAGGCAGCGATTGGCAGCCGCCGATTCATTCGCAACATACGATGGCGATGGCGCCGATCCAGCTGGTGCTCCGACCTGTCGCCCCGCCGGCTCACGCGCAGCGCACCATTGGTATGCCACCGGTACGGCCAGCAGACTTCTCTCAGCCAACCCAGCCTATGCGGCCACATCAGCCCCAATCCGCGTCCTTGTCGGGCAAGGATGTGCGTTCAAAGGCCGGAAAACAGAACTCACGCCGGGCGTCCCCTGCTCTATCGAAATTGGTAGCCCCTGCCCGATCCAGACCAAAATCGAAACCAAATCAAACTGAGGTCAAGCCTGATAGCGCCAGGCAGTCGTCCAGCCCACTACCGGCAGCGAGCCGACAGGTAGCGCCGCTTCGGGCCTCGTCGCCTGCCGCCAGACCAAACAGGCTGGCGACCTTGCCGGTGGTCTCTCAGCTAGCCCTATCTCGCTCCATTTCAAATCGTCGGATCGAGCGAGAGCGTAGAGGTTTTTCGGTTTGGTTTGCCCAACTGAGCCTGGGGGCCAAGTTGAGGTTATTGGTCGTACTGCTCATTTCTATCTGGCTATGCGGGATCATGGCCCCGGCCGGGATCATTCAAGCCCTGACCACTTCATTTGAAGATAACGGGGCCTTGCCTGGCGACAGACGCAGCATCATCAACCAGGTGCGCCAGAACGGGGCAAGAGGCGCTCTGGCTGCTCTGCCTTTTGTGGAAACGGCTACCCCCACTCCGACCGAGACGCCGACCCCGACAAAGACTCCCTCCCCGACAGCGACCGTCACGGAAACGCCTTTACCTACTTGGACGTCGACACCGACCAACACGCCACCCCCAACCGAAACGCCGACGCCTATCTTTACGCCCACCCCAACCAGTACCCCGACGCGGGCTTTCACCCGAGCGCCGCTGTCGCCCACGGATACCCCCACTCCTGCGGCCACGCCCACGCCCAATGTGGACTTTGCCCTGATCAGCGTGCGCCAACTGACCCCGTGTGAAAATCGCGGTAAGCATCATATTTTTGTTAAAGTAGAAGACGCCAACGGTCAGGGCATTAACGGCGTGCCGGTCAAAATTAAGTGGGCGGATACGGCAGACGGCTTTGTGATTGCCAAAACTGAAACCAAGCAAAATCTTAAAGGCGAGTTGGAGCCAGGTCACATAGATTTTGCTATGTTTAAGGGCACGTACGCTGTTGAAATCCAGGGGGCGACCAGCCAGGTCGCCAGCGGCATTACCCCCGATTACGGTGTCAATGAAGCCTGCGGCGAAGATGCCACGGCCAACTCGCTCTACCACCAATCGTACGAGGTCATCTTCCGGCGCACTTATTGACCAGCGTGCCTAAATTCATAGCCGGTGGACAATAATGGTAGTTTTGAAAATGGCTTCTTGCCATACAGCTCAAAAGCAAAATGTACCCCTGCAACATCTAACCCGGAGTATTCTACTTTGAAGCTCCGCGGGGCAGTCTCAGCTCCTCAAATACTGCTGTGGGCCTTTGGAGTTCTGTTTGTAATGCTAGGCTTGGGCTACAGCACGCTTACTCCCATTTTTGAAAACTCTGATGAAACGCTGCATTACCCCTATGTCAAACACCTGGCCGATGGTCGGGGATTACCCTTAGCCATTCCGGGTCAATTGTGGGGTCAGGAAGGCACCCAGCCACCGCTCTACTATGGGCTGGTGGCCGCCACGACCTCTTGGATTGATAGTGATAATCTGCCGGAGTTGTTGCAGCCCAACCCCCACTGGCTGTTTACTGAGGTTCGCTCGCTTATCAACGATAACCAAAACCGGGTCTTGCACAGCCTTGCGGACGCTTTTCCCTACCGTCGTGCGGCGCTGGCCATTCATATAGGCCGATGGTGGAGCCTGGCTTTTGGCCTGCTTGCCATCATTACCACCTTTTTTCTGGCGCGTTATCTTTTTCCTTATGATTTACCCTTAACCCTGACGGCAACCGCGCTCGTCGCCTTCAACCCGCAATTTATCCGAGTCGCGGCTACTGTCAGCAATGACAGCCTCTCTGTCGCCTTAACAACTCTGACTGTACTGGCGGCCTTGAAATTCACCAGCGCTTGGCCGCTTGTGCAGCCAGGCAACCGGCGGGAGACAATAGTTCGTTGTGTTGCCAAGTTTCGCCCGCTGCTGCTGGGCTTGCTTGCCGGGTTGGCCTTGCTAACCAAACTCAGCGGCGGTGTCGCTATGTTTCTGGCGACGGTCATTATTTGCTGGCGCTTGTTTTTTCTGACGAAGAGGCAGCAAACTGCTTTGCCGATCGTGATCCGCTGGTTGGCCTTTATGAGCGTAATCACAGCTATTCTCACCGGCTGGTGGTTTTTGCGCAATTATCTACTTTACGGGGAGTGGCTGGCTCTCGAGACGCACCTCAACCTGGCTGGGCGAGGTACTCTTTCTCTGAACGAGGTTTGGAATTTGCGCGCCGAGGTCGAGCGAGCCTATTGGGCTACCTTCGGTTGGGGCCAGATTCGTCCTCCAGAATGGGTGTACCGCCTGTTTGCTTGGGCAACACGCCTGGGACTGATCGGTCTAACCGTGGCTTTATTAGGCAAACTTGTTCTGACAGAAAAAGTTAGCTCATTGCTCCCAAATCTCGAAAAGATAAAGCTTGAGCCAATTATCCTTCTCCTTCTGTGGGCTGTCCTGAACCTGACCCTGTACTTGCGTTGGGTCATGGAAGTTGGCTCTGTCTCTCACAGCCGTCTGATTTTTCCGGCCATTGCGCCGATCTCTTTACTGTTGGCGCTGGGCTGGCACGCCTGGCTGCCACGTCGCCTGGCCGGTTGGTTTAGCAGCCTGGTCATCATACTTTTGTTGACCCTCAATGTTTACAGCCTGGGTTGGCTGATTTACCCGGCTTTTACCCCCTCCCCCTTGCTCAACAAGCCGGCAGGTGAACCTATAGCATCGAGACGGGTCAACTGGCAAATTCAGAGGGATAGCGTCAGCGAAAAGGCTACTATAGGCAGCTTGTTCAGTAATGAGACGTCATCCACAAGCTTTACTTTCCTGAAAAGCCTGGAACTTAGCGAGGCTCAAGTCTACAGCCACAATCAATCCGCCGCTATGCTAAAACCGATCCGCCAAGTTAGCCAGGGCGATACTATTATTGTGGAGGCTCTGTGGCGAACTCTGGCTCCGCTGGATAAAAATTACAGCGTGGCCGTTGTTCTGCTGTCCCCCGCTGGTGATGTACTCGCCCGGCGTGAAACCTATCCGGGACTTGGCTTGCGCCCCACCCGCACCCTTCGTTCCGGCGATACCTTTCGAGACCTGTATCCCCTAAAACTGGAGGGTAACGTCGCCGAGCCTATCGTGGCCCGAGCCACGATCAATCTCTTTGATTTCGACTCGGCGAGCCGGGCCGGCTTTCCGGCGTTGGATGCCGCCGGTAATGAGGTCACACCCATGGTTGGTCAAATAAAAGTTGTACCCAACCCCTGGCCTAGACATCAGCCCAGCAACATCACCCATGTCAATTTTGGCAACGCCATTGCCTTGATTGGCTACGACCTCCATCCCCCTTCCTCTAAAATGGAGGCAAGATCGAGCTTGATTCTTTACTGGCAATCGCTGATCCCGGTCGCCACCGATTACACTCTCTTTTTGCATTTGCTCGACGTCAATGGCAACCTCATCACCCAAGCTGACGCCCCGCCCACCAATAATGCCTATCCCACCAGTTGGTGGTCGTCGGGCGAGATTATTGCCGACCGGCATCTTCTCCCAGCTTTGACCGGTCCGACTACCATGCGCCTTGGTCTGTATGACTTGGCTTCGGGCCAGCGTCTCCCCGTAACCAAATCTACTTTACCGGGCGGCAGCGACAGTGTGGAGATTTTACTGCCGTAGAGCAGTTAGGGTTGAGGCAACGCAGCCAGGCCTGGCGCAACGGCTGCCCGCATTTTTGAATAAGGACAAGGCATGCAGCAACCTCTTGATAAAGAATATAGGCAAGAGACTTTCTCCCCAAACCTATCCGACCCTGGGGTGGCTTCTACGGCGGACCATCCTCGGAGCTGGAACCCTACCGAGTGGTTGAGCCGAGTTGGAGCGAGCCTGAAGCGACTTGTCCAAACTGGGCCTCGTCAACTCAAGCAATTCGCGGGGAATGAGTCGTTATCGAGCCGCGCCTTAGCTCATTTAGTGGTTATTTTATTGATCGTCTTAGCTATTGGATTAAGCAAGGCGGGCTGGTCGTGGAGCGCGACGGCCATTCGGCCACTCAAACGGGACGCAGCTATACCGGCTGAAGTGCCTGCCATAGAACAAAATGCTGCACCGCTCACCCTATCGGACCAACTCAATAATTTTCAAACTGATATTATCCTTCAGGCAGCAGTGCCCCACACTATTATTCCCGAACGAGCCCGCGAGGAAATCTCAACCTATGTCGTCCAAACCGGGGATACTGTTTTTACCATCGCTGCCAAGTTCGGCCTGACCCCGGAGACAATTACCTGGTCGAACCCCAGCCTGGAAGATAACCCGGATTTGCTGAGTGTGGGCCAGGAATTGACCATCTTGCCGGTCAAGGGAGTCTATCATCAAGTGGGTGGCGGGGATACCATCGAAAGCATTGCTGCGGCTTACCAGGTGGAAGCGGCAGCCATCATCAATTATCCTCTCAACCAGCTAGACCCGGATAATCCGGTGATTGCGCCGGGGCAATGGTTGGTGGCGCCGGGTGGGGTCAAACCGTTTGTGCCTCGAGCGGTCGTGGCCTACACCGGCCCGATTCCTGAAGGAGCGACAAGCGGCTCAGGCACGTTTAGCTGGCCGGCCAGCGGCACAATTTACCAGGGGTATTGGGGCGGCCATCCCGCGCTTGATATTGCCGATGAACTGGGCGCCCCAGTGCTGGCCGCCGACTCAGGTTACGTCATCGTCGCCGGATGGGACGGCACCGGTTATGGCTACAAGGTAGTGGTTGATCACGGCAACGGGTTTCAAACCCTATATGCTCACCTACAGGCTTACTATGTGGAAGTAGGGGATAGTGTGGCCAAAGGCCAACAGATTGCCGAAATGGGCAATAGCGGCAACTCGACTGGCCCACACGTGCATTTTGAGATCAGAGATGGAACTGTTCAGCGCAATCCGCACGGGTTTTTACAATAACCCGGCCTGTCTGGCCTGTTACTCTGTGTTTGTAGCGGCTGTCTCTACAACTGGAAAAGTCAATCGCCCTGGGTCGCCATCGGAGATATAATACTCGTGCGGTTTTTGCTCAAAATAGGTAAGCCAATATTCCAGCCAATCGCCTGTGACTTCGAGGCGCGAAACGCGGTGGGCATCAAAAGTGTCGTCGAAGGGGGATAGGCTAGGGCCGCCCCAAGCTGCGGCGCTGCCCGTGTAGCTATAGCTAAAGTCGCCCCACTGGCCCGCTTTTAGAAACTCCAGGGTGAAAGGAAAACCCCCAAAGGGTACGGCCAAGCTTTGCACTTTATAACCGGGAGCCATTTCCTCAAGTACGCGCTGGCTTACAGCCAACTCCCAGTAAATCCGTTCAGCCGTCGCCGCCGACAGATCAGCGTGGTTGACGGTGTGACTGCCAACCTCCATGCCCAAACCAACCAGAAGTTGAATTTTCGCCGCCGCCCATTCAGGTTGCCCAAAAACAGAGCTATAGTTACCTGTGTCGTTACCTAACACAAAAAAAGTGGCGCGGGTCGGCCACTCCGTCGGGCGCTGGCTGTGGAAATTCAGCAGAATGCCGATGGCGCTATCGGCGTCAATCGTCCGGTCGTCCAGTACCCGGAATTGGCTCAGGTCAGAGTCATCAAAGGTTAGCACCACCGGTTTTTTGCCGGGCGGCATATCGGGCAGGCCGCGAATGAGGTCAATGAAGTTGACCGGATAGTAGCCGCTGTCGTACAGGCGCTGCAAATCGGCTCGGAAATTGTCGGGGGTGCGCTGATAGCGCTGCTCCGGGTAGGCAATTCGATGGTATTGCAGCACCATCACCTTACCCAACTCGTTCGCCCCGGCGAAATAGGAGCGCGGGGTTGCCTCAACTGTAGGTAGAGGCGAGGAACGCTGTCCCTCGCTAAGATTTATTGCAGACGGTGGGGTAGGGGTGACAAAGATAATGCCTGGGGGCGCGGCGACAGGAGCGGATCTGTTTCCTTGAAGGAGAGCGCAGCCGAGGCTCATTAACCCTAGCAGTACCAATTGCACCGGGAAATAGAAATTCCGGCTGGCTCTCACTTGAAAAATGTCGGATGGGCGA
>JAHDWA010000065.1 GCA_023382535.1 Anaerolineae bacterium | reverse complement strand
TGGCCCTCGCGCAGGTGCAGGCGGACCACCTGGCCGCTGCTCTGGAGCCGCTGAACGCGGGAGAGGGTTTTTGTATCCGCGTCCCAGGTGAAAGGGACTAGGGCCGACCAGCCGTGCGAGCGGGCGGCCGCTTCAAAATCAAAAGGTGTTGGGACCGGTTCGGCCAATGAAATCGTCAACATGTTAGAGCATAGCCTCGATCCAGGCTTGATGTTCGGCATAGTGCTCGTAGGTGTTGCCGATGATCCAGCCAATAATGGGCCGCATGTCGTCGCCGGCTGCCTCACCGGTGTAGTAGGCATAGGGTTTGAACAACTCGGCATCGGAAAGGCCGTCCAGCGCCGCCAGCATCTGCCGGTGGGCCTCGTGAAAATCGGCCAGAACCTCGGCCAGGGAGCGGTCCTTGTGCTGCTGATAGATGAGGTCATTAATGCCAGCCTCATCGTAAGTTGAAATGGCGGCTTCGTCCAGCCCCATCGCCGGCCAGCGCGGCCGGCGCTGCAGCAGCGCGGCGATGCCTCGTTCCCAGGCGGCCAGGTGGGCCAGGTGGTCTTTGATCGCCCAGCCGCCAGCGGGACCAGGCCGGGTCAACTGCGCCTCGCTAAGCTGGCCCAGGGCCTGTTCCAGGGCGGCCCGCGCCTGGGCCATCCGGGCTAACAGGTCTGTTTTGGTTGGGGGTAGTACCTCTTCGCTCATCTCGATATTGCTCCTAAAAAATAGTAGACGGTAGACAGGAAATCATACAACTCTGCGACCTTGCTAACCTGTTACCTTTTCATTATCGGTAGTGTACAGAGCACCCTCATGAACACTCCTCTGAGATCAGTTACGCCGCCCGGCTGCTCCAGCGAGCCACAAAGATGCCGGCCAGGACAATGATCCCGCCCACCGCCTGCCACAGGCCGAGCGGCTCACTGAGAATAAACCAGGCCAGCACGGCGGCAATCACCGGCTGCAGCAGCAGGCTGACGGATGAGAAGGGGGCCGGTAAGTGGGCCAGGGCAAAGGTAATCAGTCCCTGGCCGCTCACCTGCGAAACGAGAGCCAGGCCCAGCAACACGGCCCAGCCCCCCAGCGTCGCCGCCAGCAGCGTTTCGCCGGACAGCATGGTGACCGGCAGTAGGACGACACAAGTGACCAACCCGCTCCAACTCATAATCGTCGCCGTCGAAAAGTCACGGCGGAGGCGGGCGACCGCCAGCATATAGCCGGCGTAGAGCACCGCCGCCGCCACCCCCAGACCATCGCCCAGCAAATGCTGGCCGCCCAGGCTAAAGCCCGAACCAATCAGGATGGCTGCGCCGGTCATCGCCACGACCATGCCCAGGTAAAAGGGCAGACCGAAACGCTGCCGGAAAAACAACCAGGCGCCCAGGGCGACAAAGACCGGGCTAAAATTAGCCAGCAGGGTCGCGTTGGCTACCGAGGTAAATTTAATAGACCAGTGCCATACTGCCAAATCTCCGGCCAGGCACAGGCCGACCAGGGCGAGACGGCTGTAATCCGCCAGATTGGCGGGCCGGCGCGGCGCAACCGGCCCGCGCCCTTCGAGATAGAGCCAGAGCCACAGGACCGGCAGCGCCAGGGCCAGACGCCAGAAGCCGGTCGCACTTGGCCCTACCTGGCTCAAGCGGACAAAGATAGGGGCAAAAGCAATCGCCACGGCGCCGGCAAATAAAGCGGCCAGGGCCAAGTGATTCGCTTTCTTAGCCGGGGTCGCACTCAGAACAGGAGGGGTACCCAAAGTCGCGCTTTTCGCCATGGCTGTCAGATCTCGCTTTCAAGATGTTCCGCATCAGAGTCAATGTGGCAAATAGGGCGCTTCCGTGTCAATATCGCCCACAAATTCGGGCAGACCGGTGTGGCCGAGCATCTGCCGGATGGCCATATTCTCGCCGGTGTGATACCAATAATGGTAAATGACTCGCTGGAGCAGCGAGCCGGCGGTGTAATCGGTTTGCTGATTATCAAGGAAAATCGGTTCCTGCAACTTAGCCGTGGTCAGGGTGTCAAGAAAAGGATCGGCCGCGGCGATGATCGTCTGCCAGGCCGCCCACATCTCAGCGAGGGGTGGTGTGCTGGCCGGCTGGCCATAGCCGGTCAATTCGTTGAGGTGAGGTAACAATATTTGGCCTTGCAAGCGGGTCAACCAATAGCGCTGCTCCTGCCAGGCCAAATGGCCGATGTTCCAACTGATACAGTTCAGCGGTGGAAAGCGGCGGCGGGCTTCGGCGTCACTCAGGCCAGCCAGGGCCCGCTTGAACTCACTGCGGGTAAAGCGAAGTTGTAAGACCAGGGGATGAGCCATAGCTTTTTATTTACCTCCCTGTTCACAGGCGACCCACGTTGACTGGGGGTTCAATTTATACCCCCAAACAACAAACCAATTGCCGACCTGCCAGCGGACTCTTTGGCTGAGGCTCGGCTGCTGGCTCTTAACCAGCCGAACCCATCGTTCCTGGCTCGCCTCGACTAAAAACTCATCATGCCTCATCCGGGCATATTTCTCTAAATAATAGGTGTTCACCATGGGCAGCTCCACCCTTGCTTGACAATGCCTTATAACCTACTATAATTAAAATAGTGGTTAGAGTATAGCACAAAAATTCTAACCTGTCAAGACGTTTTTAGTGGTTATAGAGAAGTTTGAATTTTGGAATCAGTATGTCGCAGTAAGAAAACGATGAGTGAAATAAGTCCGTATCCGAGCAATCCCGACCTGATTGGGGAGCAGCCATGTTTGATCTTTGCCAATACCGTGGGGGGCAGCCGCCAGGCTGCTCAGCACGAGTACCTCCATGATTATACCGACCTCCTGGCCTGGGGCCGGCACGCTGGTCTGATCGCGGCGAGTGAAGCCCAGCGCCTGCTGGCCGAAGCCATGCGCCGCCCGCGGGAGGCGGCCCGCGTCTTTGAGCGGGCTATTTTTCTGCGCGAGACAATTTACCGCATCTTTTCGGCGATTGCGGCGGGTGGAACGCCGGAGACGGCTGATCTGGGGCTGTTGAATGAAGCCCTGGCGGAAGTTTTGGCTAAATTGCAGGTAACGCCAACCGAAACCGGTTTTACCTGGAATTGGCGGAGCGAGCCTGAGGCATTGGACGGCATGCTCTGGCCGGTTGTCCGCTCGGCCGGGGAATTGCTGACCTCGGCCGACTTACACCGCGTGCGTGAGTGCGCCGGCGATGATTGCGGCTGGCTTTTCATAGATACCAGCCGGAATCACAGCCGCCGCTGGTGCGATATGAATGATTGTGGGAATCGGGCCAAAGCCAAACGGCATTATGCTCGCAGCCGGTTAGCTAGAAAAACGGTTTAAGGTTATACTCACGGCCTGACAAGGAGCTTGTCTTGATGCCCCAACCCGCCGACTTGATTATTACCCAGGCCAAAGTTTACACAGTTGACCCGGCTTATCCCCACGCCGAAGCTGTAGCTGTTCGAGGCCAACAGATCGTCTTTGTCGGCAGTGCCGCCGATGCCGCAGCCTGGCAGGGTCCGGCCACGCGGGTGATTGACGGCCAGGGTAGCACCCTGCTGCCCGGTTTTATTGACAGCCACTTTCACCTTTTGGCCGGTTCGATGGAGCTGGCCGATATGCAACTGGGTGCGGTGACCTCGCTCGACAGCCTGGCTGCCGCGGTTCACCATTTTGCCGGCGAACACCCCGATAATCCCTGGCTGGTTGGGCGCGGATTGAGATACAGTATTGTCCCCAACCAGCAATCCCTCACCCGCCACCACCTTGACGCGATCATTGCCGGCCAGCCGCTGCTGGTTTTCGCCTATGATGTTCACACCGCCTGGGCCAACACCGCCGCCCTGCGCCAGGCCAATATTCTTGTGGACGGCAAGACCGTCGGGCCGAACAGCGAGATCGTGCGGGCTGCCGACGGCCAGGCCAGCGGCGAGCTGCGCGAGCCGGGCGCGTACCGTCCTCTTTTGGACCTGATTCCCCAACCGGATAAGGTCAAAAAGCGGGCGATGCTCCGGCGAGGTCTGGCTGAAGCAGCCAGGGCCGGTGTGACCAGCGTCCACAACATGGACGGGGACATGGAGCAGGTAACACTTTATGCTGCCCTGGAAGAGAGGGGGGAATTGACCCTGCGTGTCTACTGCCCCTACAGTGTTACGCCCGATACCTCCCCGGAAGCCCTGGCCGAAGCCGTGGCCATGCGCCGGACGTTTGGAAGCGACATGGTGCGCGGCGGCTGTGCAAAATTTTTTATGGATGGGGTGATTGAAACCTACACCGGCCTGCTCCTCGACGATTATGCCGGGTTGCCGGGCAATTGTGGTGGGGCCTTGTTCAGCGCCGAACACTTTGAGGCCATGGCGGCTGAGGCCGACCGCCTGGGGCTGCAAATCTTTGTCCATGCGACCGGCGATGGCGCCGTTCGCCGCGCCCTGGACGGCTTTGAGGCGGTCCAGGGCCAAAACGGCCGGCGTGACAGCCGCCACCGGATTGAGCACATCGAGTTAATCCACCCTGACGATGTCCCTCGCTTTGCCGGGTTAGGTGTCATCGCCTCCATGCAGCCGGCCCACGTTCCCTTGCAAACACCCGATGACCCCGACGTCTGGCCGGCGCGGGTTGGGCCGGAGCGGTGGGGGCACAGCTTCGCCTGGCAAACACTGCGCCAGGCCGGGGCCAGGTTGGCCTTCGGCAGCGACTGGCCGGTCGCGCCGCAAGACCCGCTGCGTGGCGTGCATGCTGCCCTCAATCGCCGCCCGTGGCAGCCCGGCCTGCCTGAGCAGCGCCAAAGTCTGGCCGATGCCGTTGCCGCCTACACCCGTGACGCGGCCTACGCCGAATTTCGAGAGCAGGCCAAAGGCCAGCTCAAGTCTGGCATGCTGGCGGACATGGTCCTGCTGTCCGCCGACCTGTTTGCCACACCCATAGATGAAATTGACCAGGTGCACCCCGTCCTGACGATATGCGCCGGGCGCGTTGTGTACGAGGCTTAAATCGAGATAATATGCACAATCCTGAATCTATACCCAGCGAGACAGTCGAAAATCCAAAATCGGCAGGCAGCCAGCGTGAAGTTTTTGGCTGGGGCATGTACGACTGGGCCAATTCGGCTTTCAGCACCATTGTCGTCACCACCTTCCTGGGACCCTACTTAACTGCCCTGGCCGAAGCGAACGGGGGCACGGTCAACCTGCTGGGATATCCGCTGGAGGGAGCCGGGTTTTATCCGCTGTGTGTCTCTATCTCGGTGGGGTTGCAGGTCTTCGTCCTGCCCATTCTGGGGGCCATTGCCGACTACTCTCATTTGAAAAAAACGCTGATGCTGGTCTTTGCCTACCTCGGCGCAATAGCCACCATCCTGCTGTTTCTGGTGACGAGCAACCTGATTCTGCTGGGCGGCCTGCTCTTTATCATCGCCAACCTTTCGTTTGGGGCAGCCCTTGTTTTTTATAATGCCTTCCTGCCCGATATTGCCGGCCCGGATGAGCGCGATGCCGTCAGTTCCAAAGGGTTTGCGCTAGGGTATGTCGGCGGCGGATTGGCCCTGCTGCTGACCCTGGTCTTGCTTTGGTGGGTCAGCGAGGAAAATCGGGGCCTGGCCGTGCGGCTCAGCCTGGCCGGCGCCGGCCTGTGGTGGCTGGTCTTTACCATCCTTTTTCCCCAGCGCCGCCTGGTGCAGCGCGACCCGGCCCACCAGTTGCCGCCCGGCGAAACGTATCTCACCCACAGTTTCAAACAGCTAGGCCGCACGCTAAAAGAGCTTTTCCATAAATACCCCACGACGCTGCGCTTTCTGATTGCCTATTTGGTTTACAATGATGGAATCCAAACCATCAATACCGTCGCCACTATTTTTGCATCCAGCGAATTGGGCCTGTCTACCAGCACACTGGTCCAGGTGGTGCTGATGATCCAGTTTGTGGCGGCCCTGGGGGCTGTGTTTTTTAATTTCCTGGCTGGACGGATGGGCGCGAAAAAAGCGATCATGATCAGCCTGGTAATTTGGTCGGGGCTGGTGATTTATGCCTACGGCTTTTTATACACCGCTCTGCAATTTTGGATTTTGGGGGCAGCCCTGGCCCTGGTCCTGGGCGGGTCGCAGGCGCTCAGCCGCTCCCTGTTCTCGCAGATGATCCCCAAGAACCGGGAGTCTGAATATTTCAGTCTGTATGAAATCAGCGAGCGGGGCACCTCGTGGTTGGGGCCGGTAGTTTTTGCCCTGGCCTTACAGTTGACCGGCACGCAGCGCGTCTCCATGGTGATGCTGATTGTCTTTTTTGTGGTTGGGTTAGTGCTGCTTTACCTGACCGACGTGAAGAAGGCGATTGTCGAAGCGGGCAATGAATTACCGGCGGTGGTGTAGAACTCATTGGAACTGGCAGGAACTCATAGGAACTCAGAGAGCTAAATCCTTGAGTTTCTATAAGTTCCCCTAGTTCTCTTGTCTTATTCTCTAATCCAACGAATATCCATCTCTTCCCGGCCGCCCAGGGCCTGGCGCAGCACAGCAACGAGGCCGGGATCGCTGCCCTGCGCTTCCAGCGCGTCAACGGTAACCTGATTGAGGTAATAATCACGATCCTCCAGCGATTCTTCCTCAAAATGATCGTGCAGAAATTGAAACTGGGCTTCGGTCAGCTCGCCGACCGGCATATTGTTGCTCAGATCATAAATTTTTATCACTTCAACCTCCGCCATTGTAAATCTTGCCTGGTATTTACAACCTTACCACCGTTTAGCCCGCCGGTCAAAACCACTGCCCCGGTCAGAAGGCTTTGCCCCTGATGTTATTCCGTGCTATGCTAGATTTATTAAGCTTGGCCCGTCAAACTGATGAAGTTTGACCACCAAATCCGGTGTATAAGGAATGTTGGATGGGGTCTCTTTTTCCAGTCCTCCAGCCTTCCAATCTTCCAAGTTATTACCGATTTTGAAATTCAAAACTCATAAGTTTGTTTGACCGGCGTTCACCTTTTTTGGAGAAAGACATATGCCCATTGATTTTGCCCAAATCATTGCCGCCGAACTGGGCATTCAGCGCCCGCAAGCGGCCCGCTCGATTGAGCTTTTTGACAGTGAAAACACGGTGCCTTTTGTGGCCCGCTACCGCAAAGAAGTCACCGGCGGGCTGGACGAGGCCCAACTGCGGGCCATTTTGGAACGGCTGACTTATCTGCGTAATCTAGAAGCCCGCAAGGAAACCGTGCTGCACAGCATCGCCGAACAGGGCAAGCTGACCGACGAACTGCGCAGCCGTATCGAGACTGCCGACACGTTACAGGCGGTCGAAGATCTGTACCTGCCCTACAAACCCAAGCGCCGCACCCGCGCCACCATTGCTCGTGAGCGCGGGCTGGAGCCACTGGCCCAGGCCATGCTGGCCCAGGAGTTGACCCAGGGCAACTTGGCCGAAATTGCGGCGGCTTACCTGAGTGATGACGTGCCAACAGTAGAGGACGCTTTGGCCGGAGCGAGCGACATTATTGCCGAAACCGTAGCCGAAGATGCAGACACCCGGGCCGGCGTCCGCGAGCGGACCCGCCAGGAAGCCTGGCTGGTGGTCAGCCTGGCCGACAAAACCAAGGACGAGCGCGGCGTCTACGAAATCTACTACGACTACCGCGAGAAGTTAAGCGCCATCCCGCCGCACCGGCTGCTGGCCCTCAACCGGGGCGAGCGCGAGGGTATTCTCAAGGTCAGGCTGGACGGGCCGGATGAGGCGCTGATCCAGAGTATTCAGGCCCGGCTGGTCAAAAATCCCAAATCTGTTTTCACCGACCATTTGCGCCAGGCCATTGCCGACGGCTACAAGCGGCTGCTGGCCCCTTCCATCGAAAATGAGCTGCGCGGCGAACTGACCGGTACCTCCGACGAGCACGCCATTGACACCTTTGCCGCCAACCTGCGCCAGCTACTGCTCCAGCCACCCATCCGGGGCAAAACGGTCATCGGCATTGACCCCGGCTTTCGGACCGGCTGCAAGGTGGCCCTGGTTGACCCGACCGGCAAATTTTTGGGCGGGACGACCATTTATCCGCACGAACCCCAAAAAAAGTGGGCTGAAGCCAAACAGATCCTGCTCAAGCTGATCGAGCAGGGCGCCGACGTCCTGGCCATCGGCAACGGCACCGCCAGCCGCGAAACCGAGGCGCTGGCCGCCGAGGTTATCGCCGAAGCCAAATCGAAAATACCCAAAGGGCACGATGTCGAAAGTCTAAAATCTAAAATCTCTTACGTTATGGTCAACGAGGCCGGCGCCTCTGTCTATTCCGCCAGCGACCTGGCCCGGGCCGAATTCCCCGACCTCGACGTGAGCATGCGCGGGGCTGTCTCCATTGCCCGCCGCCTGCAAGACCCGCTGGCCGAACTGGTCAAGATTGACCCTAAATCCATTGGCGTGGGGCTGTACCAGCATGATGTCAACCAGAAACAGTTAGCTACCACCCTGGATACGGTCGTCGAAAGTGCAGTCAACCATGTGGGGGTGGATGTCAACACGGCCAGCGCCCCGCTGCTCAGCTATGTGGCCGGGGTCAGCCGGCGGGTGGCCGAGGCGATTGTCAAGCACCGCGAGACGCATGGCCCTTTCCGCCGCCGCGAGGAGCTGCGCCAGATCAAAGGGCTGGGGGATAAAACCTACCAGCAGGCCGTCGGCTTTCTCAAAATCCCCGGCGGCGACCACCCGCTGGACAACACCTTCATCCACCCGGAGAGCTACCCCGTGGTCGAGCGCCTGTTTGCCTATCTCAAGGTGCGGGGGGACGAAAAAGAGCTGCCCGCCAAAATCGAAGCCCTACGCAAGGGCAGTCTGAAGGAACTGGCTCACAAGCTGGACGTGGGTGAGCCGACCCTGGCCGACATCCTGGAGTCGCTGGCCAGGCCGGGCCGCGACCCGCGCGACGAACTCCCGGCGCCGTTGCTACGCCAGGATGTGTTGAAACTGGAAGATTTAAAGGAGGGAATGGTTCTGACCGGCACCGTCCGCAACGTGGTGGATTTCGGCGCGTTTGTGGATATTGGGGTCAAGCAGGACGGGCTGGTCCACATCAGCCAACTGGCCGACCGCTACGTCAAGAACCCGTTTGAAGTGGTCAGCGTGGGCGATGTGGTCAAGGTCAGGGTGGTTAAAATTGATGCTCAGCGGGGGCGCATCGGCTTGAGCATGAAGGAGGTTTAATGGGCCGGGTGGGAGTCGAACCCACACGAGGGTTAAGCCTCGGGGGATTTTAAGTCCCCTGCGTCTGCCATTCCGCCACCGGCCCATTTTCAATCCGGCGGAAATATTACAGCAAATGTTACAGATAGTCAAAGAGGATGCGAAGATGCGAGGAAAGGTGAAGCGAAGAAAAATGGCGTGATATGGCGAGGAGTTGGGCAGTGATTTTCGCTTCCTCGCCTCCCGCTTCTTCGCCTCGTTACGTGGCTAAAAAGTATCGGCTGCTGTCTTGACAGTGACATGGACCTTATGATAGGATGGAGTTCGACCTCTATTCCTTACCTTTCAGGAGCAGACATCTATGGAAAGCTTGCAGGCGCTCATTGGACAAACCCTGGGCCAGTACCGGATCATCGAGCAGATTGGCGAAGGCGGCATGGCTGCTGTTTTCAAAGCTTACCAGCCCGGCCTCAACCGCGAGGTAGCCCTCAAAGTTTTACCCCCCTACTTCGCTCAAAAAGAGGATTTTGTCGAGCGGTTTGTCCGGGAGGCCCAGGCCATCGGCAATTTACACCACCCCAATATCTTACCCGTTTATGACACCGGCCAGGATAAGGGCTACAGTTACATTGCCATGCGTTATATTCCCCATGCCCGGACCTTAAGCGATGAGATGAAGTTTCCTCTCAAAATGGAGCGCATTGTCGAGGTGATGGGACAGATTGCCGGGGCACTGGACCAGGCGCATAAAGCAGGCATCATCCACCGCGACGTGAAACCGAGCAATGTGCTGCTGGATGGGCAGTGGGCCTTGTTGAGTGATTTTGGCCTGGCTAAAATGGTTGAAGGCGCCTCGGAGCTGACCGGCACCGGGGTAGGCATGGGCACACCGGCTTACATGTCGCCGGAACAGGGCATGGGCAAAAAAGTGGATCATCGCACCGATATTTATGCCCTGGGCATTATCCTGTATGAAATGCTGACCGGCTCTGTCCCTCACCGTGCCGAAACGCCCATCGCCACCGTTATGCGCCGGATCAACGAGCCGCTGCCCCTGCCCCGCAGCATTAATCCCAATATCCCGGAGGCAGTCGAGCGAGTCTTGTTAAAAACCCTGGCTACCGACCCCACTCACCGCTTCGACAGTGCCGGTGAAATGGCGGCTGCCCTTAAAGAAGCGTTTGGCCCCCATCCTGACCAGATTTTGGCCGGCGTAAGCCCGACTATCGTGGCTTCTCCCAAAACGACCCCGGCGGGGACACCGGAGCCAACCCGGCTGTCCAATCAGCCCCTGACGAAAGCGGAAAGCAAATCCGGCCTGCCGATCAATGCGCTGGGGTTTGGGGCAATCGGGGTGTTGATTTTCCTGGTGTTGATTGGCATCGGCGTCCTGATCTTCTTGCAGCTACGTTCGCCGGCGCAGAATGAGGTGACTCAAAATACGCCGCCCTCCCAAGCCCAGGAGGTCGCCAGCGCGGCTACGGCCACGCCAGCGCCAACGACCACGCCGACTGAAGCCCCGTCCCCTACACCGCTCTTAGAACCTACTCCCACGCCCGCAGCCGAGTCCGATTCAATCGCCATCACGACTACCCCGGAAGCGACTTCCACCCAAGCGGTAACGCCTGAAGTTAGCCAGGCCCAAGTGAATCCGCCGGAAGATGCACCCGCTCAGGCAGCCAGCGCTCTGAGTGGTCAAGAAGCAGCCGACCTGGCCCTGGCCGAAGCGCAAAAGTGGCAAGCGGATGCCGTCCTCAGCGAAATTGCAACCAGTGGGCTGGGGCCCCTGGACGCCGAAGGCAAATCTACCGATTGGATCCTCAAGTTTTGGTCGCCTTCGAGCAAAGGATTAAACACTCTGATGTTTACTAATGGGACATTTACCAGTTCACCCACCAACCTGCCGGTGCCCAAAACCACTGTCCTGGATGAAGTGATTCTGGACACAAAACGTCTCTATGACATCGGCGAAAAGGCCGGGGCCAGTAAATTTACAGCAGAAGGTTACCGGCCCATGGCTGCGGTTGTGCCGTACCCTCTGGATGAAACCAGGCTGACCTGGTATCTAAACTATGCCGGGGGTGATTTTCGGGTGGTTTACACGGTCATCATTGACGCTAAGAGCGGCGAGGTAGTCCAGACTGTAGCCCTGGAATGAGAACAAAAAAGGGACTGGCTTAAACTGCCAGCCCCTTTTTTATTAATTTTGTTTAAAAATGATAAAATCCCAAACCCATTTTTCCGGGTCAGCCGAGTAGGTCAGCGGTACCACAGGCGAGAGCCGCGCGCCGTTCTGATCGGCCAGATAAATATTCCAAACCCCATCCTCAAAAGTTCCCGGCTCAAATTTAACATTACCCTGTTTAACGTAATCACAATCCAGACAGTTGACGGCGCTCCAGTTCCAATCGCTGAGGCCGCTTTCAGCATGCATTCCAGAAGGGGTGTGATCGCCGATGACCTTTAACCCGCCAATCGGAATGTTGCCAGCGCTCACCGCGGCGATGTAAATAGTGATAACATGGTAATTGGTCCGTTGGAATTCACGATTACCCTGTTCGGCCACAGTGAAAGGAAATTCAGGGGCAGGCGGGGCAGGCGGCTCGGTCGGGGCTGCCGCCGTTGGCGCGACCGCCGCCGGAGCGGCTGCCGGCGGATCTATAGCTGCTGGGGCAACGGCAGGCGGAGCGGCTGGGGGGACCGGTGTGGGTTCGGGCGTATCAGTCGGCAGGGGAGCTTCAGTGGGGAGCGGTGTGGCGCTGGGAGTCAAGGTGGGGACAGGCGTCGGAACTTCGGTGGGCAATTCACCCGGTGTTGGTAGATAGGTGGTGCTATCAGTAGCGCCCTCGGTGAGCAACACTCCATTTGGGCGGGCGGGGGTAGGGGTAAAGGTGGGGCGGAGCGTTGGAATGACCAGATTACCGGGATCTGCGTAAGCCAGAACCGTATCCCGCTGCTGGCGCGGATGTGTTTTTACGTAAGCGGCAAAAATGATCGAGCCAAACAAAAAAACCAGGCCAATAAAGGCAATTGTGGCAATCGCATCTTTTGTGGATTGCGACAGGTGTGAAAACTGCCAAAACGGAACCTTGTCTTTTTTCTTTTTGACAACTTTCTTTTTAACAGGCGGGGTCGAACGGGTTTTATCCGCCTTCACCATGCGCTGTAGTTCGGCTTCAAGATCATTAATTTCGATAATGACGGGGTAGGGGGTATTGGGACCGTAGTAGGCTTGGTACTTTTTTAACTCTTCTAGGCGATATATTTTTGCCTGAATAAGTTCATCTACCGACATAAGCCCGCCCGCGCTTGCTGTTTAGAGAACTCAACATAATACTACTTCCATCATAGCACAAACCCGACAAATATACAAAAACAACACGACATAATGTGGCGACATCACAGCTAACACTAGATATAGTAGTTATTGTATCTGTAACCTACTGCATCCGGTAGCTTGCCCTTCGCTATTGAAAGGCGAGCCGGTTTGGTGCGCTCTTTTCCAAGCCCCTCAGGAAGCGATAAGCATGGACCTATTAGTCGAAAAATCCTGTTGCGACCCCCGTTAGCCCGTGCTATACTTGTTTATTGACCGTACTTTTCTTTGGCCGGCCCGTGTTGGAATAGAGGGTGAATTTGGGATTGTGGTTTCGAGTGTGAACCAACAAGATTTTCCACTCATAGCGCCTGGACAGGCGGAACAGTCAAGTCAAATAATCTTAATTGACAGCGACAAGCAACGGCTGCGGCCTTTGCACGAGGCGCTCAAATTAAGAGGCTATCCCGTCCGGCTGTTTTACAATACTGACGAAGCTTTGGCGCATCTCTCCAAAACTGATATACTACTCCTGGATGCCGCAGTAATGACCCGCTTCAAAGCCGGCGAATTTGCCAAAGCGGCTAAAGTTTTGGTGCTCGCCGAAAAAAAGGCGGTGAAACTTCCACCAGAATTAACTTTAGACCACGTTTTTTTGCTCCATTACCCTAAAAATACCCAGGAACTTATTGACCATTTAATTGACGATATGGCTCCACCTCCCCTTGATTCTGCCGCTAAAACGGTAAATATCCAACACCTGGCCTTACTATTTAATATTACCCAATCTCTGAGCGGGCATCTTGAAGTCAATGCACTTTTTGAGTGTATCCTGGCCCTGGCTCCTGATCTTAAAGCCGATTTTGCTGCTCTGCTGGTGCAAGAAGGCGAGGAAACAATTTACTATCGCAGCACCCAGCCGGGACGCGAAGAACTTATCGGCTTAACCGGCCGGCGTTTTGCCCAAAGATTGCTCAAAGATGGGATAGAGGGGTGGGTGCTGCGCCATAATCAGGCGGTGGTCATAGCCAACACGATGAATGATTCGCGCTGGTTTCGGGCCTCTTATTTGCCGGATACGGAGCATTGTGTGGTAGCCCTACCCTTTACTCTGGATCGAGTTGGAGCCAAAGGGGTTTACCTGGTTGGGCACAAGCAGCCCAATTCCTTTACCAGCGACGATTTGGCCCTGTTGGAAGCAGTTATCATTCAAATTAGCATGGCTATTGAAAATGCTATGCTTTTTAAGAACCAATCGGAGCGCTCTATCCAGCTCTCGCTCATTAATGAGGTCAGCCGGGCGGCCACCTCCATTCTCAACCTGGATGTAATGCTGCGCACAGTGGTGCAGGCCATTCGGCGCAGCTTTGGTTTTTACAACGTTTCTATCCATTTGTATAATGCTGCCACGCACCAGGTGGAACTGCGGGCCAGGGACACGTTGGATCGCTTCAGCCTGACCGCACCGATCCCCCACATCACTCACAAACTACGGCAGGGGTTAATCGGGTGGGCGGCAGCTACGAATAAAACAATCGTGGCCAATGACGTGACTCAAGACCCGCGCTATATCTTCAGTAAAAACAATAAAGAGGTGCGCGCGGAGCTGTGTATGCCTATCAGGCTGGGTAACAAAACCATCGGCGTTTTGGATATTCAGAGTACCCAGTTGGAGGCATTTGATAAATATCATGTCTCGGCTTTGGAAACATTGGCCGACCAATTGGCGATCGCCATCGAAAACGCCCGGCTCTACGACGAAATTAACCAGCGGCTGAAGGAACTGCAATCGCTCAACGACATTGGCCAGGCTATTACTTCAACCCTTGACCTGCAAAAGACACTCACTTTGATTACCGGTCACACCACCCGGCTGATGAATGTGGCCGCAGCTTCAGTGGTGCTGCGTGACGATGAAGCAGGGGAAGTTTGGTTTGCCGCCGCATCGGGCGAAGGCTCGGAGGCGGTCATCGGACTGCACATGGCGCTGGGGCAGGGCTTGGCCGGCTGGGTAGCTCAGAAGGGCGAGCCGGTAATTGTGCCGGATGTTTACGCCGACGAACGCTTTTTCCCTGATATGGACAAATCTAGCGGTTTTACAACCCGGTCTATTTTGTGTGTCCCCCTGCAAACCAAGGGCCATACCATCGGCGCAATTGAAGTAATGAACAAAAAAACCGGCGCTTTTAACAAGGAAGACCTGGCTCTTCTGCAAGCCCTGGCCGCACCGGCGGCGGCAGCCATCGAGAATGCTCAATTGTACGAAGACCAGAGCCGGACCATCAAGCGGCTGGCCGAAACGCAGCGGCAGTTGATTCAAAGCGCGAAGCTGGCCGGCGTTGGCGAGTTGGCGGCTGGCCTTGCCCACGAAATCAACAACCCTCTGACCACCATCATTGGTCTGGCCAGCTTGTTGATGGACACCAGCGTACCCACCGCAGAAGATGAGCGCCTCGAAGATTTGGGCATGATTAACCAGGAAGCCCGGCGTGCCCGCGATATTGTCCGCGGCCTGTTGAACTTTGCCCGAGCCGATACCCCCAAACGGGAAATTACCGATTTGAACCAACTGATTGAAGAGTGCATCTTTTTGGTTTATACTAAAAACGTAAGTTATAAAATCGAACTACACAAGTCACTGGAACCCCTGCCGGAAATGCTGCTCGACGTCAACCAGATGAAGCAGGTTATTGTCAATTTGCTCAATAATGCCATCCAGGCCATGCAAAACAACCAGGACAGACCCGCTCTTCTAACCGTTACGACTTCACTGGTGTCTCCTGTTGCATCATCTCAGACCAATTCGCGTCAAAATGGCAACGCCCGTAAAAAGAGAAAAAAAGTCTTGACCGAAACCAGTCCTTTATTGGATAAGAAAAGCAGTAGCATCGCCACCCGAGGATTGAAAACCGAGGATGAAGGTGAATTAACCGTTATCTGTAAAATTAGCGACACGGGTCATGGTATCCAGCCCCAGCATTTGGATAAAGTGTTCGATCCCTTTTTTACGACGAAAGAAGTTGGCCAGGGTACAGGTTTAGGTTTATCTATTAGTTATGGTATTATGGAGAAACACGGCGGCCAAATCACGGTAGAAAGTATCCCTGATGTAGGTACAACCTTTACTTTAGTTTTCCCGGTCTCGGCTTTACCTCCAAGCAAAATCTAAATTTCTTAAAGACGCAAGGATAAACCCATCTCTCGAAAAGAAGCCAGCACCAGAAGGGTAGGACAACGTGATCAACCAAAGAATTTTAGTTGTTGACGACGAAAAAGGAGTGGTCCATTCCTGTGTCCGCATCCTGGAACGACAGGGGTTTACTGTCTCAGGGTTAACCGATAGCCAGGCAGCACCCACTTTACTCCAGCAAGAGAGCTTTGACCTGCTGCTAACCGACATTAAAATGCCCCGGCTGGATGGGCTGGAACTGCTCCGCCTGGCCAAAGAGATTGACCCCCACCTGACCGTAGTGTTGATTACCGGCTACGGGACGATGGAAGACGCGATCAATGCGATTCGACTGGGGGCGCAGGGTTTCCTGATGAAACCTTTTGAGCCGAAGGAGCTGGTGGCCACGATCAAGGATAATCTGGCCCGGCGGGAGCTGCTGCGGGATAGTTTACGGCTGCAAACCTTGCTGCCTCTGTTAGAAATCAACCAGATTTTGCAGGTCGCCGGTAGTGAAGCCTCACTCGTCCACCGGGTACTGGAAATTGTCCAGCGGGAAACCGGAGCAACTCGTCTGGCCTGGTTAAGCCGCCCTCATCCGGCTTTCTCCGCTTTTGCCCCAGGTGCTGGTTCCAGATCGAAATCCGATATAGTAGAAATGGCGGTGGTTTGCCAGAATGGGTTGCAGTGCTCTGGCCTAGCGCCGTCAGCGCTCGATGCAGCCATGAGCGAGGGCGAGCCTGTCTGGATTTTGGGTAACGGGACTACTGTCAAAACGCTGGAAGGTCAATCCAATATTGTTGGCGCCCTGCTGCCATTGATTATTAACGGGGAGATAGTTGGTTTACTTACTGCCGAAACCGGCAATTCTGGACGCAGTGCACCCTTCAACCAAATAAGTCTTGATCTCCTCTCAGTACTGGCGGGGCAGTTGGCTATCCTATTAGAAAATGTGCAGCTTTTCCAGCAAACCGAAGCGCTGCGAACCTTTAATGAAGATATTATCCAAAATATGAGCAACGGTTTGATTGCAATGGATCAAGAAGGTTATATTACTGCTTTTAACCCGGCTGCCTCCCAAATGCTGGGCTACCGGCAGGATGAAGCCCTCCATCATCCTCTGACCCAGATGATCGAACCATCTGCAGAATTAATCAAGATATTTAATGAAACAATGACCACGGGGAGAACTTACACCCACCAGGAGATTACAGTCCGCCATCGGGAAGGGCACTCCCTCTCTGTTTCAGCCAGTACTGCGCCGCTTGGCGGAGTTGACCGGGCTGGTAGGCCAATTGGAGTAGTGGCTGTTCTGGAAGATTTGAGCGAAGTCAAAGCAATGGAGGCCGAACGACGGCGGCTCGACCGTCTGGCGGCTCTGGGTGAAATGTCGGCGGTAGTGGCCCATGAAATTCGTAATCCCATTGCCGGGATCGCCGCCGGCATTGATTACCTAACCCGTAAAGTAGCCCAAGACTCGCCGGAGTTTGAAGGGGCAGTGATGATGCGGGGTGAGATTCAGCGGGTCAATCGGATTTTGGAGGACATCCTTTTTGTGGCTCGTCCTGCCCGGCTCAAGTTATCCAACGAAGATGTGGCCGAAATTATTGAAGGCGTTTTACAACGTTTTCGCAGCCAGGTTGAAGAAAGTCGAGTGACGATAGTATTTGATTACGCGAATAATTTACCCCGCCTCAGTGTAGACCGGCAGCGGCTGGAACAGCTTTTCACCAATTTGATTATTAACGCGACTCAGGCTATGCCTAACGGAGGGCAACTTTCGCTGCAAACCCGGGCAGCCCCCTCCCAAAACCGTAAACCAGCCGATGAGGTTATCGTGACCATTGCCGACACCGGGCCAGGTATCCCGGTAGAGACTCAACAGCATATTTTTGAACCCTTCTTTACCACCAAAACCCGCGGAACCGGCCTGGGCTTAACAATAGCGCGACGGATTGTTGAAGAGCATGGGGGAACTATCAGCATCGAAAGTGAAGCGGAGCATGGCACCCGATTTATCATATGTCTACCGGTCGCCAGGAGGGCCGCTGTATGACAGGTCGAGTTTTGGTGGTAGATGATGAGAAAACCCTGCGCCACTTTCTACGGCTTAATCTACAAGAACAAGGTTATGCGGTTACAGAAGCCGCCGATGGGCAAACGGCGCTGACTTTTATTGAGCAGCAGCGTTTTGATGTCGCCCTGGTTGATTTACGTCTAACCGACATGGATGGTCTGGATATTGTCCGCCGCTTGCGCCAATTAGCCCCGACCACCAGTGTAATTATCTTGACCGCTTACGCCACCCTCGACTCGGCCGTTGAAGCTCTGCGCCAGGGCGCCCATGATTATCTGACCAAACCCTTTGACACCGGCGAATTACTGGCCAGTGTGGCCGATGGGCTGGCCCGCCAATCGGCGGAAGACCCCTCCCAAGTCAAGCCCGCGGAGTTGGTTCTGGAAATCAAAGACTTAAAACTCAACCCTCACAATCGCCAGGTAACTCGCCGGGGTGAAGTGATCAATTTAACTCCAACCGAATTCGACATCCTGGCTGTACTGATGGCTCAACCCAACGTAGCAATGGACTCCATCACCTTAATCAGACATGTCCGGGGATATGAAGCCACTGAAGCCGATGCACGTGCTATTGCCCGTGTCCATATTCATCGCCTGCGCCATAAATTGGAAACTGATCCAGCCACCCCTCAATACGTCACCACCATTGCTGGAGGGCGATATTTAATCAGTACTGATTAACTCGTACCCATCCAGTTGTTATTAATAATTGTAATCATCCTGTAACCACAACTTAAATCATTTTGTGTTATATTAGCAAGAGTAAGCAACTCTTAGGCTAAAGGAGCAGATTATTATGCCAAATCAGCACAGCCGGCCTAAACGGATTCTCATTGTAGACGATGAACCAACCCTGGTTTTTTTTCTCAAACAGGGGTTACAGGATGCGCCAGGAGCTTACCTGGTTGATGGCGCATCGTCAGGTGAAGAAGCGCTGACCAAGCTGACTTACAATCTGTATGATCTCCTGATAACCGACCTAAAGATGCCCGGCATCAGCGGCTTTACCCTGGTTGAAGTAGCCCGCTCCCTGCACCCCAATATCAGTGTTATTTTGATGACCGCTTACGGTTCTCGTGAGGTCCAGGATGAAAGCGAACAGCTTGAAGTCAACGGCTATCTCATTAAACCTTTCCCAACCATCCAATTACAAGAGATGATCGAGGAAATTTTCCTGGCCAGTGGCTCCCCATCCCCCAATTTAGTTACTGAACAAAACCTGCCTCCCTTTTCCGCCCGATAGGGAACAGTTATTTTTGCTTTAAGGAGATGCTTTATGGGCAAAGCTAAAATCCTTTATATCGAGGACAATCTCGATAACATGACCCTGGTCAAGCGTGTTCTGGAAATCGAAGGGTATGAAGTCATCGAGGCCGGTAATGGTCGTGATGGCCTGGCCAAAGCGATGAGCAATCGCCCTGATATTATCATCACCGACATCAATTTGCCCGATATTGATGGGTATGAAATTACCGATACGCTTAAAAAAGCCAGAGAAACAGCCCATATCCCGGTTATTGCCATGACTGCTAATGTTATGAAAAAAGATCGAGAGAATGTGCTCCAGGCCGGCTGTGATGGTTATATTGCCAAACCTATTGATATTGATGAACTTCCCAGTCAAATTGAAAACTTCTTGAAAGGTAAATCCCGATGGCACAAATAATTGCGGATACAAAGGCCAAAAAAGCAATTGATCCCAAAGATGCGTATGTTCTGGTTGTAGAAGATAATCTCCAAAACTTGGTCCTCATTGCCCGGCTCCTGGCTTTTATTGGAGTGCGTCGTTATGAGTGGAAAGCCTCTGGCTGGCAGGTGCTAGAATTTGCCGACACCATGCCCCGCGTTGATTTGGTCTTGATGGACCTTCATCTCCCTTATGAAGACGGCTATGATGCGCTGGCCAAACTGCGCAGTGACTCCCGCTTTGCTGAGACCCGAGTCGTTGCCGTCACCGCCGACTCCAATCCCGGCACAATGGAAAAGGCTAAAAAGGCCGGGTTTGATGGCTTTCTGGGCAAACCCATTGACCCTGATAAATTCCCTGAGCAAATTATTAGTATTTTACAGGGTAATATGGTTTGGGATCTGGGTTACTAAAGCCACTTCATCATCCTGGCTGTGACTAGGCCCGTTTAGTCTCATGCTAAACAGACAGGGAAACACTTTAAAATAACAAGGGGATGAAGGATGACCAACGCCGAAACCGTCGCTCCACGCGACTGGATGAGTCTGCTTCACGAAATTACGGTAGCACTGAATGCCGATCTTGACCTCGACTCTATCCTCAGCACTGCGGTAACATTTACCGACCATCTAGGTAATGGCTTTTGTGAGATTTACTTACAGGCCGAAAACGGTGATGTCTATTTCAAGAGTTCTCATCCTAAAAAGAATGACCTGACCGGTGTCGAGTGGCAAAGCCTGGTTCGCGCCGCTCTAACCAGCGGCTTGGCTGCATCAGTTTTACAAACTGGCCAAGCCGTTTTGGTCTTAGATGCAAACACCGACCCACGCTGGACCTCATCAGCGCCCTTCCCGATAAACCAGAGTACAAACGGATATGCGACTCCCGCCCGTTCCATAATTTGTGCGCCCCTCCTGGTTGGAACTAATCAACTCCGGGGAGTTTTCGCCATTCTTCACTCTCAGCCCAATCAATTTGACGAGCAAGACTTGTTCTTACTAAAAGCGATTGCCATGCAAATTGCCATCGCTCTCAAAAATACAACTCTGCTAACCGACCTCAAAAATAGTCTGCACGAAAGCCATCTTATCCTTGATATTAGCCGCAGGCTCTCAGGGGCACTAAGTCTCAGTGATGTTTACAACGTCCTGATCCAGAGTGCGCTCACCATTGGCGCTGAACGCTGCTCTCTGCATATCTGTGATGAAATTGACCTCAACAATTTACCTACCCGCAGCGAAGTGGTTGCTGTTGGGGATGTTGATCCAGCCAGACGCAATAAGGGCATGGGCTATCGCTTCTCCATTAATGATTATCCTGCTTTGTATGACCTGGTTTGTACTCAGGAAACCCTTATTATTGACGATGTTACCTCGGACGATCGTTTGGCTGTTGCCGAGCGGGAGTTTCTACAAAAATTCGGGGCGTGCAGCCTGGCAGTTAATCCGCTGGTTACCCGAGGCCATGTGATTGGGTTGATCTCTATTGAGTACAGAACCCACCATACCTTTAGTGAGCGCGAGTTGGCGCTCTATCGCACCATCTGCAACCAAACGACCATTGCCATTGAACACGCCCGCCAGGTTCAGCGTACTGAGGCCGCCCTAGCTGAAACGCAAACCCTCTACCGCGCTGGTCGGGTTTTGGCGGGCGCGGCTGATTTACAGGAAATTTTACAGGAAGCCCTGGTAGAATATGTTTATAGTCTGGGTCTGGATCAAGGGGGAGTTACCCTGGTTAGCCCCGATAGACAATATGGCCAATTAATGGCTTATGTTCAAGAGGGCCAACTACAAAACGTTGAAAAACTAAAGTTCCCACTAGATGAAAATATTCCCTATCAACAGGTTCTTCTTTCGGGGCGCCCCTTTGTCAGTGTAGATGCGCCAAGTGATCCCAGCCTGGTAGGGTTTTATAGCTTCAATAAACAAGGAATGCCCAAGTCGCTGCTGGAAGCTCCCATGATTATCCGGGGTGAAACCATTGGCTGGATTGGCGCTGATTCGGTCGAGGAGTATCGCAACTTTACCCAACAGGAAATAGACCTGGCCCGAGCAATGGCTGATCAGATTGCCATCACCATTCAAAATCGCCGGCTGTTGGAACAGACGGAACGGCGAGCCACCCGCTTAAAAACTGTCGCCAAAGTAGGCGAATCGGTCTCCAGAATGCTTGACCTGGGGGAGATTTTCAAAAGCACCGTAGACCTGATTCGAGACCGCTTTGGTTTTTATCATGTTTCTATCTTTTTGTTGGATGAAGCCCGCGAGTGGGCAGTCGTCCATGCTTCAACCGGCGCAGTTGGTAAAATTATGGTCGAAAAGCCGCACAAACTTAAGGTTGGCAGCAACTCGATTGTGGGCTATGTGACCGCTAATGCTCAGCCCCGGATTGCCCTCGACGTGGGTGAGGATAAGGTTCACTTCCAGAACCCGCTTCTGCCTGATACACGCTCTGAAATGGCGCTGCCACTGCTGACACGCGGCATCGTCACCGGCGCCCTGGATGTGCAGAGTACCGAGGTGAATGCCTTCAGCGACGAAGACATTGATACCTTGCAGATTATGGCCGATCAACTGGCCAACGCCATTGAAAACGCCCGGCTCCTGCAAACGGCCCAGGACAGCCGGATATTTATGAAGAGTATCATTGACCAGATCCCTGACCCAATTTTTATTAAAGATACCGATCATAAATGGGTGGTGGTGAATCGCGCTTTTGCCGAGGGGTTACTGGGGCTGCCAGAGGAAAAAGTTATTGGCCGCACCGATTATGATTACCTGCCTAAAGAAGAAGCCGACCGGTCTCGAGTGCTAGACGCCAAGCTGTTCGAAGCCGGTGAAACTCAAGAAACAGAGGAGTCAATTACTGATGCCAGGGGTAATATACGGACGCTTTACACTCGTAAAATTCCCCTGGTAGGGGCTGACGGTAAACCAGAATATCTCATTGGAATTATCAACGACATTACCGAGCGGAAGCGAGCGGAGGAGGCATTGCAAGAAGCCTTCGCCAGAACTCAATCGCTTTATCGCATCAGCGGCGCCCTGGCTACGGCGACCGATCAACGGGCGGTTGCAGAAATTGTCCTGGGTGAGTATCTTGACCTCCTTAATTTAGATCAGGGCGTTATTTTACTGCTTGATAAAACCGGCCAATCCCACGAGACTAAGGCTTTGTACGTTAATGGACAGGCAGTTGAACCTCAGTTGATTATTCCTGCTGTACCAGATACCATCTTGCACCACTTGCAGCAACATCCCAGCCCATTGATTGTTAACGATACCCATGAACATTCGCTGACCAAAAATAGACGAGAGAGTCTGCGCGAGACAGAAGCTATGCTGGCCATACCGTTAGTTTTCGGCAAAACGGTAGCCGGAGTGATTACCGTTGGCTCAACTGAAAAAGGACATATCTTTTCGCAGAGCAATATCGAAATTGGCGAGGCGATTGCCGATCAAATGGCAATATGGCTGGAAAACCGCCGGCTCCTCGCTGAAACCCAGTATCGCTCGGAGCGTTTGCAGACCGCAGCCGAGGTTTCTCGCGCGGCCAGTTCGATCCTTGATGTACAACAATTGATCAACACCTCGGTCAATCTTATCCGTGACCAATTCGACTTCTACTATGTGGGACTATTCATGGTGGATGAGGCCAGGGAGTGGGCCGTTCTCCGGGCCGGTACAGGAGAAGCCGGGCGCATTCAGCTCGAAAACAATCACAAACTCAAAATCGGCGGCGGCTCGATGATCGGCTGGTGTGTTGAAAACCGGCAGGCTCGGATTGCGCTGGATGTTGGCCAGGAAGCGGTTCGGTTTCAAAATCCGTATCTGCCCGACACGCACTCCGAGATGGCCTTGCCCCTTATCAGCCGGGATGAGGTGATTGGCGCGGTAACCGTGCAAAGCACCGAGCAGGGCGCTTTCTCGGCTGAGGATATCACCTTGCTCCAAACAATGGCCGACCAACTGGCCAATGCGATCCAAAATGCGCGACTGTTTGAACAAACTCAAAGAGCTTTGGCCGAAACTGAAAACCTGTACCGCATCACCCAAGAACTACTCTCGGCGCATAATGAAGAAACCGTTTACCGGCTGGCAATGGAAGCTATTGCTCAATCGGGGGTTGACTCGGCTTCTGTCTACACCTACCTGGATACCCAAAATCCAAATGTAGCCGGACAAATCCTGGAACAAAAAGTGATTTGGGCTGCTCCCGGACATCCCACTTTGCCCAACGGCACCCGCTTTAATGCCGGCGACATGGTCATTGAAGGCCTAATCCCTCAGCACGGGGCGTTAGTTATTGAAGATACAAACAGCGACGCCCCTTACTTAACGGAGCAATTGCGGCGAGAGTTAACCCAGATGAATATTAAATCCCTGGTAGCGCTCCCGCTCTCTACTTATCAAAGCCGGCTGGGTTTCTTATTGGTCGCCTATCGAACCCAAAGTAAAACTTTTACACCCCAGCAGGTTAAGTTTTACACTACAGTTGCCCAACAGATGGTTGCTTCCCTGGAGAATTTGCGACTACTAGACGCATCACAGCGACGCGCCCGGCGCGAAGAAATCATCCGTGAAATTACAGGCAAAATCAGAAGCGCGACGAATGTCGAAGATATTTTGCAGACAACAGTGACGGAATTGAGTAAGATTCTGGGTTCGCCACGCGGTGGCATTACTCTCGGTATCCACCCCCCTGAGCGCCCAGCCACCGAACACAACCCAACTTCGGGGCCTAGACCCGCCTTAGCCAGCAGTAGAGAAGGCAAGAATCATGGTCAATGAAACCTTGCAAATCGTTCAAACTAAACTCAAGGAAATGGCGCAGACTCTGCCTCAGCTTCAGACAACCGAGCAGTGGACCGAAATCCTGCGCGAATTGGAAGGGCTGTCGCAAAATACTCAGCGCCAAGAATTGTTGCTGGAAACAGTAGCAGCCATCTCCGATGCAGCCAGTTCGATTTTGGATGTGGATGATCTGCTCCGGGTAGCGATTAATTTGATTCAAGATTACTTTGATCTTTACTATGTTGCTATCTATCTGGTTGATGAGTCAAACCAGTATATCAAGCTGCGGGCTGGCACCGGCGAAGCAGGACAACTCTTGTTACAACGAGAGTTTCCACAAAAAATTGGCGAGGAGTCAATGGTTAGCTGGTCTGTTCAGCATCGCCAATCACTGATTGCTTTAGATATAGGCGCGGACGCCACGCATTTTCAAAATCCCTACTTGTCCGATACCCGCTCCAAAATGACGTTACCCCTCATCAATCGGGGGCAGGTGATTGGGGCGCTGGATTTGCAGAGTTCAGAACCAGGCGCCTTCTCGCAAGACGACATTACCCTGTTTCAAACTCTGGCCGATCAACTGGCCAATACCATTCAAAACACCCAGCTCTTAACCGAAAATGCCCTCTTACTTGATCAGGCGGAGAGCAGCCGGCGCTTCCTCAAAACCGTCATCGAGCATATCCCCGATCCCATCTTTATTAAAGATAAGAACCACACTTTACTGGAAATGAATCAGGCCAATGCTCAGGTGATTGGCCGCCCCCAACAGGAATTACTCGGCAGGACAGATCGCGACTTTTTACGCCCGGACCTGGCCGAAAAATTTTACCAGCGCGATAAAGAAATCTTTGCTACCAACCAAATCTTCGAAGCTGAAGATAAAACAATCTGGGGAGATGGCCGGGAACATATAGGTCATACCCGGCTCATTCCAATTCCAAACGCTGCCGGCAAGCCCGAGTATCTGCTGGGCATCACCCATGATGTCACCGAGGTGCGGGCACGAGAGGCTGAACGGGAGCGGATGTTGGCCGAAACGGCAGCCCTCTATTTTGGCAGTCGGGCCATCGCCAGCGCCTTGAGCGAACGGCAAATTTTTGAAGCCATTTTTGAGCAGATTCGCCTGGCTGACCCCTGCGAGATTGCGGCCTTTCGCTTTAATCTGGTTGATAATGAACCTATTTGGGCCGAATTGAGATTTAACTGGCAAAAACGCAATACCCCTTCTTATGTGGTCGGGACACGTTTTTATTTGCCGGAATTTGACCAAAGCAAGCTGCTTACCAGCAATGTGCCGCTTTTTATTGACGACATTGCCACTGCCGAGAAGCTGTCTGAAACGGAACGATCCAGTTTTCACCCCACCGGTGCCTGTTCGGCAGCCATTTTGCCTTTGGCGGCAGCCAATCAACAACTGGGAGCCATCCTGGTTTACTTTACCCGCCCGTATATCTTTACCGAAGAGGTACAGCGCCTCTGGCTGGCCATGGCCGACCAGGTTTATATTGCCCTCATTAACCGCCAGTTGATCGAGGAGGCGGCCTACCGGGCCACTCGCATGGAGACCGCAGCCGAGGTAGCCCGGGCCGCCAGCTCCGTTCTGGAAGTGCAAGACTTGCTTGATTCAGCCGTAGCCTTGATCTGTGACCGTTTTGAGCTATATTACGTAGGCGCTTTTTTGGTGGATGAAGCCAAAGAATGGGCGGTATTAAAAGCCGGCACCGGTCAGGCCGGGCAAATTCAACTGCAAAAAAGGCACCGTTTGAAGATTGGCGGGGAGTCGATGATCGGCTGGAGTGTTTACCACCGCCAACCGCGTATTGCCCTGGACGTCGGCAAGGAAGCTGTCCGCTTTCAAAACCCGGATTTACCCCTAACCCGGTCTGAAATTGCTTTGCCGCTCATTTATCATAATGAAGCCATCGGCGCTTTGACAGTTCAGAGCGACGAGCCAGCCGCTTTCAGTCGAGAAGATATTATCGTCTTGCAGACCATGGCCGATCAATTGGCCAACGCTGTCAAAAGTGCGCAGTTACACGAACAGGCCCGGCAGGAGATCGGCGAACGGAAACGAGCCGAGGAAGCGCTGCGCACTTCCGAAGCCCTTTATCAATCGTTGGTGGATAATATTCCCCAGAACATCTTGCGCAAGGATCGGACAGGCCGTTTTGTCTTTGGCAACAAGAGTTTCTGCGACAGCCTGGGTTTATCTCTGGAGGAGCTGATCGGCAAAACCGACTTCGATTTTTACCCCCCCGAATTGGCCCAAAAGTATCAACAGGATGATCAAAGGATCATCGAAACGGGCCAACTGTTTGAAACTGTGGAGGAGCATCAAACAAAAGACGGGGAAAAATTATTTGTGCGGGTGGTAAAGTCACCTATTTTTGACGCCTCCGGCATCGCGGTCGGGACGCAGGGCATCTTCTGGGACATCACCGAACGCAAGAAAGCCGAGGAGGCGCTGCGTGAAAGCGAGCAGCGGCTTGAGCTGGCTTTGCACGGCGCGGACCTCGGCTTGTGGGATTTCAACGTGCAGACGGGCATGGACATCGTTGATGAGCGGGCAGCCGCCATGCTTGGCTATCTGCTTGATGAAGTTGAGCCGTGTGTGGAGTGGTGGGACAGCCGGACCCACCCCGATGATCTGCCCCAGGCGCAAGTCATCTGGAATGACCATCTCGCCGGTAAAACAGCGTTTTATGAATGTGAATATCGCCTGCGAACCAAGACAGGCGAGTGGAGATGGATTCTGGATCGCGGCAATATCGTGGAGCGGGATGAAGCCGGTCAGCCTCTCCGCGTGGCCGGAACCCACCTGGACATTACCGAGCGCAAACACGCCGAGGCTCTATTAACCGGCCAGCAGCAAGTTTTTGAAATGATTGCCAAAGGAGCCTCACTACAGGCTACACTTAACGTTTTGGCCGAATTTATCGAAGGTTTGTCTGATAAAACTTTCTACGCCTCCATTATGCTGCTGGACGCCCAGGAAACTCATTTGCGTAGTGGGGCCGCCCCCAGCCTGCCTCAAAGTTTTACGCAGGCCATAGATGGCCTTGTTATCGGGCCGAAAGTTGGTTCATGTGGCACGGCAGCCTATCGGGGGGAACAGGTAATCTCTTCAGATATTGCTACTGATCCGTTGTGGGCAGATTACGCCGACTGGATTATTTCGACCTTTGGCCTGCGCGCTTGTTGGTCCACTCCTATCCTGGCTACCGATGGCAAGGTACTTGGCACTTTTGCTATGTACCATGCGGAACCTCATACTCCGGCAGCAGCCGATCTGGAGCTGATTGACACAGCGGTTCAGTTAGCCGGGATTGCCATTGAACGCAAACATGCTGAAGAGGCTTTAGAAAAAGCTTTGGCCAGAACGCAGCTCCTCTATAACATTAGCGAAGCTCTGGCCACGCTGATCAACCGGCGGGCTGCTTTTGAAACGGTCCTGGGTGAGTATCTCCTCTTGCTCAATCTCAACCGGGGTGGGATCATGTTACTCGATCCAGCCGGTGAAAACAATATGATGGAAGCGCTTTACATTGATAACAAGGTTGTTGAGCCTCATCTTGTTTTCCCGGCTAAAGAAGATTTGGTGGCTCAACATTTACTAAAAAACCCCTTCCCTCTGGTCATCGAAAATGTGTCAACCCATCCCATGACCCAGCACAATCAAACCCTGCGCGGCCGGGTCGAAGCGATGCTGCTCATTCCCATCGTCACCCGCGGCGAGGTGGTGGGTATTGTTGGGGCTGATGCAACCGAAAAAGGCCACAGATTTACGCCCGAGGATATTGAAGTTGGTAAAGTTCTGGCCGACCAGTTGGCTATCTGGCTGGATAACAACCAACTGCTCACCGAAGCTCAATACCGCTCAGAGCGTCTGCAAACCGCAGCCGAGGTTTCTCGCGCTGCCAGTTCCATTCTGGACGTGAATGAATTGAGCAATACTTCAGTCAACCTGATCCGGGACCAGTTCGATTTTTACTATGTGGGTTTGTTCCTGGCGGATGAGGCCAGAGAGTGGGCTGTTCTTAGGGCCGGTACCGGTGAGGCGGGACGGATTCAGCTTGAAAACAAGCACAAACTCAAGATCGGCGGCGAGTCGATGATCGGCTGGAGTATTCAAAACCGCCAGGCTCGCATTGCCCTGGATGTGGGCCAAGAAGCGGTCCGGTTTCATAACCCGCATTTGCCCGATACCCATTCGGAAATGGCGCTGCCCTTGATCAGCCGGGATGAGGTGATTGGCGCGTTGACGGTACAAAGCACCGAGCGCGGCGCTTTCTCGGCTGAAGATATCACTTTGCTGCAAACTATGGCCGACCAACTGGCCAACGCCATCGAAAATGCGCGCTTGTTTGAAAGTGTTACCCAGGCCCAATATGAAGCTGAAACCCTCCTGAAAGACACCCAGGCTTTACAGCAGTTCAGCCAAATGTTGGCGGGCACCCTGCAAGTTCAGGAAATCATGAGCATTTTCTTTGAAGCCTGTGAGGATGTTTTGGGTTTCGAATATGCTCAATTTAGTCTGGTGGATACCTATCAGGGCCGGGTCAAAGCTGTGGCCGGGTTTGGTGTGCCGGAGTCTCAAATTAAACGGTCCAATCATTCTTTGGATAGCCAGGATATCATGGCTGATATCATTAGAACGGGCCAAACCGAAATTATTACCGGTTGGGATGACCGTTTTGACCGCGAGCTCTTTGAAGCGGAACAGCATGCCAACTGGATCAGAATATTTACGCCGGTAACACTACGCCAAGAGAATATCGGCCTGATTGAAGCCGGTTTTAACAAAAGCACCGACAAATCCATTGAAGAGGCTCAGATCAGATTGCTGCGGGCGTTTATTGATCAGACCGCCCTGGCCCTGGACAACGCCCGACGTTATGAAGCCAGTCAAAAAGCAGCCCGGCGCGAGGCTCTGATTAAAGAGATTACCACCAAAGTAAGAGCTTCAACCAACGTGGACACAATCCTCCAAACAACGGTCAAAGAACTGGGAGATGCGTTGGGTAGCCAACGCGCTTATGTGCATCTAGTCGCCCCTGCTAACGGCGATACCCATTAAAAGGTCAAGTACCTGGCGGCAAGATCACCTTTTTACCTGATCCGCAGTTACGAGGAAGAAGTATGAGCAAATCACAAGTTTCGGCGACTAAATTGACCGGGTTTACCCCCAAATACGCTCGTCAACTTGAAACAATCCAGAAGATTAGCCAACAAGTCAACACGGATGAAAAAGTAGAACCGGTACTGGAACTGGCGCTGCACTCTCTGACCAATTTGTTGGGTTATCAGGCAGCCCAAATCTACCGGGTATCGCCCTCTGGCAAAGATTTGTGGCTATTTGGCGATAAACTTGGGACTCAAGCCCCGCATCTTTTTTCCATTGACGAAGACAATATTGTCAGCCAGGTTTTCAGGCGGAGGGAATTGATTTATCGTCCCGATATTAATCAGGGATCATCCTCATCCAATTCTCAACAAGGCGAGGCACAAACAATCGTAAATTCAGAGTTGGCTGTACCGTTACAATCAGCTCAAGCCTGTTTGGGTGTTCTACGTGTGCAGAGCTGTAAATTAGACGGGTTTGACAAGATTGATATAGCATTTCTGGGTAGTCTGGCTGACCTGCTGGCAGCGGCGATTAACGGTTCTCAAACGGTGCAGCAACTCCAAGACGACTTACAAGGGATGAAAATTTTATATAACCAGCAACACCATGACGACTCAGGCAAGCCGTGGGAGATGACCGGTGACACGGCCCCGCTGGGTTATGAGTACGACCGGATCAAGATTTCAGAGATAGGAAAGCTGTCCCCGGCAAACAAATTAGCTCTGGCGAGAGAACAAGTAGGCACAAGCACCCTTCAAGAGGGGACACTTACCGAATTAATAACTCCCATCAAGCTTTACGGGGAAACGATTGGCGTTATTGGGATTGAAGAAACTTCGGCAGGGGAGAACCCGTTAACTGACGAGATCAGTCTGCTGGAAGAAGTGAGTGCCCAGGTAGCTTTAGCCATTGAAAATGCCCGCTTGTTGCAGCAAACCCAGGCGCGAACGAAAGAACTCTCTGTTCTCTTTGAAGCCAGCCGCCAGCTCTCTGAAACCATTGATCTGCAGCAAATCTATGAGATATTGGCCGACAATATCAAGAACTACCTTCGAGCCGATACGGCCACGATCTGGTTAATCAACAAGGCCAGAACTCACTTTGAACAGGTGGTATCCAAAGGCGAAAAGAGCGATCGTAAACAATCAGTTGAATTTATAGAGGACTCATCTTCGCTCCGGCAAATCTTGAAACAACCAACCCCCATAATCGAGCACCTGGCCGACCCGGCGCTGCCATTCTTGCTCACCCGCACTACTTCAGATCAGGCCCCAGAGCAGGCAGAGACAGCCGCATTACATACATTGACCACTTTTCCGCTAATGATCCGCAACAGGCTCATGGGTGTTTTAAGAGTTAAGCATCATAATCAACGGCGTGAGTACACCAAGAATGAACTGCAATTGGCCGAGGCGATCATTGCGCAAGTCGCTGTTGCGATTGAAAACGCTCAACTTTTCCAGCAAACCCAGACTGCTCTCTCTGAAACGCAAAAGCTGTATGAAATCAGCCGCTCTCTGGCCGAAAGCACCGACCTCGATGACATCTTCGCCGTAATCGTCGAAAGCGTAAAGGTGTACGATGTTGACCGGGTCAGTATTTCATTGCTGGACCGGTCTGAATCAGGCTCAATTGAAACCGTGACCATCGTGGCCACTTGGGATCGGGAATCTGACCAGCTCTTACCCGTTGGTTCTAAATTCTCGGCCAACGATTACTCGTTGGTCCATGCTTTTACCCAGCCCCCCTTTGAGCCGCTTATCGTGGAAGACCTGAGCCGGGCAGAGGGCCAAGACCCGCGCATGGATGATGCTTTTCGGCGCTTTATGCAGGAGAAACTAAAGGCAGTGACGCTCTTCTCCGCGCCGATGTTTCTGGGGACCGACTACAAAGGGCTTCTCTCCATTTCCACCCGCCAGCCCCATCATTATACCAAGCAGGAAATTCGGATTTATCAAACCCTGACCGACCAGGCCATCACTGCTATCGAGAATTTGCGTCTTTATGAAGCTACCAAGCAGAGTCTCTATAACTCAGAAATATTGTCTCACCTGAGTCAAGATTTGCTCGTAGCCGACACCGCCGAAACGATTTACAACCTGACGCTGCAAGCCATCGCCGATACCAATCCCGACCGAGGGGCAGGGATTTTTATGTACGATCAAATCGAGGGCGGGGTTGAATTGGAATTAGTTGCCTTGTGGGATAATCCCCAGCAGCAGTGGCCTCCTATTTCACCCGGCGCTCGTTTCTCCACCGAGGAATTGGGGTTAAACCCCTTATTGAAAACAGGGCAAACCGTAGTTTCAAATAGAGCTACTGCAGATGAACGCTTTTCTGACCTGTTGCGCCAACTGCTGATGATTATGCAGATTAATACCCTGGTAGCCGTGCCCATTTGGCTTAACCGGGAGGTGGGCGGTTTTATTTTAATTGGCAACCAGAAATATGAACTCTTCCCTGCCGAGAGAATCCGTCTCTATGAAGATATTGCCCGTCAAATTTCCGGTGCTCTGGAGAATCGGCGTTTGTTTGAAGAAACCCAATACCGGGCCACCTTGCTCCAAACGGTAGCCGAAGTTTCGCAAGTGGCCACCAGTTCCCTGGAACTGGAAACCTTACTGCCCCAAACCGTGGAATTGATTCGGGACCGCTTTAGTTTTTATCATGTTTCTATCTTCCTGGTAGACGAGTACCAGAAATATGCAGTTATCCACGCCTCCACCGGGGAAGTGGGCCGGCAGATGCTGGCTAATAAACACAAACTCAAAGTAGGTAGCGAGAGCATAGTCGGGGCGGTCACAGAAACAGGCAAACCACGAATTGCTCTGGATACGGGCAAAGATGCCGTCTCTTTTGACAATCCTCTTTTGCCCGATACTCGCTCGGAAATGGCCCTGCCCCTGATTGCCCGTGGGCGGGTCATTGGCGCACTTGATGTACAAAGCACCCAACGGGCCGCCTTTACCGAGAGTGATATCACCATTCTGCAATCTCTGGCTGATCAGTTAGCGAACGCTATCGAAGCTGCCCGTTCTTACCAGGCTTCGCAGCAAGCACTGGAAGAAGTACGCAAAACCCATGAGTATTACCTAAACGAACAGTGGAATACTTACCTCAACGAACGGCAAGCGGCACATCGTTATCGCCTCACCGAAAAGGGCCTGACCAGCCAGGATGAGGCAGCCTGGTCTAACGATGAGATTAAGCGAATTATCGAAATGAAGCAGCCGATTCTGCTTCCGACCAGCACGCCCGATGCCCTCTTTGAGGCGCAGGGGCCAAACGGCAAAAACGATATGTCTCCTGAGCAAAAGGAAACGTCGGTACTGCTTGCTCCTTTGACGCTTCATGGGCAAACCGTGATTGGGGCCATTGATTTTGAAGTATCTGCCCAGGATAAGGTTGATGAAGATGATTTGGTGCTTATTGAGGCCGTAGCCAGCCAAGCGGCCCAAGCGATCGAAGCAGTGCGCCAGTTTGAGCAAACCCAGGCTGCCCGCCAGGAAGCTGAAGCTTTATATCAGGTCGGTCGTACCCTGGTCGCCACCGAAGATGAGCAAGAAATGTTATACACCGTCCTGCGAGAAATGCTGACTACCCTGGGGTTACTGCAAGGCGGGGTCCTCTTCTTTGAGGAAGACCGAAAATTTGGTAAACTTCATGCCCTCTTCATTAATGGCGAACCGGCTGAACCCGGTTTGCGCTTTCCTGTCGAGGGTAATCCATCGTATGAGAAGCTTATCGCCACCAAGCGCCCGGTAGCCATAGAAGATGCGGCCCATGATCCTTTATTAGCAACTGTGAGAGAGATCAATATTCCCCTGGGAATTGCTTCACTGCTATTGGTCCCAATTATCATTAATGACGAAGTGATTGGTGCTCTCGGGGCCGATGCAATTGGCAAAAAACATATCTTTAGCGAACGAGAAATTAACCTGGCTATCGCCATGGCCGACCAACTCTCCATTATGCTTCAAAACCGCTGGCTCCTGGAAGAAACCAAGCGGCGAGCCGTGCAATTGCAAACCAGTTCGGATGTAGGCCGGGTCGCCACCTCCATCCTCGATCAGGAAACCATGCTGAGCCAGGCTGTCGAACTGATTCGGGAACGCTTTGGCTTTTATCACGTCCAGATATTTCTTATTGACGAAGCCAAGCAGTTTGCTATACTTTACAAAAGCACGGGCGAGGCAGGTCGAAAGCTGTTGGCAATGGGTCATAAATTAGCTGTTGGGAGTCAGAGCGTGATTGGTCAGGTAATTTACCAGCGCCAACCTATCGTCGTCCGCGATACAGATGCCATCGAAGCGGGCACGATCCGCCACCGTAACGAATTTTTACCCGAAACCCGGGCTGAACTGGCAATTCCGCTCCAGGTGGGCGATACACTCATTGGCGCGTTGGACGTGCAGAGCACTTCACCCACTGCTTTTCCCAGCGAAGAAATTTCTGTACTGGAAACTCTGGCCGCTCAACTGGCGATTGCCATTCAAAACGCGCGCGCCTTTGCCGAACAACAACAAACTGCCGAACGTCTCAAAGAGATTGACAAACTCAAGACGCAGTTCTTGGCTAACATGAGCCACGAGTTACGCACACCGCTTAATTCTATCATTGGCTTTTCACGGGTAATCTTAAAAGGCATTGACGGACCTTTAACCGAGCTGCAAAAAACGGACCTGACCTCGATTCACAATAGCGGACAACATCTCCTGGGTCTGATCAATAACATTCTTGACCTGTCCAAAATTGAGGCCGGCAAGATGGAGCTGAATTTTGAAGAGGTTGAACTTGAACCCATCATCAAGGGAGTCATGTCAACAGCCATTGCCCTGGTTAAAGACAGGCCAATTACGCTGCACCAAGATATTTCCGAAAGCTTACCCCCGGTATGGGCCGATCCGACCCGGATCCGGCAAATTATCCTTAACCTGGTGTCTAATGCCTGTAAATTTACCGATGAAGGGCGGGTGACAATCTCGGCCCACGCCGATCAGGAAAAAGTTACAATTACCGTCAGCGACACGGGTATTGGTATCCCCGAAGAGAATTTGACCAGTATCTTCGAAGAGTTCACCCAGGTTGACTCCAGCACAACCCGCAAAGTGGGCGGCACCGGCCTGGGCTTGCCCATTAGCCGCCACTTTGTTGAGATGCACCAGGGTCAAATCTGGGTCGAAAGCAAACTTGGCTACGGTTCTACCTTTAACTTTTTCATTCCAATCAAACCGGTTGAACAACAAGAGGTCGAGGGGCCAATTATCCTGGCCGCCGAAGCCCGGAAAGATGGGAATGGAAAATTAATTGTCGCTATAGACGATGATCCGGGTGTGATTACCCTTTATGAGCGCTTCCTGGAACAACAAGATTATAAAGTGGTTGGCATCAATCACAGCCACGATGTCTTGCCGCAGATAAAAGAGCTGGCTCCAGCCGCGATTCTGCTCGATGTGTTGATGCCCGAAACAGATGGCTGGGGGGTTTTGAGAACGCTCAAAGATGACCCTGCGACCAAGAATATTCCCGTTATCATCTGTAGTATTGTCAGTGATAAAAACCGGGGCTTCTCTCTGGGCGCTGCCGACTACCTGGTAAAACCCATTGTCGAGAATGAACTCGTCAAAGCCCTTAAACACCTGGAGACCCAATCTAAAGAGCAGGTCAAGGTTTTAGTTGTTGACGATCAGGCCGATGATATTTTGCTGATCCGCCGTATCCTTGAGGCCCAACCCAACTACAAAATCTTTGCCGCGAACAATGGCCGCGAGAGCCTGGAACTGGTCCAACGCGTCGAACCTGACCTTATCATCCTTGATCTAACCATGCCCGAAATGGACGGTTTTAGGGTTGTCGAGGCGCTTAAGCATAATGAGAAAACACGGGGCATCCCGATTATTATTGTCAGCGCCAAAGAACTCAGCCCAGTAGAACATGTGACTCTCACCGGGCAGGTCGAAGTGCTTCTGCGGAAAGGCATTTTTACCGAAAATGAATTATTAGAAGATGTCAGTCAGGCTTTAAAACGTATTCATGAAGCGACTGTCTAATATTACCTTGGGATTAAGGCGAGTAAGTCTGTGACCAAATCTTTCTCCTATAAATGTACTTCTTGCGGCTACACCGATGAGTACACAAAGCTAGTGGGAATTTGCCCCGAGTGTGGCGGAGAATGGCTTGAGCTAATCTACAACCTTAATGAAACAGCTTACATCTGGCGGCACGAACTGCCTCAACGTGACCGCACGATGTGGCGCTACTGGGAGCTGCTGCCCATCCTGGACAAGAAGCACATTGTCTCGATGGGCGAAGGCGGGACCCCTTTACTTCGGGCCGAAAATTTGGGGGCAATGTTGGGGCGGCGCAATATCTTTATTAAAGATGAGCGGCAAGGGCCAACGGCATCTTTTAAGGATAGACAAGCCTCGCTGGCTATTTCCGTATTGAAAGAAGCCGATATTAAGGAGTTGGTTGTCGCCTCCACCGGAAACGTGGCTATCTCCTACTCTGCCTACTGTGCCCGCTCCGGGATCAAATTGTGGGCCTTTTTAGACAGCAATGTTCCTCACGAAAAAATGCGTGAGGTGACGCTTTACGGCACCGAAGTCATTAAGGTATCCAGCAACTACGATCGCACCAAACAGGTGGCGGCTCAATTTGCCAAGTACCGCAATCTGTTTCTGGATAAAGGGGTTAAAGGAATTTCGGCCCGGGAGGCGATGAAAACGCTGGCTTTTGAGATTGCCGAGCAAATAGGCCGGATTCGTGGGGTCGGCTGGGCTGCGCCGGATTGGTACATCCAGGCAGTCAGCGGCGGAATGGGGCCGATTGGGGTGTGGCAAGGCTTTTATGAGCTGTACCGCATGGGTCTCATCAAAAAAATCCCCAAATTGGCCATCATCCAGACTGAAGGCTGCGCTCCTATGGTCAACAGTTTCCAGAAAGGGCTGGAAAGCTGTGAAATTGTCCAAAATCCCGCCAGTATTATCAATGTTCTGGCCACGGGCAATCCCGGCCCAGCTTACCCCTACCTGCGCAATCTGGTATTGACTTACGGCGGCGCCTTTGTCAAAGTGGACGATCAGGCCTCTTTTAGAGCCATGCGAGTGATGGCCCAGATGGAGGGCCTATCTATGGAACCGGCAGCCGCCGTGGCTTGCGCCGGATTGATCAAAATGGTGCAGGAGCAGTTGATTAGTCCTAACGAGACGGTGGTGATCAACGCCTCCGGTCACACCTTCCCCGTAGAAAAGCAAATTCTGGAAAATGAAATCGTCAGGAGTCACATTCGGGTCCAGAATCTTGAAAAAGAGGTGGTCGAAGAGGATAACAAAGCTGAGCCTCGCCAACGAACCAGTGAAACGCTACCCCAGGAAGGACTCCTGACCGCGCTGCGGCGGCTGGATGACCGTGTTCAAAGTATCGTTATTATCGAGGATGAACTGGATGCCCGCGTCTTGCTGCGCCGTATTTTACAGTACACCCGCAAATACAATATATTTGAAGCGGCTGACGGTAACAGCGGCATCAACCTTATCCGCACCGAAAAGCCCGACCTGGTCCTGTTGGACTTGATGCTGCCAGGGATAGACGGCTTTACCATTCTTGACATGATGAAAGCCGATGTAGAACTGCGAGACATTCCGGTCATTGTCATTACGGCTAAAGACCTGACCAACAAGGATTACAAACGACTCTCCGGGCGGGTGGAATCTCTCCTCCAGAAGGGCGAATTTATGGAGGAGGAGTTATTTGAAAGTATTCGTGATGTGCTTAAGTAACTGTTACTTAGCCGACCTTATCCCATATCCAAACTGAAATTAGCTCATCGAATTGGAGAAGTTACTTTGCCTGAAACTCCACTGACCAATCCCAAAATACTATATATTGATGATGACTCGCTCAACAGAACACTGGTCAAAAGAGTGCTTAGCGGTTATAATTTTGAGGTCATCGAGGCGGCCACGGGTCTGGAAGGATTAACCATTGCCCGCAACGATCCACCCAGCCTGATTCTCATGGACATTAACATGCCCGGCCTCGACGGTCATGAAACAACCACTCGGATGCGCACGATCCCGGCGCTGGAGCGCATCCCAATCATTGCCCTCACCGCCCGCGCCGCCCGGGGTGAACGCGAACTGGCCCTGGCGGCTGGCTGCGATGGGTACATTACCAAACCCATTGATATAGATGATTTTCCGCACAGAATCATTTCCTATCTTAAAGGCCGCCGAGATACCATTTCCGGTGATGAGCGCCAGTTATATCTGGGCCACTACAGCCATAAACTGGTGGAGCGGCTGGAAGCCAAGGTGCTTGAACTGGAAGAGGCGAACAGCCGCCTGCAGAAAATAGACAAGGTCAAGTCGGACTTTATCACGGTAGCGGCGCATGAACTCCGAACGCCCCTGACCCTGGTTTACGGCTACGCCCGCCTCCTGCAAATGGTTGCTCAGGAAACAGGTCAGACCGAGCTTGTTGAGGGCGGCGTATCGGATTTGGCGGGTAGAATTTACCGCTCCGTCCAGCGCCTGAACGAGGTGGTGAACGATATTCTCAACATTTCGCTCATCGAAGCTAACGAAATGCGTTTGCAGACAGAAGTGGTCAATCTGGCTGAAGTCATCAACACGGCCCTGCAAGAGTTAAACCCGGCCAAAAATGGTCGCCGGCTTAACATTGCTGTAGATAGCCTGGATACTTTGCCTGACTTTATGGGTGATAAAGAACGGTTACGCCAGGCTTTTTGGAATATTTTGAGCAATGCCATAAAATATACACCGGATGAGGGCTTTATCTGGGTTAAAGGCTGGCTCAATAGCTCCGCGCCCGCCGATGCCGAACTGCCCGCTTCATCCTGCGTTGCTGACGAAGAGGGAATCATCATCTTGGTGAAGGACTCTGGGATGGGGATTGATCGCCTGGAGCAAAAAGAAATCTTTAAACAATTTTATGTTGTCGGCGATACCTCATATCATAGCTCCAGCAAAACTGCCTTTGGGGGGGGCGGCATCGGGTTGGGGTTACCTATCACACGGGGGATCATCGCTGCGCATGAGGGGCGAGTCTGGGTGGAGAGCGAGGGGCGCAATCTTGCAACCTACCCCGGCAGCAAATTCTACGTTTTCTTGCCCTTAAAATCCCCACCCCAGCAGACGATGTGACAACTTCTCCCGCCTTCTCCTCACAACCGATCATCCTTGCTTCAGGCTCACCCCGCCGCCAGGAACTGTTAAAGAGCCTGGGGGTATCTTTTCAGGTCGTCACGCCGGCCCTTCCTTCCACTACAACACCGGGCCATACCGGCGTAGATGAAACCCCCTTCCCCGGCGAAACTCCCGCCGCCCTGGTACAGCGGTTGAGCCGCCTTAAAGCCGAAACCGTAGCTATCCACCTGGATTGGCTGGCCCCGTCCCTGGCGAACCATCTGGATAAGACTAAAGGCCAGCTTATCATTATTGCTGCCGATACGGAAGTCGCGTCAGGCCGCCGGATTCTAGGCAAACCGGGCAGCCCGGCTGAAGCCGCTGTTATGCTCAAGCAGTTACGCCGGCAGAGCCATCACGTCTACAGCGGCTTGACCGTGGCCCTGCTCTCCGCTGATCGAACCAGCAGGTTTGTGACCCGCTTGCACCGGAGCACCGTCTGGATGCGTCCCTATACCGACGCCGAGATTGCTGCCTACGTCGCCAGCGGCGACCCGCTCGATAAAGCCGGGGCCTACGGCATCCAGAACCAGGCTTTTGCCCCGGTGCAACGTTTGGAAGGCTGTTTTGCCAGCGTGATGGGTTTACCTCTCGGTGAGTTAGCCGCAGCTTTTCAGGAGTTAGGTTTTTCACTACCCGACGTCGCGCCCCACTGCCACCCCTACACCGGCTATCCATGCTGCCAGGCCAACCCCGCCGATAACAGGTAACAAGTCGCAGGTTACAGAGCTATAGATTGTCTACAACCAAGATAATCTGGCTGCTGATAACTGGCTACTAAGATATTACTTTAACAGGAGTTGATCTTGATCCCAATAACCCCAGCAGTCTCTCTACCGGGGAAATTCAGAACCTTCTTCGGCATCAGTCTGCAAGTCATGATCGTGGTCTTTTTTGCACGGCTTATCCTGGATATCGGCACGCGGGTCGTCTTTCCGTTTATTCCGCAACTGTCTGCAGGGCTGGGTTTGACAGTTGTCGGCTTTAGCTGGCTGCTCTTTATCCGGGGCATCATCGGCGTGGCCGGACCCATTTTCGGTGTGTGGTCAGATCGGTATGGACGGCGCAACGTCATGGCGGTGGGGCTGCTCTGCCAGGCGCTGGGTATGGTCGGCCTGACACTTTCCTGGCAGTGGTGGGCCATCCTGCCGATGCTCTTTTTTGGGCTGGGTCTGACTGCCTTTATCCCGCCCCAACAAGCCTACATCAGCGACCAGGTCGCCTACGAGCGGCGCGGCCGGGCGCTGGCGATTGTCGAAGCCTCCTGGGCCATTGCCGCTATTGTTTTCCTGCCGCTTATCGGCTGGTTGATTGACGCCTTTGGCTGGCGTGTCCCCTTTTTCATCGTGTCATTTTTCAGCCTGCTCGGCGCGCTGGTGGTCTGGCGCTACCTGCCGTCCACGGCCCATCACACCCAAACGAATTTATCGTGGACAGAAATGCGCCAGCTCTGCCTCAGGCCCAATGTTCTGGCTTCGATATTCGTTGCCTTGCTGCTTTTTATTACGGTAGATTGTTTTATTTCGGTTTGGGGGATCTGGCTCAGCGCCGATTACGGCCTGGATGCGGCGGCCCTGGGTCTGGTGGCGACCGGCATCGGCCTGGCCGAGTTAATGGGTTCGGCGTCGTCCAGCCTGTTTATTGACCGCATCGGCAAGCGGCGCGGCAGCGGCCTGGGGCTTTTCCTGGCGGCAGTAATTTTGTTACTTCTTCCCTTAACCCAGAGCTTTTTTTTCCTGGCCGTCGCCACGCTTGTCATCGCCGGCGCCTTTATCGAATTCACCATTGTCTCGCTGATCCCACTCTATTCGGAGCAGGCGCCCCAGGCGCGGGGGACAGTCTTTTCGCTCATTTTGCTGGGATCAGCCATCGGCGGGGCCATGGGCACGCCCATCGCCGCGACAGGCTGGGAAAGGTTCGGCCTGGGGGGAGTCTGCGCGATTGCCGCCGCTTGTCTTCTGGCTGCTTTGGCTTTGATGGGACGCTTTTTGCGGGAAGAGTTGCACCACTAAGGATGTCTACAAATCTTCCGGCCTCAACCCGGTGACTTTGGCCAAACGGGCCAACATACGCGGCCCAATTTCTTCCTTATCGTGGAAGGCAAAGACGACATCAGGCCAATCGGAACGGGACAGAACTCGATGAGATCCGGCTGGCGTTTGATTATCCAGCCAAGCCGCAACAAGGCAGATGTACTCGCTTGGCTTTGGTCGAGCGCCATTCACTCATGCAGCGGTGGCGAAGGATAAGGTCATCATTGTAGCTACAGCCTCGCCGTGTTCAAGGCGGTCGGCCAGTACCCGCAAAGCCAGAGCTTCCACCCTGGCGATAGCTTGTTGTGCCGTCTGCCCATAAGCGAGAACGCCGGGTAACTCTAACACTTCGGCCAACCAGCGGCCATCTTCTTCCTGTTCATACTCAATGGTAAATTGCATCCTAAATTACCCCTTCTCTCCGCGACTCCTGAACACCAACTTAAGCGGCGTGCCCAGAAAGCCGTACTGCTCCCGCAGCACATTCTCCAGGTAGCGCTCGTAGGAGAAGTGAACCAGGGTCCGGTCGTTCACAAAAAAAACAAAGGTCGGCGGGTCAACCCCGGCCTGGGTCATGTAGAAAAATTTGAGACGCTGGCGCTGCCCCCCTTTGGGCGGGTTTTTGGCAATGGCCTCGCGCAGCAGCCGGTTGAGTTCGCCGGTGGGAATGCGCCGCAGCCGTTCTTCCTGGACCTGCAAAGCCAGCGGCAGCACTTTGGGGACACGCTGGCCGGTTTTGGCCGAAATAAAGAGCACCGGCACGTAATCGAGAAACTTCAATTCATTGCGGATACGGGCGGTGTATTCGTTGATGGTGTTGGTCTCCTTCTCAACCAAGTCCCACTTGTTGACGATGACCACCACGCTCTTGGCTTCCTCCAAAATGTAACCGGCAATATGGGCATCCTGGGCCGTCACCATATCGGTGGCATCAATCAGCAGCAAGCAGACGTCGGCCCGGCTGACCGCCTTGAGCGAGCGCAGAAAGCTGTACTTTTCCACCCCTACTTCAATTTTACCGCGCCGGCGAATTCCGGCGGTATCAATCAGGATCAGGCTCAAGCCTTCGACCTCAATTTGCATATCAATCGCATCGCGGGTCGTGCCCGGCACGTCGGAGACGATGACCCGCTCCTCACCCAGCAGTTGATTGAGCAGCGACGATTTGCCGACGTTAGGCCGGCCCAGGATGGCGATTTTGATCGTCTCATCCTCGGCCTCGTCTTCGGCCTCGACCGGCGGCAGCGCCTCGACAATGGCATCCAGCAGGTCGCCGGTGCCGGTACCGTGCAAAGCCGAGACCGGGATGGGATCGCCCAGGCCCAGGGCATAAAAGTCTACCGCTTCATTGCGCCGTTTCAGGTTGTCGGCCTTGTTGACCGCCAGCAAGACCGGCTTGTCGGTCCGGCGCAGCAGAGCGGCCACATCCTGATCCGCACTGGTCAGGCCGGTCTCGGCGTCCACCAGGAGCACAATCACCTCGGCCTCGGCAATGGCAATCTCGGCCTGTTCGCGGATCTCCCTGAGAAACAGGCGGCTGGCCACACCCGCTTGAAAACCGGTCACCTCCCCTTCCCGCTCCCGCAGAGGGGCAGCATCGAACTCCAGGCCGCCGGTATCTACCACAATAAAGTCGCGTCCGGCCCAATCGGCGTCGCCGTAGAGCCGGTCACGGGTGGTGCCGGCCAAATCCTCGACGATGGCCTTGCGCTGGCCTACCAGCCGGTTAAAAAGGGTTGACTTCCCCACATTGGGCCGGCCCACCAAAGCAACAATTGGTTTTTGACGACTCATCTAAAACTCTCTTTCAGCTATTCTTCATCGGGAACAGGAGTAATTCTTGGCAGCGAGGAGGTGGGGGTGCTGGTAATGGTAGGAGAGGGTGTGGGTGTTGGCACACTCGGCGTGGGGGTTATTATCGGCGAAATGGGGCTAATCGTCAACTGGGGATTCAGACTAATAGTAATTTCAACGGTATCGGGTAAGAGTGCTTCCAGCCGCAAATCATCGGGCAAAAATACCGTCGGGCGAACTTTATGGATACCTGGTTGGAGGCCAAACAGGTCAACCACCACTTTCACATCGTCCGGCTGAAGCGTCTGCAGCCGGGGAATTGGCCCGGATAAGATCACATCGGTTCGCTCGGGTGAAGCGGTCCAGACATAATTTGGGTCAATTCCCTGCTGGGTAATAGGCCGCTGTACGGTTTGACCGCTTTCAATAGCGGCAATCTGGACCGTGACCTGCACCCCGCCGGCCGTGCCACTTTCATTCTCCGCTGACACAACCGTCACGCCGTCGGGTAGATTCAGAGGAACCGATTGAACAATAGCAGCGGTCGCTTTGCTGACATTGATGGGGGTAGTCTCGACAAAACCGGGGATAGAGCCAAGCACTTGCGGGTTGCCAACAACAGTCAGCCGAGGTGGGTTGACCAAAATATTGCTGACCCAATACCCCGGCGCTGGCTGCCCGCTGATAACCGCACTCACCGACACATCTCTGTAACCAAAACGCTGCTCAATGGGCAAAGTTATCTGAACTTTGGCCGGCTCCACTTTAAGCCCGCTAATAACTTGCTCATCACGATTCCGGATGGTCACGTCATTAGAGCGATTAATGGTTTCTTTAGCATTGCGGATGAATATCTCACTGACCGCTTTGTCTACCTGTCCGATGAGTGTGGCTGGCCCGGTCACGGTCACGGTGACCGGAGTTGCGATGGGAGGGCGATTGACATAGCCCAAAGGCGGCTCATCCATCACTACCGTCGTGACCGTGAGAGCAATCGTCTGCTCAGGCTGCACGTTGACACCGACGTCTTTGGGGGTTTGCTCGACAATTTTCACCTGCGAATCAGAAATACCCACCTGAACCGGAACTTCGTTGAGTCCCTCCCCCAATTTTGAGAGGTCAAGGGTGGCCTTAAACTTTGAGGGGGTGAGAGTTGACCAGCTACTCTCAGGAGCCAGCAACCGCAGCCGGACGGTTTCGGGCAGTTTATCGGTTGTCACCAGGCCGGGAACCGGGGGAATCACCTGGATAGGTACGGTCTGTGGATAATCGGCCTCACGCGGCGGGTTTTGTTCTCGCACCGCCGCAATCCATACCAACGTGGCTAGAATTAAGGATAATATGAGACTGCCTAGGTTTCTAAAGAAATTTTGCACCCTGTGGTCCTATCAGTGCTTGGATTGAGAACGGGTCTGGGGGATAGATTTGGCCGGCCTGGCCAAGCCCAAACGTCTGAGGAGGGCATGGCTTGTCTGCCCCCAGCCGGATGGGCTGACGCCCAATTGGGTTCGATAAAAGGCGATCAAAAGTTGTTCTAGCCGCTTTTTATCCAGGCCGCGAATTAAGTGACCATCATGAGCCACAGAAATCGTCCCGCTCTCCTCGGAAACAACCACGGCAATAGCGTCGGTAAGCTGGCTGATGCCCAGCGCAGCCCGGTGGCGAGTCCCTAAGCCTTGCTGTCCCTCCAGCAGGCTCTCCTCAACTAAAGGCAAAACCACCGTAGCCGCTACAACCCGGTCATCCCGAATAATCACGGCCCCATCATGCAACGGAGTTGTTGGGGTAAAAATAGTTAGCAACAAATCCGGACTAACCAGTGCCTGTAGCCTTACCCCTGTTTCAATGTAGGCTTCCAGGCCCGTGCTGCGCTCAAATACAACCAGTGCCCCCCGCTTCATCTGCGACATCGGGATAACCGCTTCGCTAACAGCAGCTATTGCTTTTTCAATTTGAGTATTGGGGCCAGGTGAAGCGAATATTTTTGTGCGGCCCACACGATCGAGAGCGCGCCTCAATTCGGGTTGAAAAATAATGGGGATAGCGACCAGCAAAGCCGGCAAAACTTTGCCGATAAGCCAGCTAAAAGCAATCAAGCGGGTAAAAGCGCTGGCCATGATCGCCGCCAGCACTGACAGGATTAAAACACCCCTCAACAGTTGGACGGCTTGAGTTCCCTGGATCAACACCAAGATCCAGTAAAAAATCAAAGCCACCAACAGAATGTCAATGATGCTAATTAAATCTAAACGTGATAGAATTGGCAGGATGTCAGACATACGATCTTGCCTGGCTAGGCAAGCCATTAACTCAAGTAGGTTCTCCTCCCGGCCACAAGCGGAAGTTTGAGCTTGATTGGGTCAAACGGTGATGAAGTTGCGGCCACACAAAAGCAAACACCATAAGTTAAAGCTCTTTGGCCTACACCCCGGTTCAGGCTGCTCCGCCGCTAATCTGAGTTAGCAGCCGGCGATAGCCTTCCAAATCGTCAGGCCCCAGATTGATGATAGCTTGAATAGTTTGCATTGCCTGGCTGCGGAGGCCGTTTTCTAGCTGCATTTCGCCCAGCGTGTCATATTCCTTGATGGCTTCGCGGGTCATGCCATTTTGGGCAAAGGCCACGGCCAATCGCTGGCGCAAGAACATATCATCAGGGTAAAGCGAGATGAGTTCCTTTAGCAACTCCAAAGCTTTTAGCGGATTATATCTCTGATAAACTGCAAGGAGACCATCTAGAGTTTTTGTAGCTTGGTTAACCTTATTTTGCTTATAGTATAAATCAATCAACTGGCGCTGGGTCCGCTCGTCTTGCGGATTAATTTTTAGCAAATCCTCAAAAGCCGTCGTCGCCCTGGCCCAATCAAAGCGCTGGCTGTAAATATCACCCATACGGCTTAAAATGTCAGCTTTCCAGGTAAGGGCGTTGGACGAGCTGGCCGATAGACGCAGGGCCTCATTATATTTTTCCAGGGCACGGTCTACCTGAGCCAATTGATAGTAAGAGTCAGCCAGAGTCAAATATTGTTCCAACGCCTGTTCAGTATTTTGATGGTTAATATAAAGCTCAATCAACTTGGCGCGAACAGTTACATCCATCGGCGCCAGGCGTAATATCCTTTGATAAATGCTGACCGTCTGGTCAGGCTGGTTGCGCATGAGGTAAACACGGGCAATATATAGATACTTGTTTATCGCCTCATCCGTGTGCTCCTGCTTGAGCAGAATATCCGCTAGACGGACATGGAGGGGTAGATAAGTAGGCGCTTTTTGGATGGCGCGTAAACATTCTTCGGCCGCAGTCATCAGGAAGTTGCGTTTGAGGTACTCTGCGGTCAGGGCCATAGCGGTGATGACCACTTCGGTTTCGGGAGTTTCCAAAAACTCAACCAGGCTCATGGCCGTACCGTCTTCGGTCACACTGTCCATCCGCGCCCGTGCTTCAGTCGCTTTCTCCGGCCAGGCTGAATTGGCAAAAAACCGCCGGACTGCCGTAATAAAGCCATCGGCTTTTTGGGCATCCGGCCGGGACAGATACTTTTCGCTCAACTCCTCGTAGGTTTGAAGCAGCTTTTCGGCTTTCTGACCGCTGGTATTTTGTAAATCAACAATCTTCAATGCCTCAATGTAGTGTTTTAAAGCCAACTCGAGATTATTAGCGGCCTGGTAAGTTTCGGCCAGGGCAAATTGCGCGCTTACCTGATAAGCTCGCTCCTGGGCCGACATCTTAAACATCTTGGCGGCCTCGTTGAATTGGCCCAGATTTTTGTATAAAACACCCAGGTTAAAATACAGTGACGGGCGTCCCGCCCCCGCTTGAGTTACCTGGCGATAATTGTTAATCGCGTCGGTCAGCTTATCCTGCCGTTGCAGGTCAATGGCTTGAATGATGAGCAGGTTGATCTGGTCTCTGGAAATAGTGGCCGGCAGAGCTTTATTATCGTCTTCAAATATAACATTGGCTAACTCAGTCAGGGCACGCTGTTGGGTTGCTTCTATCAAACCACCCACAACGCCCTTGGTTGGTTCAGAGTCGGTTTCAATAGCGAAGGGATCTTCTTCCTCAAAAAAGCCGCCGCCCCGGAAATCCTCACCATAATCAGCCATATCACCGATCTCAGGCAGCGGCGTCTCGCTAATCTCGTTAGGGTCAATCGGGTACCCTTCCTCCAGGGCGGAAAGAGCCGCAGCCACGCCTGGGTCTTTAGGCAGCAATGCTTGGGCTTCGTGAAGGTGCTGCAAAGCCTGTTCGTTGTCGTCACGATTTTGGTAAATGGCAGCCAGGGCCAGGTACTGCCGCGCCGCCACGCGGGATTGACCCTGCTGAACCAAAGCCTGGGCAAGTTTTTGGTGGGCATCCACTTTGTCGGGCACTAACTCAATCGCCCGCTGCCAGGCCTCAATCGCCGCTTCAAGATCCTGGCGACCGGCAAAAACATTACCAATTCGCAGATAAGTTTCTGCGGCCGCATCCACCTGGCCTTGCTGCTCTTGGATTTCACCGATAAAGTTAAGCGCCTGATAGTTACCCGGATTAATCCTGAGGACCTGCTGGAAGGCTTTCCAGGCAATCTCAACCTGACCCACGACCAGATTGGCCTTACCAAAGCCGATAATAGCCGCCTCATTATTGGGAAATTCGGCCAGAGCAAAACGGTAAGCCTTGATTGCTTCAGGCCAGTTGCCCTGATCAGTAAACCGTTCGGCATGGATCATTGCTGTTTGGAATTTGTTTTGATCGCCCGCCACGTTGATGCCTCGTCTTGATTTAAGATTTCAGATTTACGATTTACGATTGGAAATTTGAAATCGTAAATCGTAAATCGTAAATCCAAAATGGGTTAGCTTAGGAGTAAAGCCAGAATTCCCTTTTGCGCATGCAGCCGGTTTTCGGCCTGGGGAAAGAGGAGTGATTGCGCTCCATCGGCCACTTCGTCTGTAATTTCTTCGCCCCGGTGCGCTGGCAGGCAGTGCATCACGACTGCCTGTGATCCAGCTTGAGCCACCAGGCGGCGGTTTACCTGATAAGGTGGAAATAACTTAAGCCGCTCCTGAGTTTCTTTTTCCTGGCCCATGCTTGTCCAAACATCCGTATAAATCACATCAGCCCCGGCGACAGCCACTGCTGGATCGTGAGTGGCCGTGATCGTTACACCGGTTTCTCCAGCTAACTGCTGCGCATCGGTCATCACTGCAGCCGGAAGGGCATAACCGGGAGGGGTGGCAATACTAAAATGACCGCCCAGTTTAGCCATAACCGTTACCAGAGAGGTCGCCACATTATTGCCATCGCCCACATAAGCCAATTTAAGGCCCTCAACCCGGCCAAAGTGTTCCCACATGGTATACACATCGGCCAGCGCCTGGCAGGGGTGGTTAAAATCGCTGAGTCCATTGATCACCGGCACGCTGCTATATTCGGCCAGTTGCAAAATATGTTGGTGGGAAAAAACACGGGCCATAATACCGTCCACATAACCCGACAGCACCCGGGCCACATCCGGCACCGACTCGCGCCCTCCGAGACCAATTTCGTTAGGTGAAAGATACAGGGCGTGACCGCCCAAGTGGAGCATGCCCACCTCAAAGGAAACACGGGTTCGCAGCGAAGGCTTTTGAAAGACCATGCCCAGCGTTTTACCCTTTAGCAGGGGCTGGTTATGACCTGTTGTTTTTAATTCGTCTTTTAGTTCTTTAGCTTTGTGCAGAAATTGCCATAATTCAGTCGCGGAGAAATCGGCAATGCTGAGAAAGTGTTGCATGGAGAATATGGGTCCTCGGTTCGTTGAAAGTCACGAGAAGTATACCATGACGGGTAAGGGACACAATCCATAACCCAACAATAGTGTTAGCTTCTCGACTAGGGTCGAGATTGATTCTAACCCGAATCGCCTTAAAACACAAGTGAGGAAATGATACCGCCCTGGTTAAAGCTGGTCTAACGGATAATCACCTTCAACTATTCCCAAGCCGATCCTTAGCTTGATATCCGCCGCCAGACGGCCTGTAAACGGCCCTTGAGTCCCCCCTCCTCCGGCAAAACAGCCACGGCTTCTTGTACGGCGGTCTGGAACGGTTCCGGAATGCCGGAGCGACCCTTGACAAGTCGGGCCAGCCGTTTTAGCTCTTTGGGCGGCAAGGCCCGCACAAGGCCGGTCAGGCGAGAGAGCGCTGCCAGCTCCTTCATCTCCAGTAAAGCTTCGACCAGGTCCGCCAGATTTTCGACGTGACCCGCCAGGTACAGGTCGAGAAAGGCGTCAACCCGGCCCGGCCTGAGCAGACTAGCCGGCTCGACTAACTTAAGCCGCAAGGCGATCTCACCAAACTGGCGATAAGGTATTTCATCGGCTTGTTCTAACGCCCGGGGCAGATGGCGCTGCGGACTGCGCCAATAGGCCAGAAACAGGCGGAACAGCGGCTGCTCGCTCTGGTCTAAGACCGTTTCCAGGGCCTTGAGTTCCGCGCCGGAGGGTTGTTTGAAATCTTCGGCGGCAAAGCTGGCCTGCAACGCCTCCAACAACTGGGGCAACTGGAACCCCTGCCGGAGTTGCCGGTATAGCTCCAGAACCGCTGTTTGTCCATAGAGATGATCGGCCACCCGCTGCACCAGGGCCGGCGGCATCTGCTCCCCAACCCGCTGGCTCAAGCGAGCTTGCACCCTTTCGGGATTGAGCTTAAACATCGCCGTGATCAGTTCCGGCGACACCGCTTCCAGAAGGGACGAGTCATAATCTCGACCCTCCAGCCACTCCGCCAGGGCAAAAGCTGGGTCGCGCTGCCGGGCCAGTTCTGCCAACTGCCCAGCTTCGATGGCTGCTACAACCCAGTGCTCGTAAGCCGTTTCAGGCTGGAGGGGGCCGGTCCCCTGCACCTGCCGTGTGGCCGCTTCAATCAGGGCGAATTTGAGGCTGGCCGGCGGCTCCGGCAGGCCGACGGCCCAGAAGTAAGTGGCGATGAGGTTGCAGCGATAGAAATAGGTATCAAACGTGCAGGATGCCCGCAGCGCCGTTGGCGTCCCCAGAAAAGCAGCCGCCAGGGCGCTTTCAATTTGGGCCGGTTCGCCGGCGAGGGTGACGGCCTCTCGCTGCCGGGCCTGCTCCTTAACCCGCAGGGCCAGCAGGGTCAGTTTGGCCAGCTCCGCCCGTGACCAGGAACGGGCGGCCTCCAGGTGAGGGGTTGGCTGGGAGGACAGTTCCAGGCTGATGGCCGGGATGTCGCCGGTTTGGAAATTACCTTGGGCCAAAGCTGTGTTAAGCGTGGTAATGAAGCGGAAGTGATGAAAGACCCGGAAAGGGTCAACCTCGAATTGGACCAATGCTTCAGGCGCAAAGACCAGGCTGTGGGCCAGGTAACGGCCTTTGCGGCCAAACTGATCCGGTTCGGGCAGGACGACGATTTGAGCCACGACGCCTTTGCCGGTCGAAGTGGTAAAAAAGAGGCGTTTGACCGGCTCAACCGCCGAAGGAAAGTAGAGCAGGCGGCTCTCCATTTCTTCCACCTCGGCGGAGGTCAGGCCGGCCAGGGTGTAGAACAGCGTCTGGAAGCCTCCCCGCCGCTGCGGCGACTGCTCTTTCTCGACGTTACTGTAGATATGCTGCCAGGCATGGATGGTCGGCATAGAAACTCCTGTGGCAAGAAGGGAACTCATAGGAACTCATAGGAATTAAATCGTCCTAAAGGATACCCTTGCGGTACAAATCCAATACCAAAAATCGTAAATCGTCGAGTTCCTTTTCTTTACTCAAGGTATCTTATGTTTTCCCGGTTCGCCAGGTACCATTCTCCCCGCCGGATAAGGCGAAAGCCGAAGTAGGGCAGGCGCTCGTTGGGGTGGAGAGGTTTGATTTCGTGGCTGAGCGGGTCCCACAAATTGGGCTGAAATTCGGGACGCGGCGCTCCCAACCCCACCCATGTGCGGCCCTGCCGCGCCCACTCGACCAGGCCGCCGCGCATGAGCGAAAGATCGAGCATGAGATAACCGGGCATCTGCTTGGCCCACTCGGCCACAAAGGCCGCTGCCGGGCCATCGGCCAGTTCCGCCGCCAAATCCTGCCGGGGCAGCGAGGTTCTTTTGAGGGCATGATAGACGGCCCGCCACTCTTTGACGGTGGGCAAATCAAAGCCCTCGCCCAGCCAGCGGGCAAACGCCCGCGCCTCAACCGGCAAAATGCCGCCGACAAAAAGCCGTTCCCGCGCTTCAATCACCGGCTCCTCCGGCCCGATGGCCGGGTTGAGAGCGAGCAGCTTTTGATAGCGGGCCTGTTCCAGCGGGCCGGCATCGGCCACAAATTGGGCAAACTGCTGCTTGGTCACCGGCAGCAGGTGGACTTCCACCCCCACTTCTTCCACGGCGATGAGCGGAAAGTTAGTCCGGTCACACGTGAGGAGCATAAGCCATCACTTCTCCAAACGTGCGGCGCAAAATCCGCAGCGTGTTTGTAGATAATTGGCAGGCCGGCCCAATCACACAGGTCATCTGCTGGTAACGCGGCTTGCGGAACGGATCGGTATCATTGCCGACCTGCACGGCAAAACGTTCCACCGCTTCGTCGCCGGCCCGGATGATCTCGACCCACTCAAAGTCAAACAAAGCGCGGCGCTGGATCCAGTTGACCCGCAGTTCGTCCTCGCGCCGCTGGTACAGCTCAGCCGAATTCGTATCCAGCACGGCCACCGCTTTGAGCCAGGCGATAAACTGGCGGCTCTGGCGGCAGAGACGGCAGCCATAGTAGGTAAAAGAAACACCCCAGGCCAGGTTCACCGGGTGAGGGCCGAAGCGGGCCAAACAGTGCGGGCATAACAGGTCGGCGCTGCGCCACCCCAGGCGGTTGGTCGTTTCCTGCTCGATTTGAGCCAGCAGCCACATGGCCATTTGCTGCAAGGGGTTAGCTTCGGCGGCAAGCTGGTGCAACGGCTCCACGGCTTCCCCGCCGAGCGCAACGAGGATATGCCGGGCGGCGAAACGGTCGGCCCAATGCGGACTTTGCAGCGCCCCGATGAAGCGCTCCGGCTCGCCGGGTTGGTCCTTATGCTCTTGCAAGTAATGAAGGGCCTGTCTCCAGACGGGCCAGGTTTCAGGTTGAACTTGTGCCAGCAGGCGCTGCAAAGCCGCTTCCACTTTAGCCACCGACGGCTGCCCGCGCCACCAAAAATACCAGGAGCGGTATGAGTAGAGATTGGCCCAATCGCGCTGGCCGCCCAATACCTTGAGCGTCACCCCGACCCCATAGCCCAGACTAAAGCCGAGCCAGCCGATCACTCCATCGTTCACTCCAAAAAACAACCAGCTAATCAGCAGGCTGGCCCAACCGGCCACGAGGCCGATCAGCCCGCTGCCCCAGACCGCCCCGGCCCAGGCGCCCAGAAGGAGTCCTAACCCGGCTCCCAGGTTGTCTCCTTGTCCTGCCAGACTGCCGGCTAATGTACCCAACACTCCGGCCAAGGCCCCGAACAGAGCGCCCACAGCATATTCATTACCCCGCCCCACCTCGACCTTGCGACCTGTCAGGATGGCGACCAAAAAGCCCATCAGCGCACCTATCCCCACGCCTAACCCGCCGAGGCCGACCAGCACCCCGACCCACCACTCCCCACCCGGCCAGGCAGACCTGCCAATTCTGGAGAAAAAAGGAGATGGGGTCAGCCAGGCTAACCAGGTTTGCCAGGACAATCGGAGTCCACTAATAAGCAGAGCGATGACTCCGCCCAGGAGACCCCCTAACCAGACAAAGAGGGAGAGGTTTACCCCGTTGAGTTGTAAGGGCGACAGGTCAGCAGTGAGGAGCAGCCTGAGTAATAACCCGGCTAACTCGCCGTAAAGCGTGCCCAGCAGGGCCATACCGGCTACACCCCGCCAGCCGACCGGTTCGTTGGCCACCAGATTGAACAGTTGCCGGGCATATTCCGCATCCTCAGAAGCCCGCCACTCCCGCCAGATGATGTCCTGCCACCTGGAATTACCCAGGGGCAAAGATTCGCCGCTATCGCCCAGAGGGACAATTTCCTGTTTATCTCGCTGCTGCGCTGGCTGCTCCAGCTCATCCATCTGTTCAGATTCGTCCGGCAGACGGGCAGCTAATTCACTCATAGATTAACCCCCTCCAACTCAATCCGGCCAAACATCTTTTCAAAATCCGTAGGAATTAATCGTTTCCACCGGCCAACCAATTCATCCAGCGGTGGAGGAGTCGCTCCGAGCCGGAGAATGATTTTTCCATGACCCACAGTAAAGGATCGAGGATGCGGCGCGGCACAATGGCGACGGCCAGCCGGCCCTCCTGGGGTTCCGTGCCCAGGGCCGAGATGATCGAAAAGCTAATACTCTTGAAATTTGCCTCGGCTGCATTCATAAACTCGTGCGCCTGTAACTCCTGCTCGGTAAAGGCCAGCAGCCGGTCAGATATGCGCTGCATGCGCTCCATGTATCCGTCTGGCTTGGCCAGGTCCTCGACCGAGCCTCCAACCAAGTAGGACGTCAGGTCAGTCCAACGTGGGGCAAAACGTTGGGCCAATTGGTCGGCTTTGGTGTAAACGACAATCAGGTGCTGATTTTCCGGCCGCCCGCCCA
>JAHDWA010000064.1 GCA_023382535.1 Anaerolineae bacterium | reverse complement strand
CCGCTTGATGATCCGTCGTCTGGCCGCTACCTGACCTTTTCAGACAGGCTCTTAGAGTTTCTTTTTTTCTGCCTCAAGGACTTCATCCAGAACCTCAAAACGCTCATCCCACTGCTGCGCTAATTGCTTGGCCCATGCTTCCAGTTCAACCATAGTCTCCCGATTGATCTGATAGATCCGCTGCTGGGCTCGTTTTTCCATCAGCACCAAATTTGCCACACGCAACACTTTGAGATGCTGGGAAATAGCCGAGGGACTGACCTGAAATTGATCGCTTATTTCCGTCGCCGATAATTGGCCGCTTCTGGCCAATATCTCCAGAATGAGGCGTCGGGTCGGATCAGCCAGGGCAGAAAATTTATCCATAGCCGCATTATACAGTAATCACTTAATTAAGTCAATACTTAAATAATATTTTTAAGGATTGAGTTGAGGTGATATTTTTGCTTTTTGGCGCATGGCAGACCCTATGCTACAATACTCCTAAAGATACCAGAAGTCGTTAAGGCTTCTGGGGTCTGAAAAATGGAGGGGAAATGTCCTTAAAACGTGAAGTCATTGCCACTCAAAATGCTCCTGTCGCGATTGGCCCTTATTCTCAAGGGGTAAAGGTAGGGGATTTGATCTACACGGCCGGACAAATTCCGCTGGTGCCGGGAACGAGCAACTTAATCGAAGGTGGAATTGAAGAGCAAACGCGACAGGTGATGCAAAACCTGGCGAACGTTTTGGAGGCAGCCGGCAGCAGCCTGGCGCATGTGGTCAAAACGACTATTTTTGTGACCAATTTGGGCGATTTTGCGGCAATTAACCAAGTCTACGGCAGCTTTTTTGCCAGCGACCCGCCCGCCCGGAGTACGGTACAGGTGGCCGCGCTGCCAATGGGCGCTGGTGTCGAAATCGAAGCCGTTGCCATCAGGGCGGCAAGCTAACCCTTCAAGCTCGTTCCCAAACTGAGTTTGGGAACGAGCTTGTCAAACTGCACACAGCTTGGGGGGCAAGTTCAAATACGGCTATTTTGTCCTGAATAGACTTCTTCCAATCTGTCTCTCCCCCCGACCTATCGCTATAATTTTTGGAATTACTGACCTCTATGAAAATGTTTGATTTTTGTTTAGAGTCCAAGTATAATGTGTTTATGCTTTAAGCCTGCAAAAGTAGCATATTTTTGTATGGCAAGGAGCAATTCCACCGGGAGAGAGCATTTTGATTAGCTCAGATGATGAAAACATGATGACAATGGCAGATCTGTTAGCCCAAGAGGACAATTTGGTCCGGGTGGTTAAACCGGGCGAAATTGTTAAAGGAGTTGTTGCGCGTAAACGTCCAGGCGAAATCCTGGTTGACGTGGGCGCAAAATCTGAAGGTATGGTAGATCCCAAGGATTTGAGTAACCTCAGTCCCGAAGAGTTGGATCAAATCAAAGTCGGCGACACGATCCCTGTCTATGTCGTCAGCGTTGAAAATGACCAGGAAGAGACCCATATTATTCTGTCGCTTAGCCAGGCCAGAGTAGAAAAGGACTGGGAAGAAGCAGAACGGCTTTTTACCGCCGGAGAAACGGTTGAAAGCACCGTCATTGGCAACAACAAGGGCGGGTTGATTGTGAACTTTGGCCAGATCCGTGGATTTGTGCCCGGATCGCAGTTGGTGAATGCCCAGTTCGGCGGCCCCAATAAGCCGGAACGCTGGAACCAACTGATGGGCGAAAAACTATTGCTAAAGATCATCGAGGTTGATCGTGACCGCAACCGGCTGATCCTTTCCGAACGAGCCGCCGCCGAAGAAGCCCGCAAAAACAAAGCGAGTTTTATGACCGAGCTGACCGAAGGAGACGTTCGTACCGGGCGCGTGACCAGCCTGGCCGATTTCGGCGCATTTGTAGACATCGGTGGGGTAGATGGCCTGATCCACCTCTCAGAGTTGGCCTGGACCCGCATTTCGCATCCGCGTGAAGTGTTAAAAGCGGGCGACGAGGTCAAGGTTTATATTTTGAGTGTAGATCTTGACCAGCAGCGGGTCGCCCTGAGCCTCAAACGTCTCCAACCGGAACCCTGGAGCCAGGTTTTTGATTACTATGAAATTAATCAGGTCGTAGATGCGGTGATTACCAAGTTAACTAACTTTGGTGCATTTGCTCGTATTGACGATCGTATTGAAGGTCTAATCCACATCTCTGAACTTTCAGACAAAAACATCACCCATCCCCGGGAGGTGGTGTCTGAAGGTCAAGCCGTTAAAGTGCGTATCATTCATATTGACCCCGACCGGCGGCGTATGGGCCTGAGCATGAAACAGGTCGAAGAGAAAGAGAATTGGTCTGATTATAAAGAGACCAAGACGGACGAAACAAGCGAAACCGGCTCCGAAGAGGACAAAGAAACGATAGAGGCGTAAAATCGGGAAAAGCTCTGTTTCCCGATTTGTCTAAATCGCTTTCGTCATAATTTAATAGGATTACCAAAGTTTCAAGCAGGACTCATTAAGGAATTAATTACATGGCTGACAAATTTGATCGTTTTACTAAACGAGCACGCCGAGTTTTGACCCTGGCCCAAGAAGAAGCTCAACGTCTCAATCACAATTACATCGGCACGGAACACCTTCTGTTAGGACTGGTTCGTGAAGAAAATGGCGTAGCAGTGAGAGTTCTCCGAGACCTGGGCGTTGACCCCAAGCAGGTCCGCGAGCGGGTAGAACGCACCGTAGGCCGGGGCCAGCGAGCAATGTACGGCAAGTTGAGCCTGACCCCCCGCACCAAACGGGTGATTGAGCTGGCCGTGGATGAAGCGCGGCGGCTGGGCCATCATTACATCGGCACCGAACACCTCCTGCTCGGCCTGGTTCGAGCGGGTGAAGGTGTGGCGGTAGATGTGCTCAAGGGTCTGGGCGTGGGCCTGGATAAAGTTCGCTCGCAAACGGCGCGGGTGATGATGGAAAGTTCCGCCCAATCTGCCACCTCAACGCCCAACCGCGAATCTAAAGGCACGCCCCTGGTTGATCAGCTTGGCACCGACCTGACCGCGCAAGCGGAAGCCGGTAAGCTGGACCCGGTTGTGGGTCGTCAAAATGAAATTGAGCGAGTGATTCAAATTCTCTCGCGGCGAACAAAAAATAACCCGGCGCTCATCGGCGAGCCTGGGGTTGGTAAGACTGCCATCGTGGAAGGTTTGGCCCAGCGCATTGTCAATAACCAGGCGCCGGATACCCTTCTGGGCAAGCGCGTGGTTATGCTCGATGTCGGCTCGCTGGTAGCCGGGACAATGTATCGCGGCCAGTTTGAGGAGCGGCTGAAGCGAGTCATCGAGGAAATCAAAGAGTCGGGCGCGATCCTGTTTATTGACGAACTGCACATGCTGGTTGGCGCTGGCTCTGCCGGCAGCTCGGTGGACGCCGCCAATATTCTCAAGCCGGCCCTGGCCCGCGGCGAGTTGCAGTGTATCGGCGCGACGACCCTGGACGAGTATCGCAAAAATATCGAAGGCGACGCTGCCCTGGAACGCCGCTTCCAATCGGTCATGGTGGATGAGCCGACCATCGAGGAAACCATCGAAATCCTCAAAGGCATCCGCAGCCGCTACGAAGCGCACCATAACCTGGAAATTACCGACGAAGCGCTCTTTGCCGCAGCTCACCTGGCGGCTCGCTATGTCCCCGACCGATTTATGCCGGATAAGGCCATTGACTTGATTGATGAAGCCTCGGCCCGGGTGCGCCTTTACAAGATACCTTTCGCTTCAGAACTGACGGACAAGGTTGTCGAGATGCGCGATCTGCCCTCTGATCGCGAGCCGTCGCGCTTTGACGACGTGATGCGGATCCGAGGTACGGAGGATTTAACCGACTCCCTGGACGACCTTGACCTTGATTTTGAAGAACCCACCCTGGAAAAACCGAAGGTGATGGAAGAAGACATTGCCGAGGTCGTTTCCATGTGGACCGGCATCCCGGTGCGCCGCCTGGCAACCGAGGAGAAAGAGCGGCTGCTGCAAATGGAAGCCGCCCTGCACAAGCGTGTCGTGGGACAAAATGAAGCCATCGAAGCCATTTCTAAAGCGGTCCGCCGCGCCCGCGCCGGCCTCAAGGACCCCAAACGACCCATCGGCACCTTTATCTTCCTGGGGCCGACCGGTGTCGGTAAAACGGAGCTGGCGAAAGCCCTGGCTGAATTTATGTTCGGCAGTGAAGATGCGCTGATTAAGCTCGATATGAGCGAGTTTATGGAACGGCACAACGTGGCCCGCCTGGTCGGTTCGCCGCCCGGCTATGTCGGATACGAGGAAGGCGGCCAGCTCACCGAGGCAGTCCGTCGCCGGCCCTACAGCGTCATCTTGTTTGACGAGATTGAAAAGGCGCACCCGGAGGCATTTAACACGTTGCTGCAAATCATGGAAGACGGCAACCTGAGTGACGCCAAAGGCAAAAAGGTCAACTTCCGCAACACCATCCTGATCTTGACCTCCAATGTTGGCGCAGATTTGATTAAACGTGAAACCAGCCTGGGCTTTGGGGTTAAAAGGGAGGATCAGGTAACGGAAGACAGCGCCTATCAAAAGATGCGCAAAAAAGTTGTCAGCGAGATGGAGCGTATGTTCCGGCCCGAGTTCCGCAACCGGCTGGATGGAACCATCATCTTCCGTGCCTTGAGCCGCGAAGAGATCACCCAAATTGTTGACCTGCTGCTCAATCTTGTGCAAGAACGGTTGAAGGAACAAGAATTGAACCTGGAGGTCACCGACGCCGTCAAACGGCTGATTGCCGAAGAAGGCTATGATCCCGACTTTGGAGCGCGGCCGCTGCGCCGGGTTATCCAGGCCAAAGTTGAAGATGCCCTGTCTGAGGGCATTTTGGCCGGTGATTTTTCCCTGGGCGATACGGTTCAGGCAGACGTCGAAGATGGCAAGATTGTGTTCAAAATCTTGCAAGCCGGCAATAAAGAGCAAACCGAAACCCTCTCAGCCCCGGTGATTTAGAACGGGCCGCCGACGGCAAACCGTTCGACAGGCGGCTGGCGAGATAAGATAAGGTGATCTTAGAAAATCAAACAGGCCCTACATAATGTAGGGCCTGTTTTTTATGAAACAGGAGATAGGATGGCTCAAATACCCCTTATAGCTCAAATGTATACCGTGCGCCAGGCCGCGGCTCAAGATTTACACGGCGCGCTGCGGCGAGTGGCCGAACTGGGTTATGTCGGCATCGAACTGGCCGGAACTTTTGGACTAACGGCCGCTGAATTGTCCCAAACCCTTAACGAACTGGGCTTGAAAGGTATCAGCGCCCATGTGCCGCTGGCCGATTTGCGCCAAAATTTAGCCCGTGAGATAGATTACTACCTGGCGGTGGGAGTGGTATCTGGTAGAGCAAGATGCATGTCCGGGCGACCCGTTTGAGAGTTTGCGGATGAGTCTGGATAATTTACGCGGCTTGCTCGCCTGATCTGCCGAGCACCTCCTGAACCTGGGGCAATTTGAGAAATGAAGTCCGCAGGTCAGGATCACTGACATTAGCGGCGATAGAGGTCACAATTTCCTGGGCCTGCCGGCGCCACTGTTTGACTTCAGCCGGGTCTGTTTCAAGCTGGCTGAGGGCCAACAGGATTTGCCACAGCATCCGGCGCGAACCCATAGCTTCGGCTTCAGCCTGGGCTTGCAACAGGGTCTCACGGGCTGCCTCAGTTTGCCCCATAGCCACTAAGGTTTGTCCTCGCAGATAGAGCGCCTCTGGAATAAATATCCGCAGGCCAAGTTGATTTAGGGCCGCCAGTAAGTCATCAGCCAAAGCCAACCCATGCTCATAGCGGCCTCGCTTTAGCGCCAATTCAACCTCGGTGAGGATAACAGGTTGGAAATAGTAAGGAAGGATTTCCCGGTTAGGATCTGTTTTTCCCTGCTCAACAACAGCTTCAGCCTCGCTAAGATTGTCTTGCCAGAAATAGAGCTGAGCCAGTTTGCTCAGGACGTAAGGCCGAAAGTTTGGCATTTGGGTTTCGGCGATGGTGAGGGCTTGGCGGGCTGTTTCGAGGCCGCGTTCAATAGCGCCCAGACCCCCGTAGACAGCCGCCAGGTCGGCGCGTACGCCAACCTGGGGGGTGAGGTAGTTAGCCAAGTCACCCAGACGCAGACATTCCTGCATGACGGCAATGGCTTGATCCGGTTGGCCGCGATCCCAATAGATGTAACCGACCGAAAGCTTACTGTAAGACTGTCCCCATAAATTAGCGATAGCCTGGCTGATTTGGAAGGCTTCCTCGGAGTAAGTCAGGGCCAGCTCATAGTCGCCCGTATCAACGGCCAGGCCAGCCAACCCGGACAGGCTGTCGGTCAGCATCGGCAAGTTGTCCAATTCTCGCCATAAGTCACTAGCCTCACGCAAGGACTCGCGGGCCCGGTCCAGGCGGCCACTGAACCAATAGGGTAGCGCCAAATCGTTCAAGATGAAAGCCATCTGTTCCCGTAAGTTAAGCTCACGGGCCAAGGCCAGGGCTTGCTCGCCACAAGCGATGGCTTGCGCTATTTTGCTGGAGGGACGGTAGAGATTCAACAGATTCCATAAGATTTTTACCTCAGCCGCCGAGTCACCCAATTCGCGGGCCAGAATCAAGGCTTGTTCTGCCAGGACTTCCCCCTCGCTTGGATTAAATGATTGAGAGGGTATAGACCGAAGCGTGGCCTGGACCATCAGGGCGGCCAGCCGTACGGCTGGCGCATTCCGCTGCCGGGCGACGGCCTCCATTTCTTCATAGACAGCCCATGCTTGCTCAAATTGAGCATCCAGTTCAAGCGCCCGGCCCAAGCTGGTGTATAGATGCTGGCAAACGGCGATGTCAACCTGGGGCGGGGGACCGGCGGCCATTAACTTGCGGGCAGTCTCATAGTGAGTCACAGCTTCACTGGCCGCAAAAAGGTGGAGCGCCATATCGCCGGCAGCCAGGCTGTAGTGAAAAGCCTCCTCATTCATCCCTGCCGCCAGCGCATGATAAGCCAGGCGAGCTGGGTCTGTCCCCTGGAGCGTCGCCACCGCGCGGCGGTGAAGCACCTGTTTGCGGGCAGCGCTGGTTTCTGCATAAACCACATCACGAATTCGATCATGGGCAACCAGGTAAGGCTGGTCGGCCTCATTTGTGTCAAGCAGCAGACGTTTGGCGATTAATTCTTCGAGTGCATCCAAGCCTGCCATTTCATCTATCCCGGACATCTCGGCAAGCTGCCTGAAGCTGGCGGCCTGCCCCAGCACGGCGGCAGCGGTGAGCATGGCAGCCGCTGCGGGAGTCAGCCGGGACAGCCGGTCCAAAATTGCCTCGCGAATACCAGTAGGGATGATCCGGGGCAGTGGGAAACGTCCGCTGGCTTCGCCGGCCAGCGTACTCCACTGCAGGCGCTGGACGCCCTCGGTCGTGTGGTAGGGGATCAAGACCTTCTGTTCAAGCAGGGCTTTGATCGTCTCGACCAAGTAAAGCGGCTGCCCGCCCGTTTCGGTAAAGAGGGCCTGCGCAAAGGCTTTGAATTTGGGCGGGGGGTGAGTTTCAGATGACCTATCCTCAGCAGCGGCTTGGGTGGTTTGGCTGACGCCTGTTTGTCCCGCCTCCAACGAGGCGACCAGAGCCAGGGTATCTTCGCCGGTCAAGGGGGCCAGCGCCAGTTGGGTGACGGCCACTTTCGCTTTGAGGCCGGTGAGCCAATACGGGGTGTCAGTTTTGGCCACTAGTAAGGTGTCACGAGCACAAAGGAGCACCAAAACAGGAGACTTGTCCTCTATCCATCTCGACACGGCGTAGTGCAAAGCATCCAGCGAAGCGGTATCGGCCCACTGAATATCGTCAATAAAGAACAGCAGCGGCGCCCGCTCGGCCAGTGCCCGTCCCAAGCGGGTGATGGCTTCTAACAGGCGGCCTCGAGCGGTGCCTTCATCCGGCTGGAGTGGAGGTAAGTCAGGATAACGATCCCGCAGTTCAGGCAAGAGCCGGCTCAACTCGGCTAACCAGGTCTCGGAGAGGAGATCAGCCGGGTCTCTTTCCTGGTCCAGTCGGTGGCGCAGGAGTTGAGCCAGGGGCTGATAGGGCAACTCGCCACCCGTCTCAAAGGCGCGGCCTGCCAACACATCGGTGCCCTGCGCTGCTGCCCAGTGCAGAAACTCTGTCGCCAGACGAGTCTTACCGATACCCGCCTCCCCGGCCAAAATCACCACCTGGGCTTGCCCACTGCTGGCCAGGTGGTAAGCGGTCAGCAGGCGCTTGAATTCCTCGGCGCGGCCCACAAAGCTAATATCAAGGGAAAGTAGGGCCGGCGGACCATGTTCGGGGAGCCGCCGGGGCTGTACTCTGGTCCGAATCCGGGCCGCCAGATGCTCGATTTCCGGGGCAGGTTTGGCTCCGAATTCAGCGGACAGCATCTGGCTGTAAGTCTCATAGACCTGGAGGGCAGCACTGCGATTCCCATCGGCAAAATAAAGCTGCATGAGGCGCTGCGGGGCGGCCTCGCCATAGGGATCATGGACCTTCCAGCGCGTCGCCGTTTCAATCCCGCCCGGCAGATCACCATGTTCAAATTGCCATTGGGAGAGGGCGTCAAAGATCAGATTCATCCGATTATGCCAGACTTCCCGCTGCAAGCTGACCCAGTCGTCGAAGGTAGGCGTATCTGCCAGGGAGAATCCCTCCAGGAAATCACCCCGATAGTGGCCGGCAGCCGTTTGAAGCTGGCTAATGGCTTCCTTTCGTTCCGCCGGGCTGGGCTGCCGCTGAGTCATCGCCAGGGCCGCCTGAAGCGTGTGCAGATCAAGCTCAAAATTGCTCTGGAAATCAAAGCCGAGGGTCTGCGGCTCTACCAGGAGGTAGACCGTAGCGAAGGTATCCATGACCTCGCGCAGATGGGCCAGGGTCGTGCGCAGCATTCCCCGTCCCCTGGACGTGTCGCTCTCCGGCCAAAAGAGGGCAGTCAGCTTCTCGCGGCTATGGGGACCGGCTTCGGCGGTCAAGTAGATGAGTAAGGCTAAAGCTTTGCGGGTACGAAACGTGACAGGTTGATCCGCATAGCTAATGAGCGGTGTACCCAGCCAGTCCAGGCGCAGCCGATTGGTTTTCCCCCCTACTTTCTTTTCCACGCTTTTTTCCACGTTTTTTCCACGCTCAATATTTATACTGCTTATTAAGATGATGAACAGACCCTCACATTATACACGAGGAGGTGACGATGTCAGAAAAAAATGAGGCCCTTATCCGGCATTTCTATGATGAAGTCTTTACTGTTGGAAAAATGAATATCACGGCGATTGACCAACATTTAGCCGAAGACTTTGTCGGTCATGACCTGCCGTCTTGTCTGAACGGCCGGGCCGGTTACAAAAAATTTGTCGGCATGCTGGCGGCCAGCTTTAGCGAGACCACGCCGCTCAAAACTCACGAGGTGATCAGTAGTGGAGACAAGATGGCGGTCCGCTGGTCAAGCACGGGCAGGCACACCGGCGAGTTCATGGGTATCCCGGCGACCGGCCAGCGGATTACCCTGAAAGGGATTGACATCTTCCGCCTGGCCGAGGGCAAGATTGCCGACTTATGGCAGGAGATAGACATCCTGGGCATTTTGCAGCAACTCAGTATCGCATTGGAAGGGGGAAAGAATGACCATACAACATTTTGAAACCGTCGAACATCAGCATGCCGGTCGGGCGACCATTAATTTGGGCGGTGATCTGACTGCTCAAGCCGCAGAGGCGCTTAACGCGGCTTATACAGCCCTGGAAAGCCAGAACTTCGGCGTTATCTACTTTAATTTTGCCGGGGTGAATTACCTCAACAGCGGCGGCATTGCCCTGCTTATCAGCCTGCTGGCGCGGGCACGGCAAAGCTCCCACACTTTGATAGCTTATGGATTACATCCGTTTCACGCTGAACTGTTTCAACTGGCCGGTTTGCATGAATATATGTCCATTTTATCTCTTGAAGCCGGCGGGTTTGAACCTGCCTAACCATCTGTTGGAAGAGGACCTATGAGCATGATTTACGATACAATTGTCATCGGCGGTGGCCAGGCCGGATTGGCCGCAGGCTACTATCTGCAAAAGGCGGGACTGCGTTTTCTGATCCTCGAAGCCAGTGACCAGCCGGGCGGTTCCTGGCCCCATTTCTACGACAGCTTATCGCTCAATTCGCCCGCGCGTTATTCATCCCTGCCCGGCCTGCCTTTTCCCGGTCAAGCGGACCGCTATCCCCGGCGAGAAGAGGCAGTCGCTTATCTACGCAGCTATGCCGCCCATTTTGCTTTGCCGATTGTAACGGGAACACGCGTGAGCAAGGTGGAGCGTTCGGGCCGGTTCTTTCGGGTGATAACCGGCGATAAAGGCTGCTACAGGGCCAGGACGATTGTTGCTGCTACGGGCTTTTTCGGGCAGCCGTATATCCCAAACTTCCCCGGCCAGGCCGACTATCGCGGCCAACTCCTCCACGCGGCTGAGTATCGCCGGCCAGAACCGTTTCGCCGGCAGCGAATCGTGGTTGTCGGGGGGGGTAACGCCGGTGTGCAAATTGGGGTAGAGTTGGCCCGGGTGGCGCGAGTTACTCTGGCTACCCGCCACCCGATTCGCTATCTGCCCCAACGGCTACTCGGAAAGGATATTCACTTTTGGTTAAATCTGACCGGCCTTGATCGAGCGCAGTGGTTGGACAATCAGAGCATGCCAGTCTTCGATGCCGGAACCTATCGCACCGCCATTGCCTCAGGGCAGCCTGACCAGCGGCCCGTGTTCGAGCGCTTCACCGAGGATGGTCTTATCTGGGGTGATGGTCGCCATGAAAAAGTGGATACCGTCCTCTTTGCGACCGGCTATCAGCCGCACCTGCCCTATTTAGCCGAACTGGGCGCATTGGACCAGGCCGGGCGCGCCCTGCAACGCCAGGGCACCAGTACAACCGTGCCGGGGCTGTATTACGTCGGCCTGCCGAGACAGCGCAACGCGGCTTCGGCAACGCTGCGGGGGGCAGGGACAGATGCCAGGATTGTAGTCACGCAGTTGCGGCGCTACATTGAAAGTCAGCGTCAAAGCCAGGGCAGACATGCGGCCGAGGCCATGATGAAACGGCAAACTCGGATTTGGACTGGCAGAGGGAGCGAGTTAATTGCTTTGATCACTCTAATGATGCTGGCTTTAAAGCAGCAAATCACTGCGCAGGGATTGACTTCTCCCCGGCTGTTTGGTGAAGCAGTAATTCGATCGGTTATGATCAGCGCGGGGTTTTTAGGCGTTGGTCACGCCGCAGGGTTGTATGCTCCTCACTGAATGCGGAACTCGTAACAAGGGCGCTCGATCAAATGGGGTCGTTGGTGTATTGAGGATAAACAACTGGCGCGATAAAACAGAAAAGCGGAGCCGGGTATCTTGGCTCCGCTTTATCGTTTGCGTTGTTTCTTTTACCCGTAACTTTCTCTGGGATACTCTTTAACCTGGTCGAAAATCGTTTCAATTAAATGGCTGGAGCTAAAGGGCTTGGTCAGATAGGCGCTGGCGCCCATTGCCGTTGCTCTGGCTGCTTCCTCTTCCTGGCCCAAGGCTGTCACCACAATAATGGGGATATGCCGGGTTTGGGGATCCCTTTTAGCCACCATCAGAAATTCATGCCCATCCATCAGGGGCATTGAAATATCACATGTTACCACATCCGGCTTTCTTTCTTTAAGAATGCGTAAACCCTGCAAACCATCGGCAGCTTCCAGGGTATGAAATCCCGCCTGGTCGAGCATCCGGGCAACTAAACGGCGAATGTGGACGGCATCATCAATAATCAGAACGGTAATTGGCACACTATACAACCAGATTTAGAGTAAACTCTGTTGAGCGTCTTCAGGGGTCGGGTGGATAGTAAAAACCCGATCCAGCATCGTGAGGCGAAAAACGGTTTGAGCCTGGGCTTGAACCCTGCTCAGCACAATGTTGCCTCCCTTTTCACGCGCCATGCGCAGGCCGGATACCAAGGCAGCTAACCCTGAACTATCAATAAAGGGCACCTCTTGCAGGTCAACAATAATCTTGAGCCGGTCATTTTCAATCAGGTCTTTTAGAGCAGCTTTAACGTTTGAGCTGCTGGCGGCATCAAGTCTACCCTTGAGATAAACAATAACTATATCCCGCTCAAGGACTTGGGGCGATACTTCCATCTCAGGCTTGCCTTTCGCCTTTACTGTAGGCTGTTCAGGGCGTCGTCCACGCTATCATGTATTTCAAAAACCCTGTCAAACATGGTTAACTCAAAGAGCAGGCGGGCTTGCGATTGGGGGGCAGCTAACTTTAAGTTAGAAGCTTCACCACCCAGTGTTTTGAGTCCAGATACCAACGCCGCCAACCCAGAACTGTCAATGAAGGGAACTTCTTGCAGATCAACAACCACCGTGGTCACCCCTTTTTCAACCAAGTTTCTAAAAGCTTGCTTGGCTTCCTCAGCCGAACGTGCATTCAGCGCTCCATTCAACGAGACGACACTCAGTGTAGGGGATGCGGATTTGTAAGTAATTTCCATAGATCTACTCCTGATAAATACGAATAATTATGGTGAGTATTCAACCTTCAGCGACCGATGTTCAACCTTTGTTGAACACCAGTTGCCAACGTTTGAATCTTCTCTATTTTAATCGCTAAAGAATTAGAACGCAATTTACAGTAGGTATGTCAAGTATTAGCTCAGAATTCAAAAGTAACTCTACTTGAGCAATCCAGTTCCCAACCGACATGAAGCATGAAAACCAGATTACCGGTCAACTTATTAAATCGCCATTCTCAGGGCGACAGCACAAATTTTTCCAGATGCCAGTGATTACCACGCTCGGGGTGGCGGTTATACGTGACAACATCCATAATCTGCCGGACAATATGTAAACCGTAACCGCCTTCAATCAATTGATGAGGATTGGCGTTGGGTTCGGGGATAGTAGACGGGTCAAAACTGGCGCCGGTATCATAGAAATCAAGATAGACGCCATGCTGCAACAAGGTAATCCGGCCGGTTATCTCACCCTTTTTGCCGCCATAAGCGTGCTGAATGATATTGGTGCAAATTTCGGAAATTGCCAATTCGATCAGGTAGATAAAATCGTTGGCCTTGGAGCCGGACGGCAAAGCGGGTAACTGGCGGCAGGTACTCGTAATCTCATTAGAAATTTCGACGAGATACTTTGTATCCGCTGGATAGGCAAAATCTACCGTTTTAATAACTACTGGATTTATCTTGGGCGCTACCCCGTCCATCTGGGGTAACATTTTGACCACCAAAAGCGTAGCGTCATCCCGCCCCAGGGAGTCTTGACGGAATTGAGTGATTTCAGTTTGAATTTGTTGTTGCAGTTTCTCCGGCGACTCGTTGGCATTGGCTTCGACTATCTGGATCAACCGGCTCAATCCAAACAGCTCCCCTGCCGGCGACTCGGCCTCGGTAATGCCGTCTGTGTAAAAGAGAAGGGTATCCCCAGGATTCAAGGTAACCGTCCGGGTTGACTCGCCCCGATAAAAAATACCAATCGGAGGGGAGGTAGCTTTTAATTGTTCCGTTGTTTGAGTTTCAGCTCGCCAGAGAATAGCCGGGGTATGCCCGGCGCTGGCATAGCTGAGGGTGCCGGCGGCGGCATCAATGGTGGCCACAAAAGCGGTAACAAAAGAGTCGGCCCGGCTCAAATCCTGATATAGCACGTTGTTAGCCTGGTGAATAATGCTGTGCGGCAGATCGCCGCGCATGGCTTCGACCCGCAGCATCGTCCGGGTCACCGAGGTTAGCATTGCCGCGGGAATACCCTTTCCGGCCACATCGCCGATGATGAGGGTGAGTTGGCGGTCGCTGACGGTGATAAAATCGTAAAAATCGCCGCCCACTTCTGAGGCCGGGATGGAGACGACGGCAATGGACAGCCCGCCCATTTGGGGCAGCTTGGTAGGCAAAAGGCTCTCTTGAATCTCGGCCGCAATTTCTAACTCGCGGCTCAATCGTTCTTCTACAATAAGCCGCTGGTGCACCAGGAAATTCTTAATAATGGAGCCAACTTGCTGGGCCAGGGCCGCCAGCAATTTGACATCTCCAGCCGTAAAATTTTTATTGGCCTTGTTGATCAAGCCGAGCGCGGCCTGGCAATTCTCGTCGGTGATAATCAAAGAGGTAGCCAGGAGGGTTTCCACTGAAGCCGGCGCTTCGGGCCAGAATTGCCGGCAGACAGCGGTCTCGTTGGCCAGAACCACCCGGTTGGTCCGAGCCAGAGTACTCAGCAAAGACTCCCGGCACAGGTACGGCTCAATCTGGTAGTCGCCGCCGGTCACACAATCGAATGAGTCAAGCCGTTGCAGCAGCACAAAGCTATTCTCGGTGTTGACCACCTTCTGGATTTCTTGAAGAATTGATTTAAGCGTTGCCAATAAATCCGGGGTGAGCGCCAGGTTTTGGGTCACCCGGTAAATTAATTCAAGCTGGTCCCAGGCCCCAATCAATTCGTCGGTCATCCCTTGCAGCGCTTCCTCATTCACCAGGCGAGCGACCAGGTTTTTTGCCCCCCAGCTAAGCAGCGAAGCATCAGTCTCTTCCACATCAAAGGCCAAAAGGTAGCCCAAGAGATCCTGTCCATCTAATAGAGGCACGGCCAGCAGCCTTTGATTGGCTTCGGTCAGAAGGGCAGGCTGGTCAGGTGAAGCTCGCTGGAGAATGTCACGCCAATTAATCTGGGGGGTACCATTATTATAAGTTAGCACCTCCCCTTCAAGCGAAAGCACTAAAAGGTCGCTCGCGACAACTTCGCGCCACTGTTGGGCAAACTCATTCAATAAATTGAGTTTCGATGAATTTAAAGTGGGCATCTAACTTATCTTTTTCACCGGAATTAAACTCATGCTATTATACCACATTTTGGGCCAGGACAGCAGCGAATTTTTCAATCAACTCGAAAACCGGTGCTTCTTTAGTCTGCTGGCCTATGCCAAATTTATTGATTATACTTCACACTGTGCTATAATAGCCGCACTTTCTATGTTTTAAGAGGAGAAGATATGCAATCCCCGGCTGACCCCATTTTATTTCAAGCAGGCCCCTTCATTATTCGCTGGTACGGCCTATTGATTGTGGCTGGCGCTCTGAGTGCAGCCTATATTACCTCATTAGAGGCCCAACGTAAAAAAGAAAACCCCGAACACGCCTGGAATCTCTTGATTTGGTGTTTGATTTTGGGCATTATTGGCGCTCGCCTGTATCACGTGCTTTCCTCCCCGGCGGGAGGCAGCCGGGGCTTTAGTTATTACTTTATCGAGCAGCCTTTTACCACCGTTACCCTCTTTGGTGCGGCTATCCCTTTTCCCAGTGCCTTAATGATTTGGGAAGGCGGGATCGGTATTTACGGCGCGCTGTTGGGCGGGATGCTGGCTGTTTTTATCTATACCCGCCGCCACAGATTAAATTTTTGGCGCTGGCTGGATAATATCGCCCCCGGCATGCTCCTGGCCCAGGCAATTGGTCGCTGGGGCAATTTCTTTAACCAGGAGCTTTATGGCCCGCCGACCGATTTACCCTGGGGTATTACCATTACCAACGCCAACCAGCGTATTCCCCCCTACAATGATTTGACCGCCTATCCCCTGGCGACAACCACCTTTCATCCTGTTTTCCTTTACGAGTCCCTTTGGAATCTGCTTGGTTTCGGCATCCTGATGTGGGTAGCCCGCAAATACGCCAGCAAATTGCTGGATGGCGATCTTACGTCGCTGTATCTTATCTGGTATTCCATTGGTCGGATTCTCGTTGAATTCTTACGCCCCGACGCATGGACGATTGCCGCTGTTCCGACGGCGCAGATTGTCGGCGCTGTTCTAATCCTGGTTGGCGTTGGCTTGATGATTTATCGCCGCCGCCGGCCGGAGTTAGCCACCAATCCTTACACCCACCCCACCCCTCAACCCAAGCGCCGCCGCCCAGCCCGCTCATAAACTACTCAGGTGACTGGCACTTTTCTTTATCCGATTGAAGTGCCAGTCACCTGGCCGACCAGTTACGCAAAAAGGATAAATCCATGCTAACCATCACCATTGAATACTGCCGGGTTTGAAGTTACACCCCACGGGCCGTGAGCCTGCTGAATGAACTGCTGGATGACCCGGAGCTTGAGGCGCAAATTGAGTCGCTGACCCTGATTCCCGGCAGCGGCGGTAAATTTGAGATTACCGTCAACGGCGACTTGATTTTCTCCAAAAAGGGGCTGGGTCGCCACGCTGAGCCGGGCGAGGTGTACCGGCTGGTGAAGGCAAAGGCTTAAAATTGAAGTATGGCCCGCAGCTATAAGCGTTATCGCGTTGAAGGCTTTCCTGAGCTAACGGTTGGCGAGGAAATTCATACCACTCACCAGCTAGGCATTCGTTTTCCGGATGAGCCGCAGGATGACCAGGTCCACAGCCGGCTCCGACTCCTGGGCGAAAGCGAACATCCCCAGTTCTTAAAATACAAGGTCCAACACGAAGTTCTGAGGCTGCAACTCTTCAGGCACCAGGGTCTGGTTCACGACAGGTTGATTACCATCGAGGAAATGATGGCCTATCGTGATCCAACAAGTCCCCATATCTACTTCAAAGGCACTCGCTTTAGCGATCAATTTCTGAAGCAGCTCGCCCGGTCAATTCCCCAGTTTCACGCTTACAAGCGCGAGATTGACCTAAACCAACTAGGCCGGGAAATCGAGCGGAAAGTGAAAGGCGGCTGGTTCGGCAATCTCAAGATTCAGGATGTCCGTATAGCCGGCATCTTTGGCGGGGGTGTGGCCGAAGCCGAGGAGTGGGAGCGTTCCCGAACAACCGGGAAGCTGACCTCAGTCGTGATTGAGTTATCCATCACCAATGAGGGGCTGAGTACGATGCTCTTCAGTGATGGCGGCCTGCTCATTTATACCACTCAGGATGAACGGGAAGACCTCAACACGCTCATTCAACTCGATCAAATCATCCAGGATTTTACACGAAGAGACGATGTAGCGATCACAGTATAGCTATTTATTGAGATTGGCAGCGACAATATTGAGCAAAACACAGTATAAGAACACGATTTTAGGTCATCCCCCCACCCACTTGACCCACGGCAGCATAGACCGGACAGCATTAACTAATCGTTCATCCGCGGTCCAAAGATCACATGCCAGATACTCAGCTACCGCCAAGTAGTGAGCGTCATAAGCAGCCGGACGCCCCAGACGATCAGCTAACTCAAAAGCCTGCAAATGAAAATTGGCCGGCTCGATATACTGGATTTCAAAAGCCAGGGCCAATTCAAGCGCCTGCCGGCTTTCAGCCGCAGTCCGTAGCCCACGAACAACATGCTTGCGCAGTACAGAAGTCACTTCAAATCTTAATAAGGATGGCGCAACAACCTCGCGTCCCTCATTTTGCCAGCCTCGCCATAAAGTGCGGGTCTCAGAACTGTAAGCTTCCTCCACCACCAACTTAACAACAAGATTGGCATCAACGCAAACCCATGAGTTCGCCATCGCGCTCTTCTCTCATTTCACGGATGATTTCAATTGAATCAGGCAAAGACTGGCCCGTATAGCGATGAGCCACTTCTTTAGCAAACTGCTCCGCTTGATCCAGCAAGGCTAATTGTCGTTGCCTCCGTTTTTCAGCCTCTTGGGCAGCGACCAGCCGCTCATACTCGTCGGCAGGCAGAATCACTACTGTCGCCACACCCTTGCTTTCTACCAAAGCGGGTTCGCGGCGTTGCAGCACCCGCTGTACCACTCGTCCCCAAGAATTTTTGACTTCTGTCGCCGACACACGCCAAATATTAGCCATATCACTCTCCATTTAGCTAACTAATTAGCTATATTATAGGTCGCAATTTGAGCGTGGTCAATCTCACTCCAACCATCTCTCCAGCAAGAAGAAAAACGTGTAGGGATCTACCACCCTATAATTCGGATGCAACACCTCACCATGACTTGCCATAATCTGCCCCGCCTCATCCTGGGCCTCCATCCGGTCCCGCACAGCCCACAAAAATGTGGCTGACTGGAAGGAGGAGCGAAAAGCCAGAAAAGGCGGGCGCTGCTGCTCCCGGACGACCCGCTGATAGGCTGAGTGAACAGCTTGAGCCGCCACATCGGGCGTGCCGGCCAGGGTTTCGGTAGCAACAGCCGAGAGCGGCGTACCAAGCTGCAAACGGGGCCAGGGTTCATCAATCTCGTAATCAGGCGTGAGGATGCCGGCCGGGGTCAAAAAAGTAAAGGCATCCAGCCGGAGCTGCGACATGGCCGCGCCGTTGCCGTTGAGCAAAAAACCCTGCGCATCGTAACCGTACTTCCGGTAAAATTCCCGGCTGCGCCCCAGCCAGCGCAGCAGACCAAAATCTGACAGCGCATCGGGGTTGAGATAGCCCGCACCGCTGTTGGCGGCCACAAAGTAATCCTGCCGGCTTTGGGTTGCATACAGGTAAGTGATGATGCCAGGAATATCCTCGACCAGGGCCGGATTGAGACCCCAGGCAAGCGGGATCTGGCCTCGCCGCGAATCCAGCCAGGGTGAGGTGGCATAGTTGGCCAGGAGTATTTGGGTCGGATGGGCCAGATCGTAATCACCCGCGTAGAACAACACAAAGGTCTGGCCTGGAGCCACACGACCCTGCGTGGTCAGGTAACCTTTTTCCACCAGGGCTGAAACCGGGGGAGAGTCCGGGGGCGTGCGCAAGGCGGGGCGCGGCCCAAATTTATGCACCGACACATTGGCCATAGCCAGGCCAAATACATCGCCGCCGCCGCCCTGCAAATAGGCTCCGTGTTGAGAAAAAAGCCAGGTGCTCTCCCACTCGCCCTCGATGGGGGTGTGCTGCGTTGAGCCAACCCCCGGCTCTGTAGCATACTTTTCATACCAGGGAATAAAGCCCCACACTTTAATCAACTGCCCACCGGCCTGCGCCTCTGCCGCCTCGACAATTGTTTTGAGGGTTGCGGCATCAACGCCGAGGGGTTGGTTGGGGTCGTCATTAGGCGCTTCATCGGCCCAGGGTGAGAGATCAAAGGCAAAACCGCGCTGCTGGACGATGTAATCCCGCTCCAGGGCATAGACCCCGCCGCGGGTCATCCGGTTTTGAGTATAACGTGCGGCTGGCCAGCCATCTTCAAGGTAGGCTAAAAAAAGCGGGTTAGCTCGGCCCGAATCCACGTACTTTTCTTTAGCCCACAGATAGGCGTCCGTTTTGGGGGAGCCGGAAGAGGGTGTGACGCTGTCAGGCAGAGTTGCTGCGCCGGGCACAAACAACCCTACCAGCGATTGTTTGACTTCAAGCCGGTCCAAGACCTCCGGCTCGATCTCGCTGCCGGCCCGCAGCACGGCCAGATTTTCTACTCCGGCCATGGTTGTCGCCACGTTGAGTGTCGCCGGAACGGCCGGGTCCCACATCACAATGCCCGCCACATCACCGGCAAAGGTAGCCAATACCTCGGCCAGGCTGTCCAATCTGATAATTTTCGTCCTGCGCAGCCAGCCATAAGGTTGGCCTACTTCCCGATATTTCTCCAGCCAGAAAGCGTCAACACCCGGCGTTTCCAGGCGCTGATGGTCGTGGATAAGGTAGAGCCGGGGCTGATCGCGATTGACCACGCCTTGCAGCGTCGCCAGAAAAACAAGCGTATCGTAATCACGCAATAAATCTTGATAGGATTTGCCGGGTGGAGGCGGACCATCCGCCGCGCAGGGGCTGGGTTCACCGGCTAAGGCCAGGCAGTACTCATAATGGTTGAGATGCAGATCGCTAACGTCGAAAACATAAAGGGAGTCAGGGGGGCGGGAAGCCGGAGTAGGAGCGAGGGTGCAAGACAGAAGAATGAGAAAAATAAGCAAGAAATACGAAACGTGTTGCGTATTGTGTGTTCCGTAAGACATAGTTACGGCATGGGTGGATTATCAAGAAGTGTTCGGATATCAATATCGTAGGTCAGCCGCTCCTCCATCAATTTGTAACCGCGCTCAACCGGAATAATTGAAAAAAGTGGATCATTAGTCAATTCTTGAGGTACGGAAGCCAGCCATTGCTCATAAGTCATTCTTTATCCCACAATCACAAACGGAACATGCAATACGTATCACTCCGGCATGTGGCTGATAAAGTAGTACATCACCACGCCCCAGATGGCGAAGACAACGATGGAGAGAATAGAGGTAACCCGTGCGTTCATCAACATGAGCCACGACGTCCAGACCACTGCCCCGCCTGCACCCAGGGCGACAACGGTTGTTGGAATGGCCCGGATAAGAAACCAGGTGGAGGGTGAAATTTCGCCCAGGCGGGGCATGCGGCCAATGAAGTAGGACATCAACGCGCCCCACCCTCCAAAAAATAAAACGGCGACAATCGCCGTAACCAGCGGATTCTGCACAAAGGTCCAGGCGGCCCAGATACCAACACCTCCCCCACCGAGGATGAGCAACGTCGAGGGGACCACCCAGACCAGGAACCAGGTTGTCAGCGAGCCTTCGCTCACCTTGCCGCTGCCCAAACAGGTCTGGCACAGCTTCTTTTGAACCTTGTACTCCCCCGTGCCAACCTCACCGTGTTTGTTACAGCGCTTACACTCCGAACCGTCGGGTAATAACTTGCTGCCGCCGCAATCGGGGCAGCGAGTCATAATTTCTCGCCTGATTTCGCGTTGGCCGGTTCCGTTGCAGTCTCGACAAATGGGCATACTTAATCTTCTCCAGTAGAAATAATGGCTTAAGTTTAGCATAAAACTACAAGGGGGTAAAGCTATTCAGCCCTGGATTACCGGGTCGGAGAGGTTTGGTTATTTGCGTTAAATTCGGTACAATCCCCTCAGTTGTAAATCCGCGCCCAAAAGGGCAGTCCAAAATCTAAAATCCAAAATGACCCTTAGGTACGTTCTCAAAAATCTCAACCGGCGTAAAATTCGGACCATCCTGATGCTGCTGGCCCTGATTGTCGGGGTGGGCGCCTTGGTGGCGCTGAATGCGACGGTAGATGTGTACGAGCGCTTCTATGTGGCGACCATCAGCAACAGCGCCGGTGATTATGATCTGGTGGTGACCAAGAGCCAGATTGAGTCCAATCTGCTGATTGACGAGCAAGCTGTCATCCCCCTCATCCAAAGCAGCCACCCGGAGGTTAAGCGGGTTGTCCCTCGGATTCAGGGCATTGTAGATGTGGACGCGCCGGACCGGGGCGGCGAGGAGGCGGCAGGGAAGCAGGGGAGCGGAGGAGCAGGGGAGATAGTTGTTGGCAGCAACGAATTAGCCTCAGTCGGTGGCCTCCCAACCACGCAAGACGCAACAGAGCGAAGCCTCGGACGCAGCACGCAGCTTATCCATGGCAGCGCCCAGTTCGTCGCCTTGAACCGGGCCGTTGACGATATGGGCGATTTTGAAGTTATCAGCGGAACGCTCAATTTTGCGCCCGGTTATGCCGTTGTCTTGCAGGAAACCGCCGATACTTTTGGCCTGCGTCCTGGCGACACCTTTGACATCAGCTATGCCCTGCCGGTGCCGCGCCAAAAGGGGATCGAAAGCGCGGCCAATGTCAGCAGCCGCCATGCCCGGACGACCTTGACCGTAAGCGCGATTGCCTTGCAGCGGGGCGTGACCGGCCTGGGAGGCAACGACGGCGTCCTGGTTGACCTGGACTATACCCGCCAATGGCTGGGCATTCCGGGCCAGGCTGAGCGGATCGTCGTGGCCTTTGACGAGGGTATTTACAGCAACAACGACCCGCAGGCCGCCGCTTTTCGCGCCCGCGCCCTCTCTGAAAAAATCCAGGACGTACTGGGCGAAAGCTACAGTTACAACCTGCCCCGTGCCACCATCCTCAGCGACACCTTTGAGGCCTTCATTTTCTTCCAGGCGCTTGTCTCTATTTACGGTATCCTGTCTCTGAGCGTGGTCGGGCTGCTGGTGCGGACCATGGTCATGACCAACGTGCGGGAACAGACGCGCGACCTGGCCCTCTTCCGCATTTTAGGCGCGCCGCGAGCCTATTTGTTCACGCTCGTCGCCCTCGAAGTAGCGACGCTTGGCCTGGTTGGCATCGGCCTGGGCACCCTCCTGGGCCAGGTTATGACCAACTTCGTCATCGTGCCCTTCATCGCTCAGGAGGCCCATGTACCCATCGCCGACGTCCCCCCTGTTTCGGCCCAAGCCCTGCTCGTCTCGGTGGCAACGGCAGGCGTGGTGCTGGTCATCAGCGCCTATGCGCCGGCTCGTCGGGCTGCCGGGACCAAAATTATGTATGCCATCAATCCCGGCGTGGCCGAGGGCCTGGGGCTGGACGATCTGGCCAAGCTGCGCGAGCGCCGGGTCAGCTTCAAGATTTTCTGGGGCGGGCTGGTGGCCTTATTTTACCCGGCCCTGATTTTCTTTGTCTTCCCCCTGGCTTTTACCTTTGGCGTGTTGTGGCTGCAAGCCACCCTGATTTTCGGCTCACTGCTGCTGTTGATTGTCGGCACATCCCTCCTCTTTTTCCCGGTGACACTGCCCATGGAGCGGCTGCTCATTGGGCTGGTCAAGCTGGTCAACGGCAGGGTTGGATTCTTTGCCCAGCGCAACATTGTTCGCGGCCAAAACCGTAACACCCTGATCAGCCTGATGATTGTTATCAGCGCCACACTGCCGACTTTTTTTGCCACCAGCCTGGCTATTGAAACGGCCAACACCCCCACCGACACCCGCCTCAGCAACGGCACGCCCCTGGTCATCCGCAAATCGGGCGCGGCGCTCCTGGCCGATGGAGACGAAGGCCCCGGCCCGCCCCGCGAAGCCACCCCCGCCGAGGTCAAAGATCGCTTCACCCGTGAACTGCTGGGCGAAATCCGGGCGGATGGGACACTTGGCCCCAACGTGGCTGTTACTTATCGCTTCGAGACCCAGGTGCGCGATGATGTCGGCCTGCGCAACGTGGGCGTCCGGGTCTACGGGGTGGACGGCAACCTGACCGAAATCGCCTATGCCGAAGGAATTGAGTGGCTGGCTGGCGGCCCGGCCAGCTTTGAGGAATTACAGGCCGACCCCAATGCCGTTATTGTCAGCCAGGGTCTATCTGAATATTTTGAGCGGGGTCTGGGCGACACCTTGCGTCTCAAAGGCGAAGGGCTGGACCACGAGCGCATCGTCCGCATTGTCGGCGTGCTGGGCCGCTTCTCCGGTTTCGACGGCTTCACTTCCAAGCGCACCCAGGCTGAAGATGGCCGCACCGACCTCTTCCTGAACCACACCGCCTTCCGCGAGCTGACCCGCGACCCCCTGGACGGCCCTTACGACCCGACCTACCCCATCATCGAGCGGCTGATGGCCGCGCCCAACCTGCGCGCCGGTATCGCCGGACTGCCCGAGGAGGCTGGTAAAGCGGCGATCAAACAGGTCGCCACCACTTTACGCAAGGAGTACGGTCTGGCGGAAAGCGTCAGCATCCGCTCCACGCCGGAGGATATCGAAAGCGCTGAGGCCAGCGCCCAGCAGATCCGGGTGGTCATTTTGGTGCTGACCACCCTCAGCTTTGTTCTGGCGATTTTCGGGGTGTTCGTAGTCACCTACATCTCGGTTTACACCCGCCGGGCCGAGATTGCCATGCTCAAGGCCATTGGTGACTCGAACCGCCACCTCTTTGGCATGTTCCTGAGCGAAGCCCTGGTCATGACCCTCAGCGCTACCCTGACCGGGATTGTGGCCGGTATCCTGCTGGGTTACATCTTCCGATACTCCAACTCCTTCAGCAGCGAAACACCCACCGTACCTGCCTTTGATGACATTGTGACACCCTATATGCTCATTTTGATGGCCACGGCGGCCCTGGTCAGCACCTTGTTTGCCACGTGGGGGTACTTGCGCAGGAAAGCCATTGAGATAATAAGGATGATTTGATAGTTTGCCCCAAAATCCCCAAAAAGCGTTTGCCTTAAGTTCAAAAAGGGGTATAATCCCCCCATTCTATTGTAAAAAATCCCACAAATATCAAAGTGTAGCTGCGTCTCCCCGTTCGTGGCTCGTTATAAGGAGGTTTCTTTACATGGGCGTAATGAATGCAGGCGTACTGACCCTGTACCGGTCATCCATTGGCAAAAAGGTGATTATGGCTGTCACCGGGCTGATTGGGATTGGCTATGTGATCATGCATATGTACGGCAATCTCAAAGCGTTTTTAGGGCGTGACTATTTTAACACCTATGCCGAAGGGCTGCGCGAACTGGGCGCGCCGATCTTCGGGCACAGCCACCTGCTCTGGATTGCCCGGCTGGTGCTGCTGGCCGCTGTGGTGCTGCATGTCTGGGCAGCCTGGTCGCTTTACCGGGAGGCGGAGCAAGCGCGGTCAACTAAATACGCCAAACACGTCAAACTCCAGGCGAATCCGGCTGCGCTATACATTCGAGTGGGTGGAGTGGTGCTGTTTGTGTTCATCATCCTCCATCTGATGCACATTACCTGGGGCGTGCCGGGCGTTCACCCCGATTTCCGTTGGGATGACGCCTATTACAACGTCGTCACCGGCTTCCAATCGTATGCTTACCTGCCGGCAATTTTCTACCTGATCGCCATGGTCGCGCTTGGCTTTCACCTGTATCACGGTACCTGGAGCATGTTTCAAACCCTGGGTCTGAACAATCACCTTTACACCCAACCCCTGCGCATCTTGAGCCTGATCCTGGCCATTGTTATCGCTGGCGGCTTTTCCCTGGTGCCCCTGGCGATTATGTTTGGCGTCATCCGTTAAATAGAGAGGTTTCTCATTATGGCAGTGACAACCCAACCCGAAGTTAAAACTGGCAGCATGCCCCAATTTACCGAAGCGACTCTGGAGGCAAGCATTCCCTCCGGCCCCATCCAGGAAAAATGGGATAAACATCGCTTCGAAATGAAGCTGGTCAACCCGGCTAACCGGCGCAAATTTACGATTATCATCGTCGGCTCAGGCTTGGCCGGCGGTTCGGCGGCGGCGACGCTGGCCGAACAGGGCTACAATGTCAAATGTTTTTGTTATCAAGACAGCCCCCGCCGGGCGCACAGCGTCGCCGCCCAGGGTGGCATTAACGCCGCCAAAAATTATCGCAACGACGGTGACAGCATTTACCGGCTCTTTTACGACACGGTCAAAGGCGGCGATTACCGCGCCCGCGAGGCCAACGTTTACCGGCTGGCCCAGGTAAGCGTCAATATCATTGACCAATGTGTGGCCCAGGGCGTTCCCTTTGCCCGCGAGTACGGCGGGCTGCTCGACAACCGCTCCTTTGGCGGGGCCCAGGTTTCGCGCACCTTTTATGCCCGCGGCCAGACCGGCCAGCAGTTGCTGTTGGGTGCTTACCAGGCCCTGGAACGGCAAATCGGCCTGGGGGCGGTCCAGATGTTCACCCGCACCGAAATGCTCGATCTGGTGGTGGTTGATGGCCGGGCGCGCGGCATTATCACCCGCAACATGATCACCGGCCAGATCGAGGCTCACGTCGGCGATGCCGTCGTGCTGGCGACCGGTGGCTACAGCAACGTTTATTATCTCTCTACCAACGCCAAAGGCTGCAACGCCACGGCCATCTGGCGGGCTTACAAACGGGGCGCTTTTTTTGCCAATCCCTGTTTCACCCAGATTCACCCAACCTGCATTCCCCCTTCCGGCGAGCACCAATCCAAGCTGACCCTGATGAGTGAGTCGCTGCGCAATGATGGCCGCATCTGGGTGCCGCGCCGCAAAGACGACACCCGCCTTCCCAACGATATTCCCGAAAGCGAGCGCTACTACTACCTTGAAGAACGCTACCCCGCTTTTGGCAACTTGGTGCCGCGTGACATCGCCTCCCGCGCGGCCAAGCGGGTGGTGGACGACGGCTACGGTGTCGGCCCGCTGAAAAACGGGGTTTATCTGGGCTTTGCCGACGCGATCAATCGGCTGGGCAAAAGAATCATCCAGGAACGGTACGGCAACCTGTTCGACATCTACAAGAGCATCACCGGCGAGGATGCCTACGAAGTGCCGATGCGGATTTACCCGGCCCTGCACTACACCATGGGCGGGCTGTGGGTGGATTACAACCTGATGAGCACTATCCCCGGCCTGTTTGTCATCGGCGAGGCCAACTTTTCCGACCACGGCGCCAACCGGCTGGGCGCCAGCGCGCTGATGCAAGGATTGGCCGATGGTTACTTTATCCTGCCCTATACCCTGGGTAATTACATCGCTTCGACCAAGTTAGATAAGGTGGACACCACGCACCCCGCCTTCAAAGAAGTCGAGGCCGAGGTGACGGCCCGGATCAACCGGCTGCTGAGCATCTCGGGCAAGCGGACGGTTAGTTCTTATCACCGCGAATTGGGCCATTTGATGTGGGAGTACTGCGGTATGGGCCGCACCGCCGAGGGCTTGCAGCACCTCCTGTCCAAACTGCCGGCGCTGCGGGCCGAGTTTTGGGAAAACATCAACATCCCCGGCGAGAGCAACGATCTGAACCAGAGCCTGGAAATGGCCGGGCGGGTAGCGGACTTTATGGAACTGGGTGAGCTGATCGCTCTTGACGCCCTGCACCGCAACGAGTCCTGCGGCGGCCACTTCCGTGAGGAATATCAAACGGAGGAAGGTGAAGCCAGGCGCGACGACGAACACTTTGCCTACGCCGCCGCCTGGCAGTTCAGCGGCGAGGGCAGTATACCGATTTTGAATAAAGAGCCGCTGGAGTTTGAGTACGTCAAGCTATCACAGCGGAGCTACAAGTAGTGAAGAAGGGAGGGGTGGAGGGCTGGAAGACTGGTAAAGTTTCTCCAACCCTCCAATCCTCCAGCCCTCCATCACTAGCTACGGAGAGTACATAACCATGAACTTACACCTCAGAGTATGGCGACAGAAGAATTTAACCTCACCAGGCCGCCTGGTGGATTACGACATCGAGGATGTCAGCCCGGATTCTTCTTTTCTGGAGATGCTGGACCTGCTCAACGAAAAGCTGACCGTGCAGGGAGAAGACCCGGTTGCTTTTGACCACGACTGCCGTGAGGGTATCTGTGGCATGTGCAGCCTGATGATCAACGGCGTCGCCCACGGCCAAAATCACGGCGAAGTGGCAATCACCACCTGCCAGTTACATATGCGCAATTTCAAAGACGGCGACACCATTCTCATCGAACCCTGGCGGGCCAAGCCCTTCCCGATCATCAAGGACCTGGTGGTTGACCGTACCGCCTTTGACCGGATAATTCAGGCCGGGGGCTTTATCTCGGTTTCCACCGGCAGCGCTCCCGAAGCTAATTCCGTCCCGGTAGCCAAGAAGAACGCGGACCGGGCGATGGACGCCGCCGCCTGTATTGCCTGTGGGGCGTGTGTTGCCGCCTGCCCCAACGCCTCGGCCATGCTCTTCACCGCCGCCAAAGTTTCGCACCTGTCGCTGCTGCCGCAGGGACAGGTTGAGCGCTACGAACGGGTGGTCAACATGGTCCGGACGATGGATGAAGAGGGCTTTGGCGGCTGCACCAATATTGGCGAATGTACGGCGGTTTGTCCCAAAGAGATCAGCCAGGATTTCATTGCTCGCCTGAACGGCGAATTGATCAAAGCTACCCTGCTGGGAGTGACGCCCAACAGCAGGTAAAATTTTTCAAAAAAGGTATCCAGGAGCATCCATCTGCTTCTCGGAAATGAAAACGCCGAAGTTGTTATGCTTCGGCGTTTTTTTAACTGACAGGCATTTCGACTCAGATAGAATACCTCATCTCTAGAAATCTTTACCGCCGAAATGGCGAATTTCCACAATATGGGCCGCCATTAAACTGATCCCTAACAGAAGAAGCAGGACGGCCAGGATAATGAGCAGAAATATGGCGCTGGAAGATAGCTGGATCATTTTTTCCCCCTACCCTTTCTACATCTAGATTGAGTGGATGCCGGGGCATTTTGCCACTCTTAACCATAGTATAGTGGCGCTCACCTACCAATTGTTGTAGATTTACTACAAATTTTTTTCTTTCCGCCGGTTATCATTAAAATGAAATTTACAATTTTTTGTAACTCAACTACTATCTTTTGGCGCGATGGGCCTCTACAATAGGGCTATAGACCTCCAGAAAAGTTTTCGCCGGGAGTAGAGGATTTGGGGATAAAAAATAAGGAAAAAATCTCCTAATCCCCAAATCCCGGCCCAAAATAGCTGGAAAAATTTTTAGGCACCTATATCATGCCTCTCTAAAAATCATAACCCCCCGGACTCACCGAAGTTCCTGGGAGTTTAGTTTGCGCCCAGTAAGCGTAGATCAATCGTCAATCTAACCCGATCTGAAAGCCAACCTATGATCAACTCGGAATTCAAGCAGTTACTAAAAGAAGGTATAGACAGCGTTGCCAACCGGCAGGGAAAAAAGGTCTGCATTGTCGAGGAAGAAATCGGCGAATTTCTTCACGTCTCGCCGCACACCGTTCAACGCTGGAAGCGCGGCTACGTTCCCGGCGACTTGCAGCGTTTGGAATTTTTAACCGCCTACTGCCAGCAGCATGGCCGCGTGGACCGCAGTTGGGGCCGGCGTTTTTTGACCCAGGGTGGCTATCCCGCCCCGGAGGCAATGCTGGATAAGTTGTTTCCCACTGCCCCTGCTGCGGAACGGGAAACGCCCCCCGTTTATCACAATTTGCCGCCCCGCTACGGCGAGTTCATTGGCCGGGAGGCCGAAGTGGCCCGCGTGCTGGAATGGGTCGAAACGTCACGCTGGCCGCTCGCTTCCATTGAGGGCATGGGCGGCATCGGCAAGACCAGCCTGGCCATCGAAGTGGCCCATCGCTGCCTGCCCGGCCCGCAGCAGGCCATCACCAAGCCCTTTGCCGCCGTCGTTTGGACGTCCGCCCGCGATTACGCCGATTTCAATCTGCGCCTGGACCACGTACTGGATACGATTGCCCGCGTGCTGGATTTTCCGCACCTGGCCCAGCTTGCCCCCGAACAAAAGGTTGGCGCGGTGGACAAGTTACTGCGCAGCCACCGCACCTTGCTGCTGGCCGACAATCTGGAAACGGTCACAGACCTGGCCCTGGTCAAATTTCTGGAACAAATCCCGGAGCCAAGCCTGGCCCTGGTAACAACCCGTTACAAGCAGCTTCGCCGGGTGTGGGATATTCCCCTCTACGGCCTCAAGGATGAGGAAACACTGACCCTCATTCGCCGCCACAGCCACCGCATTGGCCTGAACGTGGTGGCCGGAGCCGACGACGACACGTTGCAGCGGCTGGCTGCCGCCGCCGGCAACAATCCCAAGGCGGTTGAACTTTCCCTGGGGCTGATCAAGCAAAAGGGGCTGCCCTTCCACACGGTGGTGGATGAATTGTACCGGGCCAGCCAGATGGTTAAGGAAGTCTTTGATTACATCTTTGCCGAGGCCTGGAAATTACTCGACGATGAGACACGCCAGGTCTTGCTGGCCATGTCCTTGTTTGTCTCGCCGGCCAGCCGGGCGGCGCTTTCGGCGGTGGCCCAGGTGGAGGACTTCAATTTCTACCAGGCGATTGAAGAACTGGTCGGCATGTCCCTGCTGGAGGCCAGCGAGGCCCTGGATATCAGCCAGCAGCGCTACTGGTTACATCCCCTGACCCAGATTTTTGCCCGGCATCAATTGGGGGTAGATGTATCCTTGAATGTTCTGCGCAGTAACGGGGCAAATCCGGAAAAGATTGCCGCGCTCAGAGCCAAATTCTGTGCCTTCTATGCGGCCTGGAGCGAAAAAACTGCCGGGCGGGATTTCTGGGATTTTGCTTCGTGGAGCGCCGAGCAGTATGCCGAAATTCACCAAGAGCTGCCCAACCTGGTCGCCGCCCTTGAATGGGCTTACGAAAATAAAAATTGGACCCAGGTATTGGCCCTGGCCAAGGCCGTTGTCCATCCCGTTTACTACCAGGGCCACCCGGACAAGCGCCTCAAGTGCAGCGAGTACGCCCTGACCGCCGCCCATGAATTAAAGCTGCGCGAGGACGAGGTCTGGTTCATGATCCACGGGTTAGGCTCTATCTATCTGCTGCGGGGCGAATATGATACCACCGAGCAGTATCTCAGCCGGGGGCTGAACCTGGCCGAGGAAATCAACCTCCTCGACGGCATTGCCCTGGGCCATACCTACTTTGCCTATAAAGCCTTGCAGTTGGACCGCCTGGCCGAGGCTCAGCAAAATGTAGAGCTGGCCTTGCGGAACGCCCAGGACATGCTCTTCAAATACCGCGCCTATCAGGCGGCCGGGCATGTGGCGCGCTATACGCACGATTACGAGCAGGCCAAAGGTTATTACCTCCAAAGCATGGCCTGTCTGGCCGGAACCAGCTACCGCGACCCTTCGTCCGAGGTTTGGCTGGGGTTTGCGGAACTGGGCCTGGCCCATCACGAGCAGGCCGTCGCCCATATGCAGCACTATCTTGACGCGCACAGTAAATACGGCAACCACCGTGTGGTGGCCATGGCCAAACTCGGCCTGGCTCTCTGCCACGAAGCCCAGGGACACCTCAAAAAAGCCGCCGGCCTGGCCCACGAAGCCTTTGATCTCCTGGCTAATATGAACGCCCAGTGGGAGCTAAAACAGGTGCGGGAATTGATGGAACGCCTGCCGTAGGATAACGGTCCTACAGAAGCGCCGGATGTGTTGCCAAGCCATTCAGCCTGTGATACACTAATGCACAGATTTAATTGACAATTGTGTGTTGACAATTGTCAATTGTTAATTTTTAAGGCCCTCTATGTCTACACCCAAATACGACGACGCTTTTTTGTTAGATCTCTACCGCAAAATGGTCACCATCCGCGAGTTTGAACTGCGGGCTATTAACGAGCGGCGCGCTGGCTTGATTCCCGGCTTTATCCATAGCTGCGTGGGCCAGGAAGCGACCGCAGTCGGCGCCTGCGCCGCCCTCCAACCGCAGGATGTGATTACCAGCACTCACCGCGGCCACGGCCATCTGATCGCCAAAGGCGGCCAAACCAGGTACATGATGGCCGAACTGGCCGCCCGGACTACCGGCTACTGTGGCGGCAAGGGGGGCAGCCTGCACATGACCGATTTTGACCTGGGGATTTTGGGCGCCAACGGCATTGTCGCCGGGGGCATTCCGATTGCCGTCGGCGCGGCGCTGGCTTTTCAACAGCGCCGGGAAGCGCGGGTCGCTTTGGCCTTTTTTGGCGATGGGGCGACCAACGAGGGCGCGTTTCACGAGGCCCTTAACCTGGCCGGTGTCTGGAAACTGCCGGTCATCTTTTTTTGTGAGAATAACCTTTACGGCGAAGGCTCTCCGCAGCACACCCAGGCCCCGGTTAAAGATTTGGCCGAACGGGCCGCCAGCTATGCCTTTCCCGGAGTGGTTATAGACGGTAACGATGTTCTGGCCGTGTTCGAAGCCACCGTCCAGGCCGCCGACCGCGCCCGTTCCGGTCAGGGGCCAACCTTGATTGAGGGCAAAACTTACCGCTATCGCGGCCATTACGAAGGCGACCCGATGCTGTATCGTGCTAAGGCCGAAGTTGAAGCCTGGCAGCAGCGCGACCCCATCCCCACCTTTCGCCGCTATTTGCTGCAACGGTCTGCTGCCAGCGAAACCGACCTGCAAGACGTCGAAACCAGCGTCAAGGCTGAACTAGACGAAGCGGTCGCCTTTGCCGCAGCCAGTCCGGTCCCGGCCCCCGAAACAGCCCTGGAAGGAGTTTATGGCGAAACCTGGGGCGGTCGTGTCTTTTAATAGGGGCCGGGGGTCAGGGAACAGGGGTTAGATTCTACAAGTTTTGAGACTAAACCATGACACTTTGAGGGGAACGTTCACTATGAAATATCGTTTGAGCCAACTTCTGCGCAAAGTAACTGCCACCCGTCCTGAACTCAAAATGTTGGCGTCATCACCCCCCCTGCTGCTCAGCTTGCCGTTCCTGGCTTTACCGGCCCGACCCGGCCAGGAGTCGACCCGCTGGTTTCTCATGCTCGTCATCGCCCTCATCATTCTCCTCTTTATCGCCGTCGCCGTGCTGCTGCCGCTGACCCTGCGCCTGAGCCAGCAGCGCCAGAGAAAAAAACCCCAACCCAAACCGGAGCCAGAAGCGGCAGCGTCGCTGCCTGACGCCCTGGTTGATACCGTCGAGACAACTCCCGTCGTCCCCGCCGAGGATTTAGGCGCAACGGAGCCGGGCATCCGTTTGATCAAGGCCGAGCGCGAGCCGGAAACCCTGCCTGCGTCCGGCCCGCGCCCGGCGAACATCGGCTGGCGGATTGCCGGTTTAAGCGATACCGGCCTGCGGCGTGAACTGAACGAAGACAATATGCTCATGGTCGAAGCCGACCTGCCCTGCGGCCTGTACGTGGTGGCCGACGGCATGGGCGGTCACGATGCCGGCGAGATCGCCAGCGATTTAACGGTCAAGGCCATCCAGGAGCATTTTGTCAGCCATACCCCGACCACCACGGCTGTTTCTTTTGACGACTGGCTGACCGGCGCAGTTACGGCCGCCAACCAGACCGTCCTCAACAACCAGGGCAGCCGCACCGAAGAGAAAAAAATGGGGTCAACCCTGGTCATGGCCCTGGTGGCCGCCGGGCAGGCCCACATCGCCAATGTCGGCGACAGCCGCGCTTACCACCTCAACAGCGCCGGGATCCAGCAGATTAGCGTGGACCACTCGCTGGTGGAGCGGCTGGTGCAGATCGGCCAGCTTACCCGCGAAGAGGCGCGCACCCACAAGCAGAAAAATGTCATCTACAGCACCATCGGCGACAAGCCGGACATGGAAATGGGCCTCTATCACGTGGACCTCCAGCCCGGCGACCGGCTGCTGCTCTGCTCCGACGGGTTGAGCGGCATGATCACCGACGAAGAAATCTTAACCATCAGCCGCAGCCAGCCCGACCCCGCCGCCGCCTGCAAAGCCTTGATCGAAGCGGCCAAACGCGCCGGCGGCCACGATAATATCACCGCGATCATTGTCCAGATGGACGGCGGCTGAAGCCGGAAACTACCGCCACCAGAAACGATTTCGATAATTTCCTCCTTGATCTCCTTTTAGGCCAGCAGGCAGGCGGCCCTGTTAACCCATCCCGATAAAACCGCGTTTCAAGAGAGAGGTAGGATGTTATCGGGATGCCCTATAATCCAATAGTCGGGAGTCCCGCTAATTCAAAGTTGAACTAAGCGCTGCGCGCAGTGGGGAGGGCAACTTCCCTTAATCCCCGAAAGCTCCTGATAGACAGGGGCTTTTATTTTTCCCCTTTTTTAGTCCCGTCTGACTATACTTTCTGCAAAAAAACATATTTTACAGGAGGCATAGTCATGACAGCGTTACGGCAAAAAATGATTGAAGATATGCAGTTGCGGGGCTTGTCGGCCCGGACCCAGGAGACGTATGTGCGGGTGGTGCGGCAATTGGCCGAGTATTACCACAAGCCGCCGGATCAGGTGAGCCAGGAAGAGTTGCGGCAGTATTTTCTACACCTCAAGCATGACAAGCATGCTTCGCGCAGTACTTGCACCCAGGCCCTATCGGGTTTGAAGTTTTTGTATGAACAGACCTTACAGCGGGAGTGGCCGATCCTGGAGTTTATCCGCCCGGCGCGGGAGCATAAGCTGCCGGTCATTCTGAGTGTTGAGGAAGTGCGGCGGCTGTGGGCTGTATCCGGCTGGTTCACTATCGGGTCTGCCTGAGCACGATTTATGGCTGTGGGCTGCGGCTGCTGGAAGGGGTGCAATTACAGGTGCGGGACATTGACAGCAGTCGGATGCTGCTGCACGTGCGGGGCGGCAAGGGCAACAAGGATCGTTATGTGCTCTTGCCAGAACACAACTTGAGCCAGTTGCGGGGGTATTGGCGACGGCATCGCCACCCGATCTGGTTGTTTCCGGGGCGAGAGGGGAGCACCCCTGCGCCGATGGACGAGAGCGGGGTGCAAAAAGCCTTTCGGGCGGCCTTAAAAGACAGCGGGATCAACAAAGCCGCCTCGGTGCATACGCTCAGACACTCGTATGCGACCCATTTACTGGAAGCGGGGATCAACCTGCGGCTGATCCAGAGCTACCTGGGACACACCTCGCTGTCATCTATACCCACTTGACCTGCCGGACAGAGGAAATGGCCGCCCAGACCATCAACCGCTTGATGGCTGATTTGTGATGGCGGACCTGGCCGAGATATTCCGTCAACACGGCCCGGCCTACCGAGAAAAGTTCAAGGGACGTATCCCGGCCAGTCATCTGAAGGCAATGGCGGCCATCGAACAGTGCCGGACCGAGGCCCTAGGTGGGCACGTCTATCAGTGTGACCCCCCTTGTCACCACTTTCTGTATAGCTACCACTCCTGTAAAAACCGCCACTGTCCCAAATCCCAGAATGACGCCGGGCAGCAGTGGTTAGCCCGCCAAACCGACCTGCTCCTGCCGGTGCCCTATTTCATGGTTACTTTCACCCTGCCGGAGGGACTGCGGGCGCTGGCTCGCCGTAACCAGCGCCAGGTTTACGACTTGTTGTTTCAAACCTCCGCGGCTGCTTTGCAGGGGTTGGCTGCCGATCCTCGCTTTGCCGGCGGGCAACCGGGGTTCCTGGGGGTGCTGCAAACCTGGACCCGCGACCTGACCTACCATCCCCACCTCCATTACCTCGTCCCCGGCGGCGGTCTGTCCACTGATGGTCAGTCCTGGTACCGTGCCCGCAATGCCTTCTTCGTTCACGTCAAACCGCTGTCCCGCCTCTTTCGAGCCAAGTTCCGCGCTGCTTTGCAACAAGCGGGACTGGCCGGGCAAGTTCCACCCCTGGTCTGGCGGCAGGAGTGGGTCGTCCACTGCCAGCCAGTCGGCACGGGTCAAGCCGTCCTCAAGTATCTGGCCCCCTATATCTTTCACGTCGCTCTCTCCAACCGGCGTATCCTCAAGGGTCAAGACGGTCAAGTCACCTTCCGTTACCGCGACAACGCCCGTCACTGGCAAACCCGCACTCTTCCGGCTGAGGAGTTCATCCGCCGTTTCTCGCAGCACGTCTTACCCAAAGGCTTTCAGAAAGTCCGCTACTACGGCTTTTTCGCCCCCGGCCAACGCCATCGCCTCCAGCAAGTCCGCCACCTTCTCGGAGCGACCAGCCCCCCCGTCTCAGCCCCTGCGGCTCAAGCTCCGGCTCAACCGCCTGGGCCTCGCTTCCTTTGTCCCACTTGTGGCCGGCCCATGCGCCGTACCCAAACCTTACTCCCTCTACATTGTCGCTCCCCTTAACCACTCAAATACTGCTCAACGCCATAGCTCCGCTCGCCCAGACCGTCAGCCTGTCCTGCCGTTCATTAGACCCGTTTGGCCTGTCGCCACAAAAAGTAACCCCCTTTCCCACCCCAACCTTCTTTTCCTGCACCCTAACCCGCCCTCGACCTTAATTTTCCCCTCACCCCCTGTTCAGTCCGCTTCTTTTTGAGTATAATGGGCTTATGGCTTCGACCCTAACTCACCAAAATCGCAGCCTGGACAACCTTACAATTTCCAAATCAGTCTGCGCCCAGGCTTAGTTCAACTGGGCTTATGCGGCGGCTCCCTATCTTTTAGTCAAGGCTGTCAGCCAGCAGCGTCAGCAGTTTTTCACCCTTCCGTGCCTCAGCCGCGCCGCATGAACCCCTTATTATGTTAGCCAGCCGAAGTACCATCCTACCTTAACCTTCTGGTTCGTAAATAATCCTACAATCTTGCTCCCGTTTTGGTAACTTGGTATAATCTATGCATGCGGATTATATCACGTAAACGTCTCCGAGATTTTTGGATACAACATCCTGACGCACAATCCAGCTTGGAAGCTTGGTATGCTGATGTTAAAGAAGCGGAGTGGAAAACGCCGGCGGATATTAAAAATATCTATCGTAACGCCAGTATCGTGGCGAATAATCGAGCCGTGTTCAATATCAAAGGCAATAAGTATCGTTTGGTCGTAGCCATAAAGTATGAGTACGGGCTAGTTTACATTCGCTTTGTTGGGACGCATCTGCAATATGATAAGATAGATGCGGTTACCGTTTGAGGAAAGGTAAAAGAGATGATCGAGATAAAACCTATTCGCAGCGAGGCCGATTATGAAGCAGTCTTGGCCGAGATAGAACAGCTTTTTGAAGCGGTCCCAGGGACTCCAGAGGGGGATAGATTAGAGATATTAACGACGCTGGTGGAAGCCTATGAAGCGAAGCATTATCCTATACCTTTGCCAGACCCTATTGAAGCTATTTTATATTATCTTGAAAGTCGAGGGTTGTCGCGGCGAGATTTAGAGGCATATTTAGGCAGTCGGGCACGGGTGTCTGAGGTACTTAATCGGAAACGTCCGTTGTCATTAGAGATGATAAGACGACTACATAGGGGGTTGAAAATACCGGCAGAAGTATTGATTCAGCCATATGAACATAAGCAAGCGGCTTAACAGAGGTAGTCTTGCATGGGCGGTCAGGGCTGGCTAAGTTACAGTCGGCGGGGCCATCGCTGACCCCACCGCTGCTTCAAAACCGGACTTGCGCCTTTCAACGCATCCGGCTCCTGAGTATCCGGGCCATTGTCATTGGCACAACCCAAACTCTTACGAGAGAGGGCCGCTCAAAGAGGTGTGCCCTAAAGCACGGGCCTTTGTCAAGTGCCGTTGTTTTCCCGAAGACCCGCCCTCCGTCAGCCTATCTCTGGCCTTACCCAGAGCCTTTGCTTCTGAGGGCATCCTTCCCACTGAGGCTTACGGCTGGTTGCCTGCTCAGATAAACTGAGAGCCAGCAGTGGGTTACGCCGTTTCGCAGACTGATGGATTGTGACCTTAGGTCGCTGCTTTACGCCGGTATCTATCTGGAGTGGTTACGATGGACGAATTGACTCCACCGCCCAAGATACAATCCCTTTTGGGCCTGCCGCTTAACCAGCGTGGGCAGGTTCTACTTGACGACGCTTCAACCAGTGCGCAGCCTCCCTTTGGGACAGCTTCACTCGTCGTTGACCATAGTCACCTACTCGACGGGATTATTACGTCTGGTTCGTCATATTCCGCCTTTTTATCCCGCTTCTCCTGGTTGAGAACCAGTCGCTCAGGAGGGGATAATGTTGTCAGCCGAACCACTTCGGCGGTTGGACTTGATGACACGGATGTGTATCATCGCACCAACATCAGTCTACATTTGTCAAAGAACAACGGGCGTTCTTTGCCGCCCATCCCCCGGCCTAAGCCGGTTTCGGGCGAACGGATCGCACCAATTCGCTGTAGCCGACCGCCTACCGCTCGGATTTTCAACCACAGCCTGCCCGCGATGTTACTTTTTATCGTACCCCATCTTGCTGGCTCGGCGGCGGCTAAGCTCATGGCCGTTACGCCCCTCACCGTGAAGCATCTCGGTACGCGCTATCAAAAATGAGGACGGATTGGAAAAGCTAACCCGAACCCAGGTCGTGCAGCGCATAGCCTCAGCCCGGCAGAGCGGTTTAAGCATTGATTTGAGCCGCCTGGATTTGAGTGGGGTGAACTTGAGCGGCCTGGATTTGAACCAGGCGAATTTACGCGGAAGCAACTTGTATCGCACCAATTTGTATCGGGCCAGCTTAACTGGAGCCGATTTAACCGGGGTCAATTTGCGCCGGGCCAATTTAAGCCGAGCAAATTTGCAAAAAGCCCAGCTTGTTGAGGCTAATTTGAATGAGGCCAACCTGCTGAAGGCCAATTTGGAAAGAGCGTGTCTCAAACGGACGAATCTAAGCCGGGCGAAGCTTAACGAAACCACTAATTTCAACGAAGCAGAATTGAGCGGTCTTAATTTTGATGGGCTGGACTTAACCAAAATCAAGCTGGGGACTGTTGATTTCAATGATGCGAGTTTGCAAGGCACCTGTCTGGTCGGCTTAAAATTAGCCGGGTTGGATTTGCACGGCATCAACTTGAGCCAGGCTGATTTAAGCCAGGCTGATCTGAGTCAAACTGATTTGACCGGGGCTGATATGAGGGGCGCTAAACTCATTGGGGCGAACCTGGAAGGGGCGCATTTAATCGGGGTTGATCTGACCGGGGCCAGCCTAGAAGAGGCCTACTTAGGCGGAGTGAATCTGAAATGGGCAAAGCTGGATGAAGCAAAGCTGCTGGGAGCAGCCTACAATCAGGCCACAATCTGGCCGGACGAGTTCGATCCCGAAGACGCCGGGGTAAGAATGGTTTAAGCCAACTGCCCAGAGGTAGCAGGAATTTCCTGATGTCTGGAAAATTTGTTATATCTTTTCCTGCCCCATCCTCTATTTACCGGTGATTTTGCCCTAAGACAGGAAACCGTTAGAATAATTCTGATGACCTATCGTTAGCTGATGAAGGCGGAAATTTACGAGAAAATGAGGGGAATATCCGATGCAAGCCGATCAAGTAGTTCGCTCGACCTGCCCTTTTTGTGGGGTAGGCTGTCAAGTTTTACTGAATGTCAAAGCGGATCATGTTTTTCGTATTGACGCCCCCTTCGACGCCGCGCCCAATTACGGGCGGCTGTGCGTCAAGGGCCGCTTTGGCACCGACTTTGTCCACAACCCGAAACGCCTCACCGTTCCCCTGATTCGCCGCACCCCGCAGTTGCCCGGCCGGCGCACCCGGGCCAGCTACCCCGACGACTGGCGCGAAGCGACCTGGGACGAGGCGCTCGACCTAGTGGTCAGCCGGCTGCTGGACCTGCGCTGGCAGTACGGGCCGGACAGCCTGACCTGCAATGTCTGCGCCAAGGCGACCAACGAAGACAACTACATGCTGCAAAAGTATTTCCGGGCCGTGCTGGGGACCAACAATGTGGACCACTGCACCCGGCTGTGCCACGCCGGCAGCGTCAAGGCGCTGCAACTGGCGATCAACTCCAGCGCCATGAGCAACTCCATCGCCGAGATGAAAACCCTGGAATGTTTCATCATCACCGGCTCCAACACCGCCGAGAATCACCCGGTCATCGCCACCTTCCTCAAAGAGGCCGTTACCCACCACGGGGCCAAGCTGATCGTGATTGACCCGCGCCGGACCGAAATGGTCAACTATGCTACCCTCTGGCTGCGCCAGCAGCCCGGCACCGATACCGCCGTCTTTAATGCCATGGCCCATGTCATCGTCAAAGAGAAATTGTATAACGAAGCTTTTGTTGCCGCGCGAACCGAAGGTTTTTCCGACTACATCGAAAGCCTGGAAGACAAAACGCCGGAGTGGGCCGAGGCCATCAGCGGCGTGCCGGCGGAGGACATTCGCCGGGCCGCCCGGATGTACGCCCAGGCCAACGCCGCCGCCATGTACTGGGGCATGGGCATCAGCCAGAGCGTCCACGGCACCGACAACGCCCTGACCCTGATCAACCTGGCCTTGATGACCGGCCATATCGGCCGGCCCGGCACCGGCCTGAATCCCCTGCGCGGCCAGAATAACGTCCAGGGCTGCTCCGACTCCGGCGGTATGCCGACCGTCTTCACCGCCTACCAGCCCGTCACCAACCCCGACATTCGCCACAAATTTGAACTCGCCTGGCACACTCCCCTCTCCGGCGTGCCCGGCCTGACCACCACCGAGATGGTGGACGGCATTTTATCCGGCCAGGTCAAAGGCTGGTATGTAATGGGCGAAGACCCGCTCATGAGCGAGCCGGACCTCAACCACGCCCGCCATGCCGTCGAGCAGTTGGAATTTTACGTGGCCCAGGATATTTTCTTTAACGAAAGCAACGTGTACGCCGACGTGATTCTGCCCGCCGCCGCCTTTGCCGAAAAGGACGGCACCTTTACCAACTCTGACCGGCGCATCCAGCGCGTCCGCCAGGCCATCAATCCGCCCGGTCAGGCCCGCGCCGACTGGGAAATTGTGCGTGAAGTCGCCCGACGAACCGTTGCTAAAATCTGCCGGGAGGCCAGCCAGCATGCCAACAGCCCGGCTCATGTCCTGGATCATACCATTTGCCAGAACGCCGAGAAAATAGCAGCCAACTGGGATTACCATCACCCTGGCGACATCTGGGATGAGATGCGCCAGCTCACCCCCGATTTCTACGGCGTCACTTACGAGCGGATTGACCGGGAGGGCGGCGTCCACTGGCCCTGCCCTTCGCCTGACCACCCCGGCTCGCCCTATCTCTTTGAAAAGGACTTCCCCAGCGGGCGGGGCAAATTTTTTACCGTGGATTACCAAAATGAGAGCGAGTTGCCGGATGAGGAATATCCCTTCATTCTCAGCACCGGGCGGCTGCTGTACCACTGGCATGGCGGCTCGATGACCCGCGTTTCCTCGCTGAACGATATCTGGCCGGAGTGTACCGTCGAAATGCACCCGCACGACGCGGCCAAACTGAGCCTGGAAACCGGCGATTGGGTGGACGTGTCCAGCCGGCGCGGCCAGATTACCGCCCGCCTGTTGGTTTCGCCGCGCTCGCCCCAGGGCACGATCTTCATTCCCTTCCACTTCGCCGAGGCGGCGGCCAACACGTTGACCCACAACCTGCTGGACGAACGGGCCAAAATCCCGGATTACAAAGTCTGCGGGGTCAAGGTAGAGCGGGCAGCGACCATTCCCACCAGCCGGCCCGGGGCCGATATTCCGCTGGAAGATCGGGGGACCATCAAGGATTTGGCTTAAGGAGCAGATTATGGTTTGGGAAAGAACGGTTGAAACGGTTAAAGAACTGGTTACGGCTGATGAGTAAAATCTTTGGCTAAGAATCTCCCGCTATCCAGAAAACTTACTACCTCTTTATCCGCTCAGTTGGCTCTGATTGCCGGCCTGAGCGGATTAATTTATCTGCTGGTTTTTACCCTGCCTTTTCCACTATCTACTCTCTACAGAACAATACCCCCTATTGATTATGCGAAACTCACCGGCTATTCCTGGGCCGGTTTCATCGCTTACGTAGCCGGGCTGGGAGTACTATTTGGCCTTTATATTTGGGCGGTCCGGCTAGCTGTCCCGAAGGAGGCGAAGAGGCGCAGCGAAGAGGCGCAGGGGTATAGGGAGGGAGAGGAGGGCCGCTCTCTTATTTGGTTGATTCTGATGGCCGGCTTGACTTTGGCCGCTATTCTCATCTTTTCCTATCCGGTTATGGCGATTGACCTTTTTATCTACGCCCTCCGCAGCCGGGGCTGGGCGTTGTACGGTTTCAACCCCTTGACGACGCCGCCGCAAGCCCTGCCCGCCGCCGATCCCTGGCTCGGCCTGGCCGCCGAATGGCGGGACGCCCCCTCACCGTACGGGCCACTGTGGGAATGGCTGTCGCTGGGCCTGTTTCACCTCAGCAGTGACGATTTTTTGCGTCACCTGTTCGCCCTAAAAATTGTCGCGCTACTGGCTTATCTGGGCAGCGCCTGGCTGGTGTATCAAATTATGCGCCGGCTTCAACCGCAGTGGGCCATCGCCGGGACGATTTCCTTCGCCTGGAGTCCCCTGGTCTTGCTTGAAAGCGTCCAGAATGGACATAACGATATTGTCATGGTCTTTTTTCTGCTGGCGGCAGTGTGGATGTTGGAAGAAGCGAAGAGGCGAGGGGAAGAAGAGGCGAAAGAGCACCTAAAAGCTTCAGCCCAAGCGCCCACTGCCTTCTTACTCCCTACTCCCTACTCCCTACTCCTCACATGTCTTTTCCTCGCCCTCTCTATCCTGGTCAAATTCATAACCGTTCTGCTTGTCCCTTTTTTTCTACTGGCAATCACCGGCCAGGCAACGACATGGACAAGAAGGCTGGTGCTGCTAACGGGATACAGTCTCATCATGGCTGTGCTGGTAATCTTACCAATACTGCCGCTGTGGCCCGGCTGGAACAATTGGGCGGTTCTCCAGGCCAGCAGCGCCGCGGGACGGTCTCTGCTGGCCCTGCTCGTTCTCACCTTCAAGGATACCTGGGGCGTCAACTTTGCCTTCGATGCCTCGCGCAGCCTTCTTTTTCTCATTTACGGACTGATTTATCTTTACCTCTTTTGGCAAATGGTGAGGAGTGAGAAGTCAGAACTCAGTAGCCAGAAACCTGAGAGCAGAACACTCATTTTCCAACCTTCCAACCCTCCAACCTTCCAACCCTCCAACCTTCCAGCCTTCTTCACCGCTTCCTTCCACGCCCTCTTCTGGTACATTCTGCTGGCCGCGCCGGTTTTCCATGCCTGGTACTTGCTCTGGTTTCTGCCGCTGGCAGCGCTGATCCTGCCCCAGCAGCGACCGCTTATTGCCACCATCGTTTTTTCTATCACCGCCCTGTTTATCATCCCCTATTTTGAAACCATCCGGGTCTGGTATCCGGCGCTGCTGGCCAACCCGTTCCTCGGCCACTTGATTGGCGTGCCCTTATTAATTGTTCCTCCCGCTCTTGCCCTGTTCTGGCCGATTAGCTCAAGCGCCAAATCTGAGGTATGATACTGAAGCGTGATACGTGAGGTTTTTCCGCGTCAATCAATCACAAATCCAATATCCAAAATTACGAAGAGGTGCTGACTACTATGACCAAAACAGTCGCCGTATTGGGCGGAACCGGCAACGAAGGCCCCGGTCTGGCCCGGCAGTGGGCCAAATCAGGCCGCTACCACGTCATTATCGGCTCGCGCCAGGCCGAAAAAGCCGAGCGGGTAGCCGCCGAATTAAATGAAAAATTGGGGCAGAACTTGCTCCGGGGAATGACCAATGAAGACGCGGCCCAAGCCGCCGATATTTGTGTACTGACCGTGCCCTACAGCGCCCAGGGAGCAACGCTTACTCAACTCCGCGACCTCCTGCAAGGCAAAGTCCTGATAGATGTCACTGTCCCGCTCAAACCACCCAAGGTCAGCCATGTCTACGTGCCGCCCGGAGGGTCGGCGGGACAGGAGGCGCAGGCCATTTTAGGGGAGGAAGTGCGGGTGGTGTCGGCCTTTCAAAATATCAGCGCCACCCACCTCTCCGAGGACCACGACCACATTGACTGCGATGTCCTGGTCTGCGGCGACGACAAGGAGGCCAAAGCCGAAGCCATCGCCCTGGCCGAAGCCGCCGGGATGCGGGGGATTGACGCCGGCCCGCTGCAAAACGGCGTCGTCGTCGAGGGCCTGACCGCGGTGCTCATTGGGATCAACATTCGCCACAAAGTGAAAGGCGCCGGGATTAAGATTACCGGGATTTAAGCTCTAAAACATGATGAACAGTTTACACCTCATTCCCCTCCCCGGCCTGCCGCTCATCCAGCCCGGCGATGATTTAGCCGGGCTGATTGTCGAATCGAGCCAAAAGGCCGGGCTAACTCTGACCGCTGCCGACATCGTCGTCGTCGCTCAAAAGATCGTTTCCAAAGCCGAAGGCTGCTTTGTCCGTCTGGGCGACGTCACCCCCTCGCCCCGCGCCCTGGAGCTGGCCGCGTTAACCGGCAAACCGGCGGCGCAGGTCGAGGTGATTTTATGGGATACGGCGGAAATCGTCCGGGTGCAGAAAGACCTGCTGATTGTAGAACACCGGCTGGGCTTTATCAGCGCCAACGCCGGGGTGGACCACTCTAACGTCAGCAGCGAAGCCGGCATGTTACTGCGCCTGCCCGCCGACCCCGACGCCTCGGCCCGCGCAATCCGGTCACGCCTGGCCGATCTGACCGGCGCGTCGCCGCCGGTGCTGGTCATTGACAGCCATGGGCGAGCCTGGCGCTTCGGCACAATTGGCGTGGCGATTGGAATCAGCGGGCTGGCTCCGGTCCAGGATTTACGCGGCGTGCCCGACCTGTTTGGCGAGCCGCTGCGCCACACCGACGTCGGTTTTACCGACCAGATTGCCGCCGCCGCCAGTCTGCTCATGGGTCAGGCCGCCGAAGGCTGCCCGGTGGTGGTTGTGCGCGGGCTGCCCTTTACCCTGGACGAGCAGGCTAAAGCCGCCGACGTGCTGCGGCCCAAACAGATGGACGTGTTTCGATAGATAGATGTCATGCCAATCCATGACATTTGTCACTACTAAAAGTCTCCCAGGCGTTATACATTAAGGGTGACGCCCATTGCGTCGCTGCCTTTTTAGGGGCAGCTTGGTGGCTTCTTGTCAGTTATAAGGAGACCGGCGATGACCAAACTTTACCATCACATTCTTGTCCCTTTGGATGGCTCGCCCCTGGCCGAACTGGCTCTGGCTGACGCTTTCAGTGTGGCTGAACTTAGCCACGCCGAAGTGACCTTGCTCCAGGTTGTTCCGCCCATTGACCACGTGATTGCGACCGAAGCCGAACACCCCATTTTTGTAGATCAGCAGTGGGAGGCCAAAAAAATGATGGCCCGGGATTACCTCCAGGGGGTGTGCGAGCGAGCGGGCTGCCCTGACGTGGTCGTGCATCTGGAGGTAGAGATGGGGTTGGCTGCTGAAACCATTATTGACTATGCCCGTCACCATCCCACTGACCTGATTGTAATGGCCACCCACGGCCGTTCCGGCTTGCAGCGCTGGGTTTACGGCAGCGTGGCCGATAAGGTTCTGCGCGGGGCCAACCAGCCCATCCTCCTGGTCCGTGCCTACCCGGATCAAGAGGCGACCGCAGGGTAAGCCAGGCCGCTGTCCCATCGAACGCCCAGATTTTCCAGACTCCGCTCCCAGCTTGATCTTGAGAGCGGGGTTTTTTGTTTTCCAGTTTCAACTCGGCGACCAAAACTTTCCTTCATGGTTGTCCGCACTACAATAGACTCTATCGGAAACAAGGAAAATCCAGGTGACAGGCACTTTCAACACTAATAAAGGCGCTTTTGTTCGAATAGGCCCACTTCTTAGCCCGGTGAGTGCCTGTCACCTTAATTCCGATATTTACTGGAGTTTAGATAAAAAAGCCGTGACGAAAGAAAATAATTCCCTCTCAGCCAAAGCTTTAGCCAACCTCATCAAAAGCCGCCGTTCGATCCGCCGCTACACCGCTGAATCCATCTCCCAGGAGACGATTCTGCGCCTGCTGGAAACGGCGGTCTGGGCGCCGTCGGCCCACAACCGCCAGCCGTGGCGCTTTGCCGTATTGACCCAGGCTGCCGACATCGAGCGGCTGGCGGCGAGGATGGGCGCCCGGCTGCGGGCCGACCGCACCGCCGACGGCGACGACCCGGCCGAAATTGAGCGCGATGTCGCCCGCAGTTATACCCGTCTGACCGGCGCGCCGGCAGTGATTGTTGTCTGTCTGAGCATGGCGGAGATGGACCGCTATCCTGATCTCTACCGCGCCCGCAACGAGTGGATCATGGCTGCCCAGAGTACGGCCATGGCCGCGCAAAATCTGCTGCTGCTGGCCCACGCCGAAGGGCTGGCCGCCTGCTGGATTTGCGCCCCGCTTTTTGCGCCAGAACTGGTCCGCGAAACGCTGGCCCTGCCCCCGGACTGGGAACCCCAGGGACTCATTACCCTGGGCCACCCCACCGAAACGCGGGAGAAAAACCGCGCGCCTATTGACACCAAAGTAAAATTCCTTTAAGCTACGGAGACGTGAGAGGTGAGGCCATGACCCAACGATCCGGGGCACAACTTCTGGTTGACCAACTGATCCTGCACGCCGCGGATACTGTTTTCTGCGTTCCCGGCGAAAGCTATTTGCGCGTGCTGGATGCGCTTTTTGCACAGCGCGACTCGCGGCGGCTCATCACGGCCCGGCAGGAGGGCGGCGCAGCCTACATGGCCGAGGCCTATGGCAAGCTGACCGGCCAGCCGGGCATCTGCTTTGTGACCCGCGGCCCAGGCGCCAGCAACGCCAGTATTGGAGTCCATACCGCCTTTCAAGACTCGACGCCGCTGATCCTGTTCATCGGCCAGGTGCCGCGGTCACAGGTGGGCCGCGATGCCTTCCAGGAAGTGGATTACCGCCAGATGTTCGCCCCGCTGGCCAAGTGGGTCATGCAAATTGATGATGCCCGCCGCATTCCCGAATTTGTTAGCCGCGCCTTTCATCTGGCCACCTCGGGACGGCCCGGCCCGGTGGTGCTGGTCCTGCCCGAAGATATGCAAGGCGATGAAGTAGATGTGCCCGACCCGCTGCCCTACCAACGAGTCAAAGCCGCCCCCACGCCCGAAGCTATGCAGACCTTGCGGGGGATGTTGGTCAAAGCTCAACGTCCCCTGCTCTTAGTCGGTCGAGAGGGCGAGTCCCCTGCCGGCATCGCCGATCTGCGCGCCTTTGCCACAGCCAATCAACTGCCGGCAGTTACCACCGCCCGGGCGCAGGATATGCTGGATAACCGCTCTCCCACTTACGCTGGCAGCCTCGGCGTAGGGGTTAACCCGGTCCTGCTTGGACGGGTCAGAGAAGCTGATTTATTGTTGGTGGTCGGCTCGCGCCTGGATGGCCTTTCGACCGCCGGTTACTCGCTCCTGGACATTCCCCGCCCCCAACAGACCATGGTCCATGTCTATCCTGACCCCGCCGAGTTGGGCCGCATCTATCAAGCCGACTTGTTGATCAATGCCACCCAGCCGGAGTTTGCCGCCGCAGCACGAGCGTTGAAACCGGTAGATAACGCCCGGTGGTCGGCCTGGCGCGAGCGGCTGCGGCAGGATTACGAAACCTACCGCCAGCCCCCACCCGCACCTGGAGCGGTGAACCTGAGTGAGATTGTGGCCCACTTGAGCCAACAATTGCCGCCCGGCACAATCATCACCACCGGTGCAGGCAACTACACGGCCTGGGTCCAGCGCTTCTTCCAATTTTCGACTCCGCGCACGCTGCTGGGACCGATTAGCGGGGCGATGGGTTACGGCGTTCCGGCAGCCGTAGCCGCTAAAATCGTTCACCCCGAACGGGTGGTGGTTTCCTTCTCCGGTGATGGTTGTTTTTTGATGAATGGGCAGGAGCTGGCCACGGCCATGCACTATGGTCTCGCCATCATCTTCATCGTGGTTAACAACGGCATATACGGTACTATTCGCATGCACCAGGAGCGCCACTTTCCGGGGCGCGTGTATGGCACTTCACTGACCAATCCAAACTTTGCCGATTACGCCCGCGCTTTCGGTGCTTCCGGCGAAGTGGTGAAGCGGACCGCAGACTTTGCCGGAGCCTTCGAGCGGGCGCTCCGGGCTGAACGGCCCGTGCTGATTGAGCTGCGGGTTGATCCAGAGGCAATTATGCCAGGGAAAAAGTTGAGTGAACTACGAACGGATGCAAAATCTTAAAATTGAGGCCAACTGATGGCAAAACGTTACCGAGTCGGCGTGGACATTGGCGGCACCTTCACCGATCTGATGGTGGTAAACACCGAGACAGGCGCTTTCGCCGTTGGCAAGGCTCTGACTACCCCAACCGACCCCTCGCAGGCGGTCGAGACGGTGCTGATTGAGACGTTGCGCCAGGCCGGCGTTGATCCTGCCGAAGTGCAGCATCTCGTCCACGGCACAACCCTGGTAACAAACGCCATCATCGAACGCAAAGGGGCGGCCACGGCGCTGCTGACAACGCAGGGCTTTCGCGACTCGCTTGAGATCGGGCGCGAGCAGCGCTACGACCTTTACGACTTGATGCTGGAGCACCCGCGCCCGATCGTGCCCCGCTATCTGCGCTTCGATGTACCCCAACGCACCCTGGCCGATGGCCGCACCCTTCTGGAACTTGACGAAGCTTATGTAGAGCGGCTGGCCCGCGAACTGGCCGAGAGCGGCATCGAGGCAGTAGCGATTGTCTTCCTGCACAGCTTTGCCAATCCTTCGGCTGAGCGAGCCGCCCGCGCCGCCGTGGAGCGGGCGGCGCCCACGCTTCGCGTTTCGATTTCCTCCGACGTCATCCCGGAAATCCGCGAGTTTGAACGCGCCTCAACCACCATCGCCAACGTCTATGTCCAGGCGCGGGTCGAGCGTTATCTGCGGGAGCTGGAGGGCCGGCTGCGGCGTCTCGGCTTTGCCGGCAGTTTCTTCCTGATGCTCTCCAGCGGGGGCATCGCCACGGTGGACACCGCCGTGCGTTACCCAGTCCGCCTGCTTGAATCCGGCCCGGCGGCGGGAGCGCTGGCCGCAACCGCCTACGGCCTGGCCGCCGGTCAGCCCAGCCTGCTCTCCTTCGATATGGGCGGCACGACGGCTAAAATCTGCGTAATTGATGAAGGCCGCCCGTTGATTGCCCATGATTTCGAGGTAGATCGCCGCTATCGTTTCAAAAAAGGCTCCGGCCTGCCGATCAAAATCCCGGTCATCGAAATGATCGAGATTGGCACCGGCGGCGGCTCCATTGCCCGGGTGGACTCGCTGGGGCTGCTTAAGGTTGGGCCAGACTCGGCGGGAGCGGAGCCGGGGCCGGTCTGCTATGCTCGCGGGGGAACCGAACCCACTGTAACCGATGCGGATCTCATCCTCGGCTATCTCGATCCGGCCTATTTTCTCGGCGGGCGCATGCGGTTGGATGTCGAGGGCGCGCGGCAGGCCATCAAAGCCCAGATTGCCGACAAGCTGGGGCTGCCGTTGGCGGAGGCCGCCTGGGGGATTCACCAAATTGCCAACGAGAACATGGCCAACGCGGCGCGGGTCCACGCCCTGGAACGTGGTAAAGACCCGCACCGCTTTCCCCTCTTCGCCTTCGGCGGGGCGGGGCCGGTGCATGCCCATCGCCTCGCCCTGGCGCTCGGCTCACCCTCCCTTTTGATCCCGTTCGGGGCAGGCGTGACGAGCACGATCGGTTTTCTTTCCGCTCCCCTGGCCTTCGATTTTGTGCGCTCGTGGCCGGGGCGGCTCGACACGCTGGATTGGGCGCGGGCCAACATTCTGCTGGCAGAGATGGAGGCCGAAGGTGAAGCGTTGCTGGAGGCTTCAGGCGTGCCGGCCGCAGCCATCACGCATCGCCGTGAAGCCGACATGCGCTACGTCGGGCAAGGTCATGAGATTCGCGTCCCGCTTCCGGCCGGCCGGCTCGACGCAGCCCACGTTCCCGCTTTACTGGCGGTTTTTGAAGCGGTCTACCGCGAGTTGTATGAACGCCTCGGCCCGCCCGTGCCGGTGGAGATCCTGAATTGGCGGGTCGTCTCCTCCGGTCCCCGGCCCGACTTACGGCTCCAAGTCACCTCGGCGACGGCTGGCGCTGCATCCCCAGCGCTGAAGGGCCAACGTCCGGCTTATTTCCCTGAAGCGCGGGATTTCGTCTCCACCCCCGTTTATGACCGCTACCGGCTGGCCCCCGGCGCGACGTTCAACGGCCCGGCAATTATCGAGGAGTGCGAGTCCACCGTGATTATCGGCCCAGGGGGACGTTGTCGGGTGGACGAGCATTATAATCTGGTTGTAAAATTTGATAGAGAAATCAGTTAAACATCAGCCAATCAGGAGTGCAAAAAGTACACTTTTGCACTCCTACGAAGCCTAACGAATTGTCCGAGTTTTGATTGTGCTATCTATAGATTTGGGATTTTCGGCAGGTAATCCACGCCCAAAAGGGCAGTCGTAAATCGAAAATCCAAAATAGAAGGAGTAGCATGCCCCTCGACCCCATTACCCTCGAAGTACTGTGGAACCGCTTGCTTTCGGTGGCCAATGAGCAGCAGGTGGCGCTGATGCGCACCGCCTTCAGCACCATCGTCCGCGAGTCGCAGGACCTGGCCTGCGGGGTGTTCGACACGCGCGGTCAGATGATTGCCCAATCGCTGACCGGCACGCCGGGCCATATCAATCCGATGGCGACCGGAGTGCGCCACCTCCTGGCGGTCTATCCACCGGAAACCCTGCGCCCCGGCGACGTGCTGATTACCAATGATCCCTGGCTGACAACCGGCCAGATCAACGATTTCACCGTCCTGACGCCCGTTTTCAAAGATGGAGCCATCATCGGTTATTTCGCCAACTGCTGTCACGCCGCCGATGCCGGGGGACATGTCCTCTCCGCCGAAGCCCATGAAGTCTACGAAGAGGGCCTGCGGGTGCCGGTGACCAAACTCTTTGACCGGGGCGAGCCAAACCACGAGCTATTGAAGATTATTCGGGCCAACGTCCGCACCCCTGATGAAACCGTAGGCGATCTCTATGCGCAGGCCTCGTGCAACGACGTGGGGGCGCGCAGCCTGCTGCAAATGATGGCCGAGTTTGGGTTGGAAAGCATTGACCCGCTGGCCGACGAGATCATCACCCGCTCCGAGCGAGCCATGCGCGAAGCTATCCGCAAGCTGCCTCAAGGGCGCTATGAGAACGAAGTCTGGAGCGATGGCTTCGAGGAGCCGATTCGCATCCGGGTGGCGGTCACGATTGCCGATGAGGATATTTATATTGACTTCGCCGGATCGTCGCCGCAGAGCCGGCGGGGAATCAACGTAGTCTTCAACTACACCCACGGTTATGCCTCGTTTGCCATGAAGGCAGCGGTCAGCCCGGAAGTGCCGCACAACGAAGGTTCGTTCCGCCCGGTGCATGTCAGCGCACCGCCCGGCTCGATCTTGAACTGCGTTGAACCGGCTGCGGTCGCCTCACGGCACCTGATCGGCCACTTCCTGCCGGGGGCGATCTTTGGCGCGCTGGCCCCGGCCTTGCCGGGCCGTCTCATGGCCGGCGGCGCTGATCCCATCTGGCTGAGCATCTGGCGGGGGTCGTGGCCGTCAGGAGAGCCGTTTATGGTCAGCCTGTTTCAGGTGGGTGGAACAGGCGCGCGGGCCGGCAAGGATGGGCTGAACACCACCGGTTTTCCCAGCGGCGTGGCCGGGGTTCCGGCCGAGGTGATTGAAACGCTATCACCTCTCGTCCAACAGCGGCGGCAACTGCGCTGCGATTCGGGCGGGCCGGGGAAATATCGCGGCGGGCTGGGACAGGCAACGGAATTTAGCCACTATGGCAGTGGGCCGTGGAGCGTCTCGGCCATGATTGACCGCACCCAATTTGCGGGGCAGGGACTCGAAGGGGGCCAGCCGGGGGCATTGGGCGAGTTTCTGGCCGACGGAGAGAAAGGCTTGCCGCCCAAGACGGTGATCTGGTTCGAGCCGAACACACGGGTCAACCTCAACCTGCCCGGCGGCGGCGGGTATGGTAAGCCGTTCGAGCGCGACCCGCAGTGCGTGCTGGAGGATGTGGTCAACGGCTACGTCTCTATAGAAGCGGCTGAACGTGACTACGGGGTTGTGGTTCGCTACCTGGGTGAAGCCGGCCGTTTGGTCCGTTTACCTGAACACTACACCCTTGATGGGTCTGCGACCAAAGAACTGCACCATGCTCGGAAAAAGTAAAGGTCAATAAGGGCTAATCACCAGCTACTGAAAGTTGGAATTAGATAGAGTACGTTCAGCTTTTGTAAGGGGGCTACACAACAAACTTTAAAAATAGCTCAAACGGGTGTAGACAAAAAGTTAGAAAAAAGTAAAATATAGAAAGCATGACAAGCAAAGTGGAAGGAATCTTGACACAATAAGGTAAAAAGATGTGGTCAACCCGAGTTTTAATTGTTTCAGACAGCTTAACTTTTAGCGATGGTCTGAAGAGCCTGCTCCTATCTACACCCAAAGTGGACATAATCAGCCAGGAGGGGGAGGTCAACCAGGCCATTGACCAGATTAAGAAACTGAAGCCAGATGTCGTTATCTGGGCCAACACCGGCCTGGAGCGTGATGCGCTGGGGAAAGAAATACATCTCCTCCAAGCTACCCCAGAGATAAAGACGATCAGTCTGAATTTACGAAACAACGAACTTACCACTTATCAGGCCGGTCAAAAGACGATCAAAGTTGTCCAGGAAGTTGAGGACTTGATCGAAGCCGTTAAGGCTAACTTGCCTCATCAACCCCAACCCATCTATCGGGTGAAGATTTTTAACGCTGACCGGCAAAAAGAGCCGGCCTTAAAAATCCAGCACGCTATCTAAGCCGCGCTTCAACCCCACAAACATCCCAACCCGGCGGATCGCCAGCAGAGCGCCCTCGACGTAAGCTTCGGGGCTGCTGCCCGCATCATAGCGGAGGCTCAGACGCTGATCCAGCACCCCAAAAAGCGCTTCAACCGAAATCACATGGCCGGGCAGCCGGATCGAATGGACTTGCACGCCGTTGAGGGTAACGCCCCGGCTCTCCGGAGGACCCTGGATTTGCTCCAGCGGGACTGCAAGCTGAGCCGCACGAATCTTTGAAAGGCGGTAGGCTAACTCCCGCGCCGTGCCGCTGGGCGCGTCCTTTTTATCGGCCTGGGCGTAATCAATGATTTCATACTGGGGCAGATACCTGGCGACCAATTCCGCACACTTTTGTAGCAGCACCACCGGCAGCGAAAAATTTCCGACCGCCAGGACACCTCTGTTGTGCTGCTGGGCCAGGCTATCAATCTCGGCCAGGTCCTGGTCTGTTAAGCCCGACGTGCCGATCACCGCGTGCGCACCCCGACGCAGAGCCGCGCTGACATTCGCCCTGGCCACCTCAGGCTTGGTATATTCGACAAAGACATCACAACCGGTCGTCAATGCCTCCTCCGCCGAGCCGCTGATTACGACATTGAGGTGAGGAATATTCAGAACATCGCCCAAATTTTGGCCGGCGTGCCGGCGCGACACCCCGGCTATCAGGTCCAGATCGTCCGTTTGCACAACAGCCCGGGCCAAAGCACTCCCGGCCCAGCCGGTTACGCCGGCTAAACAAACTCGTATGGTCATGCTTCCTCCTGTACAGAGATTTTCTTATTAAATCTCAGCGCCCTTCGCGCTCTCTGCGGTGAGAAATAGGCGCTCGAATGGATAGGACAGTTGGTATAACTTACGATGCTCACTTCACCCGGCTCAAACGCTTGGCGGCCAGCATCGCACTGGTCAAGATGAAAATGCCGCCCAGCCACTGCCAGGCCGACAGCCGCTCCTGCAAAAAGATCACCGCCCAGATCACCGACAACAACGTCTCCAGTGGAGTCAGCAAGATGACCTGGCTGCCGCCAATGGTGCGCATCGCCGTAAACATAGCCCACCAGGCAAAGTAGCCGGTAAGCAGGCCCATCACACCCACGATCAGCCAACCCTGCCAGCCCGTATCGGGCCAAGGCGATCCTTGCATTACCCAAAAGATGCCGATGGTGGTCAGCATGCCGGCCATCACATAGAGGGTAATCGTCCGCGTGCCGTAGGCGCGAGCAAACCACTGGATCAAGGCAAATTCGATGGAGATGCCGACCATGCTGCCGCAGATGAGCAGCACCCCCCGCCAGTCTATCTTACCGCCAGGGCCGATCAGCAGGTAAACGCCGATCAGGCCAATTACCAGCCGGACCAGGTGACGGTAGGTCAGTCTTTCGCCGCCGAGGGCCAATACAGCCAGGACTACCAGCGGCGTGAGTGAAAAGATCATCGTTGCTACCGAGGCGTCGAGCCGGGTGAGCGACCAGAAAAAGGACAGGACGCCAAAGCCATTGATGAACCCGGCCCCAAAGATGACCAGCAGGCCCTTTCGGTCAACCCGCAGCTTGTCCGGGGCGGTCAGGCCCAGAGTAATTACGAGGAGCATTACAGAAATCCCAAAACGCAGTACCAGGATGGTAGTCGGGGTGATGCCCAGATCAATCGCGGCCTTACCCAAGGGCGTAGCCAAGCTAAAGGCGACGGTAGAGGTCATAGCCAACATCCAGCCGAGCCAGCTTGCGGGCAGGCGCAGTTCACTCAAAAATTTAAGGCGGCGAAGTCGGATAAGGTGAGACATACAATTTATAATCGCGACCAGGCCCGCCAGCGCGGTTTCCAGCGTGTCCAGTTGAGGCGGCGAATGGCGAGCAGCGCGCTCAGCAAAATTAATCCGCCGCCAACCCACTCCCAAAAAGTTAGCCGCTCCCCCAGGAACAGCACCGACCAGACCACCGCCAGCAGCGTTTCCAGCGGCAGTAAGAGGGCCATCTGTCCACTGCCCAGGTGGCGCACGCCCTCGAACATGGCCAGCCGGGCCAGGTAGGTACTGACGACCGCCAGCACAAAAATAATGAACCAGCCCAGCCAGCCCGGATTGTGCCACTCACCCTGTTCGGTCAGCCACAAGCCGAAGTTGACGACGGTCATTGTCGCAACCACGTAAAATGTAATCGTCCGGGCGTCATAGTCCTGCAAAAACCACTGGATCAGGGCTAAATGGAGGGCAAAAGCAAATACGGTGACCAGCACCAGGCAGACCCCCAGCCAATCCACCCGGCCTGCCGGCCCGACCAACAGATAGACCCCGGCCAAGCCTATCCCCAGCCTGAGAAGATGCCGCCGGGTAAATCGCTCGCCGCGCAGGGCCAGCATGGCCAGGGCAGCCAGCGGGCTGATGGCAAAGATCATCACCGCTAATGAACCATCCATGCGGGCCAGCGCCAGAAAGTAAGTCAGCATGCCGAGGCCGTTGGACAGCCCGGCGATGCCGCACACCAACAGCCCGCGCCGTTCAAGCCGCAAATAAGCAGGCGCGGCCAGGGCAATCGAGCCGCCCAGCAGCAACGTCGAGAGGATGAGCCGGAGGGTCAGCAAGGTCGCCGGGTCAAGCCCGGCGTCAATGGCGCCTTTGGCTACGGGGGTGGCGATACTGAAGGCAAAACTGGAAAAAAGAGCCATGAACCAGCCCAGCCATGTTACGCTGCCCCCCTGGCTGGTAGATGTGGTCAGGACATTACGAAATCGAGCCAATGCCGTACGCGCCGTGCAGCACTTTGCCCTCGTCGAAACGGGTCAGGGAGTAAATGTCAATCGGCACACGCGGCGGCTGCCGCAGGACAGTTTGGGCCAGCGCTTCGCCAACAGTCGGAGCAAGCTTAAAGCCATGCCCGCTAAAGCCGACGCCAACATAAAGCCCTTCGTAGTCTGGAACCGGGCCAACCAAAGGATTCCAGTCGGAGGTAATGTCGTAGGGACCGGTCCAGCCGGCGGTGTACTCGCCTTCGGCAAAGGCTGGCATGCGGTTGGTAATCAGCCGGTCAATCCGGGAGACGTGCTCCATATCTACATGGTCGGTTAGAGTATCGGCATCTTCGATGGGGTCGCCATGATCGCCGGTACCGACCAAGACCACGCCGCCGGTTTCGGGCCGGAAGTAGATTTTGTCGGGCGTGGTCAAATCTTTGACGATAGGCCAGTTGGCCTGATAAGACCGGCTAATTTTGAGGGTGATGACCTTGTGACGGCTGACCACATAGGGGAACTCCAGGCCAATCGTTCTCGAAATTTGATTGGTCCACGGCCCGGCCACCAAAATAACTACAGGCGCTTCAAAAGCGCCGGCAGGAGTTTCCACAAATTTAGTCTGGCCATTCAGCCGAAGCCCTGTGACCGGCGTGTCGGTGTAGACCGCCACGCCCAACTCTTTGGCCCGCTGGGCATAGGCAGTGGTTGTCAGGTAGGGGTCGCAGTAACCGGTCAGAGTATCATAGCCAATCACGCCGACATCGTCGAACTGGAGCAGCGGATGAGCCTCATGGGCCTCAGCCGGGGTCAGGGTGCGGGTATCCACCCCATATTTATTCTGCAAACGGAAGACTGTCTCCATCGGCTGGCGGTGTTCCTCCGGGCCGAGGATGAGATACCCGGTGCGGTGCCAGCCGCACTCACCCCCAATCACCTCATTGAAATTAGCAAAGATCTTGAGGCTCTCTACGGCGTGGACCATGTTGGCTTCAATAGAGTAGTGGGTACGAACAATGGCGCACGATTTGGCCGTGCCCCCGGCACAGATGCCTTTTCTCTCCAACAACACTACATTTTTAGCCCCGTATTTGGCCAGATTATAGGCCACACTACAGCCATACAGCCCGCCGCCAACAATGATGATGTCTGCTGTTTTAGTATTCAACTAGTAACTCCTCCTCTAAGTACAGACCCCCGCCGGCTGACGAATAACTCGTGTCGTTGAGACGTACCAGCTTGAAATGGCGATAGGTTTTGGATTTATGTTGCGTATGGCGCAACAACGTTCCCATTTTTTAAGGTTGCCACAGTATAACATTTTTTCCACGACTGTCAACCAGCTAATTTATTATTGGCGCTGTTTATTTACCTAAGTTTTGCCCAAAATAATGACAACGTCCCAGGGTGACAGCAAGGAACG
>JAHDWA010000063.1 GCA_023382535.1 Anaerolineae bacterium | reverse complement strand
GGTTATATGGTTGTTAATGTTCGATCTTTGCGAAACGATCTATTGACGTATGACACCTAGGTGTTCTTTTGAGCCTTTTATCAACCGCTCGACCCCTTCTTTTATTTGCATATAATCATCCGAGGGCCGAACTTTCTCAAAACGAATTTCTTGAGGAAAAAACGATTCCTGGCGCAGCCAGGCTCTCAGGAAAGGTAGGTACAACCGCTCTGCTTTCTGTTTAATCTCAATTGGCGTAATCATAGGCCAGCGACTGAAGCAGTTGGTTTTTCTGCTCATGGTATTGTTCTAGGGTAAGGTTGTAAATCTTCGAGTCGTTCTTCTCCTCGTTGTTGGCTACATAATGACAGGAGCCAATGTACGACTCGACAATATGGATATCATCGCCTTTAGGCGGCGTCACCACAAGCAGTTGCAGGCCCAATTTTTTGAACAATTCCATCACGTAGCGGGTGTTGGCCGGGTCCGATTTGCTGAAGGCTTCATCCACCACCACAAAACGAAAGGATTTGGAACGCGTTTCGCCTTGTTCCAGACCAAACTGGTAAGCGATGGCCGAAGCCAGGATGGTATAGGCCACTTTAGCCTTTTCGCCGCCCGACCCACCCGATGAGCCGGAGTAATACTGCTTTTCGGTATTATCCTCCTTATACCGCTCGCTGGCCGCGAAATTGAGCCAATTCCGCACATCCGTAACTTTAGCCGTCCAGCGCTCCTCTTTCTGGAACCGCTCAATCAGAGCCTTAATCTTTTGAAAGCTGGCCTCGTTGGTTGCGGCAGTTTTGGGTTGACCGACATCGGGCAAGCACATTTTTAGAGCGTGCCTGAAATCCTGGATTTCTGGGTCCTGGCGGTTCGACTCACATATAAGCTGAATAATCGTCGAAGGAGTATAGTCAATCGTGCGTAAGGATTCATTCAGGGTGTCAATATTAGCCTGGATTTCCTCAACGTGTTTTTCCAGGGCGCTTTTGAAAAACGAAATCGCAGTGATAACTTTCTCATCGAGCAGTTCTTTGAAGCGCTTTCGATGGCGGGGCAGGTCTTCCCGGTTAATCGTTTCCAGCATCCGCTCAAATTCGTCAATCGCCTCAATCGAGGGGTCAATATCTAACATCTCCTCGGCATAATCCAATTTGTACTTAACCATCTTGGTTACTATCTTGTTTTGTAGTTCGCTCAAGCTCTTCCTTTTCACTTCCATCTCGGTATTGTAGAACTGCCGGGTCTGCTCTTCCATTCGCTCAATATTGGCGAGATTGAGCGTTTCGGATAAATGGCTGGCAAGATGGGGAGCATAGGTTTGAACAACCTCAACCGGGAAGGAATTTAACCTCGTTTCACACTTGTCGTACTCCTTTTGATAATCCTGAATGTCCCGTTCAAGGTCATTGATGCCTTTTTGGATAACAGTCTTGGTTCTCTCCGTCTCCTTAATGCTCTTGTTGATTTCTGCCAATTGTTCTTCTAGCTGCTTCAAGTGGTCTGAACTCTCTTCCAATTTTCGCTTCTCAATCTGCAACCTTTGTTGGGTAATTAATTCTGTTTTCCAGTCAATTTCTGAAAAATCATCGAAATGTAAAAGCTGCTGTAGCTGATTCTTTCGGGTATCGAATTGGCCTTGCTCATTTTTGGTGGCCTGGACAGCTTTAGCCACTGCCTGTAACTCGCCGGCCTGTTTAGCCAACTGATTCTCAAGCGTCTCAACTTTGCCCTGGTTACTCCAACCCAAAATATAACGGGTACGGTCATCAAGAGGGTGGCGATCATCCTTTTCGTGCAACGCGTTGCCGCTTTTAATCATAGCATTTAAGGTAATAGCCTTATGTTCGCGCTGAAACTGCTCCAGATTTTCACAACAGATGTAGTCAAATCGCTCCATCAGCTCATTTCTGATCCAATCACAGAACTCGCTATCCGGCTTGATTTCCAACTTTTGAATCAGCGCATCCCTATCCAATTTCCGCGTTGGTATGGAGATACGCCGGTCGCTCACCTTGTAAAAAACGAGGCGTCCCTTTAAGTAGGTTTGATTAACGTATCGGTTGACATTCCGGTAGTGCTTTTCGGGTACCAAAAGCCGCAAGCCAAAATTGTGCAGCAGGCGCTCAATTGCGCCTTCCCAGGCTCGTTCTTCAACCTTGACCTGGATAAGCTCGCCGACGAAGGGGATTTCCTCTTCGGAAATATGCAGATCAGTCAAGATACGACGGCGCATTTGCAAATTCGGGTCGGGAATCTGGCTTTTACGTTGTTTTAACGATTTCAGTTCGCGGTCCAGTTCAGCGCCAACCTCGGTGAGGTTCCTGACCTGAATTTTATAGTCAACAAGACTGTCGCTCAATTTGAGCAGTTTTGCCTCAATGCCCGGTAGGGCGGCGCTGCCCTTTTGCTTGACCGCATAGAAGGTATCTTCATCAGTGTAAACGGAAAACCCCAATGAGCGGGCCAATTCATCGTATACTTTCGCTTGTTTCTTTTTGCTAGTAAGTCGCTCCTCCAAGTCAGCAATTTTACGCGCCAATATTTCAATTTGCCGCCCAACTTCGTCGTTGCTGAGGGCGATCATCAAACCGTCGCGGCGACTTCGTGCCTCTTCCAATTCTCGCTCAATACCTTCCAACCGGCGACGAACCCGAGCAAGCAAATGTTCGGCCTCGATCCGCGCATTCTCCAACAGGGTTATTTTTTGTTGGGCGAAATAGGCCGGGATGATCTCAGCGCACCGATCTAACTCAATTATCTGGCGTTTTAACTCCTTGAATTGGGCGGCCTCAGCCACCAGCGGTTTGAGCTTAGTCAATTGTTGCTGCGCTTTCACGATAGCATCATGCGCACGAGTCAGATTGTCGTAATGCTGCTGAAGCTGTTTAATTCTCTCCTGGGCGTCGGTTTTTTCCAGCATATGAGCGCGTACAAAGTCATTCAAATTGCCTACTTCTTTAATGGCGACCGTTTGGTTAAACAAATCCAGGGCTTTTTCGGAGCGCAACCCAAAAATCTTGCAGAAATGCCGGCTGTATTTCACAAACTCGTCAACAACTTCCGCGCCCATTGCTTTCAAACGTTTTTGCAGTTCGGAAGGAGTGGCAAATTGGCTGAAATGTTGTTGAATAGTGAGCGCGTCATGCGCGACGACAAAGAATTTCTTAACCCCATCCTGCATCCAAAAGACCTGGGCCAGGGTGATTTTTTGGTCATACACTTCGTTATAGAAATAGGCCAGCAGCACGGAATAACTGCCTTTAGGGCGCAAGTAGCGGATCATCTCGCCCTCTTCGCCTTTAACCTTGCCATAAGCGCCTTGAATGTACGTCCTCTCATCTCGGTCCCGGCGCCGCTCTGACCCCGATGCCTGGTTATAACCTCGCCTCGAATAAGGCACCAACAGGGTTATCAGCCCATCAACCAGGGTTGATTTACCGGAGCGATTATCCCCGGTTAATAGAGCTGTTTGGCCGCCCGGTTCAATCGCCCACACTTTCTCGTGAAATGTGCCCCAATTAAACACTTCGAGACGGTGCAGGCGAAAACCGGCTTTACTGTTATCTTTTTCAAATTCAAGCGGAAGATTCAACATAGGTCTGTAGTTTCTGTTTGATTTCGACTAAAGTATCGGTGGAAAATTTGGCTTTGAGAATCCGGCGCACTTCAAAGAGATTGTTTTCAGCGCCTGTCAAACGCTTTAAGAAGCCCAATTCAACCATGCGGTTGATCGCCGTGTCAAAATCTCGCCACAGCCGCACTTCATCGGTGCGCTCTTTGAAGAAGAGACGAATCATCTCACGAATTTCATCTTTGGAAAGAACAAGGCGCGGGGAGTTTGAACCGCTGGTTTCAAACTGCAAGAGTTTCTCGCGCAGAAGCACGCCTAGCAATGTCACGTCGTAAGTCAGCTTGTCACGGCGTACCAAACGAGGCAGGCGCTCTTCCTCGTGGGTATCGCCATCTGGCTGATGTAAGTAGGCATAGCCTTCAGCTTCGTAGAGCTGCACCTCCAGCCCAATCTTGCCAAAATACTCGCGGATGGGCGTCACATAACGGAGCAGCAAGTCCCAATTCGCCGTATCCTCCTGGTATAGAACATCCTGGAGCAGCTTAATGATGACTACGGCGTAAGGGGCAACAGCATCGTTTTTCATAAGAGTGGCTCGACTTGTAATATTTTATTCATCGTCTGAAAACAATTTGGGGCAAGGTCAGATGGGTCACATATTCACCGCTGCCATTCGGCGATGAAATCATAACTTGGTCGTGGACCCGATCATTGATCAGGTGTTTTTCATTCTGGGTGGCAATGGTGAAATAGGCGACGATTTCCGCCAATCCTTTCTGAATGGGATAATATTGGGTAAGTTCGGCCAGGGTTATCCGGTGATGTCGAGCCAGCATCGAGTCAATCTGCTGCTTTAGAGTCGTCTCATCTACAAAGAATTGATTGTAAAGGCCCGTCAAGTCTGCGCTTGACAGGTCTTCACAGCCCAGGCTCAAAGCCTGACTACTAAAATCGAGGGTTTCAGGAGGACTCCAGGGAGGTCTTTCCATAACCAATCGCACCTCGGGACGCCCCTCTAACAAGATAAAATCCCTGGCGGTGGGCGGATTATCAACCACGGTTACAGCCATTCTTTTGATGTCGGTGATCAGTTCGCGCACACTCCGGCTTTCCAGCAGGTTCTTTTCGTCGAGCATTTTGCGGAGTTGCTCGGCCAGGCGCTGGTTTGATTGAATGATTTTCTCCCCGGCGTCAATCAGGCTCGTCTTAATCCGGCGGAGCACTAACAAATTTTCTTCCGTCACCGTTTGCAGCTCGGGCAAGCTATATACGGTGTCCAGAAGACTCCGCAATTCCTCCTGCTTGGAAGGCGCCATTAGAAAATCCCAAAAGGCATAGAAACTGCGTCCCTGGTCAGACGCTTTAAGCGTATCATCCGCGTCAATCACATAGGCTACAACCGTACCTTTTCGTGTTCCTTCTTTTAGCTCTTGTTCCTGGACGGAACGAGTTATATCTCGAAAGTTTTGCTCCACCTCTCTGAAATCGGCTAAAAGCCGGCGCGCTAGATCATTAGCCTCAATAAATCGCTCTTTTATTTGGGTAGGGTTGTACCTTTCAACCTGGCCTGTTTGTTTGATGGCCTCAATTTCCTGCTGAATAGCCTCTTTTTGCTTTTCCAGTTGGGTTAGACGGGCGGTCACATCCTCGGTGCTTTTGGTTACCATTTCTTCTAGCAGAGCGAAAATGCGTAAGAACCGGGACTCGGTGCCAACGAACTCGCTTTTATTCAATTCTTCTAACCAGCTAATGACTTTTTCGGTTCCGGGGGTCAGTTCAAAAACCGGATCATCACCATTATCGTAATACTTCCTCAAGAATGGATGATCCTCGTCACACCAGGTTTCCAAGTAACTTTGAGCGGAGCGAGGATAAAGCTCCGGGTGGCTCTCCTTAAGCAGCTCCAGATAATCTTCCAGTTTCTCCACCAATTGAGTATAAAGGATCGTGACCCGGTGAGACTGCTTGAACTGGCGATACAGGAAGCTGATAATTAAAGGGGCATGTTCACTTCGCAGAAGCTTTAGGCTAGGCGCGTTTTTGAGGTCAAATTGTATGTGGTCATAGTCCATTTGCCGCTCATTTTCTCGGTTGGCTTAACCGGTGCCCATCTTCAAAGTCGATAAGTTATGATCCGATAATGACAGTGGATTGGAAACAATCTATATGGTCAGCTTCGAGTTCATCTCTTGTAAGGCTTTTTGAATCTGTTGGATATGGGCCGAACGGTACCGATCAGTATGTCCCGCTGACGTACCAACGCCAGTAAATGCTGCGCTTTCAGATATTTAGGTTAGGTCCGGCTGATTAATCAGACCAAGATTGGCTAAACGGAATGCCATAGCCTGGCTACTGACTCTAAACTTTCGTGCCAATTCAATCAAGGCGTACTCATCGCCTAGGTCAAATTCGCTTCTAACAAACTCTTTCTCTACTAAATCTGCCGGCATCAATAGTGCTGCAGCAAAGCGATTGGCCTGTATCTCGCGAGGTTTCTCCCCCAAGGAAGATTGTTCATCCCGCCGATAAGCAGCCCCATATTTTTTATCAATGAATAATGAGTCTTGCTCTTGGTGCAAAATATAATGACCGATTTCGTGGGCTATTGTAAAACGCTGTCTCACCTCTGGATGGCTACTGTTGTAGCCAATGATGCCTTTACCTTCCACGATAACTAATAGACCCGAAACGTTCTCCCCAAGTTGAGCTGCTTCGACTTTTAACCCCAACCGATGAGCAACTACATCAACTGGTACTGGCAGATAGTAGGAGTTAGTTTGTTGAAGGATAGTCTTAGCCTTGATCTCGATAGAGTTAATACTCATAGGTTATCTACCTCTGCGTGCGCCTTGGCTTTCTGTATAAATTCAGTCAACCCACGTCGTGCTATCGGATCATCGCTTGCCGCAGCCTCAATTTGGGCAATCGTTTCAGCATCTAATCTAACCGGCCCGTCTCCGTCCAAATATTCCGCTTGGCTAGGAATGAAAAGGGCAACTTCAGTGCCTAGTTCTTCTGCAATTCGCCAAAGTAAATGAAGAGGCGATCGTTGACGACCTGCCTCAATATTCACTATCGAAGCCCGGCTTAACTTTAACTTCTCTGCTAACTGCGCCTGTGTTATTTCCCGGCGCATTCGAGCAGCTCGAATGCGTTCTCCAACCATAGTATAAAGCAATTCATCATTAAGAGGCATCCTCTTACTTTACATTACTTTTGGCGGAATGTCAAATAAGAGAAACAGTTTATATCATAAACATATAGGTGTAAAGTACTGATTGACACCTATCATTAGATATGATAAAATAGCCCGAAAATCGGGGCATCAGGTAGCTGCCCCCAACAGCATAACTTTTTACTATTATAACACCAGGAGGCGCCCAATGATTGACAAACATGGTTTGCAGGAAGAGAGCGAGGTGATTGACCTAGAGGAGTACGCTCGTACAGGACAGAAGCCGCCAAAAGCTAAACATTATCGCATTCGGGTTGATAAACAAAACTTTGTGGTTGCGGTCAGTGAGATGAGCGGCAGGCAGATCCTTGAGCTAGCAGGGAAGCAGCCTCCCGAACGGTTTCGACTGGATCAGAAACTTCATGGAGGGCAGACAAAAAAGGTCGAGTTGGATGAGGTAGTAGATTTCACGACACCTGGCATAGAGCGGTTCATGACTTTGCCTCTTGACCAGACAGAAGGATAACAGTGGCTGAACGAACGCTGCGCCGAGAATTTGACCTCCCCGAAGAAGATGTGGAACATCTGGATGTCCGAGGTCTACCCTGGGAGACTATTTACGATGGTAGAACCCAATGGCTGTTGCTTCATCAATTTCCTATTCCTGCAGACTACAACGTCAAGACTGCGACGGCGGCAATCCAGATTACGCCTAACTATCCATCTGCTCCGTTAGATATGGTTTACTTTCGACCAGCGCTTACTCTTCAGGGTAATCGTAGCATCGGCGGCTTGAAAATGACACATATTTTAGGCGAGGAGTTTCAGCGCTGGTCCCGTCATAGAACTGAAGCCAATCCCTGGCGACCCGGAGTTGATAACCTACATACCCACCTGGCTCTGATTGAAGAATGGTTACTGCGCGAGGTTAGACATGCCTGAAATTATTCATCAGGTATCAACGGCGGGGATAAAATTACGGCTGTCTGGCAAGCACTACGAACGGTTAGCCCAGCACCTGTTTCCTGGTGACGGAAAGGAAGCAGTTGCTTTGGCTCTATGCGGGCAAACGCAGAGCCTGATGGATGAACACGACCGATATATCCTTATGGTGCATGACCTTATTCCTGTTCCGCATGAGATGTGTTCGGTGCGTACTCCTGAGCGAGTGACATGGCAGACGGAGAAAATCGTGCTCGACCTAATACCTCGTGCGGAACGTTATAATCACTTACTGCTCAAGATCCACAGCCATCCAGGTGGATGGCCTTACTTCTCCAAGTATGATGATCAAGCGGATAGAGAACTCTTTGCCAGCGTGGCGGGTTGGCTTGATACGGATCATCCAGGGGCAAGTGTCATTATGCTACCGGATGGACGGTTGTTCGGCCACGTCATTGATGACCGTGGCCAGTTCACGCCAATTTCCTCAATTGCTGTTGCCGGAAATGAAATCCAAGTTTGGTATCAAGGGGAGGAAGAATACAGCGTACCAGAGTATGCCAAAAGGACAGCTCAAGCATTTGGCTCAGGGACCACAGCTCGATTGTCGCAATTGTCCATAGCGGTAGTAGGCTGTTCTGGTACTGGTAGCCCCGTTGTAGAAATGCTTGGGCGTCTGGACGTCGGCGAACTAGTGCTGGTGGATCCAAAACGCGTGGACAAAAAGAATCTCAACCGCATCTATAATGCTACCATTGAGGACGTGCGGCGGCAGCGGTATAAAGTTGATGTGCTTGCAGATGCTGTGAGAAGGATGGGGCTTGGTACACGTGTAGTGCCCATACCAAAGAGTTTGTTCAACTCTGACGTAGTGCGGCGTGTGGCGCAGTGTGATGTAGTCTTTGGATGTATGGATTCGGTCGATGGCCGGGACCTTCTCAATCGACTGTGTACCTTCTACGTAATTCCCTACTTTGATGTTGGTGTTCGCTTGGTCGCTGACGGGCAGGGTGGCGTAGAGCAAGTATGTGGCTCGGTGCATTATCTCCAGCCAGGCGGTTCAAGCTTACTCAGTCGCGGTGTCTACACATCAGAGCAGCTTTACGCAGCTGGTCTTTACCGCACTGATCCTGAGGAATATAAGGACCAACGCCAAAAAGGGTATATCCAGGGCGTGGCCGAAGAGCGACCAGCAGTAAGCAGCGTAAATACATATTTCGCCAGTTCCGCAGTCAACGAATTCTTGGCAAGGCTTCACCCTTATCGAGACGATCCAAATAGCAATTTTGCTGCCGTGACAGTTAGCTTATCGCAGATGCGGATGTTATTAGCTGACGATGGGGTCAGTTGCAGTGTTTTAGCACCGTATCTGGGTCGTGGCGATGTTCGACCGCTTTTAAACCTACCAGAACTAAGCGAACGATGAGAGCTAGACGCCGTTTCCATGAGCTAATCTGGCGAGTGTGGCGTTGGATTGCACAGTTATGGTCGTGGTGGTATCGTCAACCTCGCCTCCAGGCCAAATATGTAGAAGAACTGCCGGAACATTTGGATGAACGGGTTATATATGTAGTAGGAGAGGGTGCACAGCGGTGGTTTGTCGCCTTTCTTTGCCCTTGTGGTTGTGGCGAAACGCTCTACCTCAGCTTGCACGCCGATGGCCGACCTCGGTGGACCTTATATGAACACGGGGGTGGCTTGATTTCTTTAATACCTTCTATCAGGCGGCTGATTGGTTGCCGTAGTCATTTTTTCCTCAAAAGAGGTCAAATCGTTTGGTGCACTGGGATCTGGGAGGAGACAACCGAATCCTAAGTTTATACACTTCGACAAGTCCCTGTTTTAGCTACTAGACTCGAAAAGGTTCATTGAATTAAGCGCTGCGCACAGGTTTTTTACCTGACCTCGATAATATCCCGTAGTACATTTCCCCAATAAGACTATATTTCCTTGTAATTTTCAATCCAACTTAAGTCAAAGATATATAGTCACCCCCCCAAATTGACTTGCTCCTGATTGACAAAAACATCTCCTGAAAGATGCCTAAATGACCTCTGGAAAGCGTATTGAAAGTAGTATCATTCTTTGGCTTTTGGTAAGTATTATGCGAGCTCTGGCCAAGCAATTGAGGTCAGGACGGGCGACTGGGAGGCAGGGATTTACACTGGTGTGAGCGATTTGGAGCTGAAAAAATACCACCCTCTACAAGGCGTCTAAAAGATGCCTGAAAGACTCCTGTAAGTATATGGATAGAAAATAGCTAAGGGTGGTGGGTTGAAATGGGGCAATCGGTAAGGTCAAATCAGTGGGTGTGAACGAAAGGTACCCTGGAAGACCTGTAGAAATAGCCCAAAAGGTGGACGGACTCGGCCCATAAACGGTCCACAAATAGCCTGGGAAGAACCTTAGCGCAGAGTAGAAGTTGCAAAACTGGGGAATGGGGCTGAGATTTAGGAGACGACCGCTTAAAAGATGCCTGGAAATATTCTGGTAAATAAGGCGACCCCCTTAAAAGATGCCTAAAAGACCCCTAAAAAGAGTACAGCAAGTAGCGAGGAGGTGGGCTAAGGCTGGGGCCGGTGGAACGGATCTCGCCGCCCACTCCTTGAAAATCCCCAGGATATAGACTAGAACATAACGGGAAAGCGCCCATAAACAAGCAGGAAATAGGGTAGCGGATAGCGAGAGTGGGACCAAAGCGCAAGTGCTCCCCTTGGGAGGCTCATGGCCTCTCTCCTCATGACGCTTTCTTCTCTTAATTCGAAAATCGAGATTTTTTCAGGAAACGAGGCTTTACAGCCTCAACTTCGCTATGGATTTCAGGCAATCATCATTTCAACGTTCGTGTTGGCCGAACCCGGTCGATAAGGTATAATGGGCATTAGTAGGATAAATCTTCCGCAGGAGATGTATGCATTATGGAGTCTGCCAACCGGCTGGTAACTGAGTTGAATAGATTGGGCGTCCATTTTGTCACCGGCGGCGAGCCGGAACAGGTAGTTCCCTCGCTGCCATCGGCCAAACTGTTAGCCGGTCTGACCACTCAGTCCGAAGCGCGGCTACGCCTGGCTCTCATTCCATTGTTATTGGTCCATCCCGAATTAACCACTGCCGTTCCTGAGGCCCTGGCCCGGCTCTCGGAGCGAGAGCAATTGACGCTGAAATTGTTTTACACGGCGGCGGTTATTCTCCAGCAGTGTCACGCCGAACAACTGCGAGTCCTCCTGGGCCAGTATACCTCCCTGCCTGACCGCTTCGCCGCGGAGTTAGGAATACCGACCACTGGGGATTGTCTGGATCGGCTTAAGCAACTGGGCGAACAACACCAAGCTCTGAGTGGCTTGGCGATCAACTGGGTGGGCACCTACCGCCACGCAGCAGACCGTCTACTCAGACACCTCGCCTTGGAGGGGCAATGGTCGAGATAGGTAGCCCTGAAATTCAGGATTTCCTACAGCAATTGGGAGCGCGTTATCCAGGCACCGGCAGCCTCTACCTGCTTGGAGGTAGCGCCCTGTGTTTGCTCGGCAGTGCGCGACGCACCCTTGATATCGATTACACCTTGGAAGCGCCGGGAGAGGAAGCCGAGCAGCTCCAGGCCACCATCGAAGCCCTGGCGATGGAGCTGAAACTGGACCTGGAACCGGTCCCGATCGAAGAGTTTATCCCCTTGCCAGGGGAAGCCGATACCCGCCATCAGCGGGTGGATCAGTTTGGCGGCATAACCGTCTATATCTATGATCCCTATAGTATCGCTCTGAGCAAAGTGGCGCGGGGTTTCGAGACCGACCTGGAAGACGTTTTGTTTATGCTGCGACAAAACCTGATCGAGCTTGAGCCGCTGGCCAATTATATCGACGCCGCTGCGTCGCAGGCCTGGGACTTCGATATTGATCCGGCCGAACTCAGACAGCACCTGGCCGAGCTCCGCCGCCTTTATCAAGGGGGCTAAAGAAATATGACCGCAAGGCTTATTTCGAGCCTGATGACTCCAGGTGTTAAAGCCTGGCGCGGATGGAGTGACCCGAATGGCTGAAGGTGAGGTCATTCAAGTGGGCAAAAATACTAAGGTCTCAGTTTTGTCGCAACGGCTCATCCAGCGGTTTCTCGAGCAGGGTTGGATCGAATTGGAAGCGGTTGGCGCCGAGGCTGTCAACCAAGCGGTGAAAGCTGTGGCCAAAGCCCGGCAAACTCTTGAAGCCGAGGGCTACTCTCTGGTCATCATTCCCAAGCTGGTCGAAGTACCCCTGGGGCACGGCAGTCAAACGGTGGTGCATTTGACGGTCGTAATATGGGGGAATCCTTCTTTGGTGGCTAATCGCCGCGATCCTGTCTCTCCTGTTTCCCAGCGCTCGCACCCCGTCGATAATTTGCTCCACTTTGATTGAGTATAGCCGCGGGTCGTTTTAGGATCCTGGTGACCTACCGCTTCCTGCACCAGGGCGATGTTCCCGGTCAATTCCGGCAGTCTGTGGGCAAAGTAGTGGCGCAGGGAGTGGAGGCTTCAAATCTCTTCCTTGGCGGGCGGCTCCCAATCAGTGCTGATCGCCCACCGGCACACGGCGATGCGGAAAAGTTCAGCCTTTTCTAATTTCCGGTCCAGCTCCAGATCCGCTGGGTCGAGCTTCAGCAAGTGCTCCAGGGCCAGTTCAGTCATTCGGTCCATCGGCACTCGAACCGACTGTGGGCCGCGTGGCGGAACCAGTTCTTGCACCCGACTGGGCCGGCTCTCTATCTGCTGAAGTTTGACCTGGGCCTGGGTCAATTCCTGCTCGGTGATAAGGCCGCGCCGATAGAGGTGTTGCTGCCGCCTGAACCACTCGCGCTGCAATTCGATGTTTTCACTACCCTGGGTCATTCAATTACCTCCTAAATTTGAATGACGAGTAGTTTATCATAGTTGTACAACTAATACAAATAATTGTACAACTATTTACCTTGGAGAGTTTCGTAGCAGATAAAGGAACTTCTAGACCACTACAAACGTCTCCTCATATGACATCAATCAATCCCGGATTTAGCCGGTGGATGGTCCAGTAGAGCTAGGAGGAAAGCTAATGTTTCGACCCGTAAGCATTTTTAGTCTCTTGATGATCCTGCTAGCCGGCTTGCTGGCCGGTTGTAGTGGATTGGCTGCGTCTGGGGATGCACTGGATAGCGGCAGCCAGGTGATCAACAGCTTTGAGGCGTGCGTCCGGGCCGGCAATCCAGTGATGGAATCCTATCCTCGCCAGTGCCGGACGGCGGACGGCCACCTGTTTGTGGAAGAAGTCGTAGCAACAGCCGAGGCCAGCACGACCGTGGTCGAACCCGAAGACCCCCATCAAATTGGTCTGGCCTCTTACCCTGACGAGCCTCTTGATGCCCTGCCGGCCGAGCCCCTCTCAGTCAAGGAACTGGTCGAGCACCGCTCGGCCCTGAATGGCCAGACGGTATGGCTACGGGGTGTCGTGGTGGAGACCCTGCTGGGAGAAAAAGCCTGTCCACCCGATCGAGGCATGTGCGCCCCGCCCAGTATCTTCCTGGCCGAAACCACCGACGCCAATCGCAACCCGCATTATGATGTCCACATCGTGGTGAGCGAGGCCGAGCAGGAAGCGGATTATCCCATGGGCGAAAAGATAGAGATACAGGTGAGGGTCCAGGGAGACAAGACAGGCTTGAGCTTGCAGAAGGTGGAGACCGGTGTCCTGGAAGGGCACGTGACGGTTGGCCCACTCAGTCCGGTGGTGCAAGAAGGTGCGCCTGAACCCGCCCCAGCCCCGGCAGTTTATATCGGGCGGAAGATGGTGATCTATGCTGAGGATGGGCAGCAGGAGGTGACCCGAGTGGATATCGATGGCTCCGGAAATTATCGGGTGACCCTGCCGGTGGGTGTCTATGTGGTAGACATCAATCACTTAGGTGTTGACCTTGCAATGGGCTTGCCGCAGCCGGTGGAGATTAAGAGCCAACAAACCACCCGGTTAGATGTGGATATTGATACCGGGATTCGCTAAAGATGAAATGTCCGTATTGCCAAAGTGATGAGCAGCAAATTAAAGACGCCTTGAATGGGTCAGGCAGCCTATAGGTTGGGATGTGGTGTGGGAGCGGACAGAAGCGGTTATGCAAGCGCTGCTGGATGACAGTCCACTAGCCTACTTCTACTTCAGCGACCAGTTTGCCACGTATGACCCATTGGTTTACTATCCAGCACTTCATCAATCCCTACCCGACAAAAGCCAAACCTACTCAGTTGAAGCGGATAATGCTGAATTCCGCCATTACCTAGCGCGTCTGGCCCGTAAATCGCGATGTTTTTCGCGCTGCATTCATGCTCTCTGGCGAGCTGTGAAGCTCTTTGTCTTTGCTTGGAACCGCCGTCAACTTCACAAACGCCGCTTTCCTAACTATCCCGCGTATGCCTATGAATTCGTTTCTCCTTGATCTTAGGCACTCCCCCCAGAGAATATCTTGACATTTTAGAACAAATGAGCTAGTATTCTCATACCGTGATTCCACATAAGGAGAAGGATAAAATGACCCAACTCAAGGGAGTGCCTATAGATGTTGTCCCTTTTCGTTTGGGAGATTTCTCGTGTGTGGTGCTATGTGACGGGAACGAGACGTTAACGGAAAATGATGTTACCAGCATGTTTACGGAGGATGCCGAGCGGATGCTCGCCGCGTTTCGTGCTCTTCATACCCCGCTCGGCTTCAGCAGAAATATCCTCCTGGTGGAAACGGCGGCCAAACGGGTGCTGATTGATACCGGTAATGGTCAGGGCGATCCCGCTGATCCGGGACATTTGCTTGATCATCTGCGCATGGCAAACATCACGCCGGAGTCCATTGATACAGTGGTGATCAGTACTATCATGGGGATCATATCGGCGGGTTGTTGGATAGTGCGGGCCAGCCGACCTTTGTCAACGCGCGGCTAGTCGCGCCTAAGCAAGAGCACGACTTCTGGATGCGCGAGGACGTACTCGCCGAAATGGATGAGGAGACCGCCAGCGGGTTACGCCAGATCTTCGCTGCCTACGCATCGCGGTTGACTCTGTTGGATAGCCCAGCAGATATTGAGCCAGGGATTCGCTATGTGCCTGCCCTGGGTCACTCGCCCGGACACCAGGCGGTGAGCATCGAGTCGCAGGGTGTGCGACTGCTGCACCTGGTCGATGCCATCCACTTGCCCATTCAACTCAACGCGGTGGATGTATCGGCTTTCGATTTTCAACCAGACATAGCCAATGACACCCGGCGAGCGATGCTGGCACGGACTGAGTTCGAGAACCTGCTGGTGCTGGCGTATCATTTTCCCTTTCCCGGCCTGGGGCATGTTAAGCGAACAGGCGATCTACTAGCCTGGGAACCCTATCTCATCCCTACCCATTCAACAACTAAACCGTAGCCCTAGCGCGTTGGGCTAGAGACGGAATGGAGAGGGAGTGCCTGACTTCAAGGAAAATTCCCATGAGAAAAATAATCTTTTCATCATTTATTATGTTAGAGGTATGATTGACTTATGACAGATAAAAGCAAGGCTACTGAAAACAGCACTTCAGTCAAAGACTACATTGCTTCCCTTGATGAACAAACCGTAAAAGATAGCCAGGCGCTTATTGAAATGATGCAGCGAATCAGTGGGCATAAGCCAAAGCTGTGGAATGTGGGCACGATCGGGTTTGATACCTACCATTACAAATACGACAGCGGGCGCGAAGGCGACGGTCATGTTATTGGCTTTTATCCAAGAAAAGGTAAGATCACCGTTTACCTGATGGACGGCACGGCGCGCTACGCTGAATTGCTGGCTAAGTTAGGTAAACATACAAGTACTGGGTATTGTGTTTATATCAAGAGGCTTAGCGATATAGAGCTGCCAATCCTTGAGCAAATCATGCAGAAGTCATATGAGTATATAAAGTCAAAATCCCAAGACGGGCCTATAGACCGAATATTATGGCAAACAGAAAAATAAGTATTTCTACCTAACCTATTAACGAAGCAGGGCATCATTAAAAGGAGATCAAATGCGACCCCTTCGATATTCCATCAACGTCACCTTGGACGGGTGCTGCGATCATCAGGCAGGCTCGGCGGATGAAGAATCGTATCGCTACTGGGGCGAGAGTCTCGCGCGGGCCGATGGCCTGCTGTTCGGCCGGGTCATCTACGAGATGATGGAGGCAGCGTGGCGGCTGCCGTCGCCGGGAGGGAGGCCTGACTGGATGGCCGAATGGATGGAACCCTTCGCCCGCACGATCGACGCGGCAAAGAAGTACGTGGTGTCGAGCACTCTGGAGCGGGTCGATTGGAACGCGGAGCTCGTGCGCGGGGACCTGGGGAAGGCCGTCCAGCAGCTCAAGGAGGAGCCGGGTAAGGGACTGTTCACGTCTGGCCTGACGCTCCCGCTGGCGTTGGCGGAGCTGGGACTGATCGATGAGTACGAGTTCGTGGTGCAGCCCAGACTAGCGGGCCACGGGCCGACGTTGTTCGCGGGGCTATCGAAGTATGTCGACTTGAAGCTCGTGAGCCGGCTGGAGTTCGGCTCGGGGGCGGTGGCGCTGCGGTATGAGCCGAGAAGGTAGTAGAAAGACCTTTTAAAAATGAGAGGAAATGATATGAGTCTTAAGCGGATGGACAATGTCGGCATCGTCGTAGAATCCCTCGATGAGGCCATCTCTTTTTTCACCGAGCTGGGCCTGAAGCTCGAAGGGCGAGCTATGGTCGAAGGGGAATGGGCCGGACGCGTCACCGGACTGGGCAACCAGCGCGTCGAGATCGCCATGATGGTCACCCCCGACGGCCACAGCCGGCTCGAGATCTCGCGATTTCTCACCCCGCCTGTAGTCGCCGATCATCGGAACGCCCCGGTAAACGCTCTCGGCTACCTACGCGTCATGTTTGCCGTGGAAGACATCGACGAGACGCTCGCCAGGCTCCGCAAACGCGGCGCGCAGCTCGTCGGTGAAGTGGTTCAGTACGAGGACTCGTATCGCCTCTGCTATATCCGCGGTCCCGAAGGACTTCTCATCGGGCTCGCCGAGGAGCTTGGGTAAGGAAACGAGCGCTAATTTTGCAGCTACCAACGTCTCTAATAGACAAAACAGATAAAAGTCATACACTATCGGTATGGACAGACGACAATTTAAGCTCACAGAAGCACAAGATAACGAACTCAAATGGGCCTATAACCAGTGCCAAGATGCCCAAACAAAAATACGGTATCAGGCGGTCCGACTGTATGGCCAAGGTTATCCCGTCAAAGAGATTCAAGACATAACGGGTTGTAGCCGGCCCAGTTTAATGGAATGGTGTCGAGCCTATCGCCAATTCGGCGTGGCTGGACTGGTAGACAAACGCGAGGGCGGCCATCGCGCCAAACTAAGCCCGCTAGAAATAGAACAGCTACAAGAGCAACTACACAGCTATACGCCCGCGCAGTTGTTCCGCTCAGCCGAGTGTTATGGCGACGGTCAGTTTTGGACTGTGCCAGATTTGGCCAAGCTGGTTGAACGCAATTATGGCGTGACTTACAAGAGTGCGACCTCTTACCGAACCTTGTTTGACCGCTGTGAGTTCAGTTGCCAACGACCTGAGGCTTACTATCGTTCTCGCAATGAATTGAAGGCGCTGGAATTTGAACAAGAACTTGAAAAAAAATTGTAGACCTTGCTCAAGATGCGCCTAAAACCGTCATTCTGGCTGGTGATGAAGCCTCCTTGTATCTGCAAGCCACCCTGCAAATAGTCTGGGCGGCTCGCGGACAAACGCCGCTGGTCAAGTTGCATCCCGGTCGAGAAAGTACTCACTTTTATGGTGCCTTGAATTTGCTCAGTGGTCAAGACATTGCTATGCCCTCACCGATTATGAATGCCGAAACTTCTGCTTTATTTTTAGAAAAAATCCTCCTGACTTATCCAGATGATCCCATTTTACTGCTGTGGGATCGAGCGCCCTGGCATCGGGGTCCCAAGATTAAAGCTATCTTGGAGGCCAACACTCGCCTGGAGATTATCTATTTTCCGCCTGGCACACCTGACCTCAATCCCCAAGAGCACGTCTGGAAAGCGACCCGCCGGGCCATCAGTCATAACCATGCCTGTAAAAAACTGGATAAGTTAGCCCATGATTTTGAAGAGCATCTTTCGACCACAACATTTCCCTGTTCTTTACTCGACCAGTATGCCTACTCCCACCTGTGTATGATGTCTAAATGATTTGTCTATAAGCCGCTACTGCACACGCTCCCAATTGGAATGAAAGTCCCAAACAACAGGCTAACAATGCGTGTAGTGGACAGGTGGGTACGCGCCTCGTTTTCTGATCTTTTTTCTTGGCTTTGGGTTCGTTCCGTCTCGACAGCGAGTCCAAGCTCCAACCCATCGCAGCTAACGCTTGCCGTTAGGCTCAAGGAATTGGAAGAGTCCTGAAATGATAGATCGATCTAATGGATACGAAGGTATAGCTGCCGAGTTTCTTGCAGGTCGGGGTCGCGCGCCGTCGACTGCGGTTGGCACGCGGGATGTGCGCCACTGGGCACGCACACTACCACGCAATGCCGCAGTCATTGATTTGGGTTGCGGGTCGGGTCTGCCGATTACGAAGGTGCTGGTCAGCGAAGGTCTAAACGCTTATGCCATTGATGCGTCACCCTCCTTTGTTGAAGCATTCCGGCAGAATCTTCCAGAGGTTCCTGTCGCATGCGAATCCGTGGAGGATTCGTTATTCTTTAACCGGAAGTTCGACGCAGTTCTTGCGTGGGGGCTGATGTTTCTACTACAGCCAGACGCGCACCGGTCTCTCATCCAAAGAATGTCAGCTATACTGGTGCCTGGTGGCCGCCTGTTGTTCACATCCCCGCCGGAACCACTGGTATGGAATGATGCGATGACGGGACTGGAGTCACGATCACTTGGCGCGACAGAGTATCGAAGGCTCCTCTTGGCCGTTGATGTCTTGGTAAGTAGTGAGTATGAAGACGAAGGACAGAACCATTATTACGACTCCTTCAAACGAACCACTGAGCACCAGTGAGCAGAGCCTAACAAGGCGTGCAGCGGACGGGTGGGTACGCGCCGGTAAAACAGCATCGTTCAAGCTGTTGGCTTGTTCCCGTCTTGTGAGTTGGTCCGCCGCACCTGCCACTAACGCAAGCCGTTGGGCTTCATTGTGGTTCTGAGCATTTCTGGTACGGAGCAAAGCAGTGTTAGAATAGAATCCATCAATGGAGCAAAGATAACCGGATAAGCCCAAAAAATCCTGGAAGAAGGTGCCCTGATCTTCTGGTTTCACAGCTACGATGCTCGTTATGAGGAGCGGGCAAGCGTCCATGTGGGCAAAGGCTCCCAGGACGACTTCAATGATGCTAAAATCTGGCTGGAACCTGAAATTGAAGTGGCGCGACCGGGACGAACCCTGAAGCGCCACGCGTTAGGGCAGGCACTTAAGGTTATTTTTGATACGTTTGCCCTAGGAAAATGGACAATTAACAAAACGATGCGGAATTTTTTCAATACAATGTATCGCGCTTGCGTTTATACTGTGGATTGCTGAGTCACTATAGTGAGAGTGTTGAATGTTGCATCAACCGACATATGCTCCGGCGCCAATGTTGGCAGCAGATGTGAACTGCTTTTGGGCACTTGAGCAAGACCAGGAAAGCTATAACCGTGAGGTGTACCTACCCGATGCCTACATTGAAGTGATAATCAATGTGGGTGCGCCACTCGTGTTGGAGAGCGAACACGGCATGCTCGAACTACCACGAGCATTTGTAAACCCCCTTCAATATAAGCCGCTTCGGATTCGCGCGGCTGGTTTCTGCCAGATGATTTCGATGCAGTTGTATCCCTGGGCGGTCAAGCCGATCTTGAATATTGAGGCTGATCCATCAACTGTGCATGTGATCGGCCTTGATGCAGCTTGGCAGCGTTTTGCGGATGATCTGACGCAGATTGTCGCGCATCGAGGCTATGGAGAAGCCATCGACTGCTATCAGGAGTATGTCTGCAAAACTGCTTATCGGCATAAGCACGATGTCACCCTAATCCGCACTGCCGGACATTTACTGCATCGCTCTCATGGTCAAATCCGCATGGCAGGCCTTGCCGCACAGAGCTACCTGTCGTCCAGCCAATTCGAGCGACAGTTCAAACATTACACGGCTATTTCGCCTAAGGCCTATGCTCGGATTGTTCGCTTTGGTAGCCTCCAAGCCTCATTACTCGTGAATCCATCCATCCGATTAGTGGATCTGGCGGATGTCTATGGCTACAGTGACCAGGCGCACCTGATCCGCGAATTTAAGTCTTTTGCAGACTGTACACCCCGCGATTTCGCTGCTTCTGCACCCGCCTATTTTGAACTTCGGCAAAATGAAGCTTGGTGCGATTTCATGAAGCAGTATTTTAACTTATCTTACGCAGGGTGAGGGAATAAAGCAATCTCAGTAATGTAGTGATCTCCGAAACCTAGATAGGAGAGAAAGGAAGAACCATGAAACTGGTAACCAATCACGTTCTGACGCCAACATCGTCCGACGACCAATCCATCGCTCGAGGAGGAGCACAATGCGAGAGCTATTGATCGACTTCATCACCACCCTGGACGGCTACGCGTCGGGGGATGGCTGGCCCGGCTGGTGGGGTCTCGAAGGGCCGGAGTACCTCGCCTGGCTCGGCGAGCAACCACCGGTGACGTACCTGATGGGCGCGAACACATACCGGCTGATGTCCAGCTTCGCCAGCGGCTCTCCGCCGGCGGGAACCGCCGAGTTCGGGGCCGAGGAGGAGGCCAGTGTCGACGAGCTCACGCGAGCGCCGAAGGTGGTGTTCTCGGCCTCGCTCGAGGAGCCCCTCACGTGGGCCAACACGACCCTCGTGCGCGGTGACGCCGTGCAGGCGGTCCGGGCGATGAAGGCGGAGGGCTCCGGCCTCCTCAGCACGCTCGGCAGCGTCAGCCTGTCCCGCTCGCTGCTGCGCGCCGGGATCGTCGATCGCTTCCGGGTCGTGATGTTCCCCGTGATCACCGGCGCCACCGGCGCGGAACGCATCTACGACGGTTATCCCGACGTCGCGCTCGACATGATCGACCACCGCATCTTCGACGGCCGCACCCTGCTCGTCGAGTACCGGCCGCGCGTGCTCGAGGGCCCACCCCTCGCGCCGACTGCCTGAGGCCGAGCGCCTGCGCGGGCTTTCGGAGATCGGGCGGTCCGCGGCGGGCGTTTCGGGGGCGGTCGGGTTGGTCGACGGCCGCGTGGCTAGCAGCGCCGGCTAACCGGCGCTTGAAGCTGCCGAGCGCTGCTGGAGGAAACCGTTCATTTGCGTTGACCGGCGTTGCACCGAACAAGGCTCCTTGCGCCCGGCCAGGAGTCGCTCGCAGCTTAAGCGCCAGCCGTTGGGCCTCAGGTCATTTGAAGTTCAAAAACTTTGGCGGGCTGGCGATGGTTGTTTGTATTCCTTGTCGTCTTGCCTGAGTTACGAAATCAGGTTTATGATCGGCCTGAAGGTTCACCACAACCGAGCGATGAGTCTTCAAGTCCATGCCCAACAATGCGTGCAGCCGACTTGGGGTACGCGCCGCGTTTTTTGAGCATTTTCATGGCTTTGAGTTTTCTCCGTTTCGGCGGCGAGTCTCGTCCCACCCACCTGCCACTAACGCTCCCCGTTAGGCCACCAACAGCGTAATTTAGAAGCAAGGAGAACCAACAGATGACAACCAATCTACCCAAATGGCAGACCCCGAAGCCAAAGAGATCGGCTATACAGTGGCTGCTTGATTCTGACCCTTCGATCCGCTGGCAGGCGATGCGAGACTTGACCGATGCGTCCGACGAGGAAGTTGCGGCCGAGCGCGCGCAGGTAGCGACGGAGGGATGGGGCGTCCAATTGCTTACCAGCCAGGGCGCGGATGGTTACTGGGGCGCAGGCACTTCCAACCCCGAGTGGGTAACCCTGCGGACTCTGCTGTTATTGCGTGAGATGGGGCTGGATCCGACGAGCGAGGAGACTCGCCGCGCGGTCGCCCACGTCCGCGACAACGTGACATGGAAGGGTGTGCTGCCTCAGGATGCCGCTTGGCACGGTAAGCCCCTCTTTACAGGCGAGGTCGAGCCGTGCATCAACGGAAGGGTGGTGGCGATCGGTTCGTATTTCGGCGAAGACGTGCAGGGCATTGTCGACCGGCTCCTGGGCGAGCAGATGTCCGATGGCGGGTGGAACTGCGAGCAGGAAAGTGGTTCAACCCGCGGGTCCTTCCACACCACAATCTGTGTCCTCGAAGGGCTCCTAGAGTACGAGCAAGCCACGGGCGGGTCGCCAGCAGTGACAGCGGCCCGTGAGCGGGGGCAAGAGTACCTCCTCAAGCGCCGCATGTTTCGTCGCCTCTCAACCGGCGAAGTGATCAATTCAGCCTGGACTCAACTCTCGTTCCCAACAGGTTATCACTACGACATTCTGCGTGGGCTCCAGTACCTGCGCAAAGCGGGGATTACGCCAGATACGCGTATGGCCGAGGCAATCGATGTCGTCGCATCCAAGCAGGATGTGGATGGCCGCTGGCCGCTGGAGAACGTGCATCCCAACGAGTTGGATGCCGAGCCGGGCGTGGCCGAGGGTCAGCCGAGCCGATGGAATACCCTGCGCGCCTTGCAAGTGTTGAACTGGTATTCAGCGCGAGACTAGCGCAAATGCCGAAGGTGGCCTAACAATGCGTGCAGCTGACGGTGGGTGCGCGCCGCGTTTTTTGGGCATTTGTCTGGCAATGGGCTTTTCTCCGTTTCGACGGCGAGTCCACGCTCCCACCCACCGCAGCTAACGCCAACCGTTGGGCGGCTTAAGAATAAAAGCGATTTCAGGAAACGGTTTTCGCTTACACAAATACCGACCGACAGACTGTGAAGTCATCCGAGAACTGTTCGAGTTGAAATCATTTGAAAGATTAACGCTACAATTACGAGGTATATATGAAAAATTCAAACACACACAATCAACGTATCGCAAAAATGACCTTTGCTTCCGTCTATCCGATGTATCTCGAAAAAGTGGAGAAGAAAGGTAGAACCAAAGAAGAATTGCATCAGGTCATCGAGTGGTTAACAAACTTCGATCATAAGAAGCTTCAGGAACTCATCAAGGACAATGCGACTTTTGAAACATTCTTCCAACAGGCGTCCCTCAACCCCAATGCGCACCTCATCACCGGCGTCATCTGTGGGGTTCGTGTGGAGGACATCGAGGATCCTTTGACGCAGCAGGTTAGGTATTTGGATAAGTTGGTGGATGAGTTGGCGAAGGGCAGGAAGATGGAGAAGATTTTGCGTGGCTCTTAAGGTTGTCAGGCTGCGTTGAGTCTCATTGGTGAAGGTCTGGCAACACTTTATCCAGATTTTTGGCTCAATCTTCTTCCTTCGCCAAGTTGGTTTTTCACCTTATCGGGTTTCTGCTTCGTAAAGATCTTATCCGGTGGTCATCTTTTTTGGTTGTTGCTAAAGGTCTTGTTGTAGGCAAAATCATCAAGATGGATTTTATGTTCGTTATCCGCCGAATCAGTCAGCGTTCCGTGCGCCCAACAATTTGCTGTACCCGACTTGCTACCCGACCGTTTATCAAGCTTGTCTTGCCAGTCAAGTTGTCGTAAAATATCTCCTACCTTGCCCACCCGCAAGCGGGTCAAGCGTTGGGCGGCTAAAAACTTATGACAGTGTTTACCTTCCATTTTGCCAAGACCAAGCTTGGCACAACAATCAGGGCGCTCTGTCGCCCGCCGACCGGGCAACAAGTCCCTGGCCTTAACCATGCCGAGTGTATGACAAAGATGACGCTCGGTGCGCCTATCCTGTCACCTGCACGGATGCAACTCCGCCATCTGACGATGTTCGCAGCCTGGGAGAGCCATGGCGCGATAGACGAGTTTCTTGCGGGTACGTGGCTTGGCCGTGCCCTAGCCACCGGCTGGCATGTCCGAATGGCGTTCCAGCGCCGCTGGGGTTATGTCAGCGAGTTCGACGGACTGGCTGAAAGCGTTGGAGAACAAGATCCCGCCGCACCCGTGGTCGCGGTGACGCTCGCTCGGATGAAGCTGCCCCAAGTCCCGCGCTTCATTCGTTGGGGCTGGCCGGTCGAAGAACTGGTCCGAGACCACCCAGGCACAACCTTGGCCATAGCGGCCATGAGGCTGCCGCGCACGGTCTGTACCTTTTCAGTGTGGACCTCCCAACGGGAAATGGTCGCCATGGTCCATGGACATAGCGCCGTGCCTCGACCTGAGCGTCACGCTGCGGCCATGGCCGAGCGCCAGCGCAAGGATTTTCACTTCGAGTTCACGACCCTTCGATTCAGGCCGCTCGCAGAGTATGGGCATTGGGAGGGGCGTACCCATATCGTTCCAGCTTGAGACACAGGCTGACAACGCCATCGGTTAGGTTGGCGACGCCCGTGGCGGCATGGCAGTTTAGCCTCGCGCTGGCCGATTACCAGCGGCGGGCGTTGCGACGACCGATCAAGCGGAGAGACTACGATGAAAACCGATGAAATCAGGTTGCTGTATGAGTACAATGACTGGGTGGATGCGCGATTCCTGGCGGCCTGCACCAGGGTGAGTCCGGAGCAGTACGTCGCTCCCAACCCCTTCGGGACCGGGTACGGAGGACTGCGCGCCACGATGGTCCACCTGCTCGACAACCTCTGGCAGTGGCGGATCACGCTTCAGGGATATTACAACGAACCTCTGGCAAACGAGGCGGCCTATGACGCGACCGAGCTTCACGAAGACGCCTTTCCGACCCTGGACGCGCTGCGAGAGCGCTGGGTGATAGAACAACGGGAGATGCGGGCCTATCTCGACACCTTGACCGAGGAGACCCTGAACGGGACGATCCGCTATGTCATCCCCGGTGTGGTGCGCGAGCGGGTCGTGTGGCACATCCTGCTGGATGCCATCTTCCATGCCATGCAGCACCGCAGCGAGGCTGCCGCGCTGCTGACTAGCTATGGTCAGTCGCCGGGTGACTACGACTTCACCATGTTCCTCAGTGAGCGCGCTTAAGGAAAATCCTGATCTGTTTCAACCCAGCCAGAGCCGGTATCTGTGCCGCCCGGCCTCACCGAAGCCCTCCGTATTGTTCCGCTTGAAGTGTTCGCCAATGCGTTCAACTACATGGTGTTGCTGGAAAGCGCCCCTGTAGTTCGCGCCCTTTCGCCCGACCTGGCGGTTACCGCTCGCCTGGATCGCAGCGGGGTAATCGTGACGACGCCACCTTCGAGCCACATCCCCTATCGCAGTCGGAGGCCGGCCGCATGCTTCCAAGCATCGAGCACGTTCTTTCGCGAATCTGGTAGTTCGGCGTGTGACCCATCCCCTATTCGGTCTCCTACGTTGGTGACATAAGTGATATTCGACCCTTCGTTCCACCCGACGCACTACTGTCTGCAGCCTTCATACATGGGTGAACTCTAACGTTGGGCAACTGACGGTATCTCAAAACAAAAAACCTCAGCTATTTTTCAGACGGTTTTTTTGGTGGGTATATCCTAAGCAAATCCCTGGTAGAATCCTCAGAATATTCTGGTCAAATTCCCCCTTAACCCCTGCAAAATCTCCTCAACTCCAGCACACTGAAGTCGAATCCTGGATCGGTTAGGGCCAGCCCTAGCAGATATTTCCAATCAATCCGGGCCCGGACGGCCTCGGCAGCTTGACGATCGGATAGGTTCTCCTGAAATTGCAGGATCGTCACCAAGGCTAGACGCCAGGGGGGTAAGGCCGGTTGACCCTCTGCTGGAAATAGATCCGCGAAATCTTCATCTCGAAAAATCGGTCCGAGCTCATCGCGCAAGGTTAAATAGGGATTGCCTTTCGGAAAGGCTGCTCGTGCCACGATAACTGTTTCTTTGGGAACAGGTTGCATTGGAGTTGGCTTAAGCGACATCGTCTCCTACCTCCTGACCGGAATTTATGAGTATAACGACCTAACGTTAGTCCATTATTTCTACCAGCGCAAACTTTGAAGGTTCGCCAATAGTATTTGGCCGATTAGCAATAACTCAACCGACTATCACTTGTTTTCTGGTGGCCGGTTTAATCAATTCGGCACCAACAATTTGTTAGCCAGTTCATTTTGGCGAAGTTTCATGCTATCCAAAAACTGCTCCCGCCCCCAATTGGAAAAATTGCCCGCCCCACATAGGAGCCTGCCCCCACGACAACGGGAACGATTCTATGGTATCCTGCAAAGGATTAACAACCTTCAATCAACTATACAAAAGGAGAACAAAATGAATAGGTATCAAACTTTGCAACAAAAAATGTTAGGATTGGCCTTTATTCTGGGGCCGCTGCTCTTTGTGATTGGCGCCGCCGCCTATGTGATGGGTATCGGACTGACCCCTTTCGGGACCGACAGTTGGGTAGATGCCATTTTTATCACCTACGGTGGGCTGGTTATGATCCCGGTCTATTTTGAACTGGCCCGCATCCTGGGTCAACGGGCCCCTATGTTTGGTATCATCTGTGCTGTTGCCGGACTATGTTGGGGATTGTTTGCAATGCCGGCAACGCTCAAGCTCACGCAGATAGACATCATCAACGCCGGTCTCAACGAGTCGATCTGGACTGTTTTGGGTTCTTATGCCGGCTGGGTGCCTCTCTTTATCGGGATAGCATTGTTACATCTCACGCCCCTCCTGTTCGGCATCGGCTTCCTTTGGAAAGGCGGCATCCCGCGCTGGGCAGCCGGGCTGCTCATTGTGGGGGGCATTTTCTTAGCCATTGGCGTCGGGGGTGGGGCTGAGATTGTCTTTTGGCAGACCGGCATTGTCTACCCGCTGGCGACCCTGGCCTTCCTGGTGGCCCTGGCCCCGATTGGCCTGCGCTATTTGGGGGGTGACAGCCAGGTGTATGAGTTAGGAAGGGCAACCGCCTGATAATCGTATCAATTACAAATAAAGGAGATTAACCAATGTCAATTGAACAAAATAAAGCATTGGCCCGTCAACTGGTGGAAGAAGTCTTGAATCGGGGAGACATGAGTCGAGCCGACGAGCTATTAGCGGCCGACTTCATTGAGCACGAAGAACTCCCGGCGTGCCGACTGGTCGTGAGACCCCCAAACAATTAACCACCATGTTGCGCAGTACCTTCCCGGACTTCAAAGCCACAATCAATGACCTTATCGCCGAAGGTGAATAGGTGGTCATCCACATGACCTGGAACGGTACCCAGCAGGGCGAGTTTATGGGTATACCGCCAACCGACAAACGCATATCCGTTGGCATATTCGACATCCTCCGTATTGCTGAGGGCCAGACTATGGAACATTGGGGCCTGATGGATAGGATGGCGATGATGCAGCAACTTGGCGTCATTCCCGCGCCTGGACAGGGCGAAAGTTAGGTACTTGGCCGGAGTTCCAGGTAAGCCAGCACGATTAACTACCGTCGCTATATAACATCTAAACAAGAAAGAAGGAAAAGGCTATGACTTTAGAACGTCAAATCAATGGCATTAAGCGGCTTGAGTGGGAGATCATAGACAGGGCCACGATCACATTAGAGCGAGCGTTTTCGACCGACCCGATGTTCAGCTGGATCTTCCCCGACCCAATACGGCGATCTCAATCGCTTCGGCGATTCAACCGAGTCCCGCTTGAGTACGGACTGCGCTACGGTCATGTGACGCAGGTCAATGATGGCAGGGCGGTTGCAATCTGGCTCCCTCCCGGCCGCACGGTCACGATGGGCGGCATGGTACGCTCCGGCATGCTACCCATACCATTTCAGGTTGGATTCCGGCCATTCGCGAAGTTCATGAATGCGAATCAGACAATGGAGCGAATCCACAAGCGATACGTTCCCGAACCGCACTGGTACCTCTTGATCGTCGGGGTTGATCCCGAACTTCAAGGCCACGGACTCGGCACGGCGTTGGTGAAGGAGGGACTGGCGCGAGCCGACCAAGCAAACTGCCCGTGCTATCTCGAGACCAGCGAAGAGCGAAATCTGTCCTTCTACGAACGCTGTGGCTTCAAGGTGGTAGAGTCCGCGTCTCTCGGCGATGGCGGACCCACTGGTTGGGGGATGCGCCGCGATCCGCTTGAAACTTGACGCATTGGTTGAACCATACTATGCTGACATTGGGGATGATATATTTGTAGGGCAAACTTAAGTTTGTCCTACAATAAACGATACAGGAATTCAGTACCCTGGCCGCCGATCAATCGGGACAGATCATTGGCCTGGTGCTGGGCACGGCGATTGTGGTAGCTGCGATACGTCTCCCGTACACCGCTCGCTGCAAGGGACGGCCAACCGCATTGTCGCGTTGCCGGAATCGCCGCCCGCTGGAGAGCGAATGAGTGATCGAACCTCGAAAATAACCCCCCCGACGCGGCCAGGGCCGCTTTTGCGCTGGCTGGCGCTGCTGAGCTGGATTTTGGTCGCTTCGCTGCACCTCACACTGTTGGGATTCGATCTTGCTAGAGACTACCCGCGAATCCTGGCAGTGTGCGAGGGGCCGTTGGGGATGTTTGGCGGCTGCGACCAGTTGGCGGTTTCAGCCGCAGAAGTAGCTGTGCTCTCATCCTGGGGGATGAGCCTGCAACATTACGCTATCTACATGCTCTCTTTGGTTGTGCTGGGGCAACTGATCTACCTATCATTGGGCTTGCTCATCCTGTGGCAGCAAGGGATGAATCAGCTAGGCTTAACCGTTTCCTTAGCGCTGATTGTTATCATCTTCTCCATGTATTCAGGGGGTGACGAATTTGGCTCGATCCATCCCAATCTCTTCGTTCCCGGATTAGTTGCCGGACTTATCGGCCCGATCATCATGGTGACGTTCATCTATCTGATGCCCAACGGCCGTTTTTTTCCCCGCTGGGCTTATATTCCCTGGCTAGGTAGCATTCTACTCGTTTTTCCTTTAATGCTTAATGTTCTTTTTTTCCTACCAAACTGGGCCGGCTCATTAGTAAACGCGGCAAGCGTTGGCTCTGTTTTGTTGGGTATTGCGATGCAGGTGTACCGCTATGTTAAAGAGGCAAACAGCGTAGAACGGCAGCAAACCAAGTGGGCTATCTTTGGTGTGGTGGTCTTAGCGGCAACTGTCCTGCTATGGGTACCTGTTTTTGGCGGTGTACTATCCATTCCCAGCGGCCGTACCCGGCTCCTAGCCAACATCAGCGCCTGGACCCTGATCTATTTGGGTCAATATTTCTTACCAATCGCCCTCACCATCGCCATCCTGCGCTACAAGCTGTGGAACATCGACATTATCATCAATCGCACCCTGGTTTACGGGGGGCTGACACTGATGGTGGTCTTGATTTACGTTTTTACCGTGGGACTGCTGAGCCTGTTGTTTCAGACAACAGGCAGTTTGATGATCTCATTGATCGCCACCGGCTTAATTGCCGTAGCTTTTCACCCGGTCCGAGATCGCCTCCAACGCAGCGTCAACCGGCTCATGTTTGGCGAACGGGATGACCCGTATGCTGTCCTCTCGCAACTGAGCCAACGACTCCAAACCACCGCCGTCCCCCGCGAGACGCTGACCTCTATTGTCGAAACGATTGCCGGAACGCTCAAGCTGCCTTACGTCGCTATCGAGCTGGTGGAGCAGGCGGAGCAGATCGGTCGGGCCTCTAGTGGCGAACCGGCAGGTGAAATTGTCGAGTTCCCGTTACGCTATCAAAAAGAGACCGTAGGCCGCCTGTTGGTGTCGTCTCGCGCCCCGGGCGAGAAGTTTACGGCCAGAGAACAGCAACTACTGGCCGATATTACCGGGCAAACCGGCGCCGTGGCCTCGGCCACGCGGTTGACCCTGGCCTTGCAGCGTTCCCGTGAGAGGCTGGTGCTGGCCCGCGAAGAAGAACGCCGCCGCATCCGTCGTGATCTGCACGATGGCCTTGGCCCTACTCTGGCCAGCCAAACTCTTAAGTTAGACTCGGTGCTTGATTTGCTGGCGGAAGACCCACAAGCTGCCGTTCAGCAGATCATCCAGTTAAAAGACCAAACCCAGTTGATGGTGGCCGATATTCGGCGGCTGGTTTATGAGTTACGTCCGCCTGCACTGGATGAGTTGGGTTTAGCCGGGGCGTTGCAGGCTCACATGGGGCAAATGCACGGCGTTACCCACGACCTCCATATCTCCCTTGAGTCATCGCCCGACCCACTGCCGCCGCTGCCCGCAGCCACCGAAGTGGCCGCCTATCGCATTACGCTGGAGGCCGTCACCAATGTCATCCGCCATGCCCGGGCCAGCCAATGCCGGATTCGGCTGGCGATAGAAAATAGCGCCCAGCCGTATCACTTACGCCTGTACATCGCCGATAATGGCGTCGGCCTGCCTCAACATGGGCAGAGTGGCGTGGGTTTAATTTCCATGCGTGAACGGGCCGAGGAATTAGGCGGAACCTGTGTTATTAAAAGTAAGGACGACAGCGGGACTGAAGTTATCGCCAAACTGCCCCTGTCCCAGGAGCTAAGCTGATGACAAGCGCCTCGATCAAAGTTTTAATTGTTGATGACCACAAGCTGTTCCGCGAAGGTTTAAAAGCCATCCTGGTAGCCGCACCGGATATGAATGTGGTGGGCGAGGCTGGTACCGGCCCGGAGGCTATTACCCAGGCAAGGGCCCTGGACCCGGATGTCATCTTGATGGATATCAATATACCCGAGATCAATGGCATCGAGGCGACCCGGCAGGTGCTGAGCCTTAAGCCGGACATAGGCATCATTATGCTAACCATGCTCGAAGATGACGACTCTTTGTTTGCGGCGATGTGCGCGGGGGCGCGGGGGTATATTCTGAAAGGGGCCGATAAAGCAGAGGTTCTCAAAACTATTCGGGCCGTAGCCGCTGGCGAAGCATTATTTGGCCCGGCCATTGCCGGCCGGTTGACCAGATTTTTCCAGCATTCCAGAGGGGGACACCATCAAAATGAGACGGTTTCCCCTTTTCCTGATTTAACCGAGCGAGAATGTGAGGTGCTTGAACTCATTGCAGCGGGGGAAAATAATCAGGAAATTGGCCGGAAACTCCAGATCAGTGGCAAAACGGTCAGCAACCATATTTCCAATATTTTCAATAAACTGCAAGTTGCTGACAGGGCCCAGGCTATTGTTAAGGCTCGCCAGGCCGGTTTGGGCAGCTAAATTACTTCTACCAGCGCAAACTTTGGAGGTTCGCCAACAATATCCGGGCGTAGTGCCTTACACACTGTGAGAGCCAAACCCGGCGCGCCAGTGGCCACGCCACTGGACTGGGCTGAATTGGCCAATCCGCGGCTGCATTCCCAGCGCTACACCCTGCGGAACATCTTTCAGCGGCTCGGTCAAAAAGCGGACCCCTGGCAAGACATGAGGGATCACGCCCGCGCCTTAAAGGGCTAACAAAGTTGAAGGAGATAAATGATGACGCAGATCTACCTGGCCTTGCATGGCGCCCTGGCTGTCCTGCGCCCGCACAATGGCCGTTGGCAAGCAGAATTAGCGCTGGTTGACCAGGACTGCCAGTGTCTGGCCGTGGACCCGTACCGCCCCCAACGGGTCTATTGTGGCACCTTTGCTGCTGGCCTGTGGGTGACGGATGACGCGGGCCGCACCTGGCAACCGGCTGTCGGTCAACTGCCCCATCCGGCGATTATGGCGGTGGCCGTGAGCCCATTGGAGGAAGTGGGTGGAATCGGGGTGGTCTGGGCCGGAACGGAACCGAGTGCCCTGTTTCGCTCTGAGGATGGGGGCCGCACCTGGCAAGAACGAGCGGGCTTGCAAGCGCTGCCTTCGAAGTCCACCTGGAGTTTTCCGCCGCGCCCCTGGACCCACCACGTGCGCTGGATCGAACCCGACGCAACCGTCACCGACCGCCTCTTCGTGGGGATTGAGTTGGGGGGCGTCATGCGCAGTCTCGACGGGGGTCAGACCTGGGAAGATCGAAAGCCGGGTTCCCAGCACGACTGCCACACCCTACGCACCCATCAGCTGGCCCCCGGGGTCATCTACGAAGCGGCCGGCGGCGGCTTTGCCGAAAGCCACGACGGGGGCGACACTTGGCGCGGCCATGATGAGGGCCGGCGACACCACTACCTGTGGGGACTGGCCGTTGATCCAGCCGATCCAACGACCCTGATCGTGTCAGGGTCACCTGGCCCGCGTTCGGCGCACAGTGACCCGTATGCCGAGGCCGTGCTCTACCGCAGAACTAATAGCGGCTCCTGGCAACCTGTCCGTGACGGTTTACCTGATCCAAAGGGCACGCGCGCCTATGTATTGGCGACCCACCCAGCAGAGCCGGGAGTCTTTTATGCCGCCACCCGGCGCGATCTTTATCGCTCTATAGACTCAGGACAGAGCTGGCAAAAGCTGCCCATCGTCTGGCCTGCCCAAGCTAATTTCAATACGGTCAATGCGCTGGTGGTGGCAGAGACTCATTGAAAAGTTGGCGCCAACGAGAGCGCCGGCTCACTGACGGTGTGGGTCTAATTCCCTCAGAGCCGCCTGCCAGGACGTCCGGCGACTCGTCAATGAGGCGAGCTTGAGTCTTAAATCAGGGTTTATCATAGGCGGAGATCAAAATGCAGGCTACCTATCTGGGTGTTGATGTCGCCGGTACAACCAATACGTGGATTGCGGCCTTATCGCCAGTTAAGGATGGACTCAATTTTATTACCCAGCCGCGGCTTAGCTCACTCAAAGATATTCTGGCCTATTGTGAGGAGCAAAACGTTGTCGCTGTGGCGATTGACGCCCAACTGACCATCGCCCTGTCTGAAGATAGCGGCTTTCGCACCTCCGACCTGCATTTGCGCCGTCTCCTCCCCCCGATTGCCAAAATTGGTTGCCTCGATTAACTCTTTAATGGCTGTGCCCATTCGCGGCAGATTGTTAGCGGACACGCTTTCACCCGTCGTTGGGACGATTTTAGAAACACATCCTCGGGCGTCGCTCTATTTTGGCTTAGGCCGGGGTGAACCCATCGCGACGGCCATCCGCAACTATAAAAAGGGGACGAACACTGCAGAACATATCAAGACGCTGTGGGAGACCTGGTCTACTCGTTTCCGAATTACATCTAGTGAGATGCTGCGAACGGATGGGGCGCTTGATGCGGTGGTCTGTGCGACGGTGGCTTATTTGTTTCATCATAACCCTGAGAAACTGCTCCGCTTGCGGCATCAGGTACCAGAAAAAACAGGCCGGGGTCCATTTTATGTGCTGGCGGAGGAAAGGGCGTAAACAGGCCACTTTCGTTCTGACGATATTCGGCGGCCGACTCGATTGAGTTGATCTGCACGAAAGAAGGCGAGGATGTCGGTCATCATTCGACCCGCAACTGAAGCCGATCAAGCCATCATCATCAGGCTCATTCGGCAAGCCCGTCTCAATCCGCGCCATTTACACTGGGCCAACTTTTTGATCGCGGAAGTGGATGGGCGAATTGTCGGCCTGCGCCAGGTCAAGACCCATGCCCAGGGTACGCGCGAAGTTGCCTCAGGACTGGTTTTGCCCGAGTACCGTCGCCAAGGCATCAGTGGCCGCCTGATGCAGGAGATCCTGGCTCGGGAACCGGGTCCGTTGTATTTGATGTGCGACCAGCGGTGGGCCGCCTATTATGAGCAATTCGGTTTTGAACCGGTCGCGCCCAACGAGCTGCCGGCCGATTTTGGCCGAGAGTACCGGCTAGGGCGACTCGTCACGATGCTGCTGTCCCTGTTTGCGCGTCGCAAAATTCGGATCATTCCGCTGAAACAAACTGGCTAAACCGCCCCACCGGCGTTTCGTGTGTCCGGCGAAGCGAATCTAGCCAGGCCTATATGCCTCATATTTAAGGGTTATCATAACGCAAGCAGTCCTTGCGCAAATAACAAGTGAGGTGGAAAAACGATGCCCCAATTTGCAGTCGTTGAGGCTCCCTCCATTTTGGGACTTAGCCCAACAGGCGTTGAAACTTTGCCCGAAGCTTTGAAAAACGCCGGCTTGATCCAGGGTTTACAAGCTGAATATGCGGGGCGGGTGGATGTCCCACCCTACCAATCAACCAGAGATAAGGCTACCCTGCTGCTGAATCCTCATTCCATCAAAGCGTTTTCCCTGCGCCTGGCCGAAAAGGTGGCTGCGGTGCGGCGAAAGGGTCAGTTTCCCGTGGTGCTTGGCGGCGATTGCAGTATTCTCATTGGCTGCATGCTGGCTTTGCGGCGTTTGGGTCAGTACGGCCTGTTCTTTATTGATGGGCATGCCGATTTTTATCAAGCGGAAGCAGAGCCAAACGGTGAGGTGGCCTCGATGGAGTTGGCCATCGTCTCCGGTCGAGGTCCCAGCCTTCTGGCTGACATTGGCGGTCTCAAACCCCTGGTGCGCGATGAAGACATCATTGCCTTCGGCTACCGCGACAGCGCAGAACAGCGAGAACACGGCAGCCAGGATATTCGAGCGACTTCAATAAACGCTTTCGACCTGGAGCAGCTGCGTGCTTCCGGAGTCATCCCGATGGTTCAACAAGCGATGGGGAAGCTACAGAAAAACCAACTCGACGGCTTCTGGATTCATCTTGATGCTGATGTATTGGACGATGCGATCATGCCAGCGGTGGATTACCGCTTAGCGGGTGGGTTGCAATGGGATGAGTTGAGTGCTCTATTGGGAGTCCTCATGGCCTCAGGTCAGGCGGTGGGGATAACAATTACTATTTTCAACCCCACGCTTGATGCCGATGGTTCGATTGCCAGCAAATTCACCCAGAGCCTTATTGCCGGCCTGTCGCAAGCCGGCCAGGAAGGGTAGTTTCAATCACCACCCTTGAACCACTTATGGCAGCAGCCAGCTCATCAGTATACTTCCAGCTCTGCGCCGGGCGAAGTCGCCTCTTGGGTGAGGATTATTATCGATAAGAACGTTTATACTCAACGAAACGATACGACATAGGAGAATCATCATGGACTACATTAGATTGGGAAAAACCGGTCTGAAAGTTTCCCGCCTGTGCCTGGGCTGTATGACCTATGGTGTGCCCGAACGCGGCTCCCACCCCTGGAGCCTCAATGAAGACCAGAGCCGCCCGTTTATCGCCCGGGCCCTGGAGGTGGGCATCAACTTCTTCGACACGGCCAATGTCTATTCTGACGGCACGAGCGAAGAAATCCTGGGCCGGGCTATTCGCGACTTGGCCCGGCGCGATGAGGTCGTGATTGCCACGAAGGTTTACGGTCAGATGCGGCCCGATGCAAACGGCCGCGGCCTATCGCGCAAGGCCATCTTCACTGAAATTGAGGCCAGTTTGCGCCGCCTCGGCACCGACTACATTGATCTTTACCAGATCCACCGCTGGGACTACGAGACGCCGATCGAGGAAACCCTCGAGGCGCTGCACGACGTGGTGAAGGCGGGCAAAGCGCGTTACCTCGGCGCTTCCTCGATGCACGCCTGGCAGTTTTGTCAGGCTCTCTATTTGGCCGATCAAAATGGTTGGACGCGTTTCGTCTCGATGCAGAACCATTACAACCTACTTTATCGCGAGGAAGAGCGGGAGATGATCGGCTTGTGTCAGGCCGAAGGGATCGGGGTGATTCCCTGGAGTCCCCTGGCCCGCGGCAAGCTGACCCGACCTTGGGAAACGGAGCCGAGCACGCCCCGGGCAAAGACTGACGAATTCGGCCAAAAGCTGTACAGTCAAACCCAAGAAGCTGACCGCAGCGTGGTTGAGCGCCTCGGTCAAATCGCTGAGGCGAAAGGGGTGCCACGGGCTCAAGTGGCCCTGGCCTGGCTGCTGCACAAACCGGCCATCACTGCTCCGATCATCGGCGCATCGAAGCCGCACCATCTCGAAGATGCTGTTGGGGCGCTGTCGGTCAGGTTGTCTGACGAGGAAATCCGCCAGCTTGAGGAGCCGTATCAGCCGCATCCGGTGCTTGGTTTTGAGTGAGACTGGGTGACAGATAATAGGTGGCGAAAGCCAACCCTTTAGCCGTGTTGAGGCTGAAGATCAATCATCCAAACGAGAGACGGTGGAAGGTGAATACAACAACCTTAGGCCAAAGTGACCTGCAAGTACCCAGGCTCGGCGTGGGCGCGATGACCTGGGGCGACCCGTCGGGCTTGGCCCGCTGGACCCCGGCCAAGCTGGCCTACGGCGGCGCGCACGGCTTCGACGAAGAGCAGCGCGCCCTGGAAGTAAGTCTGGCCGCCGGCGTGACGTTGTTCGACACCGCGGCGATGTATAGCGGCGGCGCCGCCGAGCGCCGCTTGGGGGAGTTAGCCCGCGGCAAAGAGGTTCTGATCGCGACCAAGTTCCCACCCAGCCCTTTCTCCCGAACGGGCCAGCTGCCCCAAGCGCTGGAAGCCAGCCTGGCTCGGCTGGGACGGACCTGGGTGGATCTGTACCAACATCACTTTCCCTCCCCGTGGGTCTCCATCCCGAAACTGATGGAACTGATGGCTGACGCCGTCCAGGCAGGCAAGGTCAAGGCCGTCGGAGTGAGCAACTATTCGGCGGAACAGATGCGCATCGCCCACGCGGCGCTGGCCCAGCGCGGCATTCCGCTGGCCTCCAATCAGGTCGAGTATTCACTGTTGTACCGACAACCGGAGGTCAACGGCGTGCTGGACGCCTGCCGCGAGTTAGGGGTTACGCTCATCGCCTACCAGCCGCTGGCGAGCGGCGCTCTGACCGGCAAGTATGGACTAGGGGCCAGGCCGACGGGGTTGAGACGGTTTATGGGGACCTTTCGCGGAAAAGGCCTGGCGGCGATAGGGCCAGTGGTGATGCTCTTGCGTGAGATTGGTGGGCGCTACGGCAAAAGTCCGGCGCAGGTGGCGCTGCGGTGGCTGATTGAAAACGACCTTGTCCTGCCGATCCCCGGCGCGAAGAATGGCCAGCAGGCCGCCGACAATGCCGGCGCGCTCTCATTCCGCTTGACGCCATTGGAGATTGAGGCGCTCAATCAGGCGACGCTGGCTTGGCGGGTCTAAAGCGAATTGTTTTCTGAGCCATTGGATTGATCCCTCAATCATACGGGGCGCTCCGTTTTGCTTATCGCTGAAGGAGATGCAATGAAACAAAACGTGGCCAGAGATAGGGTCCAGGAAATCATGACCGAGTTTGCCCGTCTGACCGGGCTTTCCGAAGGGCAAACACCTAACCGTTACCTGTGGACCGACGCTTTCGCTGTCTGTAACTTCCTGGAGCTTTATCGTCAGACAGGGGACGAAAAATACCGGCAGCTGGCCCTGCGCCTGGTGGATCAAGTCCATCACGTCCTCGGCCGGCACCGGGCCGATGACAAGCGAACCGGCTGGATCAGCGGCCTGGCTGAGCTGGAGGGCGAACGGCATCCCACCCAGGGCGGGCTGAGAATTGGCAAGCCCTTGAATGAACGCAACCCTGACGATCCCTTTGACGAACGGTTGGAGTGGGAGCGGGATGGGCAGTACTATCACTACTTGACCCAATGGATGCACGCGCTCCATCGGGTCAGCTGGATAACCGGAGACTCAACCTACCACCGCTGGGCCATCGAGCTGGCCAAAACAGCCCATGCCAGGTTTACGTATCAGCCCTCATCGGGCAGCCAGAAACGTATGTATTGGAAAATGAGCATTGACCTCTCCTATCCGCTCGTGCCTTCGATGGGCCAGCACGATCCGTTGGATGGCTACATTACCTACCTCCAGCTTCAGGCCACCGCCCCGAAAGCCGCTGAACCTATCGCATGGCCGGATCTCCAGGCGGAGATAGCCGACATGGCCGGTATCTGTGAAGGCAAAAACTGGACTACCACTGATCCGCTGGGCTTGGGTGGCCTTCTGGCTGACGCCTATAAAGTGGCCCAGCTCATCGTCCATCATCAGCTCAAGCCATTCGCCCTGCTGGAGACTTTACTGGCTGCTTCCCTGGTGGAGCTGCAAACCTACGTCCGCCAGGACACTTTGTACCTGCCGGTTGATTTCCGGCTGGCTTTTCGGGAGCTGGGTCTGGCTATCGGCTTACGAGCCGTTGAAAGATTGCAGGCATTGGTTGAGGAAAATCCGGGCCTCCTTGGCGAGCCACATTCCGTGCCAGCGCGGTTGGAAGCTCTCAAGCGGTACACCCCGCTGGCTGAAAGAATTGAGGCATTCTGGCTTGAGCGGCCCAATCGAGAAGCTGAAAGCTGGCTGGCTCATCGGGAGATCAACATGGTGATGTTGGCCACCAGCTTAGCCCCGGATGGTTATTTGAAACTTTAGCAACCGGAGAAGGACTTCACAGCCCATCGGGGCTCTCGAAATTCGACCAACAACTGCTGGTCGGCAACCATGAGGTGGATCCGGCCGAGGACATCCGCCAATTGACTCTCAAGCCCTTTGAAGGACGTGTCTAGGCTGCGGTAGGGGAGATGGTTCGAGCCAACACAAAGTAGCGACCTACTGAGGGGGAAAGGATAAAATCGTGAGTCTTATCGAAACCTGGCAACAGGCGATGCAACCCAATGAAGGGGATGTCTTATGTATGGACGACGTAGAAGTTTACCGGCAGTGGGTGGCAGAAGTCCACAATGACACATGCCCCTTTTGCGGCCAGCCAGTTGTATCGAGGAAAGCGATTGTGTGCGAAAATTCTGCTTGCCTCTTCAAAACAGTCACCTATAGGGTGCTCATGAAATTTGGACAAGACGCGAGCTAAAGGCGGGCGATAGATAGGCAACCTCGTGAAATGAATCCCTCTTTGGTAGTTAATCACCTCGCTCCTGTCGTTCCTGTTTACCCAGGGCTCGCACGCCATCTATGATTTGCTCTACTTTGACCCGGGTGTAGCCCCGGGTCGTCTTGGGGTCCTGGTGGCCCAGTGCTTCTTGGACCAAGGCAATATTGCCGGTCAACTCCAGTAAACCATTGGCAAAGTAGTGGCGTAAAGAATGGGGTGACAGATTGAACCGGCCTGACAAGTCGGCCTGCTCGGATAACGCTTCAATGAGCCGTTGGATCGCTCTAACCGACAAGGGGAGGCGAGCCTCGGCCTTGGCTCTGCGGTCGTGCCGGCAAAAGAGAGGATAGCGTTCCACTTGGGCCGGTAAGGCTTCATCATTTCTTTCCTTTAAATACGCCTGGATCGCCGCCCAGGCTTCGTCGTCAAAGGCGACAAAGCGGGTCTTGCGGCCTTTGCCTTCGACCCAGGCCCCCTGCCGGCCATAGTCCAGATTGGCTCGCTTCAAGCCGGTTAGCTCGCTGACCCGCATCCCTGATGATTTCAGGGCCAGGATAATGGCCAGGTCCCGCTGCCAGGCCAGATGCTGGCGCTGTCGGTCGGCCGGGGCCAGGTAGCCATCTAGCTGGGGTGGCTGTTTGGCGGCATCAATGAGGGCAGCTACGATCTCAACGGGTGGGATCTTTTGATCCACCGGTTTGGGCTTGACGTTGGTCGCCTGGTGCAGCTCGTCCTTGAGGCGGGTGTATTCGACAAAGTCAAAGGTGGGCAGGCTTTTGCGCAGAACCAGGAAGCGCAGAAAGCGGGCGGTGGCGGTCAGGTATAGAGACCGGGTGCTTTCGGCCAGGGGAATGGGGGCGGTATAGCTGTTGGGTTGATAGTGCTGCTGGAGCAGCCAAGTGGGGAACTCTTGCAGCATATTGGGTCGGAGATCAGCGATAAGGGTGGTGTCAGTCCACTCATAAGACTCTTCGAGATACCGGAGCAGATAGGCCAGAGCCTGGCCATAGGTCTGAGCGGTGTGGGCCGATTGGCCGCCGGCGACGGTTTTCAAGAAAAGGGCAAGTCCCTCATTAAAGGTTAAGGCTTTTTCCTCCATTTTTCACCCGATCCCTTCATTATATATATATAAGTGTTCCTTCATTATAGTAGGGGAGAGGTTGAGAGATATCCCTTTCCACCTCTAATGTCGTATAACCGGCATTATGCGACGTATTGTAACACGCCTAGAGTAGGTTGTCAAGCCCCCCTTTCCACCTTGTCGGATCGCATAAAGTTTGGCACTACGAGCGGAAAGTTTGGCACTGGGGCATTTAAAGTTTGACACTGTCCTTCAGCGAAAGTTTGGCACTATCCTACAAACCGATCATTGTTGAGAACCCTAGTCAATAAGTAACGTGCAAAGTTTGGCACTACCCTACCCCGTTGCTTTTTCGCATAAAGTTTGGCACCACCCTCCAGGACACAGGTAATCGTCAGCGCCAATCAGGTTCACCTCACCCGGCAACACGCTGATAAGTCCCGGTAGAGCTCATCCGTTGAAAAACGATCCAGAACCACATCTAGCCCAGTACGCTGGGTGCAGAACTTAAGCAGCCGAATAGCTCCTCCTCCCTTCGTGAAATTGATCAGGCTATAGGTAAAAGATCAGGAGTCGCTCTCGTCCTGCTGGTTATTATTATCCATCGCCTGCTGAGGCGAAGGGCTGTGTTTCTGGAAGGCTTCCTTGACCCGCTGCCGCTTGCTGTGAGCATAGACCTTGCGCGTCGTGCCGATGTCGCTGTGGCCCAAAAGCTCCTGGATGATCTCCAACGGTACCTCGTCATTCAACATCTGGGTCGCTCGCCAGTGTCGAAAGGTGTGCGGGCTGACGTCGGGTAAGCCTACCGCTTCTGCCGCCTTTTTGACCACCCGCCATAGACTGGTGCGGGAGAGCTTCTTGCCGCTGTCGCGCCCGTGGCTGACAAATAGCCCTGTTTTGAAATCTGTTCGCTCGGCCAAGTAGGCCCGGATGGCGGCCAAGGCTTCCGGGGTGAGATAGAGCCAGCGTTCCTTGTCCCCTTTGCCGGTAATCAACACCTCATCCGTCTCGCCCTCGGCCACGTCCTGGCGGGTCAGCGCCGCCACCTCGGAGACCCGGCCCGCCGTGGCATAGAGAGTATGCAGGATCGCCCGATCGCGTAACAGGCACAAACGCTGGAGCCGGGCTTCTTTACCGCCATCGGCGGGTGGCAGAGGCTGCTGGTCGTAATAGAGTACCAGGCTGGGCAGTTCATCGGGCGCTCGGGTTTGGGGGTAGTGCAGCTTCAGTTTGCCTTTGAGCAGGTTTTGGGCGCGGATAATATCAAACTCTGGCCCCAGATTGCGGGCCGTATAATGGAAGAGAAAGAAGCGGCGCAGGGCAGCCAGGTAGGTATTGAGGGTGAAGGAGGAATAGCCGCGCCGGTCGAGCCAGAGGAAGAAGTCAAGCAGTATTTTCTCCGGATATTGAGTTAGCGGCGTATCCAGGGTGAGGTCCTTGGTCTGTTTAAGATATTCGGCAAAGGCGGTCAGGGCGGCGGCGTAAGTCTGCCGGGTCGGCTCTTTACTGCTGGGGAGGCTGTCCAGAAAAGCGGCGCTGGCCGTGTGAAAATTATTGGCTTGGCTTGACTCTGACATTGATTGAACTCCTGCGGATTGAGATAGGGCAGGTTAAGGCATAGCTCAATCTTACCCTGTTCCTTAATGTAACTTAATCTTTCTTTTGTTGCGTGATTATACCTCCCTTTTTGGGCTGGACAAGCCGTCCATGCTCCTTTAATCCCCTTTTTAAGTCCTGGTGACTAACCCCACCGCTTGCATGCTTTTCGGTGTGATAGCTGTATTTTTTGTATTGATGATGCAATTACGAGAGATATGTTTTGTGTGGGATCTTTGTTTGGTGAGAAGGATAAGAGGAGAAACAGGAGAGTGTTGGAAAAGGGAGGGTTTGCTACTATGCGAACGTCGGATCTTTTGCCCAATGATTGAAAATAGAGCGCCAGACAGACAAAGAAGGTGGCATCAACACCCCTCCCCTGCCGTTGTTGAATTTCCAATAAAAATGATCTGAGCGCTTGAACGGCCTGGTGTATAATAAAGAAACGCCTGCAAGTTTGCCGACGTTTCCAAAAATTCTATTACCCAATTATTCGGAGAGCTAGATTACTCAGTCACTGGGAGCGAAGTTATCATCCGTGGTCAGGATGATCTGATCCAGGCTGAAGCCATCCTCGCGGACCCACAGGCTCAGGGTATGCACTCCGGGCGACTCGATGGTGAAGGTGACCGGTTGCCTACTCTCGACTAGGTTTTGGCCCCAGGCCCAGGTACGGGGGGGATAGTCGGAGACGTACTCGGTGTTACCAATCAGCAGACCGTTCAGACCGACATAGACTGAGTCGCCGGCCGCATTGGGGGCATAGCCGCGCAGCCAGACAGCGTAGGTGCCAGTGATGGTCAAGCCCAAGTCGTATTGTAATTCTGCCCCAAGAACGGGGTTGGCATCATCAAAGCGGATGTCCACATCAGGGGCAGCTTGAACATACCCGCTACCGGAGTAACCCAGCAATGCAGTTTGTGTCTCCCAGCCAGGATCGCTGGGATTGGGCAGTTGGCGGGAATAATCTTCGGCTTCCAGCAGGATGGTGCCGCTGGTAATCGGGGAAACGGCGATAATGTAGCCGGGGCGGGTTGTAGTATCCGTTCCGCTGGGGCCATCTACCGTGAGGCTAACGGTATAGATGCCTGGAGCTTCATACACGTGCTCGATGGTGGTCGTATCCGTGGTGACCGCCGGGCTGCCATCCCCAAAATCCCAGGTACGGCTGGTGACGATGCCACTCGAGATATCGTAGAAGGTAGCGGTGAAAGGCGGCAGGCCGACGCCCGGATAGCCGGTGAAATCGGCCCCGAACGGTTCAATCGAGACCGGGTAGCTGATAACCCCTACCCCACCGTCGTTGTCGGTCACCGTTAGCGTAACATCGTAAGTGCCAGTAGCGGCGTAGGTGTGGCTCACGGTCAGGCTATCAGTAGCAGCGTTGCCATCACCAAAGTCCCACTGATAGGTATGGGTATCGTCCAGCCCGGGGTCAAAGATGGAGCCGGTGAAGGTCAAGACCTGGCCGGGTTCGGGCCGAGCCGGATCGCTGAAGAAATCCACCTCTGGGGCGACGTTGTTGACGGTGATGGGCGCACCGGCGCTGCTTATTTCATTATGGACATCGGTAATGGTTAAGGTGGCATTGTAAAGCCCCTCGTCCAGGTAAGTGTGTTGTGGCGCTAAGGTGCCGGTAATGACTGTCCCATCGTCCATATCCCAGGTGATATGATGGCCGATCGGGCTATCCGTGTCGGTCAGGGTAGCGGTTACGAAAACCACATCGCCTTCCTCCATAGGCGACTGGGCCTCGACCATGACCGTGGGGGGAATCGGTTGGGGGGGGAGCAGGCGGAAGGGGGCCGTGGAGGGTAATTCAGCCGCTTCACCCACCCGGATATTGAAGGGGCGATAGGCGCCGTCAATCTTCAGGTTGAAGATCAGTTGGGTGACAGAGCGGTCCAGGACAAAGCTGACCAGATCCTGGCTGATGGCTTCGGTGGCGCTGACGGTCAGGGTGCTTCCATTGAGATCCAGGCTGTCGCTGCCCTCAAAGTCGAGGGCTGTAGCAGTCAGGATAGACGAGCTGGCGATGAGGCTGCCCTCAAAGGTATGAGCCTGACCATCGCCCGACCAGGCCAAGTACCAGATGTAGGTGTCAGGATCGAGCCAGAGGTAATAACTTTTGGCTCCGCCGGGGGTGTATTCCGGGGCGCGCCAGGGAGCCAGATCAAGGGTAGGCAGGGTAGCCGGTAGCGGGCCGTGATAGGTCAGGCCCGTGTCGAAGGTGGCGAACCACTGGCCGCCATTGGCGTCAATGGCCACAGCCAGTACGTCATCTTCCGGCAGGAGGGAGTTGCTGGTGTTATAGACCTGCCAGGCGCCATCGCTCAAGCGAGCCGCGCCGCCGCCCAGCGTGCCGAACCAGCGGTCGCTGCCGCTGAGAGTAATGCTGTGGACAAAATCATCGGGCAGGTCAGAGTTGCCAGTATCATAGACCGTCCAGTTCGTATTACTGCTGTCCAGGACGACCACGCCGGAGCCATCGGTGGCCAGCCACTTGTTGCCGTTGCCGTCAACGGCGATGTCAGTAATGGCGTTGTTGATGATCTGGGTGGTGGGAGTGACAGGATGAGGGAGACTGACCGGCAGCGTATAAGTAACCCAATCGCTGCCCTCCAGGCGAGCCAACCCATAGCCAATGGTGCCGATCCAGGGAGTCGAACCTTCGAGGGCAATAGCATACACATCGTCAAAGGGCAGGGCCGAGTTGGTGGTGGTGTAGACAGTCCAACTGCCGCTGCTGCGCCAGGCGACGCCCCCGCCCAAGCTGGCCAACCAGATGTCGTCATTGGCCGTCACTGCCACATCCCAGGCCCGTTTTCCGCCAGGAGGCGTCAGGTTTGTAAAGGGACTGCCGCCGACCGCCAGGCCACCGTCTACCGCTGCCGCCAAAATATTACCCTCATTAGCTCGGACCAGGTTCACGATATCTTCTCCGGCCAGGCCGTGGGTAGTAGTGTAATGGGCCTGGTAGCCAGTCTCGACGTCCCATTGATAGAGGCCCCCTTTGTAGCTGCCGGCCCAGAGGGTGTCGCCATCCAGGAGCAGGCTTTGCGGGGGCTGGGCCATTTCCCAGATGATCCAATCGATGGTTGGTCCCTGGGCCGGTGGCTGGGCAACAACAAGCCCCGGATAGGCGAGAGCCATCAGGCTGATAATCGGCGTGAGTAGACTTAGGGTGAGTAAGGATTTCCAGCGTTTGGTCATCTTGTGGTTCTCCATTTGTAAAGTAATTACCAGCCCGACCTCAACACCGTGTTGATTATAAACACGGCAAGCAGGCCGCAGCCCAGAAATAACAACAGGGCCAGTAGAACTGACCAAAAGAGCATAATATCCGTAATGCCCACGAGTTTGGATTGCCGCCAACCTCGCACGAAGACGCCTGGATTAAGTATAATACACCGCGTGGCTGAGGTAACAGCTTGCATTTGGGCCAATAAGCGGGCCACATACAAGTGGCAAGCGACGTTTCCAGCTAGAATAACCCCGGCCAACAGCAAGACAATGATGGAGGCACCCCACTGCGGACCGGGCCGGGGACGCCAGGGGTAATCCGTGGGCCATCGCCAAGAGGGATGACTCTCGCCCATTTCAGTGGTATAGGTTAAACGGGTCGGATTTGAACCGTCGGCATTCATAATATAGATTTCGTCCAGGTGATAATCGGTATCAGCCCGAGTGGATGTAAAAACAATTTTGGCGCCATCGGGCGACCAGGCCGGATCAGTATCCCAGGCCGGATGTTGGGTAATATTAGCTTGGCGGGAACCATCAGCGGCCATTACCATAATTTCAAAATTCCAGTCATTATTGTAAGTGTAAGCAATGCGGCTGCCATCCGGCGACCACACCGGAGTACTACTGTTACCAGGGTTATAGGTAAGCTGTTTCACGTCTGTGCCATCAGCATTCATCACAAAAAGTTGGGCACGAATATAAGAATTACCTTCCTCTGCCATAAAAACAATTTTAGTGCCGTCGGGTGACCAGGCTGGAGTAGAACTGGCTCTATCCCAGTTGGTTAAGCGGCGTACATTATGGCCATTGCTGTTCATGACATAAATGTCATGTCTCTCATCGCGATCAGATGCAAAGACGATTTGGGTCCCATCCGATGACCAGGCAGGATACAGATCAAGGGCAGGGTTGTTAGTTAACCTAGTTTTGCCGGTGCCATCGGCATTCATCACATAGATTTCGTAATTGTAATTCTCAAGTTGCGAGACATAGGCAATACGGGTGCCATCAGGCGACCAGACCGGATCCTCCTCCGCCCCGTACCACGTGGTGAGCATGGTGCTGACAGAGGGCGAGGCCAAAATGAGCCGATCCGTACCGTCTAATTTAAGGGTCATAATATGGCGGGTGCCGTACTTGCCCCCTTCATACACAATTTGGTGATCGCGGGTAATGGGCTGGCCTACTTCGCTGGTGCAGGCAGATAATAAGAGAAACCATAATATGAATTTTGTTATTAAAAGGCTATATTTAATTGTCCGCCACACAACCTACCCCTGTCTTACCGCAACCCGACATAGTGCGCCCCAGCGGCTTCGGGATCAAAACCGGCCGGCCAGATGGTATTTTTATCGTACATCGCTTTGTTCAGATTCGTCCCGGTCAAGTCGGCGTCAGTCAAATTGGCCCCGCTCAGAATAGCCCAGGTCAGTCTGGCTCCGCTCAGGTTGGCCCCAGTAAAGTTGGTCCATTTCAGGTCGGCCACGTCCAGGTTCACTCCACTCAGATTAGCCCCACTGAGGTCACCGCCCAGGGCATGATGGGGCAGATTGGCCCCACTCAGATTGGCTCCCTGCAAATTCACGGCATTCAACCCCAGCGGATTTTGCCACAGATTAATATGGGCCAAGTCCACCCCGGCGCACTCGGGGCGGCACTGTTCCAGCCTTCGGAGCAGCACCGCGTTATCTACCGGGGCCGAACCCGCTTCCCCATTGACACTTGATTCGGAAGCCGGTGCGACAGAAGAGTTAACCTCGGCGGTCTGCGGTCCGCCGTCAGTAGTCGCCAACAGCCCCAACCGCCAGCCGACCAGCAGCACCCCGGCGCAAATGACCAGCAGCAGTGTTCCGCCGATGAGGGCAAGGGTTTGGCTTTTGGGAATGACCCTAGATGTTGATTTCATAGTCTTTACGTCTGTAATTCTTTCTCTATACGTGTCCTAGATTCCCACGCTATCTCTTTTTACAACCAAATCTGAAATAACTATTTGCTCTCCTCAAAACAGTAAACATAACTATCACTACACCCAATAACTAATTTGCCTTCTGCAAAAATTGGGCCAGCGTGAAAAAGGTTGCCAGCCGTATATTGCCATTCCAATTGACCATTTTGTATGTTAAAGGCCGCAATTTTGTGGTCTTCACCAAAGCTAGCAATGTAATAATTACCCACGACAAGTCCAGAGCAAGCTCTTGGGTCGCTAATGTTATACTTTCTAATATCAGCGGTCCATAAGAGTTGTCCAGTCTCAATGTCTATACACCGGAGATATTTAGGAGTGGTATAGTAGAAATTTTTCTCATCACAAGCCTCATTATTTCCGTATATATCGTCCATATACACCCATTTCACTTGCCCAGTTCGCACATCAAAGGCAGAATAATTCTGTCCTGTTCCAACATGCATAATCACAGTTGTTCCTACAATCTTCGGCGCGCCATTAGCGCTTATTGGTCTAGGTCTAACAACAGATTTTACTTCTACTAAAGGCTTAACATCAATCTGCCAGATAATCTGCCCGTCCTGCACTTGCACCCCATAAACAAAACCATCTCCATCCCCAAATATTAAGATATCATCTACTATAGCTGCTTGTAAGGTCCATACTAGATTGCTACTCTGAGCAAACCAGACAAGATCACCATCAGGGGTCAGGCAGGTATAACCTTGCATTTTGGTTCCGTTATTAATATCTTCGCGAGATGTTTTTAGAAATATTCTGTCTTGATAAATATTAATAAACTCATCTGTAGCACGAATTTGATCATTTTTCCAGAGTAATTTTCCGGTTTGGCGATTTAGGCAGTAGACCGTGCCGCTAAAATCAGCAAAATAAATGCGATCTTTCCAAATAGCAGGTACGCCTTTATTGGAATCCACAAGCGGTTCAAACTCCCATATTTGATGTCCCGTTTCCAAATCGAGCGCATGTAGCTTATACCAAGAAAGTACATAAACCTGTTTGTCGCAAGCAACTGCTTGAGCATATATTAGCCCTGAAATCTTTGTTCGCCAAGCCAATTTCAAAGGTAATGATAGGACATACGATATGTACGGATGGCGACTAGGTACTTTATCATGCATTAACCACTCAGTCATAATAACTTATGAGCTCCTTTGCTAGGATTATGGATAGGGACGCTTGCCTCCTGTAAACAGAATATTATTCTCTCCAAAGATACCCTGCTGAATTTTCCTTAAAAGATTCTGTTTCATATTAGGAGAAAGATCCCTACGTCCTGAAATATGATTTACTAGGTCACTTATAATTGACTGTTTTGAGAAAGGCAAATCTGCCTCCGAACCACGAAAGACCCAAGTTAAATTCCTAAGTTCGTTGTCAGTTAGCAATTGTAAATCTGTGGCTAGCTGCTTGTAGTCATCATATCGCATTTCAGCAATATTTTTGAGTTCATAGAGCGCTCCCTGTGTATCCACTAAATCATAAAGACGATCTGAACCATTAGGATTGGGATAGTACCTTTCAAACCTGCTGAATTGGCTAAATCCTCCCTTTTCTTCTATAAAGAAAAGTACGTGAGAATTTCCCCATAGCTCATTTGGGCCATTTTTTATACTAACCATCTTCCTGGCAAAGCCAGGCCAGCCATCTAAGTTTGCTTGTTCAGCTTCATGCACTAACCTAAATAGTCTCTCACCCAAATCAGCACCGCCTGTCTCTTCTATTACGGCCAAAACTTGGGATGCGTCTTGATTTTTCACCCTAGTAATCAGGTCCGCAACACCCATCATAGCATTCTCAGACCAAGATGTGGTCATTTTCTTAAGTACTAGAAATGTTTTCTTAGCCAATGTATCATCAGCTAAATTATTAATAATATTCAATAATCTATTTGCAGTCGTTGGGTCGTCAGCATACTTCAATAAGAAAGTTGCTAATGCCTCGTCGTCAACTCCGGCTTGCGCTAATCTTTCAAAACCATTTAAGGCTGCTTGATCCCATTGCTTGATATTAGCCAGGACTTTATCAAGCAGTTCTAAGTCGCAAGGCAGGGCAATAAGCGGACTGGCCAGCCCCGGCGCGCGATAATTGGCAATTTGGGCTACACCGCCAACACATAGGATATTTGCCACGCCCTGAGCTTTTTCCTTGAGGCGTTGAGCCAACTTGCCTACACCCGCTGTAGCTTCATCGCCTAAACTGTAAACAACCTCACCACCCCATCTATCTCCAATTTTGGCTACATTTTGGACGACATCATCCCCATAAGTGACGGCTTCGTCGCTGTAGGTCAAGGCCATGCCGGCCAAAAAGCCGCCCTCGTCAAAGCCGAGCGTGAAGATTCTTTTTAGGCCCCCAAACTGGGGATTATTGCCATAAAAGCGCAGCAACGCTTCAAAAGGCTGCCACACTTCGTCAAGGTGGCCCTTCATAAGGTTATAAACCGCCACTGCGATCTCATCTGCTGACCCTGTCGGCAAGGAGCTGACCCCCTTGAACGTCTTGCGGGCCAGTTTATCCATAATCTCCACGCCCAGCTTCAGCGCGGCTTTGAAATCGTCAATCTTGGCAATCAAACCAAAAACGTGAGGGGTAACAAAGGTTTTGACATTCCTTAACAGAGCGGCCCCGGCATCCAGTGACTCGGCCCCAATGTCGACGGTTAGTATAAACAGCCCCACCGGAGAGATGGTCAAACCCAGCGCCCCCAGAACTTCACCGCCATCAGTCAGGATGCTAGCGGTCAGGCCAATTAGGGCCATGGCTCTGCCCCAGGTGGTCGGGTCGGTGCGCAAAGCAATAAAATCGAGCAGGATGCCGGTAATCGGGTAGAAACTGAGGGTGACGTTGGCCGCAACTTCGGCTGGGTTATCGGGCTGACCGACCAATATTCGCCAAATAGCCACGGTGTCGGGATCACTCTGCAATTGATACAGCAGTTGATCCAGTAAATCTGGCGGTATATCGGCAAAGCTGGTGGCAAAAACAATCTCATGCTGGTTGTTGGTTTCGTCTGCTTCATCCACCGCGCCGGCCTGGGCCGCCGGGAACCACAACGGTGCGGCCAAGCCTTTGATGCGGGTTTGAGCCTGGGCCTGGGCAGTGGCCACGGCGGCGGGGTCGGGGATGATATCGGTGAGACCGGCCGGGGTGTAGCTGCCCAGCGCCAGGGCCTCAGCCCACCAGAAGGGTGGGGTGGCGTGGCGATAGCCCTGGCCGGAGGCGCCATTGTCGCCCAGCAGGGCGGCTAAAAAGTCGGCCAGAGGCTCCATTTCGGCCTGGGCGTATTCGGCGTCGCCGGCCAGGGCGGCCAGGGAGGTGCTGTGAAGTTGCAAAGCGACCAGCAGGTCCACCAACAGGCCCAGGTTTTGGGTTTCCAAAATCAGGGCGTCCAGCCGTTCGGCCACGCGCAAGCTGTAGCGCTCAATAAAGAGCCACTGGCCTTCACCCACATTGGGATCAGAAGTACCCAGGCTCTCCAGGTAACCGGTGTGGATCAGCAGCCGCAGTTGGTCGTTGATGACTTCCTCAACTTCGGCGGTGCTCATCTGGCGCGGCTGCGCACCGGCCTGTTGGCGCACAAAGACCTGTTGGGTCAACAGTTGCAGATAAACGACCAGGGCCTCGCTACGGACGCCGCTCATCTCTTGCTGGGTGGCCTGTAGTTGGGCCAGTTTGGTAGACAGGCCGGAATCGGCCAGGCCATAATCGGCCAGGGCCTGTTCAAGCTGGTCAATTTCGGTGCTGGTCAGGCCCATGTCCGCCAGAAAGGTGCGGGTGTCGGCGGGTAAAGGGCTGCGGCGGGCGTTGAAATTTCCGGCCGCAGTGCCAGCCAGCATGTCAATTTGGGCCGGGGTCAGTCCAAAATCGGCCAAGGTAGTTTCCACTTCAGCCTCAAAGCCGGTGGCACTTAAATCGGCTACCACCGCGTCCATATCCACGGCCGGTTGGCTCTGGTAGCCCAAGTCGGTGATGCCGTTCACCATAGCACCGACGGCACCCTGCACGTGCGCGGCTTGCTGCGCAGTTTCCAGGGCGTTTTGCCGGGCGTGGATCAGAGTGCTTTCGGCCACATTTTCCAGGCCGGTTTGCTGAATGTAGGCCATCAACTGGGCCAGTTCCAACGCATTGCCGGTAGCCTGCGGGGCGGCCGTCATCAGGAGCTCGCCGCTTTCCACAATGGCGGCAGTGGCCGGGGTTTCCGCTAACTGTGGGGCAGCCTGCGCACCGAGGGGCTGCATGACTATATTGCCCAGAATGGTCAGGATTAGGGTCAGGGAAAGGAGTTTAGGCCAGTAGATTTTCATTATCGTGAAACCTCGTTGTTTTTTCATTTATGGATCCACCTTAGCCACAACCTTATAGTTGCCAGATCGCGGGATGGTAAAGAGTTGGGCAACAACAGTTGTTTTTTCGCCGTTGGCCAGTTGAAGTAAGGGGGTGGCTTCATAAGGTAAGCCCTCTAAAACCCAGGTAGTGCTGACAGTGGTATAGCCATTACCTGCATCATGTACCTCAAATTCCAGAAAATAGTATTCAAAACGAATGGGCACATACTGATTGATATCCCCGCCCAGGTTGGTCACTTCCGCTTGAATTTGAATAGTGTCGCCCGCATCAGGATTATCAGGTGGATTCAAAATCTTTATAGCTAAATCAGCCGGTTCGGGGTTGACCGCCACCTCAATAGTGTCGGAATCGCTGGTGGTGACAGCGTCAACAATGGCCGTGATGGAGACGTCGCCGGCGTAGGCCGGGGTCCAGGCGGCCTGGTAAGTGTCCCACTGCGTGCCTACCGGAGCGACCTGGTAGGGCAACACGATTGTTTCTTGGATCGGGGCACCACCACTAATGGCGTCGTGGTAGGTAATCAGCGCTTCCACCGGGTAGGGGATTTGCTGGGTGAGGGCGTCATCAACCTGGGCTGTGAGATCAACCGGCTGGTTAAGCACAAGGTTGACTCCACTGGCCGGCTGGGTAATTTCAATTTGCAGGTTGGTCGGATTGGGTAGGACGCCGTAACAGCCCAGGCTACGGGCCTGGCTTTCGTTGGCGGCGCAGACATAGCAGGTATACTGGTCCAACACCAGGTCGAGGCGGTTGCCGTTGCTCAAGGCGTAGTGGCCGCCGTTGGGATGTTGGCTGCGAATGCCGATGACCTGGTTGACGATGCCAGCCGGGTTGGTTCCTGCCTTAAAGTCGGCTGGATTAACGTCAAAGAGATAACTGCCAGTGGGAATGGTGTTGTTGAAACTGCCAATCTGGCTGGGATTGAAGTAAAGCTGCATATTGTGCGGCTTCAGCCCATCGCTCTTGGGCGCGAAATAGCTGGAAAGCGTTGCACCCAGGATATCTTCTCGATGGATCGAGCCGGGGGTAGCCAGGTTCAAGTCAACATTGGGCCGATTGGTGCAGTACCAATCCTGATTTTCATATTGCAGCCGAACGTTGCGCTGGGTGAGGGCGTAAAGCTGGTTGGGGGCGCTACAGCCCAGCGTCTGGGAGATGGTCTGGGTGGCCCCGCCCGCGCCGCCGATAACCTGAACCTGGATGCCCGCGCCCTGGCTAGGCAGGGGACTGGCCAGGCCAGTTGTGCGTCCCATGCGGGCAAAGGCCTCCAGGCCAATCGCATCCTCGGGCGAGAAGAGGGGAATCACCTCAAATTGCCGGGTAGAGCCAGACTGCCCCGAACTGGCCAGGTAGGCGTGTTCCATCGTCGGCTGGATCAGAGCGCGGGCCGGCAGTCCGGTCGTGGGGTCAATAGCCTGGATATGTAAGTCGGTAATGGGCAGGCCGGTGTTGGTGACCACATAGGTCTGAACCAGGGTGTGGGAGTCGGTCCCTAGCAACGCTAACTCAAACTGATCTGATTTTAGCACCCGGATTGGCAGAGAGGCATAGTCAACAATCTCGTCGGTACTGCCCTCATCAGCTATTACCTTGAGGGTTAAGTTGTAATTTTGCTGCTCGGCATCCTGGGCGTGGATGGCCAAAACCACCGGCTGGCTCCGGCCCGGCTCCAGGACAAAATAATCTTCGCCATCGTCAACACTGCCGGTCCCGACAAAGCCCACAACCAGGTCCTCATACGGATTTTCAACCGTGACCCGCAAGGTATGAGCCAGGGAGAGATCTTCGTTCTTAAGGGTCATCGTAATCCGCTGATCGTAATCGTGAGCAATATCCTGGGTTGGGGGGGTATGCTGGGTGAAGACAATGCCATTGCCAATGGTCAAGCTCTGTGGAATGCTGGTAACCTGGCCGCAGGCGGAGACACTTTGTACCTGCCAGGTATAGTTAGTATTGCGCGAGAGGTTTTCCACCATAACTGTATGAACCGTACTCAAAGCCGTCGTTTGGGTGATAGTCTGGGTGGTGCTGCCGCTGGGCTGCAAGGTCAGCATGCCGGTGGTCGGCGCGTCGGTGCGCCAGCTAAAGAGTACGGAACGGGAGCCAATGTTGCTGCCGTTAGCCGGGACTAAGTCGAGTTGCTGCGGCGCGACAGACAGATTCAGCGCGGCGGGGGCCTGAACTACGAGGCCGCCCTCCTGAGAATATGCGCCAACGGTAAAGGGGATCGTGCCGCTAATGGCGCAGTCAGCCACACGCAGTTGCAGATCGGTTGTTGCCGAGCCGCCGGGGTTGAGCGGAAAACTATCCGTAATTGGCGTGTACCAGGCCGGGTTCAGGCCGGTGACGGTCACGGTGTAAACATCAGCCAGAGGGCCGGTGTTATTGATTTGCAAGCGGACTGTTTCCGTCGCGCCCAGGCGAGCGGTGAGAGGGTTGGGGTCTAGGGTCAAGGTGTGGCTGTAGGGCGCAATCACGGTGGCAGTAACCGTTTGGGTATTGTTGTTGCTGTTGTCATCGCTGGTGAGGGAAGTGACCCGGACTGTATTCGAAAACTGCTGGCCGGCGGCGACGGTTCCGGTCACCTGGCCGATCAAGGCGAAACTCTGGCTTGTTTGGGCCGCCAACGTGCCAAAATCCCAAACGATTTGAGAGCCACTGACTGTCGGCGTGATCGAGGCTGAGTGGGTGGTGTAGCTAATGGCCGAAGGCAGGGTATCGGTGACGATGACCTCCGTTGCGGGGATTAGCCCGTTGTTCTCGACGGTCAGGTTATAGAGAATCGGCTGGCCGGGGATAGCCTGAGCCGGGCCGGTTTTGCGGATGGCGATATCGGCCCCCTCAATAGTAACATTGTCATCTACGATGACCCCACGAGTTTGGCTCAGCACCCCATCGGTAGCGATGATACTTTGCAGCCCAGCAGTCTTCAAAACAAGATTGGTAAAGGTATAAACCCCTTGATCGGTTGTTGTAAATTGGTGCGTGGCCGGAAAACCGCTAACCACGCCGCTGCTGGTCAAAGTCACCGTGCCGGTGTAGCTGGTAGCAATGTTGCCATATTGATTATAGGCTGTTACAGTGGCAGTGAACGGCATTAACATGTCCACCTTATTGGCAACCATCAAAGCTAGCCAGGTTCCCGAACCAGCCGTTACTGTTGAGGTGAATGAGGCAGTATTGTTGGTCAGATTTGTTTCGGTTAGCAGTGATGTTACCGTAGCCGTTGCTAACAGAGATGAATTAATTGTCGCTAATGGACCAACTGTACCAGTAACTATCAAAATTTTACTGGTCACAGCCTGTACATCACCCAAATGCCAGACTAGCGGATTGGTTGAGCTAGGTGGTATCGAAGCACTAGCATAAGCAATGCTAAGAGGTAAGGTGTGGGTCACCACCACATTAGAAGCAGTCAGAACACTTCCATTTTCAATCGTTAGAGTATAATTAATTGTCTGGCCTAAAGGCGCTTCGGATACACTATTTAATGTCAAACGCAAATCAACTCCACCTTGATAGTGAGCTGGATTGGTTGTACCGGTGAGAGAAGAGATGTAATAGAGAGCGATCCGCCCTTTTCCACCCCCGGCTCCGTCATGTTCGTTATAGGTATTACTATTTCCACCACTCCCACCAAGAGCCGTGATAAGATTATTGCCTATATCTAAAGTGTTCCCAACGATTTTAATTGACCCGCCACTACCACCACCGCCGCTACCATTGTTACTGTCCTCGCCAGAAAGACCATTTGAAACGGTCGAACCAAGCGTATATAGCTCTAATGTATTGGCATAGACTAAAAGAATTCCTCCGCCAGCCCCACCATCACCTGTACTACCAAAAGGATTATGTCCCCCTCCACCTCCTGAGCCCAAAAACATCTTTGACAATCGTTCCTCACCATAAACTGTGCCGACATTTATAACTCTTGAAGATGTTTGACCAACTGTGCCATAACTCCCTCCACTTCCTCCTGATCCACAACCACTACCACAAGTGTTGCCATTAGCAAAACCACCGCCAGGGGCACCGTATCCAGTTGTACTTTCCCCTCTCCCTGCATTTGTGTCATAATTAGAATCAGTTGCCAATCCTCCCCTATATCCTTTACCAGAAAGGTTAATGATCCCTTCCACTGACACCACTCCTGATGCCTTGAGGGCCAAAACCCCTCCCTTTGATCCATCCCAAGCATTAACAGTAAGGTTTCCTCCACCACTGATCGTGACATTGGTATAGTTAGGAACTCGTTGGACGACAAGCTTTTGACCTGACAAGTCTGCATTTGAAGTTTCACCATAAATTCTGGTCAGGTTTGAAGCACATGAAATTGTGCTACCTGACACTGAATCGACCCTGCAAAACTCATAGTTGCCAACATTGCTATAGGCAGTTTCCGCACCCTGTAAATTAATAAGAATGACTTCATCACCTGAAGCAATAGAGTTGGCAAGAGAATTGGCAGCCGTACCACTAGTCCCTGTGCCAGTGATTGTAATAGTATTAGCTCCCAGGCTTAATACAGAGAACGCTTCTCCATCCGCCACAGTCCTACCAGAGGCAATTGAAGAGGTGTTGATGTTTATATTTGTTGTAACTGTAATTGCTCCATCTGCACCTGTATCTATCCCACTCTGAGCTTGAGCCATACCCAAAGTGATTAAGCCAAAAGTCAAGCTTAGTAACACTAGGGTTATCGAAAGAACGAGAAATATCTTGAGTAAATACTGAGACAGATGATTCATTTTCATTCCTTGGCCATAAACTCGTGAGCCTGGGTGATTGAAGGGTGGTTTTCCATTTTTTTCGGTATCTATTCGTCTACCCACTGCTTCATCTATTTGCCTATTCATACCGCCAGACCTCCCCATTGGAGAACAGGATGATGGCGTTGTCACCGTAGACGGCCTGATGGTAGGCCGGCTGGGCCGGCCCTGTACCCGACGTCGTCTCGGTCCAGCCGTTCTGGCTGTAATGCCAGGTGTCGGTCAGCAGGGTATCGCCATCGCCGGCCACCCCACCGACCAGGACTACCTTGCCGGTGGCCGAGTCATAAGTCAAGGAGTGAGCCATTCGAGCAGAGGGTCCTCCCCCACCGCCATCGTCCGGTTCCACCCACGTTCCCGTCACTGGGTCAAAGGTCCATAGATCAGCCAGCAGCGTGCCGGTGGCGGTGCGTCCGCCGAAGAGTAACAACCGGTTATAGTTGAGATCATAAGTCAGCGCCGCTAGGTTCTTTTGACATTTGACAAGCAGGCTATCCTTATTCTTGAAAGAGAGAAT
>JAHDWA010000062.1 GCA_023382535.1 Anaerolineae bacterium | reverse complement strand
CCCCCTTGACCCCCCCCCGGCCCCCCCCTTGAAGGGGGGGGGGAGAGGGGGGGGGCAGAGCCGCTTGAATATCGTCCCTTTCCTCACGAGAGGGGGTTTTGCTTTGTTCCTGGCTCATCGCATCCTTCCCGTCCATAATTTTAAGCGCAAGGCCAACAGCGCCCGGCTGTACTGGGTCAAGATGGACAGAAACTGGGTTTTACTGTGGCCGTGCAAGCGCAGCCGGTAAAAAACCGGGATTTCCAGCATCTTGTAGCCGCGCTTGTGGGCGACCATCAACAGCCGGATAAAATAGTCACCGTAGCCGTAATAAATTTGGTCCAGGTCCAGCGCCTCCAGCTTGTGGCGGTGAATGGAGAAGAAGCCGCTCAGGTTGTCGTGGACGGGCGTGCCGAAGAGGAGACGGATGGCGTAATTATAAACCAGGCTGGAAAATTGTCGAAACCGGTCTTCCATCCCGCCGGCCATGACAAAGCGCGAGCCGATGATGATGTCGTAATGGTCCAGGAATTTGATCATCTGCGGCAAAATTTGGGGGTCGTGGTTGAAGTCGGTGTCCATCGAGACGACCACCTCGCCGTCGGAGTGGTCAATCCCGTAACGGATGGCCGTGGCCAGGCCGCGCTCTTCGGTGCGGACAAACAGCTTGACCCGCGTGTCGCCGCCAAAGTTCCGGCGCACGGCCTCGGCGGTGCCGTCGGGACTGTTGTCGTCCACCACGACCACTTCGTAAGCCAGGGCGCACGGCTCCAGCGCGGCAAAAATGGCCTGGATCAGTTCGACGATGTTATCTTTTTCTTTGTAGGTGGGTAGAATGATAGATGCTTTCATGGGTTGATTTAATGATCCGCCGGAGGGGTGTAAACACACCGAAATACAGAAGTTGAAGGTACACTGGCAGATTCAAAGAGAGGGTGTACGCGATCACGATCCGGTATTCCTACCTCAACCGCTCTGCTTCCACCGCGTCTGACTTTTTCCTCTCCTTCAGTCGGTCCCTGGGGATTGTTGGTGGAATCAGCCCGGCCATAGTAATCCTCGGCATACCAGTCGGCCACCCACTCCCCGTATGTGTAAATTCCAATGACATCTTCAACGCCATAGGGGCTGGCTAAATAAGGTTTGCTGCCAATGGGATCTTTCGCCCCCGTAGGACTGGCGGAATGTTCCCTAACCCGAGGGTCAAACTCATTACCCCAGGGATAGAGCCGGCCATCCGTACCTCGGGCGGCCTTCTCCCATTCCGCCTCGGTCGGCAAGTGTTTACCCCGCCAGGCGCAGTAGGCTTGCACTCCATACCAGGTCGCCACAGAAACTGGATAACTCTCTTCGTATTTAGCCTTGTATTGTTTGTTTTTATAACTGATCTCGTTCGGTCGAGAGAGATCATACACCTCCACCTCATCCACATCGGCGCAGCGCCAGCCGCCACACGACCAGCGGTGTTCGCCCAGTACATTCAAGAACTCGACAAATTCGGTTATCGTCACCGGAAAGCGATCAATATAGTACCTGTCCAGGTACACGGACTGCTGCGGCCGTGTGTCACGGTAAATTTTTTCTACTTCAGCCTGAGTGTAGGTCTGGATAAAGTGCTTCGAATACTCGCGTATAAAGGTTTTCATATTCTGCTCGTCCACTCCTCGAAGGAATGGTCCGGCCGGAATTTCCACCATCTGGCTCAGGTCCACTGCGGTAGCCGTCGGTGGGGGTGATGGCACCATCGGCTCGTAACTTACGACCACTTCGGCTACCGGCAGCGGCTCGCCCCCAGCTACGCAGCGAAACCCGGCTATATCAGCCCCATAAGCTCGTGATACCGTTAGCGCCCCAGCCCATAAACCCCAATCATATGCCAGGGCCCCCCGCTCCACCGGCAAATTTCGGTTGAATAGGGCTGGATTAGCGTGACCGGGATAGGCTATTAACCGTGATTGCGTCCACTCGCCAATATTGCCGGCCATATCCAGCACGCCGTAAGGACTCACGTCCTTAGGATGACTGCCGACCGGACTGATTTCCAGAGCGACACGGTCAGCCTGCCACTCATCCCCCCAGGGAAAGAGACGCCCATCCGCGCCGCGAGCGGCCTTTTCCCACTCGGCTTCGGTCGGCAGGCGTTTGCCCACCCACTGGCAGTAGTGCTGCGCCTCGCTGTAGAAGGCATAAACTGGCTCATCCTCTGCGCCGGGGCCAGCTTCAGGTACCGGCTGGCAGACCCCGGCAGTCACGCAAGCTTTGTAACGAGCATTCGTTACCTCCAGCTTGTCAATCTTGAAAGTATCCAGAGAGGCAGTCAGTTGGGGGCTGGAGCGGTGAAAATCAATGTCAGTGTTGGGTTGATCGTATTCCGCCAGCCAGCGCACTCTTAGAGTCTCGGCTTGCTCTAAGGTTAGGCCCATAATGAACTCCCCGGTCGGGATTTCCACCATCGGCACATCGTCGTGGCCGGTGGGGGGCACGGGAGTCGGGGTCGAGGTCGGTTTGGGCGTCGGTGAAGGGGAGGCGGTGGGAGTCGGGGTGGGGGGAACCGTCGCAGTGGGTTCTGTTGTCACCAGGGCGACGCTCGCGGGTGTGGCCGCAGGGAGGCTGCCGCACCCGGCGATCAACACCGCGGCGGAGGTGAGGGTAAGCCAGATGAAGGTTTGTAAGGATACGTTCATGGGTGGTTGAGTCGCCCCGAATTGAAATTCCGGGCTGATACGGAAAGTCGGTTAGAAACCGACTCGAAGCATAAGATTAGACTGAAATACGGTTCAATCAGTCCGTTTGAACGGACTTTTTATAGCAGCCTGAACTTCAGTTCAAGGCGGACGCCCTCACATATACTTCCACAACTCAAAAATCGTGCCATAGCGCCCACCCTGTTGGCGAAAGCGGTGCTGGTCGGCGGGCTGGGGCCAGGTGTGGTAGCTGGCCTGGCTGTTATCCTGGGGCAGGCGCGGTGGATTGCCGCTAGCAACCAGGTTGACCGCCTTGACCAGCATCTCCGCGCCGACGACGGAACTCTGGTAGGAGAGGGAGAGGATGGTATCGGCGGGGGTGACGGCGATTTTTTCCTGCAGGAGAACCTGGCCGGTATCGAATTTTTCATCCACCCAGTGGACGGTCACGCCGGTTTCTTTTTCTCGGTTGGCGATGACCCAGAAATAGGGAAACAGGCCGCGATGGCGCGGCAGCAGGGCCGGGTGGATGTTGAGCACGCCGCAGCGGGGCAGATCAATCAAGGGCTTTTTGATGAGTTGGTTGAGGTAGATGGAGAGGACCAGGTCGGGCTGCCAGGCTTGTATCTGGTCGAAGGTTTCCTTCTGGTTGACATCGGTCGAGCCGACGACCGGCACGGCGTACAGCCGGCGCATATCGCGCAGCGAGTTGATTTTGGGCGTCCGGCCCAGCAGCCGGAAGGCAATCGCCGTGGCCCGGCTCTGGAACAGCTCCAGGGCTTTGCGCCCGACAAACCGGAGACCGCTGCGCCGCAGCAGGTAAAGCAGGCCCGCCGGCAAACTTTTGCCGTAGATCAAACAGTCAGAGCGGACAATACCAACAACCTGCCCCGGAAATTCCCTGAGCAGCCGCTCGGTCATCAGGTTGGAAAAAAGACTCTCGTAAGTAAGAATAACGATGCGCATCTTCTCATTTTGGATTTACGATTTTGGATTTACGATTTACGATTGTCTTAACTAATCGTCAATCTAAAATCCACGCCCCTCAGTGGGCAGTCTAAAATCTAAAATTGGCTATGGTATCGCAAATGTAATCAACCTGCTCCGGGGTAAGCGTTGCGCCGGAGGGCAGGTTCAAGCCCCGGCGGGAAAGCTCCTCGGCGATGGGCAGGGATTGGCCGGTCTGGTACATGGGCAGGGTGTGGACGGGGTAGAAGAAGGGGCGGGTCTCGATGCCGCGTTCGCGCAGGCGGTGACGCAGTTCGTCGCGGGTCAGGCCAAACCCATCTTCGACAATGACCGAGTACATCCAGAAGACATTTTCGGCCCAGGGCATTTGGGGCGGCAGGGTCAGGCCGGGAATTCCGGCCAGGCGGCGCTGGTAGTGGGCGGCGTTGCGGCAGCGAATGGCCAGCATCTCTTCGATCCGCTCCAGTTGGGCCAGGCCGATGGCCGCCTGGATATTGGTCATGCGGTAGTTGAAAGCTACTTCGGGGTGAAAGTAGGGATTTTCGGAGGTGCGGCCCTGATTCTCCAGGAAAAACGCCCGCTCGGCCCAGGCCGGGTTGTTGGTGACGATAATCCCGCCCTCGCCGGTGGTGATGATTTTGTTGCCGTAGAAGCTGAAAATAGCCGCGTCGCCCAGCCCGCCGACCCGCCGGCCTTTGTAGCGCGCGCCGTGGGCTTCGGCGGCGTCTTCCAGCAGCCAGAGGCCGTGCCGGTCAGCGATGGCCCGCAGCGGGTCCATATCGGCCGGGTGGCCGTAGAGATGCACGGCGATGATGGCCTTGGTAGCCGGGGTAAGGGCCGCCTCGACAACCGCCGGATCAATGTTCCAGGTCTCGCGCTCGGAGTCGACAAACACGGGCGTCGCTCCGGTGTAGCGGATGGCATTGGCCGTCGCCACGTAGGTCAGGCTGGGCATGACGATTTCGTCGCCGGGGCCGAGGTTGAGGGTCGCCGCCAGCAGGTGCAGCGCCACCGTGCCGTTGAAGGCGGCGACGCCGTATTGGGTGCCGCAGTAGGCGGCAAAGCGGCTTTCAAAATCACGCACATACTTGCCCAGGGACGACACCCAGCCGCTTTTAACGCAGTCGGTCACATAGGCCAGTTCTTTATCCCCCAGCAGCGGCTCGGCCACGGGGATGAAGGGTTGAGGGTTGGACAATGCTACTCCCATTCGGTCGGACAAGCTTAAGCTTGCCCGACAAATAAAAAGGAGACGTTGGTAGCGTCTCCCCACCTTGGCAAAGCAAGGTCAAATCATAACCCTAACGAGGGCAAAAGTCAAAGTTATCCGTTACATTGACAATCTCCCTCGCTCCCATTATTAACTACTGATTTTAAGCTGGCTCGCTCAGCCGCCTTACCAGCAGACCCAGCCCCAGCAATAAGCCACCCGTAATGACCAGAATACCAGCAAACGGCAGCGCGGAGGGAGAGACTTCGCCGGTCTGGGGCAGTTGAGGCGGCGCAGCCGCCTCTTGGGCCGGCGCTTCCGTATTCTGGACCGGTGCAGCGGCCGTCGCCTCTGGCGCGGGTTGAGCCTCGGCCAGCTTCGCCTGGGACTCGTCGGTGAAAATCGAGCTGAAAGACTTGATCTTGCCGGCCTGCACCACCGCTTCGGCATTGGCGGCCAGCGGTTCGTTGCTTAGCGTGGGAATATCCTTACGAAAGAAGTTGCTTTGCCAGGTGACTCTATCGCCGCTTACCTGGCGATTTACCGGCTCAACCCGCGAGTTTTGGGCGACCACTCGCTCCAGCCAGGTCCGAATCTGCTCCTTTCCCACCAGCTCGCCTTGCTGGGTCGTCAGAACCGCATCGTCGGCAAACAGGGCCAGGGCGCCCTCCACGTTGCCTTCATTCAGCGCCAGATCATACGCTTCCATCACTTGCAGCGGGTCCGGCTCCTGGGCCAGCGCCGCTCCAACCGATGCAAACAGCATCAGCCCTATCATGGCGATTGCCAACGAAAATCTACTCATTTTAACCCCCTTCATTCAATAGAGAATAGAATTGTAATCTCGCTTCTCATTCTATCATATTGCCGCGCTGCGAACAACCGTTTTTAATAAACAGGACAGGAATACCCCCAATTTTGGGGGATTTCAAGATTTTTATTTTATGGTATAATGTCCTGGCAAATGGAGTGGAGATCCAACAGGGCAGCCCCTGACCGTCAAGGTTAGGGGCTGTTTTCTTTGGCTGAACCTTCGATTTGCGGGATTGTTTAGGAGGACAAAGTGTGATAGACTATACGCTGTGCCGGCGAGGAAGTTTGGTCCTGATGCGCGTAAAAACCAGCGCAGAAATTTGGGTCTAGCAAGGTGGCAATGCCATTCCTCCCTCAAGACAAACCGCCCCTAAAAATTCCCTTACGAGTTATGCTAATTGCGCCGTTTGTCGCGCTGGTGGTGTTGGCGCTGGCGGGCTATCTCTCGTTTCGAAACGGGCAACAAGCGGTGAATGATGTGGCGCACCAATTACAGGGCGAACTAAGCGCCCGGATTGAGGAACATCTGGTTACTTTCCTGGACACACCGCACCAGATCAACCAGGTCAACGCCAATGCCCTACGCCAGGGCCTGCTTAAGGCCGGTGACGCCAACGCTCTGGAACGCCACTTTTGGGAGCAGATTCAAATTTTCGATTCGGTGACCAGTATTTATTTTGGCAATGCAGCAGGAGGACTGGTAAACGCCGGGCGTGAAGGAGCCGCAGGCTCATTATATGTTATTGTCACCGATGAGTTTGTGAGCGGCCCGTTCAGGAAATACGCCACGGACAGCCGGGGAAATCGGGGTGAACTGCTGGCAACCGTTCCTGATTTTGATGCGCGGACACGTCCCTGGTACAGCGGTGCTGTCAAAAAAGGGGATGCAGCCTGGAGCGATGTTTACATTCTGTTCACAGGGCAAGACATGGCCCTTGCCGCCAGCCGCCCGGTGTATGATGAACAACAAAATTTGCTGGGAGTGGTTTCGGTTGACCTTTTTTTGTCGCATCTGAGCAACTTTTTGCAGAGCCTGGAGATCGGTAAAACGGGCCAGGCTTTTGTTATGGAACGCTCCGGGTTGTTGGTCGCCTCCTCAACCGCCGAAAAACCTTTCACCCAGGTGGAAGGCGACCAAGCACAGCGCCGGCTTTACGCCGCCGAAAGCATCAGCCCGATCATTGGTAATGCCGCTCAATCGCTGGCCAGACAGTTTGGCGATTATTATAACATCACCAGGACGCAGCAGTTGGAATTTAAAATCGAGGGGCAGCGGCACTTTCTACAAGTATCGCCCGTTAAAAATGAATATGGTCTTGACTGGCTCGTTGTGGTCGTCATCCCCGAAGCGGATTTTATGGCGCAAATCAACGCCAATAATCGCACCACCGCTTTCCTGATGGTCCTGGCTCTGGCTGTCGCCGTTATCGCCGGCATTATTGCTGCCCAGCGAATAACCCGGCCAATTAGCCAGCTTAGTGCTTCGGTCCAGGCTCTGGCTCAAGGCAGGTGGACCCAGCCTGTTAATTACGAGGGCTGGATTGGCGAAATAAGTGCATTAACCCGGTCATTTAACAAAATGGCCGGACAGTTGCAGCAAATGTTGGAAAACCTGACTACTGAAATCGCCGAACGCAAACAAACAGAAAAAGCGTTGCGGGCAAGCGAGCAGCGTTTTCAGCGGCTGGCGCAAAACGCCCAGGACATCATTTACCGCTACCGTTTTTTGCCTGAGCGCGGCTTTGAATACGTTAGCCCGGCGGCGACCGCGATCACCGGCTACACGCCCGAAGAGCATTACACCGACCCGGACCTGGGCTTTAAACTGATTCACCCCGACGATCGGCCCCTGCTGGGAGCCGCCACTCAGGGCGAGTCCGGTTACGATGGGCCGCTCGTTCTGCGCTGGGTGCGTAAGGATGGCGCCGTCATCTGGACGGAACAGCGCAATGTCCTCATTTATGACGGAGCGGGAAACCTGGTTGAGCTTGAGGGCGTCGCCCGTGACATCACCAAGCGCAAGCAGGCAGAGGAAGCGCTGCGGGAGAGCCATCAGCGGCTGCAAGAAGCATTGGCGGAACTTAAACAGACCCAGGAAAAAATGATGCAGCAGGAGCGATTGGCGGCGGTGGGGCAACTGGCCGCCGGCATTGCCCACGATTTCAACAATATTCTGACGAGCATGCTGGGTTACGCCGAATTGCTGCGCATAACCCCGGATATACCGGAGGCGGTGCAGGCAGATCTGGTGAAAATCATCGCCTCAGGGCAGCGAGCGGCGCATCTGGTCCGCCAGATTCTCGATTTCAGCCATAAATCCATTCGCCGGCCGAAACAACTTGACCTGGATCCTATTGTCAAAGAAGTCGTTAAATCTTTAGAACAGACCCTCCCGGAAACGATTCCGCTCAGCCTGGAAGTCGAACCCGGCGACTATCTGATTGAAGCCGACCCCACTCAAATACAACAAATGCTGACCAATCTGGTGCTCAATGCCAGAGATGCCATGCTGGCTGGGGGGGAACTCCGGGTCACTTTATCAAGGGTTGAAATGCAAGGCGAAGCAAGTTGTGTGGCGTGCAACCAGGCCGTTGTAGGTGACTGGATCTGCCTCACCGTCACGGATACCGGCAGCGGGATTCCGCCAGAGGCACTGCTCCATATTTTTGAGCCGTTCTTTACTACCAAAGAAGTCGGCCAGGGTTCAGGGTTAGGCTTATCGCAGGTGTTAGGGATTATCCAACAACACGATGGACATATTGCGCTAAACAGCCGGGCTGGCCAGGGGACATCAATCACCAGCTATCTGCCTCCTTTAACGCCGAGGCGGAATAAGACATTCCTGAGCGAATCCCCCTCTGAACTTAATGGGAATAACAATATCAAAAAAACAACGTAGCGTTTACCGTCTACGATGTTAGTGGGAGGAATATTATGGCTGATTATGACCTGGTGGTCATTGGGTCGGGACCAGCGGGAGAGAAGGGGGCGGTGCAGGCAGCCTATTTTGGCAAACGGGTGGCCCTGGTGGAACGGGCGCCCCGCCTGGGGGGGTCGGCGCTCAACACCGGCACGATTCCCTCCAAAACCCTGCGCGAAACAGCCCTTTATTTTTCGGGGCTGCGCCAGCGCGGCCTGTACGGGATTGACTATTCGCTCAAAGAAGGGCTGACCGTCCACGATTTTATGCACCGCGAGCAGGTGGTGGTCAGCCAGGAACGGCAGATCATCGAGCAAAATCTGGCCCGGCACAAGGTCGAAGTTGTCTGGGGCAGCGGCAGCCTGGTTGACCCGCACACGGTGCGGGTAGAGACTCCCGGCGGCGAAACCCGCGATCTCAACACCGAGTTTATCCTCGTCGCCACCGGCTCGTCACCCTTCCATCCCCCGGATGTGCCGTTTGACCACGAGTTGATCTACGATTCGGACTCGATTTTGAATATGAAGTTCATTCCCAAGTGCATGGCCGTGGTCGGCGGCGGGGTAATTGGCTGTGAATACGCTTCGCTTTTCACGGCCCTGGGCGTCCAGGTTACGCTGGTCGAATCCCGGGATCGTTTGCTTCCCGTCGTTGACGACGAAATCGCCGCGCACCTGGAAACTCAGCTCACTCAACTGGGCCTGCGCTTTATCTTCAATGAGCGGGTGACAAAAACCGAGATTCGCGAGGGCCAGGTCCATTTGCAGCTAAAAAGCGGCGCTGACCTGGATTGCGACATCGCCATGTTTGCCGCCGGACGGCAGAGCAATGTGGAAGGGCTGGGTCTGGAGGCGCTCGGCGTGATTTTGGGCGAGCGCGGGCTGATTCGGGTTAACGAGCATTACCAGACCAATATTCCGAATATCTACGCCGCCGGCGATGTTATCGGCTTTCCAGCCCTGGCCTCCACTTCGATGGAACAGGCCCGCGTGGCTATGGTCCACGCCTTCAATCTGCACTACAAAGAACGGGTCTCGCCCGTGCTGCCTTACGCCATCTACACCATCCCCGAAATCTCGATGGTCGGTTTAAGCGAAGACGAGTGCATCGCCAAGCAGATTCCCTACCTGGTCGGGCGGGCTTATTACGCCAATAACCCCCGCGGGCAAATCATCGGCGAAGTGCATGGCATGGTCAAATTGATCTTTTCGCCGGGCGATAAGAAGCTGCTGGGGGTCCATCACATCGGCGAGATGTCGGCGGAGCTGGTGCATATCGGCGCGCACGTCCTGGCCAGCGGCCAGACCATTGACGCCTTTATCATGGCCGTTTACAATTATCCTACCCTGTCCGACTCCTACAAATACGCGGCCTATGACGGGCTGGGCCAGTGGGATCAGTGGCGGGACAACCTGGCCGCAACGGAGAAGGCTGATTAGGCCCGACCTTAGTAAACCCCCATCTTTACTAACTTGATAACGATACAGGAGGAAGCAGCACAATGGATAATTTGCTACCGTCCGTTCACGCCGTTTTATCTTCAACCCCGGCGCGTTGGTTGAGCTTGACCGAAGCGCTCCCAGCCGAGCTGCTCACCCGGCCCGCTGCGCCTGGTGAATGGTCGGCGCTGAATTGTTTGCAGCATCTGCTCGACGCAGAACGGCTGGTCTTTCCGGTGCGGCTGCAATGTCTATTGGCCGGGCAGGATTTTGCAGCTTTTGACCCCGACGCCCAGGGTACGGTCCAGGCCAGCAGCCAGACACCCGCCGCAGTGGCAGCCCAGTTTGCCGAAACGCGCGCCGCCAACCTGGCTCTCTTAAACGAGGTGACCCCTGCGGATTTCTCGCGCACTGCCCGCCACGCCGAGTTGGGTCTCGTCACCCTGGCCGAACTGCTGCATGAATGGGCCGGTCACGACTTGATGCATACAGTTCAAGCTGAACAGGCGCTGATGCAGCCCTTCATTCCCGGCTGTGGTCCCTGGCGGCCCTACTTTATTGCCCACGAGATAGGTCAGAAGAAGTAAGACCTTACGGCGTCACCTCTATCGTTCCAATTTCGACAAAATCGCCTGCGGGTTGACCGGTTTGATCCAAAACCGGCAGACGCGGGCCGTCTGGAATGGAGGGCAGGTACATGCCAAGGCGCAGGGTGTATTGGCCAGGGGCCAGGTCAGGGGGTAAGATCAGGTCCACCGGGTCGGCAATGATTTCGCCGGGCAGCCAACTGGTGGTCGGCTCTTTGCCGCGCAGGCCCGGCCCCTTGTCTTGCTGGGCCACAATCTGGCCCTGCCCATCCACCAGATGCAAAAAAACGAAGTAAAGCTGGTCCATTTCGCTCAGCCCCTGCCAGTAAAAATCAAAGTGAACGAGGCAGGCTTCGGCCCTGGCCACGCACTGCTGCTGACTCCACTGGAGTCCAGCGGGAAGGCTGGATACCTTTAACAGCGAGGTGTTATAGCCCAGCAACTTCACCTTGTTGTCCCAATTAGCCCCAACAGACTGTTGCACTTCAGGCGTTTCAAAGATGCGTCCTTCTTTTTCCGTCACCTCCAGCCAGTTCAAATTGAGGCCCTCTCCCATCGGCAGCCGCAACCAGCGCACTTTTAATTTAGAACCGTCCGGGCGCAGCCAGCTCAGGCGGACCCGCAGCGCCTGTGGGCCAACCGGGGCGCTGGCGGGCAAAACCAAATCCACCTGATCCCGCACAAATTGGCCCGGCTGCCAACTGGAAGTCGCCGTGCGCCCGCTCACAGGCGGGTGTTTGGCCGAGCGGAGAACGTTGCCGCTGGCATCTACCAGTTCGGCCAGCAGGGTGTAATTGTCAGCCGGTTTGGTCTGCGCTTGCCATAACAACTTTACCCCAAACCCCTTGCCCTGGCCCACCCGGGTGACGGTATATTCATAATCGGCCAGTTCAATTTCGCCGTTGAAATCATAGCCCGGAGTAGGGTTTAGCGGCGCAGAATCAAGTTCAGTGCCGGTGGGAGGTACGGTCAATTCGACCGGGCCAAGATCGAGCAGGGTGCTGCCATCGGCCAGGGGCCAGGGGTGCTTGTAACTGATATAGGCGACGAGTTGGAGCCGGTACTGGCCGGGCAGTGTGCCCAGCGGAATGGGGATGGGCACGTAGCTTAAAACCGACTGCCCGGGCGGCAGATCCCGGCGAGGGAACCAGCCGCTGAGCAGGGCATCATCCGATTGGGCGGCAATCACACTGCCCTGACTCAACCGGAGCGAAATCGTCGTTTCCGGGGGCAGTTCGGCCAGGGTTTGCCAGGTCAGCGTGACCCCGTAGGGCTGGCCGTCCACCGCCTGAGGCGCGAAATCGGCCCCCAGCAGGCGCAACTTGCCCTCAAAAACGGCTTGGCTGGGATGCGGCAGGAGCGGCAGCAAGCTGTGCGGGTCAGCCTCTTGGGGAGCGATCCGCACCAGCCGCCCCCAGGGCAGTAGTTGGTAGCGATCTTCGATCCCGGCTGCCCAGCCTTGCAGCGGCCCGGCGATGTACAAATCACCGCCCTGACTCAGGTAGCTGGCGACAATTTCCTCGGTCGGCGGGTAGAGGCCGCGCAGGTCGGGGCGGCGGCCTTCGGCGTGCTGCATGTACCAAAAGGAGGTCAAATCGCCCCAGTGAGCCAGCACCGCCGCCCCTGGCGTCAGCGGGTGAGCCAGGGCGTCGGCCCATTCCTCGTAGATCGAGCGGTCCCACTTGGCCTTGAGCCAATTAACGTTGTAGCGAATCTGGGGGAGGAAGAGGGTGGGGATGAGGACAAGGAAGAGAAGCAGGGGGAGGAAGCGTAAAGCGTAAAGCGTAAAGCGCTCATAAGGGGCTTTTAGCTCTAAAGCGTAAAGTGCAGCCAGTGATTGGGCGACAAGGATGAAACTATTGCCGACGAAGACGGAGAAGATGAGAAACGACGGTAGCAAAAAGGCCGACTGCTCGCCCTGGCCGTAGGTGAGGACAAAGGGGATGGGGGTAGCGTAGATCAAAAACAGCGGCCAGAACAGGCGAGGCCGCCAGAGCGCCAGTCCCAGGCCCCCCGCCACGCCCAGGCCAATACCGAGCAGGGTGAACTCATCGCGGAGAAGAGGCAGGTAGACGGTTAAAAACTGCTGCGGGACCAGGCCCCAATTGGTCACCACTCCGCCGGTAAAATCGGCGGCGGTGAAGTAACGTATCCAGCCGGCCGGGCCGGAGTGGTAGAAATCGGCCAACAGACCGTGCATAATGGCCTCGTCACGGCCATAGCGGGCAATCAATCCTTCAGCGCGGAACGGGATGTAAAGATAGAGCAGACCGGGAAGAATAAGAAATAAGAGATAAGAGATAAGAGATTTCTTATTAACCAAATAGGGCCGACAGTTGAGCCAGGCAAAGAGCAGCAGGCCGGGGACAAGCAGGACGGTGGTGCTGTGGACGGCGATTTGCAGGCCGAGGAGCAGGGCGGATAGGGTGAAGGGTGCAACGTTAGACGAACTGCTTAACGCCTGATATTTACTACTGGATACCTGCCATTGGCTGTAGGCCAGGGCGAGCGTGTAAAGAACACCGCTGAAGAGAAGAATATTCAGGGCGTAGATCTTGGTTTCGGTGGACCAGCGCCAGAAAGTGGGCAGGGTGGCGAAGGTCAGCACGGCGGCGACGGCGGCAATTCGAGGGAGTAGAGAGTAGGGAGTAAGGAGTAAGGACTCTCCCGCTTCTCCTCTTTCGCTTTGAGCCGCGAAGATGGATGGGACCAGCAATCGGCGGGCCAGCCCGTAAATCAGCGGCAGGGCAGCGGCGGAGCAGAGAGCCGAGAAGAGATTCATCCGCCAGGCCATCTCGCCGAAGGGAAAGAGAGTCAGCCACAGTTTACCCAGCAAAATGTAAAGCGGGTAGCCAGTGGGGTAGGTTACGCCTAACACGTGAGGGGTATACTGGAACAAAGCAGCGTCGCCTTCCAGCACAGTGGGGGCCAGGGTGGCGGTGTAAGCGTAAAAGCCGGTGAGGAAAAGGCAGATGCCAATGAAACGGTCAGGATTTTGAATGAAGGATAATGCGTCCCAAGGGGAGGCTGCGCTCTGTTGCGTGATGCGTGATGCGTGACCCATACTACCTACTACTTACTCCTTACTCCCTATTTCGGTCAGCGGTTTGGGGTAAGGAAGACCGGCAAAACGGTGAAAAGCGGTGAGGGTGAGCAACGTGCCGCTATCCAGGGCTTGCACGCCGGGAGGATTGTTGGCCTCGCTGCCGAGGGTAACAGGCAAACGGGCCGATATATCCCAGGGATCATCCCTGTGGCTCAGGCCAAGCGCGTAGGCAAAATCGCTTTTATCGCCGGTCCACCAGGGGATGGTATTGACCCGCACCTGGCGCCGGTCGCCGGCCTGCCAGCGCGAGGTTGGCCACCAGAAGAGGGCCGGCTGCGGGTAGTCGGTTGCGCCGATAATCTGACCGGCGCCGTCAAGCAGATAGAGAAACAGGTGGTAATCCTCGGCGGGCGGCTGCAGAACCTCAAAATAGAGCACGACCTGCGGCTCCGTTTCCGAAGTCGCCAGACGGCGCACTTCCGGCTTGATCCCGACCAGCTTGATAGCGTCGCCAAAGGTGGCCTCGAAGGGCTGGGCAGCGGCGGGCAAGTGGTCAAACTGAGTGAAGGTAAAAAGTTCAGCGGGGAGAGGGACACGGGGGCCGCCTTTTTTGAGCAGAAGGTAGCCGTCTTTGGCAGCAGCAAAGCCAAATTCCGGCTCAATGGTCAGGCCGGTCAGCAAGTCGCTATGGGCATTGAAACGGTTGGGGAATTTGGGGTGGCTGAGGTCAAGCCAGATGGTGTCGTAATCGGTTATTAAGGGGCCGCTCCAAATGCCGAGTTGGTAGCGATGCGCCACATACGGCACCAGTTGAGCCTGGGCCAGGACGCTGGCATCGGCAGGGATGGTCGCTGCCAGCTCGCGGCCCAGCTCGTGATGCGGCGTCACTTCCGGCCACTCGGATAGTTGCGCTAAGGGAGAGTAGCCGCGCAGATTGTGGTAGATGAGAGAGGTGAGGAGGAGGAGAAGGGGGAAGAGGTAAGGTGTGAGGCGTGAGGCGTGAGGGGTGATACGTGATGCGCGATTTTCCTCATTTGAAAGCTGATACTTGATACGTGACATCCAACAATTGGCGCGAGCCAGGCCGTCAATGGTCCCCAGCATCACAAAAGGCAGCATGGGGGCGGCGTAGTGCCAGGTTTCGAGCTGGCGCAGGGTTGGGTTTTGGCTCAACAAGGAAAAGGCCAGTGATGGAGCCGCGAGGGCGAACAGGGGCAGGCCAAGCCAGGGCAGCAGGGCCAGGGGAACCGTGATCATCCCCAGCGCCGGAAAGCTGCCGGGGCGAAAGATCAGGGCCAGAACCTGATCGGGTTTGGTCAAAGGTGAGAGCGCGATTTCCAGCGGCGTGCGGCCCAATGTTTCAAACCAGGCCGCATAGATGGACTGTCCCCCCGCCGTGCGGTAGGCCGGAATGATTACCTGAAAGGTGACATAAAACCAGACCAGGCCAACTCCCAACAGAATACCGCCTTCCCACCAGCGGCGGCGGAGTACCAGCAGGTACAGGCCGATCATGAATACGTGCAGGGAGATGTCTTCTTTGGTGGAGAGAGCGAGGAGGAAGAAGATAGAGGATAGAAGATAGAGGATAGAAGATGGAACGTTGAACGTGGAACGTTCAACGTTGGCTTGCTCTTCGGGCCACAGCCAGAAGCTTACGCCTTGCCCGGCCAGGGCGCGATCCAAAAAGTAGATGGCCGAGAGGAAAAAGAGGGGAGCAAAGGTGACGGCATGGAAATCGAACAGGATGACGGCTTCGGTGGCGGGCATCAAAAAATAAGCCAGGACGACAATCAGGGCGATCCACTCGCTGTGCAGGCGGCGAGCGGCCAGGGCATAGAGCGGCAGCGCGGCCAGACTCATCCCGGCAACTTGCAGCCAGAGCAGCGTGCGCGGGTCGGGCCAGAGGGCGTAAAGGGGCGCGATGAGGAACAGGATAGGTTCGACATGGGTGGCCCAACGGATAGGGCCGTTATCTTCGATGATGGAAACAGCAAAATCACGCCCGTGAACAAAATTCCACAAAGGCTGAGTGTAAACGCCGACATCGAAAGCGCCAGTTTCAAAGGCCAGGTGACGCTGGCTGGCATACAGGCCAAAATAAATAAAATTAGTCAGCAGCAGGATAGAGAGAAGGAAACGCGGAAGTGAAGCGGCGAGGAGACGAGGGAGCGAGGAGGCGAGGGGGCGAGAAACTATGGTTTGCGAACGTGTCGCCATTACTTCACCGTCAAACCGGGTAGTAATACTTTGTCATCACACGGCGCGGACGGGCAATCCGGGCCGGAAACCGGCAGCCGCTGCCCTGTGTCGGGGTCATATAGACCGATTTCGATATGATAATCGCCGGGGGGGGCATTGGCAGCAACGGCAATGGTGTAAGCGTCGGCGATGTACTCGCCGGGGAGCCAGCCGGTGGTGGGAAATGCGCCCGCGCCGGGAGGCTGGTCAACCTGGCCGTAGAGCAGCCCGTCCGGACCAACCAGGTGGACGAAAGCGGTATAGTTCTGCTCAAACTCGGCCTCGGCCCGCCAGTAGAGTTGGGCGGTGAGTTTGTCGCCCGGCTTTAAATTTTCGACTTCTGATTCCGGATTATTAATATCAAGGCCAACGAGGGTAGCTTGACCATTAAAATTGGCGCCGATTTCAACATGCGGCTGCGGTGGGTCGAAATTGCGCGGCCAGCCTTCAATTTGAAAATCGCCAATGGGCAGGACCTCGACCTCTGAGTCAGGCTTACCGGCAGGAGTCAGGCGGAGTCTCAATTTATATAGGCCGGGCTCAAGGGTGGGCGGGACACGGGCGGACAGCCAGCCGCGCAGCACTTCGCCCGGCTGCCAGCGGTTGGTGGGATAGTCTCCGGCCAGCCCCACCGGTAGCGATAAGGGCCATTCATCGTCACCGGCGGCAGATTTCACCGACAAAGACATGTCCAGCTTGTCTGCCAGCGGCGCATTACCGCTTTTCCAGATGAGCGAGGCGCCCACCTGGTCACCGGAGCGAACAGTTTTGCCGGGCAAGGTTTCAAAACCCACCAGGGTCAGACCGGGCAAAAGTTCCTGTTTGATCGGCAAAGCCAGTTTGAGATCGGCGGGGTCAGCCGGCTGCACAGCCGGCATTACCGTAAAATCAGCCAGGGTGACCGTCCCCCCTGCCGCTGTGCTGGCGTTGGTGACCGGCAGCCGGGCCAGCGACTCTTCTCCATAAACGGCCAGCCGCAGGCTGTAAGAGCCAGGTGGAGTGGCGGGCGGGATAGGAATGAGAAAATAGGTGTCCTCGTGAGCATCCAGGGGCCACTTGGCGCTGCCCACCTGGAGGACGTTGCTTTGGAGCAGCTTGTCAATCTGGGTAACCAGTTGGCCGGCCCCGGTGTAAATTTGGGCCGATACCTTGAGATTTTCAGGCTGATTCGCCGTTTTTTGCCAGGCCAGACGCAGCCAGAGCAGGTCATTGCTGTGGACCTGAGGGTCGGCCACGTGGGCCACATCGCCGGCGTCACCCAGGGCATAGCCGGTCAGGCGAAGCTGGTTGCCAAAATCAAGGTCCGCCGGCTTTAATTTTTCGGCGGCGCTAAAATCGGGAGATGACATTTCCAACACGTAGGTGTCAATATCAAAGAACTCAAAGGTATCGGTCCGATCGTAGTGGCCGAATTTTTCCAGGTAGTAGGGCATGACCTGTTTGGGGTCGGCTCCGGTATGCTTGGAGGTTTTCCACTTGACCACGCGCAGAACACTATGTTGGGCCGCGGCGGCGGTCAAATCGGCGGGCAGGGTGGCTTCATTATCAACCACCCAGTAATGGGCTGCGGGCGGTTGGGCCAGTTCGGTTAGAAAATCGGTGGTAAAGTTACGGGCAATATCGCCGGCAGCGGTGTTGCGAGGCAGAATAAAAGCCACCTCGGCGCTCGGCTCACGATTGATTTCTTCGGCCATCTTGACTGCATAGACATGGTAGGCGGCCTGGGCGTCATTGGTTTTGGGGAAAAGGTAAAAGTATTGATAAAAGCTTTGGGCGCTCACCTGCCAGAAGGTCCAGGCTAAGGCCAAGGCTAAAGCTAAGGCCAGGCCGCGGGCGAGCCAGGGGAAGGTTACGGGTCCCAGCCGGGGTTGTAGCCAGCGCTGACCCAGGCTCCACAGGGTTTCAAAAAACCAGACGACAAAAACAGCGGCAAAAATATACACGGGCGTCGTTGCGCCGATAGTACGAAGATTGTGGGGGATAACATCGGGCGAGAGAATACTGGGCAAGAGCATCATCACGAACCAGAGCAGGACAAAGAGATAGACCGCCCGCCCGCGCAAGCCACGCCACAGGGCGATTAGAAAACCTAAAAAGACAACCAGGGCTACGGGCGCCGGCAGAGTCAACTGCGGCGGCCGGCCAATAAGCCAGCCCAGAGAGATGCCGTACGCCCCAAAGTTCCCGATAATACTGCGCCAGAGCAAGCCCCACGGATCGCCTCGATTGATCTGGGGATTGAGGAAAATCGCCTGGCCGGCCCGCGTGGTGCCCGGTTCCAGTTCCGGCCGGGTGAGCAGCACATAGACGAGGGGTAATAACAGCAGCGCCGCGGTCAGGCCGGTGGCAAAGAGCTGCCAAAAGCGGGTGGTCAGGTAGGCTTCGGGCGGGAGAAGAGATTTTAGATTGATATTAAGAAATGAAATCTGTGGTAATTTTTGCCAGAATTTGACGATCAGCCACTGGGCGATGAAGAAGGCGGCGTAAAACGGGGGGGCGAAGATGCCGGACAGGTAAATGTACATCAATGCCCCCAGGAAGATACCGCTGACGACAAAAGGCCACAGGCGACCCCTCCCCCAACCCCTCCCCTGAGAGGGGAAGGGAGTCTGATTTAGACCCAGCCACAGGAAGTAGACAGAGGGCAGCATGAGAAAGGGCACACCGATGCCGGCAAAGACGACCCGGCTGGCCTGAATGTGCCAGAGCGACAGCGCCAGGCCCAGGGTGGAAAATCCCGCCAGAATGCGGGCGCGGGTGAATCCTTCGAGGCGAAATACTTCCCGCACCGCCCAGTAATTGGCAAACACGCTGACCACCCCGGCCCAGGCCGCGATCCCCCGCGCGGCAGCAATAGAGGGACCAAAGAGATAAAAAGAGGCGGCTACAAAATAAAATCCCAGCGCACCCCCGCCGCCCTGGCCTTCATAGGAGTAGCGCAGGCCCTCGCGCAGCGTGGTCAGCCCGCCCATCGCTCCAACGGCCTCGTCGGAGTTGAAGCCGGGCGGGACTTCTTCAAGTCGCCAATAGCGCAAAAATGCAGCCAGGGCCACAATGGCAATTAAGACGGCCCATTCCAGCCAGCGAGTCCAGCGTGGTTCAGTTTGCGATGAAGACAAAGATGACTCCCAACCAAAAACCAGCCCGCCGCGAGTGGGCGGGCTATGACTAAAAGGTATGATAGTCAATCTAGGCAGAGTTGGCAAAAATTGAATCGAAGGGCAAAGATTTGCCAAAGCCAAAGGCTTCAGTTATAGTGATTATTCGTTAATAATCCATCAAAGCGTCAGTACCTTAGAATCAACGGCGATAAGTTAGAAAGGATGGCGTGACCGTAGCAGGAGGTAAAATGATAAACAAAAAATTCATCAAATCCAAAAAGAGTTGCCAGGTGACGTTCTACTTGCCGGAAGATGTTGCCGCCAAGCGGGCCAGCGTGGTCGGCGAGTTCAACGGCTGGGATGCCAACAAGAACCCGATGAGCAAAGTCAAGGGGATCTGGAAGGCTACCGTCGAAGTGGATCAGAACCGTGAGTACCAGTACCGGTATTTGGTGAATGAGGGGGAGTGGTACAACGACCCCCAGGCCGACAAGTATGTACCCAACAACATTGACGGCGAAAACTCGGTTGTTGTGACCTACAACAACTAAACCTGAAGCGATTATCCCGCCAAAGAGACGTCCCACGTTGCTGGGACGTTTTTTTTACCTGCTTTCCACTCCTCCATCTTCCAGCTCGGTTAGGCTTTTGCGGCTAACGGTGAATCTTTTACGGAGAAAATATCTATTGACCCTACTTAAGGTTGACCGTCTCTCCAAATCTTTTGCCAATACCCCGGCCCTCGTTGAAGTCAGCCTGGCTCTGGACGAGGGCCAGATTTTGGCCCTGCTTGGCCCTTCCGGCTGCGGCAAAACGACGCTGCTGCGGTTGATTGCCGGGCTGGAAACGCCGGACAGCGGCCGCGTTTATTTTGAGGGGCAAGATATTTCTACCGTGCCGCCGCACCAGCGCGGGTTTGGGCTGATGTTCCAGGAATTTGCCCTCTTTCCCCATAAAAACGTCGGGCAGAATGTCGCCTTTGGCTTGCAGCAGTGGCCGCGGGCAGAGGCGATTCAGGCCAGAGTCCAGGAGATGCTGGCTCTGGTCGGGCTGGCCGGGTTTGAGCGGCGGAACGTGGACAGTCTTTCCGGCGGCGAGCGGCAGCGGGTAGCCCTGGGCCGCAGTCTGGCCCCCGGCCCGCGCCTGCTGATGCTCGATGAACCGCTGGGAGCCTTGGACCGGGCGCTGCGGGAGCGGTTGATGCTGGAAATCCGCCAGATTCTCAAGGGGCTGGGGCTGACCTCCATTTATGTGACCCACGACCAAACCGAGGCTTTCGCCGTGGCCGACCGGGTAGTGGTCATGAACCGGGGGCGGATCGAGCAGGATGGCCCGCCGGAGCAGCTCTACTATCATCCGGCGACGCCTTTTGTGGCCCAATTTTTGGGCTTCACCAATTTGCTGCCTGGCGTTTGCCAGCCGGGGGGGCGGGTCGAGACCGCGCTGGGGACCTGGCCGCTTCCGGCGGCGGAGCAGTATCCGCCGGGAACGCCGGTGACGGTTCTGATCCGGCCGGAAGCGGCTTCGCCGGAGCCGGTCAGTGATATCGCATTAACCGGGGAATTAGTGGCCTCGCTCTTTCGGGGCCGCTTTTATCAGCTTACTCTATCGGTAGCCAGTCAGGTTCTCACCTTTGAAATGCCATCACTCCCTGTATCGCCTTCAGATGGTAAGATGAAAGTGTGGCTTGATCCAAAGGCAATAAGGCTGTTAGAAAGTTTCTAATTTCCTCCCCAAATCCCCTGGTTCCGACGACACGCTTTGGCTTTAGCCCGTGGCTAAATGGTTGCAATTTCTCCACCGCTATTCTATACTTCATTCAAAAGTTGTCCTTTATTTCACAATAAGGAAAGTATAATATGCTGGTAAGAAAGTTGTTACCGTTCCTTCTCCTTAGTTTGGAGTTACTCCTTCTTTTATGGTTAGCCATAAATTTGAAACCAGCATCCACAGTATATGCCGAGAGCGTTGTCTATTCTAACAGCAAAGTTACAAACAGCGACAAAATTGCCGATCTGGAACAAACGAACACCGCTCTACCTCAAACCCTCTTAGTCCACCTTCCCCTTCGTTTTGTCCCTAATTATGGTCAGATTGAACCCGAGGTTAGTTTTCATGTTCGGAGCCTCGGTGGCAACCTTTTCTTTGCTCCAAGAGAGGTGATCTTCACTTTGCCAGCGCCAGGAGAAAAAAGAGAGGACCGGGAAGGGAATGCCAGGAATATGCAGAACATCATAGATCATACTACCCCATCTCCTACCCGTAAATTATCTATCGTTCGCCTTACCTTCGGCCGAATCAATCCTAACTCCACCCTCAAAGGATTAACGGCATTGCCAGGCAGAGTCAGTTTCTTCTTGGGCAACGACCCGAAGCAGTGGTGGAGCAATCTGCCCACCTATGAAGCAATCGCCTATCGGGATTTATACCCCGGTATTGATCTGATCTATCGCGGTACGGATGGTCATCTAAAGAGTGAGTTTATCGTCGCCCCCGGAGCTGACCCTGATTTCATCTCTATGGGTTATAGCGGTGTTGATCGTATTTGGCTACGCTCGGATGGAGCTTTAATTTTACAAACTTCCACCGGTGAACTGGTCGAGGGGCCTTTGTACATTTATCAGGATATTGACAGTGTTCGTTATGAAATTGAGGGAGAGTACGTTATTCAGGATAAAACCGTTACGATTAAGGTTGCTGCTTATGATTCTGCCTATCCTCTGATCATTGATCCCGAACTGATCTACAGCACGTACTTGGGTGGGAGTGACCCCAGCAGTATTTGCTGTAATAGGGATGGAGGTTCAGGCATAGCTGTAGACAGTGCAGGCAATATTTATGTTGTTGGGACGACAGACTCAAGTGATTTTCCCCAACGAAATCCACTTCAAGAAACCTTTGGTGGAGGCTTTTCTGATATTTTTGTCACCCAGATTATCAGTACAAGTGGTGTCTACACCTATGGTTTCTCTACCTATTTGGGCGGCAGCGGTGATGATTTTGGCCGTGCTATCACCGTAGATAGCTTAGGTAACATTTACCTCGTTGGATCAACCAGCTCCACCGATTTTCCTGAGCGCAATGCAACCCAAGCTATGTATGGGGGCGGCTTGAGTGATGTCTTTGTCGCGAAAATCATTCATGCCAACGGGGTTTACACTCTGGATTATTCCACCTACCTGGGGGGAAACAGCGGGGATAGAAGCGATGGCGTTGCCGTAGACCGCAGCGGTAACATCTCCCTCGGAGGATATACCAGCTCATCAAATTTCCCGACATGGCGGGCAATCCAGGGAGACCAGGGCGGCGAAGATGCTTTCATAACCCAAATCATCAGTGCTAGCGGGGTTTACACTTATGGCTACTCTTCCTATCTGGGGGGAAGCGGTGAAGAAAAAGGCACTGATATCGCCGTGGACAGTGCAGGCAACGTCTATATGGTGGGGTTCACTGACTCCTCCAACTTTCCCCTATGGCGAGCAATTCAAAACGATCAACTTGATAGAGATGTGTTCGTAACCAAGATAATCAGCGCCAGTGGGGTCTACACGTATGGTTATTCGACCTATTTGGGCGGCAACGGCCATGATGTCGGCTATGGTATTGCGGTGGACAATACCGGCAACGCTTACGTTACCGGAAATACCACTTCAACTAATTTTCCTTTGCGGCGAGCAATAAAAGAGATAAAAACTGGCAGCACTGATATATTCGTGACGCAAATTATTAGCGCCAGTGGAATCTACAGCTATGGCTACTCTACTTATTTAGGAGGGAGCGATTTCGAACTCGGTAATCGTGTGGCCGTAGATAGGTTAGGCAACGCCTATATCACGGGATATACTACTTCAACAGATTTTCCCACTCGGCAAGCGATTCAAAACGACTCGGGATATACGGATGCCTTCGTAACTCAGATTATTAACGCAAGCGGTGTTTATACTTATGGCTATTCCACCTATTTAGGGGGAAATATTGATGACGTTGGAGCAGACATAGCGGTGGATCACACAGGCAATGTTTACATCACTGGACCAACCTCTTCAACCGATTTCACAAAAGAACAAGCCATCCAGGGTAATCTCCGAGGCATACAAGATGCTTTTATCGTCAAACTCAGTTCATCTCTACCCCCCGCTAACCCTGAATCTTACCTGCCTCTCATCCTCAAAAAATGAGGTTTCATGGCGTTAAGGAAAACGGGTTAAAATTAGTTTCCCGGTCGTAGGTGTCTTCCCGTTCGGCGCGCTTCAAAAAGCCGACAATGGCATAGGTGAGGGGGGTAAAAAGCACCTCAATCCCCACCTTAAAAATATAGTTGGTCGTGATCAGGCTGAGAGCAATCTCCCAGGGAAAGACGCCCAACAGCACGGCGATGAGCACAAAGCTGATCGTATCAATGCCTTCGCCCACCAGCGTGCTGCCGATGGTCCGCAGCCACAACCAGCGCCCCTGGGTAGCGATTTTCATTTTAGCCAGCACAAAGCTGTTGGAGAACTCTCCGGCAAAGTAAGCTGCCAGGCTGGCCACGACAATCCCGCCGGAAGCCACGCCTCCCAAAACAGCCTCGTAGGCGTTCTGTCCGGCATATTCCTGCCAGGCCCGCTCCCCCGGCATCCACCCTACCAACCAGAACGTCAGAGACATCAGTCCGGCTGCGCCAAAACCGGCCCAGATGACCCGCCGCGATTTTTTATATCCGTACACTTCGGTCAAAATATCGCCAAAAATGTAACTGATGGGAAAAAGGAGCGTACCGGCATCAAAGGCCAGCGGCAGGCCAAACAGGCTGACCCCCCAATCTACAATCTTAGCCGCCGAGGCGATATTGCTGATCAGCAGCACGGCCACAAAAAAGGCCATGATGAAGTCGTAGTATTTATAGTCTCGCTTCATAAGCTCCGCTCAGGTTTTACGCCCTTTTGTGGCTCCTTGGTGCGTGTTCCGCAGGTAATTTCACGGAACACACCGCCAAAGGCACGCAAGCGCCACGCAATACGCACCAAGATATTCTTTGGTCAAAAGCTCTTTTAAAGCACAACAATAGTAGAAGGAGTCCGATTATGCAACTTTTTGCTTTACGCCTGCGCCCCGGCCAGGATTTAGGCATTGAGTTAAGCCGCTTTGTGCAGGAGAACGGCCTGCAAGCCGCTTTTGTGCTGACCTGCGTCGGCAGCCTGCGCCAGGCAGCTTTACGGCTGGCCAACCGCCCGGAGACGACGCTGTATGAGGACAAGTTTGAAATTGTCTCCCTGGTCGGCACGCTCGATGCCGGGGGTTATCACCTGCACATCTCCCTTTCGGACGGCCAGGGACGGACCATGGGCGGCCATCTTATGACCGGCTGCCTGGTCTACACCACCGCCGAAATCGTCATCGGCGAAGCGGATGGTTTACTTTTTTCCCGCCCCTTTGACCCGGAGACCGGCTATCCTGAACTGGAAGTGACCAGGAGGTGAAGAAGGAAGGTTGGAAGGCTGCCAAAGAAGTTTTTTCTATCTTCTATCCTCTATCCTCCATCTTCGATTTTTGCTGGACATCTCGGCCCTCTTATGTTAGAATGCGCTGCCTTTTAAGTTTGAAAGATCCGGCGCACCAGGGGGGGAGGTCAAATGGGTCAGGCCAAACGAATCATCATAGATACCGATCCGGGGATTGATGATGCTTTAGCCATTCTGCTGGCCCTGGCCTCACCCGAACTCAACCTGGAAGCTTTGACCGTGGTGATGGGCAACTGTTCTACAGCCCAGGGAGTCAGCAATGCGCTGGGCGTGCTGGAACTGGCCGGAGCGGCGCACATCCCCGTTGCGCCCGGCCTGGATCGGCCCCTGCTGCAACCCCTGCTGACCGCACCGGAAACGCACGGCCAGACCGGCCTGGGCTATGCCAAACTCCCTCCACCCCGCCGCCACCGTGCCAACCAGCATGCGGTGGACCTGCTCATCGAGCGGATCATGGCCGCGCCCGGAGAAATTACCGTGGTCGCAATTGGGCCGCTGACCAACCTGGCCCTGGCGATCCGCCGGGAACCGGCTCTGCTGCAAGCCATCCGCGAGGTGGTTATTATGGGCGGCGCCCTCCGCCATGAAGGCAACACCACACCCTTGGCCGAATTCAATGTCTACGTTGACCCGCACGCCGCGCACATCGTTTACCATTCCGGCCTGCCCCTAACCCTCGTGCCGCTCGACGTGACCTATCAATGTATCCTGACCCAGGCCGATGTCGAGCGCCTGCTGGCCCTTGACTCCCCCATCACCCGCTTTATCGCCGACGCCACCCGCTTTTACATGGAGTTCCACGACGAGTACCAGGGCATTCAGGGCTGTGTCATCAACGACCCGCTGGCGCTGGCCTTGACCTTTGCCCCCGACCTGGTCGAGACCAGCCCGCTGCACGTCACGGTAGATTTATACAGCGAGTTGTCTCTGGGCAAAACAATGGCTGACTTCTACGATATGTGGTCCAAGCCGCCCAACATGCAGGTAGCGCTCAAAGTCCAGGCCCGCCGCTTCATTGAATTATTTTTGGAACGCATCGAGGCGCTGGCCCACCGTTTAAACTAAGGAGTGTCAAAGCTGTGCTTTGACACAGCCAAAAATTGGCGTCATTTGCCTATTGGGTGTATGCTATCAAATAGAAAGTGTTAATCAAACACTATCAGTAAACAAAAATGAAAGGAGATAAATCATGAGCGTTGCAGCACAATTAAAACGGGATTTCAGCACCATCACCCTGGTTCTCATTCCGGTGGCAATTGCCATCAACATTGTCATCGGCCAGATTGTGGTTTTGCTCAAGCTGCCGGTCTTTCTGGACTCGATTGGAACGGTACTGGTGGCGGTGCTGGCCGGGCCGTGGGCCGGGGCGCTCACCGGGGCCTTGTCGAATATTATCTGGGGCCTGATCGTTGACCCCGGCGCGCTGCCCTGGTTTCCGGTGGCCGCGGCCATCGGCCTGGTCGCCGGTATTTGCGCCAATTTCGGCCTGTTCAAGGTCTGGTGGAAAGTGATCATTGCCGGTATTTTTGTAGCGCTGGCCGCGGTGATTGTCTCAACCCCTATCGGCGTCTACCTGTTTGGCGGCATCACCAGCAGCGGCTCAACCTTTATCACCGCTTATTTGCTGGCGACCGGCCAGGAGCTGTTTAACGCAGTTCTGACCACCAATTTTTTGGTCGAGCCGCTCGATAAGATTCTAACCTGTTTGTTCGCCTGGCTTATCATCCGGGGGTTATCACTGCGCTACATCTCGCGGTTTTCCCGTTCAGACAATGTCATCCCCTGAGCCAATAAGACGCAGCCGCTAACGCCCCCGTCACCCGGCCATTGACGACGGGGGTAGTTTTTACTCCCCAGTGGAGGTTTCTCTTTTGCAGGATAAACTCAGCTTTTACATCCATCGCGACAGCCCGCTCCATCGCCTCAATCCCCTCACCAAGCTGACCCTCACCTTCAGTCTGATCCTGATCGGCTTTCTGGGGCCTGGTTACTGGACGGCCACGCTTATTTTTGTCGTCATCCTGCTGCCGCTCAGCTTTTGGGGCAACATCGGCCAGGAATTTATTCGCACCACCTTTCGCCTGATCCTGCCGCTGACCGTTTTCTTGTTCGCTATGCAGAGCCTCTTCTACCCGGGCGGCGAAACCATTCTGTTTAGCTTCTGGATTTTCTCGGTCAAGCTGGAAGGCGTGCAGTTTGCTTATCTCACCGCCAGCCGGATTATGAACATGGTTGGCTCGTTTCTGTTGCTCCTCCTCAGCACCCACCCCAGCACCTTGATGACCGCCCTGACTCAGCGGGGCGTGTCACCCTCATTGACCTATATCATCGTTAGCACTCTGCAAATTCTCCCGCAAATGCGCAACAAGGCCAGTACCATTATTGACGCCCAGCGCTCGCGCGGCCTGGAAACGCAGGGCAGCCTGCGCCGGCGTTTCAACGCCTTACTACCGCTGGTTGGCCCGCTTGTCTTTGGCTCGTTGGTAGACGTGGAAGAACGGGCCATTGCCCTGGAAGCCCGCGCCTTCAAAGCCAAACGCACCAAGACCAGCCTGCTCCAAATTCCCGACTCATCGAGCCAAAACGCCTTACGCCTGGGCCTGATTGTTGTAACTCTCTTGGCTATTGGATCAAGGTTGTGGTTATGACGTTCATCCTTCATCCTTCCGCCTTCATCCTTGAGGTGTTATGGCTATCATCGAAATCGAAAATCTGACCTACCGCTACCCCCACACCGAGCAGCCGGCCCTAGCCGACCTATCGCTCCAGGTGGAGGCTGGCGAGTTTGTGGCCGTGATTGGCGCTAACGGTGCGGGCAAATCCACCCTCTGTTACACCCTGACCGGCTTTGTACCCCACTTTTTCCAGGGCGAACTGGCCGGGCGGGTTCACGTGGCCGGCCTGGAAACCAAAGACCATCCCCTGGAAGATATTGTACTGACCAGCGGGCTGGTCTTTCAGAATCCTTTCAATCAAATTTCAGGGGCCAAATTCAGCGTGTACGATGAAATTGCCTTTGGCCTGGAAAACCTGGGGGTGCCCCGCGAGGAAATGCCTTCGCGCATCGAGCGGGCCATGGCCATGACCGGCATCGCCGATATGGCCGACCGCTCGCCCTATGCCCTCTCGGGCGGGCAGCAGCAGCGCGTGGCCCTGGCCTCGATGCTGGTCATGGAGCCGCAGGTGCTGGTCCTGGATGAGCCGACCTCTCAGCTCGACCCGCTGGGCAGCCGTGAGGTTTTTGCCGTTATCCGCGAGTTGAGCCGGGAAGGCATGACAGTTGTTATGGCCGAACACAAGCTGGAGTGGGTGGCCGCCTTTGCCGACCGGGTGCTGGTGCTGGCCGACGGCCAAGTCGTTCTGAGCGGCCCTCCCGCCGAAGTTCTGACCTCGCCGCTGCTGGAAAACTACCACATCGGCCAGACTCGTTACACCAGCGTGGCCCGCCGGCTTGAGGCTGAAGGCGGCTGGCCGGCTGGACAGCCTTTGCCGGTGACGCTGGAGGAAGCAGAAAGTAGTTTCAAAACTACTCTGTTAAATAGCCCACAGATACACCCAGATTGACCCGAATAATTTTCAGTTATTTTTATCTGAGTGCATTTGTGCAAATCTGTGGACCCTGTATTTATTCAGAAAGAATGCAGTATGCAAATTTGGGTTGACAACTTACACTTCACCTACCCTTCTGGTGTTGAGGCCCTGCGGGGTGTGTCGTTGACCCTTGAACCGGGTGAGTTGGTGGCTATTGTCGGCCAGAACGGCGCCGGCAAAACGACCCTGGTGCGTCACCTCAACGGGCTGCTGCAACCCACGCGTGGCGCTGTTCGTGTTGGCGATTGGTTTACTCATGAAACGTCGGTGGCGAAACTGGCGGCACGGGTAGGCTACGTTTTTCAAAACCCCGATGATCAGCTTTTTAAGGGGAATGTCCGCGATGAAGTTAAATTTGGCCCCGCTAATCTTGGCCTCCCCCCGGAGCGTATCGAAGTTCAGGTAGACGAAGCCCTGGTCCTTTTGGAGCTAACGGACAAAGTCGAGGTCAATCCTTATGATTTGACTCCAACCTGGCGCAAACGAGTAGCGATTGCCGCCATCCTGGCCATGGATACGCCGATCATTGTTCTCGACGAGCCGACCACCGGCCAGGATCACCGCAGCATACAGCATTTGGCCGGCCTCATCCGGAGTCTGCGGGAGCGGGGCAAAACCGTTATCGCTATTAGTCACGACGTTGATTTTGTGGCCGAAAATTTTGGGCGCATCATCGTCATGGGCCAGGGCCGGGTACTGCTTGACGGTCCCCCCGAAACCGTTTTTGCCCAAGAAGAAATTTTGGGCAGCACCTATGTCCAGCCGCCGCAACTGGCCCGTTTGGCAAGCCGCCTCGAATTAGGGCAGGTGGTCTATACAGCAGATGGGTTTATGACGGCTTATCATCATAAAAAAATCTCAACCCGCTCTTAAAACCCCCAATTTCTGGGGGTTGACAATTTTTAACTTTTAGATTAAGATGAGGGCACAATAGAACATTTATTCTCACTATTCTAATTAAGGAGATTAGAAATGTATCAAAAGTTGACAATAGTGGGCAACTTGGGTAGCGACCCGGAAATGCGTTATACCCCTTCAGGCCAGGCGGTGACCAATTTTAGAGTAGCTACCAATCGCAAATGGGTTGGAAATGATGGGCAGCCTCAGGAAGAAACAACCTGGTTTCGAGTGACCGTCTGGGGGAAGCAGGCTGAAAGCTGCAATCAGTATCTCAGCAAAGGCCGCCAAGTGTTGGTTGAGGGCCGATTGAAGCCGGAAATCAATATCTGGACCGGGCAGGATGGTAAACCTCATGGCTCCTATGAAGTCACGGCGTATGAAATCAAATTCTTAGGAGGCCGGGGCGGCGATAACGGCGGTAGTTACAGCAGCAGTGGACCGGGCGCTCCCGCCGAAGATCCGGGCTTGACTGAGGACGAAATTCCGTTTTGATTTGACAATAAAATAACTGTGTAGCACCATGAAGCCGCCCTGGCCAGTCGAAGGGCGGCTTTTTTATTTATGTTAATTGGCCCGCGCCTTGACGGGGTATAGCGCTTGCCTGAGGAGATTCCTTTGCAACAGTTACAAATAATCATTGATCGCATCAATCAGACGTTTGAAGCTAAAAGTACGATTCGCAACGATACCCTCACCCGTTCACGGGAACTTATCCGCCACTGCGCCAACTCGATTCGGGCGACTCAACGGGGGGATGACGGGGAGGCGCAGGCGCTGCTGCAAACGGCGCGTGATACTGCCGCCCAAATGATCGCCGATGCTCAGAACTACCCCGATGTTTACTACGCTGGCTATACTCAGGATGCCTTGAAAGAGTTGGCCGAGGCGCACATTACCCGTGCAGTCATCTTGGAGGAGCCATTACCCACCCCCGAGGCGTTAAACGTGGAATACGCCGCTTACCTCAACGGCCTGGCCGAGGCGGCAGGGGAACTGCGCCGCTTTGCCCTTGATGCGTTGCGCCAGGGTAACGTGATTCTGGCCGAACGTACTCTGAGCAGTATGGACGAGATTTACAGCGTTCTGGTCACGGTTGACTTCTCTGACGCAATTACCGGCGGTCTGCGCCGCAATACCGATATGGTCCGCGGGGTGCTGGAACGCACCCGCGGCGATGTCACGACGGCGGTGCGCCAGGAAGCGATGCGGGCTGCCCTGATCCAGTTTGAGCAGCGCATCGGCATGCGTGAAGCCCTGAATATCCCTCAGCCCGGCGATGAGTGGGCCGGCGAGCCGGGCGATTGATATGGCTACCCCTGCCCCGCCTCCCGAGCCGGCTGGCCGCTTGCCCTTAATTCGGGCCAGTGAGCTGAACCAGTACAGTTTTTGCCATCGCTCCTGGTGGCTGGGCACAGTTAAACAAATCCCGGCCAACAATCAGACGGTCCTGGCTCACGGTATCCAAACTCATCGCCACCACAGCTATCAAGTTCGGGCAGCCCTACGCTGGCGTCAAGCCAGCGTTTTTTTGTTCGCCGGGGGAGTAATTCTGCTAGCTATGGCTTTGTTGGGGTACTTCCTCCAGTTCCTTTAGTTTCATTTTGCTTATGCTCTGGCTTTTCACTCTGGCACTGATTTTACTTTGGTTCGGCTGGCTGGCCTCGACTCGTTCCAGGCGGCTGCGCCTGGAAAGTGGAGTCCCGGCGGGCCGGCTGGTTTACGCCGACAGTGCCGATTGGCGCCCCAACCCACAGCCACTCTATGCCAAAACCTACCAACTCAGCGGCAAACCGGATTATCTGGTCCAGACCGAAGCAGGAATCATCCCCGTGGAAGTCAAATCTACCAAGACCCCCAAGGTCCCTTACTTGGGCCATTTGCTGCAATTAGCTGCTTACTGCCTGTTGGTTGAAGAAACGACCGGGCGCACCCCACCCCATGGGCTGCTCAAGTACGCCGATGCTCTGTACGAAGTTGATTTTACCCCGGAGCTACGCCGCGAATTGCTGGAGACAATGGCCGCGATGCGCCAGGCGCGTCTGGCAGAGACTGCCGGGCGCAGCCACCAGCAGCCGGGTAGATGTGCGGCCTGCGGCTTCGCTTATGCCTGCGATGAAGCCTTAGTCAGGTGAAAGGAGGGGTGAGGAAGCGGGTTAGCTTAGTTAGGGGCAGGAGAGGAGGCAGCAGCCTGGCTTAATAATTGAGCTAGACTGCTGGCGGCGTGTTTGGTATAGAACCAAACTGAGCCGGGTTTTTGCCGGGCATCAAAAACTATAGCTAACAGCAATTTTTCATTCACGTCGTGGGCATAGATATTGTAATTCTCGCCCTCATAGTAGCTGGATTTGAAGATGGTCAGATTGCCGACCAGTTTAGCCAATTCGGCCGCAGCCAGAAAGTTGGCAGCCACCAGGGCGCTGATACTGGCAACTTCAAAACCGGCGGTTTGGCCGACAACCTGCAAGGGGCGGCCATCGGCGGTAATGAGCAACACGCAACGTACGCCCGAATTATTTTGCAGCGTCCGCAATAGCTCATAAACAGCTTGCGACAGCCGAGGTTTTTCGGGGGGAGGCAGCGGCGGCGGTTCTTGGCCACGAGTCTGGGCTACCGCCCGTTTAACAATCTCCTGGACTTGTTCCAGGGGAAAAGGCTTGTCCAGAAAGCCGTCCAGGCCCAGGAATTTGCTGGTATCACGCAAATTAGTAGAGCCGTAGGCCGTCATCAAAATAACCTGCGTATCTGGCGAGATGCGGCGCACGGCCAGGGCCAGATCTATACCCGTTATTACCGGCATCATATAATCGGTAATGACTACGGCAAATGACTCTTTTTCAATCAAGCTGATGGCGGTCACACTATCAGTTACGGTAACAACTTCATACTCAGGTCCCAGCAGCCGCAGGCTGTGCTGGAGCATCAAGCTGATATCTTTATCATTATCAACAATCAAGACCCGCTTATTGGTCATTAATGATCACTATCTTTCTCACTTCCAAACATACCGGCAAAATCGTCGGCCACATTAACGTTGCTGTCTTCCGTTGCTGCGCCTTGAGTGACTTTAGCCAACAACTCGGCTAACTCTACGCCGGCCTGTTTTGTATAAAACCAAACCGTGCCGGGTTTCCCCTGGGTGCCAAAAACTACGGCCAGCAAAAATTCTCCGTTGATGTCATAGGCATAAATGTTATATTTACTCCCTTCGTAGTAACTCGATTTGAAGATCGACTCATTATCGCCCAGCAGGCTGGCCAGTTCAGTCACAGCCAGGAAGTTAGCCGCCACAAAAGCAGCCAAACGGGAAGTCTTGGCCCGGTTGGTCTCCCCGACAACTCGCAGGGGGTGACCGCTGGCGCTGACTAACAGTACAAAGTGAGCGCCGGTTTTACTGCGTAGGACTTCCAGGCGCTCGTCCACGGCCCGATTCAAGCTCAGTCCGGCTGCATCCGGGTGAGGCGTTTCCACCGCTTGATGAGTCTGGGTGATAGCGCGCTGCACCACCTCCATGATCTCCGGCACGGTGAAAGGTTTGCCCAGGTAGCCGCCAAGGTGCAGTGTCTCCACGGTGTTGCGCATGCCGCGGGTGTCGTGGGCCGTCATCAGGACCACTTGTGTTTCCGGCGAAACCTTACGCACAACCTGAGCCAAGTCTACCCCGGTCATACCGGGCATCATGTAATCGGTAATGATCAGGTCAAATTTTTGTTTTTGAATCAGTTCCAGGGCTGTTGCTCCGTCGTGAGCAGTTGTGACCTCATATTCCGGCCCCAGCCTTTTGACACTGTGCATCAGCAGGAAGAGAATGTCTTTGGCATCGTCTACAATCAGGACATGTTTTTTGCTCATTGAAGTACTCCTTGCTTGCCCATGCCTACACCGGCCTCTCCCTCTCTGATTATAACCCATAATTGATAGAGGTTAAATGTCCGGTTGCGGCATGAAAGAACTTAACAATCGTTCACTTGACCGGTAGGCCGGGAGAGATATAATACAGCCTCAAATCGAATGAGGATTCCCCTCTTGCCGGGGAAATCTCAGTAAACTTTATGGAGGGTCAATCATGCCAGTCCGAAATGCAGAAGCTGTTTGGGAGGGTAACTTACAAGAGGGGCGCGGCACCATGAAACTGGGCAGCGGCGCATTTGAAGGAGCTTACACCTTTAAAACACGTTTTGAAGAAGAACCTGGGACCAACCCCGAGGAGTTAATTGGGGCGGCCCATGCCGGCTGTTTCTCGATGTTTCTCAGCGCCGTGTTGAGCGGAGCGGGCCACACGGTAAGGCGAGTCCACACCACGGCCAAAGTGCATTTAGGCAGGGTGGATAACGCCCCGACGATCACCAAAATCGAGCTTAACACCGAGGCCGAGGTGCCAGGGCTTGACGAGAGAACATTTATGGAACATGCTGAGGCCTCCAAAAAGGGCTGCCCGGTTTCAAAGGCCCTGGCGGCGACAGAAATTGTGCTGAACGCGCGGCTGATTAGCTGATTGTTAGCGATAAAGATTTTTAAAGGCGCTTTCATGGGGAAAGCGCCTTTTCCTTACCACAAGATAACCCTCACAGTAAGACTCGTGGGGATTGGGACGCGGATTCGACAGATCTTTCGGATAAGAATGACTTAAATCCGTTCGATCCGTTTAATCCGCGTCCCATATATTATTCCGCCTGAGCATAAGCGGGCAAGATAGCGTCAAGCCGCTTACCGTCAATCATGGCTTTCACAATCGGGTCAATGACCGTCTGAATCAGCCGGCCTTCCTGCTCCTCATTCAGATAAGGCAGGTTGACCCTTTTATTAACGGCCATAGAGAGCCGCAGGGCAAAATCACGGGCGTGATCTTTGTCAATCCCCTTGCCGACATCCCGCAGCATACCGCCAAAAACTTCTGGCAAAATATCATCGAGGGCGGCATCAATAACTGCCACGGCGTGTTCAAAGATAACCTGTTCCATTTCTTCAGAAACAAGAGGGATATCAATGATCGCGTTGATCAGCGAGGCAATTTTCTTTTGTTCTTCGACAAATAACACGGATGGTCTCCTTTCAAATTTTTTGTTGGCCCAAATGAGTGAATTTAGTGGGGCAGTAAAACCAGGTCTCGATTATACCACACAAGCAACTTGCTTAATAATTGCCGTGGCCACCCGCAGGTGGTACAATCGAATTTAGATTCGAGATTTCAACACCGTACCTTTAAGGTCGTCCCATTTTTGGCCGATAAGCCGCCACAAAAAAAAACTAAAGATAATCTCCAACTGCCTCGCCATCTATTCCTGCTGCTAAGCTATTTTCTGTTGGCGATAATTTTAACCTGGCCGACCTTCCTTCACCTGGCAACTCACCTGCCCGGCGATGGCGGCGACGACCCGGCCCTGGCCTGGAACCTGTGGTGGATCAAATACGCGCTGCTCAATACCGGCCAGAACCCGTTTTACACGGATTTTATGTTTTATCCCCTTGGCATCAACCTGACTTTTTACACCTTAACCGTGTTGAATGCCGTTACCGCCCTGCCGCTGACCCTTAATTTTGGCGTCGTGACCGCCAGCAATTTGCACATGTTCTTCACTTTCACTGCCGGCGGCTACGGTGCATTTTTGCTGGCCCGCTATTTACTGGCGACCGCCGTATCAAAAAATAGGAGGGAAATCTCTCCCCTGCCCCCCCCACCTGGCGCTCCGCGCTGGCAATCCCCTGCCCCCCTGCTTCTTTGGACGTGTGCTGCCCTGGCCGGTCTCTTCTATGCTTTCGCCAGCAGCAAACTCTTCTACGTCGCCCTGGGCCAATTCAATATTGCCAGCAGTCATTGGATACCCTTCGCCGTTCTGTACATTCTGCGCATCCGGCACAACCCGCGACGTCTCAAGAATGCTTTGATGGCCGGCCTTTTTTTGACCCTGCAAGCCTGGACCGAGATGACCTATGCCTCCTTCCTGCTGGTTTTTCTTGCCCTGTATTGGCTCTATTCGATTTTCGATTTTCGATTTTCGATTTTCGATTTAAATAAGCGGTTTCGTCCCCTGCACCCTTGTCCTCCACTTCTGCCCCACCTTCGCGCTGCTCTTATCCTGGGCTTTACCTTCGTCCTCGGGATCAGTCCCATCCTTGCTCAAATGCTGCCCGATATGCAGGTTGAAGGTGATTTTCTGGTCGAGGGCGGCGGTTTTGCCGATGCCTTCAGCGCCGATTTGCTGGGCTTTGTCATTCCAACAATGCACCAGCCCGTACTGGGCGGCTTGGTTAGCCAGACCAGCATCCAAGCCTTTGACAAGGGGCAGCATATTTACCTGGGCTTTGTTTTGCTGGGCCTGCTGCTGGTCGCCCTATTTACCGGCTTTCGCCGGGCCGAACTGCGTTTCTGGCTGGTCGCCGCGCTTATTTTTGCCCTGCTCTGCCTTGGCCCGGTCATCACGATCAATGGTTACCCGACCGGGCTGCCCGGCCCCTTCAGCCTGCTGCAGAGTCTCCCTTTTTTCAAAGGCAATCGCTATCCCAGCCGCTACAGCGTGATGCTGCTGTTGAGTTTGAGCGTCATCGCTGCTTTTGCCCTGGTGCAAATCGGCCAATGGATTCAGCGCCAACAGCCAACAAACAGACATCTATCTTCTATCCTCTATCCTCTATCCTCTATCCTCACCCTCCTCTTTCTCTTTGAGCACCTCTCCATCCCCCTTCCCCAGTCCAACATGCGGGTTCCGGCGGCCTATCAAGCCATTGCTGCCAACCCGGATGATTTCACCGTGCTGGATATTCCCTTTGCCTGGCGCAATGGGTTTCGCATTACCGGGGCCTTGACGACCCAGTTCATGTTTGGCCAGTTTTACCAGACCACCCATCAAAAACGCCTGCTGCAAGGCAACACCAGCCGCAACCCTGAGTTCAAGTTTCAGTATTTTACAAACGCCCCACTCATCAACTCGCTGCTAGCCCTTGAAACCGGCCATCCGCTTCCCCCGGAACGCTGGGGAGCTGACGCAGCTATCGCTGCCGACGTGTTAAGCTTTTTCAATATCAAATACATCGTCATCCGGCCTTATCAGTATGATAAATTTGATGGGCAGAAAAACCTAAGTGTAACCGAACAGGCCGTCCTGCCTTATATTGAATCGGTTTTACCCGTCGAAAAAATCCACGATGAGCCAGCCATTAAAATCTACCAGGTGATAGCAATTGAGAGGGCTGAAGTTCAGTCTGGACTCCGCATTGACCCGTCTTCACCGCTGGCCCCTCTTTACTTTGGCGAAGGCTGGGGCCTTTTGACCGCCGGCCAGCCCATCACCGCCCAACGCCGCAATGCCCGGCTGCTTCTGCCGCTCACCGGCGCGGCCCAGCGACTTACCTTCCGGCTGCGCCTGCCGCAGCTCACCAGGGATTTGACCCAAGCCCTTTCCCTTGAATTGAACGGCTGGCAGTCCGCTCCACAGAAGGTTGGCCCGGAGTGGCAGGAGTTATCGTTCGACCTGCCTGCCGGGGTCGCTCGCCCCGGCCTGAATGAGGCCTGGCTACATTTTACCGGGGCAGTAGCGATGCCCTTCCCTGGCGGCCAGGCTTCAGGTTGGCCGCCAGAGGTAACCGTCCTTAGCGCAGGTGAGGAAGTTGGCGATTTCGGTCACATTTTCGTCAACGGCCGCGAATTTTCGCCCAACCGGCGCGGCTACAATATTGCCATCATTCAACCCGACGGCCTCCTCAGCACCGCCAGTTTCGATACCCATCTCGACCCAAACGCTTCAACCGGGTTGGCACGCTTCCTCGCGTCCTCGCCTCCCGATTCTCTCATCGCCGCTGCCGCCGCCGACGAGGCCAGCGCCCACTTGAGCGAAGAGGCCGTCCACGCCCTGCAAGCTGTCGGAGCCAGGGGGGACTTGCGCGGCTGTTTTCGCTGCAACCACGCCTTCATCCGAACTCCTCAAGGAGAAACCTATGAGGCGTTCGATGCGCTGCACCCTGCCGGCGTCACCACCGGACTGGGCCTGACCGAGCCACACGTGGCGGCAGAGGTGGAGTGGATAAAAGTTGAGGTTATTGAGCCATAGCCGGAAGTGTGGTATGATACAAATGCAGCGGGAGGATAGGTAATGGACCCCAAGCTAATGAACTATCTGGAGCGGCTGCCTCTCTTTAAGGGCGCGCCGCCGGCAGTTCTGGCAAAATTGGCCGACCGGGTCAAAATTTTGAGTTTGGCCAGGGGTGACTTCCTGGTGCACAAGGGCGACGACAGCGACTCTCTCTTTGTCATCCGCACCGGCTGGATCAAGATTGTGGCCGAAGGTCCCCAGGGGGAAGAAGTGATCCTCAACCAGTGCGGGCCAGGCCAGCTTGTCGGCGAGATGTCGCTGATTGATCAAAAACCGCGCTCCAATTCGATGGTCGCCATCAGCCCCGCCGAGGTGCTGGAGGTAAAGTATGATGCCGTGCTGGCCCTGTTGAATGAATACCCCCTCCTGGCCCTCTCGTTTCTGCGCGATATGTCCGACCGGCTCCGCTTTGCCAACGCCTATATCGAAGAAACCATCGTCTGGTCGCAGCACATCGCCGCCGGCAACTATGATTTTGTCCAGCAGCGGGTCGAGGAGAGCCAATCCACGATTGTCAATACCGATCTCACCTACCAGGCCCGCGCCAGCGCCTTTCTATCTTCCTTTTTCAAAATGGTTGAGGGAGTGAAAAAACGTGAAGAAGACCTCAAGCAGCAGGTCCAGCAGCTTACCATCGAAATTGACGAAGTGAAACGCCAGCGCGCGGTCAAAGAACTGACCGAGACCGAGTTCTTTGAGCAACTGCAAACAACGGCGCGGAAACTGCGTGAGGAACGGGCGGCAAAGGAACGGAAGCTGTCAGAGAAATAATCCCTTTACTTGAATGAAGTAAAATCTGTGTCTAATTCGTCGTTACCTTCAAATTTACGCCTTACGCCTCACGCTTCACGCCTCACGCTTCATCTCCCCTCTCTCCTCCTCGCCCTCTTCATCCTCGCCTACGCCGTCTACTTCTCCTGGTACAGCATCAACCGCCATAATACCCTCCATTCCTACGCCGCCGACCTGTCGCTGATTGACCAGCCGATGTGGAACACTGTCCTTGGCCCCGGCGAGTTCATGGAGCTGACCTGGGGCGACCAGCAGCAGCCGCGCCTGGCCGAACATTTTGAACCCATCCTGGCGCCCCTGGCCCTGCTCTTTTTCCTGTGGGACGATGTGCGCATCCTGCTCATTGCCCAATCCATCGCTCTGGCTCTCGGTGCGCTGCCCGTCTTCTGGATTGCTAAACAACAATTAACCATTAACAATTGGCAATTGACTGTTGACAATTCACAATCCCCCTCCTGGGCCGCCCTTACTTTCGCCGCCGCCTACCTCCTCTTTCCCCCCTTGCAAGCCGCCAATATCGCCGATTTTCACGCCGACCCATTTGTGGTGACGCCCCTGCTGTTTGCCTTTTGGTATGCCACGGAGCGCCGCTGGGGTTGGATGTGGTTCTGGGCCATCATCGCGATGGCTGCCAAAGAAACCTTGCCCCCTCTGACGGCGATGCTGGGGCTGTGGCTAGTAACGACCGCCGACCGCCGACCATCGACTGCCGGCATTTTCAGAGACGATGCAGCGGTCAGCGGTCCCACAGGGAGGCTTCGCACTCGGCGGTCGGCGGTCATTCATGGCTTCACCCTCATCCTCATCAGTACCCTCTGGTTCCTCACCGCCACCTTTGCTATTGTCGCACCCCTGGCGCAGCAATACTTTGATACGGCCGGCCCCATTTACCTGGCCAGCCGCTACACCAACATCAGCGTGCTGTCCCTGCTGCAAGACCCAGCCCGCTGGCAGTATCTAATCGGCCTGCTGGCAGCGGTTGGTTTTCTCCCTCTCCTGGCCCCGGAGCTGCTTGTACTCGGCCTGCCTGTCTTAATCGCTAATCTGCTCAGCAACTTCCCCGGCCAATACTCCGGCGAGCAGCATTACTCCGCGCCTCTGGTTGTCGCTTTTATCGTGGCGGCCATATTTGGTTTGCGCCGTTTAATCAGTAGAGCTTCCCTACACGAAAAGACCGGTCAATCCTTCAAAGTCACCACCCTGATCGCTGTTTTGCTGTGGCTCCTGGCCTGGATGTTGGGCTACCACGTTAATCACGGTTGGACTCCCCTCTCTGCCCGCAGGGAAATTTACCCTTTTCGCCCGGCGGCGGTCCGTCTGCCCGATTTCCTGGCCCAAATTCCCGTGGATGCAGTGGTCTCGGCCAGCGCGGCGATTCATCCGCATCTCGCCCACCGGCGGGTGATTTATGTTTTTCCCACGGTTCAGGAAGCTGACTATTTGCTGGTTGATGTCACCGATATTCCCGGCGTTCATCCTAACGATGCTTATGCCAAGCTTATGAATTTGCTCCACTCTGACTGGAATCTACTCAGAGCCGACCAGGGCCTTATTTTGGCCCAAAAATCTCCACCCCTCGCCCCCACTCTCCCTTTGACAAGTTCAGGCCGCAGCCTGCTCCCCCTTCAACAAGCTCAGGATGCGGCCTGCTCCGCTGCCTTTTCTACACCTGTCAAAGGCCAACTCCCCTGCTCTTTCTACGACTTTCTCCGGCCCACCTCCCTGCCTGCCTACCCCACCCTGCTCACTTTTGGCGAAAACCAACTGCGGCTGTTGGGTTATGATATCCACGATGACCCGGACAACGGCGTTACTTTTAAATTTTACTGGCAGGCTCTGGATACTTTGCCTGAAGATACGCGGCTCTGGCCGCTGGTTTACGACGACACCGGCCAGCTCTTAAGCGATCCAACCCAGGTTCCTATGGTCGCTGCCCTCTGGTATCCACCCGCGACCTGGCAGCCCGGCGAAATTGTTGTGACCGAGACTCTCCCTCAACTTTTACCCGACATCTTTCACCTGGGCCTCGCCGTTGGGCCGGAAAGCAGTTTTGCCGATCCCGGCCAACGCTTCCCGATTACTGCTGCCTCAGCCGAGATGCAGCGATTTGACTCGGGCCGTTGGGTGCAATTAGCTACCTTTGAACGCTTCGGGCTAACTTTAGCCCGGCAGCCAGCCACGCTCTCCCTGACCTCACTCACCACGGTAGAAGCCAGTTTTGGTCCGGCGATCCGGCTGACCGGTTTCCACATCGGCCAGGCCGATCTTCACCCTGGCGTACCCCTGACAGTTCTGCTCCAGTGGACCGCCGATCAGTCCCCCCAGGCCGATTACACCGTTTTTCTCCACCTGCTGGCCGGCGATGGTCGCCTGGTAGCCCAAAACGACGCTTACCCCACCTGGCTGACCCCCCACCCCACCTCTCAATGGCCGCTCCGCCAACCGCACCTCGACAGCCACCGGCTCAACCTCCCGGCTGATCTCTCGCCGGGGGAGTACACCTTACAGGTCGGCCTTTATGATGGGCGGACCCTGCAACGGCTGCCCCTGTCCAATGGCAGCGATGCCTTTATCCTTGGGCAAATTCGGGTCAAGTAGGTTCTCGCCTCAGCCTGCAGGTGCGTCCTAAATTCCTGATCCTGCCGGGCACGCGTTATGGGCAACTGGTCCTACAAACGCCTAATTTTTGAGACAGACCCTCATCTTGTCACCTCACTGCCTCTGTGGTAGCATGGGCCGCGCTATGAGCAAAGATCGTCTGGGGTTGCTGGTCATTATTTTGATTGCCCTGGCCTTGCGGCTGGCGCTGTTGGGCGAACAAAGCCTCTGGTACGATGAAGGCGTCACCTGGCTGCTCTCCCAAAAGCCGCCCGGCGAACTCATCCAATGGACCGCCGCCGACATTCAACCCCCTCTTTATTACTTGCTCATCTGGGAAACTGACGCCCTTTTTGGCTCCAGCGAGTGGGCGCTGCGTTTTCCTTCAGTTATTTTCGGCGTGCTGGCCGTTCCCTTGATTTACACCCTGGCCCGTTACCTTTTCTCAGCCTCGCCCCAGCGCCCGGCCTCGGCGCCTCATCTCGCCGCCGCCCTGCTTGCCATTTCACCGGTGATGGTTTATTACGCTCAGGAAGCGCGCATGTACACCCTGCTGGTCTTCGAGGCTACCCTGGCCAGCTACTTATTCCTCAGAATCCTCCACCCTTCATCACCCTCCCTCTCTGCCGGTTATAATCCATCCTTCCGCCTTCCGCCCTCAGCCTTTTTATATGCCTTGACCGCTGCCGCCGCTCTCTATACCCATTATTTCGCCGCATTTCTGTTGATCGCCCACGGTCTCTATGGTCTTTTCAGCCTCTGGCGGCGAGGCTTTCCCAAAGTCCTGGGGTGGCAGTTACTGCAAGTTTTTGGTTTCACCGCCCTTCTTTTTGTGCCCTGGTTCTGGGTTCTCCTGGCCCGCCTGGGCGACGACCCCAGTTATTGGCCCGGCGCGCTCAAACTCCACGAAGCGTTGCGCAAAGTTCTCATCAGCTTTACCGCCGGCGAAACTGTGTTTGAACAAACCGGCCTCTGGCTGGCTCTGGGCTATTTACTCCTCCTTATCATCGGTGTAATCTATTTACAGTTCAGCCAGACAAGGCGTCAAGAACCTGATCTATCCTCTATCCTCTATCTTCCATCCTCTATCTTCCTGCTTCTCTGGCTCTGCCTGCCCGTCATCCTCATCCTGTTGCTCTCTTATCAGTCGCCCAAGTTCAACCCGCGCTATACCTTGTTGGCCTGGCCTGCCTTCGCCCTGCTTGTAGCCACAGCCCTGGCCCAGTTTGATCTGGCCCGCTTTACCTTAAATAATTTACGCTCCACGCTTTACACTCTATTCTTTACGCTTTTTTACGCGCTCATTCTGGCGACTTCTCTTTTCAGCCTGAACAACTGGTTCACCGACCCGCGCTTTGCCAAAGACGACTTTCAGGCCCTGGCCCAGTTCGTCCGCGAGCGGAGCGCCCCCGATGAAACCGTCTTGCTCAGTTCCGGCCACATGTATCCGGTCTGGGCTTACTACTACGGCTGGCAGGGCTGGACCTCCCTGCCCCAATTGGAACGGCTGGACATCAATCGCGTCACCGCTTTGAGCATCTCCACCGAAATGGCCGAGGCGCTGCAGAACAAAAACGGGGTGTGGTTGGTCAGTTGGCAGGATGAAGTGATTGATCCCAACGGGGTTGTCCCCTTTTGGCTTGACCGGATTGGCGAGCGCCCGCACGACGCCGGCGACTTTCAAGGCGTACGCCTGGAACATTGGCGGCTCGATCCCGACAAAAGAGCGCTGCTCCACGAAAGCCCCATTGAGCGGCCGGTCCTTCGCACCTCTTCGACAAACTCAGCAGAGGCAGCGCCGGACCAATCGGAAAATGGCCCTGTACCTGAGGCGGGCTACAACTTTGCCAACCAGGTTGACCTGGTCGGCGTGACCCAGCTAGGTGATACTGACCTGGCCCTCTTTTGGCGCCCTCGCCACCCCTTGCCGGATGACTTACTCTTAACCCTCCGTTTAACGGATCGAGACGGCTTTGAGTGGGATCGCCATCGGTTTGTCGGGCGGCCCGGCGCTTATCTCTATCCGCCCTCCCGCTGGCCGGTCGGCCAACTGATTATGACCCGTCACCGTCTGGATTGGCAAGCCGGTACTCCACCGGGCCTTTACTGGGCCGAAGTTGGCCTGGGTTTACCCGCAGTCGACAATGCCCCAGCAGGATTTAGCGGCTGGGATATTCTGGACGAACAAGGCCGGCCCCGGCGGCGAACCGGCCTGATTGATGCGATCAACCTCAGCCGCGTCGTTCGTCCCGCTGATAACTCGCTGCCGCTGATCGAGCCGCCGCCCGTTGACTTCTCACCCATTATCATCCTGCGCCACAGCGAATTATCTCAATCCAGCGCCGAACCGGGCGATCGTGTTTTGCTTAAACTGCTCTGGCAGGCCGGCCAATTTAACTACGATGATATTTCGGTGGCCTTTGATCTCGTTGATTCCAGGCAGCAAAATCACCGGGTTGGTTCCTCATTGACCCCCAGCCGCACCTTTAACCTACCGCGCTGGAAACCGGGTGAGGTCGTCCTGGGCCAATATTGGCTTAACATCCCCCCCGAAGCCGCTCCCGGCCCGGCAGAGCTGCAAGTGCATCTGGTCAACGTGCACGGCTTTTTTTACGAGGAACGCTTTTCTTTTGGCCAGCTAGAAATTTTGCCGGCCACCCGCAATTTCAGCCCCCCCGCTGCGGTAGATACGCCGCTCAAAGCTGACTTTTCCGGCCAGACCACGCTTATCGGCGCAGATTGCCGCTCTTCGACAGCCTCAAACGGCGATGGCGCGAGTCCGGCCGGCTGCCGCGCCGCGCCCGGCGGGTCGGTGACGCTGACCCTTTACTGGCGAGCTGAGAGCCGGCTGGAGACCAACCTCACTATCTTCACCCACCTGCTCGGTCCCGGCGAAACGGTTGTCGTCAATGCCGACCACGCTCCGGCCAAACCAACCCAGGGCTGGGTTCCCGGTGAAATCATCGCCGACCCCGTCACCTTGATCCTGCCGGCCGACCTTTCCCCCGGTAACTACTCTATAGAAGTTGGACTGTACAACGCTGCCGATCCCGCGTTTCCCCGCCTGCCGCTCACCACCGGCGAAACACGAGTAATTCTGCCCCAGCCGCTTTTGGTAGAGAGATGATTTTCTCCGTCTTTGCTCCTGCCCTGCCCTTGTGGTAGCATGCATTTCCGATGAACAAATACCGCCTCTCGCTGCTGGCCATTATTTTGATCGCTCTGGCGCTGCGCTTGTATAACCTCACCTACCACAGCCTCTGGTTCGACGAAGCCATCAGCGTTCATTGGGCCAGGCAATCCGTCGCCCGCATTTTGGAAGTTGGCTTCACCCTGGTCGAAGACCGCCTGCCGCCGCTGTATTACTTGCTCCTCAAAGGTTGGACTCCCCTGGCCGGCTTCAGCGAGATGGGCGTCCGCAGTTTGTCGGCCTTCCTGGGGACATTACTGGTTCCGGTCATCGCCGCAATTGCGGCGGCTCTCTTCAACCGGCGGATTGCTCTGCTGACGGCCCTCTTGGTGGCCCTCAACCCGTTCCTGGTCTGGTATGCTCAAGAAGCGCGTATGTATGCCCCCGCCGTCCTTTTTAGCGCCTTAACCATCTGGGCTTTTTTGCAACTCAGCGAGTCGGAGAGCCAGCGAGTGGCAAAGCAACTTCCGACTTTTTCATTCCCCGCCTCTTCGATTCTTTATATCTCCCTTTTCACCCTCTTCGCTCTGGCCGGCCTCTACACCCACCTTTACACCGGCTTTATCCTGCCGGCGCTGGGACTGTGGCTGATGATGAGCCACCCGCGTCACTGGCGCTTGTGGCTGCTCTTTGCCCTCAGCAGCCTGGCCATAGCGCTGCTGTTTGCCCCCCTGGCGCTGGCGACCTGGCGCTTTTCCGGCGAAGCCGCCCCCGGCGACCCTCTCAGCGGTCTCGGCCAGCGTGCCTGGTGGCTGCTGCATGCCTTCACCGTCTGGAAAGCCCCTCTCGCCCCTGTGCTTCAAATTGCCATTCCGGCTGTTATAGCTGCCTTTGCCGCAGCCCCTTTTCTAAAATTAAAAAACACGCATTACGCATTACGCATCACGCATTATGCATCACGTTTCCCCCACCCCCTCCTACTCGTCACCCTGCTCCTGGTCTCCCCCTTCGCCATCGCCAATCTTCTGCTTTTGCGCAACCACTTAGCCTTTTTCGGGGAGCGATACTTTATCGTCATGGTTCCCTGGCTGTTGCTGCTGGCCGCCGTCGGCGCGGAGCGAATGAGCGAGTGGGCAAATCGGCATATCGGCAAAGGGCGGATAATTAAAAATTTTTTCATCCTTCATCCTTCATCCTTCATCCTTCTCCTCCTCACCGCCCTCCCCATTCCCGGCCAGTGGAGCATGCCCGCGGCTAAAGAAGCCTGGCGGCAGAGCGTCGCTTACCTGGCAGAACACGCTGCCCCTGATCATGGCATTCTCATCCACCCTGATTGGGTGCGCTATCCCTTTCAATATTATTTTCGCGGCCCCGGCCAAACCTATGCGGCCTTCAGTACCGTCACCCTGGACACGCCCCTGGACGGCCCGCTGCAAGGGGTGGTCAACGATCACCCGGTTATCTGGCTCATTCAATCTCACCTGGACGGTCCCGATCCCAATCACCGGGTCGAGCAGTGGTTTGCCACCCGCTATCCCCTGGTGACAGAGCTTTATCCACCCGGCATCTCGCTCAAAGGCTATGCGCCCGGCTATCAACTCGACTCCTTGCCGGTGGAGGCAACGCCTACGGCTATCCAGTTTGCCAATGGACTGCGCCTGCTCGGCTATCAAGCGGACCGGGTGGTTGCTGCCGACGACGAGCTGTTTCATCCCCCTTCAGGTTGGGCCCACGTGACGCTTTACTGGACGGCAAGCAAACCTATCGGTGTAGACGTTACACCCTTTGTCAACCTGGTTGGGCCGGAAGGAGTCTGGGGGGCCAGTCTGGAGCGAGCGAATGACGCGCTCAAGCTCTATCCCACCTCGCGCTGGCCTGTATCTCCCAACAGCATCATTCGTCACGACCTGGATGTCAATCTGAATCCGGTTACGCCGCCGGGTCAGTACCAGTTAGTGGTCGGCTGGTACGGCGATGAGCAAGAACAGTATCTGCTGGCTGAAGTTGAGGTACGTTGAGAGTTTGACGGGCTTACCTCTTTGTGGTAGGCTGTGATTTCAATCCTGGTGGTGTAAAACAATTTATGCTGGAAAATTTGAATAAACATTTACAGCCGGTCCTGTGGCTGATGACGCTTTTACTTCTTTTCTTGCTGGCCGCCTGCGCTTCCAGCTCGCCGTTGTCGGCAGTCAGTGTTAATCCCCAAACCATTTCGCCCAATGCCGATGGCCTGACCGATGTGACCCGGATCAGCTACAGCTTGAACCGCTCGGCTGATCTGTCTATTTACGTGCTGGACAGCCAGGGGCAGCGGCACTACTTCAGAGAAGGGCGGCGGCGTTCCGCCGGGGATTACCAGGTAGATTTTGGCGGGGTGGTCAATGGGGCCATGCTGCCCAATGGCGCTTACACCTGGGTAGTCGAAGCGGTGGCCGATGACGGCCAGACGACCAGCCAGCAGGGCCAACTGGTCATCGAAAATGCCGATACCGCCAAACCGGAACTGCAAGGCTTCAGTATTTATCCCCAGGTTTTTACCCCCAACCGGGATGGTATTGACGACCGGGTGACCATCAATTATTCTCTGACCAAAGAAGCGGAGGTCAGCGTCTACCTGATTGCGCCTGATGGGGAAACCCGCTATCCCATCGCCGAAAAAGAGCGCGAGGTCAAGCCCGGCCAGCCCGGCTTCCATACCTATGACTACGAGGGTGGAGTTGACCAGGGCGCCGATCCGCCTCCTGACGGCCTCTATACCGTCCAGGCCGAAGCCGTGGACCGGGTGGGCAATCGCACCATGGTCACCGGTACTTTGACTATCCAGGAGGGGGGCGTGCCCCGGGCCGACATTGTGGCGGCAGATGTGGATTATTACAATCCCGCTACGGGGACTCAAATTGTCCCGCTCGGTCAAACCCTGGCTTTTACCCTGACCGTAGAAAATTTTGGCACTGTGCCGATTCGGACCCAGGGGCCTGGTTCCGGTGAGCCTTACCGCAGCGACGAGAATTTCAACTCTAAAGGCTTCTTCGAGTCGGCCGGCGCGTGGCGGGTGGGGATTGATTACGAGGGCAACCCTAGCTATGCCTACCCCTATCGCTGGGCCATCGGCAACCTGGAGGAGCTGGAAAAACGGGTCATCAACAACAACACCGAGTATTATTTACTGCCCGGCCAGCGGGCTGTCGTCACCGGCTCGATCCAGCTTGTAGATGTGCCGAGTGACAGAGACTCGGTCAATTTCTGGGCCGGTCTCATCCATGAACAGGTGGCGATTGATGTTTTTAACGATCACGTGGACCCGCAGCCCATTCGCATCGGGTTTTGAAAGGATGAGGGCGAAATTCTAGAATGTCCCTTTCATCCTTCATCACCTGCCCCCGCAAGGGGGTTCATCCTTCAGCTTTCCTATGAACCTGGCCATTATCATTGTCAATTGGAATGTGGGGGACATGCTGGCGGCCTGTCTGCGTTCGGTGGAGGCCGACCTGGCCGCAAGCCGGCTCGAGGGGCAAATCTGGGTGGTTGATAATGCCTCCACAGATGGCTCTGTGGCGGTGCTGCGCCGCGATTTTCCCCAGGTGCAGCTTATCGCCGGCGAGAAAAATCTCGGTTTCGCCGGGGGCAACAATGCCGCTCTGCGGGCCATCGGCTTTGCCCCCTCCCCCAACCCCTCCCCTCCCCTGAGAGGGGAGAATTTGCCGGAAGCTGTCTTATTACTCAATCCCGATACCGAAGTCCATCCGGGCGCGCTGCGGACCTTGTTTGATTTTCTGAAAAACAGCCCTCAAACCGGCATTGCCGGGGCACGTTTGGTTTATGGGGATGGCTCTTTTCAGCACAGCGCCTTTGCTTTTCCCGGTTTGTGGCAACTGGCCTTTGACCTGCTACCGCTGCCGGGCCGGCTGGTCGAGTCGAGCTTGAACGGGCGCTATCCGCGCTCGGCCTACGCCTCCGGCCGCCCATTTCGGGTGGACCATCCCCTGGGAGCGGCGATGTGCGTGCGGCGGGAGGCGATTCAGCAGGTCGGGCTGCTGGACGAACGCTACCGCATGTATGTTGAAGAAGTGGATTGGAGCAAGCGGATTGCTGCGGCGGGCTGGGCGGTCTACTGCGTACCGGCAGCCCAAATTACCCATTTTGGCGGGCAAAGTACGGGCCAGGTGCGCCTGAGCAGCTTTATCAATCTGTGGGCCAGCCGCTATCAATTTTATCGCAAGTATTACAGTCCATTAAAAGTCCGCCTGGCCGGCCAGATTGTCCGCCTGGGGATGCGCCGCAAAGCCAGGCTGGACGTCGAGGCAGCACAGCGGGGAGAGTTAAGCCAGAGTGAAGTGGCCCAACGGGCGAGCGGATATGAACAAGTTATTAACATCTGGCGGGGAAAAACAGAGTGACCAAAATTATCGCCGCGATTCTCACCAAAAATGAGGCGCGCCATATTGGCGATTGCATCAAAAGTGTTCAATGGGCCGATGCCGTGATCCTTGAAGACTCTTTCAGCGACGACGGCACGGTTGAAATTGCCAAAGATTTGGGCGTCCAGGTTTTTCAGAATGAGTTTGTCAACTTTGCCGTTGCCAGGGACACGGCTCTCAAAAACGCGCAGGCTTTACAGGGTGAGTGGATCCTGTTTATTGACGCCGACGAGCGGGTTACCCCAGAACTGGCCGAGGAAATACGGCGAGTGACCCAGGATAGCCGGGCGGTGGGCTGGTGGGCGCCGCGTTACAACATTATGTGGGGCCACACGATGCGCGGCGGCGGCTGGTATCCGGATTACCAGCTCCGGCTGATGCGGATTGACGCAGCCCGGTACGACCCGGAGCGCCAGGTGCATGAGATTGTGCTGCTCGATGGTCAAGCCGATTATCTTAAAGAGCATCTTATTCATTACAACTACGACTCGCTGACCCAGTTTAAGTTCAAACAGGATCGTTACATTGACTTTGAAGCTAAAATTTTGAAAAAAAAAGGCATCCGGGCCAAGCCGTGGACCTATCTGACCATGCCCCTGCGCGAGTTTCGCCGCCGCTATATTTCGCTAGGAGGGTACCAGGATGGTTGGGTAGGACTGCAGGTGTGCAGTTTAATGAGTTGGTACATGTTTATCACCTACCTGCGCCTGAGGAAGTTGTACCAAGTGGAACGTTCAACGTTCAATGTTCAACGTTGAATGGGTCAAGGCAGTGCAGAGCGCCTGGGCCATAGCGCTGCATAAATCCTGCATGTAATGCAAGGCCGGGCAAGCGAGAGCCAGGTCGGTCACATAATATACCTCGCCAGCTACTTCTACCTTTAAGCCAACCCGTCCATAAGGATTGTAGATCACCCGCACCTGATACATAACATTTTGATGGGTGTAAATCTGCGTGGTAGCCGATACCCGGACAGAAGCATCCAGCCAGTTTTGATAGAGGCCGGAAAAGTCGAAGTGCGCCTGAACCTGGCTCGGGTCGTGGCGGTAGGTGTGGCTCAACTGCACCAACTGGTAGGCCACACTCTGCAGCACATCGGCCAGGCCGGCCACGGCAAATTCGACTTCGACCTCACGCAGGCCAATTTGCTGGTTGATTGCCGTTAGTTCGGCATGGAAGTGATCGGCCAGCGCCTGGATCTGGGGTATAAGTTCGGCGAGGGTAACAGCGGCGGGGACGGCCTCCAGCATACGCTGTCGCAGCGCTGCCAAAGCTTTGCCTGAGCCATCCAGAGTGCCCAAGCCCTGCCAATCTTTTGGCTCAAAATAAGCCAGGGTAAACTCTTCCGGCAGGCCTTCCTCCCGGCGAAAAGCCGCTAAAGGAATGAATGTGTGCGGCTGTCCATCTATCGTTAATTGCATGGGCGGTTAGCTGTAAACAAAAGGGGGCGGGGCAATTCAATGCCTCGCCCCCGCTCATTGTCCCGTTAAATGTTAGGCCAGCTCTGGGTCTAGCAAGCCATAATTTTCATCGGCCCGGCGATAAAGCACATTAAGCCGGCCCAGATTAATATTGTAAAATACAAAGAAATCATGGCCCAATAGTTCCATCTGCTCTACTGCTTCATCCTCGGTCATCGGCACAACCTGGAACTTTTTGACCCGGACAATCTTGCGCTCCTGTTCTTCGGCAATAGCGGTCAGTGCTTCCTGGTCAAGCACTGGCATTTCATCCTCTGTGCGTTTATTAACAATATGGCCTTGCCAGCGGTCAATACGTTTGCCTTTGTAGCGCACAATTTGCCGGTGAATTTTGTCTACCACGGCATCTATCGAAGCATAAATGGCTTCAGAACGCTCTTCGGCGCGCAGAATCGCCCCATTAGTCCGCAGGGTGATCTGGACCACGTTGCGGTCCTTGGCGCTTTTGGTTTTTTCCTGCGTGATTTCTATCCGGGCCTCGTCAATTTCCGGCAGATAGCGATCCAGCTTCCCCATTTTCTTTTCTACGTAATCGCGGACGCGATCCGAGATGACAAAATTTTTACCCTTGAGAAGCAATTGCATTTTCGTATCCTTTCTATGAAATTTAGATTTTTGGGCCTAACGGGCTTTAGCCAGAGTTAGTCCCCAGACAGCAACAACGCCCCTCTTTTTTAGAGCGCCGGCGCAGGCATCGAGAGTTGAGCCGGTGGTACAAACATCATCAATTAAAAGGACTGTTTGGCCTGCTAAGGCCATATCGGAGCAGGCAAAAGCTTCAGCCACATTTTGGTGGCGTTCATGCACTCCCAAGGTCATTTGAGACTTAGTGGCGCGGGTCCGGTAGAGGGCCTTAGTATCCACGGGTATATTAAGCCTCTGGCCCATAGCTCTGGCCAGCAACTCGCTTTGGTTATAGCCTCGCTCGCGGAGGCGGGCGGCATGTAAAGGCACCGGCATAAGAACGTCTGCCTCTAGCTGATAACGCAGATAGGCTGCGGCCAGGAGGGTAGCCAGGATGGAAGCAACTGCTTTATGATTGCGATATTTGAGGAAGTGAATAGCCGGCCGGATGGGGTTATCTTCAAACTGCGCGGCCGACCTGATCCCGTCAAGGTGTTGTAAAGGATTATTTTTGCACTGCTTACAAACAGAAGTATTTGGAGTCATTGGCGTGCCACAACGTCTACAAACCGGGGGGGTGATGAGGGCGATTTGATCCAGACAATTTTGACACAACCAGCTATTGGCAGCTTTGCAGCTAATACAACTGGGGGGAAATAATAAATCGAGCAGGGATTGGCTAGATTTTTGGATGTGGGTTAGCACGGGTTATCTCACTACCTGGCTGATTGGTTTTAGCAAGGTATGACGCTCGAAAATCAATATTCAAATTTTAGCTGATCACCCACCTCAGTCGCTGTACTAATAATACTACCCACCGGCATTTCTACCACAAAAGCAGATTGACCGACAAAAGGCCCTAAACGGTAAGGAGTCATATTGTTGTCGGTGCGGATAACCTTAAAACTTTTATCAACATAGACCACATCTATGGGAAATTTCATAAAGAAAGTGTGAATACTCTTCTCGCCGACTAAAATCAACCCCTCTTCTTTTTCAAGAGAAGCAGTTCCCAGCAAGCCTTGCAATCTGAGCCAAAACGTATCAGCTACCCGACCCTCTCTCACGAGAGGGACATTACGAGTTTGATTGAAGACGCGCATGGATTTTGGTTATTGACCTACCCAGAATGTTTCCATCAAGATGATAACGGCCGGCCCCAACAGTACGACAAAGAGGGCCGGGAAGATCAAGAAAACCATGGGGAAGAGCATTTTGATGGGCGCCTTATTAGCCTGCTCCTCCGCCCGTTGTCTGCGCTTAACGCGCATTTGTTCGGATTGAACTCGCAAAATCTTGGCAATACTGACACCCAGTTGGTCAGCTTGAATGATAGCGGCCACAAAACTGGTCACATCAGGTACGTCCATGTTATTGCTCATGTTTCGCAGCGCGTCACGGCGGATCACTCCCAGGCGCATTTCCTGGACCACTTTGGCGAAGGCCCGGCTTAATTCGTTGTCCCACTTCTCTGCTACTTTCTGCAAGGCGCCGTCAAAACCCATCCCGGCCTCAACGGCAATTGTCAGCAGGTCCATCGCATCAGGCAAACTTTTAATGATCTCTTTTTTACGCCTGTTGATCTTTGACCTGATCCAGAGAATGGGCAGCATAAACCCGATTGCAGCCGCTACCAGCGGAGCAAGAATTCTGGCGGCAGTGCCGGCCGTGGGCGATATGATCGTAATTAAAAAGGCCAGGACGCCAAAAATGGCGGCCACAAAAATACGTAAACCCGAAAACTCTGTAGAGCCCCAGCCGTAAGGCCTTCCGGCCCGCTCCAGCATCAGCTCGGTCTCAGCCCTGGCTTTTGAGGGCGACAGGCGGCTAAGCGCATTACCCAATTTAACCAACATGGGGCGCATGACCCGTTGGGAAAACGGCTGTGAAAGTTCAATCTCTTCCAGGGTTAGCGGGGTAGTCCTGCCGGCAAACTCTTCCAGCCGGACCTGAATATCACCACCCCCGCTGGCAGCCGCAGAAGATGAAGCGCGTAGACCCCAAATTACCAACCCGGCGGTCAGCCCGATTCCGACTAAAACAATAATAGAAATGATGATTAGACTCATCGTTAACCTCCTGACAAACTACGCGGCGCTATGCAGGAAAGGAGTAAATCAAACCTCGATCTGAATAATCTTTTGAATGGCAAAAAAGCCGGAAGCAATCATGAGAAGACCGGCCCCGATCATAATCCAACCGCAAGGTTGGGTGCATCTCGCATCAGGGATACCCAATGACTCACAAGTAAATATCATTTTACCGATGTAATTTTGATTCATGGCATACAGCAGCAAGCCCAACGCCACCGGCAACCCAGAAATAATGTAACCCGACAACTGCCCCTGGGCGGTCAAAACGGCAATTTCACCCTTGATTCGCACCCGTTCACGAATGACAAACCCAATGATTTCCAGGATTTCGGCCAGATTACCCCCGATTTCGTGCTGCACATTGATGGCGGTAATCATCAAGTCAAGGTCATCACTGGGCACACGCCGCAACAAATTAACAAAGGCCCGATCATTATCAACCCCCAGGCCCACCTCACGAACGACCCGCTTAAACTCAATTGACATCGGCTCAGGCATTTCGCGGCCTACCGCGTCCATAGCCTGCAGCAGAGAATAGCCTGAGCGCAGCCCGTTAGCCATCAGAGTAATCCCATCGCCGAGCTGGTTGTTGAACTTTTTCAAGCGAGCACGCTGGCGCATCTTTAGCCAAAACTTTGGCAGGAAGAAGCCTACCACCGCGCCTATAAGCGGCATCACAAACCCCCCGTAGATTACCCAGGCCAGAGCGGTTACCCCAATAATCGAGATCAAATTCAAGGCCCAAAATTCAGCTACCGTTATTTTCAGGTCGGCCCTGGCCAGTTCAGTGGCCATATTTCGGCCCAGGCCCCGCTCTTCCAGGACCTGGTCCAGGTTCTGGGTAAGTAACGAAGTTCCCCCTGGTTTCTTTTTCTCATCCTGCTCCTCAGCACTATCAAGGCTGTCGCCGCCTACAAACTGGCCCAGGCGTTGTTGGGTCGCATCCCCCCCTCGGCGCGACAAATAGATCCCCCCGGCGACAGTACCGATCGTTAGGATGATCCCCACAACAATAATTAACGTCAACATCCTGAACCTCCGTTAAAAAGAACCGGCATTACTCTTTACTCCAACTCCAGACCCTCAAAGTTTTAAAAGCCTCCCGGGTTCAAAGCATTACCTAAAACTGGCCCCAAAGATATTGGGCGGCAGCACGATCCCGGCAGCCTCAATTCGTTCGTAAAACTTGGGTCGAATGCCGGTTGGCTTGAGCCGCCCTACAATTTTGCCGTTTTCGATGCCCTGCTGCTCAAACGCAAAAATATCGGACATCACAATGACGTCACCTTCCATACCCTGAACTTCCGTTACATTAACAATCTTGCGGCTTCCATCTCTTAAACGCGACTGTTGGATAATGACATCAACCGCCGAGGCCACCTGTTCTCGGATAGCCCGGACCGGCAAATCCATACCCGCCATCAAACACATCGTTTCCAAACGCGACAGCATATCACGGGGCGTGTTAGCGTGAGCAGTGGTCAAGCTGCCATCGTGACCGGTATTCATTGCCTGAAGCATGTCCAGGGTTTCGCCGCCACGACACTCTCCAACTACAATCCGGTCGGGGCGCATACGCAGAGTGTTGATCACCAAATCCCGGATCGTGACCTCCCCCTTCCCTTCAATGTTCGGCGGGCGAGATTCCAATGTCACCACATGTTCCTGGCGCAGTTGCAACTCAGCCGCGTTTTCAACCGTGATAATACGCTCATCGTTGGGAATAAATGAGGACAGCACGTTCAACAGAGTCGTTTTGCCGGAGCCGGTACCGCCGGAGACCACAATGTTCAAGCGAGCCTTGACGCAAGCTTTGAGAAACTCTGCTGTTTCGGGCGACATGGAACCAAAGCGGATGAGGTCATCAATCGTCAGGGGGTCTTTTTCAAACTTACGGATGGTCAGCGTAGGCCCATTGAGCGCCAGCGGCGGAATGATCGCGTTAACGCGGGAACCATCGGGCAGGCGAGCATCCACGTAAGGTGAGCTTTCGTCAATCCGGCGGCCCAGGGGTGAAACGATACGATCAATCACCTTCATGACATGTTCATTACTTTCAAAGAGGATATTCGTTTTGGTCAATTTCCCTTTACGTTCAACAAAAACTTTTTCCGGGCCGTTAACCATGATTTCGCTGACATTTTCGTCCGCCAGGAGAACTTCTAATGGCCCAAACCCCAGAATTTCCGCCACGATCCCTTCAAATAAACGCTCACGTTCAGACCGGCTAAGAATAATATTCTCCTGGGCCAGAATTTGCTCAAACATATCCTGAATAGTTCGCCGCACCTCATCGGTCCGGGAGACATCCATAGCCGGGTCCAACTCCGCCACCAACTTGTCTTGAATCCGTTCTTTTAAGTCCTTAAAAGCATCGCGAACGTGGGCTGCCGCCGGGGCACGCCGGGCCTGCTGTTCGGGAATTCTGGGCCGCATAGCGTTGCCCAAGCCGCCGCCACTTGGTTTTGACTCGCCTTCACCTGGTTGTTGACTTCGCTCAATACGTTTTAATAAAGACATGTCCTTTTTCCCTAAAACCTAATAATGTTGAAACTTTAAACCTGCACCGGTTTATCTACCAAAAAAACCCGTGCGGACCGGGGTCTCTACTTTTTGACTCGCCGGATTCAACGATTTTACCAAATGGTTGCTCAGGGTCACCGTCGCCTGAGTTAGCAGGCTGTTTTTATCGCCCAAAACATAGGGAACCCCCTGGTTCACCGCCGTCGTCACCGAGCGTTCGTCGAGGGGGAGTTGGGCTTCAATCTTATACTTGATGTTAGCCTCAATATCTTCAGCCCGGATATTAATCCGTTTATCCACTTTATTCAGGATAAACATGATGCGCTCCCGCTCGTACTCCAACGCTTCTGTCACTTCGAACAATAGTTTAGCATTCTTGATAGCCGGTATTTCCGGGGTAGTTACTACTATTATTTTATCAGATATGTCCAGAACACTCAAAACCAGGTCATCCAGTACACTGCTGGTATCCACGATGATGATATCAAACATGCTCCGCAGCCGCTCCAGGACATCCGTCACCAACGCCGGTGTGACTGTATCGGCCACTTCCGGGCGGGGAGGAGCCAGCAAGGCTTTGATACCTGAGCTGTGAGCAATGAAGATGTCGTTAACCAGTTCATTATCCAATTCATCTATATGAGATACCAAATCTGCAATCGTCCGGCTGGCATACAAATTCAGCAAAACGCCGACATCGCCAAATTGGAGACTGGTATCAACCAGGGCGACCTTGCTGGCTGCGTTTTGCTGCAAGGCTATTGCCACATTTACGGCAACGGTACTGCACCCCACCCCCCCTTTGGCGCTGAAGACCGTCACAATTTTGCCCTTCTCCTGCGGGGTTGCCGCCGTAGCGGCCCCCGCTCCGGTTGGCGCCTGGGTCATAACCGGCATAGCCTGGCGGCGAGTCGCGCCCAGTTGATAAACCCGGCGAATGCTGCTAACCAGTTCATCGCTGGAGAAGGGTTTGATCAGAAACTCTCTGGCCCCGGCCAGCATCGAGCGGCGCAGGTAATCCGCCTCTCCCTGCACCGACATCATGATAATTTGACAAAAAGGAACCTGCTGCGAGATTTTTTCGCTGGCGGTGATACCATCCACCCCGGGCATGTTGATGTCCATCAGGACGATATCCGGCTGCAATTCTACAGCCATCTGAATTCCTTCTTCGCCATTGGTCGCCGCTCCAACCACATCAATGTCGGACTCAAAGAAGAGGAGTTTACGCAGATTTTCTCGGGTTTCGGGGATATCGTCCACAATCAACAGACGGATTTTTTCTTTATCTCCGGGAGCATTTGCCGCTGGCATGACCGATCCTGACATAGATTTTTATCCTGATGTAGAATAATGAACTGGTTTATTTTGGGTTTGCTAATTTTGATTTATGACTCTCCTGAAAAACGGGGGTGGTTGACCTTTTTTCAGGAGAGTTATCCAGAGTTCAAGGCAGATGATGAATTATGATGACGTGGCAAATCTAAAGCACAAATGTCTCTTAATTTTTTTAAGAGACAGCGTGCTGTAACCAACCATAGTTTGTTATCCTTCACCCAGGTGAGATCACCCAGGCGCCGCCCTTCACTACTGAGCAGGTGGAGGTACAGGTGTCGGTGTATTGAGCAACTGGATCTCGCCGGCAGATTCAAAGGGCGACGGCTGCATAATAAACTCGATCTTGGGCGGTACGGCAATGTTGAAGCGGGTCAGCATATACTGCAAAGTAACCGCTTCGGTCAGGTGGTCCGCATTTTCTTCGCCGGCCGCCCGCAGGGCCATTTCGCTGTAAATTTGACTCTGGCGCAGCCAGAGTAAAACCAGGGCATCCTGGGGTGTTACGGCCAGCGTCACTATATCCGGTAAAGGCGGCGTTGGCGTCGGCACTTCCTCGCCTTCAGCCGGAGGCGGCGGGGGCGGCGGTTCGATCCAGGGGCCAACCCGAATAACCTTGGCCGCCTGAACCGTTAGCTGCGCGACCCGGCGCGGGACCTGGGGTTCGCGGGCAAATACAATAGCCGGGACATCCTCCGAGGCAACCACAAAGCGCCCCTCGTCAATCTGCGTGCTCAGGCTAAAGAGGCCGGTTGGATTCCCTTCCGAGTCAAGCTCCGGCACCAGAAAGCTCAGCTTGTTGGGCAAAGTCGTCTGGAATTCTTCGTCTACATCCACGAAGAAGGCCGTCACCAAAATATCCACAAAATCGCCGGGCTGGACAGCATACGACACGCTTTTTTGGCGGTTGATGGGATAAGCGACCGCCACCCGCCCCGATGGGATTTGGAACGAAGCTTCGCCCGCGCCAAAAACATCCACCAGCATACTGCGCACAATCACCTGGCCCTGCACAATATCGGTTTTAGCGACCTTGCCGATAGTTTCGGCTTCATCGGCGATGATATCCGGCGGCACGTTGTTGGCCGGCCAGTCACGGCGGCCAATCGAACCGGCCACAAATTCGGAGCCGCGGCCGATAGGCTGCAAGGCTACAATCACCTGGGTGGTCGGAATACCCCCCGCCTCTTCCGGGGCGACACCCACCGTCGGCGTGGGGGTTGGCTCTTCCAGCACAGCGCCGCCCCCCCCCAGGAAAAGGAAGGCGACCGCGCCCACTGTTGCCAGACCCAGAATGATGCCGAGTATGATCAGCAGTCTGCCACGTTGCATATTAAACTCTCCCTTTCGACAAAATGAGACGAAAGGACGCTAGCGTATTAATCATACCATTTTATGGGAAAAAGTCAAGATGAGGAAAAATTTAG
>JAHDWA010000061.1 GCA_023382535.1 Anaerolineae bacterium | reverse complement strand
CGAAGAAGTTGCCGCCAGGTATCCTTACACCGGCCAAGAGCTTCATCTGGATATGTTGGATAGACCGGTTTATCAATGAGAGGAAACCCAATGATGAAACTTGGCTTTATCGGTGTAGGCAATCTTGGAGTGCATCTGGCCAGCAGCTTGCTTCGGGCCGGCTTTCAAGTGACGGTGCATGATCTCTACAAAGAAGCGGCAGCCGGTCTGCTGGCTGCCGGCGCGGGTTGGGCGGCCTCGCCCAAACAGGTTGCCGAGGCCGCAGACAGCGTTTTTACCTGCCTGCCCTCTCCGGCAGCAGTTACCGCCGTAGTAACCGGGGAAAACGGCATTCTAGCGGGGCTTAAACCCGGCGGCACCTGGGTTGATATGAGCACGAATGACCTGCACGAGCTTAAACGCCTGGCCGCACTAGCGGCAGAAAAAAACATTGCCTGCCTCGAAGCGCCGGTGACCGGCGGAGTTCATAAAGCTGCTTCAGGAGAAATCACGGTTCTGGTCGGGGGTGATGTCCCTATCTTTGAGGCGCATCTACCTGCTCTGCAGGCGATGGGGGGCAAAGTATTTCATATAGGCCCGTTGGGCAGCGCTGCGGTGATTAAAGTCATAACCAATATGCTGGCCTTTATTCATCTGGTAGCGGCGGGCGAGGCGTTGATGCTGGCTAAACGTGGCGGCCTCGATTTGGCCCAGACCTTTGAAGTTATCAAGGCCAGTTCAGGCAATAGCTTTGTCCACGAGACGGAAAGTCAAGTTATCTTGAATGGCAGCTACAATATTGGCTTCACTATGGATCTGGCTTGCAAAGATCTTTACCTGGCGCACCAACTCGGCCGCGAGTTCGGCGTACCGCTGGAATTAGCGGGCTTGGTAGAGCAGATATTCATCCGGGCCAGATCCCAATATGGTGGCAATGCCTGGTCGTCGCAGGTGGTGAAGCTGTTGGAGGACGCGCTCAACACCGACTTGCGTGCCCCGGGTTTCCCAGAAACACTGACGACGTAGGGGCCGGAGAAACAATTGACAATGACTCAAAATAAACCCGTTATTTTGCATACGGCCGGCTGTGAAGAAGGTTGGGATGATGAACTGCACGGTCGAGTGCAGTGGCGGACCCTTTTCAGCGCCGAGCGCACCTCGACTGAAGCTCTAACCGCCGGTGTGGCCGAAATTAGGCCCGGCAACCGGCTCAAAGTGCATCGCCACGCCCCGGCGGAACTGTATTACCTGTTGGCCGGCGAAGGGATGGTGACAATTGACGGAACTGAATATCCCGTAGGAGTCGGCACAGCCGTATTTATTCCAGGTAATGCCGCCCACGGTATTCGCAATACTGGCCAAACTCTCTTACGCTTTTTTTATGCCTTTGCCGTCAATTCGTTCGATGAAGTGGAGTACATCTTTCCAGGATAAGTGTGAACGATTACGCGCGCAGTACTCCCCAGCGCAGGCTTTCGGCCAGTTCCTGCACCTGGTTGTGAACCCGCCAGGCTACCAGGGGCAGCCGCTCGGCGGCAATCTCCAGGCGGAGTAAAGCAATCATTTCGAGCAGCGGCTCGCGGGCGGCGCGAGCCGCTGCCGTAGCCAGGGCATAGCTTTGCTGGTACTGGACTGCGGTAAAGCCAGTGGGTGCAGTCCCCGTGCGCTGCACCTCGTCTGCCGCCGCTTGCAGCGATGGTCCAATTTTGGCGCAGGCAGCGCCCAGTTCGGTCAGGACCTCCCGCGCCTGGCCCTCAAAGACGGTCGGGTTAACAGCTAACGAGGTCGCCGCCGGTTGGGGCGTCTCTTTGCCCAGAATCGTGGCAAAGCCGCCTTCCAGGGCGCTGATGGAAGCCAGCGCCTTGCGCAGCGCCGCATCCGCTTCCCGCAAACCCCGCCGTGATTCCTCTAAAATATAGGAGGTTTTGGGGGGCCGGGCCGGAGCAGCAGGATGATTTGTCTCGCCGGAGGCCAGAGTTTCGGCCAGGGAAACCGCCAGCGATGCACTGCGGCTCAACGTCTGGGCCTGGGCAATTAGCAAATAGCTCAGATAGGTTAGAGGAAAATCGCCCAGGGGCGCGGCTGCATCGTTCAGGAGCAGAATCAGGTCAGTTTGGCCTGCGGCATCTTCGGCCACGTACAAGCCGCTCAGTTTACCCCGGCTGGCCTTTAGGGAATCGTCGGTCACAAGTTCTCCCGAAAAGCGCAAGCGATAGACCGTTCTGGCGCTGGGTAATAGCTCAAGCTTTAAGGCAGCGTCGCCGCTGCGGGTGACAATGACGCCAATTTTCCAGGCGACCCGCAGGGTCTGGTCATCCCGCTGCACCTCCGGCATAGCCTGCGACCATAGATGCTGCCGGACCTGCCAGAACGAGGGGCGGACTGAGCCGTCGGTGCGGATGGGAGCGCCAGCCGCCCAGACCGGGCCGCGCCCCACATCAGCCGCGTCGGGGTCCACCTGGATCGGCTGCTGGAGATTGAGCCAGGCGCTCGAGCTAGGCGTCTTTTGAGGCAGGCTCAAAGCGGTCAGGTCAGCAGGCTGGGTCAGGTTAAAATTTTGCAGAGGCGGGCCGGCCTCCCCGGCGAGGTAGATAGGCACCTGCCAGCCCTGATCGAGCAGGATTTGACGGTAGCTGGACTGGCTCTCGTGCCGGGCAGTTTCCAGAAAACTGCGGGCATCCTTGGCCTGAGGTGTGCTGGCTGTTGCCCAATCTGCGGGGAAACTGACCTGGTTGATCGTGCGGTAGGCGGTTCCATAGGCCGCATTCAAGGCTTCAATTCCCTCGTAATGCTTGCGCAGCCAGATAGGCCATTTGACTTCGGTAAGCTGGGGGCTAAGAGCCGGAGAAGTTGCTTCCCCCGGCTCCCCCTCAATCTGCAGGGCGACAATTGGGCCGTGGGGCCACTGCTGGCCGGTGAGCGTCCGGCTGAAAGCGGTGAACCAGTGACCCGCCGCCTCCGGCAGGGCAGCCTCCAGATCATCACTCTGGTGGAGCAGCCAGATGGGCAGGCCGCGACCTAACACACCATCGCCGGTATAAGGACCGGGCTTGAGGATACAGACAAAATCCAGCGCGGCGCAGAGCTGCACCAGGCCAACACCATCTCGCCGGCTGTTGGTTGCGCCGGTCAAGTCAACTGCGCCCGGCTCAGCTTCATGGAAACCCCACGGCAGGGTCAGGATCAGCGTGTTGACGCCCATCTGCCGCAGCCGGATCAGCATTAGTTCCCATTTCTCTCGAGGCACACGAAAATAAGAAAAATCGGCCGCAAGAAGAGGGACGGTGGCAGACTCAAAGTAGGTTGGCATAGCTGTCTCCTCAAAGAGTTAGAGTTTCAATCCATGCGGCGGTCACGGTTTCCAGAGTGTCAATAAGCATGTCGGCCATGCTGTAATCCAGTTGTTTGGTATGCGGGCTGGAAACAGCAACAACACGCATACCGGCGGCTTTGGCGGCGGTCACTCCGGGCAGGGAGTCCTCAAACACCAGGCAGCGCTCCGGGGCAACCCCCAGTTGAGCAGCAGCAAAAAGATAAACGTCAGGAGCCGGTTTGTTGTGAACCACATCGTCGCCGGTGGCGATAGCCTGGAAATAGGGCCACAACTCGAACCGGGTGAACCAGCGTTTGACCCATTCCCGGTCTGAAGCGGTGGCAACAGCCATAGGATAACCGGCGGCGTGCAACTGGGCCAGGAGCGGAATTACCCCGGGCATGAGTTCGACGTTTTCAGAGGTGATGTCCCATAATTCTTTGAAACGCTCCCAGACCCGGGCCCGAGTTGGTCCGTGACCATTCCGGCTGGTCAGATCATTCAACACCCGGTCATAACCGCCCATATAGCCTACGATATGTTTAGCCCAGTAATCTATAGAGAAGGGGGCGTCATGCTCTTGATATAAAATACGGCAGGTTTCTAAATCGGCGCGTTCGGTATCAACCAAAGTGCCATCGTGGTCAAAAATGATGGCGTCAAAAGGAAGTTTCGTCATTAAGCCTGTTCCTTGGAATCTTGATCTAAATCCGATCCATATTGGCTGTCTTCAGGCCGGTTCTGGCTGTTTCGACACTCCGGTCAGGGTCAGCGTCAGAGAGGTGCCCCGCTGAGAGGTACTCTCAATATGAAGATTGGCGTTCATAATCGAGGCGCGCTTATACATATTAGCCAGGCCATGATGGCCATGCGCCACCGTGTTGGGCAGTTCGAAGCCCTTCCCATCGTCTTCAACCCGCAGGGTCAGAATATCATCCTGACGGGTGAGACTCAGGGCGATTCTTTTGGGGCGCGCATGGCGGGCGGCATTGGAGAGCGCCTCATGGGCGATGTGGAAAATATGGCTGGCCTGCAAATCAGTGACGTAGCTATTAATATCCGGGTCAATCTCTACCTGGATAGGCAGCAGGGTGTTCACTTTTAGCTCTTTAATTAATCCTTCCAAACGGGCATATAACCCTTTAGATTTGATAGCTTGCGGGCGCAAATCAAAAATGTAATTGCGCAAGTCGTTGATAATTACAGCCATGCTTTTCAAACTGACATCAATTTGTTCGCGAGCCACTTCGTTATCATCTGAAATAAGAGCCTTGGCATTGTCCAGGATCAAGCCAACCCCGTAGATAGCCTGAATGATACCATCATGCAGATCCCGGGCAAAGCGATCTCGCTCCTCCAATATGGCCAGACGCTGAGTTTTTTCATAGAGGTGCGCGTTTTCGAGAGCAATAGCGGCGTGAAGCGCCAGCATTTCAATTAACTGCCGGTCGGTTTCGGTAAATTCGGAACCGTCTTGTTTGTCAGTTAAATAAAGCGCGCCGAGTAACTCTCCTTTTGAAAAGATCGGCACCCCCAGCAGGCTGTTCATTATTGGATGATTCTTTGGAAAACCAGCGGCAGCCGGGTGATGAGCCATGTCGTTGACAATCAGCGACTCGCCCTTGTGCAGAAAATGTCCCAGTAACCCCAACCCGGTTGGTAAGGGGCCTATTTTTTGATGAATGGCCGGATCGAGGCCAGCGGTAATAAAGCGTGACAAGTGACCATGCCCGTCATGCACGCCCAGAGCGGCAAACTTGGCATTGATCAGGGTGCGGGCCGCCTGGGCGATTCTTTGTAAGACCTGTTCCAGGGATAGCTCTGAAGTGACGGCCTGGGTAGCCTCACTCAACGCTTTCAATTGCGGGTCTAACGGCTGCGTATCTTCTGACATCTTGAAATCTACCAACATTTCTAAACGATGATCATTGGGTGACAAGTACTTATTGTATCATTAAACAGCCGAATTTGAAACTTACGAATTTCGGGCTAATTTGACAGTGAAGCTAAACGACTCCATAATTAGAGGCAATAATTTGGAGGCGATTTTCTGTGCGGATTATGGTAGTAGACGATCATGAAGTAGTCCGGCTGGGGCTGAATAATTTACTTTCACGCCAGCCGGGATGGCAGGTTGTCGCCGAGGCCGGCAGTGTGGCCCAGGCGATTCAACAGGCTAACGAACACGTTCCTGATGTGGTGGTCATGGATATTCGTCTCAGCGATGGCAGCGGAATTGAAGCTTGCCGGGAAATCGTAAAAAATCATCCGGAAATCAAGGTTATCATGCTGACCTCATTTGCCGAGGATGACTTGCTGTTTAATGCTATTTCGGCGGGCGCTGTGGGGTATGTCCTCAAACAGGTGGGCAATGATGACTTAATCCGGGCGATTGAGACAGTAGCTCGGGGGGATGCCATGCTCGACCCCAGCATTACCGGCCAGGTTTTGGCCAGGTTGCGTGACTCGGCCCGGTCTGAGGCTTTTTCCGATTTGTCGGACCGTGAATTAAAAGTGTTAGCTCTGATTGCCCAGGGCAAAACTAACCGCGAGATCGCCGCCAACCTGTACCTGGGTGAAGGAACCGTTCGGAACTATGTCAGTAACATTCTGGATAAATTGGGCTTGTCAAACCGGGCAGAAGCCACCGCATACGCAGTACGCCATAATTTAGATGATTTCTTAAAGGCCGTAGAGTGATTCCTACCCCCAACTAAGCCGCTTACCGCCGACAATTTACTTAAGATCTGCCTGTTGCCTGGCTTTGACGGGTAAAAGATTTTACCCGTCAATTTGCTGCCAGCCGTGCAGGGATTTCGATTCTGCCTCAAAGCAATAGTAATTTCCTCCGCGTGCCCCAGGCTGTCCCTCTTTCTCACTAATTTGACCCCCTTTAGATGGCAAAGATACAGCGTTGTTACTACTCCGTGAGATACAAGAGCAATATTTAGAGTGCCATTATCGTTCTCCACTAAACGATCTACCGCTTGCACAGTACGCTGTTGCATCGTATGAGCCGTTTCCCAACCAAGAATAATCGTAGCCGGATCGGTATCACTTTAATGAGGAAGTGATTCACTCCTTGCAGAAAGCCCTGCGCCGGGTGGACAAATGGTCGGCGGACGACCCGGACTGTTGACTGTAGATCCTTCCTGCCAACATGATTCCAATATGTAGAGTAAATTACAATCGTCATGGTAGAAGATGACATGTGTCACTATCAGTTTAAGGTGTTTCCCCTTATGCTTACTGTTAGAGACTATACTTTACCTGCCGTAAACTCTGTTTTGCCTCATCAAAAGAATACTTTAATTCACTCTATTTAATCGTGTGAGGTAGTTTGGTGCTGGAATTTGAAGCCCTTCATGTGCCTACCCTGACCGAGGAAGTTGCCGCCAATCTAGAGCAAGTGCTCGAGCCGCTGACAGGGATTGTCGAGCTTAAAATTAATTTGGAAAACCAGTCAGTCCAGATTCTCTTTGATGAGAACCGGGTGGGTTTTCTGGATTTAACTCAGGCCATGGCCAAAGCAGGCTGTCCCTTGCGACAAATTGATGCGGCCCTGCTTAAAAAGTTCTCCACCTAAGCGGAAAGGAGATAAATCATGTATCAAAAAATTCTGGTACCGCTTGATGGCTCAGCTTTATCAGAATTGGCCCTCCCTCACGCCGAGGCGCTGGCTCGACATTTTGATAGTGAGATTATCTTGGCCAGAGTCTGCCAACCAGTCGCAATGCCGGTTGAGTTTTATCCGGCAATGGCCGGTGTAGCTTATGATTACCAGCTTGATTTACAGGCACAGGTTGAAAAAGAAGTGAAAGAATATATAATTAATTGGCAGAAGAGATTGCAATTGGCGAAGTTAAAGTGCCGGTATTTGGTCTTAGAGGGATTTGTTCCCGAGGCAATTTTGAAGGTGGCTGAAACTGAAGCGGTTGATCTCATCGTCATGAGCACGCATGGCCGCTCCGGGTTAAGCCGATGGGTTTATGGCAGTGTGGCTGCAAAAGTGTTACAGGCAGCGCCCTGTCCCATATTTTTAGTCCGGGCCAAAAATCACCCAGGAGATGATTGACGCCCGGACTTAGAGCACATTTACCAAATTAGCTGTCGAGGGAGGCGCAGCCAGTATACCCGGAGGAACCTGATCATGTTGAGACATCATTACTGGATTGTAGGTATATTGCTCCTCACTTTATTACGGGTTGGCCAGGGAGGTGCAGCCGCGCAAACCGGCGTTGACCATTGGCTGCGTTATGATGTAACGCTAAAGCTGCAACAAAATTCGGGGCTTGCCGTCGAGGAAATTCACGAAGTTGCTCTGGTTAGCGGAGCTACTACCTTTGAAAGGGTCATTCCGACCCATAAGCTGGAAAGTATTAGCAACCTTCAAATTTTACAGATAGACAATAGTGGGGGTCAGCGCTCCTATCAACCTGCCAGTACCAAAGCCGAGTATACGTTTGAAGTTACTGTTGATTCCGGCCAGCAGACCGTTCACCTTTATTTTCCACCGAACAACACTTCCTCCACCCTCTTTATCTTGCGTTATTTTGTAACGGGCGCGCTTCGCTTTTATGATACGGGGGATCGCCTCGATTGGCAACCTCTGGGCGAAAGTGCCGCAGCCCCTATAGCTCGTTCCACCACCACTATCAATCTACCGGCCCCCTTTACCGACGAGCAGATCATCCGTAGTAGTTCTGGGGTAGCCACAAATGTATTCTTACAGAACACCGATAAGGTCACTTTTGTAGCGGCAGATATTGCGCCTAATAGTAGTCTGGAAGTGTCGGTGACCTTTCCGCATGGCACCGTGCAGGGTACTCCCCCTGGCTGGCAAAGAGAAATTGACAGCCTTGAATACTGGACCCCCAAATTACAGTGGGGTTCTGTAGCCCTGGGTCTACTGATTTTGTTAGCCGGCCCCCTGCTCGTGTATGGCTGGTGGTACCTGCGGATTCGGGTTTCGCCAGGCCCCGGAAAATTCCCCACCCGTGTGAAGACGCTGCCAAATAAATTGCCACCGGCAGTGGTTGGCGCTTTATTAGATGGTCATGCCGGCCCCAAGCACATTTTGGCAACCCTGCTGGATTTGGCCTACCGGGGCGCACTTAACGTGGATAGCGGGAACAAGGCTAATTCGCCATCGTCCAAGGAACAGAAACCAGCTTTCAACCTCTATGCCGTAGATCAGAATAAAGTAACCCAACCTTACGAAGTTACTCTCTATGGTAAAATATTTGGCTCAGGGGGCATGAAACGGGATTTGGCCGAGATGCATGAGTCCCTGTTTATGTCCACCCCAGAATTAAAGCGGCAAATAGATGCCGCCCTGGCCCAGGCCGGTTACTTTGAACAAAATTATCGGGTAAAACGGCGTCAGTACATTGCCTTCGGTGGGGCGGGCGTTGTCATGAGCCTCCTTTTAGCGTTGGTAGCCAGTATGCTTTTGCAGCAGTACACCTATCTTGTGGCCTGCCCGTTTTTAGGTCTTGCTGCCGCTACTACGACGCTTATTGCAGCGGGATGGGCTGTCCCTACCAAAACCAGGGTAGGGGTTAAAGAGGCAATGCCCTGGGAAGCCTTCAAGCGCTTCTTAAGTGATATGTCCCCCAGAGAGGCTGAAAAGTACAAGCAGCACTTCGCTCATTGGCTTCCTTATGCCGTTACCTTTGGCATCGAGAAGGATTTTATAAAAAAATTTGCTACAGCCAATGCGCCGAGACCAAAGTGGTGGGGAAAACCCAAAGAGAAGTCTCTCAATGTTGGCCTCGATCAAGCTTATGTTTGGGTGAGCGCCAGTGTCGTAGAGGCGGAGTCGCAGCAGAAGGCCGTTCAAGCTCACTCAAAAAGCCCTATTCGTCGTTTGGGCCAATCGAATGGGGAAATTTCGGGGGAGGGTCTGCTTAAAGCTATTCAAACAACCTTGATAGCATTCTTGAAGGACGGCTATGAAACTTTCAGCAAAGCGCCTGTTCTCGATGAAGGTAAAGAAGCTGATACGGAAGCTCTCGTATAGAGAGACTTAACTGGGCATAAAAAGCAAAAAGACGGTCGCTTTGACCGTCTTTTTGCTTGAAGCTGTTCAACCCGCTACCCAAGTGGCAATAAAGTGTGATCCATAAATAAAAGAGGCCATCGCCAACGAAGCAGCTCCGGCCGCGATTAAAACAAGGGTAATCGTAGGCTTCGGAGAAGAGGTATCACAAGGACAACCTACTGTGGAAAACGGCGCTGACCTGATTCCTTGTTGTTCAAAGGTATTGGTTTGGCGAAAGGAGGAGTGAGGAGCCGCTTTAGCTGGTTTAGAAAAGCTGTTTAGTTCCGCCGCAAAAGGTCTTGAAATCAATAAGGCGGTAATTAATAAGAGGATAGAAACCAAAATTCGTTTCACAAGCCACCCTTAGGCAACCACTTTTGCTCTCACAGGCAACGAAATACCACAGTATTATATTATGTCTACAACAATATGTCAAGTTAACAAAAGGTATCTCATTTTGGAGCCTGTCATCCTAAGGGCCTCACTTTGATCAACGAATTTCCACTTCATCCTCCTCGTTCGTGGTAATCTGGCCGGGCGTTTTGAACACTCCTTTTTGCCACTGGGCATAGCCAAAAGCAAGCAACATCACGGCCAACAAAATGAGAAAAAAGAGTTCCATTTCTTTGACGCCTCGTTTTTAGCAACAAACAGTGCGCAACTATAGATTTTTGAGTGCAAGGAAAATAGACTGGAAGCGCGAAGCCGCGCGATATAGCTTATCACTTTCTATCCAATTATATCGGGTGAAAGGAGGAGAGGCATTGGTAAAGGCGCGTAAATGTGTAAATATTCACTAAGCCTTTTGGCCTATTTGCCTAATTTTTGGCAATTTTAGGAAATTTTTTCGGCAAGCAAGGAATCTTCAGATACCTGAGAATCTTTTAAAGAAAAATTATTGCGAATTTCAAAGGGGGACAAATCCGACCGGCGTGGTATAATCAGGCGAACAATAGTACCTTCATCGAGTTGAGATTCAACCTCAATATTACCGCCAAAAAGATGGGCGCGTTCTTGCAGCCCCATCATCCCAAAACTCCCGCTGCTGGCAAAATCGGTAATTGAGTCAGGTACTGTAAAACCGCATCCATCATCTTCAACTGTCAACATAATCTGTTTTTCAGTAAACTGGGCTAGAACATTCACTTCGGTAGCGTGAGCGTGTCTTTTAACATTGTTCAGGGCTTCTTGCAAGATCCGATAAATCGCCACTTCCATGTCAGCCGGCAATCCGTCTGGAGTTCCCTCAACTCTAAAGTCTACATCTACCCCTTCACTTTGAGTCAACTGGTTGACCAGATATTGCATGGCGGCTACCAGCCCTAAATCTTCCAAAGCCAGGGGACGAAGGTCCCGGCTAAATTGGCGAACACTAGCAATTGCGCCTGTAACCATTGTTCTTAACTCACTCAGGCGGGTACGCGCCTCGATGGGATCATCCAACATCCCCTTAATCAGCTCAATGCGCTGGCCAATGGCAATCAATGATTGCACAGTATCATCGTGCAGCTCGCGGGCAATTCTCTTGCGTTCTTCCTCCTGGGATTGGGTAATATCAGCTACATACTGCCTCACTCCGGCGCGATACTTGCGAATTTGCTCGACCATCTCATTAAAAGCCATTCCCAACTCGCGGATTTCCTTGATCCGGCTGAGCGTTACTTTGGCATCATAATCGCCGGCAGTTACCTGGCGTGTTTGGATGACCAAATTCTGAATGGGGTCGGTGACAGCCTGTACGCCCAGGGAGACAAAAGCGGCCACCGTAATTAATCCCACAATTAGAACCACGGCGATAGGTTTCAAAGCATTCTGAGCCGGTTCCACTACCTGCGCCCATGGCTCGCCAATCACCAAACCCCAGCCCGTAACCTGCACCACGGCGTAACCCTCAACAGTACTGGGCTGGCCGTTTTCGTGGCTGGTCACAGCGCCAATCAGTGTACCCTGTTGGAGTCGCTGGACCGCTTCACGACTGCTGAAATCTGTGCCAATGAGCCGAGAAATAGGATGGTAAATTAAACGTCCCCGGCGATCAACCAGATAGGCTGTACCCTCCTCACCCACTCGCAATTTCTGAATTTCCTGGCCCAGGCGTTGAAAACTTAAATAAAACCGTCCAGCAATGACACCCATAAATTGGCTATCAGGCTTCTCAATAGGTACGGCAATGACAATAATATCTTCTCCAGAACCTGGTTCCTTGATAATATCGGAAAAGGTAGAGGTGCGCAGGGTGCGAGCATCTTTAAAATAAGGCTCCTGTGAAAAGTCCTGCCCAATGAGGTCAGGCCGAAACGGCTCGGTAACACTAACGAAGCCCCTGGCATTCAAAATAATGATCCCACCATCCGTGGTAAAATCCGCCACCAAATCCCGACCTCGTTCCAGAGTGCCTTGCTGCAAGGTTGGCTCACCCGATTGCATTTCGGTTTGATTGGCCAGAGTCCTTAGCCCACGCACAAACGCTTCGATACTTTCGGAAAGACGCTCGGCCGAGACACTGGCCAATTCCTGGTCACGACTTTCGGCCAGCGATTGCGAAATCTGTTGGTAGGCCAAGAAGGTGACCCCAACCGTCAAAATTAGCATCAACGATAAGAGCAGGATGGTTAACAGGATGGCCTGCGCTCGCAGCTCAGTAATCCAATTTTTGAATCCGTGATAATGGGAGTGAGCCGCTCCGGTTTTGATGAGGGGCTTCATGGTATGTCTTCCTGCAAGAAAGGCTGCCCAATTCGCTGCGCTTCTCGCAGCGCCCGGGCCGGGTCAGTATCATAAAAGGACTTTTTAATGGCATCGGCAAAGGCTTGTTCAGCTTCAGGAAAACGATCCAGGCGGTAAGGCCGAACGGCATCAAGCTGACTGAAAAACGGGATTAAGAGCAAATTTTCGGCAAAATAGGGCGAAGTTTGCAGCCAAGTTTTGGCCGGGTAGCGACCTAACCGGCGTGCCATCGGAATGGCATACCGGTCGCTAGTAACCCACTTCATAAATTCAAAGGCAACCTTCTGATGGCGCGCGCCACGAGGAATAAACAAACCACTGCTGCCTAAAACAGAAGCGGCGCTATCTGCAGCTAGAGTTTTAGGCAGCCGGGCCACTCCCAGGGGGAAATCGGGATCAGTTGACTGGATAATATGAATATCCCAGGGCCCGCCCAGGTACATGGAGACCTGACCCTCCAGGAAACGCTTGCGGGGATCTTCATAATCGCGCGGACGGGTCGTGGGACGCTGAGCGTAGCCATTTTCGGCTATATTGGTTAAGAAGCGGAGGGCGTCAACATTGTTTTTTGAGTCAAGAGTCAGGCTAAAACCCGTATCCGGTGCGCCGGTCAGCAGGTCACCACCGGCATCGGCCATCCAGGCATAGACATACCAGGGATCGGAAGTTAACCCCAGGGCGTAACGCTTTTCCGCCGGCTTGGTCAAAGCGGCTGCCGCCCGAGAAAAGTCGGCTAAATCGTAATCGCCTTTGGGATAGGGCAAGTTGGCCGCATCAAAGTGGTCTCGATTGTATAGTAGAACCAGGGTGTAAATATCCAGAGGGATGCCATAGAGTGTATCACGCCAGGTGCAGGCTTCCAGAGCGGAGGGTAAGAATTGCCGCCGGGCGCGAGCATCTATCTGTTCCCATTCCTGCCACTGTTGGTTCAAGGGTTCAGCCAATCCCCGTCCGGCCACAGCATAAACATGGCCTTGCACAACATCCGGCGGTGTGCCCACCTGGAGAGCGCGAGTAATTTTTTGGGGGATACTTTCGCGCACAAACGATTGAATCTCAACCTTGACCTGGGGATAAGCATCTTCAAAATCTTTAGCAATCTCTTCAAAGAGGCTATCGTTTTTGGTAAAATCCAGGTCGAGCCAGACTTCGAGCGTGATTTTTTCCGGGGGGATATTTGGATTTATGGCGGGGGGATTACCCACAAACGGCTCATCAATTTCTTCGACAGCCGCTGAACTGGCAGAACTGCAGGCCGTCAGGAGGAAGAGAAGGATAAACCAGGTAAAAATTCTACCCATTCCCCTTGTCCGTGGTAATCCAACCTTTACGTACCGCATACATGACCGCTTCGGTACGCGAACTGACGCCTAATTTGGAGAAGATATTGGACAGATGGGCCTGAACGGTACGATCGCTGATAAACAGGTTTTTGCCAATTTGCTTGTTGCTCAGCCCCTCGCCCACCAACTGCAAAATTCCTAACTCCCGTTCGGTCAAGCCGTCATACTGATCCTGTCCTCCTGAGAGCATGTCGGGTAAGCTTTTGCCGCTGGTGAATTGGGCTACTACTTTGCCGGCCACCGTGGGCGCCAGGGCCGACTGCCCCGCCGCAACGGTACGAATGGCCCGCACCAGCTCGTCAATTTCCGCCGTTTTCAATAAATAGCCATTGGCGCCGGCCTGAAGCAGCGCAAAAACGTATTCGTCATCATCATGGGCGGTCAATACCAGTACATTTACCCCAGGACACTCGGCCTTGATGCGGCGAGTTGCTTCCACGCCAGACATTTTGGGCATGCGCACATCCATTACGACTACATCCGGTTGCAGCTCGTGCGTCAGGCGAACCACTTCTTCCCCATCGGCAGCCTCACCCGCAATCTGAAAGTCCGGCTGGCGCTCCAGCAACTCGCGGGTGCCGGAGCGAACTACGGCGTGGTCATCGGCCAGGAGGATGCGAATACGCTTGGCATTATTTGAAATTACACTCATGACCCCTCTTCCTCTGCTGCATAACAACTTATCACGGCTTGATTATACCACCTTCGGCAACGGTGACAAAAGCCCAACCATCCTAAAAAGCCTGAAGCGTTTTGTCAAATAGCTCACTTTCGGTATGATAAAATAAACTTGACCAGGGGAGAATTATGACTCATCTCGATAAACCCAAAATCCGTAACGTAACTGCCCAGCGAACCATCTATCAAGGAGAGCCGGTCTTTCTCCTCCAGGACCGGCTCAAGCTAACTGAGGCAGCTATTGTGCTGCCGCAAGTTTTAGGCCCCCTGGTCATGCTATGCGACGGCAACAACACCCTGCCCGAAATTAAAGCTGCTCTGGAAGTTCGTTATGGCTTGCGTCTGCCACAAGAAACTCTTGAAGGCATGTTAGCTCAATTTGACCAGGCTTTACTGCTGGAAGGGGGAACTTTTGAACGCTTCAAACAGCAGGCCGTGGTTGAGTATCGGGCTGCTCCTTTCCGGCAACCCACCCTGGCCGGTCTCTCCTATCCGTCCGATCCAGAGGCACTGCGCCAGATGTTGCAGGGCTATCTAGATGAGGTGCATGAAGTTCCGGCGGTTTCCCCGAACAGCCGGGGGATTATCAGTCCTCATATTGATTATCAACGTGGTGGACCGGTTTACGCCAAGCTCTGGACCAGCGCGGCTGAGGCAGTCCGTCAGGCGGAACTGGTGATTATTTTCGGTACCGATCACAATGGCGGTAACCTCGGCACCATTAATTTGACCTGCCAGAACTATGGCTCGCCTTTGGGAATGATGCCGACTGACCAAGATTTGGTGGCCCGGCTGGCCGCAGCCTTGGGGTCGCAAACTGTCTTTGCCGATGAGCTTCTCCACCGCGATGAATGGTCCATCGAGTTAGTTTTGGTCTGGTTGCAGTATATGAGAGACGGCAAACCTTGTCCGGTTTTGCCTGTTTTGTCCGGTTCTTTTCTTCACTTTATGATGGACCAGGCCAAATTGGAGGAGGAGACAAATTTCAGCATTCTCCTTGATCTGTTACGCGAGGAAATGACCAAACGGCGTACTTTAATTGTCGCTTCCGGCGACCTGGCTCATTTGGGGCCGGCCTTCGATGGTCCCCCTCTTGATGCAGCAGCCCAGGCCCAAATGAAGGCCGATGATACAGTACTGGTTGATACCCTGGCCCAGGGCAGCGCCAGCGCCTTTTTTGAATTGATGCAGGCCGGTCAATATGAGCGCAACGTCTGCGGCCTGTCGCCGTTCTACTTTACCCTGAGTGCGCTAGGCCAAACCCGGGGCCAAACCATTGCCTACGACCGCTGCCCGGCGGATAATCGGAATACCTCTTTTGTTTCGATTTGTGGGATAGTGTTGGAGTAGAAAGCGGCTTATTCCCCGATGAGCAAGTCCCGCCAGGACCGCCGCAGCTACCCGGCTCAACCCCGCCGCTCACCTTCTCCCCCGCCCGGCGGGCACCGGACCCTCATCTTTTGCAAACCGTACAAAGTTCTGAGCAGTTTCACCGACCCGGAAGGTCATACCACCCTCAGCGATTATATAGATGTGCCGGGCGTCTACGCTGCCGGCAGGCTGGATTATGATAGTGAAGGTTTGCTCCTTTTGACCTCCGATGGCTGGCTGGCTCATCGGATCACCCAGCCTAAATACAAACTTAAGAAAATATACCTGGTCCAGGTCGAAAATACCCCGGCCGAAGCAGCTTTGGACCAGCTTCGCCAGGGTGTTGTGGTGCAGGGCGAGCGCACCCGTCCGGCGGAGGTGGAACTCCTCGCGGCTGAACCTGATATTTTCCCCCGCCCGGAACCTATCCGCTATCGCCCAACCGTCCCCACCGCCTGGCTAAAAATCGGGCTGCGAGAAGGCCGCAAACGGCAGCTCCGCCGGATGACGGCAGCCGTAGGCCACCCAACGCTGCGGCTTATTCGCGTGGCTATTGGCCCGATTACTCTTGGCCAACTTACCCCCGGTCAATGGCGAGATTTAACCCCCGTAGAATTGAAAACTCTGAAACAACGCCTTACCTCCTGATCCAAACATTAAAGTTCTGGTCCTCAAATCCAGTTACGCAACTTTCCCCCAATTTTAGGGGTGTTGCTGAGTCTTAAATGATGTTATTATACAGGCATTAGTTACTTCAAACTGTACCTGTATCTGTCCTATGTCTACCAGATTATCTCCTAAAATCGCTAAAGTTTTACTTCTTATCGGTTTGGCAATTAACGTTAGTTTTGTTTTACCGAATCCGGTTCTGGGCTATCAAGCAGTGGCTAATCTCGATCAGACAGTTCAAACGACCAGTCAGCCGGCTCAAAACGATGGGCTGATTCAGACTTTTATTCTGTTAACAGCCGATGATAGAGGTCTGCTAACCCAAATCCAGCACCTCATTAAGGACCGTGGCGGGCATACCGATCATATCCTGCCATATCAAGCGCTCATTGCCAAAGTACCGCCTCAACTCCTGCCGCACCTGATTCCTTTACCAGGGGTAGCCGGTGTTTATACTCAGGTAGTCGAGTTAGCCACGGTGGATAGTTATGGTCCGGCAGCGCGTCGCTTTGCCAGCGCCTGGAATAACATGGTTACTCCCCAACCATCTCTCCCAGCCTCCAGTTTGATCGCCGAAGCCCAAAGCAGCCATCATGAGGACGCCTTTACTGCCCCGGATGTGCCAGTAGGCAAGGAGTTGAGTAATGCAGCGGCTGCCTTTACACCCGGCTATTATCAAACCAGTGAGTATATGGCTGGTTCGGTGGCAGTGGGCATCGTTTTGGTTGAGAGCAACGGCGCTGTAGATCCTTCAACTGAAAATTGGACTTACGATGAGAAACAACTTGTTTTTAATGAAACCCTGGCTGCACTCAATTGGTGGGCCAAGTTAGAATCAAAAGCTCAGCTAAGTTTTGTTTATGACGATCATTTTTCCGCGCCTTTGCCGACCGGCGTTGAACCGATCACCCGCCCCTTTACTGACCAGCAGTACTGGATTTCAGATGCCATGAAGGCCCTGGGATATAACAGCACTTCCTACTTCGCCAGTGTGCGTAATTACGACAATGCCCTGCGCACTTTGTATCAAACAGACTGGGCTTTTACCATTTTTGTCGTTGACAGTTCAGCCGATGCTGATAATCATTTTAAGGACGGATACTTTGCTTATGCCTATCTGGGCGGCCCGTTTATAGTGCTGACGTATGGCAATAATGGCTATGGTCCCAGTAACATGGATGCCGTTGCTGCCCATGAGATGGGTCACATTTTCCAGGCGCTTGATCAGTATGGCGGTGCTGCCCAAGCTTGTACCCGTCGCTCCGGCTATCTCAACGTCGAAAATCAAAACAGCGAGACCAGCGGTTGTTTGTCTAATATAAACAGCATTATGCGCGGCCAGATTTATCCTTATACTTTAGGCGCTATTGATTCCTACGCCGCCGGACAAATTGGCTGGCGTGATAGTGATAAGGATAATATTCTCGACCCCCTGGATACTCAACTAACCATTACCCTGGGCGAAATTAGCCGAAATGAGCGGCAGATTACGGGCAGTGGAGCAGCTCAGATTATCCCTTACCCTTCCCCCAATCGGGCCAGTGTCACTATTAACACTTTAACCGGTGTCAAGTACCGCTTCAATGGCGGTAGTTGGCAACCGGCTCTGGCTGCCGATGGCGCTTTTGATGAAATCAATGAAGATTACCGGATCGTCTCCGCCCTGCTTGAGCCTGGGCTATATCTCTTGGAGGCTGCCGCTTTTGACTCAGCCGGCAATATTTCGGACCCTTTTGCCTCTTCAACCGTAATCATCCCCGACCCGTTTGATCCTGGCCCTAATACTGAGCTTTACGCGCCGGATAATACGGTCGCTAACCAGGCTCTAAACCTCAGTGGGATCGCTTATCACACTCAGAGGGGTCAGATTGCTCAGGTTGAATTTAGAGTTAATAAGGGTCCATGGCAATTAGCTCTAGCTCAGGACGGTCTATTTGATGATGATTATGAGCCTTTTATTGTGCCACTTAATCTAGTTGAAGCGGGAACGTATTTGATTGAAACGTTTGCAACTGATGCTGATGGTTTTGTCGAAAGTAATTTTGCCAGTCAAGAATTTCAAGTCATCCAACCATTAACCACTGTTTTTTTACCACTCCTGACCAGTGGTCGTTGAAACCCGGGGCTGTAATCTTTGGTCCAGGTTACCGTATAGATTAGCTCAACAATATTGGATACCCAAAAGCAGTACATCTTCCATTTTGGCTTATGTACGTATATAATTAGGGAAGTAAATAGTGATAAATACGCAGACAATTCTTAATTACAGGAACTTGCTTGTGAACAGTGTTGAAGAAATGCGGTATAATGAGATAGGCACCTTGACTCAAACGCTGAATCATGAACTCGTTACCCTGGCAGCTTCGCTCAAAGGCCGGCTTACGCCCAGCGAAGAAGATATGCTGGCCAATCTTTTCCAGGTGCAGATAAATTTACAGGCATTGCTGAATCAAACGCTGCCCAGGGGTAGTGATATCCTTACCCCCCTGCCCCTCCCTGCCTCGTCAAAAGAAGTTGACAACATTGTCTATGCTCAGGCCATGCAATATGCTCGTGACCTGGTAAAAGCGATGCGTCAGAAGAAGGAGCATCAGCGCCGTCTGGAGCTAACTTCACAACAACTGATTCGGGCCGAGAAACTGGCAACAGTAGGACAAGTAGCCGCTACTGTTGCCCATGAGTTGAATAACATCCTTACCCCGCTGCTGATGTATGCCAAGTTGATTTACCAGGAGGCGGCCAACAACGGCAGTACAGAGATAGCAGAATTTGCCGGTCACATTACTAATATTGCCAATCGGGCCTCCGACATGCTCCGCCAACTGGTTGACGCATCCCGGAATGACCCGACCACAACGATTTCGGTAGATGTAGTGAAAGTGATCAATAATGCCCTGGCTCTGCTGGCCCCCCGGATTCATAAACAAAATATTAATGTTGTGCTCCAATACGCCGAAAACTTGGCCCTGGTCAGGGGCAATCCCAGTCAATTAGAGCAAGTTGTTATTAATATCGCCTTGAATGCGTTTGATGTTATGCCTCAGGGCGGTGACTTTACAATTACAGTCAAGCCTCCAAACGGCGATCCCGAAACCCACAATCAATTTATTAGTGTATTTCTGTGTGATACTGGCGAAGGTATTGCCCCGGAACATATTAGCAGTATCTTTGATCCTTTTTTCACTACAAAAGCGCACGGTGCCGGCACTGGTTTAGGTCTCTTTGTTAGTTATCTCATCATCAACCAACACCAGGGAGTTATTGAAGTAGAAAGTGAGCAGGGGGTCGGCACTACTTTTATAGTCAAATTGCCGCCGGCAGGTAAGGATGAAAAATGATGTATCCTATTAAAGTCTTCATCATTGATGACGATTTCTATGTGCGACAGGCCACGACAAGCTTATTAACCAGGGACGAACGCACTGAGGTGGTGGGATCAGCATCCAGTATTGCCGAAGCAATGGTTGAATTAGATATCTTGATGCCAGACATCATTTTGTTAGATCTGGACTTCAAACATACTCGCGAGAGCGGCCTTGAGGTTATCGTTCCCTTGAAGAAACGGTTACCACAGACCAGTATTCTTATCTTCTCAGCCAGCCGCGATGAAAATTCAATTTTGGAGGCGATGCAGGTGGGAGCCGATGGATACATTTGGAAAAATGATGCTGCCGAAGGGTTAGGCAGCGCCATCGAGCGTGTCAAAGATGGCAGTTTTGTTATTACTGAGTCGATCGCTCGCCTGATTTATGGCAAATTTAGCGGCCTCATTGATGAACGGCCTGCTGAAATTCTGCCGGAAGGCAAGCGGTATGTTGATCTGACCAAGCGAGTCGAGCAAGTCATGCGGCTCTTTTGCTTTGAGGGCATGTCGGCGCTTGAAATCGCCGAAACCTTGCATCTCTCCGAAAATACCGTCCGCGGGTATATCAAAGCCGGTTATGAAATTGTCGGCGCTACCACTCGGCGGGAAGCTTTCCAGAAGCTGATCGCTCGGTCAGATGAGTAATTCACCCCCTATGATTTGGTTTAGCCTTAAACACGTTTATCCTTTCAGGATTAGATTGCTGGCCTAACAGGAGTATCACAATGACTGACAATAACCATCTAGAAACTCAGCAAGCTTATGCTCAGGCCCAGGCTTATGGCCGAGACTTGGCCCGACTCTATGCTCTTGAAAAAGAGCGGCGCAAAGAACTAGAAATAACTTCGCAAAAATTACAAGCCATCTTTGATTATGTACCCACTGGCCTGGCTGTAGTAGACCGCAATTTAAACCTGGTTGAAGCGAATCCTCGTTTTCTGGCCTTGTTAGAACAAAAAACCGACTGCCTGGGTCAGCCACTTTCAAAGTTACTACCCGTAGAAGCTTTAGTCAAAAGCATGCAGTCGGTAACTAACGGGACAGATAAATTAGGCAGTGTCGAAATACAGATCACCGAACCAGTTGCCCGGACACTCTTAGTCAATCTCTCTCCTTTAAATGGGGGGCAGGATTGGGTACTGGTTTTTCACGATTTAACGGAGCGACAACGCTTAGAAGGTTTAAAGAGTGAATTTGTAAATATTGCAGCCCACGAACTGCGCACTCCCCTGGCCGGGGTTATGGGTTTTGTTTCGGTTTTGAAAGAGGATTTGAAGGACAGCGATAACGGTGTGGCAGTAGAAATTATGGATTTAATTCTGCAATCAACCGAGCGCCTAAAAGGTATTATTGATGAGTTGGTAGATTTTGCCACCGCTCAGCACTTAACGGAAGATAATCTCCATATCTCTGATATAGATCTAAACCGGCTTTTACATAAATGCCTGACCATTTTACAGCCGCAGATCAAGGCGAAGGAGTTAAGTTACCAACTTGACCTGCCCCGCGACTCGATTATTATCCAAGCCGATCAACGAATTTTGACTGAGGTCATTTACCACCTTCTGGAAAATGCGGTCAAGTTCAATAAATCCCAAGGTAAAATCTTTATCCGGGTGTACCATCTGCCTTCGGCTTCTTCAATCACTGACGTATCCAAGAAAACAGGGGTTATCATTGAAATTGAGGATACCGGGGTTGGCATTCCTCAGACTGAACTTGATAAAATTTTCGATAAGTTTTATCAGGTTGAAGAGCACTTGATTCGAGCTGTTGGCGGTCTAGGTCTAGGTTTGACCATCGTCAAGCGCGGTGTCGAACGGCACGGGGGGCAACTTTGGGTTACGAGCCAACTGGGTCAGGGGAGTGTCTTTAGGATGATGCTCCCGGCTATCAATGAATCGTCTGAAATTTCCATAGACAATCGGCTTGACGTTATTCACCAGCAAATGTTGGTTTATGCCCAGGATATGGCTCGTGCCGTTACGTCTCAGCGAAAACTAAGCAAAAAAGTGGAAAAAATTAATAGCTTGAGCCTGATCTTAGCTGAAAAGTTAAATGAACTGCCCCTAATTCAACCTGACCCTGAAACTCAGGCTAAAAGCATTGAGCACATCCAAAAGATCGTTCAAGAATTGACAGATTTATCAACTGAGCACGTTCAATCTTCTTTGACCTAACTCTTGTTTAAAGGAGCTAAACCAAAGGATCAAGTTGTTTCTGCCAAAACACTTGAATAGTAAATGCAGCTCAAGGTAGATGTTTGTTGTCAGTAACCCTATCTCAGTTATAATAGAGCAATGATTATGGCAGAGACAAAAATTCCAACTATTACTGATAATGATGTTACCAACGCCCGCTTGTTAGAAGTCGAACGAGAGCAACGCGAATTGGCTGAAGCTCTCCGGGAAGTTGGTGCAGCTTTAAATGCCACTCTAGATTTTAATACAGTCCTCGACCGCCTGCTCGATCAAGTGAGCCGGTTGGCCCCCTACGATACGGGAAATGTTTTTCTGCTCGACCAGGGATTTGCTCGTGTTGTCCGTACGCGCGGCCACGAAAAATTCGGAGCGGAAATTGCCCGCGCAGCCGCTGCGTTATCTTTCAATTTAGCAACAACCCCCAACCTGCGCCAGATGGCTGAGAGTAAGGAACCTCTGCTCATCTCCGACACTTCAACTGACCCTAATTGGTTAAACGGTGAAGTTTGGGGCCACGTCCGTTCGTGGATAGGCGCTCCAATTGTGGCGCAGGGGCAAGTCATTGCTTTTTTTTCATTAGATAAAACAGAACCGGGTTTCTATCAAGCTAAACATACCGAACACCTGGCTGTGTTTGCTGGCCAGGCTGCATTGGCCCTGGAAAACGCCCGGCTCTTTGAGGCAGAAGCCCGCCGCCGGCGTGAAGCTGAAACTTTACGTGAGGCGGCGGCGGCTCTTACTTCAGCCCTCAACCTTGAACGAGTGCTGGATAATATTCTGACCCACCTGGAACAAGTCATTCCCTACGATAGTGCGAGTGTCTTCTTGCTGGAAGGGGGTTTTCTGCGGGCCGTTGCTGGTAAAGGCCTCCCCTTTCCAGAACAGATCATTGGGCAGGGCTTTCCGGTAGACAGTAATGACCCCTTTTTAGAGACACTAAAGCGTACCCATCAACCCCTATACCTGCCTGATGCCCGGCTCGAACCTCATTTTAAACATTGGGGAGATACCTACTATATTCGCAGTTGGATGGCGGTACCGCTAGTGGTGCGGGAACGCTTTATTGGTTATGTCACCCTTGACAGCCAGCAAATAGCAGCCTACGGTCCAACCGAAGCAGATTTAGCCCAGGCTTTCGCCAACCAGGCTGCTGTTGCTATTGAGAATGCTCAGCTCTTTCAAGCAGCCGAAACGGCCCGGCGCCTCTCTGACTCGCTCCGGGAAATTGGGGCCTTACTAGCAGCTACCCTGGACCCGAACGAAGTTATGAATCGAGTCCTTGATAGTCTGGCCAAAGTGATTGCTTATGACAGCGCTTCAATCATGTTAAAGGAAGGCCATGCCTTTCAAATTAAAGCAGGCCGCGGCCTGCCCCCTAATACTCCCGGCTTGAAGCTGCCTTTCAGGTTCCAGGAAAGTGAGTTGCATAAGCAACTGCATCAGAACACAGAGCCAATAATTATCCCTGATGTTCAGCGGGATCCGCGTTGGATTAAAATTGCAGGCGATGAGTACATTCGAAGTTGGTTAGCTGTACCTTTGCTGGTGCGCGACAAAGTTATCGGTGCGCTGAATTTGGATAAGTGCGAGCCTGGTTTTTACACCAAAGAACATGTTTTTATTGTCAGCACCTTTGCTCAACATGCAGCGATTGCGCTCGAAAACGCCCATTTATTTGATAAAACCCGGCGTCAGGCTCAACAATTGGAAGCGCTGCACCAAATCTCGCAAGATTTGACGGCTCTCCGTGATTTAGACATACTCCTGCGCCAGATTGTCGAACACGCGATACAGCTTCTTGATGCCGAGGGCGGAGATGTTTTTATGTATCGTCCTGAACGCCAGGTACTGGAATTAGTGGTAGCCCTGGGACAAAAAGCAGGACCACCCGGATTAATCCTCAGGCCAGGTGAAGGACTTTCAGGCACAGTTTGGAATAGCGGTCAGCCCTTAATTGTTGAAGATTTTCAGCTATGGCCCGGAAAAGCAGGGGTATGGGCAGACATTCCTGGGCTGACCGTCGTAGGCGCTCCGATCCGGTGGGGTAACGAAACCCTGGGAGTATTAAGTATCTTTGCCGATAACACCCAACGGCACTTCACGGCTGAAGATGCCACCCTCCTGGCCCAATTTGCTGCTCAAGCCGCCATAGCCATTGAAAATGCCCGGTTGTACGAGCAGGTGCAGCGTCATGCCGCCAAACTGGAAGTACGCGTCGCCGAACGTACTTTTGAGCTTGAAGTTCTCTACGAACTTACCCAGGCTTTAGGCCAGGCTACTCAGCTCAGCGATATCATCCGTCTCATCCTGCTCCATCTTTACCGGACAATTCCCCATGATGTGGCAGCCATTCTGCTGGTAACGGAAGCAGCTAATACTCTGGTCATTCAAAGTCAACGTCCTCTCTCAGATCGAGTTGAAGCCGATATCCAAGAGATTATGAGGGCCGTTCTTAACCAGCCTTTAACCAAATCTCTGGAGGTACGGCGTATTCAGCCAAAAAATGAGAACACTATCTGGCCCCTCCTTGAAGATTTAGCCTCAATTATGCAAGTTCCGATTGTAGTTGACGAAGTCCCGGCAGGATTGCTGCTGATTGCCACAGAACATTCCAATCGGTTTACTCAGGATCAGGCTCGTTTATTGCGCACTATAGCCAACCAGGCTAGCGAGTCCATCCAGCGGCTGCAACTTCTCTTGGCCGCCGAGTATCAACGCCTGGAAAGTTTAGTGGCACATTTACCCGATGGCATCATTTTGTTAAACTCAGAGCTACGCATGGTGTTGGCTAACCAAACAGCCCAAAAATTCTTGACCGTACTCACGCCTGCCAATCCAGGGGACCAGTTAAATTACCTGGGTGACCAACCCATAGATCTAATTTTAGATCGGGATACGCTCGGCCTATCTCGAGAAGTAGAATCAATCAGTTTTCCACGCCAACTTTTTGAAGTAGCGGCCAGGCCGGTGGCAGTGGGGCCTGAGGCGGGCGGCTGGATTCTGGTGATTCGAGAGGTGACGACCGAACGGGCCGCGCAAGAACGTGTTCAGCAGCAGGACCGGTTAGCGGCAGTAGGCCAGTTAGCGGCAGGGATTGCTCACGATTTTAATAATATTTTGACCAGCATGATCGGATTTGCCGAATTGGCCCGCCTTGATCCTCATATCCCACCAGCGGTTGACGAGGACCTGCAACGCATCATCCAGCAAGGTCAGCGGGCTGCTGCTTTGATCCGCCAAATTTTGGATTTTAGCCGGCAATCCATTGCCGAAAAGCGTCCCATAGATTTGGCCGCTTTTCTTAAGGAAACAATACAACTTCTGGAGCGTACCATTCCCGAAGATATTCAGATTGTTCTCGAAATTGAACCGACCCGCTACGACACTTACAAACTTAACGGCGATCCAACCCAGATTCAGCAGGTTCTGGCAAATTTAGCAGTTAATGCCAGAGATGCGATGCCGGTTGGGGGTATCCTGCATTTCCGGCTAACTCACTTCACTTTAAATCCAGGTGAGCAGCCGCCCTATCCAGAGATGCCTCCAGGCCCTTGGATTCTGCTATCCGTTTCAGATAACGGCGTTGGCATCCCACCGGAATCATTACCGCGCATCTTTGAGCCTTTTTTTACTACAAAGGAAGTGGGCAAAGGGACCGGACTGGGTTTAGCCCAAGTGTATGGTATTGTCACTCAACACGAAGGGTACATTGATGTTCAGACCGAATTCGGAAAGGGCACCAACTTCATAGTTTATCTTCCCGCAATAGCCCCTATGTCAAAAACAACACCCCAAACGACTGAGACTGAAACTATCGAGGGGCATGGTGAACTCGTTTTATTGGTAGAGGATGACTTGGCTGTTCTGGAAGTTACACGAGTAATGATCGAGAATCTCGGTTATCGGGTGATAACTGCGGCCAATGGCCGCCAGGCCCTGGAAATATATGATGATTTTCATGCTGAGATTGCTTTGGTTTTGACTGATATGACCATGCCTGAGATGGGCGGGACTATTTTAGCTCAAAGCTTGCAGGCCAAGTACCCCACCGTCAAAGTCGTTGCTTTAACCGGTTATCCTCTGGAAACCGGATCAAAAGAGTTGCTGGATCAGGGAATTGTTGATTGGTTACAAAAACCATTGGACAGACAACAGTTAGCCCAAACAATCCGCCGATCGCTGACGATAGAGCCAAGAAATGGGGTCAGGAGTACCGATAAATGACCAAACAGTCGCTGCATCCCCAAAACAGAACCGACCTATATGATGCTGGCCTCAAGGCTGAGCGCAATCAAGCCGAAACAGATCTGAACCATGGATTAGCCGCAGAACGAGAACAACGTCTACTGGCCGAAACTCTGGCCGAAGTTACCTTAGCCCTGACTGCGCAAACTAGCCTAACAGCAGTATTAGAAGAAATTTTACGCCAAGTGCAGCGGGTTGTTCCTTGCCAAAAAGCCAGTATCAGACTATTAAGTGACAACATTTTGCGGGCTGCCTACAAACAGGACGAACCGGTTTTTGATTCGCCACCAGCTTCAGGTTTGGATCAACCATTAGCCGACTTTCCCCTGGATGCGGAAGTGATTCAAACCCGTCAAACCCGAATTATCCCCGACACTCACCAAGAACCAGACTGGATTTCTCTCCCTCAATTTTCCTGGATTAGATCACATATTGCCGCTCCAATTTGCCTGGGCGAGCAGGTTTTGGGATTACTGCGTCTGGATGCCGACATGCCCGGTAAATTTTCGGCCAGAGATGCCGAGCGTTTGAGGCCCCTGATCAATGCTGCCGCCATTGCTTTGGAAAATGCCCGGCTTCACGAGCAAGCACGACGGGAAATTGTTGAGCGTAAACGAGCCGAAGAAGCGCTGGCCGCGGAACGCAACCTTTTGCGAACCTTGATTGATAACGTACCCGCTCTTATTTACGTGAAGGACACTGCGAGCCGCTTTTTACTCGCCAGCAGGTCGGTCGCCGAGATAATGGGTGCAGCTAACATGGCGGAGTTGGTTGGTAAAACTGATTTCGATTTTCTTGATCAGGAATTAGCCAGGCCATTTTATACCGACGAACAGACCGTCATCCACTCGGGGCAACCTCTCATTGGCCGGGAGGAAAGGTTTACTGCTCCAGCCACTCATAAACAAGGCTGGTATTCAACTACCACCGTTCCTCTGCAGGGCAGCTCCGGGGAAATAGTAGGCATTATTGGCCTGAGTCACGATATTACCGAGCTTAAACAGGTAGAACAGGCACTCTTGGAGAGCCAAACCCGCCTTAAGTTACTCAACAGCATCTCTATCCGCATAACGGCCGGGTTATCTGCCAATCAGGTGATCCAACGTACCTTAAACCAGGTTGCCGATTACTTTCCCACGCTGCGGGTAGTTTATTCGACCATTGACGAAGAGGGCCATTCGGTTACGATCCATTCTGTCCAGCCGCCGGAGATGCCCTCTCTTGCCGGCATGACTGCCAACTTGGCCACGGCGCCAGCATATCTCAACCTGTTACGCCAGCACAAGCCAATTGTGGTGGCTAACATTACCACCGATAATCGTTTGACCGGCCTTACTGATCTTATTGCTGCAGGTGACACCCAAGCCTTTCTTGATGTGCCGCTGCGTCATTCAAATAACCTGATTGGATTGCTCTGTTTTGATGCCCCAGAACCCCACCCGTGGAGTGAGCATGAAATCACCACGCTGACCGAAGTAGCCGAGTATCTCTCAATTGCCCTCCAGAATGTCTATGAACAGCAAGAACGTGAACGAGCCGAAGCCGAACTAAGAGCCAGTGAAGAACGCTTTCGTTTGGTCATCAACTCCATCAGCGACCATATCTATGTTACCAGGGTGACGGCCGATGGAGACCATATTAATCTTTACCTTTCTCCGCATGCCGAGGCTATGACTGGTTATCCTATGGAGAAATTTATGACGGATTGGCGCTTCTGGCCAACGACCGTCATCCATCCTGATGACCGGGCAGCAGCGGCAGCGCAGGCCAAGCATTTGGCCTTGGGCCAGCACAGCGAGGTAGAATATCGGCTAGTACGAGCCGATGGCAAGATCATCTGGGTTCGTGATAGCGCCAGAGTCCAGCCAGAAGGCCTGTCTTCCAAGATTGTTTATGGCCTGGTTAGCGATATTACCGAGCGCAAGCAAGCCGAGCTGGAAAGAGAGTGGCTAACCAATGAGCTCCGTAATATCAATCAAACCCTGGATGAACGTGTGCGCGCTCGCACCGCTGAGCTTCAAGCTATTTTTGATGCCGTGGGTGAGGGTATTTTAGTCACCTCGCCAAACGGAGTGATCGAGTATATTAATCCGGCTATGGAAAAGTTGACCGGCTATAGTGCGGCTGAAGCCATCGGGCAAATGCCGCGCATCTGGAAAAGTGAACGTCAAAACTCGGCTTTTTATACCCAAATGTGGCAGGTGATCCGGTCTGGGAATACCTGGCGGGGTGAACTGGTCAATAGACGTAAAGACGGCAGCCTGTATGATGTCTTGCTGACGATTACTCCAATCCCCGGTCCAGATGGGAAACCGGTAGGTTTTGTCGGCGTCCAGAATGATATTACCCCTTTTAAAGAAATGAGCCGGCTTAAGAACGAATTCATTTCTATGGCCGCCCACGAACTGCGGACTCCCTTGACCTCTATCTTAGGTTTTAGCGAAATCCTCATGACGCGCCAATTGAGCGATGAGCGCAAAATTCGCTACTTGACTTTCATTAACCAACAGGCTGATGCCCTGCGGGCAATTCTCGATGACCTGCTCGATCTCTCACGGATGGAAGCCGGAGAGGGGTTTGAAGTTGTCGAGAATGTGGTTGACCTGAAGAAAATTGTCGAAGAAGTAATCTTTGGTTTTCAAGAAAATCAACCAGCCCATCATTACCAAATTGCTGGCTCCGCCTCTTGGCCCCGGATAACCGGAGATCCGGCAAAGTTGGCACAGCTCTTTAAAAACCTGCTCAGCAACGCTACCAAGTACTCTCCCCATGGGGGAGAGATTGTTTTTCAAGGCTCTATCGAACAAGAGTACAATCTATTTCATCTAACCCTGACCGACCAAGGGGTCGGTATGACGCCTGAGCAAGTCACTCAGATTTTTGAGCGCTTCTATCGAGCTGATGCCTCAAATACGGCCATCGGTGGAACAGGGCTGGGTATGACCATCAGCCGGTTGATTGTAGAGCGTCATGGGGGTAAAATCTGGGTTGAGAGTGAGCATGGTGTTGGCACCACGGTCCATCTTCTTTTGCCACTCCATAATCGGCCAATTTACATCCTAATCATTGAGGATGATCACAGTTTACGTGAATTACAACAGAGAATTCTAAGAGCCGAAGATTTTGTCGTTCTGGGAGTTGAAGATGGCATCGCTGGCTTAAAATTAGCCAGTGCCTGCCAACCCAATCTCATTTTGCTTGACCTGGCCCTTCCGGGGATGACAGGTTTTGAGGTGCTAGAACATCTACAAAACGATTATTTAACTAAAGATATACCGGTGATTATCACCTCGGCAATAGATACCGCAGTAGAGATAGAGAAAGCTATTCAAAAAGGAGCCACAGACTACCTGGTTAAACCTTACGGGATGGGTGACTTGACTGTTCGAGTCAACCGGGCCTTAGCCAAACTCCATGCTCGTCCCCAGGTAAAGACACACAACATAGACAAAAATTGATGACTAATCCCTCAACATCTTACCTACGGAGGCTTACCCTTATGAAGAAGATCCTAATTGTGGACGATCAAGTTGAAGTGCGTGAATTAGTTCAGGTTACCCTGGAAATTGGCGATTATCATATTCTCTCTGCTGAAAACGGCCGGCAAGCCATTGAGATTGCGAAAGCTGAACACCCTGATATTATCCTGCTGGATGTAATGATGCCGGGCAGCGATGTTGATGGCCTGGAAGCTTGCCGCCGTCTCAAATCTGACCCGGCGACCGCCGATATTACGATTGTGATGCTTTCGGCCAAAGGGCAAGAAGTTGATATTGAAAACGGCAAATTCGCTGGCGCAGATGATTACTTTATCAAGCCATTTAGCCCTATTGCCTTAATTGAAAAGGTTGAGTCCGTCATCGGCTAGCATTGACCACAATGCTGAAGGTAGTTTAGGCGAGTCTCTGACTGGCTGCGCGGTTAATTCAAGTTGGGACAGTCGTCCTATAGATTTTTGGTTTTCAGGATGATATAATAAGCCCAACTTAACTTAATTAACGATCTCGATTAAGTGAATTAACAACCAAAACGCAAGGAGGAGGAGCCTATATGCCTCGCCAAAAATTAATCAACAAAGCACTCGAAGTGAGTGGCATGGTTCTTGACTTAGAAAAAGCCTGTCTAAAAAAGCCGGATGGCGAAGTACACCTCACCCCCAAAGAAACCAAACTGATGGCTCTCCTCATGAAAAATGTGGGTAAGGTTGTGAGCCGCAGTGAATTGATGCAAGAGGTATGGAATACGGAGTACCTTGGCGATACGCGCACTTTAGATGTGCATATTTGCTGGCTGCGTCAAAAAATTGAGGATAACCCCCGGGTTCCTGAATTTATTCTGACCCGCCGGGGCCAGGGCTATGAGCTGCGTATTTAATTAGTTCGAGCCTATCCAGATTTCAGGTAGAAAATGAAGCCCTCCCGATTTGGGAAGGCTTTTTTTGTTTTTAGTAAGTATGTAAGTAACCCAAGGCCGAATTTTCTTCGGTGCTCATGACAACACGCAACAATTTGTTGGGTTGAGCCTCAGCCACATTAATAACCTTTATATAATCGGCATAGGAGCTATCGTAGGGCAAGAGGAGGGCCAACTTATTAGGGGCTTGGTTGATGAAAGCGTAATTAAACAAGATGCCAGGGGTATCAGGATAAAGTGCCAAGGGGAAAATATTACTTTCAACCAAATCCTGAAAAAAGTGGGTCCCATAAGAGAGTTCCGGGGTAATTCCGTTGTGGGCCACTGCAATCTCAATGAGCATGGAAGTATTATAAATATCGGCATAAGTTACTTTTACACCCAAATCAATGTTAGAACTGCCCCAACGGCCCGGTCCCATCAGGATAAATTTTTCCCCTTCGAGCCGCTTATTGAGGCGTCCCACGACCCGGGCCAGTTCCATGCGCATACTGGTATCCCTAATTTGGCTATAAGCCAGGGGGTCTACGTAAACAATATACTTAATTTTATCCACAACGCCGCTTGGTACCAGCCGATCCGCCGTAAAAATTTGGTCGGCTAACGGCACATTCTGCGGCACGGTTATATCTTGGCCCCAACTCTGATGGCTGAGAGGGCGGCATTGCAGCAAAATGATTTTAAATTTGGGTTTGGGATAACTAGGCGTGAATTGCATGGCAAATTCAATATCTACAGGCCGCTCATAGTAGCGGTCCAACTTTTTGAGGATGGTTTTCATCAGCTTGACAAAATCAGTATTCTTGAGCAGGTTTTCAAATGTAAGTACCAGCTTTTCCGGGGGAATAGCCCTACCCAGTGAAAAAATAGGTTTAACAAAATCCCCCTCATCCACCGAGGCCAGATATTGAACTCCAGGGAAATCACTGCCCAATACCTCGGCGACCGGAATGGTTTTAAATACATTTTCCTCTAAATCAATTACATCCATAAAACGCTGTGAATACTTGATAATATCAGCAGGTCCATTCACTGGCCGTAACTGCGGATGACTCAGGCCCACCATCCGCGGATAATCTCGATCCACCCGGTCTACGGCCCGGGTTCCTAACCCTAAAACCATGCGCAAAAAACCGTCTTCTCGCTTCAGCTTCTTGTTCCAAATAAAAGGATTGGAACTGTAACCCACCCCGGCAATATAAGGAAAAAAGTATTTACCGTAACGCTCGCCCTGTACTTTTTGGATAAGGATGGCCATGCGCTCATCGTAATCATCCAACTCTTGAATCTGGCGATAGAACAAGGCGTCAGGGCTGAGGACGCTGGCATAGATTTGGATGATGGCTTTGATGAGGGCCGCTAAATTCTCTTTCGGCGTGCCTTGATTAGGCAGGAAAAAACTGTCGTACTTGCCGGCAAAGGCGCTGCCAAAGTTATCTTCTAACAAACTGGATGAACGGACAATAATCGGCGCTTGGCCAATCTCGGCCAGGATTTCACGCAGCCTTTCCAGGGCGTCTTCGGGAAACCGGCCGGCCAGGTAGGCAGCTCGAATGCGGGGATACTGCCGTTCGATTTCCTCACGGGTCAGATATTTTTGGCTGGTGGTCTGTTCAAGATTGTTGATCGTCTTGAAGTCATAATAGACATCACTGCCAATAAAATAAGTTTCGGGCAGGGCCAGGTGATCCTTCAGGTCAATCAAATCATCTGGATCAGGTTGGCAGAGAATCTTGTAGGCCAGAATCATTCCCGCCGATTTGCCACCAATTTTGCCCCGCCCGATCTTGCGGCTCATTACTTCTTTCAAATCAAAAATATTGATAAAGTTACGGGCAATGCGCACAAAGGCTAACTGGTCACTTACCAGGCTTTTAAGTAACACCACGATAATCTCCCGCATGTGGTGCTTGACACTCTCAAACATCTCCGGGGGATAGTTGGCATACTTTTCGGCCTGCTCAAACAACATGTACCAGGGCGCCAATTCTGGATTGAAAGTAAGCACAACTTTTTTGGCCTGTCCCGTACGATTCTCATTGACCGCCGCCAGGACGATTTCTTCAAAACGGCTGAATGGTAAGTTGTAGGCAAAGTAAAAGTCGGTTAAATTATCTCTTACCCGGCTCAGCCGCTTCTGCCAGACTTCTTCAGTCTCTTGAATCAGGGGGTCGGTCAAACCCTCATGGCGCTGTGTCTCAATCGCTTTACGTTCCACCTCCTCTTCCAGCATAGTTGGCGTAATAATCCCTTTGACAAACAGCTCTTGCCGCATCTGGACGCGTATTTTTTTGGCTAGAATAGGATAGTTGCTCAGGGTGAGGGTTAAATCTAATATTTTGGAAGGCGGCGTTGTAGGAATGGGCATAGCTCAAAATACCCCTTTATCTATCTCTTTCCAACTCATCATAGCCAGTTCTATCTCCGCGTCAATCCAGCACTTCAACTAAATAAAAAAACCCGGCATCATCCGGGCTTTTTTAGCAGCAGTGTAAGATAAACTACGCTTCGGCTTTGACGGAGCTGCTCTCAGATTTTGTTTCGGTTTTACTTTCTGACTTTGACTCAGAGCCACCATCTGACTTGTCACTTTTGGACGAGGCGCCGTTAATGCTGCTTTTACTGGCTTTACTATCATTGATATAAAACCCGCTGCCCTTAAAGACAATCGCCGGAGCGGCCAATAAGCGGCGTGTTTCCGCGTGACCATTGGGACAATTAGCCTTAGGCTCATCACTGAAACTCTGCCGTTTTTCAAAGGTTGTACCACAGGTTAGGCATTCATATTCATAGATCGGCATGGTGAACTCCCTGAACTCATTGAAGTAAATCACAAGCTTTTATTACACACGGATTATACCCGATTATTGTTAGAATTGCATTTGAATGAAAACACTTTTGATCACGAGACTCGGTTGGTCATTCCCGCTTTCTGCCAGAATCGCCTTAAAAATATAAACGTTTTTCTCCGAAATAGCAACTCCGCTGGACAGCTTTTTCAATAGAGTGAACCTCTACAAATACCGTACTTCTAACTGCCCCTGGGGGTTTTTCTTTACTTCTACTTTGGAAGGTAAATTATCAAGCAAAAATTGTTCTTTGATAAAGTGTTGGAGGGGTTGTTGGTAGTTCTTCAGATCCAATTCAAGAGGACGATCTGTTCGATCGTAAAGTGTACACTTATCCATGGAGACCATCGCTACAGGGCCAAGCATTTCGCTCAGATAAGTGGCCAAGCCAACTCTGGCAATATACTCCCCAACCAACTTATTAAGCGCACCAATCAACGGGTGAGTGATCGGAAATCCCGCTTGCAGGCAATGTGCTCTGGTCTTCAGCAAGTCTCTAATCTGACTAGCACTAAATTTTGTAGACATCTCAGCTCCTGTGTTGAAATACAAAAGGCAGAAACAAGCGCCTAACTCTTTGCTAATTAAGGTGCAACGAAGTTACTTCGCCATCTCTACCATAGAAAACGAAATCTTCCTGGTCCGTGTTATAGGGAACAGGCCCACTTACCGGAATATTCACGGCAACTTTACGGCGCAGTTCCGAATACGGGAAAGGATAAAGATGCTCAAAACCATTCATCAAATGAGAAGTTGAGCCTGAAATAAAAACGGCTGGCCCATTAACCAGCCGCTAGACGGTTAGAATTTTTTGTATTGAGAGCGAAAGTAAATTCTTTACTGAGGTGTTTCAAGCAGCCGTTTGGCCTTCTCCACTACGTCGGCCAATATCTCATCCAACTGTCCGGTCACGGTCGCCCCGGCAGCAGAAGGATGCCCTCCCCCTCCATAAGCCAAGGCTATCTGATTAATCTCAACACTACCGTCGCTGCGCAGGCTAACTTTCACTTTACTTTTGGAGGTTTGCAGGCAAAAAACCACAATCTGCACCCCGCCAATTTCTTGTCCCAGGCTGGCAAAGCCGTCCAGCTCCGAAGTTTTTACGCCATAACTTTTGAGGGTGGCCTGATCCAGCCCGTAATAAGCAATCCGGCCGTTGGCTTCCACTTTAATTGAGTCGAGAACATGTCCTTTAAGCCGGACGCGCTGCCGGGGATACTGCTCGTAAAGTTGGCGGTAAATGGAATAGGGCGGCGCTCCGGCCCGAAGCAATTCGGCGGTAATCAGGTGAGTCCGGGGGCTGGTTTTAGGAAAGCGGAAATTACCCGTATCCGTCACGATGGCCGCGTATAAGGCCTGGGCTATTGTTGCCGATATCCCCGCCTGCATGGCCGTCACCAGCTCGTAAACCAACTCACCCGTGGCCGCTGCGTCGGGGTTAACAACCGCCACATCCACAAAATTGGTTGCGTCGGGATGGTGGTCAATACAAACCTTGACTGCGCCAGTCTGAGCCAGGGCATCGCCGACCCGCCCCATCCTTTTCCAGCCGCCCGAGGCATCCAGGACAATAATAACTTCAGCTTTTTTAATGAGATCTGCGTGTTTAGTTGGCGCATATTTTTTAATTGCTCCCTGCGGGTCCAGAAAGCGGAAGGCATCCGGCACCGGGTCACTATTAATAATGGTAACCTTTTTGCCTAAACTGCCCAAATGCTCGGCCAGAGCTAACTCCGAACCCAATGCATCGCAATCGGGATTCAGGTGAGAGGTAATTAAAAAATTATTATTCTGTTCGAGGATGGAAATAATTGTCTGCCACAAAGTGAGCTAAATTGTGCCTTAATCTCGATTTTTTGGCAACCTCAATTACGGTTTATCCTTTGCACAGCGAAAGCCAACGGTCGGATAGCCGTACTCGGCGGCCTGGTTCCCTCGATTGGCAGTGCGCGCTTGCTCCAGGGAGTCGGCAAAGGAGCCGCCCCGGACAACCCGCCCGGTTCCCTCGCCCCGCCGGTTGGTCGGACCCATCGGGTTGGTTTCGTCGGCTACACTGTAATAGTCAACCTTATACCAATCAAAGACCCACTCGCTAACATTGCCCCCCATATCCAGCAGGCCCAGGGGCGACCGGTCTCCGGTCATGCTGCTTACGGCCAGGGGTTTCCCCGCCGAGGAATCTCCTCCATTGACCGGCCCCTGGGGTGCTTCATTGCCCCACGGCCACAGCAGCTTGGCCTTGCGGGCCGCATCCCAACCAGCCGCCAGCTCCCACTCCGCTTCGGTGGGTAAACGCTTGCCCCGCCAGGTGCAGTAGTGACTCGCTTCCAGCCAGGGCACATTCACTATGGGATGGTTATCAAAGGCCAGGTCGTTGAGGTAATGAGACTCGCCGCCGCTGGCATCAGCAGTGGGTGCGGCACACGCTCCGGCTTTAACGCACTGCCAGTACTGGCCAACCGTTACCTCCGTTCGATCCATCTCAAAAGCAGGCAGTGTAATCGCATGCGCAGGCCGTTCATCTTCTTCACCCAGGCCGGCGGGACTGCCCATCGTAAAAGTAGTCGCCGGTACGGCGACCGTTTCTTCAATCAGGGGTGTAATGGCTGTTATGGCGGATTTGTTTGGCTCCGGGGTAGTTTCATAGGTGTTAATCTGCCAGACCAGGATATCCAGGGGGCGCAAAGCCCAACCGTGCCGGTCGTCCCACAGCTCCACCTCCAGCCAGCGCCAATCCCGGCTCCGCCCGGTAATCTTGATCACCCGCCCCTCGCCAAATCGAGCCAGCAAGGGGGCCGTCTCATCCGGGACGGCTCGCACCAACAACACCTGCCGGGGCGGAACGATTAATTGGGACGAGGCCCGCGAGCGGATATAAAAAAAGGCCGCCCCCAGCAGGGCCACCACCAGCAACGGAATGACAAAACAGCCCAGCATCATTTGGGTCGCCGGTTGCTCGGCCGGAGGACGGCTTGGGCGGGGTTGGGTTTGTGACTGGGAAGGTAAATTCATCGGTCTGTTAAAGTCGGGCAGGAAGCAAACAACTCACTTAGGTGCTACCCTGCTACCCTGCTACTTGACTCCTGTTTTGCTTCAAGCGGCAGTAAGGGCATGATGCCTTCGGCCGTGTTCCAGCGCAGGGGTGGCGGCAGTTTTTCTAAATCCATGCGCACCTGGCAGACATCAATGCAATCACCGCACAGAATACACTGCCCAAAGCCGCCGTTCATAGAGTCCTTAAAATCCATTTCACGAGGGGAAAGGTCCATGGGGCAGACCTGGGTGCAGAGGCCGCAGTCCACGCAGGCTCGATTGGAATCAAACGTAATGCGCAAAGAATTTTTCTGGGTGACGACCGTCAGGTACATGCCAAAGGGACAGATGTTTTCGCAGAATTTGAAGCCCATTTGATGTAAAATCACAAAACCAAGCAGCACCAGCAGGCCAAAAGCGCCCCAAACCCAGCCAAAGTAGGGGTGCTCGGGCCGGAGCAGGGTTCCCAGGTCAATCACCCAATTCATTACCACCAGCGTGGCTGCTACGGCAAAGAGCAGATTGGCCGCTGCCAGAATCAACGCGCGCTGCCTGTGGCGGCGCAGGAAGTGATTGATAATCATCCCCAGGCGGTTGAGCAAACCCCAGGGGCAAATCCAGCCGCACAGCAGCCGGCCAATCAGGTAATTCTCAAAGAAGTTAACAAAATAGATTCCCAACCACAAAATGACGACCGCTTGTAAGGCAATGGTCAGCGAGACCTGGTAGCCCAGGAGCCAGTATTGATCGTTGGTCAAATCGAGTTTGAGCCAGTGCAGTTCCGGCACCAGGACAAAGGAGATGACCACCAGCGCCTGCACCAACCAGCGATATTTGGTGTACAGTGTCACCGGCTTCCAGTGGGCCAGGCGCACTTTTGGCAGCTTGGTTTCTCTAAAGGTTGGGTAATCAAAAAAAGCAGGTTTGGCCATGCTCAAATTTCCTTATCAGGCAGAACTGGCTTTGATGATTCATTAGCTGGGGAGCCACGGGCTGGGTTGGATGTCACCCGCTTGGCGGCCCGGCCATGATGGCGGTGATGGTCAAAATAGTGATGATAACAATGGCCAGCACTACCACAATGACCATCAAAGTGGCTATGCTGTTGGCGCCGTCCCGGTCTTCGGGGGTGGGCATACTTCACTCTCCACTACGGGTGGGTTAATCCTGGCCTGGCGCAAGCGTACTACCAGTAGAATCAGGCCCAACAGGGTCAACAATCCCAGGCCGTTTCTCACCCAGCCGACTTTTTGGAAGGCCTCCTGCCATTCAGCCATCAGGCCGGCCTTGTCAGCCCCGGTAATACCCGTGACTTCGGAGAGGGTCGTCGTTGCCGGCTGCCACTCTCCCTGTACAGTGACGTTGTCGCCGGGGCGAAAGCCGGTCAGTTTATCTTCACCACTGCCGACAGTGTGAAGCTCATGCTGGATAACCCGCTCGCGGGTGAGGCTGGGGCTGATCTTGACCAGGCCGTCTGGCAGTTGCAGGCTAAACTCCGGAAAAATCAGGCTGAACTCCTCGCCAAAACGAACTTCACGCCCTGCGGCGGGACGCTGCTGAAAGACCAATAACTCGGAACCGGCAGCGCGCATTGACGGCGCGGCGATCTGACCGCGCAGCATCACCACCCGGCCTGCTGCAATAGATTCCAGGTCAGCCAGCCGCGTCACTTCGGGAATGGTTTGGTAGGTTTCAAATTGACTTTTTACCTGACTGTAAGCCATCTGGCTGCCCAAAAAGAAAACCAGCATTACCGGCATAGAAAAGATCAACAGGCCAGTCACCCAATTCGTTTTGCCAGCTAGCTTAAACATATAGTCCTCAGCAAAGTTTCCGCCACCTGCTACCCTTCATCACTCCCATCCGGCGCAACCGGGGCGCGACTGAATATAAAAATCAGCCAGCCCATGCCCATTACCCCCACCAGGGCCACCAGTCCCATCAAACCGGCCACCCAGAGGGGTACGCCACCTAACACTTCGGCCAGAGGCGTGACCAGGGCCACATTCGTCACGTTACGGATGGTTGAGTAACTCAGCAAGGCGGTCAGAGCGATGATAATCGGCAGAATCTCGAGCAGGGTCTTTAAAGGCCACTTGGGACGAGGTTTATCCGTTTTCGCCGGCGATACGCCCGGGCTATTCGTATTCATAACCCCAATTCTCCGTCTCGGTCTTGGAGAAGTCCGTTTTTGACCAGGCCAGCCACATCCATACCAGCCAGATGACCATGACCGGGATCATGACCACCGTCGAGAGGCTAATCAACCAGATCAGGCCGGAGTTAAACTCCGGATTGACCGCAAAGATCTGGGGAATCACGCCATCGGCAAAATTCTGCTTGGTAAACAGGCTGATGGAGATCAAGGCCGGCATGGTGAACATACCAATCACTCCCCAGACAATAATCTGCCGGGTTGACAGGCCGGTCGGGCGCCGCTGCCCCGCAGTATCTATGGCACACACCGCGCCTTTGGCCGGCTGCGGACCCCGCACCACCCAGATCATAAAAGCCAGCACAAAGTAAAAAGAGAAAGCGACGGCCAGCACGGTTTCAATTGAGTTGTAATGAAGCGAAATAAAACTACCGACCACAGTTCCGGCGGTCAGGCTGGCCACCGCCCCCATCGTCAAGGGCAGGTGGCAGGGACAAAAAATGAGGGCCGAAATCGGCCAGAAGTTTTGCTTCAAAGCTGACCAGAATTTATTCATCATCAAACCTCCATGTTAAAACCTGAAAATTCGCAGCGAGTTACTGACCACCACCAGGCTGCTGACCACCATCGCCGCAGCGGCCAAAACCGGGTGCAAAAAGCCAGCCATCGCCAGGCCGATACCGATGACATTATAAGCAAAAGCCTGGGTTAGATTCCAGCCAATCGTGCGGTAAACTCGCCGGGCCAGGGCCAGGGTCCAGGTAATCTGGCTTAGATCAGTCCCCAACAGGCTTACATCGGCGGCCTCACGGGTCACATCAGCCCCACAGCCAAGGGCAATGCCGACACTGGCCCGGGCCAGGGCCGGCGCGTCATTCAAACCATCGCCGACCATGGCCACCGGTCCGGCCGCTTCGGCCTGTTCGATCAACTTCACTTTATCGTGCGGCAGCAGGTCACTCTGCACCGGCACGCCCAATTGCCTGGCTAAAGCCGCACCGGCAGCGGTGCTGTCGCCGGTCAAAACTTGCACTTCCAACTGCCGCCGCTTCATTTCGGCCAGGGCCGGAGCCGCCACTGGCCGGATCATTTCAGCCAGACCGAGCAGGCCCTGCACCCGCCCGTCCCAGCCGACGTGGACGACGGTGACGCCCCTCTGCTCCAGCCGCTCACGTTCCGCCCGTAAGTCTGCCGGCAACAGCAAGCCCTGCTGCTCGACCAGCCGCCAACTGCCGGCCCAAACGGTTTGGCCAGCCACGGACCCGCTGACGCCTAAACCCGGCATAGCCCGGAAATTCTCTACCGGCAGCAGCGGCAAATTCTGGACAGCAGCCGCCGCCTGAATTGAACGCGCTAAAGGATGTTCAGAGCCATGTTCCAGGGAAGCGGCGATTTGCAGCAGTTCCACCGGAGTGACCGCCGACCGCCGAGTGCGAAGCCTCGCCTTGAGACCGCCGACCGCCAGCGTTTTGACTGAAGCCTCGACACCAACAATTTTTCCCTGTCTACCTGTCACAATCTCGGCTAAAGCAGACTGCCCGGTTGTCAAGGTGCCGGTCTTATCAAAGAAGACGCGCCGGATACGAGCTAATTTTTCCAGCGTCACGCTGTCGCGGATCAATACCCCTTGCCGGGCAGCCCGGCCCAGTCCGGCCCAGATAGCCAGCGGGGTGGCGACGCCCAAAGCGCACGGGCAAGCGATGAGCAGCACGGCCAGCCCATTCATCAAGCCCTGCTCAAAGCTGGCCTGCCAGGTCCAGTAGCCAAACGTGCCCAAAGCCAGCACAAGCACCAACGGCACAAAATAGCCCGCCACCCGGTCGGCCAGCCGCTCGACGGGCGCGCGATAGAGGCGGGCCTCATCCAACAGGCGGACCAGCTTGCCCATGACCCGTTCTTCACCCACCTGGGTCGCTTCGACAACGAAACTGCCGTCCAGGTTAGTGGTACCGGCGTAAACCATCAGCCCGGGGCCTTTGTAGGCGGGCGCGGCCTCGCCGGTAATGCTGGCCTCGTCAACGCTGCCCTCGCCGGAGATAACCCGGCCATCCACGGCAAAGTTTTCGCCGGGCCGGACACGAATGTAATCGCCAACCTGGAGTTGGTCAACGGGAACACGGGTTTCACCCCCTCCCTGACTTCCTCCCCCCTGAAGGGGGAGGGTTGGGGAGGGGGTTATCAAGCTGGCTTCGGCGGGCGCGCGGGCGAGCAGCTCATCCAGGGCTTTGGCGCTCTCGACCTGGGTTTTGGCGTCGAGCCAGCGGCCCAGAGTCACCAAAAGCAGGGTCATGGTGGCCGTGTCAAAGTAAACCTGGCCCTGTCCGATAAAGGTGGCATAAACCGATAAGCCATAGGCGGCCAGGCTGCCAAGAGCAATCAGGGCGCTGGTGGTCAGACGGTGGTAAACCTGGAAGGTAAAAATGGCATCCTCCAGGATAGGCAGAGCCAGCAGCAGCACCGCCGGGGTCGCAAAGAGCATGGCAATCGCCTGCAACATCGAGCGGGTTCCCTGGCCCAGTTGTCCCCAGGAAGTAAAAAAGAAATCAGAGTAGAGAGCCAGGCTGAGCGCCATGACCATCATGGCCAGAAAGGCATTGAGCATCAAGCGTGAGAGGAGGCGGGCTGCTTCTTTGGCCGGGTCGCCCTGGATAGCGCCTCGGCAGCAGGGGGCGTTGAGATCCAATCCGGCCCGGCCAATGGCCTGGCGTAAATCCACACCTTTCGCCAGTTCCGGGGCAACCACTTCGTAAATATGGCGGCAGCCGTAGCAGCAGAAAGTCAACAGCTCGCCGTTAAACGTCTCGGCGAGATGGCGGGGCGCTGGCAGACCGCACAACGCGCAGCGCGCTTGGGTTTCTGACGAATCTTGATTTTCAGGTTGAGGCGTGGAGATTTGGGGGTTGAGATTTTGGATTTGAACCGCCATAAGTCACACCCTCAAAACTCGCCCAACAACATTCGCCGATCCGCTGATTCTACCACAACATCACACTTCCAATCGCCGCGTGAGGAAATTGGCCGCTGACCGCCAGGCCGCGCAGAGCCAACTGTAATCCAACTATAACGACCAACAGGGCTGCTGCCCGGTAAAAACCAGTCCGCCAGCGGAGGCTCAGCCAAGCCGCGGCCAGGCCAATCCCTACCATAGCCGGCAGCGTGCCCAGGCCAAAGATGAGCATCACCGTCGCACCTTTGAACGGGTCGCCGCTGGTAGCGGCCAATACTCCCATGGCATAAACGGCCCCGCACGGCAGCAGGCCGTTAACCACGCCCAGGGCAAAAGGTGCGGCCGGGTGGGGTGAGGCCAGCCAGTACTTCAGCCAGCCGCTCACCGGGCGGGCCAGGACCGTTGCTGCCGGCCAGCGCAGCACGGGCAGGAGTCCCATTAAGCTTAAGCCAAGCAGTACCATCACCACGCCCAAGACCACCGACAGCCCTCCCTGCCAGCCTGCCAGCGAGATACTCCCCTCCAGCAGCGAACCCAGCCCGCCGAGCGCCACGCCCAGGACCATGTAGGTGGTAATCCGGCCTGTTTGAAATAGCAGCAAAGGCGTGGAAATTTCCTGGCGCTCAGCCCGGCGGCGCAGGGTAAATGCGCCCACCAGGGGACCGCACATGCCCACGCAGTGGCTCAGGCCGGTCAACAGGCCGGTGGTCAACAACAGGAAAAAACTGAAGTCATCAGGGAGATGGTGCGGGTGCATGCCACACTTTAGTAGTGAAAGGTCGGCAGGCCGGAGATGAGGTAAATCACCGCCCAGATAATAAAGGCGGCCCAGCCGGCCAAAATCCAGACCGGCAGATCAGCGCCCTGATAGACCTGCTTGCCGTCGCCAAAATTAACGTCCCAATGCTCCGAAGGTGTTTCGTGCGGGAACATCGTCCCCTTGGGTATTTGAATTTGCAGCCCCGCCTCCTCTTGACCGGCTTGAGGGTGGCTGGCAACAGCTTCAGCGCTCTTCTTTTCAGTCCTTGGTTTGGCCGCCGGCCATTTGAAAACCCCCAAATCCATGGGTTTATCGAGCCAAACGACGAGCAGGAAGGCGACTAACAGAGCCACCAGGGTTAAATTGCCAAAACCATAGAGGCGCAGGGGAGCGTCCAAAATAAAGGTCATGACTACAAAAGAAACGGCATAACCGGCGCCCAGGGCTACCAGAGCAAAAATAATCAGTTTCTGTGTAGGTTGTCTCATCGTTTTATCCCCTTATCCCTTGTAGAAGAGCTGCTGTTCATCCAGTTTTTCATAGGCCTCTTCTTGCTCCAGCATATCGCGCTTGACGCCTTCGATGTTTTTGTAGTGCCCACCCGCCCAGGCCCAGGCAGCCAGGAGCAAAAAGCCGCCGCTGATAAAGAAGTAGGGCAAAACCGTGGCCGTAACGATGCCGGGCAGCACGCCCGTGGTCGAGGCGGCCACAAATTCGTAGAGCTTAAACAAGAAGGTTAGACCGGCAGCGCCAACCGTAACCGCTACCACCACCACCGAGATAAACTTACCGTCTTTGAACCGATTTTTTGTCATCATGACAACTCCTAACAGCTTTGTAGGACAAATTTAAGTTTGTCCTACTCTTCGCATCATCGTTCTACGTTAGTCCCCAACCACTGCATGTAGGCAATCATGGCCAGGCCCTTTTTGTTGGGCTGCTGCCCGTCGAAGAACCAGGTATAGCTGGGCATGACTGAGGTGGGCGCGACTGAACGGGGATTGTAGAAATGGGCGGCATGCCAGTCGTTGGAACGGAAGCCGCCTTCGCGGGAGAGGTCAGGCCCGACCCGGCGCGTACCCATCAACTGCGGCATCATCAGCTCGTGCTGCTGCTCGGCGGCGGTGGAAACAGGGCCAAAGCGGACATCTTCGTTAGCCACGGGCCGCACCTGCTGGGAGTGGCAGTGCCAGCAGGCTTCGCCGATGTAGGTGTTACGGGCCAATAAAAGTGCCTCGCGGTAATTTTCGGGGGTAGGACCACCCGGATAATACTTTTCAAACTGCTCCGGGTACTGTTTGGAGAGCGCCGTAAAGTAGGGGCTGACATCCTGTGACAGCTCATCCAGGGGGGTGTAAGGCAAATTGGTCAAGGCGTTGACCGTAACCACGCCGGAGACGACAAAAGCCAGCACGAAGAAGCCAATCCCCGCTACCAGGAAGATAAACTGAAATTTTTCAATCGTGTTTTCCATTGAGAACTCTCCTCTTCTTACTTGGCCGGAGCCGCTGCTTTCAAACCCAGCGCGGCCTCTTCACCTTCGGGAGTGGTGGCGGTCATATACATATTGAAAGCAAAGAGCAGCACGCCGGCAAACATCAGCAGGCCGGTCGCGGTGCGGAACAGCCAGATCAGCCGCACCGATTGCAGCGACACTTCCCAGGGAGCCAGGCCCTTCCACAGGTAGCCCTCAACCAAACCGGCAGAAGTCAGCGCCACAAACATCGAGGCCAGGCCAATGGTACACATCCAGAAGACCGCCTCGTGTAACGCAGGCGACCACCAGTTTTTCCGGCCCACGACCCGCGGCCACAGGTCGGTGGTGATCCCAATGAGCCAGAAACCAAAAGTGCCGAACATAATCAGATGAGCATGGCCCACCACCCAATCGGTGAAGTGGACAAACTCCTGCGCCCAAAACTGCACATGCACCGCGCACTGGATACAGGTAATGACGTAAAAGACCATACCGGTGTAGAACCAGCGAATGGGCATATTAGTGACCGGGGCAATCTCCCGGCCCCGCAGAGTCATAAAGAAGTTAATGAAAACGGTGACGACCATAATTTCAATGGCGACGGTAGAGACAACGGCCCCAAACTGGGCGAACATGGGGATGGTACTATAAATGAAGTGATGCACCCCTTGCAGCGGGTAGAAGAAAGCCAGTCCCCAAAAACCCAGCAGCGAAACGGCATGGCTCCAGATTGGCTTTTTCAACAGCGAGGGCACAAAGTAGTACATCATGCCCCAACCGAGCGGCGTCACCAGCAGCCCGACCAGATCGTGGATGAACAGCCCGACAAAGGTAGCCCCGCCGGCGCCGGGGATGAACTCCGGCAGGTAGTTGCCCATGGCGTAGGTCAAAATAACCCAGATGAAAGCCACCGAGAAGTACCACAGGCTGACATACATCGGCTGCTTGCTGCCAAATTGGAATATGGGGGTCAGAAATTGGATGGCAATCAAAACCAGACCGACCATCACCAACTCGTCAATAGGAAAGAGCCAGCTCCCGTTGGCGGCAAAAGCGCCGGGAGTTTCGCCCCATTCGACCGCCTGGGCGTAGCCGAGATGGATACCCACCACCGTCCAGAGGATAATGAACAGGTAGACCCAAAAAATCAACCAGCCCAGTAAATCGCTTAGCACCCGGCGCTGGGTCAAGCGTGGCACCGCCCAGTAGAGTGCCGCCAGAAAAACGTTGACAATAAATCCGTAAGCAACCCCATTGGTGTGAACCATCCGCACCCGGCCCGGCGAAAAAAGCTCGATGCCGGGGAACGGGTACAAATTGTTAAGCTGAAGCGCGTAGAAAATTCCCCATAACATGGCAATGCTTAAAAAGATAAAACCGGCGGCCATGTGAAACTTGACTAACCCCAAGTTGATTAAGGGTTGTGGGGCCAGCGGTTTTGCCCCTCTTTTTGCAGCGACAGCGACGGTCATCTTATCTTTCCTCCTTGTTACTTTTGCTCTACTAAATAATTGGCCAGGGTATCAATTTGTTCCGGCGCCAGCCGGTCTTTGAAGTTCTGAGGCATGACTCCCTGGGGACAGGGGCCAGCCGGACATTCGGCGGCAGTCACAGCCGCGGGGTTGACGATGGACTCTTTTATCTCGTCCACCGTGAGACGAGCGCCGACCTGGGTAAGATTCGGCCCGACCCCGCCCACTGCGCCCAGGGGATCAAACTGGTGGCAGGTGTTGCAACCCGCATTGTTGAATATTTCGGCGGCCGTGGTGCCTTCAATAAGAGTCAAGCCGGCCGCGGCCTGGATGGGTTCGGGTTCAATCCACCCCCCTTGACGCAGACTTTTGAGATAGGTGGTGACATCGCTGATCTCCTGGTCAGTCAGGAGGGGAAAAGCAGGCATTGCCGAGCCTTGAATACCGTTGCGAATGGTAATCTTGAGGCTGTCATCCGAGGGGAACGGCCCCGGCTCGCCAAAAGAGAAAAATTTGAATTGGCCGTTGACAAAATTCCTGGGTTTAGGGTTGAGAAAAATAGACGCCTCCCCATCTCCTAAACCATTTTGCCCGTGGCAGCCGATACAGTAGGTTTCATAGACTCGTCTGCCGCTGCTGCGCCGGTCTTCACTGAAGACGTATCCCCGAAACAGGTCTGGGCTGATAATAACCAAAAAGACCAGAACCAGGGTCAGGCCGGCCAGCCAAGAGAACATTCTTGCGACCATAGAAACTCCTCGCTCCTTTCGCTGTGGTTAACCCAAAGTGATGTCAAACGGACTGCCTCATCATCGGCAGTCCACTTACCGGTATTCAGTTGGGCAGCAGTATCGGCAGAAAAGAAGGGACCCAAATTCATAGGCGGCTGTTAGGCAAGAGGCAATAAATACCCAACAAACCTGCCAGGGGCTATTCACTCCAAGAGAACGCTGTCCTACTTATTGGAATTTCAATTTTTGGTGAATGTGCAGGCCATTATATTCGTAATTTTATGGTTGGCAAACAGACTGAGGTGAGTTGTAATGACATTCAAAAAATCAGGATTGAGCCGTAACAGGATGAAAATGAAGCGGCTCCCCCAGGTAAGGGCACTCAGCCACGTAAGGGCAAGTGGAGCAAGGTGCAGCAACATTTTCAGCCAGGAGAACCGCATGCGCAATCCGATCTGCCCAGCCCAACAACTTTTCATCCTGATCCCAACCGGCCACAAGCTGCAAGCCGAGAGGCAGCTTGTTTTGCAAGAAACCCGCCGGTAAGTTAACCGCAGGCAGCCCGGCATAGGTCCAGGGCAGATTCATAATGGGGTCGCCGGTGCTGTCCAGGGTAGGCGGCGCAGTTCCTACCGCCGCCGGCGAAATCCAGGCCGACAGGTCATACTGGGCCATCAACGCTTCCAGGTGAGCGCGAAGCTCGTCCCGCCCAGCCCGGTAGCGACTCATCTGCTCCGCCGGAATCCCCTGTCCCCGCTGAATTAAGGCCGCAGTTTTAGGATGGTAGAGGTCGGCATGGCGGGCAAACCACTCCTGATGAACCCGAGCCGCTTCAGCCGCCACCAGGCTGACATGCTGCTCCGCAATTTGCTCAAAATGGGGCATGGCTTCCACCTGTCGGATTTCGAACCCGGCCTGCTCCAGCTTCTGCTGCATGGCCTCAAAATGAGCCAGGGCTTCCTGGCTGGCTCGCTGCAAATAAGGTCCGACGGGGACACCCAGGACAGGCGGATCGGTCTGCAATTTCTGGCTGTCCCAATCACGGCAAATGATACCGGCCACGACGGCGGCAAAGGCCAAATCCTGGGCAAAAAAACCAACATGATCGAGGGAAGGGGAAAGAGGAATCACCCCGGTGGTAGAAACCCGGCCAGAGGTCGGCTTGAACCCTACCACGCCGCAAAATGAAGCAGGGCGAACTATCGAACCAATCGTCTGCGTCCCCAGGGCCAGCGGGCACAGGCATGCCGCCACTGCCGCCGCCGAACCGCTGCTCGACCCGCCCGGCGTATGGTTAAGGTTATGCGGGTTACGGGTTGGGCCAGGGGCAAAATAGGCAAACTCGGTCGTCACCGTTTTGCCCAATATCAGTGCTCCCGCTGCCTTCAACTGCGTTACACACTCCGCTTCTGGACCACTCAACAGGTGCGAGGGCAGGCGAGAGCCGGCCTGGGTCGGCAGTCCATCCACGTGAAAAATATCCTTGACCCCAATCGGTACCCCATATAGAGGAGGGCGCATAGCCGGGTCCGGGAAGCGGCGCTCAAGGGTAGCCATGTCGCGGCGGAGCCGTTCAAAACGTCCCTCTTCGGGGATAAAGGCGTGAAGCTGCGCATTGACAGCTTCAAACTGGGCCTCTAAGGTGCCTAAGAGCTTATCGTTTGAGGTGGCAAGTCTGACTTTCAAAGCAAATCCCCCACTGTTTTTGTCTATTGGCTAGAGATGGCATTTTACAGGCATAATCCAGATACAGCAACTTGCCCATTTATCCTATATTTGGCAAAATGACATCTATCACCCAGAAACAGGACATCTGTCACTTAAAAAACTCGTGCGGCAGGAGTAAGATGAAGGCTGTAGGAAGTGAAGTGTACGCTCTCGAAGCGGAGAGAATGTCAATCAACGGCGATCATTATAGCCAGATTGCTATTCTGATAACGACCACGCTCTCCATGGAACGTGGTCTTTTTTATTGGGTGGACCAGCCTAACGAGTTTTGATTTTCAAAACCGGTAGAATTTCCTCTTCAAAAGCCATTAGATAAGCATTGTCTTTAAAAAATCTGTTTGTTAAAGGAGATATAAGGATGAAATTAATTGATCTCACTATCCCTCTGGGCATTGGTACGCCCCCCTGGCCCACTTACGAACCCTTACAGGTAAAGTATTTCAAGCGGCTTGCCCCCAATGGCGCTAACGGCCAACTTCTGACTCACTCAAACCATCTGGGGACTCACCTGGATGGTGAAATTCACTTTTACACTCCCGGCAAGGATATGGCCGAGTTGGATATGGATTTTCTGTTTCACGAAGGGGTGATTGTTGACCTGAGCGATGTTTGTGGTGATTATGATGTTTATACCAGCGAAATGTTCGAGGCCAAGGTTGAAGTGAAAGAAGGGGATATTCTTATCGTTCACACCGGCTATCATCACTTTGGCTGGGATCAACCTACCGCCGACGAAATCCGCTACATGGTCAAGCATCCCGGCCCTGACCGCGAGTTTGCCGAGTGGTGTAAGGCCAAAAAACTGCGCTGGATCGGCGTGGACTGCGGCAGCGCCGATCATCCCATGAACACCATCATTCGCGATTGGATGCCTCGCCAGGCCCGCCAGGCTGATAAAGTTTTCCGCAAGAAGTTCAATAAACCGCTGGCCGAGCATTTCGACGACAGCAAGTACCAGCTCATGCACATCGAAATGTTTCCTTACGGCATCATTCACGCCGAATGTATTGGGGGCGACATTGACTTACTGCTCAACCGCCGTGTTACCCTTGGCTTTTTCCCCTGGCGCTTGGTGGATGGCGAGGCCAGTATTGGCCGCTGTGTGGCCATGGTCAGCGACAGCGAATATGAAGAACTCATGCTAAAAAAGGAGAGCCTGCCTAAGACTAAATTTGGCGATGCCTACGACCCCAGTCACGTCGAGAGTCTCAACAGGTTAAGCCAGGCCAATTTGAGTTGAGAGGGGAACAACACTTTTGCAGTACTGCGCTTAACCGGGCTGCTGCTGCGCCGTTCGTTTGACAAAGTCGGCCAGGGTCGCCGGTGGGCGGCCGAGCAGCCAGGTCAGGATATGGGGGTTGCCCCCAAAACCGTAGCGCTCATAGTAGCGGAACATTTTGATCAAAGTCTCAACTTGATAGTCACCCAGCCCAGCAATCCGAACTCCCTCTTCCCACGCTTCAAGAGACATGGTCTCGGCCTGAACCGGACGGCCTAGCTGCTGGCTCAAAATAGCAGCTACCTCCTTCTGGCTCAGCACTTCCGCTCCGGCCAGTTCATAGGTAGCCCCCGTATGGCCCGGCTGGGTCAGGACGACAGTGGCAGCAGCAGCGATGTCTTCCAGATCAACCATACCCAGCCGGGTTTCTACAGTGTATGGCACAAGGTATCGGCCCTGCTCTAAAATCTGATCCCAATGGGCCGCGATGTTCTGCATATAGGCGGCGGGTTGCAGGATGGTGTAAGGCAAGCCGGACTCAAATAGCTGCTCTTCAACGCGCAGCTTTTGCCAATGGTGCGGCATGGCCTCGGCTTGGGGATGGAGAACGGAATGGTAGACAAAGTGTTCAACGCCGCTGGCACGGGCAGCCCTGATCACGGCCTGGCCGATAGCGATTTCGTCGGGACTCATATTGGGGCAGATATGGTAAACAGCTTGGACTCCACGGGCGGCTTGGTCTATAATCGGTTGAGAGCGCACGTCCCCGACAACTACTTCTTGTGCGCCCAGTTCTTTGATTGGCTGAACCTGCTCATGCCGGTGGACCAGTGCCCGGATAGTTTTTCCCTGATCGGCCAGCATTCGGATAACGGCCCGGCCGGTCTTACCCGCAGCGCCGGTGACAAGAATCATAAAACAAACCTCCCGCAAAGGGCATTAATGATCCTACCAGCATACCATGTATTGAATTGGATGTAAATTATTTTTACTACTGTAAAAAGTTGAAGGAGGAAAAACTATGCGCAAACAATTCTTTGGGTTAGTGGCGTTTCTGGTTGTTATCTCTATGGTAGCTGCCCAATGCGGTGCTGCGCCCGCCGCTCCGGAAGCAGCCCCAGCGAAGACTGAGGCAGTTAAGCTGGCCGCAATTTTCCCGGGCGTTATTACCGACGCCGATTATAACACGCTCGGCTACATTGCCGTCACCTCGGTTCAGGCAGACCTGGGAGCTGAGGTGGCTTATTCCGAGAGTGTCCAGGTGCCGGATGTGGACCGGGTGATGCGTGAATACATAGATAATGGCTTTAGCATCATCTGGACGCATGGCGGCCAGTATATCACCCAAACGCAAGACCTGGCCAAGCAGTTTGAGAATATCACCTTCATCGCCGAGACTGATGCCCCGGTAGAAGGCGCTCCGCCTAACCTGTGGATTATAGACAGAAACTTCCATGTCGGTTTTTATGCACTGGGCGCTCTGGCGGCGAAACAATCCCAGACAGGCAAAATCGGCTACCTGGGCGGATTGACCTTACCCTTCTCGAATGCCGAATTCCACGCTGTAGAGCAAGCGATTAAAGACCAGGGGTTAAATGTGGAAGTAAAGCCGGTTTGGGCCGGCGATTTCAATGATCCCACCAAGGCCAGAGCAGTGGCCGACGCGATGATCGCGGAGGATGTGGATGTCATCATCGGTTCTCTCAACCTGGGCATGTTCGGCCTCTTTGAAGCAGTCAAGGCATCCACTGATAAAAAGGTGTTAGTGACGGCCAAGTATACCGACAAGACTGCCTATGCTCCTGAACATTATATCACCTCGCTCATCTATGACTTCGCCGGACCGCTCAAGGAGATTGTTCAGAAAACGATGAACGGCGAAAAGGGCGGCTACTATCTCTTGGGTTTCGACACCGGAGTGGCGGTTCAGTTCCCCCTCAAGAACGTCTCGGGTGAATTAAACAGCGAGATGGAAAAGATCGTCGCTGACATAAGGGATGGCAAGATCGAAGTCGCCAAAGATAACACGCCTATCGAATAAATTAGACTTGGACAGCTTACCCTGCGGGGTTTGGTAGCTAATGAAAGACTCAACCATACTCCAGATGACCGGCGTCCGGAAGGTCTTTGAGACAGCCGCCGCTTTGGATAACGCCAGCTTCCAGTTAAATAACCGCGAGATTCACGGGCTTTTGGGGGGGAATGGGGCCGGTAAAACTACGCTGATGAACATCCTGTACGGTCTCTACAAGCCGGATGCGGGTGAAACTTACCTGCATGGGCAAAAAGTGGAGATCCTGTCGCCCAGAGATGCCATCCAACTTGGCATTGGCATGGTTCACCAGCACTTCCTCCAGGTCAAAAGTTTCACCGTGACGCAAAACGTGGTGCTGGGAACGCCGGTGAAGAACAAGTTTACCTTGAACCTGGAGGACGAAGCCAAACGGATCAAGGACCTTGCTAAAAGGTTCGGGCTGGAGGTGGATCCTCAGACGGTGATTGAAGAGCTGCCGATGGGAACAAGACAGAAGGTTGAGATTCTCAAAGCCCTCTACCGGGGGGTCAAAATTCTGATCCTGGACGAACCAACCACCAATCTTATCCCTCAAGAGGTAGATGTTCTCTTCAAATCCTTGAGGGTGATGGTAGACGAAGGCATGAGTATCGTTTTCATCACCCACAAACTCAGAGAAGTTCTGAGTGTTTGCGACAGGATCACCGTGCTCAGGGATGGCAAAAATATCCTGACGCTACGGCGTGATGAAGCCTCGGAGGAGGCTTTTGTCAGAGGGATGGTCGGCGAAGAACTGGATATCAAGAAAAGTATCTTGTTCTCCCAACAGGCCGGCGATATACCAGCCCGGGCAGCAGGTCAGCGGGCCATTCTACAGGTTGAGGGGCTGCAGGTAGTCAACGAGGATGGCAGCTCCCTGATCAAACCCTGTTCTTTTCAAATCCACGAACAAGAGATTTTCGGGGTTGCCGGGGTTGCCGGAAATGGACAGCGGGAACTCGCCGAAAGTCTGATCGGTATTCGACCCCTTGCCGGGGGTCAAGTCTTGATTGAGGGGGCCAATGTGGCTGAAACAGGCATCGCCAGGTTGTTGGCGCAAGGCGTAACCTATATTCCCGAAGATAGGCTGCATGACGGCTTCCTGCCGAAGGCTACCGTAGCTCAAAACCTGATTTTGGGTTTTCAGCGGCAGGAGCCGTACAGCAAGAGAAATTTTCTCAACTGGCCTGCTATTTTTCGGATAAGCCAGAAACTCATCAGCGAGTACAATATCAGGACATCAGGGCCAGGAGAAGTAGCTGCCAACCTCTCCGGGGGAAATATCCAGCGGGTCATGATTGCCCGGGCTTTCTCCCGCCCCAGCAAATTTCTGGTGGCCCACAACCCGACCAGGGGCTTGGACATACCCTCCATGGATTTTGTCTACTCCAAGCTCCTGGAGGGGAAGCAGCAGGGATTGGCCACCCTGCTGCTGTCCGAAGACCTGGACGAGCTTTTTCTCCTATGCGACCGGATCGCGGTCATCTACCGCGGCGAAATCGTGGGCATTCTCACCCGAAGTGAGTTTGATAAGTATGAAATAGGAAGGATGATGAGTGGTATCAGAACAACTGCGTGAGCACACCCCTCCAACGGGTTTTAATCTAGGCAGCCAGCTAAGAAGACTCATCCCCTACCTGATCGCGGTAGCAGCCTCTTTAATTGCCGCCGGAATATTTATAGCTTTGATGGGTTTCGACGTGACCAGGGCCTACAGTACGATCCTGTTCACCTCTTTCAGGAGCGCCAACGGCTTTGTCCAGACCTTGCTCAAGTTCGTACCCTTGTCACTGCAAGCCCTGGCCTTCACCGTGCCGTTAGCTGCCGGCAAATTCAATATTGGAGGCGAGGGGCAACTCATCGTCGGTGCGATTGGAGCGACTGCCGTCGGCATCCTGTTTGCCGGTCTGCCATCGTTCCTGTTACTCCCCTTTGTGCTGCTGGCCGGGATTCTATTTGGGGCGTTGTGGGGAGCAATTCCAGCCTGGCTGCTCTACCGCTTCAGGATGAACGAGATTCTGACCACTGTCCTGCTAAACTTTGTCTCCTTCAGTCTCATCAATTACGTTGCGACCGAAGTGTGGCCCGACACCGCTGCCGGACATCCCACAACCATCCCTATCGGCGAAGGGGGCTGGCTGCCTTTACTGGTTTCAAACCCACCCCTGAACGCCGGTATCCTTTTGGCTGTTTTAGTGCTGGCCGCTGTTTATGTGTATACAAACCGAACAACTGCCGGGTATGAGCTTATCGCCACCGGGGCAAATCCACGGGCTTCCCTGGTCTATGGGATAAATGTCCGCAGGATGTTTGTTCTTTCCCTGGTTTTGGCCGGCGGGCTGGCCGGTCTATCGGGAGCGATCGAGGTAGCCGGAACCCAGCACCGTTTGATCGAAGGGCTGCAATCAAACTACCTGATTCTGGGAATCATCATTGGTCTCATTGCCAAGGGCAATAACCTGGCCGTTCCTTTTATAGCTTTCTTCATCGCCGTCCTCGAAGTGGGCGCCAGCGCCATGCAGCGAACATTGATGATCCCGATCGAGATCGTGTTTATTGTCGAGGCCCTGGTTCTGCTTTTTGTTCTTTTATCAGATGTGGTCAGGAGGCGATAGCGCGTGGATCAGATACAGGGAGTAACTTTTGCCAAGCTGGTTCTGCTCACCCTGGTTCCTTATGTCCTGGCCAGCCAGGGAACCATGCTCGGGGGCAGAACCGGCGTTTTTAACGTCGCCCAAGAAGGAATTATGCTTGTGGGAGCCTCGGTAGGGTTTCTCGGAACCTATCTTTTTGGCAGCTTACTGTATGGCGTTTTGCTGGCGATGCTTGCCGGCGGCCTGTTTGGCCTGGCGCTCGCCTTTTTTACCACGACTCTAAAAATGGACCAATTTGTTATTGGCCTGGCGCTCTTCTTTGTTGGGGTCGGTTTATCAACCCTCCTCTACAAGTTGGTCATTGGTGTAACCCTGGTGCCCCCCTTAATTCCAACGCTCCAGGACGTGCCAATACCAGGTTTGAGTCAAATACCAATCCTCGGCGAACTCTTCTTCAACCAGAACTGGCTGGTTTACCTGGCTATCCTCTTGTCCATCTTTCTGTACTATCTTTTGTATAAGACAAGCATCGGCTTGGAACTGAGGGCGGTGGGGGAGAACCCAATGGCGGCGGACAGCCTGGGGGTGAATGTCTTAGCCATGCGCTACACGACAGCGATTATAGGGGGGATGCTGATGGGTCTTGCCGGCGCTTATCTCCCGATGGTCTATACCGGAACCTTTACCGAGGGAATTGTCCGGGGCAGAGGCTGGCTGGCAATTGCCTTGACCTTTTTTGGCGGCTGGAGTCCTCACCTGATCTTCCTTGGCTCCCTTTTCTTCGCCGGAATAGAAGTCCTGTCCTTTAGAGTGCAGGTCCAGGGAACGAGCATCCCCTACCAGTTTCTCCTGATGCTCCCCTACATCGCCACGATCCTGGTCATGATGCCTGCTTTTAAGTGGGTCAGGGAGCCTGCTTTCCTGGGCCAAAATTACGACCGGGAGCGGAGAACCCTGGTCTAGGGATCAAAACGTCAATTCCTGCCCCGGTTAGCCGAGGTTTATGGAGGTTATCGTGACAGCAATTAAAGTAGAAATTCGGTCTGGCGCTTATTACGACTCAGTGGTGCTCATGCAGTTGCAGCGCTCGCTCAGCGACCTGCCCGGTGTTCTCGACACCGGGGTGATTATGGGGACCGAGGCGAATAAAGAGCTTCTGGCTCAGAGTGATTTGCTCGTGCCCCAGGCCGAGGCCGCCGGGGCCGATGACCTGGTCATCGTCGTCCGGGCTGAAGACGAGGCTGCCGCTCAAGGCGCTTTGGCCCAGGTGGACAGGCTTCTAACTCGTAAACGCGCCGGCGACGGCCAGGATTATCTGCCTAAGAGCCTAGAAACGGCGGCCAAAATGCTGCCTGAGGCGCGCTGGGTGCTGGTCTCGGTACCGGGCCGCTACGCTGCCGGCGTAGCCCGCGAGGCCCTCAGTCTGGACAAGAATGTTTTCCTGTTTAGCGATAATGTCGCCGTGGAGGACGAAGTAGCGCTCAAACTGACGGCCGCCGAGAAAGGGCTGCTGGTCATGGGGCCTGACTGCGGCACGGCTATCGTCAATGGCATCGGCCTGGGCTTTGCCAACAAAGTACGGCGGGGACCGATTGGCCTGGTTGCTGCGGCAGGAACCGGCTTGCAGCAGATTAGCTCACGAGTCCACCAGTTGGGCGGCGGCCTGACCCATGCCCTCGGTACCGGCGGGCGCGATCTTTCCGAGGCGGTGGGCGCGGCGACGGTCCGCCAGGCGCTTGATCTTTTTCGCCGTGACTCCGAAACAAAGGTTATTATTCTCGTTTCTAAACCACCGGCGGCCCAAGTAGCGGAGGATTTGCTCCAAGCAGCCCAGGCGACTGGCAAGCCCGTCGTCATAGACTTCATTGGTTATGTTCCCCCTGCTCGGCGGCTGGGAAATCTTCATTTTGTCCGCACCCTGGATGAAGCCGCTACCCTGGCCGTGGAATTGGCCGCAATGCCTGTTGAAAAAAGTGACGCCAGCCTCGACCTCAGCCGCTTTGCGCCGGACCAGTGCTACCTGCGCGGCCTCTTCTCCGGCGGCACGCTGGCTTACGAAGCCCTACTCATCCTGCAAGATTACCTGCCCGCCGTCTACTCTAATGCTCCCCTTAAGAAAGGTCAAAACCGCCTGGAAAACTCCCTGGTCAGCCAGGCCAATACTATCGTTGACCTGGGCGAAGATGAATTTACCGTCGGCCGCCTGCACCCGATGATGGATAATGACCTGCGCATCCGCCGCTTACAGCAAGAAGCCGCCAACCCGGAAGTCGCCGTTATCCTGCTGGATGTCGTCCTGGGCTACGGCGCTCACCCCGATCCGGCTGGTGAACTTGGCCCGGCGATTGCCCAAGCCATTGCCCAGGCGAAAGAAGCCGGACGGCATTTGGATGTGGTCGCCGTAGTGGTCGGCACCGACGAGGACCCCCAGGGATTCAATAAGCAGGTGGAGCAGCTCAAGGCAGCCGGGGCGCGGGTCGAAACCAATAACGAGGTCGCCGTGCGTTACGTGGGCCAGCTTATTCAGGCGCTTAACCGGCCCGCCAGCCAACCGCCAACGGCATCTTCAAAAGAGGTAGACCTGGCCGTGCTCCAACAACCTCTGGCGGCCATCAATGTCGGGGTGGAGTCATTCACCGAGAGCTTGAACGCCCAGGATGCACCCGTTATCCAGGTAGAGTGGCGTCCTCCTGCCGGCGGCAACGAGAAATTAATGGCAATCTTGGAACGAATGAAAAGTAGCAAGGTAGCAGGGTAGCAAGGTCGCAGGGATGCATTACCCCTGTCTACACTCGCCTCACGCAAGTGCAGGCCGTCTACTATTTTCTTAGGAGGGAATAACCTGTGGATATAGAAAAAGCGAATCTCGAAGCGACAAATCGGATGATGGAAGCCCGACCCGTCTTGGTGGGGCTAGGCAGAGCTTTGGACGTGGTTCCGGGGATGCGCGAAAATTTGTTATTACACGCCGGCCCGCCGGTTACCTGGGAGCGAATGGCAGGACCGATGCGCGGGGCAGCGATCGGGGCGCTCATCTTTGAGGGCAAAGCCAAAGATGAAAAAGAAGCCGAGAGCCTGATCAAAGCCGGCCAGATTGATTTTGAACCCTGCCACCATCATCACGCCGTTGGCCCGATGGCCGGTTTACTGTCCCCTTCGATGCTGGTCTACATCGTCGAAAACAAGACGCACGGCAACAAAGCCTATTCCAGCCTAAATGAAGGGCGGGGCAAAGTGCTGCGCATGGGCGCTTACAGCCAGGAAGTCATCTCCCGGCTGGGCTGGATGAACGAGGTCATGGGGCCGGTTCTCCACGAGGCGCTGCAAGTGAGCGAGGGGCTTGATCTGAGGACCATTATCGCCAAGTCGCTGCAAATGGGCGACGATGCGCACAATCGCATGGACGCCGGCTCTTTGATTTATACCAATGCCCTGGCTCCCTCTATTGTGAAAGTGGCCAAAGACAGCGCCACTGCCGCCGAGATCATCCGCTTCCTGGGCGAGAATGCCCTGAGCATCCTCAATCCGGTCATGGCTGCCTGCAAAACGATGGCCGACGCCGCTCATGGGATCGAGGGCAGCACCATTGTGACGACCATGGCCCGCAACGGCACCGATTTCGGCATCCGGGTCAGCGGCCTGGGCGACCGCTGGTTCACCGGCCCGGCCGGCCGGGTCAAGGCGTTGTACTTCCCCGGTTTTACCGAAAAAGACGCCAACCCGGACATCGGCGACAGCACCATCACCGAAACAACCGGCATCGGCGGTTTTGCCATGGCCGGGGCGCCTGCCATTGTCACTTTTATCAGCGGCACGCCCAAAGACGCCATCAATACCACCTTACAAATGTACGAGATAACCTACACCGAGCATAAATATTTTACCATCCCGCAGTTGGACTTTAGAGGCACGCCTACCGGTATAGACATCCGCAAGGTGGTCGAAAAGAGCATGCCGCCGCGGGTCAACACCGGGGTGGCCCACAAAGACCCCGGCATCGGGCAGGTCGGAGCCGGTGTGGTCAGCCCGCCGATGAGCATTTTTGAGGATGCTCTCGTGGCGTATGCGGAGAAGTATGGGTTTTAAGTTGACTATTTCAAAGGGGAAATCTATGGATCGAGAACAATTCATCAAAACAATGACCGAGGCCAGGATATTTGACCTGACCCAAGGGTGCAGCATCTTTACCCCGCCCTGGCCCGGCGAAAAGGCGCTGGAAGTTCACTT
>JAHDWA010000060.1 GCA_023382535.1 Anaerolineae bacterium | reverse complement strand
TCACGAGGCGCCCGAACGGGTCACGGACAAAGAAGCGACGCACGCCCCAAGGTTCGACAACTGGGCCGTATTCAATCTCGAAACCGCCTTTCTTGAGTTTGCTGAAAGCGATGTCCAAGTCATCGACTTCGATAGATAGATCAGGCACTGATGTTCCGGACCCGCCCTCGCTCATGAAGCTGACCTGAACAGACATCTTCGTCTTACTGCCGTACGTTCGTATCCAGTTCATATCCATCAGCAGATCCAGACCGAGTATGTCTCCGTAAAACTTCTCGGCCAGGGCTGGGTCCACTGTTCTGACGTTGGCGACAATACGTTGAACTTTCAAGGTACCTCCAGTTCGCACGAACCGGCAAAGCGTGTGCGCTTGTTTGTTTATGACATTTCGAGTTGATTGCAGCTCGAATAATTCAGCCGGTCTCTTAAAAGCTGAACGAACGGCTTTGAAGAAATTAATAGCCGTTTATTCGGATGACTCATTGTTGGGTCGCACAAGCCATCCGTCGGATGGCTTATCATCTATTGTCATTTGTGCCGCATCCGTTTTACCAGGCGCAGCAGCCAGCCCAGAAAACCGGGCAGGGGCGTGTTAAAGTAGGCGACCGGCCGGCCATTGGCGTGAACCAGGATCGCATCTTTGCTTCTTAAGCGTGGCTCCCTTGGCTGGCTCATACCTACACCCAACTCCTGGGATAATAAAGACCTTCGGGAATTTTGCAGCTTGCCTATCTTATCACACTCTTCCTTTGTGTTCAATAGAACGGATGTTTCGAGCAAGATTGAGCAGTTCCCGGATAAACTCTCCTCATTGTCACTTTTTCAGCAAGACGCTACCCCGGCCAATCGTAGTACCGACACCCCTCAGCCGGACAAAATTGTCACTTTGGAACCAAAACAGGGCTTTTTGTTCGCTCCTGTCGAATGCCGGGTTGAGCCTAGACCTGTAGCAACCAGTTGACCAACCAGGCGAAAAGGTAAAGACCAAGCCCAAACGCCGTATGATTCAGCAAACTCCGCACTCTGGCCGGTGTTGGATTGGGCAGTTTTGAGGCGGCAAATCCCAGCCCAAATGAAGGCTGCATGATGGCGAAGGGGGCCAGGACCGTGACGACCCCGAAGATGAGGGCCGGCAGCAGCGTCGGCTGCTGCAGCCAGTTGTGGCCGGCTAAGGCCACGAAAACGAGGGCAAAGGTGATACCAATCATGTAGTGGGCGATCCAGCCGACCGTGCATTCTGCGCTTTTGCGTGGGGCAGAGCCAATATTTGAATGGGTAAAGATTCCTTCGGGCATGTAACGAAGCCAGCGCCCGACCAGACAGATGTTGGAGGGTGTCATCTTAAAAGCATGGTTGAGAAACAGCGCCCAAAGATCAAACGTGAGCGTTGCGCCAAGTCCCATGAGGATGGCGCTAATGAAGGAGAAAGCCAGAGTATTCATGTGTAGTCACCTTATTGATAGTTTATGTCTACCTGGGGATTAGACGATCCGTCTAATCCCTTTTAGGTAGTGGTTAAATTGTGAGTGACGATTTAGGAGTCCAAAGCGGAGCTTGAGGACTCTATCACTTACTTTGCAACCACTGCCCCCTTTTATACCTTCCACTGCCTAACAGCTTGTTCAAGGCTTAATCTGAATCACCTCGACCAGGGGCAGCCCCAAGTCTCGAATTTTTCTGAGCAAGCCAAACAATGCTGCCTGATCAACCACCGGGCCGGTTAAGAGCGTGTCGCCATTGGCTTCCAGGGTGAGGGTCAGCCCCCCAAACCAGTCCGCCCACTGATGACCCAGATGGCCCTTAAGCCTGATTTGATAGACCATTGGCTGGCCTGTATAACGTTCCGGGTTATGTTCATTTGCCATGATTCTGCTCCAGGCTGATGACGACATTCCCTTTTTTGTGTCCGGTTTCGACATAGCGGTGTGCCTCGACCATTTGCTCCAGCGGATAACAGCGATCAATCACTGGTTTCAGCCGGCCCAGCTCCACCAGCTCTTTGAGAAAACCGAGGGCTTCTTGGCGCGGGACGGCTGTCCCACCTATCACTTTTTTGCCGGTGGTCAGCGAAGACCAAAGCCCCTTAATCTCTGGCAGCACCATGACCGTATGCAGGTAGTAACCATTCTTCTTCAGCGCACGTTTACATTGGGAAAACGTCGTCTTGCCCACGGTGTCAAAAATAATATCGTAGGTCTCGCCGTTTTTGGCGAAGTCCTCCTGGGTATAATCGATGACCTGGTCAGCGCCGAGCGACTTTACCAATGCTACGTTCCCGGTACTGCATACCCCGGTGACTTCTGCCCCAAAGTATTTGGCCAGTTGCACGGCAAAGGTGCCGACACTCCCCGAGGCGCCATAGATGAGAACTTTTTGTCCGGGTTGGATATGGCCTGCCTTCAGGAAAAACAGGGCGGTATTGGCGCTAATCGGAAGCGTGGTGGCTTCCTCATAAGTCATAGTCGGCGGTTTTATGACCACCGCCCCGTCTTCGGGCAGACACTTATATTCGGCGTGGGCGCCAAAATTCGCCGCAAAGGTCGAGGCAAAGACTTGATCACCGACCTTGAACCGGGTTACCTCTTTACCGACTGCTTCAATTTCACCGGCGAGTTCCATGCCGAAGATGGGCTGTTTTGGTTTGGTGAAACCCAACGTGAGGCGAGCGGGGAGCCAGAACAGCGGCGGCACGTCAAAGCTGCGCATTCTAGAGTCTCCGGCGTTGACGGTCGTGGCGTACACTTTGATGAGCAGCTCATTGTCTTTGGGGGCCGGTTTTTCAACCTCTTGGAGCTGAAGGACTTCCGGTGAGCCGTATTGGGTTGCGATAACTGCTTTCATTTTAGAACCTTCCTTATTTTAAAAATGAGCGGCGTGGCTGGCAGAGAGGTCAATCAGCCCCTCTGTATTCATCTTCCCGATCTATGCTGACCTCATCGCAGATGGGCAACAACGGCTGAGGCCGGGCGGGCTGGGCGGGCCGGGCGCTTGCGAATGATCCATTCGGCCACGGCGAGATTGATCACCCAGGCCGCCCCCATCAGCAGCGCCCGGCTGAACTCACTCGGCGGGCCGGCGATCAATTCCCCGGCCAACAGGGTCAGCACCTGCGTGCCCGCGCCCAGGCCGATGGCGTAGCCACGCATCATCCAGTCGCCGTGCCCGACAAAGTTCCTTTGCCGGATCGCGACGATGCCGAGGATAATGGACCCGACCATGGCCGACCCAAACAGGAGCCGCACCCCATAAAGGAGTTCCCCATCGCCCTCAGGCCAGGGATAAAAGAGGGTCATCCACAGCCCCGAAAGCCCGGCGGCCAGGCCGCACGGGATCAAGAACCACCCGGCAGCACGGTGCCAGCTTCGCCTCCGGCGGCGGAAACTGGGGACGAACTGGAAGGCCCCCAGGATGGCGTACAGGCTGGCGCTGAAAATATGCAGCACCACGGGCAGAGGCGAGGCGAAGAACCGGGCGTTATCCGGTCTGACTTCCGAGCCGCCGGTCAACTCGGTGAGGCGGACGGCGCCGGCAATCACCGGAATGAGGCTGAGCATGATCAGCGCGGCGGGCACGAGCCACTCTGCCCAACCCCCTTTTGCCGGCGCTTTGGGTTTCTGAGGTTTAGGTTTCCCAATCTTATTGAATTGAGACGCATCGGGGGCTGGACCTTTATCATAGACATTCGCTTCCATCTTTTACTCCTTGGAAAAATTTATCTGGTCAAAGAGACAAGCGCTCATATCACCGCTTGTCCACGTTCCCGCTAGGTAGTTCTCTGGTCAAGCAAGGACTCCGAGGCTTACTCTCGCCGTTCAGACCAGAGCGCATAGCCCAACCCGGCCAGTGCTAACCCCACCGGCACGGCAAATATCCGATCGAACGGGTGCGGAACCAGCCAAGACCCCAGCAGGGGCAACACGATCCCAACCGCCAGCAGACCACCCGCCCAGCGCGGCAGGATACCGGCCCGGAACGTCGCGAGGCCAAACAGCAGGCCGCCGAGCAGATAGAGCAGCCCCGTTACCATATATACCGTTGGCAGGGCGCCGAGGCTCAGCTCGCTGGAGGCTCCCGTGACGATCCCCAGGAAGCCCTCCACAAACTGCGGGGCCTCGGTCGCCAATACCGGCGAGATAAAGGCTTCGATGAATTGAAAGGCCAGGGTGAGCGCCCAAAAGAGGCTAAACAGGAGATAACCGGCCAGACCCAGCCACCCGGCCTCTTCCACTTGCCGGGCGTAGAGCCCCACCAGGCCGAGCAGGCCGAAGAAGCACATCGCGACGCCCAGGTAGTGGACAATGGCCCAGCGGGCGGTGGTGACTGACGAAAGCACGTCAATGGGGTGGATCGCCTGAATGGCGATGAACAGGATCCCTGCCCCCATCGCTGCTAAACCGGTCCAACGGATGAGACTTGAGGCTGTTATCTTCATTTTATTCTCCTTGATCGCCGTCTGGCGATTGGTATTCACGGTTTTGCCTTCTTCATTGATAATGGTCATTCTACAAATGCCGATGACTCGGTCGCCAATACTGGCGAGATAAAAGCTTTGATTTGAAGATTTCGAAGTTATTCTGTGCCTTGTCTATTTGGTTGCTTTATGTTCTAGCTAAACTTAGCTGGTCTATTACGTCTATATCTGTCTTGTCAGAATCGGAAAGGATCGCAGCAGATGAATTGAATCCCTTCACGATGAGCCAGATGCCGAACAACAACTCCCAGATGAACTCCGGGATGACCATGATGCTCCCCAACACGGAGCCTGGCTCGAAGACCCCGAACAGGATGCCGACGAAACGAGCGAGGAGCACGGGGCCAGCGATGATCCCTAGCACGGCCATGCGCCGTGGCACCAGGGCGGACTTGTACATCAGGTAGCCCAGTAGCAGCCCGTTCCCGATGCCGACGACGAAGCCGGGTCCGAGTTGGAACGTCCAACCATGGAGCGCGACGAGCGACTTGCCGACCATGACGAGCGTGGCGGCATCTGCGTTCGCAACTCCCGCCAGATCCTGCCGCAACGTCACGACCGTAAGGAGGCTGAGGATGCCGACGGCGATGAAGACGCTTTCGACGACCCGGGCCGTGACAAATCCAAGGGCGAAGATCTCGTTCACCCGCTTGAGGAGCGGGAACAGCACGACAGCGCTGCCGATGTTCGCGACGATGAGGAGCAACTCTAAGAACGCTCCCCAGAGCACACTGTTGTCGGCGCCGGCGCCGACGATGTAGCGAGGATCCTCCAGCAGCGGGACGTAGAGGAAAAGAACTGGGGGAATCGAAGTGACATACGTGATCACGAACAAGACACCCGTAACCAGTGCGATCTTCCTACTTGAATTCATGCTGTTGCTAGTCATGTATTTGTCTCCTTTTTTTGAACCATAAGTTTAGGGTCAAGATTTGACCCCGGCATAGCTGCCGGTTTGGGTTCAACTGAAAACAATATACAAATGAAGGTGGGGAGATGTCATCCCCACATGTGGGGATTGAGGTGGGGACAGGGAGAGGGTTCCAGGGAAATAAAAAGCCGGCCAGCCATGCTCTGAAATGCCGGTTTACCGGGCAGGGCTAAGGGGAGGCCTGTTCAAGCAACGCTTTGGCGCGACTAAATCAAACCCAGCGCTTCGGCCCGGTTGACCGCCGCCCGGCGGCTATTGACATTGAGTTTGCTGTAGATACTCTTGGTGTGGGTGCGGAGGGTACTCAAGCCGATCACCAGTTCATCAGCAATCTCCGGCCCGGACAGCTCAGTTTTGAACAGGCGGAGAACTTCAAGTTCGCGCTGGCTGAGCGGCTCAACTAAAGGATGAAGGATGAAGGATGAAGGATGAAAATCTTGCGGCTTTCCAAAGGCAGCAAGCAGTCTGTCAATATACTCTTTCACGCGGAGCGCTCCGACTTCACGCGAAGCGTTCATCTTTCCTAATAGCTCCGCCATCGGGGAGCCTTCGTCCACAAACATCCGGACGTAGCCCTCCGGCTCGGCCAGCGTCAGGGCTTGTTGCAGTGACAGGAGCGCCGTAGAGATGTCACCTTGAGCCTGGTGAGCCAGAGCTTGCACGACCAGGATTTCGATCGCGCTGCCCCTCCGCCCGCCTGCTTCTGCCGCTTGTAGAAGGCGATCCAGGAGTCCGATTGTCTCACGAATTGAGCTGTCTGCCCGGTCGTGCTTGTACCGGGCCAGGAGCACCCGGGCCAGGGTGATATGCTCGAACTCGCGCAGGTAGCTGAGGTTATCCTCAGCAGATAGGCCCTGCTCCCGCGCCCAGCCGAGGGCTTCACCCAACCGGCCCTGGGCGACCCACACCCGTGTTTTGAAGGCCGCGACAGGACGCACCTTAGGGAAAAAGTCGCTCACATACAGGCGCTCTGCCTCCTGAAGCAGCTCGAGCGCGCCCTCCAGGTCTCCCTGGGCCTCGCGGATTCGAGCCATCGCCACGCACCAACGATACCGGTTTTGGGGTAACCCGGCGAACTCACCCAGTTCCTGGCTTCTCAGCAGATTTTGTGTGGCGGCATGCAGATTGTCACGCTCCCGGTGGAGATCGCTCATGCCTACGACCATGTCTGCCGTTCCCCGCACGGCAGGCGCAGACTCGCCCTGCTCTGTTGTCAGTTGCAAGGCCCCCTCATAGGTGCGCATGGCCTCGTGGAGACGACCTTGCGCCAGCCGGATATCCGCCAGGGCGATGGCGCAGCCGAGGGCGTCAGAGATGTGTCCGGCCTGCTGCAGCCTAACCATGCCCTCGGCATACAACCAGTGCCCGGCCTCGAGATCCCCCCTCGTCCAATAGGCGAGGCCCAGGAGCGCTGCTGCCGCGCCGCGCCCGAGATGGTCTTCCGCAGGGACGAGGTCGAGCGCCTGCCGGGCATAGCGCATGGTGTCGGTCACATCGCCCCGAATCAGGGCAATTGCGGCATGATAAATGGCGACCGAACCGGACAGACTGCGAAAGTCCGCTTCATCCACGACAACCATCTCATCCCTATTGCTCGTCGGGTCGAGCCAGTGTTCGGCGTCCCGCAGCCGGGCCTCAACCCCCTCAAGCTGGCCGCTCTGTAGTAACGTCCCGGCATAATGAACGCTGAGGACGGGCCGGCAGCGGAACAGTTTGTTGGGGAGCGCCTGGAGCCAGCTCAGCAGCGTCGCTTCCTGTCTACTCCGGCGCGTGGCTGGCACGGCCCGTTCGATCAAGTCCGCCGCTCGCTCGAAATCCTCAGCGGCCAGCGCGTGATGAATCGCCTCGGCCGTCGAACCGTTCTGCTCGTACCACTCGCTCGCCCGCTGATGCAGACCACGGACTCGATCCGGCTGCTCCTCCAGCAAATGCGCCCGGAGAACATCGGCAAAAAGGTGGTGGTAGCGATACCACTGGCGCTTGTCATCCAGCGGGATGACAAACAAATTGCCTCGCTCCAGGGCCTCCAATCGCGCCTTACCTTCCCCCTGGCCAGTGATGGCATTGCACAGCGAGCCGCTCAACCGGTCGAGAATGGAGGTCTCGAGTAAAAAGCTGCGGACAGGTCCGGGCTGGCGCTGCAAGACCTCTTCGACCAGATAGTCCACAATGTACCGATTGTCCCCGGCGAAAGCCTTGATGAACCCGGTCACGTCCGCTCGCCCCCGCATCGAGAGGGCCGCCAGTTGCAGCCCGGCAATCCAGCCTTCGGTCCGACTCTCCAGCGAGGCCACTTCCTCAGCCGAGAGGTCCAGGCCCATCACCCCGTTGAGGAAAGCCGCCGCTTCGCCGGGTGTAAAGCGCAGGTCGGCGGCGCGCAGTTCGGTCAGTTGGTCCCGGACGCGCAGTCGGGCCAGGGGCAGCGGTGGATCCTCACGGGTGGCGATGACCAGGTGCATCTGGGCTGGCAGGTGCTCGAGCAGAAAGGTGAGGGAGTTATCAACCGCTTTGGCCTCAATCACGTGGTAGTCGTCAAGGACGAGGATAAAATTGTCTGGGGCAGTGATGATTTCATTAAGCAGGACTGTTAGCATCGCTTCGATGGACGGTGGCTGAGGGGAGTGGAGCACAGCCGACACCCCTGCGCCCATAGTCGGCGCAATTGTCTGCAAAGCAGCGACGAGGTAAGTCAGAAAGCGGGTGGGGTCGTTATCTCCTTCGTCCAGGGAAAGCCAAGCTGTGGGGCGCTCGCAATCAGCGAGCCATTCACTGACCAGGGTGGTTTTACCAAAGCCGGCCGGGGCAGAGATGAGGGTCACGCTTGGCATACGGTGGAGACCTTCGTTCAGCCGCTTGATCAGGCGGGGACGGGGGACAAGATTGGCAACGCGGGTTTGGGGAATATAAAGTTTTGTTTGCAGCACCACCGTTTCCATAGCGAGAAGTATAGGCTGGTTACCAAAAATAGGAAAAATAGAAGGTTTTCATGGTCACTAGAGCCCGAGGGACAACAACAACTGCCTAAGTAGGGTCGGCGGCTGCCCGTGGCCCGGCCAGCCAGATGGTGATAACCTTGTCGCTCGCGTGGATGTCTATCATCAGTAATAAGGCATCGGCCTGGCTCATGACCTGGAAGAAGTGCATGCCAATGTCGTCGTGCCAATAGGGATGCGTCCAGCCGCCGTGGACAAAGCGGCCGTCTGTGTCCTCGTCTGCGCCGCCAGGCGCTTGGATTACCCCGTCGAGGGTAATGAATTCGGCAACGACCAGTTCTCTCATGATTTTCTCCTTTGTTTGTTCCCTGTTTTAATCAAGCCTTCGTTGTAATTGACTTGTACCCCGATTATAGTGCAAGCGGGTCAGTTTGTCTTGAACAAAAACGACATGGGTTGAAGGCGCGGTTGCAGGATCGTTAAAAGCAGGTGTGCGAGATTAGTTTCGATCCAGGGCGAATCGGAAGGAAGATAGTCAATGTTCAGCAGGTTGTTGTTGCTCATAACACTACTTTACCTGATGTTGCTCGCTACGGCAATGCTTTATCCAACTCGGCGCTGCCTGGCGGGTGATCCAAACCAGCGACGCCTTTCCCTTTCGTTCCGAAGCGAATATCCAACGAGAAATATGGAAGAAGGCTATCATCAACTCCGGCTTTAATTCCGTAGTTACGCTATCGTTCCCCTTGTCTGGTAATTGTCCGCAGTTGACCTGTACACGACCCACCCTGCCGCCCGGTCAGATGAGCCAGTACAGCCAGGATCAGCCCGGCCGTAAGAACGTGCAGGTTTCATGCGTCTCTCTTTTCCTGAATGGGGTCAACAGTAGATGTACGGGTAATGCTTGCCTCCATCTCAGCCCAGGTTCCGAGCCGTTCCAGGCCCAGAAGGAGTGCCACTTTTAAAAAGACCCGGTCCAATCTGTCGTGGCTCAATTGCCGCCACCTACAGGTATCCGATAAAGAGGCTTTGGCAACGCTTGTCAACTGGAACAAGCCGTGCTATTATTCCGATCATCAATAAAGATCTCCCTTAAGGAGGTCTGGCCCGGATCAGGTGTGTCGCCACCAACCCGGTTTGTTTCGTGTGTGGTCGCATATGTGCGCCGCCTGCTCAAAGGGCGGCGCTTTTTGTTTGAGCTGCCAAAGGAGTTGACGATGGAGCTTAAGGTCTCTTTGCCTCCGGAAGTTTGGAGACAAATTGAGTGAAGTCTAAAAGTCGTTACTAAATTTACCACCCATTCTGCTGGAATAAAAACAAGTTACGCCACGTGCGGCAAGTACAGGGTATCAGCAGTGAAGCGAGGGAAGGAAGGATATGACGCTTAAACGGATGGACAACGTTCTCATCGTGGTCGACGACCTTGAGGCGGTGAAGGCGTTCTTTTTCGAGCTGGGTCTGGAGCTGGAGGGCGAGACGACCGTCGAGGGTCCCTTGGTAGATCGTCTCGTCGGCCTTCAGAACGTCCGGGCGACCCTGGCGCTGATGCGCACTCCGGACGGCCATGGACGGATCGAGCTGGACAAGTTCCACACGCCGGAAGCGATCAGAACTGGGATCGAGAACGCTCCGCTGAACGCCCTCGGGATCCGCCGCATCATGTTCACCGTCGAGGACCTCGACGACCTCGTCACGCGCCTGCTTGCCCACGGCGCCGAACTGGTCGGCGAAGTGGTGCAATACGAGGACATGTATCGGCTCTGCTACATCCGCGGCCCCGAGGGCATCATTGTCGCACTTGCCGAGCAGCTTGGCTAAGGCGGGCCGGGTAGCAAGGGAGATTCGGGTTGGCAACCAACTGTTCCTGTTGTATAACAAGTCGTTCAAGCTGACCGCTTGGCTTCGCCTCGCGGAGGCTCTATCACTATAGGAGGTTTTACCTAATGCGACCCCTTCGATATTCTATCAACGTCACATTGGACGGGTGCTGCGATCATCGGGCAGGTCGGACGGACGAAGAACTGCATCGTTACTGGGCTGAGAACCTCGCCCAGGCCGATGCCCTCCTCTTTGGCCGGGTGACTTACGAAATGATGGAGGCAGCGTGGCGGTCCCCGGCGCATACGGGAGTGAGGCCGGATTGGATGGAACCCTGGATGGAACCCTTCGCCCGGACGATCGACGCGGCCAAGAAGTACGTCGTGTCGAGCACATTGAAGCGGGTCGATTGGAATGCGGAACTCGTGCGCGGGGATCTGGAGCAGGCCGTTCAGCAGCTCAAGCGGGAGTCAGGTAAGGGACTGTTCGTGGGAGGCGTGAAACTCCCGCTGGCGTTGGCGGAGCTGGGATTGATCGATGAGTACGAGTTCGTGGTACACCCCAGGTTAGTGGGCCATGGGCCGACGTTGTTCGCGGGGTTATCGAAGCCTATCGACTTGAAGCTGGTGAGCCGGCTGGAGTTCGGCTCGGGGGCAGTGGCGATGCGATATGAGCCGAGAAGGTAGCAGAAGGCCTGGTGGCGACGAAGTTGAGGGGCCGCCCACCGAGCCAATGAACCCGGACGGCTCAACCAAGACTTAAGGTGGAATCGGTTTTAATAGGTGTACCTGTTCAATCCTGTAGGCTATTTGGCCGCCGGTTATTGGCCAGGTGTTGGGCGGTAGCCGAAGCGTTGGGTGGTATGGTTTTATTCAAAACATTAATGAAAGGTAAACTATAACGATGAGTCGTCATTTAATCAGCTCTGGTTCCACGTTCGAACAAGATATAGCCTATTCGCGGGCCGTGGTTGACGGTGAGTGGGTTTTCGTGTCGGGTACTACGGGGTTTGATTACCAGTCTATGACCATCTCAGACAATCTCATTGACCAGGCAGAGCAATGCTTGCGAAATATCCAATCCGCGCTTGAGCAAGCCGGCGCAAATCTCCAGGATGTGGTTCGAGTCTTGTATATCCTCCCCAAAGCAGAGGAGTTTCCTGACTGTTGGCCAATCCTGAGAAAATATTTCGGCGATGTCCGCCCGGCTGCGACCATGATCTCTGCTGGTTTATCTGACCCCCGCATGAAAATTGAAATTCAAGTGACAGCGCTTAGGCGGAGAAATAATAGCTGAAGGTTTGTCACAGTCGAAAGAGAATTAATCCTTGCCGGAATTGGCTCAGACCGTCCGGCATAGCGGATCAAACGAACTACCCAGCTATTCCCGGAAGCTCGATCTGGAAATGGAGGGAGGGTCGCTGGCAACTGGTCTTTCATCAGGGAACCCCTTCTTCGGTTGAATGATGAACGAATATCTTCAAGCCAATCAAAAACGCTGGGATCAATTGGCTGATGAGCACGAAACGTCGGCCTTTTACGACCTGGCCGGTTTCAAGGCTGGCAAAGACCGGCTGCGGTCTATCGAACTTACCGAACTCGGCCAGGTCGCAGGGAAATCACTCTTGCACCTTCAGTGTCACTTTGGCCTGGACACCCTGGCCTGGGCCAGGCGAGGCGCAACGGTCACCGGGGTAGACTTCTCCCCAAAGGCCATTAGCCTGGCCAGGGCGCTGAGCGAGGAACTGCACATCCCGGCGCGGTTCTACTGCACCGATATTTATGACCTGCCCCAGGTCCTGTCCGGCGAGTTTGAGATCGTCTTTACCTCGTATGGCGTCTTGCATGGGCTGCCGGACTTAGCTCGCTGGGGCGAAATCATCGCCCACTACCTCAAACCCGGCGGCATTTTCTATATCGTCGAAGATCACCCCTTTTTCCGCGTTTTCCGGGCTAAGCCGGAGGGAGAGGTCAAAGCCGAGCGCGCCTACTTTTTTTCGGAAACGCCGCAGCGGATTGAAGCGATAGGCTCCTATGCAACTCAAAACCAGGGCAGCAGCGGCGTGTCTTACGTGTGGGATCACAGTTTAGGTGAGATCATCAATTCGCTGATCGAAGCCGGTTTGAGGCTGGAGTTCCTGCACGAGTTCCCCTATGCCGCCCGGGCGAAATTTCCCTTTATGGAACAGGGGGCGGATGGCTGGTGGCGGCTGCCGGCCCATCAACACGGCACCATCCCCTTTCTGTTTTCCCTTCAAGCGCGGAAGCCAGATGGATCAAAATCAGGAGGAAATTATGAGCATTGTCTATATCGGTCAATCCCAGGCGAAACCTGAAGAGATAGACACCTATCGAAACTTTCTGATGTCAGTGGTGACGCCTGCCGTGCAAAGTTCAGAGGGTGCCAATCTTATCAGGTGTTGCAAAGCCAGGATGATCCCACCCGCCTGGACAATCTATGGAAGGACGTAAATCAAATGCAAGTCACGAAGACAGTAAACTCTGGTCAATGCTTGCAGCGGTGCCGTCATCAAACGATGAAACGTCCCCGATCACGGGATGAGGCCCAGATTTGTTGAGCCGTGGAGTTGTCGTTCAATTCAGCCGGCAGCGAAGTATTCCCGGCAATGATGATTATTCTGTTCATAAACGTCTCTATTGATCAACTGAAGGATGGAATTGCGGCACATAACCGGCAACCAAAGTCTTGACTGCCGATGGCGGAGTCAGAACTTCGACCATTGTCGAACCCGGTCTGGTTACTCTTTCAGCATAGCCGCCAGGCGACCAGCGCAGCAAACTCCATTCCCAAACCAGGAAGGCGGCATGGTCGAGGACAATAAATGCGCCGTTGGGTAAATCGGCTAGCCGTGCCTGGTATACCCGCTTTTGCCGCTGCTCGGTCAAGCGTTCTCGGTGGAGGATAGCATCAATTGCGGCGATAGGTGGGTTGGACTGCTGGGCCAAATCGACATTTGCTTGCAGCCACAAAGCTTTGAAACGGGTATAGTCAGCGTGCCGGCATTCGGCGCAGGGACGATGGCCTGCCGCCAGAGCCGTGACTTCATCGAGAAAGAAAAGTGGAGTGTAGTGGTTGGGAACCATCATCTGGAGCGGTTTTCGACCCGGCCTGAGTGCCAGGGTGCAGATAATCCAGGCTTTAGTGGCCCAACCCCGTTTAAGCTGACTGCCGGCATCGTGCAGAATGCCGCGATTGCCCATCATCGTGCCGCGCTCCGGCAGCGCCACAATCTGGCCAAAGGGTGTAACCCGGTTCTGATAGGGCATTAACCGGCGCTCACCCCAGTGTCCGCAAAAAGTTCATCCAGGAGTACCTGCTGCTGCTGTTGGTAAGACTCCGCCTGAGAATTCAGGAGGCCCATCCGTCCCTCGATCTCTCGCCGCCGGTTCTCGCTGGCCTCCAGGTCATCCAGAACCCGGTTGCGGATGGCCAGCTCCCGCTCGGCGGTACCCAGGGTTTCCAGGTTCTTGCGCAGCTGCTCCTGGCGAGGAGCCAACTGGGCGTATTCAGCCTGCAAGGTTTTGATCTCTTCGGCCGCATCCTTGGCCGCCTGCCGGGCGAGTGACAACTGCTCCAGGCGTTGGTATTGCTTGCCCGTCACCAGGCCTGCCGTTTGTAGTGTTTCGATGAAGGAGAGACTCCAGCGATTAACGTCTTCCCGGCTATCGTGGACCTGGCGCACGCGAATGATAAATGCGGCTTCGCTGTTGGCCGGGACCAGCACCGGCCAGCGGGTATGGCCGGAGGCGGCAAAAGCCGGCTCCGGCATCTGATCATATTCCCCCGGATTGGGATCGCGCCGTTCGATCAGGACGGTCAGGTTGTGCCGGATGTGGCTGGCCAGGGAGTAACGATACGCGATGATCTGGTAGCGGTGGACGAGCGCCTGCCGGGATTTAGGATCAAATTCGACGTGCAGCAGTTGGAACTCGCCATGCTCAACCGACTCGGTCACCAGGATGCCAAATTCCAGAGCGTAGGCCAGTTGGATTTCATCCCCCACCCCGGTGAAGCGCATCAAGCCTTCACCCACGTACTGACCCGCGCTGCTAAGGGTGATCGGTCCCTGCTCCAGGGCTTTGCCGGTCGTGTTCCGCAAACGCCACACTCGCAGCGGGTGGTTGGGCATTTTGTTGCCGCTGTAGACATACAGTTCTTCGTATTCGACCGTGGCCTCGATAATCGGCACCATAGCCGACTGGCCCCGCCGGACTGACACCGGCGTTCCGACCAGGTAGGTCATAAACTCCGGCTCGGCGTTGCCCATCACCACCGGCTTGAAGTAGGCGCTGCTGGCTTTGAGATCGCCCAGGGGACCGGCCCGGTAGAGGGGCATTGCGGTAATATCGGCTTCTTCCCGGCCGCCTTCCCGCAGCCGGGCCATGCTCAACAGGTCGCTCATCAATTCGTTCATCCGCTCCACGTTCTGCTGCACCGTTTGCATCATCTGCTGCTGCTTGGCATTCAGCGGGCCGGTCTGGTCAATCAACTGGAGATACCCTCTGATCGAGGTCAGAGGGGTGCGGAGTTCGTGGGAAATGGTGCTGAGCGACTCGATCCACATCGGGTTGCCGGCCATCGCTTCCAGCGAGCTGGGATCGTCAGCTACTTGCGGCCGGGTGGGAATGTGAGACTCGTACAGGTCGTACTCAAAAGAAATTGGCCGGCCCGAAATCAGAGTTAGCGCCACCTGATCCAGGTCCTCGTCCAGGGAGTTATCAAACAAGCCCCAACCCAGCAATCGCGCCTGCCCCTGCCCATCTCCGACCAGCCGGTAGCTGACCCGCCAGGTGGGGCTGGGCGCCAGGTAGCTGAGTTCAAGCTCGTGCTGGCCTTCGGCCAGGCGCACGGTCAAGCTGGTCCGGGTACGTTCGGTCCGCTGCAGATCCAAAAAGAAGCCGATGTCGGTGGTCGCCCGGTCATCGTGCAGGGTCAGCCCCGTCACCTGCGATAATGACAGTACCCGGATCTGGCTGGCATCCTCATCAGTCTGCAATATAACAGTCGCCGGCTGGGCGGCTAAATCGAGCGACGCTTCGACTCCGACCAGCCGGCCGGTCGCAGCAGCGCCTTCGGACAGTTGTAAGGTTACCCGGCTGCCGCGCAGACTGCTTAACAGGTCTACCAGGCTGGCCCGGTCGGCCAGTTTGACCGATAGCTCGTTCAAGACCTGCTGTTTGTCTTCGGGGGTTTCGTAATCAATGCCCAGGATCTGGCCCCCCTGCTGGATGGCCACGGTCAGGCTTTTGAGGACATCATTAATGCCGTCGCGCGGCACAACCAGGGAGATGCGATTGCCTTCGATCCGGCCCTGCCGTTCAAAGTAACCGATGCCTTGTTTGTACAGGGTCAATTTGCGGATAGGTAACTGGCTCATGCTCTGGCTCCTTTATGCTGGCCCCACCTCCGATAGCAGTCCAACTACAGGCAAGGTCGGGTAACGTTATTAAACGTACATCTCATCGAGAACGGCGTCACCTCTATGATAACCGGACTGGCTCTACAGGTCAACCTGTTTGCCGGTTATCAGAGCAATGATCGTCAGGCAGGTGAAAATCCTGGCTTAAGCCGATGAATAGTGACTTTCTTGGAAGTACGGCCTGCTGTCCAACAGTAGGATTGTCCAGCCGGCGCTTCATTCGATATAATCCCGGCTGGACAAATAAAAACAGGCTCGATCAATTCAGGAGGACAACATGCTGACCTTTCGTGATTTACGCACTCAGGAAGATGTGGCTGAGTGGACCGCCGGATTGCAGACGCGCTACCCGGAACGGGCGGAGGTGATGCAGCATACGGTAGCCCAGCTTAAGGCTCTGCCGTTTGCCAACCCGCAGGTGGTGGAACTTGGTCCCGGTCCCGGCTTACTGGCCGAACTGCTGCTCCGCGAACTTCCTCGGCTGACCTACACCGGCTTTGACTCGTCGGAACTGTTACTGGCTTTTGCCCGGACAAAACTGGCTCCCTTCGATGGGCGAGCTACGCTCGTTCAGGCTGACCTGAATGCCGCTGGCTGGCTCAACCAGCTTCCCGGCAAACTCCATGCCATCATTTCCTTGCAGGCGCTGCACGATTTGGGTGATGAAAGCCATATCAACCGGGTTTACACTCTGGCTCGCCGGGTGCTCGTGCCGGGTGGATTGCTGCTCAATGCTGATTTTGTCGTCCCGCCGGGGCAGGAAAACCCGGAGCAGCCCGGGCGGCTCACGATTCCCCGGCACCTGGAACTCCTGCAAGCGCAGGGGTTTGACCGGGCAGCCTGTATTCTTGAAACTGGTCAATTTGGTTGTTTGGTCGGGTTCGTACCGGCTCACTCGCCTTGAGGGATAGACCCATGACACGCCTCGACGAACCCGAGCAGATGTTGGTGAAACTCAGCTATGGTGCGCACATAGCAGGCGTGTCCGGCGCTTTCGAGCACGACCCCAACGCTTGAGCAAAAAAGGTCTCAAAATCGTTTTCCTGATACCCATTTGTCTGATTTTCAAACCCAAGGCGACCAGGGTCGCGCGGGGCGAAATCTGACAATTTGGTTCAATTGTGTTACTGTTCAACTTTGAGGCCATCTTACTGTTTAGGTTTTGTGGCCACCGCTGAAATGCGAGGCGTTGGGTGGTAACAAGAGGGAATCAATGCGCAACGAAGAACTCAAGACAATTTTTGATCAACAAGCCTCTGGCTACGACAAGCAGTGGGCCAAGACAGCGCCAATCCGTGACGGGTTACACTTTCTCCTCGAATCCATATTCACCGAGTTGCCAGCAGACGCGCGAATTCTCTGCGTGGGGGCAGGAACAGGGGTGGAGATTGCCTACCTGGCCCGGAAGTTCCCTCATTGGAGCTTCACGGCCGTAGAGCCTTCAGGAGCGATGCTCGATGTGTGCCGTCATCGAGCCAAAACAGAGGGATTTACTGCGCGTTGTTATTTTCATGAAGGCTACCTCGACTCGCTGCCCATCGAAGATAGGCATGATGCGGCCACATGCTTTCTGGTGTCCCAGTTCATTCTGGAACAAGAGGCTCGCTCCGAGTTCTTTCGCACCATCGCAGTAAGGCTTCGACCCGGCGGAGTCCTGGCGAGTTCCGATTTGGCGTCAGAAGTCGGCTCGAATGATTACGAAGCGCTTCTCCATGCCTGGCTGAACATGATGGCGGCAGCGGGTATTCCCCCTGAAGGGCTGGAGCGGATGCGCGCAGCTTACGCCAAAGACGTGGCGATACTGCCCCCCAAACGCATCGCCGCCATCATTGAATCCGGCGGTTTTGAGGCGCCCGTGCAATTCTTCCAGGCCGGGCTGATTCATGCCTGGTTCTCCAAGCGTGCCTCAGACAATGCCATCTAACAATTCTGCCAGGCCAACGCCTTCGGCGCGGCTTAACTCCAACGTTAGACGTCCTCGCAGGACCGTTGGTGGCCTCGCCATACCTTTATCCTCAGGAGAAGATGAAGATGGATCGTGAGTCCAAATACTTCACGCTGAGCCTGGAGTCACTCAGGGCTATTGGAGGCTGGGCTGCGGATTGCGCCGAGCGGGCGCTTTCGGTGTTTGAGAGGTACGCTGATTCAGATACGCGGCCCCGTGCGGCGATTGAAGGCATCCGGGGGTTTGCCGGTGGGGGAAAGCGCACCGCTCGGTTGCGTTCCCTGGCCTGCATGGCGAATGCCGCTGCCCGTGAGGTCGCCGATCCTGCTGCCGCTGCTGCCGCTCGTGCCGCCGGCTTCGCTGCGGCGAGCGCCTACACGCATCCCCTGGCAGATGTTCATCAGACCAAGCACATTGTCGGTCCTGCGGCCTATGCCGCCCTGGCTCTTGAGCTAGACCACGGGGGCGACCCGAGTATCGGTGACGGTGAAGTCCGCTGGGCGATCGAGCACGCCCCCGTTGAAGTACGCGAGGTCTTGCTGCAGATGCCCGCTCGTCAAGCGGGCAAGAGCCGGTTGGACACGATCCTCTACGAGTTGGATGCGGGTATCCGCGCTCGCAACTTGCCGCAAGACATCTAAGGCGCCGGGCGCATCAAGCTGGCACGCCCGACGTTGTCGGCGCTGACGAATCCCCCCTCCTGGCAAGGGCCAGGCGCTTTCAGCAAAGCCAAAAGCGCCTGGATGAAGCCTAACGTTTTGTCACCCCAGACCTATCGATCAAACAGAAATTGGTGACGTTGAAGCCCATCCTCCTGATCGGGATAAGGCTCGACCGATACCGGGAAAGGGGTTAATTCCAGTTATCAATTTTCAGATCATACGGGGAGGGTTTCCCTTGGCCTGTTTCGATATACTCCCGCAGGCTCAAAAGGAAGGTGGCCCACTTCATACTACAGTGAGCGGTAAACTCAACGGCTTCGCGCCAATTTCTGTGGCCAAAGAGGAGAATTGTCTGGTTGTCCTGGGGTGAGAGGTGGAAGGTGATGTCAGTGCCAATCCATTCGGCGGGACCCTCGAGGCAGCGCCAGCGAACCTCTTTTTGAGCGTCGAGCGCTTGCACTTCCATGACCATTTTGCCTTTGAGTTGACCGGTCTCCGCTCGAAAGGTGAATTCGATCTTGCCGCCGACCTGCTCCTCCCCTTGAACTTCGTCGGTCCACCAGTGTCCCAGACCTTCCAGGGATGTTAAAGCGTGATAGACTTGAGTTGCCGGGGACTTAATGCCAATCCGATGAATAATGTCAATCATGGTTGCCTCCAGTAATAAAGCCATCATTAAAAAGCGTCTCTCTTTTTTGACAGTTCCCTCGCCACGTTGCGGGTCACGATTCTCTTTTATTCTTCAAGGAAGCTCTGCAAATCGGTCAGTTTCTTTTCCCACTGGGCCGACACCAGTTCCAGATACTGCGTCATCGTTTCGATCGGTGTGGCATCGAACTCGAACAACGTCTCGCGCCCCTGGCGAACACTCCGGACCAGCCCCACCCGCTCCAGAACCTGGAGGTGCTTGGTCACGGCCTGCCGGGTGAGTTTGGTGCCTTCGGTTAACTGCGAGATGGATTGTCGTGAACCCTGGCAAAGTCTGGCAATCAGCCACAGCCGGGTTTCATCCCCCAAGGCAGCGAAGATGTGCGCCTGGAGGAAGAACCCTTGGGGCAAAACGTTATTCAACATAGTGGGCGATGTTCTCCAGTTGTTCGGCCCAGCCCTCTTGATTCATACGGAAAGCCTCGAGCCGCCGATTAGCCGGGATTTTTTCAAAGCCCGACTCGGTGACAACCAGGTGGGTCCCGCTGCCGGCCGCCTCAAGCGTGAACTCGACCAGGGTGGGCGTCTCTTGGGAGTAGTCAATCGTGGGATCGACCGCGTACGGGTGCCAGGTGAACGAGAATAATCGCTCGGGTTCCATCTGCTTCACGTCAACCGCCCATTGCAGGTGTTCGAAGCCGGGGTAGGTCAGCTTCCCGCGAACGGTTTCTCCCACCACAAAAGGCCCTTCGAGTTTGCAACCAAACCATTGGCCGAACTCTTTGTGATCGGTGAGGGCCTTCCAAACCCTGGCCGGGGAAGCCTTCAGGTCAATGTGCTTTTCAATCCGATTTTCTTCCATGAACAACTCCTTATCGTTTCAATCCGATTTCATTCAATATGCAACTGAATGGTTGCATTATATCACGAGTTTAAAAATTATGCAACCCTTTTGTTGCATTTTTAAGGTTTCCCCTGCCTGTGGCCGTGTAGGAGACGACTGCGAGCAATTCAGGCAGGGGTCAGGGCCAGGCCCAGCGAGCGGGAGGCGGAACGCCGGGTTGAGTTAGATCAGCGCTATGTAGAAAGTTTTGCCCGACAGGTGTGAGAATTGTTTCTGCACGATCCGGCTGGGCGAGAGCCTAATCCGTCAGAGCAAGAAATCCAGCACAACCTGATTGAATTGTCCGGGCTGCTCCATATTCGGCAGGTGGGCACAATCGGGCAAGATCACTTTCTTGGCTCCGGGGATGGCGCTGGCCATTACGTCAGCGGCCCGCAGGATTTCGGGATGATCCAGCCCTCCGGCGATGATGAGGGTGGGAACACCAAATTGGTTGAGCCGGTGACTGGCCGGTGGCTGGAGGGGATTGAAGGGCGTGGCATCCATTTTAAGCCAGGTCATGTTAGCCAGGGCAATCCGGGTCATCTCCGCAGCTCGCTGCCGAACGTGTGGATCAACCTCTTCCGGCTGGCGAAAAGGACCATCCACCCAAATTCGGTTTTGCAGTTCGGAGGCCAGTGCCACATCCCCCTGTTCCATCGCCGCCATCATCTCCAGCAGATAGCGGGGTGGTTCGCCTTGCAGTTCAAAACCACCTGGAACTGCGGAGACAACGATCAAGGCTGTTACCAGCTCGGGTCGTTCCAGGGCTAAATCGAGGCTGATCTCACCACTTAGAGAACAGCCCAGCAAAGCGGCCCGCTTAATGTTGAGGTGCTTCAGCAACTGGTAGAGATCATCGCGGCGTGTGACCGGTGTTTCGGATGGGTCAGATTTACCAAATCCGCGCAGATCAAAGCGAATAACGCGGTAGTGCCGGCTGAAGGCCTGCCATTGGTCGTCCCACATCCGGCTGTCAACAAAACCGGCATGAGCTAACACCAGCGGCTCTCCCTCACCGGCAACCTCATAATAAAGTTTGCCGCCGTCCAGCTCAACATACCCATTTGTTACGTGTGTCATTACCTGGTCTCCTTCGGCTAAATAAAATTGCTTGGGAACTACCCCTATGATACACTCTCTTGAGTGACACCTATTGTCACTCAAAAACAGCAGTTTATTGATTGAGGCAACGAAAATGCGGGCTGATCGGCTGCTGGCCATTATGATGCTGCTGCAAACCCAAGGAAAAATGACCGCGCAAAGCCTGGCCGACAAGCTGGAGGTCTCCCGGCGCACCGTCCTGCGCGATATGGAGGCCCTCAGTATAGCCGGTGTGCCGGTTTATGCGGAAGGGGGCCACGGGGGCGGTTTTGCCCTGGACGAAAACTACCGGACCACCCTGGCCGGGTTGCAGGATAAAGAAATCCGCACCCTTTTTATCGGCCACAATACCCAACTCCTGCAGGAGGTTGGTTTGGGCGATGCGGCAGAGCGCACGATGCTGAAGCTGCGAGCGGTGCTGCCAGCCTCCCATCAACCCTCGGTTGATCACATTCGCCAGCGCATTTTGATTGATCCGACCTGGTGGTGGCACGATGCCCAACCCCTGGCCTTTTGGGAAGAGCTTCAACAGGCCGTTTACGAAGATTGCTGTATTCAGGCTGTTTACGAACGCCGTCACGGCGACGTGGTTGAGCGTATCTTAGAGCCATACAGTTTGGTGGCAAAGTCAAGCGTTTGGTATCTGATTGCCCAGCACGAGGGCGAACTGCACACCTACCGAGTTTCCCGCTTTCGGCAGATCACCCGGCTCGACCAATCTTTTCGCCGGCGCGAGGATTTTGATCTGCCCACGTATTGGCACGAGCATCAGCAGCATTTCGTAGAAACCCTGGCCGAATATCGCTTTACCTTGCGCCTTCATCCCGAGCGGTTGAATTTTCTCAAGTGGCTTGTGCCGGGACGATATCAGCCGCTTGAACCGCCCGCGGCCGATGGCTGGATTATGGTCAAGTTCGACCTCGAATCGGCGGATTTAGCCAAGATGCTGGTTTTTGGCCTGGGAGGGCAAGCCATCGTCATCGAACCACCCGAACTCCAAGAAGCTATCTTGAGTACGGCACGGGAAATTCTCACCCATTATCCATCCTCCGAAAGGTAGACTGGTGGCAATTTTTCCTGGAATGGTAACGCCTGTCGTAACGATCTGGGATGTCTGTCAACTAAACTGGAATCACAAAGTTGACCACTGCTGATTATAGTGAGAAGGGATGATGAAACTGACCGATTTCAAAGTATTGGCGGAGCGTCCCAGATGTTTGCCAGGGCAGGACTGGCAATCTATGGGATGGATTTCTCAGCCGCCGTTTAGAAAACATCTTCCCGTCTGAGCTGGTTAAGAAATTGCGTCACGCACTCATTCAACGATCTCCCCCAAGTTCACCAGGCCCTATTGCAGGTGCTCCGTCTGGCCCAACCGAAAGGCTATCAGCGGCTCTTTCTGGATGAAGGCGAGTCGCTCAGTGAGCGCGAGCGTGATATGCTCAAACTTGTGGCGGTCGGTCTCGCCACCGAAGAAGTGGCGCAGGAGTTGGCCATCAGCATTGACACGCTCCATACGCACCTCAAGCACATCTACGGCAAACTCGACGCCCATAACCGCGTCCATGCAATGGAACGGGCGCGGGCCTTAAATCTGGTCTAATCGCCCACGCCAGGCGCCGGCCAGCTTCTTCACGCCCTCTTCAATCTCCGTTTCGCTAAACGAGGCAAAGCCCAGCACCAGGCCGGGGGGACGCGGCGAGTCGAGCTGAAAGGCGGAGAGGGGATAGACCGTGACCCCCTGTTGATCGGCCAGCCGGGCCAGCTCCTGCTCATCCACTCCGTCGGGCAGCCAGCCGACCAAATGCAGCCCCGAAGGCGTGCGCTGGAAGCGCAGTTTGTCCCCCAGATGGCTCGCCGCGCAGGCTAGCAGGCAGTCGCGCCGCTCCGTATACAGTCCACGCATCCGCCGGATGTGCCGGGTAAATTCTCCCTCCGCCATAAATGAGGCCATCGCCACCTGTTCCAGCGCCGGGGGATGAAAGCTCATCACCCGCTGGCCCATGCTCAGGGGCTCCACTAAAGCGGGGGGCGCCACGATGTAGCCCAGCCGAAGCGCCGGGAAGAACACCTTGCTAAAAGTGCCCAGATAGATCACCCGCCCGGCTTCATCCAACCCTTGCAGGGCCGGGCTGGGACGGCCGGTGTAGCGATATTCACTGTCATAGTCATCCTCGATAATCCAGGCCCCGCTCTGCTGCGCCCACTGTAACAACTGGCGGCGGCGGGTATGGCTCATGGTCATACCCAGGGGAAACTGGTGGGAGGGGGTGACGTAAGCCAGCCGAGCCTCGGGGCAGCGCGCCCAGCCTGCCGCCACATTTAACCCCTCGTTATCAACCGGGACCGGGATCAGGGTGGCGTCCGCCGCCTGAAACACCACCTGCGCCAGAAAGTAGCCGGGGTCTTCCACCCAAACCGCATCTTTAGCCTCAAGCAACAGGTTGGCGATCAAGGATAACCCGGCCTGGATGCCGGCCACGATGATGACCTGATCCGCCGTGCAACGCACCCCCCGCGCCACGGCCAGGTAGGCCGCGATCTCTTCACGTAAGGGACGATAGCCGGCGGCGGGCTGATAGTCAAGCTGCGATCCCTGCACCTCGCGCACGGCGCGGGTGACGGCGCGTCCCCACGCCCGCTGGGGGATGGCATCGAGCGCCGGGACGCCGATCCGAAACGGACGCAGGGCGGTTGAGGTAAAGAACCAGGAGGGCGCTGTCAGGCAAGCCAGGTGCATCCCTCGCCGGGAGAGGCGAAGGGGTGGTTCGGGGAGGTTCTGCGTTTCTTCGCTGCCGGGTGTCTCAGTCGCGTTGACGCCTGTTTTTGCCTGGAGAAACAACTCCGGCAGCTTCTGGACCACGACCGTTCCGGCCCCGACGTGCGACTCCAGATAGCCTTCGGCCCGCAGATCGCGATAGGCCTCAATCGTGGTGGTCCGCGACACCCCCAATTCGTGGGCTAAGGCCCGGGTGGAAGGGAGGCGCGTGCCTGGCTGGAGATGACCGGCGCGGATGGCCCGGCTCAGTTGCTCGTAAAGCTGGCGATGTAAGGGTAAGGGGGCCGTCGCCTCCAACCGGATGCCCGGCAAGGGCAGGTCAGGGGTTTGTTTGGGCATATCTCTCGCTTTCTTGCAAAAACAAAATAATGGATATGTCATTATACCAGATAATGGATATTTACAACATACCATCTTTCTTGTAACATTTCTAGGACCTGAAACCAGAGGCACAGGGGGGCTGCCGAAGGGATCATCTTCATTCATACCGCCAGGGTATCCCTTTGGGACCATTCAGAGCCAAAGGCTCCCTCAATTAGCTGCACTTCACAACCATTCAGAGCCAAAGGCCCCCGGTGGGCACTGAGAATACCCCATTTGGGAGATGCCAACTACCCCATCCGCTTGTTATACTGGCCGGGTAGCAGGAAACAGACAGAGGCTCTGGGTCTTACCCAAGCCCAGTTGTGGCCCGGCGCTTTCCATTGGGTGATCCAGCTCATCCACCTGGTGGTTGGCCTGGCGGCGATGGGCCTGGGCGACCGGCTGGCACAGATGAGCAAGCACAGTCTCTCGCCGGCGCTTTAGTTTAACCTTAAGATGTGTCGTTTTTGTTCAAGGCAGCAGCCTTCTTTTGAACGAAAATATAGATGGGTTAAAAACCAATGGCTCAACCCAAAGGAGATAACTAATGAATATTGCGCTTTGGCTTCTTCAAGTGTTACTGGCGGTTTATTTTCTATGGCATGGCTGGCTCTTTGTGGCTCCACCCGCTGAGATGGTGGAACTGATGAACTCCTTCATTGATCCAGGCTTCCGTATTTTCATTGGGGTGGCTGAATTGCTCGCTGCGGCGGGTCTCATCTTGCCCGGCTTAACCCGTGTTCTGCCCTGGTTGACCCCTATGGCTGCGGTGGGGCTGATGATCGTGACGGCGAGCGCCACCGTTTTTCACCTGTCCAGGGGCGAAACAGGGAGTGCGATCTCCGCGGCTGTCTTTTTTGTGCTCGTTACGGGGGTGGCCTATCTGCGCTGGAAGGTCCAACCCATCGCCGCCCGACAAATAGCCTAATAGACGCCGCACCTCTGATATTGCCCACGGCTGGGACGGCCATCTGGCGTTGAGACCGTGCTTTATGGTCACCCATACCCTCCCACCGGAGTGGAACCAGGCAGGCTCGCCCTTCATCTTTGTCACCGCTGGGGTGGAAAGCGCCATTCGCCAGGTTCAGCAAGCTGCGGGAGAAACGTGGTTGCCGCCCCGGTGTCACTCCTCTGCGTTTTCGGGGGGTGAAGTCATAAGAAATGGCGCTTCTCATGAACGGTTAAGGAAAGGAGACAATCATAGGACGTATTAGGTTACAAATGATATGAGCATTCCATACAGGAGGATAATATGAGCAAAGTTGTCAGCGAAATATCAATGTCATTGGATGGGTTCATCACCGGACCGAACGTGCGCGTCGGGAATGGGATGGGGGACGATGGGGACCGGCTGCACGTCCGCAACACCACCCTAATAGATTGAGCCACAATGGTTAGATAGGAAATAAGGTATGAAAAGGAAGCTCAACAAAAAAATGTTCTGGGTCATCGCTATCTTGTTAATCATCGCCCTGGGCACGGTGGCCCTGACCAATACGGATCGCCTCGCCGTCTGGTCGGCTCCGCCGAAGCAAGCGGCGACATCGCGCAGTGAGGCCGCCCAAAAGGCTGACGAACGCTTCTGGCAAACCTTCCATCAGGGCGAATACGACCAGATTCCGCCGGCGCTGGACGCTTTGACGGCGGCTTACCTGGAAACGCCGACCGATGCTGTCACGGCGGCTCATATCGCCTGGCTGCATAACTGGCGCATCGCGGAACGCGCTCGAATGGAGGCAGTTCCGGCCACCATCACCGATGACACGATGCTGGCCCGGAGATATTTTCAGGAAGCCGTAAAGCTTGATCCAGCAGATGCGCGGTATTTGGGCTTTCTCGCCGGTCATACCCTGGCCGAAGGGAGCCTGCACCAAGACGAAAAACTCACGCGCGAGGGCTATTTTCTCATGCTCGAGGCAATCAAGGCCTGGCCGGAATTCAACTTATTCACGGGCGGCTACGTCATGAGCCGGCTGCCGGCGGATTCGCCCCAATTCCGGGAAGGTTTGGAATGGCAGTGGCGGACCCTGGACGAATGTATCGAGGGCAAGCTTGATCGCGCCAACCCGGATTACTCGCCCTACATGTCCCTGAAAACCAGAGAGGGGAGAAAGCGCGCCTGCTGGAATTCCTGGATCGCTCCCCATAACTTTGAAGGTTTTTTCTTGAACATGGGCGATATGCTGGTCAAGTCTGGCGACTGGCAAACCGCGCAAAAGATTTACGCCAACGCCAAGCTCTCCCAAGAGTACGCAAGCTGGAAATACCAGGCAGTCCTGGATGACCGCATCAAGCAAGCGCAAGCCAACGTGGCGTTGTTCAAAACGCCGAACGAAACATCGGAAGTGAGAATCATGATCAATTCGGAATTTGCTTGTATGGCGTGCCACCAGCAGTGAACGGGGAGTTATGACAAAGGAGACACTCATGGGACGTATTATTTTACAAATGATGATTTCAGTCTATGGCATGGTAAGTGAACACAAAAAATCTACTCATCGGGTTTCTCGTTGGAGTCGCACTTATCGGAGGAGTGTGCTACGCAAGGGAGAGAGTCATGCAATCAAATGAGACATCCGAAATCGTTCACCGATTCAACCAGGCGTTTCTGGAACACAATCCTGCGGTCTTCGAAGATCTAATCGCCCCGGATTGCGTCATGGAGTCGATACAACCGGCGCCGGACGGCACGCGTTACGAAGGTTACGATATGAATCTGGCGTTCTGGCAGGCCATGGCGGCCGACCGCGTTAACCACTTCGAGGTGGAAGACACGTTTGTGATGGGTGACCGCGCCAATATCCTCTGGCGCTTCCATTTTGGCGACGGTAGCTCGCTCCGCGGCGTCAGCCTGACCCGTGTCCGTGACGGTCGGATCATCGAAGCCCTGGCTTATGCCAAAATACCAGGTCAAGCGGCGCCCTTGCCTGAGTGACCGCTACATCGTGGCTCCATCGCTCTGCGGAATCGGGCAAAGCCGCTCCGGACAAGCGAATCAGGGTTTATTAGGGTTTAAAGGAGAAGCGTATGATTATCATAGCTGGGCACTCACGGGCCAAGAACACCCATGATCGCGATGCTATCGTGGCTGCATTTGCGGACATGGTCGAAAGAGCAAGGAAGCAGGACGGCTGCCTTGACCTGTCGATCAGTTCGGACTCGGTCGATCCGGAGCGGATCAACGTCTTCGAGTGTTGGCGCGACCAGCAGTCCCTGGACGCTTGGCGCAAAATCGCGAAACCCCCACGGGTCTCTCTGCGGGACGCCCACGTGAATCTCTACCGCAGCGACAAAGCCGAGAAGCCATTCTGAGGCGGCGCGAGAGGAGCTTTTCAGACTATGCGCCGTCGACTACACACCCGCCTGTCTCGGCGCGCCTCCAGCATCCGTACTAGCATTCAGCGGACGCCAGTCGGTGGCTGCATGACTCAATGAGGTGAGAGAATGAATAGAATACCAACAAGGAGAGTAAATTATGAGAAAGATTATCGTTCTATCTTTTGTTATACGCCACGTGAACGGCAAGTGCCGGGCGTTTCCAGTTAAACGTGGGAGGAGATGACATGACGGTTAGCCGTATGGACAACGTCGGCATCGTGGTAGAAGACATCGATGCCGCCATTGAGTTTTTCACCGAACTTGGCCTGAAGCTCGAAGGACGAGGCATGGTCGAAGGAGAATGGGCCGGGCGCGTTACCGGACTAGGCTCCCAGCGTGTCGAGATTGCCATGATGGTCACCCCCGACGGCCACAGCCGACTTGAGATCTCGCGATTTCTCACCCCGCCTGTGGTCGCCGATCACCGGAAGGCTCCGGTGAACGCTCTCGGTTACCTACGTGTCATGTTCGCTGTGGAGGACATCGACCATACACTCGCCCGGCTCGGCAAACGCGGCGCGGAGCTGGTTGGCGAAGTGGTCCAGTACGAAGACATGTATCGGCTCTGCTACATCCGTGGCCCCGAAGGAATTCTCATCGGGCTTGCCGAGCAGCTGGAGTAAAGCGTTCCCACATGGGCGCAGGTAGAACGGCGCTTGACTGGCAGCAAGCGAGCTTCCGATTGGAACACACGTACATTTCTAACCAACGGCGCTAGTTTGAACTGAGCACCATTGATTATTACATAGTTAAGGAGATTTCGAAATGCGAAAGATAACCATAGGCATCAGGCAGTCCTTTGATGGTGTTGTTCAGGCTCCCAGCGGATCAGAAGAGGATCGCGGCGGCGGGTTTGACCTCGGCGGCTGGGGTTGGGAGTTCTCGGATGCCATTGCAAACGAATTCATGGATGATTACCTCTACCGAGGTGCACCTTACGACCTGTTACTGGGGAGAAAGACCTATGAGATTTTTGCTGGATACTGGCCTTTTGCGCCCAAAGACAATCCCATTGCCGTCAGGTTTAACGCAGCTACCAAATATGTCCTCTCACACGGCGATGACAAGTTCGATTGGAAGACCACCCACAAGTTATCCGGGATCGATGCAGTCAAGAAACTGAAGGCAACTGATGGCCCAGACCTTCTTATCCAAGGCAGCTCGACGCTTTCTTCACAACTATTCAGCATGGGACTCATCGACAGGATGCACATCGTGACATACCCAGTCGTGATTGGCAAAGGCAAGCGGCTTTTCGCCGAGGGCACACTCCCTGGGACCCTGAAGCTTGTGAGCAGCGTTGTCTCCGAGTCAGGCGCAGTGCTTTCAGTTTATGAGCCAACAGGCCAGAAGCCTGCCTTATCGTGGCGTGATCCCGAAAAAATCAGCGACGCGGAAATCAAACGCCGCGAGCGTGTGAAACGTGAGGGTTGAACCCTGGCCGCCTTAACAGGAGACGTCGAAACAGGACCACATCAGGTAAATAACGAAAAGGAGTCGTTAGGATGACAAAGCAAGAACTGTTAGCAGATCATTACAAGGACCGACAACGTCAACAGTGGGACCGCGTCGCCGCGGGTTGGGAGAAGTGGTGGCATACGATCGAAAACGGCGCGCACCACGTCAACGATCGCTTGGTCGACCTGGCGGGAATCGCACCCGGCCAGCGCGTGTTGGACATCGCGACGGGCATCGGCGAACCTGCCTTGTCGGCTGCAAGCCGTGTCGGTTCTGCGGGGTGGGTTATCGCCACTGACATCTCAAAGCAGATGCTTGATATCGCTCGGATTAGAGCAAGTACATTGGGGCTGACGAATGTCGAATTTCTCGAAGCCGATGCGGAACGCCTGGATTTCCCCGACTGCAGCTTTGATGCCATTCTTTGTCGCTGGGGAATCACGTCGCTGCCAGATCATTCGAATTTGCTAGTCAAGCTAAAGCGCATGCTGACACCCGCTGGCTCGTTTGCCACTTCAGTCTGGGATGAAGCGTCAAGACTTCCCTTCACCAGCATCGCCATAACCGTCGCACAAGAGATGTTTCATTCAGCGCCACCCCGACCGGAGCCGCCCCCCGAAATACCGGAAGACGCATTGGAAAGCGTGATGATTCGCGCCGGGTTTACCGATGTACGTTCTGAAAAGTTGACTGTCACCCTGGAGTTGGCGTCCACCGAAGCCTTCACCCAATATCTCGTGGATGTTTCCCCGGTAGTCGCCGCTTTACTCTCGGATCAGCCGCCTAAGCGGCAGATGGAATATCAGCACCGACTCGCCCAAGAGTTCCGGCGTTACGCGGTGGTCGACAAGAGCTTTCGCGTTCAGAATGTAGCCATCTGTGCAGTTGGACGGAAATGAGCACCTGCGTACTTTTCATTCAGGGCGGCGGCGAAGGTGCGTACGCCGAAGACAAGTTGCTCGCAAATTCGTTGAAGCGCGCGCTGGGCCCAAACTACGACGTGCGCTACCCTCGCATGCCGGATGAATCCAATCCGAGCGTAGAGGCTTGGGGGCAGAAGATCTCCTCGGAGTTATCGAAAATCTCGGGGAAAGTAATCCTGGTGGCGCACTCAGTGGGCGGGTCCATTCTGTTGCAGTACCTGTCAAATGAGAAGTTTGGAAATTCCATTGGCGGCCTGTACGTGCTTGCAGCCCCGACCTGGGACGATAATCAATGGAACTTCGATGACCTTAAGTTGCCGCGCAAAATTGCCGAGAAGTTTGCGCTGATTCCGCGGATCTTCTTCTACCATTGCCGTGATGACGAAATCGTCCCGTTTGCTCACCTCGCGCTTCACGCCGCCCAGATCCCCCAGGCAATCACTCGCGCGATCAGCCATGGCGGACACCAGTTCGGCAATGACTTGGCACGTATCGCCATGGACATTCGCGGTAGTGATGCAGGCTAATTTAGGCATTAAGCGATGTTCGGGATTTAATCCGCAAGGCAACCGGGCGGAGGTGGGTATGAAGCCACCTCGACCCGAATTAGATAATACCCAGGCAAATAGTACGCAGATTCCAGGATTTCACAGATAAAGGAGTAAAACCATGTCTAAGCTGCTTGTCAACAGTTTTTCAATATCCATTGATGGCTACGGTGCCGGACCGAACCAGAGCCTGGAGAACCCACTCGGCGTCGGCGGCGAAGCCCTCCATGATTGGATGGTTGCCACCCGAACGTTTCAACTGATGTCTGGCAACGAAGGGGGCACAACGGGCAAGGATGACGAGTTTACTGCTCGTGGCTTCCACAACATCGGCGCCTGGATTCTTGGGCGCAACATGTTCGGCCCGGTCCGCGGTCCCTGGCTGGATGATAGTTGGAAGGGTTGGTGGGGCGATACGCCGCCCTACCACGCCCCGGTTTTTGTGCTAACCAATCACCCCCGTGAGCCCGTTACTATGGACGGCGGGACGACCTTCCACTTCGTCACCGATGGCATTCAGGCGGCGTTAGAGCGCGCCCGTGAGGCGGCCGACGGGCAGGATGTTCGGCTTGGCGGGGGTGTGGCCACCATCCGCCAGTATCTCGAAGCCGGACTCATCGACGAATTGCATCTCGCGATCAGCCCGATTCTGCTCGGCTCCGGCGAACACCTTTTCGCCAACCTCGATACGCTCGCCCTGGGCTACCACTGCACCGAGCACGTGGCCACTGCCGGAGCGATGCACTGCGTTCTGACGAAGCGATCATAGGGGAGCGCCGGCAATGCCCGCTAAGAAAGATTGATCTTTTTGTATAGAACACACGAGAAATGATCAAAAGGAGAACAAAATGAAATCTGTCTCAGTGCTTTACATGTCGATGTCACTGGACGGCTACATCGCGGGTCCGAACGACGAACCGGGCAACCCCGGCGGCGACGAATTTATGCGGCTGCACGAGTGGTACGGGTTCGAAGCGTCACCCCCCAACACGAAGGGAACCGGCTGGGGGGCGCACTTTATGGACGAAGGCAAGGCGACGGGCGCAGTGCTGGCGGGCCGGCGTACCGTGGAGCAGGTTGATCACTGGGGCGGAAATCATCACGGCGTCCCGATCTTCGTGGTCAGTCACCGGCCGCCCGATCCCTCGGTGGCGAACTATCCGTTGGTGACCTACGTGCTTGATGGGATTGAGAGCGCGATGGCGCAGGCCAAGGCTGCCGCCGGAGACCGGAACGTGCTGGTGCATGGTGCGTACACGGCGCAACGAGCGCTGGAGGCCGGGGTGCTGGATGAGTTGCAGATCCACCAGATTCCGGTGCTGTTTGGTGGGGGCCGGCGGCTGTTTGAGACGCTGCCGTCGCGCATTGAGTTGGAAATCGTTCGGGTGATTGACACGCCGGAGGCCACCCATATCCGCTACCGCGTCCGCCGCTGAGCCGGTCGATCAGCAGCCCCCTATTGTCGATCGCTTCAGGCTGTGAAGCCGAGTGCGAGGGGCCACGCAAATGAATGCTGCATTTTAGAAGCTAAAGGAGAGAACCATGAAAAACTTAATGAGCAGTAAACCTGGCGTACCAACGGTAGTTGATCGGGCTACCTTCCAGGCCGAACTGGACGCACTGCGGGTTCGGGAGAAGGCCCACACCCACGAAGGCGACGCGATTGCCGCCGCCCGCCGCCGCCTGCCGATGGTCGAGGTCGATCCGCAGACTCCGCTCACCGGAGCGGATGGGCCGGTGCCGTTGATCGACGTCTTCGACGGCCGTTCCCAGTTGATCGCCTACTACTTTATGTGGTACACCGGCCGCCCGGCGGCGGAACAGTGCGAGGGCTGCACCTTTTCCACGACCCACATCAACGAGCTGTCCTATCTGTATTCGCGGGACGTGAGCTACGCCACCTTCTGTCAGGGACCGTACGAGGAGAGCTTGCGGTATCGCGACTTTATGGGTTGGGCGGTTCCCTGGTACTCGGTACCGCAGGAGTCCGTGGATCGATTGATCGCAGACCGGCACTTCGGTATCCTGGCGTGCTATCTCCGCGACGGTGACAGAGTCTATGAGACATACTGGACCACCGGCCGCGGCAACGAAGTGATGGCGCCGTCGTACGGGCTGCTGGATCGGACTGTCTACGGCCGTCAGGAGTTCTGGGAAGACTTGCCCGAGGGCTGGCCGCAGCGCTGGGGGGCTAAAGGTGGCCAGTTTCGGCTGGACGGCCGTCCGACCGCCCAGTGGTCGCGGATCAAGGCCGGGCGCGACGACGACCTGGGCGCCACCCCTCGCTAGAGGCCGGCGGCTGTTTGAGACGCTGCCGTCGCGCATTGAGTTGGAAATCGTTCGGGTGATCGACACGCCGGAGGCCACCCACATCCGCTATCGCGTCCGCCGCTGAGCCGGTCGAGCAGCGGTGACATAATCTTGAATCAACTGGCGGTGGCGTGAGGTGTTAAGGTATGACAAAAGGGAAACTACTACTTACATCATCAGGTATCACTAATGATAGCATCCAAAAAGCCCTGGTCCATTTACTCGGCAAACCGATCCGCGAGTCCAGCGCCCTGTTCGTGCCCACGGCCATCTATGCTTATCCTCAGGGTATAAAATATGGTTGGCAAGTGATCAAAGGTTGGGGCGAATTGGGTTGGCAAGCCCTGGGCGTGCTGGAGTTAACGGCTTTACCCAGTTTACCGAAAGAGGTCTGGCTGCCTCAGGTAGAGGCAGCGGACGCCCTCATCGTGGGCGGGGGCAACAAGTTCTATTTAAGTTACTGGCTGGAACAATCTGGGCTATTTGGCCTCCTGCCTCAGTTGATAAAGCAGGGCCAAGTATACGTTGGGGTCAGTGCCGGGAGTATGATGGTGACGCCAGGTCTTAATTTCAACCAAGACCACTTGAAAAAAACCGGTATTTATCATGACGATGAATTTGACGAAGTTATGCCAGCGAGTGCTGGCAGTGCCAAGACGTTAGGTCTGGTCGATTTTGTCATCCGCCCGCATTTTAAGGCCGATTATTTTCCCCAAGCGACGTTAGAAAATGTCGCCAAATGGGCGGCCAAAGTTGAGTATCCACTCTACGCCCTGGACGATCAATCTGCTGTGAAAGTGAGCGATGGAAACGTCGAAGTTATTTCTCGGGGTGAGTGGAAGTTATTTGGAAAACCGTGACATGGACCTAACTAAGAAGCTGACGGGAAGCGGTATATCAGGACGTGAGGGGAAGGTGGGCGATTTACAGTTTTAGCATCGTGTGCTGACATCTCGAAGGGGGAGTAATGATCTATACAATTCGGCTCTTTATGTTAGTGGAAGCGGCGAGCTTTGTCGCGGCGGCCCTCGTTCACTCCGGCGTGTTTATCACCGGTTACGAGCATCCCCAGGCCCGTGTCGCCGAGGGTGTGATCGCGGTCGTGCTGATCATCGGTTTGATCTTAACCTTTGTCAGGCCGTCATGGACCCGTCCCGTAGGGTTAACGGCGCAAGGGTTTGCCCTCCTGGGCACGCTGGTCGGGCTGTTCACCATTGCGATTGGGGTGGGTCCCCGCACTGTACCGGACCTGCTCTATCACGCGGCGATCCTGCTGGTTCTGGGGTGGGGCCTGGTGGTTACGGCGCGAGCCCGTTTTCTGCCGGCCAGTGGACAGGGTTGAGGTAAATGAAGGAGAGGTAAAAATGAGTATTCTGCACGATAAAGTTGCCTTAGTGACAGGCAGTTCGCGGGGCATTGGCGCAGGGATCGCCAGGCTGTTTGCGCAGGAAGGGGCCAGGGTGGTGGTCCACGGCCGGGATGAGCAGGCCTTAACCTCGGTCCGAGCGGACATCGAACAAGCGGGCGGAAAGGCGATGCAGGTCGCGGCCGACCTCACCCGGTTTGCCGAAATCGAGGCGATGCGCCAGCAGATTGAACAAACCTTCGGACCCGTTGACATTCTCGTTGCCAATGCGGGAGGCAGCTTTACTAAACCTGGTCCGCTCGAAGAGATCAGCGAGGAAGGCTGGCGGGCTTCGGTGGAGGGCAACCTCACCGCTACCTTTCTGACCCTCAAGAGTTTTCTGCCGGGGATGAAGAAACGAAAAGCCGGGGCCATCATCACTATCTCCACAGCCGCCGCCCGCCGACCGCACCCCGGCTCGCCTATGCCTTACGCCGCCGCCAAAGCCGGCATCCAGTTACTGACCCAGGAACTGGCCGCCCAGGTGGGTCCCTCTAACATTCGGGTCAACTGCATCGCTCCCGAGACCATCCTGACCGAAAACAACCAGCAGCTTATCCCGGCCGAGCTGAAACCGGAGTTGGTGGCGCAGCACCCGCTCCAACGCTTGGGCACACCCGAGGATGTGGCTCGCGCCGCTCTATTTCTCGTCTCAGACCAGGCAACGTGGATCACCGGGATTATCGTAGACGTGGCGGGTGGAGCTGTTTTAGCCTGAGCCGGCTGGTTGTACTTGGGCTTATGGCCGGCTATATTCCTATCCGATATCGTCGCGCTGAACCTAAAAAAGCATCGCCTCCGAACACTGCCCCTAAGCCGGTGATGATTAACTCCATTCGTAACTCTCCACCCCTAAAATCGAATTCCACCTCTTTGAGTCTAATCACGACAGGAATTGTCGTGTTTTTACGCTAAAATAGGTTTGTCAATGGTTCAGCGAAGTAGCAGGAAGAAATGTATGGCCAATACCGCCACTCGATTGATTACTCTGATCATGCTGCTCCAACGCCAACCCAACCAAAACGCGCCTCAACTGGCTCAGGCGTTGGATGTCTCAGTCCGGACGGTGCAGCGCTATATCAATATGCTGGATGAAATGGGTATTCCCATCTACTCCGAGCGCGGTCCTTACGGCGGCTACACCCTGGTGCGTGGCTACAAAATGCCGCCGCTCATCTTCACTCCAGAGGAAGCGGTGGCTGTTTACCTGGACGCTCGCTTTCTGGAACAGGTCTGGGGACGCTTGTACCAGGAGGCTGCCCGCGGCGCCCTGGCCAAGCTGGACAACGTCTTACCCGATGAGCAGCGGCGCGAGGTGGCCTGGGCCAGCCAGACTTTGCTGGCGATCGGGATGCACCAGGCGGACCCGACCCGCACTGCGCCTCACCTGGAGCAATTATGGCAGGCGGTTCACGGGCGGCGGCGGGTCAGAATGATCTACCGAGGCCGGAACCAGCCGGAAGCCGCGCCGCGCGACGTTGACCCTTATGTGCTGGTGCATGGCTGGGGCCGGCAGTACTGTCTGGGATACTGCCATCTGCGCCAGGATATTCGCTCCTTCCGGGTGGATCGTATCCTCGACCTGGAACTGCTGGAGCAGGCGTTTGAGATCCCGCCTGAGTTTGACCTGCGGGCTTACGTGGAGAGGGAGCCATACTTTCAACGCCGGGTGGTGGTGCGCTTGTCCTTTGCCCCGGAGGCGGCCCTTCAGGCGCTGGATAACCAATCTCAGTGGGAGACGATGGAGGAGCAGTCAAATGGATCCATTGTCGTCACGTTTGAAATTCCTGAGTTAGAAGCGGCGGCCGGGATCGTGCTGACTTATGGTTATCTGGCCGAGGTGGTGGAACCGGAGGAACTGCGGGTCTTGGTGCGAGAGCGGGCCAGGGTCATCGTCGCCCGGCATCCCTCAACCGATGAACCCTAAAGTCAGCCAGAAAGGAGTGATGATAATCAAAGCTGAATGGATGCCTATAAAAGCTCACTTATGAGCGTGAGGCTAATGACCAACCAGGAATAGGCTACCACTCAGGTAAAAAACTGTTCGGGTGTAGCCAGTCGGAGGGGGAGACTTAAAATTCTCTGGCGATTGTTTTTGTAACTACATCAATAGGGGGAACCAAAGATGACAACAAAATTTAATAAGATACAACCCTTTACCATCCAAATTCCGCAAGCAGACCTGGACGATTTGCAGGCACGGCTGGCGCTGACCCGCTTCACCGACGAGATCCCGGGCAGCGGCTCCGATTACGGGGTCAGTGTGGAGTGGGTCAAGCGGCTGGTTGACTACTGGCGCACCGGCTACGATTGGCGCAAGTGGGAGGCCAGGTTGAACACCTACCCGCAGTTCACCACCGAAATTGAAGGGCAGAACGTTCACGTCCTGCATGTCCGTTCCGCTAAGGAGGATGCCCTGCCCCTGATCCTCAGCCACGGCTGGCCGGGAACCGTAGTCGAGTACCTCGACGTGATCGAGGACTTGTCTCAGGATTTTCACCTGGTCATCCCGTCGCTGCCTGGCTTTGGCTTCTCCGGCCCAACCAGGGAGCGAGGTTGGAACCGCTACCGCATCGCCAGGGCGTGGGTGGAGTTGATGCAGCGTCTCGGTTACGACCGCTACGGGGCAGTCGGCAACGACGCCGGCTCCTTCGTCTCCCCCGAAGTCGGCCGGCTCGCTCCCGAGCAGGTCGTGGGGGTGCATGTTACCCAGATCTTCTCCTTCCCCTCTGGCGATCCGGCGGAGTTGGAGGGGCTAACCGAAGCAGAGCAGGCGGCGCTCCAGCACTTGCAGTGGTTCTGGGAGACTATGGGCGCTTTCAATATGCTCCAGTCACAATCACCCCAGACGCTCGCCCACGCCCTCGCCGATTCCCCAGCCGGACTGCTGGGCTGGATGGGCCAGCTCATTGCTCTTGACGACGACTTCACCCTCACCAACGTCACGATCCACTGGCTGTGCCGTACCGCCGGTTCCTCGATCCGCCTCTACTACGAGGACGCTAAAGCCCAGCACCCCACCGAACCGACTACTGTCCCGATCGGACTGGCGAACTTTGCCAACGATTTCCAGTCAATTCGCCGCTTGGCCGAGCGCGACCACAAAAACATCGCCCAGTGGCACACCTACGATGTCGGCGGCCACTACGCTGCGCATCAGGCGCCTGAAGTACTCGCCCAGGACATTCGCGCATTTTTCCTTAAGCTAAAAGCCAAAAATTGAGAGATGAAGGAGAACACGATGTCAGCCATCCATCCCTTTAAAATCAATATTCCCCAGGCAGATCTGGATGACCTACAAGCGCGGCTCGCGCGCACCCGCTGGCCCAATGAACTACCCGGCGCTGGCTGGAGCCGCGGTGTCCCGCTGTCATATCTGCAAGCGTTGGCCGAATATTGGCGCACCAGCTACGACTGGCGCAAGCACGAGGCCGAGCTGAACAAATTTCCTCAGTTCACCACCGAGATTGACGGGCAGAACATCCACTTCCTGCATGTGCGTTCGCCCGAACCTGACGCGCTGCCGCTCCTCCTCATCCATAGCTGGCCTGGCTCGGTCGTTGAGTTCACCACCATGATCGGCCCGCTCACCGACCCCCGTGCTCACCAGGGCGACCCGGCCGATGCCTTCCACGTGGTTGTCCCCTCCATCCCAGGTTTTGGATTCTCAATGCCAGTGCGGGAATTGGGATGGACAACCGGTCGTACTGCCAGAGCCTTCGCCGAGCTGATGGGCCGCCTGGGCTACGAGTGGTACGGCGCCCATGGCGGCGACATCGGGGCGGGTGTGGCCGGTGGCTTAAGCCCGATTGCCCCCGACCAGGTGGCCGGCGTGCATGTGACCAGCGATCCGCCGACTGCGGTCTCATTCGCCATGTTTACGGGCGATCCAACCGCAACTCCCGGTCTGTCCGAGGCCGAGCAGGAGCGGGTAGAACATATGAAGCAGACAGCAATGGATGGGATGGGGTACCTGCAAATCCAGACCACTCGCCCGCAGACGCTGGGCTACGCCCTCACCGACTCATCGTTGGGCCAGCTCGCCTGGATTGCTGAGAAGTTCAAGGAATGGACCGACCCGGCGGCTGAGCTGCCAGATGAAGCCGTGGATCGGGATCAGCTCCTCACCAACATTAGTCTGTACTGGTTCACCCGCACGGGGGCTTCGGCAGCGCACGCCCTGTACGAGAGTATGCACGCCCAGGAGTGGGGCGAGGAAGGTCCTGCCCCGACCGGGTGGGCGGTGTTTGGCGCCGACCCCATCGCCCGGCGCTTGCTCGATCCCGAGCACAAGATTGAGCACTGGTCGGAGTTCGACCGTGGGGGTCACTTCCCGGCGATGGAAGTGCCTGAGCTGTTAGTCGGCGACCTGCGGAAATTCTTTCACAACCTGCGGCCAAAAAGTAATAAAGGAGCATAAAAATGACTGATACACAGATTTTGCGAGGACTGACCACCATCAGTTTTTGGGCGGCCGATCTGGAGGCAGCGAAGAAATGGTATACCGAATTACTGGGTCTCGCCCCCTACTTTGAACGCTCAGGCCCCGATGGCAGGCTCGCCTACATTGAGTTTCGCCTCGGCGACTACCAGCACGAACTGGGCATTATTGACCGCAACTATGCTCCAAAAGGGGCAACCGCCGGTTCGGGAGGTACAGTTATATACTGGCATGTGGACGATGTGGCCGCTACCCTTGAAAAGCTAACCGCGCTGGGGGCGACAGAGTATCAACCGCTTACGCCTCGGGAAGCGGGCTTCATCACCGCTTCCGTGATTGACCCCTTTGGAAACATCCTGGGTATCATGTACAATCCTCACTACCTGGAGATTCTGGAGACAAGCCAAAAAGTAAACTAAAGATGATGAATACCTATGTCATCCTTCTGCGCGGGATCAATGTCGGCGGCAAAAATAAAGTGCCAATGGCCGGCTTGATAAAATGCCTGGAAGAACTGGGCTTTTCCAATGTTTCAACTTATGTTGCCAGTGGTAACGTGATGTTAGCATCCGACCAACGCCCTGAGGAGATCAAAGCTCAGATTGAAGCGGCTCTACCTAAGCGCTTCAAACTTGATAACGAGCTTATTAAAGTGTTGGTCTTGACTCGCAACCAACTCCAGTCCGTCATTGATAACAAGCCTGAAGGCTTTGGTGAGCAGCCGGAGAAATATCACAGCGATGCCATCTTTTTGATAGATATTGATGCGGCCCGGGCTATGGCTGTATTCGATCCCCGCGAGGGAGTCGACCAGGTCTGGCCGGGTCCTGGGGTGATCTACTCACAACGTCTCAGCGCTCAACGGACCAAAAGCCGGCTGAGTAAAATCGTGGCCACCCCGGCCTACCAATCCATGACCATCCGCAGTTGGAGCACCACAACAAAACTGCTAAAGCTACTTGAGGAGATAGACAATCGTAAAGGAGGATAATTATTGGATGAAAATAACGCCCATCAACCCGGACGGATGATATAAAAGTCCTGTTTTCTCGCAGGCTGTTGTGGCTGAGGGTGGCAAAACCATCTACCTTGTCAGCTTCCAGACCGGGGACATCTACCACTTGACCTTTGAGCCGGAGTCGTTCGACCACATCACCACAGAACCGGATGGTGTTTTTTGCTATACGTTTTTCAAGGCGACGGCCCTAAAGCCATGAAGATGACGCCAGGATGGCGAAAAGAACCTCATACAATTGAGCACTCGACGCAGGTCAACACCCTGGCCCCATCCGTCTGGCAGCGTATCACCGAAGTGGACATCGCCTCGTTTCGGTATCCCCCGTACTTCTCTCTTTTTTCCGGGGCAGCCAAATGATGCTGGAGTTTTTGTAACGCTTGTCAACTCAGCCAAGCTATGTTATGATTCCGGCCATCAAAAAGCCTTGCGCTAAGGGGGATTTGACCTGGATCAGGTGTGTCGCCACCCGCCCGGTTTGTTTCGTGTGTGGTCGTAAATGTGCGCCGCCTGGTCAGAGGGCGGCGTTTTTTGTTTAAGAAGCCGAAGGGAGGACTATTAGTTCTTAACCGGCTGTCTCTTCGGATGAGTCGTAGTGAGATGGACAAAAGGAGAGTGCTCTGATGACTTCAGTTGATCCCTTCGGAAGAACCGACCCATGAATAAACCAATTTTAATGGCAGTTGATAAAGATGAGTCATCGCTTCAGTTTGTTAAGCAAGAACTGCGTAAGCGTTATGGCGCGGATTATGAAGTCATCTGCGACCCTTCGGCAGAGGCGGCGCTGGCGATGTTGCAGGCGCTCAAGGACGAAAACCGGCAGGTTGCGCTGCTGTTCACCGATCCATCGCTGCCGGAAATGACCGGGATCGAATTTCTAAATCGAGCGCATAACCTCCATCCGAATGCTAAACGCATTTTGCTGGTCGGATTGCAGACTTGGCAAAACCCTGAAACGATTTTACAGGCGATGACCTTCGGCTGGATTGATAGCTATCTGGGGAAGCCAACCGGTCCGTTCGACGAACGATTTCACAGCCAGATCGCTGAACTTCTTGAAGCATGGCGGCATCTGAACTGGCCGCGCCTCGATTTCGTCAAGGTGATTGGCCAGCGTTGGTCAGCACGGACCCACGAATTCAGGGCACTGCTGGACAGCTATGATGTTCCCTATCGCTTCTATGAGGCCGATTCAGGGGAAGGGCAGGCACTTTTAGAAGAGGTACAGCAGACTGAAGGTTCGTTCCCGGTGGTGATTGTGGACGACGGGGAGACTCCTCGTCGCATCTTCGCCAACCCCTCCAACGAAGAGTTTGGACAAATGATGCAGGCCAGCCGCGATATTCAGGGAGAGGCGTATCATCTGGTCATCGTCGGCGCGGGACCGGCGGGGCTGTCCTCAGCGGTCTATGCGGCGTCCGAGGGCCTGCGAACGATTGTCGTCGAGCGCGGGGCGCTCGGCGGACAGGCGGGCACGAGTACTCTCATTCGCAATTATCTGGGGTTTCCGATGGGCATCAGTGGTTTTGAACTGGCGCGGCGCGCTCAGGATCAAGCCTGGTTGTTTGGGGCGAAGTTCGCCACATTCCGCGAGGTGACCGGACTCCGCGCCGATCAAGACAAGCGCATCCTCAGCCTCTCCAGTGGAGAGGAAATCGTCACCCAGTCCGTGATTCTGGCAATGGGGGTTGCGTATCGGAGGCTCGGAATTCCTGACCTCGAATCCCTGATCGGCGCGGGCGTTTTCTATGGCGGGACGGTCACTGAAGCCCAGGCGATGCGGGGGCAGCAGGTGTTTGTGGCCGGAGCGGGGAACTCCGCAGGACAGGCGGCTATCTATTTGGCAAAGTACGCTGATCGGGTCACGCTGTTGGTACGAGGACCTTCCCTCGCCACCAGTATGTCCGACTATCTCGTCAAGCAGATCACCGCGACCGGCAATATAGAAGTGTCCCTTAATACACAAATCGCCGGGGGTCATGGCACCCGACGGCTCGAACATCTCGTGTTACAAAGCACCCCTTCGGGAGAGATCCGGACGGTTCCGGCGGCAGCCTTGTTTATCTACATCGGCGTCCAACCCCATACCAGTTGGTTGCCTCCCACGATTTTGCGCGATAAGCAAGGTTTTATCCTCACGGGCACAGACTTCACCCAGGATGGACGCTTGCCGGAAACATGGCAACTCGCGCGTGCGCCGCTTCAGCTCGAGACGAGTATGCCCGGCGTCTTCGCGGTCGGCGATGTTCGTCATGGGTCGGTCAAGCGCGTCGCCTCTTCGGTGGGCGAAGGCGGCATCGCCATCCAATACGTCCATGAATATCTGGGACAGGCGTGATGGCCGCGTCGTTACGGCATACAGGGGACGGTGCTCCTCGCCGCCGCTGATGCCGAGTGTTAGCGCTCTGAAGACAGCATGCGTATCGGGCCTCGAGCCACCGGAGGAATGACAATGCCTAAACATCACATTTTCGCGACAAAATTTGCAGGCGTATATCCGCTCTATGTTCAAAAAGCGGAACGTAAAAATCGTACGAAAGAAGAAGTTGACCAAATCATCTGCTGGTTGACTGGCTATAGCCAAGCGGGATTACAGCGGCAAATCGAACAGGAAAACGATTTTGAAACCTTTTTTGCTCAAGCGCCAGCCATTCATCCCAATAGTTCGCTGATCAAAGGCGTCGTGTGTGGGGTTCGCGTGGAAGAAATCGAAGATCCGCTGATGCAAAAAATACGCTACTTGGACAAGCTGGTTGATGAGCTCGCCAAAGGAAAAAAGATGGAGAAGATTCTGCGGCGATAAGTCCATCTTTGGTCCTGGTAGGGTGGGCTTCGACATTGATGACTTCGCCTGGAGCCAGCACACGTTTGGCGAGCAGCACGCCTTTGTGCTGGAGATGATTGACTGTGCCGCCTCCAAACATCGCTGGGAGGCGCTCGATTATGCCCCACCATGCCAGGTTGCTGGCCGAGCAACCGACGTTCGTGGCAGGAAAACAGCGTCCAGCTTTGCGCCAGGGAGATTTGGCCCTGACTTCGTCGCGCTTAGTCAATGGAACCGTCACCGCCGAGATCGCCCGACGGCAGATGGTTATGGATAATTGACCAGCCTGCCATTGCTCAGGAGAAAGATTGATAGACCTGGCTGATGACGCTCGGTAACTGCCTTGATCGCCAGGAGGATCATGAACGGCTGCTGAACAAGCCGTTGGGGTTGACCGCTTCGCGCGAGGTCGTTTACGCTAACGGCCCGAGGCTCTGGAGTGGCCGTTCCTAGAACGGCCACGAAAGCGCCCTGGTCTCGATTTTGTTACAAACTGGTTGTGGACGACGAGGCTGCGAGATTACCTTCGCAGTGTTGTGGAAACGGGCGGGTGAATCTCGACGTCAGAACCTACGTCGGTCCTGCTGATGAATCTGGTCGTTAGGCGCCAGAGAAAGCTGTGAGTGTCGATGTTGTCTAACGCGACTGTTGAATAGAACGCTCGGATTTATGTTTGTGGTGGTCGTGAAGCAAGAGAACAAGCCGTAAGCAGGCGAGGCCCAATGAAACAGAGCAGAAAGGCAAAGACAGAGATGCAACAAACAAAAGATATGAACGCAACAGGGCGAGAAGAACTACTCAGCACATTGAAAGCCCGTTTTGAGAAAAACATGAACCGCCATGAAGGGCTCCAATGGGCGAAAGTACAAGCAAAGCTGGAAGCTCAGCCTGAAAAACTGGGGTCGCTCAATGAAATGGAGAGAAGTGGTGGTGAACCGGATGTTGTAGGTTATGATGAAAAGACGGGCGAATACATTTTTTATGATTGTTCAGCCGAAAGCCCTAAAGGCCGCCGAAGTCTTTGTTACGACCGGGAAGCGCTGGAGTCAAGGAAAGAACATAAACCAGAAAATAACGCTCTTGATCTGGCCGCGGCGATGGGCATTGAGCTTTTAACGGAAGAACAATATCGAGCGCTGCAGCAACTGGGCAACTTCGATTTAAAAACATCGAGCTGGGTGAAAACACCGGCTCCTATTAGAAAACTTGGCGGCGCCCTTTTTTGTGATCGCCGCTACGACACGGTCTTTGTGTATCACAACAGCGCAGAATCCTATTATGCCGCCAGAGGGTTCCGTGGCTCGCTCAGGGTCTGAATTTTGCCCAGGCAACTCCATTTGAATTTGAAAACGGATCAGGCAAAAAGAACAGTCAAGCTGGTGATTTCGGCCCTAACCATAGCTGGGGGCGGGAGTTGACTGATGTTTATCAGAACAACCCCTTGCTGGAACAGGAGGGAGAGGAATAGCTTACCTCAGTTATTTTGGGTCATGTGGCTCCAAAAGAAGATGAGAGAAAATGGGGGGTCAAAGAAATATGATTGTAAAACGATAGATATATATTGACATTCGATAAATAACCTGTTAGAATATCATTATCTAATCCTGACTGAGGTGTTATTTATGAAGCGAAGCTCAACAATATTTCTTCAGATTGTCATTGTCCTCATCGGCATTGGCGCTCTTGCGCTCCTACTTTGGGAACCTCAAATCGAAGGCGTGAACGCGCACGCCACGAACTTCGAAATATACTTCAACGATCCATTTCTGGCGCTTGTGTATGCCGGCTCCATTCCGTTCTTCATTGCCCTCTATCAAGCCTTCAAGGTGTTGGGATATGTCGGACAAAATAAGGTATTCTCACCGGAAGTCGTGAAAGCTCTGCGGACGATAAAATATTGCGCCCTAGCTATCATTGGTTTTGTTGTGGCAGAGGAAATCTTCATTATGTTGATGAACAACCGTGACAGTGACAATCCTGGAGCCCCGGTTTTTATGGGCGTCCTCATTACTTTCCCTTCGCTCGTCGTCGCTACCGCGGCGGCCATGTTTGAACGGATTTTGCAAAATGCCGTGGATATAAAATCCGAGAACGACTTAACGATATAACGAGACCATTATGGCAATCATCATTAACATCGACGTCATGTTGGCGAAGCGAAAAATGAGCGTGACCGAACTCGCCGAGAAAGTTGGCATTACCATGGCTAATCTTTCCATCCTAAAAAACGAGAAAGCAAAAGCCATTCGTTTATCAACTTTGGATGCGCTTTGTAGAGCTTTAGAGTGTCAGCCGGGAGACATTCTGGAATATAAAGAATAAAGTTACCTCGTTTATTTATTTCAAACCCTGACCTCATTCCTGGTCCCGAAACTTCGCTATAAGCAGCAATATCGTTCCCAGGTACACAGACTGTTCGGAGTGACAATAGGACTGATTTCTGCTAAAAAAGTCCCCTTGAGCCCTTCTGGCTCCTTGCCTGAATTGTCCGCAGTCGCGCCGGACCCGGCCTCCGACTTGGTCGAATAGATTGGAACTGCGGGTAATGTGGCGGTTGGAGTCTCAAGGATACCAAAATACAGACCAGAAAAAAGAGCTACTGTGGCTTGCTCTTCCAACTTTATTTGAGGCTATCAAGGATGAATGAGGATAACATTTACAGCACAGAAGCCTTAATCGCCGCCATCGTCGAGGGCTTCCACCCCAAGTATCTGTGCTTTTGGGGACATCACCCTCGACCGGATGGTCAAATTGGCAAACAGTGTCTCAGTCAATGGTGGGTGTCTTCATTTGAAGTCAACGGTATCCTCTATCCCACGGCTGAACATTATATGATGGCCGAGGAAGCCCGCTTGTTTGGCGATGAGCTTACGGCGGAGAAAATATTAAGCGCCTCTCACCCCGAGGTGGCGAAGAAACTGGGACGAGAGGCCAAGGGATTTGATGAAGCCAAGTGGGTAGAACACCGCTTTGAAATCGTGGTGCGGGGCAATGAAGCTAAGTTCGGTCAAAATGCCGAGCTCAAGCAGTTTTTGTTGACTACAGGCCAGCGGGTCCTGGTGGAAGCCAGTCCGGTGGATCGGATGTGGGGGATCGGCTTGGCCGAAGATAACCCGAAGGCAGCCAATCCGGAGCAATGGCGGGGGTTAAATCTATTGGGATTTGCGCTGATGAAAGTTCGCAGCCGGCTTGTCAGCAAGAAGGCAGCCTGACATGAATGCCGACGCTCAGCTAATCCGTTCTTTAGAAGAACGGTTGCTGCAACCTGAAGTGCGCCGGTCGGCAAAAGAGGTCGCGGCTTTGCTCGCCGACGATTTTGTGGAGGTCGGCAGCTCCGGGCGGGTTTTCAATAAGCAGCAGATGATCGAGGGGTTGCAGCAGGAGTCTCCAATCCAAAGATCACTCCTGGAGTTTAAAGTATCAGCGTTGGCTCCGGACGTCATTTTAGCCACTTATCAGGTTGTCCGGTATAGCGGGTCGAACGAGCCACCCACCTATTCCCGGCGAAGCTCGATTTGGAAATGGATGGACGGTCGCTGGCAAATGGTCTTTCATCAGGGGACCCTGGTTAAAGAAGGAGGATTTATGCAAGCCATCTATTATGAACAAACAGGCCCGGCGAGCGAGGTTCTGAAGCTGGGTGAACTGCCAACCCCTCTGCCCGGTCCGGGCGAAGTTCGGGTGAAAGTGGCCTGGTCGGGAGTGAACCCGTCCGATGTCAAAACGCGGGCCGGCCTGCGGACCAAGACCCTGCCGTTTCCGCGTATCATTCCTCACAGCGATGGCGCAGGGGTGATTGACCAGGTGGGACCGGGTGTTCCCTCCAGCCGGACCGGGGAGCGCGTTTGGCTCTGGAATGCCGCCTGGAACCGCCCTTTCGGTACGGCGGCTCAATACGTCGTGCTGCCGTCTGACCAGGCCGTTTTGCTGCCCGAAGATGTTGATCTCGCCGCCGGGGCTTGCCTGGGCATTCCGGCCTTGACCGCTTACCACGCGGTCACAGTAGGTGGGGGTGTGGCCGGCAAGCGGGTTCTTGTAGCTGGGGGCGCCGGGGCGGTCGGCCATTATGCCATCCAACTGGCCAGGCTTAAAGGGGCCAGGCAGATCATCGCTACCGTGAGTGGACCGGAGAAAGCGACCCTGGCTCAGGACGCGGGCGCGGAGATTGTCTTGAATTACAGGACCGAGAACCTGCTGACCGCTGTTGAGGCTGCCACAGCCGGTCAGGGCGTTGATCGGATTATCGAGGTGGACCTGGCCGCCAATATCAAGACCGATCTTGAGGTGTTACGCCCCAACGGTGAAGTGATTGCTTATGGCAGTGGCGCTTCAGACATCGGTGTGCCCTTTTCTCCGGCGATTCGGAAGGGAGTTTGGTTGAATTTCTTCATCGTGTATAGCCTGGAAACTGAGGTGCGCGAACGCGCCATCGCCGATCTATCCCTGCTATTGGCCGGCAACCAGTTGAGCCACAATATTGCCGCCCGCCTGCCGCTGGCGCAAACCGTCGAGGCCCACGACCTGGTTGAAAAAGGCCGGGTTATGGGCAATGTGGTCCTTGAGGTATAAACATAGAGCTTCACCTCTCCCTCAGCACCACAACCACCCGATTCAGCTCCCTTTCCAATTGAGGCTTCAACCGGGCTGCGTCACCTACAACGACAATAACAGCCTGATCGGCCTGAATGTAGCGAGCAGCGGCGGTCAGGGTATCCCCTTCAGTCACTTGTTCCAGGTGTTCCAGGTAGCGCTGTAGCTCTTCCAGGGGGACGCCGGTCAGGTAACGTTCGGCCAATGCTTCGGCCAGATCAGCCGGGGTTTCCAGCTCGCGCAGAAAATTGCCGGCGAGATAACCCCGGGCCGCCACCAGTTCCCCGGCGGTCACCGCCTGGGTGCGAATACGGTGCAGTTCGCCCAGGATTTCCGTAATGGTTTCCGCCACCCGGTCCGGGTCAACATTCGTACAGACCCGGAAGGTACCGATATCAGAGGGTTGGGCAAAGCTGCTCTCGACCCCGTAGGTCACGCCCATTTCTTCACGCAGCTTCACATTCAACCGGGAAGCAAAGGTACCGCCCAGAACGGCATTCGCGACTTCCAGGGCATAGCGGTCCGGGCTGCGGGCGTGGAGGGCCAGATTGCCCATTTGCAGAGTCGCCTGGCTGGATTCGGGCCGGTCAACCAGGTAAATTACAGCGGTGTCGCCACTGGCGGCGGGCGGATATTTCAAAAAGTCGGGAGTTTCCCCGGGCCGCCAATCAGCCAGGAATCGTTCAGCCAGGAGGCGGGCTTCGTCTGTGGTCATATCGCCGGCGATCGTCAGCAGGGCATTGTTCGGCCGGGCGACAGCCTGATAAAATTCAAGCACATCTTGGCGGGTCAGTTGCTGGAGCATCTCCGGGCGGGGACTGAGACTGTAGGGATGCCGGCCAAAAGCGACCCGGCAAAACTGCCGGTCAGCCAGATAGTCCGGCTCGACCGCCGCGTGGGCCAGGAAACTTAGCAGTTGTTCCTTGAGCGTATTCAGTTCCGCTGGGGGAAAGGCGGGCCGGCAGACCATTTCCGCCAACAGATCAAAAGCCAGGTCCTTATCGGTAGACAGGCCGGTCACCGACACCATCAGCCACTCCAGGGCCGCCGCGGTGTCAACCCCACCGCCGGCAGTTTCCATCCGTTCGGCAATTTCGTCGGCCGAATACCGACTTGTGCCCCGGGTTAGCAGGCCAGCCACCAACTCGGCCAGTCCCTGTTTTTCGGCCGGGAGGGCGGGATTTGAACCGGTCAGGTAGAGTTTCAGGTCAAGGAGGGGCAGCCGGTGCTGCTCAACCAGGATGACGTTCAGCCCATTCGCCAGCTTGAACCTTTCGAACGACGGGTTAAACTTCACCCCCACGGGTAAGGCTGCCGGAGGAACGGTCCGGTCAATCGTACTTTCCGGGAGGGTTTGGCCCTCCGCCTGAATGTCCACCGGGCTAGCCGGAGGTGTGACCGGCTCGACGAACCGGCCCGGGTACGGGTAGTGTCTTGCCCGGCCCGCCGGCAGGGTGAGGAGGACATTCATGGGCCGCTCGTACAAATAAGTCCGGGCGGCTTGCTGAATGTCAGCCAAGGTGACAGCGTTGTATATAGCCAGCTCCGCCGCGATAGCTCCCGGATCACCAAAAAACAGGGCTGCTTCTTGCAAGTGTTCGGCCAGCTCCTCCCGCGAATTCCCCAACGAGGCCAGAGTATCCACCAGGATCTTTTTTTTCACCCGGGCCAATTCCGCCTCAGTCACCCCCGCCGCTATCACCCGGTCAAACTCGGCCCGGAGTGCCTGGCCCACCGGCTCGACCGGCTGACCGGCATGAGCGTAGGCGACGATATCCAGGCTGCTCGCGCCCAGGTAATTGGAGGTGCTCACCGAGACGGCCGCCGCCAGACCGGGCCGGACGATCTGCCGTTCAGTCCGGCTGCTGTCGCCGCCACCCAGGATGTCAGCCAGCAGGTCAAAGGCGTAGTAAGCCGCTGTCCCCCGCCGCGGCCCAACCACCGTCGCTGCATAGCGAGGTAGTTCGACCAGGGGATCAATCCAGACCTCTTCCGCTCCAACCTGGCAGCCATGGGTCGGGTCGGTGCGGGTGGCCGGGAACCGGGCAGGGAGCGGGTAATAAGCCAGGACCGGCGTCACGGCGGGGCCTGCCGGGAGGTCACCAAAATAGGCCCGAACCAGGGCCTGGGTTAAGCCGGGGTCGAGATCGCCGGCAATGACCAGGGTAGCGTTGTTGGGCCGGTAGTAGCGGGCCTGAAAGTCCAGCAATTCATCCAGGCGAGCTGCGGTCAGGTTCTGTACCGTGCCAATCACCGGGCGTTCGTAAGGCGGGTATCCCTGGAAGGCCAGGCTGTCGAAGCGCTCGTCGGAAGCGCCGTAGGGTGAGTTGGTCACCGTCTCTTTCAGCTCCTCGATCACAACCCGCCGCTGGGTCTTAAAAGCCGAGCGGGTGATTTTGGGGAAACCCATTCGCTCCGCTTCCAGCCACAGCAGCAGCGGCAGTTGGTTGGCCGGGGCTATCATCTGGTAAGCGGTATAATCGAGGGTGGTGCAGGCGTTGTTTTCCGCGCCGGCCGCCTCCAACAGCCGGTCGAATTCACCGGCTTTGACGTGGCTGAAGGCGGTTGACATCAAGTGCTCCAGCAGGTGAGCAAAACCAGAACGAGCCGGGGGATCGTTGGCCGCGCCAACGTGGTACAAAACGTTGGTAGCCACCAGGGGCGCGCTGTGATCCTCGGCCAGGATAACCCGCAGCCCATTGGCCAGGGTAAAATCCAGCAGGGGCGGCAGAAAAGCCGTCATCGCCAGAGGTTCAGTCATCGGTTTTAGTCAGTCTGCTCATTTTTAGCAATTTGAGGCTCATAACAGCAAACAAGCTTCCGCCGCCAGGGCGACCAGCTTCTCCCGGATCGTCCAATGTTTATACCAACCCCGGCTGTCCCAGGCCTCACCGGCCAAATTGTCACCGCCGTAAAGGATTTGTCCCAGGGGGACGCCCCGAAATTGGGCGACGGCAAACAACGCCGCCGCTTCCATCTCCACCGCCAGGCAGCCTTCGGCTTTGCGCCGGGCCACTTTGGGCCGGGTCTCCCGATAAATGGCGTCGGTCGTCCAGGTTTTGGTCAGGAGATAATCCACCCCGTGCTGCTGCAAAACGGTTTCAATTGCCGCCACTGCGGCCGGGTCGGCGGCAACTTCACGAGCGGGCGGCAGGTAGTGATAGGAGGTCCCCTCATCCCGGATGGCAGAGGTAGGAACAAGCAGGTGGCCCAGGGCAATGTCCCGGTCCAGCACCCCGGCTCCCCCGCAGGCGATGAACTTACGGCAGCCCAAAGCGATAATCTCTTCCAGCATCACGGCGGCAAAGGGTCCACCCATCCCCGGTTGAAACAGAGCTACGGATTGGTTGCCATAGCTGAACGCATAAACCGGGTGAACCCCCATCTCGGTGCGCAGATTTTTGAGCAGGGTCAGTTGGCCTGCGGCAACAAAGTGGTCAATCACATCCTGAAAGAAGCAGATAACGCCGTGTTCGGGCATTCCAGCCAGCGGTTTGAGCAGCCGCCGGGGTTCGATGATCGCTTCTTCTGTTGGATCGTGTTCCAGGATGGGAAATGTGACAACCATATCTCACCTCCATCTCCTTGCCTTGATCAGCCACAGTCCGAACAGGATCACGAGGCTGCCGGCCGCAAAACCAGCCTGCCGCACCACCCGGTCGGCCTGCTCTGAGGATTGCCCACGTTCGACTAACGTCCACTTGAGAATGACTCCACCATCAATGAAGGGTAAGGGAAACAGGCTGCCGGCGGCCAGCAGGCTGTTGAACCAGCCCAGTAGGATCAGCCCGGTGCGAACTGCCGACCTGGACGGGGCGAGAAAACCCAGCCCGAAAAAGAGCACGCCAGCCAGGGTATTGGCCAGTGGGCCGCCAAAGGAGCGCAGCCGGTGAGCCTGAGGGGTGACGACGTTATCCAGATATATCGTCCGCGGCAGGGGAGCCGCTAAGTGAATGCGGTCCATCGGCGCGCCGGCATAACGGGCGCTCAGGATATGGCCCACAAAATGAAGCAGATCGGTCAGCGCGTAGGCCAGAAGCAGCCAGCCACCCCGATACAGCCGGTTTGGCCAGGAACGGGATGAGCTGATCCAACCCAAAGCGACCATACTCAAGGGGGTTAGCAGGGCTGAAGGTTCTGCTGTAACCGGGGTGTTCAATATAGTAAATAGGGGTTTAGATTCTTGAGGCATTTCCTTCCTTTCGCCAAAGCGAGGCATTGCCATTAGATAAGGCTGTCTTCGCCATTTTACCCCTTATCCAGCCTGGTCAGTTCCTCCACCTGTAACCAGGCGGCGCCAAAGGCATCGCTCAGCCAGCGGCCCTGCACCAGGACCGGCTGCCACAGCGGCGGCGCTTTGAGCTGCTCACTTCCGCGTGCCCAGACAAAAGTTCGGCCATCGCCCAGGTAAAAGCCCTCGCCGCCGGTCCAGTCGGGCAGGCGGTAGCCGGCAACCTGCACCGATTGTTAGGAATGGGTTTCCAGGTGGATAAAGTTAGAATTCATCTTGGCCTTCTGGTGAGTTGGATCGGCTGGGTCAGCTTATCGAGTTTAGCCGCCAGAATCCTTTTACCTCGCTTACTTCATTGTGGTTCCAACTGCTCTCACCTGTTTCGAAGATCGCCGCAGATTTGGCCGGGGCGTTTTCTGGCAGCGAGCAGTACACAAAAGTGTGAATAGTGTGGTCATGATTGTACACAGGAATGACACGTTCGGGCAAGCGTTTGAACGTGGTGTGTTTTGTTCTTTTTTGAAGCCGGTGTTGTTTGGGGTATCATTTCAACTGCGAGAAGCATGAATGATCGAAGCGGATAATAGGCTTCCCAATGGGCCTGGTTGGTGAAAACGGAATAGACGTGGAAAAACTTCTCCGCCGGGTTGTAAGCGTATCAGGTAAAATGTAGTGGATCGAACAAAACAGAAAAGGATTAACCCATTTGATAGATAATCGAGAAGGGTTAAAAGCCTTGCTCCTGAATACCCGGCGTATTGCCGTTTTGGGTATCAAAACTGAGCAGCAAGCCCATTTGCCGGCCTTCTATGTGCCCCAGTATATGCACCAGGCTGGCTATGAGATTATCCCGGCGCCGGTCTACTACCCGGAGGTCGAAGTGATCCTGGGGCAAAAAGTTTATCGGCGTTTGGCCGACATTCCGGGAGAGATAGACCTGGTCAACGTGTTTAGACGCAGCTATGACCTCAACCAGCACGTTGAGGATATCCTGGCCAAAGCGCCGCAGGCCGTCTGGCTTCAATCGGGCATCCGCAATGACAAGGTGGCCGAAGAGCTGGCCCGAGCGGGGATCAAGGTGGTGCAAGATCGCTGTCGGATGATCGAACATCAGCGGGCCAAACCTTATGAGTCTCCAGGTGACTGTGGCTAGCTCGCCCGCCACGCCACTGATGCCTGGACGTTGGGCGGCTACGCGGCATTTCAGGGGTGTGAAAGCAAAAAGGTGCAGTGTGGTTCAACTGGAGAGCATTGGGCGTTCTAAAAGGAGAGCATAGCCATGGCAAGTTCAGCGGGTTCGGATGAGATCTATCTGGAGATCGGGCAGAAAAAGGTCTTTGCCATTGCGGTCAATTGGCCGGGCTGGTGTCGCTTTGGCCAGGATGAACAGGCAGCCGTTCAGAGGTTAAGGGAGGCTGCACCTCGCTATTCGAAGATTGCCAAATATGCCAAGTTGGAATTCAATCTTCCCAAGAATACCTCGCTGATCGAGACCGCAGCCCGTTTGGAGGGGAACTCCACCACTGATTTCGGAGCGCCCGATAAGCACTTTCCGCAGGATTGGGAGCCGGTTGAAGCGGATGAACTGGAACGGGACGTGAAATTGCTGAAAGCCTGCTGGCTTGCCTTTGATAAAGCGGTTGAGAAAGCTGAAGGGAAAGCGCTTCAAAAGGGACCGCGAGGCGGCGGTCGAGATCTGGCCAGGATCGTTGATCACGTTGTTGGCGCAGAGGAAGGCTATCTCAAAAGTCTGGGGTGGAAGCTTCATTCCGTTGAAGGAGAGACAATGGGTGAACATAAAGATCGAGTTCGGGGTGAAGTCATTCAAGGATTACAAGCAGCGGTCGAGGGGCAGCTACCCAGGGAAGGGCCTCGGGGAGGGAAGCATTGGTCCCCCCGTTTCTTTGTGCGGCGGCTGGCCTGGCATATCGTTGATCATACCTGGGAAATTGAGGACCGCATCATCTGATTTACGATGTAATAGAGACAAAAGGCTGCAAGCACCTGACATCTGCAGCCTGGTGAAGTTATGGAGCATCGGCAATGACCTATACAGTTGACCCACGCGTTGATGCCTACATCAATGCTCTCCCTGTTTGGCAGCAGGAGATCTGCCGCGAGGTTCGCGAGCTGGTTCACGCCGCTGACCCCGAGGTCGCCGAAACCATCAAGCGCACCAACCAGCCGTACTTCGTGCTGCAGGGCAACATCTGCGCTTTGCTGGCCGCGAAAGACCATGTCAACATCTTCCTCTACGACGGCGCGATTGTCCCTGATCCTGAAGGTATTATCACCGGCGGACACGATAACAAAACTGCCCGCACAGTGGCCGTCCGTCAGGGCGAAATGATCAAGGGATAAAGGATGGCTGCTATTGCGGGTTATCGTTATACCTGGTGGCGTGGTGACGAACTGCCGCCGCTGCCACCGATCCCCCACTTTCGAGTTGAACCTCAGCCCGATCCTCCGCTGCTGGCCCATCTGCATCAGCTCTATCTGCCTGCCATTGAGAAACGGCTTCAAGCCGGACATCGCCCTTATCTGGCCTTTCTGGGGAACGACCCGACGGCCTACGGCTGGGTTGCTACCCAAACCGAACGGATTGGACCGGGTCTGGAGTGGCCGCTGGCTGCTTTCGAGCGCAGCCTGTGGGATTTTGTCACCCTGCCGGCCTGGCGGGGGCAAGGCTTCTATCCACACTTGTTACAAACGATCCTCCAGTTTGAAATGGCTCAAGCCGAACGATTCTGGATCGGCCATACCCTGGAAAACAATGCCTCGCGGCGGGGTATTCTGAAAGCCGGTTTTCAACCAACGCTCATGGGAGTGAGCACAGCGCCGGGGCAGACGAAGTGGATATTTCAAGGCGATGGGCAGCGCGCCCTGGCCGATCCGATGGTCAGACACCTCAATCTCAGCAGTGAGGACTTGAGTGAGCAATGAGAAGCGACATTCGCAGCGCCGCTTTCCTCCTGAGTTGACCCTAAGCGAAAATAGGAGTGTAAGATCAAGCAGATAAACCGCGACTGCTTATCCGTTTTTTCCGGGTCCATTTCCACGTGGTCGAATTTCATTTACTACGTGGTGGTGCTCTGGCCCTATTGCATTGTTGGCCTGGGCCTATACCTGGGGCAAAGCGCCTGGCTAGCGATGGGCGGGTATCACCTGGGAATGATGATCGGGCTGGGTTTGATGGGCCTGACCTGGCGGCGGCCCCATTGGCCCTGGCCGGGTCGGGTTCAACTGCTGGTGGGACTAACCTTTATTGGCAGTTTAGCGGCCGGGCTGCTGTTGCTTTGGGTGTGGTCGTGGGTGGTAAAATTACCTGACCAAACATTGGAGCCACTTCTGGCTCGGTGGGGACTGTCCATTCAGAATTGGCCTGCTTTCGCCGGATATTTTTGCCTGGTCAACCCCTGGTTGGAAGAGCTTTATTGGCGGGGTAAGGTAGACTCCCTTTCCCGGCGAAGCTGGGAAACGGCCGCTTGGTTTGCCGGGTATCACGGCCTGGTCTTAATGCCCGTTCTTTACGGGTGGGCGGTCATCCTGACCTTGATCGGGTTGACCCTGGTAAGCTGGTGGTGGCAGCGCTTGTTCAAATGGGGCAGCGGGCTAACCGGGCCAATCCTATGCCACCTGGCCGCGGATGTAAGCCTGATGCTGGCCTTGACTTGGCAGTTAGCGCCTTAGCATTTCTGTCTCGATCCTTCATGAGCCTCTTCCCCTGCTTCCTTGGTCAACGATTGAACCTATCTTCCCGCTTGAGCTGGTTGACAAATTGCGTCACCCGCTCATCCAGGAGGGCCGGGTAGGGGTAGCCCAGATGCGCCGCCGTTTCTCCGGCTAAACGGCGGAATAAATCCATTGTCACCAGCAGTGCTCGCCAGCTATCGCCGGCATCGAAGTGACCAAATGCGTGGTCTAGCGCAGCCCAAGTCTGCGGGTCCGTCCATTCAGCCGCAAACTTGCCATCGTGCCAGGTATCATACCCCCAGCCCTTGACCGCCCGGGCGTGCCACTCCATTACCTGAAGTAAATGTGTTTTCATTGTCCAGTCCCGATATTTGACCAGCCAGAGCTGTCGCCGCCGGATTTGCTTGGCCACGTAAACCGCCCCGTACCAGAAAGCGTTGATCGTCGCCCGAAAAATCGCTTCGCTGGGCGGCTCGAGCGGAGACGGTGCAAAGGGGCAGGCAGGCAAATGGACCGCCAGTCCATCTTTATCCACCAGCACCTCATAGCCGCGTTGGTAAACGTCGGGGAGCGTTTCGGCCTGAGCCAGCCGTTGTAATTCGGTCAAGGGATAGAAGACAAAGTCCACTTTATCACCCCCTTCAAACAGGACGAGCAACTCAGGATCACCGGCGCCGGTCTGTTGTGGCACACACACCCAGACGGAGCCGAGTCATCGAGCCAATCCGTTTGGGTGAGATATGGGCTAAAATCGGTGGCGAACACCATCAGGTCGAGATCGGACCATTCGTCCGCAGGATGGTCACGCCGGGCTTGAGAGCCAACCACCAGAATAGCCCGCAGGTTAGGCTGGGTAGCGATCCAGGCGACCAGCCGGTGTTTCAATTGCTGGATGGTTACGGAACTATTTTCCACATCAACCCCCCCCTACGCCCTGATCGAGGTAATTTTCGTCTTTGCGGCTAACAAACCAGGCTGCGTGATTTCAAAAATAAGCGAGTTGTGCTATCTTGTCAAGGTGAACAAGACGTGGCAAGCGGCAATCCACCAGGGCGATGTTGAACGGGTCCGCCATCTGCTTGAGGCTGGGGCCGACATCAATGCCAGGGATCGTTATGGTCAAACGGGATTGATGAACGCAGCCCGAACAGGACAAGTTGAGTTGGTCCGGCTCCTGGTCGAGCGAGGGGCAGCCTTGAATACGACCGCCAAGTATCATTTGACGGCCTTGATGTTAGCCATCATCAACGGCCACACCGAGATTGCCCGTATTCTCATCCACGCCGGCGCCGATGGCTCTATTCGGGGGACAGGCGCGCCGGGTTTCTACCACAAGACCGCCTTAGCCCTGGCCGAAGAGCGAGGACAAGGTGAAGTGGTTGCATGGCTCAAGGCAGCCGGAGTGACGGAATAACGGAGGCACAAGAAAGTGACCGACAACTCAGTCTTAACCTGGCTGTTAGAAAGTGATCCGGCCATTCGCTGGCAAACCCTGCGCGATTTGGTCGAGGCCGATAAAACGGCCGTCCAAACAGAGCGCCAGCAGGTAGCGCTTCAAGGCTGGGGCCTTCGATTGCTCAGTTACCAGGAACCATCGGGGTTGTGGGCTAACGGCCTGTACACCCCCAAGTGGACCTCGACCACCTACACCATGCTCCTGCTGCGCCAGTTGGGCCTGCCGTCCGACCACCCCCAGGCCCTCAAGGCGTGTCGTTTACTCCTGGAGGGAGGCTCTTACGGCGATGGCGGCATCAACTATTTTGCCTCACTCAAGCACAGCGAAACCTGTGTGACCGGCATGGTGCTGTCCATCCTGGCCTACTTTGACTCCGAGGACGAACGGCTCCATCAAGTGGTCGAGCATTTGCTGGACCACTTGATGCCGGATGGCGGTTGGAACTGCCAATCGTACAACGGCGCCACCCACAGTTCATTTCATACCACGATCAGCGTACTGGAAGGGCTGGCCGAATATGAGCAGCGGCGACCTTCAGCCCGGGTGGCCGAGAGCCAACAGCGGGGGGTTGAATTTCTGCTGACCCATCGCCTGTTCCGTTCGCACCGTACCGGCGTGGTGGTTGATCCCGGAATGACCCGTTTCTCGTTTCCACCCCGCTGGCATTACGACATCATGCGGGCGCTGGACTATCTTCAAGCCTGCCGTTTCCCTTACGACGAACGGATGAGGGATGCCCTCGCCCTCATCCAGCAGAAACAAAGACCCAATGGGACCTGGCCCCTGCAAAACCGTCATCCCGGCCGCACCTTCTTTGAACTGGAAGAAGTGGGTCAGTCGAGCCGCTGGAACACCTTGCGCGCGCTGCGGACCCTGAAATGGTTTGAAGGTTCAAGTTGGAGCTGAGCCGCCTTCAGCCATTGGCTCATCTGCCTCGCAATCCGGCTACTGACCACCCTTGACCTAGCACGCCCCATAAGAGTACAGCATCAATCCCGAACGGCAGTAACGCCCACCACCCAAAATACAATAGGTAAAGTAAAACGAAAGCCGCTGCCGCGGCGACAACTATCCAGCGCCCCCACACTGGTTTGTAATTATTCTTCTCGCTTACGAGCTCAGCGCCACTGGTCTCTACTCGGATCGGGGCATTGCCGACATTCTCAATCGGCAGCCGGTGCGCTACCAGGGACAGAATTATATTCTGCGGCCTAAAGGCCGGCCAGGCGACATCCGCCGCTTTGGTCCGCCGGTCTTTGTCAAAGATGACCAGCCAACGGTGTGGGCATCTGATCTGGAACAACAATAGGTGGAACAATTTCGCCAGCTCCATCTGCCAGTCGATTGGCGGGAACGGCTGAGACGAGCCACTATCTCGGACGAAGAAAAACAAGCCAAAAGGCAGAGCTTGCAGCAAAGCCTGAGGCGTACCAGGTAACTCTATTTAAAAAGAAACTGCTGCGATCGTTACTCGCAGCAGTCACAGTCCGAGCAGATGCGCTTGTGGCCTGGAAACCTAACAGCGCATTCTACCCCTTATTGAGACACGCTCTCCTCTTTTTGCATGGAGAAGAGCCGTGTCAGTACGGGAGCGACGGGACTTGAACCCGCGATCTTCGGCTTGACAGGCCGACGTGTTGACCACTACACTACGCCCCCAGGTTAATTATCAATTGACTATTGTCAACTGTTAATTGTTAATTATTTCCCCCAACTGGGAGACCAGGATTCGAACCTGGATATACGGCTCCAAAGGCCGCTGTCCTACCATTAGACGATCTCCCAAAGTATTAGATTTATAAGGTAATGGTGCCGAGGCCCAGACTTGAACTGGGGACCCTTTGATTTTCAGTCAAATGCTCTACCAACTGAGCTACCTCGGCGCAA
>JAHDWA010000059.1 GCA_023382535.1 Anaerolineae bacterium | reverse complement strand
GTTCTTGCCCTGGGGCAAATCCACGCCCACTTTACCGCCGACGCTGGCATCCACCATCGCCAGGAGGGTGGTTGGAATCTGGACAAAGGGCACGCCGCGCAAATAGGTAGCCGCCGCAAAACCAACCGTGTCGCCTAACACGCCGCCGCCTAAAGCCACAATCGGGCTGCGCCGGTCGAGTTTGGCCTCGACCAGTTGGCTGTAGAGGCCGGCGACGGTAGCCAGGGTTTTGAAGGGTTCGCCGTCGGGGATGGTCAGGTAAACCGGCTCAAAGCCAGCCTGGCGCAGACTCGCCAGCAGCGGTTCGGCGTGGTGCTGGCCGACCGGCTCGTTGGAAACAACGGCGCAGCGGCCTCGATAGCCTAGCTCGGCCAGGTAGGGGCCCGTTTGGGCCAGCCCGCCTTCGTCTAGATAAATTGGATAACTGCCGCTGGGATGAGTGACGGTAATAGTCTGCATGATCTTTTCCTCGAATGAATGGCGGATGAGTGAATGGCGAATGACTTTATCACTCGCCATTCACCATTCGCAGATTCGCCTGGCCGCTTCCGCCGGTGAAAGATGGGTCACGTCCAAATGATGCTTGATCCGGCCGTAAGCCGCGGCGCGCTGTTCCAACAAAGCCGCTAGCCGGGCAAAGCGGGTCTCATCCCGGGCCGCCAGCATAGGCCGGTCTTCACTCTGGCCGATACGCTGCCACAGCACCGCCGGGTCGCAGTCGAGACAGATAACTAAGCCGCTGGACTCCATGACCCGCAGATTAACTTCCACCACCAGCGCCCCGCCGCCGGTGGCAATGACCAAGCCCTCTTGTTGGGCCAGTTCGCGGCAGAGGCCAGCTTCGAGCCGGCGAAAGTAGGCTTCGCCGCTCTCAGCAAAGATCTGGCGGATAGGCCGGCCTTCGCGCTGCTCGATGAGGGTGTCCATATCCACGAACTCGCGGCCCAGTTCGGCTGCCACCAGCCGTCCAACCGTAGATTTGCCCGTGCCCATAAAGCCGGTCAGGATGATGTTTTGGGACATAGAATCTCTTAAAAAAGCCTAAAATTCTGTATATCCAGGCATTGGGCCTGATGCATCAACACGGCGTTCATTAACTCAATTGCCAGGCGTGACTCCAGGGTGACGCCGGCCCGCACGCCGACACACGGGTCGTGGCGGCCTTTCTTTAACTCAAAATCAATCTCTTCCAGGTTTTTGCGCACCGACAGTTGGGGCTTGACGATGGTCGAAGTCGGTTTGAAGCTGACCCGGCAGACAATGGGCATGCCGGTGGTAATCCCGCCGATCAGACCGCCCTGGTGGTTGCTCTGGTAGCCGCTCCGGCGAATGGGGTCATTGTTTTCGCTGCCGCGCCGGGCCACCACGGCTGCGCCGGAGCCGATTTCGCACGATTGAACCGCGTGCAGGCCGCCCAAGGCGCCCATCAAGCGCACTTTGAGGCTTTGATACAGCGGCTCGCCGACCAGCGGCGGCACGTTAACCGCTACCACCTCAATTGCCGCGCCCAGCGAGTCTCCCTGGATGCGCGTTTCTTTGATCAATTGGCCGGCTGCCCGGGCAAACTCGGCATCGAAAGTATGGATTTCGGTGTTTTCCAGGATTTCTTCGATCCGGCGAAGCTCTTCTGGATTTACGATTTTGGATTTACGATTTTCGATTTCTGTTTGGCTATTCTCGCCCTCCTCTTCGCTTCCTCGCTTCTCCGCCTCCTCGCCTCTTCGCCTCATCAACTCCTCCACATGCTCTGCCAGACTCACCGAAGCTTTCAACGGCCCGACCTGGCAAATGGAGGACAGGATTATTGTGCCGAAATGTTCTGCCAAAAAAAGACGGGCAATCGAACCGCCAATCACGTCGGAAATGGTCGAGCGGTAGCTGGAGCGCCCGCCGCCGCGGCTGTCCACAAAGCCCTGGGATTGGTGATACTTGACCAGATCGGTGTGGCCGGGCCGGACCTCGCCGGCGGGACCGGCGAATTGGGCGTAGTCGCCCGATTTTTTGGCCGCAGAAAGCACCACTGCGGCAATCGGCTCGCCGGTGGTATAGCCCTCTTCATAACTGGAGGTAACTGTCTCTTTATCTTCAACCCGAATCCGAAGTTCCGGGCCGGAGAGCAGCCCGTCAAGATTCTCCCCATCATAAAGGCCGGATAAAAACAGTACTTTATCCTCTTCACGACGGGGCGTGCCATGCTTGTTGCTGCCCGGCCGCCGCCGGTCGAGATACTGCTGGACCTGCCGCCGCGAGATTTTTAAGCCCGGCGGGCAGCCAAAGACAATGGTTGTAATGGCCGGGCCGTGGGACTCACCCGCTCCGGCTACGGCAAAAAGGGGACCGCCCAGAATTTCCATCAAATCACTCTCAAATGTCAGGGACCTGACGGAATTAAAGAAGTTCCTTAAGTTCCATCAATTCCTTGAGTTCCTCTCCAGGAGTATCAATCAGTAACTTGTTTATCGCCGCTTTTCAATTTGCTCAAACATGCCTGCCGCATCACGTCAACGGGAGGGGATTGGCCCGTCCATTTTTCAAAGGCGTATGCTCCTTGATGGACCAGCATTCCCAAGCCATCTATGGTCGTCGCCCCGGCGGCGCGGGCGCGGGCTAAAAAGATCGTTTCCAGAGGGTTATAAACCAGGTCGCAAAAAATAATGTTGGCGGGCATGGGCACATCGGCCGGCCAGGGAGAGGCTTCAACGTGGGGATACATGCCGACGGAGGTGGAGTTGATCACCAGGTCTACCGTGCTGTCGAGCACGGCCAGGGACTCAGGGGTGAGGGCCTCGAAGGTAAGCGAACTGTTGGGAAAGGCGGCAGCCAGGTCGCCTACCAAAAAAGCGCCACGTTCGGCGGTGCGGTTCAAAACAATAATTGAGTCGGCGCCGGCGCGGGCCAGGGCAAAAACCACAGCCCGCGCCGCGCCGCCAGCGCCCAGCACAGCCACCCGCATCCCCTGCGGGTCGCAATTAGCCTCTTTTAAGGAATTGAGAAAGCCAATGGCATCGGTATTGTAGCCGCTGAATTTACCATTCTGATAGTGAATGGTGTTAACTGCACCGGTAATACGGGCAGAGTCACTCAGTTCGTCCATGTAGCGCATCACGGCCTGTTTGTGGGGCACTGTTACATTAACCCCGACAAAACTCAGCGCGGCTAACCCTTTGAGTGCCTGCTCCACGTCGTCTGGGCGTACCGGCAGCGGCACGTAAGCCCAATCCAGGCCCAGTTCGGCAAAAGCAGCATTGTGCATGCTCGGGCTGAGGCTGTGGGCTACCGGCCAGCCAATCAAGCCAACCAGGGAAGTCTTTCCGGTGATGGATGGTGTTTTAGGCATAACTTAAGAGGAATAGGAAGTAGATTTTTTCCTGTTTTCTCGTTCCCAAACTAAGCTTGGGAACGAGAAAAAATATTCTACCCCCTACTCCCTACTCCCTTCTATCATTTGGAAAAAGCGCGCAAAGAAATCCGGGAAGGTCTTGCGGGTACAGTCAGGCTGTTTGAGGCTGACCCCCGGCGATTTCAGGCCGGTAACGGCAAAGGCCATGGCCATGCGATGGTCATCATAGGTTTCAACGGCGGCTGGATGCAGAGAACTGGGATAAATCTTCAGTCCATCGGCCAACTCTTCCACTGTAGCCCCCAAACGCTGCAATTCGGTGACCACGGCTTTGATGCGCTCCGTCTCTTTATAACGGATATGCTCAACGTTGCGGATCACCACCGGTGAGCTGGCAAACGGGGCAATAGCGGCCAGGGTCTGCACCAGGTCAGACATATCGTTCATGTCAACCTCAAGACCCTGCAACTGGCTCGGTCCAATGACCTCGATATAGTCGCTGGTAGCTCTCACCTGGCAGCCCATCCCGGCTAGCACTTCGGTAAACTGGGCGTCGCCCTGGCAAGAGTGGGCCGAAAGGTGGTTGACCCGCACCCGCCCGCCTGTCACCGCTGCGGCGGCCAAAAAGTAGGAAGCGTTGGAGGCGTCTGGTTCTATGATGTAGGGGCGCGGCTGGTAACGCTGCCCGGTTTTGATCTGAAAACGGTTTGGCTCCGGCTCGGTCACCTGCACGCCGAAATCGGCCATGACCTGGCGGGTGATGGCGATGTAGGAACGGGAGACAAGCTCGCCCGTAATCTCGATGAGAGTGTCTTCCTGAGCGTAGGGCGCTATCATTAACAAGGCCGATACCTGCTGGCTGGTCTGGTTTGCCTTAAGGCGAATATGGCCGCCTCCGAAACCGTGACTGTGGAGGGTGTAGGGCATATAGCCCGGCTGCCCCTCAAACTCCACCTCCGCGCCGGCAGCTTGCAGCACCGCCAGCAGTTCACCCATCGGCCGTTCGCGCATGCGGGGAATGCCATCCAGCCGATAATGTCCCCGACCCAGCGCCACCAGCGCCGTGATAAAGCGGGCGGCTGTGCCGGCGTTGCCCACAAATAAATCGGCTTGAGACGCAGGGGTCTCCCCACCCAGGCCGGTCACTTGAAACCGGGCCGCGTCCGGCTCGCTGCTGACCGGGATGCCCAAGCGGTCCAGGCACGTAGAAAACCAATGGGTGTCGTCGCTGAAGAGGGCATTTTCCAGGGTGGAAACTCCCTGCGCCAAAGCGGCGACCATCAAGGCGCGATTGGTAATGCTCTTCGAGCCGGGAATTTCGACGTCGGCATTGATCGGGAAGTTGATACAGGGTATTTCTATTTGATCTTCCATAGCTACTTATTATACATGGACTTCCGCTGCTGCGACGCCCTTTCCAGTAACTCTCGTAAAGCTGGTTCATTCTCACTGGCGAGCGCCTCGACCAACTGGGCCAATTGCGCCTGGGCCAAAGCCACCATCTGGCCGACGGCGGCGCGGTTGGTCAGCAAAATATCCAGCATCATGGTCACGTCCGAGGCGGCGACACGGGAGGTATCTCTAAAACCGGAGGCAGCCACCTCCCAAACGGCTGGATCATCCTCGGCTACCTGTTGGGCCGCCAATACCAGCGCCGTTGCCAGCGCATGGGGAAGGTGGCTAATGGCAGCAACCAGTTTATCGTGGCGGTCAGCAGCCAGCAAGCGCGGTTTGGCCCCTACGGCCTCAGCCAGATCGAAGATTAGGTCGGTAGCGCCGGGCGGAGTGCGTTCCAGCGGGGTGACAATCCACGGCGCTCCTTGGTACAAGGTCGCTTCCGCCGCCTCCAGCCCGGCCTGCTCTTTGCCGCACATAGGATGGGAGCCGACGGGATGAACCCCTGGCGGCAGCTCAGCCATGGCCTGCACAACGGCCTGTTTGGTGCTGCCCATATCGGTGATGATAGCGCCGGGTTTATAAAGTGAAGTCCACTCTCCAAGCTGCCGGATAATCGTCCGCACCGGCGTGGAGAATACGATCAAATCGGCGTCCGGCAGAGCCTGGGCCGGATCAGTTGTGGCGAAGTCGGCGACGCCGACTGCTTCGGCTTCACGGGCGGCCTCGTTGCGCCGCACTAAGCCCACTACCTGGCGGCACAACTGCCGCTGCTTCAAGGCCAGACCCAGCGAGCCGCCCATCAAGCCCAATCCGACAATGGCTACTTGCGCCTCTTTTAAAGGCGGAAGGATGAAGGATGAAGGATGAAAGTCATCTTCTGTCATGTTTCATTCTTCCGTCTTTGTCTTTCTTGTTTTTGACCTTTTTAATAATTGTTACAAAGATGGAAATTAATTCCTCAACTTCGTTAAGGAGAGGCTTGAGGCGTTCTTCGGCTACAATTCCTGACTCTGCCAGTAGTTCCAGCCAGTAGCCTGTTTCCTCTAATTCCTGTAAGCCACCCTCCATTTTGTTAATGAAGTCCGCATCTGATTTAGCTCGCTGCGCTTCGCGGTAATGTGCTCCCACTGATGTGCCGGAACGCAACAACTGCTTGCCTATAACTTGGGCTTCAGTTGTCTTCGGCAAAGCGGCGTACAGGCGAATAATTCGCAGGGCAAATGACTTGGTTCGTATCTGTAAATCTTGCGGCCTGTCTTCATTCATTACTGTTCATTCAAAAAGGATGAAGGTCGGAAAAAATTTTCATCCTTCCGCCTTCATCCTTCATCCTTTTAAACACTCCTTCCGACTGCCGCCGCCACCTTGGCCACCTCTACCATCAACTCGGCAAAACGCTGCGGTTTGAGCGATTGTTCGCCGTCGCTGCTGGCCTCGGCCGGGTTGGGGTGAACTTCGATGATCAGCCCATCGGCTCCGGCGGCAACAGCCGCTTTGCTGGCTGCTTTGACCAAGGTCCATTTGCCGGTCGCGTGGCTGGGGTCAACAACCACGGGCAGATGCGTCAATTCTTTGAGAACGGGTACGGCGTTGATATCGAGGGTGTTGCGGGTGTACTTTTCAAACGTGCGGATGCCGCGCTCGCATAAGACAACTCTGTGGTTGCCGTTAGACATGATGTATTCAGCGCTCATCAGCAGCTCTTCGATGGTACTCATCATACCACGTTTTAGCAAAACCGGCATGTTGGTTTGGCCTACAGCGTTCAACAGGGCGTAATTCTGCATGTTACGCGTGCCGATTTGCAGCATGTCGGCGTATTTACTGACCAGCTCGACCTGGTCGGGCGACATGACCTCGGTGACGATATGCAGGCCCGTTTCCTCACGGACCTGAGCCATAATTTTAAGGCCCGCTTCGCCCATACCCTGGAAGCTGTAGGGTGAGGTGCGCGGTTTGAAAGCGCCTCCGCGCAGCATTTGCGCCCCGGCCTCTCTGACGGCAATAGCCGTTTCACGCATTTGCTCCAGGCTTTCCACCGAGCAGGGGCCGGCCATGACCACGATTTTGTTGCCACCAAAAACATGGCCGTTGATCGAAATCTTCGAGTCATCGGGCTGGAAGTCGCGGCTGGCCAGTTTGAACGGGCGCAATACCGGCACCACCCGGTCTACGCCGTCCATGCGGCTCATGGCGCCCTGGTCCAGCCGGCGCTCATCGCCGATAATCCCAATAATAGTCCGTTCTTCGCCTTTGGAGACGTGGGTTCGCCACCCTCCGCTTTCCAGGCGGGTCAGCACCGCCTCGATGTCGCCGTCGCTGGCATTGGCTTTCATGATGATAATCATAGCTCCTCCTCAGAATATTTTAGATAGTTGGATTTTAAATTGACCGCCGGCCGCCCCCCACCCTAAACCCTCCCCCTCAAAGGGGGAGGGCAGGGAGGGGGTACGGCGGTCGGAAGTCGTCCAAAACAAAAAGGGCGCGACCGGTAAAGTGGTCGCGCCCTGTCAGTTCCGCAAAATTACGTTACATCAGCCTCCGGCCAGCACGCGCCACAGATCGCCCCAAAAGTAATAGCCAAAAAAATAAAAAACGCCCGCAAAAGCAGCAGCGAGCGTTACAAACCAAACACGGTCTTTAGAAGTATTATGGGCCTGAGCCATAACTTTAACTTGGGATTGATTTTTGATGAGGTGGCGATAACGTTTTGGCATTAACTTAACCCTATCAAAGATTGACAGCATCATATCACAGATTAGAGGGTGTGTCAACCCCCCTTTTTAGGTGTTTTGAGCCACTTTTCTTTGCCGCCAGCGCATCAGGATTGGCCCAAATAGTGGGATGCCAAACAGCCAGGGTATCGTGAGCAGGTGCATGATCGTCCAGTAATTCCAGTATTTACTGAGAGGGCCGGTTTTGCCCCAGGTCCAATTATTGAGCCACCAGCGCCAAACGACAAAATAGTTGATAATGGACAATTCAGAGGTCAGGCTGAAGAGGAAAGTCGGCCAGAAGGTAACAGGGGTGAGGTGCAGCGCTGCCAGGGGAATGAGCCACATGGGATACCAGATGCGGAAGGTCGCGCCGAGCATCAATTGGCTGAAATAGGCCAGGAAACCGGCGGTGATCAACGTCAGCTTGTTACGCCAGAGCTGCACCATCAGCCAGATGTAGAAAATAACAAAAATATAACTGGCCGTGTTGCGGGCGATGGGTTCACTGACGTCGCGGGGCAGAATCTCGCGCAGGACCATGCGCAGGGCAGAGGCGATGGCAAAGCCGCGCCGGGCGGTCAGCATCGAACCCAGGCCAGGCGGGGTATCTGAATTGAGGGGGGCAAAACCAAGCCAGGCAGACGAGGCCACCCACCAGGCTTTCAACGTGGGCGACGCATTCAAAACGATGCTCAAGCGGGTTGTGAGGACCTGCCAGGCATCCTGAAAGACGGGGGCCAGCGGGCCAAGCGCCCGGTAGACGATATAGGTTGTCACCAAAACAATAAGCGCCGCGCCGAGTAGTTTAGGTAAACGTCGTCCCCAGGTAGGCTCGCTTTTAAACAGGACGATAGCAAATAACGGTAATAACAACAGCCCGGTAATTTTGGCCAGGGTTGCCAGAACTAAAGCCAGCGTCGCCGCCCACCACAGCTTACGCTGCCACAGGATGATGCCCAGTACCATCAGGGCCATAAAAACCATATCGTTATGGCCGTTGCCGGGTCCTTGGATAAGAATGAGGGGATTCCAGGCAAAGAAGGTCAGGGCGACCAGGGAAGCGGCGGTTGGGTCTAAGGTTGAAGCGGAGCCAAGTGCAGCGGTCGGACGGGCATTGACGAGTGGAACGGCAAACCAGCCAATAAGGATGGCGCAGACAAGATAGGCCAGCAGCACCACCAACTTAAGACTCACGCTGCCCGGAACCATATCGGTGGACCCTAAGAGACGCAGCGGTATCTGAACGATAATTTCCCACAGCGGTCCGTAGCCAGAGACCCACTCGCCAAATTCGCCGGCAAAAGCGATGTAAGGATCGTTGGGGAAGTCGTTGGGCGGTGAGAGCATCGGGCTTTCGCCATAAACCGCCCATACACGTCCGCGCAAAACGTAGCGAAAGAGATCATTGGCGGTAATGGGGTAAAGCCAGATCAAGGTGAAGCCAAAAAGCAGGCCAAAGGCGAGAATAAGGAGTTTGAAAGTTTGAGGGGTGAGACGGGATGCGTGGTGCCTCCCAAGGGGAGGCTGCGCACTGGTGCGTGGTGCGTGTCCTTCATCTTCTAATTTCTGACTACTGGTAACTGATAACTGACTACTGACACGCAACACGGTTTGAATAGCCAGCCAGAAGAGGTAATATAATAGAAAAATACCAATAGTATAAATAGGGGCAAACCAGCGGTAGCCTCGCATCAGAATTTCGAGATCACCAGCGGGGCCACCTTTTAAGGTGTTGGAAATTAGGGGAAAGGCAATGATATAGACGACATAAATGACTTGAGTAACCAATCCTATCCCGATAAGACGAACCAGGCCTTTGGTCAGTTCTGACTTATTGGCGGAAATGGTTTTTGGTTGGGTTGAATCCAGCGGTAATGATTGGCTCATTGACTGACTCGTTTAAGAATTGTAGCCCAGATTAGAGGTAAGAGCAAGCGACAAAAAAGAGGAGAAGTGCTGCCGGAGTATTTTTAGCGTAGGTGTTTGACAAACCTCTCCGGCTGTGATAACATCGCGCTTGCGTGTAGTTGCTGCCTTTACAAAGGTAGACAGAGCTTTTTCCCCGTCTACGGTCTTCTGTCTAGATGCTTGCGGGCACAGGCCGTTTATTGTCTACCTGGCCTTGAACTCCGCCAATTCTTGCGGAGATTTTTTTTGCCCAAAGCGGGTAGAAAGGTAACTCGTGACTGTCGCCGTCACTGGCTCCATGGCCTTCGACTACATTATGTCCTTCCCCGGCAAATTTGCCGACCATATTCTGCCGGATCAAATCCAGATTTTGTCGGTTAGCTTTCTGGTTGACTCCATGCGCCGGGAGCGCGGGGGCACGGCGGGCAACATTGCCTACAACCTGGCTCTGCTCAATCAGCCGGTATTGCTCATGGCGACGGTGGGCGAGGATGCCCCGGAGTATATCGCGGCCCTGCGCGAACGGGGGGTTGATATTAGCGGTGTGCTGCAACTGTCCACCGAGTTCACTGCCTCCTTTTTTGTCAGCACCGACCGGTCGAACAATCAAATTGCCAGCTTCTATACCGGAGCGATGGCCAAAGCCGGCCAAATCAGCTTCGCCGCTCAGAATTACAAATCTATTAAAATCGCTGTTATCTCCCCCAACGACCCGGCAGCGATGGTCAAATACGTTCAGGAGTGCCATGAACTGGGTATTCCCTACATTTATGACCCCAGCCAACAAATTCCCCGGCTCAGCCCGGCTGAATTAGTGAAGGGTATCGAAAGGGCCAAAATCTTGATCGTCAATGATTACGAATTCGAGATGATCAAGAAGCAAACCGGTTTGAGCAATGCCGATATTCAAAGAATGGTGGAAACAGTGGTCATCACCCGGGGTGAGAAAGGGTCGCTGATCCGCACCACCGAGGTGGGGCATGGCAACAGCCTCTCGTTTAGAGAAATTCACATCCCACCGGCCAGGCCAGGCCGCCTGGCCGAGCCGACCGGTGTCGGTGATGCTTTTCGGGCTGGCTTGATCACCGGCTTGATGCGTGGCTATCCCTGGGAGGTGTGCGGGCGCTTGGGGTCTGTCGCCGCTACTTATGTATTGGAACAGCATGGCACACAGCGCCACAGCTATACCCGCAAACAGTTTGCCCAGCGTTTTCGGGAAGCGTTTGGAGACGCGCCAGAGTTGGAAGATTTTGTAAGTTATAAAAAATGAAACGTGATACGTAATCATTATTCACCTTTCACGTATCACGCAACACGTTACTTAAGGAGCATTCATGAGCAAGAAAGAATTTGACGTTAAAGATATGAAACTGGCCGAGCAAGGACGCTGGCGCATCGAATGGGCCTTGAAAGAAATGCCCGTCATTCGCTCGATTATGGACCGTTTTCAACAGGACCGCCCCCTGGAAGGGGTCAAGATGAGCGGCTGTCTACACATCACCTCGGAAACAGCCAATCTGGCCCGAGCTTTGCAAGCGGCCGGTGCTGACTTGGTGCTTACCGCCAGCAATCCGCTCAGTACCCAGGATGATGTGGCGGCGGCGCTGGTCTCGGTGTTTGAAATCCCCGTGTTTGCTATCAAAGGTGAAGACAACGCGACTTACTACCAGCACCTCAATGCGGCGCTCGATCACCGGCCCAATTTGACGATGGACGACGGGGCTGACCTGGTCAGCATGCTCCATAAAGAACGCACCAACCAAATTCCCGATATTGTCGGCAGCACTGAAGAGACGACCACCGGCATTATTCGCCTGCGGGCCATGGCAGCCAGCGGCGCGCTGAAATTTCCGGTCATGGCGGTCAACGACGCCGACACCAAGCACATGTTCGACAATCGCTATGGCACCGGTCAGAGTACCCTGGATGGCATCATTCGAGCGACCAATATTTTGATTGCCGGAAAGGTTTTTGTAGTGGCCGGTTACGGCTGGTGCAGCCGGGGCATTGCCATGCGTGCTCGCGGCCTGGGAGCCAATGTAATTGTAACCGAAGTGGACCCGCTTAAGGCGCTGGAAGCGGTGATGGACGGCTTCCGGGTTATGCCGATGACCGAAGCGGCGCCGCAGGCCGACTTCATTTGCTCCGCTACCGGCGATAAAAATGTGGTAGACAAGCACCATTTCGAGGTGATGAAGGATGGCTGCTGTGTCTCCAACTCCGGCCACTTTAACGTCGAGATCAACATTCCGGCGTTGGAAGAGATGGCGGTGGGCAAACGCACCCCGCGCACTTTTGTGGACGAGTATATCCTGGGTGATGGCCGCACCATCCGCTTGTTGGGGGAAGGCCGGCTGGTCAATCTGGCCGCAGCCGAGGGTCACCCGGCCGCCGTGATGGATATGAGTTTTGCCAACCAGGCCCTGGCCGCCGTTTACGTTTTCCAAAATGGCAAGAATATGGAGAACAAGGTTTACCGTATCCCTGAAGAAATTGACCGGGAGATTGCTCGCTTTAAACTGGAGTCGATGGGGATTAAGATTGATATCCTGACGGCGGAGCAGGAAGCTTATCTGAACAGTTGGGAAGAGGGTACGTAAGAGGCAGCGGAGAAGCAAATCAGCGGCCGCGTCTATGGATGAGCATGCGCCTGAGTTTTTAACTAATCCAGTTTCAACCCCTGAAACCCTGACTAATCCAAAAATTAAGGAGAACATTTCATGAGTACAACCTTTATGACCTCACCCCAACTGTTCTTCACCAGTGAATCGGTGACGGAAGGTCATCCTGATAAAATTTGCGACCAGATCAGCGACGCGGTCCTGGATGCTATTTATAAGGAAGACCCCTACGCCCGGGTAGCCTGCGAAACCGCTATCACCACCGGCTTGGTCTGCGTGATGGGCGAAATCACCACCAAAACTTACGTGGACATTGCCGACATTGCCCGTCAGACCATTCGTGATATTGGCTACACCCGGGCCAAATACGGCTTTGACTATGAAACCTGCGGGGTCATTGTCAGCATCAAAGAGCAGTCGCCCGATATCGCCATGGGTGTGGATAAGGCCCTCGAAGCAAAAGAAGGCGAAATTAAAGACGACCTGGATACCGGCGCCGGCGATCAGGGCATGATGATCGGCTTTGCCTGCAACGAAACCGAGGAATTGATGCCGTTAAGCATCTCGCTGGCGCACCGGCTGTGCCGGCAGTTAGCCGCCGTGCGCAAAAACGGCACCGTTGACTATCTTCGCCCCGACGGCAAAAGCCAGGTGACGGTCGAATACGCCTACGGCAAACCCAAGCGGGTGGATGCCGTCGTTATCTCTACCCAGCACAGCCCCGAGGTGACTCAGGACCAGATTCGGGCCGACATCATCGAGGAAGTTATCCGCCCGATTGTGCCTTCGAACATGCTGGATGACCATACCAAAATCTTCGTCAACCCGACGGGCCGCTTTGTGACCGGCGGGCCAATGGGCGATGCCGGCCTGACCGGCCGCAAGATCATTGTAGACACCTATGGCGGGGTGGCCCGGCATGGCGGTGGGGCCTTCTCCGGCAAAGACCCGACGAAGGTAGACCGCTCGGCGGCCTACATGACCCGCTATATTGCCAAAAACATCGTTGCCGCCGGCTTGGCTGACCGGGTTGAACTCCAGGTCAGCTATGCTATTGGCGTGGCTCACCCGCTCTCCCTCAACGTCGAAACCTTTGGCACCGGCAAGGTCAGCGACGACCGGATTATTCAACTGGTCAAAAAGCATTTCGACCTGCGCCCAGCAGCGATTATTAGAGACTTGGGGCTGCGCCGGCCCATCTACAAGCCCACCGCCGCCTACGGCCACTTTGGCCGCCACGATATTGACGCTCCCTGGGAGGCAATGGATAAGGCCGAAGTTCTGCGGAGCGAAGCAGGGTTGTAAGCCGTTAAGTTTTGCCTATAAGCCCGGTCCTGCTTTGGGAGTTTCTGGACGATCAGGGCCGGGCTTGTAAATCTTAAAATTTTAACATCCCCCTTGACAAAACCATACCTCTTCGGCTATAATATAAATTTGCAATTGGCGATTGCAAGTTTATTCACAAGTACCCCATCATTGAGGTAACGCCCTCTATCCAATCGCTATATTCGCTCTAAAATCTCCGCAACTAAGGTAGACCAGACTTTTTGCTCGACAACATCATGGTTGATGCCGCGCCCCAAAGTCCGGGTTTAACCGAGGTTGCTTTTTTGTATTAACCCAAATATTTAGTTGAAGGAGATAATGATTTTATGTCGTATAACTCCGCCCGAAAAAGTTATGCTCGCATCCCCGACATTTTGGAATTGCCCAAATTGATCGAGGTCCAGCTTGAGTCCTTCAAGATGTTCCGTAAAGAAGGTTTGATGGAACTCTTTGAAGAGATTTCGCCAATTGTGAGCTTTAACAAGAATTTAGAGTTACATTTTTTGGATTATCGGTTCGACGAACCCAAATATTCCGAAGCGGAATGCCGCGAGCGGGACATCACTTTTGCCAGCTCGCTGTGGGTCAAGGTGCGTTTGGTTAATAAGGAAACGGGCGAAATTCAAGAGCAGGAAGTATTTATGGGCGATTTTCCGCTCATGACCCAGAACGGTACCTTTGTTATCAACGGGGCTGAACGGGTCGTGGTTTCGCAGTTAATCCGCTCGCCGGGGGTTTACTTTACGGTTGAGGAAGACCGCGTCACCGGACGGGAGATGTCCTTTGCCAAGCTCATCCCTAACCGGGGCGCCTGGCTGGAGTTTGAAACCTCTAAGCGCGATTTGATCTCGGTGAAGGTTGACCGCAAACGTAAGCTGCCGGTTACCGTGCTGCTGCGGGCCATCCAGATTGTCGGCCTTGACGAGGAAACGCTCAAGGCGGCTATGAAAGACCCAACCTTGATGACCCAGATGGGCCTGGGCACCGACGAGCACTTGCTTAGCATGTTCGAGCAGTTTGATAATGAGTCGGAGCACGCCTTTATTCCGGCCAGTATTGACAAAGACCCGACCAAGACGGTCAACGAGGCCCTGCTTGAGTTCTACAAAAAGCTGCGCCCCGGCGATCCGCCGACCATTGACAACGCCGTAAACTTTTTGCTGTCGCTGCTGTTCTCGTCGCGCCGCTATGATTTGGGCAAAGTGGGCCGCTACAAACTGAACCGCCGTCTGGGCCTGGACGTGCCCATTGAGCACCGCATCCTGACTAAAGAAGACCTGGTGCAGGTGGTCGGGCGCATGATTGACATCAACAACGGCAAAATCAAGCCCGACGACATTGACCACCTGGGCAACCGCCGGGTCAAAACGGTCGGCGAGTTGATTCAGAATCAACTGCGCATCGGTTTGCTGCGCATGGAACGGGTGGTGCGTGAGCGCATGTCCATTCGTGACCCTGAACAAGTATCGCCCATGTCGCTGATCAACATCCGCCCGGTGGTAGCGGCTACCCGCGAGTTCTTTGGTGGCAGCCAGCTCTCGCAATTTATGGACCAGACCAACCCGCTGGCCGAATTAACCCACAAGCGGACCTTGAGTGCCCTCGGCCCCGGCGGCCTTCGTCGTGAGCGAGCCGGATTTGACGTGCGCGACGTACATCACAGCCACTACGGCCGTATCTGCCCGATTGAAACCCCGGAGGGTCCGAACATCGGCTTGATTGGCCGTCTGGCCGCCTTCAGCCGGGTCAATGAATATGGTTTTATCGAGACACCTTATCGCAAGGTGATTACCAAAGTTGATCCAAATGATGTGGACACGCTGGTCGGCAAGACGACGCGGGCCGATGCGAAAGATCCGAACACGGGGGAAGCGGTCGTGCCCAGCGGAACTGTTATTGACGAGGATACGGCGATCAAGATTGCCCAACTCAAACTGGATGGACCGGTGCTGGTAAAACCGCTGGTAACTGAAGATATTAGTTACCTCTCGGCGGATGAGGAAGACCGCTATATCATCGCCCAGGCCAATGCGGCGCTGGACTCTAACCGGCAGTTTGTCAATGACCGGGTTAGCGTACGGCACAACCAGACTTTCTTGTTTGAAAGTACTGAGAAGGTGGATTACATGGACGTGTCGCCTAAGCAGATTGTGGGCATTAGCGCGGCCCTCATCCCCTTCCTGGAGCACGACGACGCTAACCGGGCCCTGATGGGTTCCAACATGCAGCGCCAGGCAGTACCGCTCATCCGACCCGAAGCGCCGGTGGTCGGCACCGGCATGGAATTCCAGGCGGCCGTTGACTCTGGCCAGGTGGTTGTGGCTAAAGAACGGGGTGAGGTTGTCAGCGTTACTGGCAAGAGTATCGTCATCCGCGAGGAAGATGGGACGCAGCGCGAGTATGTCTTGCGCAAGTTCAATCGTTCTAACCAGTCCACCTGTATTGACCAGCGCCCGGTCGTGCATAAGGGCGACTGGGTAGAGCAGGGGGCGGTGCTGGCCGACTCTAGCTCGACCGATGTGGGCGAGCTGGCCCTGGGGCAAAATGTGTTATGTGCTTTCTTGAGTTGGGAAGGCGGTAACTATGAGGACGCCATTCTCATCAGCGAAGATTTGGTGCGGCAGGATAAGTTCACCTCGATTCATATTGAGAAGCACGAAATTGAAGCGCGGGATACCAAACTTGGCCCCGAAGAAATCACTCGCGACATCCCGAACGTCGGTGAGGATGCGTTAAAGGATTTGGACGAAACCGGTGTGATCCGGGTCGGGGCTGAAGTTGGCCCCGGCGATATTCTGGTCGGCAAAATCACGCCCAAGGGTGAAACCGAACTGACCCCGGAAGAGAAACTGCTGCGGGCGATTTTTGGTGAAAAGGCCCGCGAAGTGAAAGACTCCAGCCTGCGCTTGCCGCCCGGTGAAAAAGGTATCATCGTAGATGTGCGAGAATTCTCCCGTGAAGAACATCGCGACCTACCTACCGGGGTGGATCGCATGGTTCGAGTGATGGTGGCGCAGCGCCGCAAAGTGACCGAAGGGGACAAGATGGCTGGCCGCCACGGCAATAAGGGCGTTATTTCCAAGGTGGTGCCGATCCAGGATATGCCCTTCCTTGAAGATGGCACACCTATCCAGATCATTCTGAATCCGTTAGGAGTACCTGCTCGGATGAATATTGGGCAAATCTTGGAAACACACCTGGGCTGGGCAGCGCACCGGCTGGGCTTCCGGGCGATCACCTCGGTTTTTGATGGAGCCGAAGAGGATGAAATTGCCGCAGAACTGGCCCGCGCCTGGTTGTTGGACCATGTCTGGAAAGAGGTAACGGACAGAACCTTGACCTGGGTGGTTGAGCAGGGGTACAGTGAAGATGAACTTGAGGACGAAGCTGAAGCGCGCGCACTGTACCTGATCAATTGGCTGGGAGAAAAAGGCTATGATGAAGAACAAGTGGCCTCCGATGAAATTTATGCTCGTCGTTCTGCCTTGCGGGAATGGTTGAGAGAAAAGGGATATGATCCCGATTTCTTGCTGGCCTTTGAAGGCCAGCGCCGTCCGCGGGAAATTGGCGTGGCAGCTCGCGCGGCGATACGGTTGATCTGTCTGCGGGAGTGGATGAAAGCGATGCAAGAACGTCTGGAGACGATTGCCGATGGGCGCGGATCTTCAACCCTTGAAAACCTTGATGTTGATGCATTAAAGGACGAAGATGTAGACAAGTATGCTCTGGCTGCCTCGCGTGAGATGCAACTGCCCATGCCAACCACGGGCAAAGTGACCCTGTACGATGGCAAAACCGGTCAGGCCTTTGACCGGCCGGTAACGGTGGGCATCATCAACATGCTCAAGCTGGCTCACCTGGTTGAAGACAAAGTTCATGCCCGCTCAACCGGGCCGTATAGCCTGGTGACGCAGCAGCCGCTCGGCGGTAAGGCTCAATTTGGCGGCCAGCGTTTTGGCGAAATGGAGGTTTGGGCCTTGGAAGCCTACGGGGCGGCCCATACTTTACAGGAAATGCTGACCGTCAAGAGTGACGATGTCGTAGGGCGGGTCAAAACTTATGAAGCTATCGTCAAGGGTGAGCCAATCCAGGATCCCGGCTTGCCGGAGAGCTTCCGTGTGCTGGTCAAAGAGCTGCAATCTTTGGGCCTCTCGGTCGAGGTTATCTCCGAAGGAGAAGAAAAGATGACCTTTGGCAAAGAGGAGCAAAAAGAGCGTTTGCCGAAATTGGGCCTGGGCCTGGGTATCCCAGGAGGGGCACGCTAGGCGTAAATTTCTGACTGTTACTACTCAGGTGACTGGCACTTTTCTCCTTAGTGCTAACCAAGTGCCAGTCACCTTATGACGTGAGCTGTTACTTCAGACTTGTTTCTGGTAACGTCATTAAGTTTAGGGATAGGTCTGGCCCTTTGAAAATGAAAAATTTAACCGGGGGACTTGACAATACAGCTTAATCGTGTTATCATATTTTCTCGCTTGTGGGCTGCCTAGCTTAGAGAAAAGTGTAGAGAAACTTTTTTCGGCCCACCGAATAGGCACAGCTTGAATAATCCACGAGGCCACCGAAGATGTTTGTCGGTGGCCTCGTGTACTGCCTAAGAATCTTGAAAAAGTTAAGTTATTGTTGTAGTGATAGGAGATTTTCCTTGCCAACGATTAACCAGCTCGTCCGTAAAGGTCGCAAAACAAAGAGATCAAAAACCAAAGCTCCGGCATTGCGGTTCAATTTTAACGCTCTGAAGGGGCGGATGGAACCCAATAACGGCTCGCCGCAAAAGCGGGGGGTGTGTACCCAGGTCCGGACGATGACGCCTAAGAAGCCAAATTCGGCTTTGCGGAAAATCGCTCGCGTGCGCTTGACGAACGGGATTGAAGTGACGGCCTATATTCCCGGCGAAGGTCACAGCCTCCAGGAACACTCGGTGGTGCTGGTGCGTGGGGGCCGCGTGAAAGACCTGCCGGGCGTGCGTTACCATATTGTCCGCGGGGCCTTAGATTCGACCGGCGTTGATCGTAAGAGACGCGCTCGTTCCAAGTACGGTACCAAACGGCCCAAGCAGAAGAAATAGCATGAAGTCCCACTCGATTTGGAGATAAATAATTATGGCGAGAAGAAACCGCGCTGTTAAACGGGTTGTCGAACCCGATATCAAGTTCAATAGTCCCTTAGTGGCCAGCTTTATCAATAAGTTGATGTATAACGGTAAAAAGACTGTCGCTGCCTCAATTTTTTATGATGCGCTGGATATTGCTGCGGACAGGGCTAAAAGGCCGGGTCTGGAAGTTTTTGAACAGGCTATCAAAAATGCCACTCCTCTGATTGAAGTCCGTCCCCGGCGGGTGGGTGGGGCAACGTACCAGGTTCCGCTGGAAGTCCGCCCTGATCGCCGCCAGAGTCTGGCGATTCGTTGGCTAGTGAACACAGCCCGCACTCGTTCCGGCAAATCTATGGCCGAGAAGCTGGCGGCTGAATTGTTGGATGCAGCCAATAATCAGGGCGCTACGGTTAAAAAGCGGGAAGATACTCACAAAATGGCCGAAGCCAACCGGGCCTTTGCTCATTATCGCTGGTAAGTTGTATTTTTGAAGTCTACAGCAGCCTGTCTGGCTGCTGCAAAAAGAAAATAAAGTAGTAGTAGTAGATTGAGTGAAGTCCAAAACTCTTGCTCATCCGTACTCAAAGAGTTTTGGACTTTTACTGTGTTTTGAAAGCTGAAAGAGAGTTGTAACCCATGGCACGCCAAACGCCTTTAGAGCGTACCCGCAACATCGGCATTATTGCCCATATTGATGCCGGGAAAACGACCGTAACGGAGCGGATTCTGTTTTATACCCGGAAGATTCATCGTATTGGCGAAGTGCATGATGGCGCGGCGACGATGGACTGGATGGATCAAGAGCAGGAGCGTGGAATTACTATCACCTCCGCTGCAACCACCTGTTTTTGGAATAATCATCAAATTAATATTATTGACACTCCCGGTCACATTGATTTTACGGCTGAGGTGCAGCGTTCGCTGCGTGTGCTTGACGGCGGGGTTGTCGTTTTCGATGCCGTTGCCGGCGTGGAACCGCAATCTGAAACTGTCTGGCGGCAGGCTGACCGCTTCGGTGTGCCGCGGATTTGCTTTGTTAATAAAATGGACCGCACCGGTGCGGATTTTAAACGGACCGTGGACATGATTGTGGACCGTCTGGGAGCTAACCCGGTGCCGATTCAAATGCCCATTGGCGCTGAAGATAAATTCAGGGGCGTCATTGATCTGATCCGGATGGAAGCGGTTTATTACCTGGACGACCTGGGTACTAAGTCTGAAGCCAGCCCTATCCCGGCTGACCTGCTTGATGAAGCGCAAATGCTGCACGAGAAGATGGTTGAGAAGGTGGCTGAGTCTGACGACACCCTGACCGAAAAGTTTCTGGAAGGCGAAGAGATTACCCCGGATGAGTTGACCCATGCCTTGCGCGTGGCAACCATTGCCGGTGATATTGTCCCGGTGCTGTGTGGTTCGGCTTTGAAGAATAAGGGAGTGCAGCGCCTGCTTGACTCAGTGGTTAATTATTTGCCCTCGCCCAAAGACGTACCTCCCAAAATTGGTCTCAATCCTCATAATGATCGCGAAGTCACGGTTTTTGCCGACGAGAAAGATCCCTTTGTGGCTCTTGCTTTCAAGATAGTGACCGACCCCTTTGTAGGCCGTTTAACCTACATCCGGGTTTATTCGGGTACAGCCGCGTCCGGTGAGACCGTGCAGAATACCTCCCGCGCTAAAAAAGAACGGCTGGGGCGGCTGCTGCAAATGCACGCCAATCATCGTGAGGAAATCAAGGAAGTCTTTGCCGGCGATATTGCGGCGGTGGTTGGCTTGAAAAACACCTTCACGGGTGAAACTCTGTCGGATTCTTCGCGTCCCGTCGTTATGGAGTCAATTAAATTCCCCGAACCGGTTATCAGCCTGGCTATTGAACCAAAAACCAAAGCTGATGAAGATAAGCTCTCGATTGCCCTGCAAAAACTGGCCGAAGAAGATCCAACTTTTCAGGTTAGAAGCGACGAAAATACGGGCCAGACGCAAATCTCCGGGATGGGTGAGCTTCATCTGGAAGTATTGGTGGAGCGCATGCGCCGCGAGTTTAAGGTCGAAGCGAATGTAGGCCGGCCTCAGGTGGCTTACCGGGAAACCATTACCCGCCCGGCTAAGGCGCAAGGCCGCTTTGTCCGCCAGAGTGGGGGCCGGGGCCAATTTGGCGATGTGCATCTGGAAGTCGAACCGCTGGAAAAAGGCAAAGGCTTTGAATTTGAAAGCAAAATTGTTGGCGGGGCTATTCCGAAGGAGTATATTCCGGCGGTGGAGCAAGGCATTAGAGAAGCTCTGTCAACGGGTGTGGTCGCGGGCTACCCCGTGGTAGATATAAAAGCTATTTTAGTTGACGGTTCTTATCACGAAGTTGACTCTTCGGAAATGGCGTTCAAAATTGCCGGTTCGATGGGGTTCAAAGAGGCGATGCAAAAAGGCGCTCCGGTTCTGCTGGAACCGATCATGAAGGTTGAGGTCACTACCCCGGAAGAATTTACCGGCGACGTGATGGGTAACCTGTCCTCGCGGCGGGGCGCTATCGAAGGGATGACTCCTCGTGTGGGTGGGGTAACGGCTATCGTTGCGTTGGTGCCCTTGTCGGAAATGTTCGGTTATGCGACCGACCTGCGTTCGGCAACACAGGGACGGGCGACCTTCACGATGGAATTTAACCATTATGCCGAGGTGTCCCAGAGTCTGAAGGAAAAAATTGTTTCTGGATCAAGAGTGTAGAGTAACCGGAGGCAATACGTAGCTAAAACGTATTATAACCGGCAGAATAATTTGCGAAAGCATTAATTTTTAATATAATTAACAGGTTTGCCTCGGATAGAAGAATCTATAAGGCTGTGGCTAAACACTTAGCAGGCGAGCAACCCTGTTAAATATTTCAAGGTAATTACGAAGGAGACAATAAAGAATGGCGAAAGCGCAATTTGTGAGGGATAAACCGCATATCAACGTGGGGACGATCGGACACGTGGACCACGGCAAGACGACGTTGACGGCGGCGATCACCAAGACCTTGAGTATGAAGGGCTGGGCGAATTTCCGGGCCTTTGATAGTATTGACAATGCGCCGGAAGAGAAAGCGCGCGGGATCACGATAGCCATCGCTCACGTGGAGTACCAGACGGAGAAACGGCACTACGCGCACGTGGACTGTCCGGGACACGCGGACTACATCAAGAACATGATCACCGGGGCGGCGCAGATGGACGGGGCGATCCTGGTGGTGAGTGCGCCGGATGGGCCGATGCCGCAGACACGGGAACACATTTTGCTGGCGCGACAGGTGGAAGTACCGGCGATGGTGGTCTACTTGAACAAAGTGGATATGATGGATGATGAAGAGCTGTTGGAGTTGGTGGAGTTGGAGTTGCGGGAGTTGTTGAGCAGCTACGAATTTCCTGGGGATGACATTCCGATCATCCGGGGGAGTGCGTTGCAGGCGTTGGAGAGCGCGAGCACCGACCCGAATGATGCGGCGTATGCATCGATTTGGGAATTGATGAATGCGGTGGACAGCTACATCCCGACGCCGGTGCGGCAGATCGACAAACCGTTTCTGATGCCGGTGGAAGATGTGTTCAGCATCAAAGGGCGAGGGACGGTGGCGACGGGCCGGGTCGAGCGGGGCAAGATCAAGGTCAACGAAGAGGTGGAGATTGTCGGGTTGAAAGAGACGCGGAAAGTGGTCTGCACCGGGGTGGAGATGTTCCGCAAGCTGCTGGACGAAGGGATAGCCGGGGACAACATCGGGGTGCTGTTGCGTGGGGTAGACCGGGATGACATTGAGCGGGGCCAGGTGTTGGCCAAGCCCAAGAGCATCACCCCGCACACGGAGTTTGAGGCGGCGATCTACATTTTGAAGAAAGAAGAAGGGGGCCGGCACACGCCGTTCTTTAATGGATACAGGCCGCAGTTTTACATTCGGACGATGGATGTGACAGGGTCGGTGACGTTACCGGACGGGGTAGAGATGGTGATGCCAGGGGACAACATCACGTTGGATGTGAAGTTGATTGTGCCGGTGGCGTTGGAAGACGGGTCGAAGTTCGCCATTCGCGAAGGCGGGCGGACGGTTGGCGCCGGTGTTATCACCAAAATTATTGCGTAAAATCAGTCAGGCCGCGACGGTAAGCGCCGCACCTAACCAACGGAGAAACTATGTCCAAACATAGAATAAGAATTCGATTAAAAGCGTATGATCACCGAGTGCTGGATCAATCCGTTCGACAGATTGTAGATACAGCCGAACGAACCGGAGCCGTTGTGGTGGGGCCAGTTCCACTGCCAACCAAGATTGAGAAGTTCACTGTGCTGCGCTCACCGTTCATTGATAAGGATTCGCGCGAGCAGTTTGAGATCCGCACTCACAAGCGTTTGATTGATGTGGTAGACCCTAAATCAAAAACTATTGATGCCCTGGTCCGGCTAAACCTGCCGGCCGGGGTGGATGTTGAGATTAAATAGGGGCTTAAATTCTTAGCTAATACGTGCCAATGGGTAGCACGGATAAGAATGTGAAAGGGGAATGGGTTCCGGAATGATGGCCCTGAAGGTGACAGTTCCTGAACCCAAAGCATAATGGCAGAAATTTTAGGTAAAAAAGTAGGTATGACCCAGATTGTTGACGAGCAAGGGATTATTGTTCCCGTCACGATTATCGAAGCTGGGCCTTGCTATGTAACACAAAAGAAAACGGTCGAGAACGATGGCTATAGCGCCATCCAGTTGGGTTTTGGCGACCTGCGTCAGAAAAGTTTGAACAAGCCCAAGGCCGGTCATCTGAAAAAGTCAGGTACCCCGGCAGTAAAGCACCTGCGAGAATTCCGCGTGGCTAACCCGGATGAATACCAGGAAGGCCAAAAGATTGACGCGTCTATTTTTGCCAGGGGTGATATGGTGGATGTGATTGGTACCAGCAAGGGTAAAGGCTTTGCTGGTGGGGTCAAACGGCACGGGTTTAGCGGCGGTCCCAAAACACATGGTCAATCTGACCGCTGGCGAGCGCCTGGTTCGGTTGGGGCTGGTACAACTCCGGGCCGTGTTTGGAAAGGAACCAAGATGGCGGGACGCATGGGCAATGATCGCGTCACCGTGCAGAATCTGAGAGTGGCCCTGGTGGACGTGGAAAAGAATGTCATCGCAGTGCGGGGCGCGGTTCCGGGGGCTAAAAATGGCCTGGTTATCGTGCGCAAAGCGGTAAAAGGTTAAGGAGTGGGTGATGAAGGTAAATGTTAGAAACACCAGCGGCTCCACAGTAGAAGAACTTGAGCTTAACGATGACATTTTTGGTATTGAGCCCAACACCGCGGTCATGCACCAGGCTTTAGTCAGGCAGTTAGCTAATCAGCGTTTGGGTACTCACAAAGCTAAAACACGCGGTGAGGTGTCTCGGACGACAGCCAAGTGGTATCGGCAAAAAGGGACAGGCCGGGCACGGCACGGGTCGCGCAAAGCGCCTATTTTTGTTGGCGGCGGTCAGGCCCACAAGCCGGTGCCGCGTGATTATACCCAAAAGATGCCGCGCAAAATGCGCCGTCTGGCGTTGCGTTCGGCACTCTCGGCCAAGGCGGCAGCGGAACAACTAATCGTTTTGGATAAATTGGCTTTCGATGGCCCTAAAACGGTTGAAGTGCTGCAACTGCTGGATAATCTTCAGGTTTCCGGCAGCGCCGTGATTTTGCTGCCTGAGCGCAACGAAAATGTGGAAAAGAGCGCGCGCAACCTGGAAAATGTCAAGACCTTGCGGGCGGGCTACTTGAATATCCGTGACCTTTTGGGACACAATTATGTCATTATGTCCAAAGATGCTGTCACTCAAATCGAAAGCTTTTTGGGCTAAGGGTTGGGAGAATAGTTACGATGGAAGCGAATCCTTACGCGGTGATTATCCGCCCGGTTAATACAGAAAAGAGTAATCTTGCGGCTGAGTTAGGGCAGTATACGTTTATGGTCCACCCCTGGGCCAATAAAGTTGAAGTGGCTCAAGCCGTCTCCTATATCTTTGATGTGGATGTAGTTAAAGTTCGCATCATTAATGAAACACCCAAATTTGGCCGCTGGGGTCGCAAGCGGGTTCAGCGGCAGTCGGCTCAGAAGAAGGCGATTGTAACCTTGCTCCCTGGGCAGCGCATCGAAGCCTTTGAGGGGGTATAACGATTATGCCGGTAAAACTTTACAAACCAACCTCGCCGGGCCGGCGGGGGATGTCAGTTTCAACCTTTGAAGAGATTACCCGGACTGAGCCAGAGAAAAGCTTGCTGGCTCCGCTCCGCCAAAAAGCGGGTCGCAATAATCAAGGCCGGGTAACGGTGCGGCATCGCGGTGGTGGTCATAAGCAGCGGTATCGGATTATTGATTTCAAGCGTGACAAGCATGGCGTTGCGGGCAAAGTCAGTACGATAGAATATGACCCCAACCGGACGGCGCGGATTGCCCTGGTGACCTATGCTGATGGTGAAAAACGCTACATTCTGGCTCCGGTGGGCTTAAAGGTCGGCGACACGATTATGTCAGGCCCAGCCGCCGAAATTCGGGTTGGAAATGCGCTGCCAATTTATCGCATCCCGCTCGGTACGCAGGTGCATAATATCGAATTGCAGCCGGGTAAGGGCGGCCAATTGGTGCGTTCAGCCGGGGTTTCAGCCCAGTTATTGGCCAAGGAAGGCTCTTACGCCCAGGTGCGTATGCCCAGTGGCGAGGTGCGCTTAATCAGCCAAAATTGCCTGGCCACTATTGGCCAGGTGGGTAATGTAGATCATAGCAACGTGGTTTTAGGCAAGGCTGGCCGCAAGCGCTGGCTGGGTATCCGGCCGGGAGTCCGTGGTACAGCGCAGGACCCGAGAAGCCATCCGCATGGTGGGGGTGAAGGGCGATCACCAGTGGGTATGGCCGCCCCCAAAACGCCCTGGGGCAAACCTGCCTTGGGTAAAAAGACACGCACCAACAAGCGCACCGCACAGTACATTGTACGCGGCCGCCGGAATAAGAGACGCTAAGGGAAGAGGAGATTAGCCAATGACTCGTTCTTTGAAAAAAGGGCCATTTATCGAGCCTAAACTGTTGAAAAAAATTGAAACGATGAACGCCGCCGGGGAAAAACGAGTTATCCGTACCTGGTCGCGGGCTAGCACCATCTTCCCCCAGATGGTTGGGCATACACTTGCTATCCATGATGGTCGCCGCCATGTGCCGATTTACATCACGGAAAATATGGTGGGACACCGGCTGGGTGAGTTTGTACCCACTCGGTTTTTCCGTGGCCACGTGGCTAGAGAAAAGACGACACGGTAGGTCAGGATAAAAAAATGGCTGATTTTCAAGTGAAAGCAGTGAGTAAATATATTATCGGCGCACCCATCAAGATGCGCCGGGTAGTTAACAGCGTGCGGGGTATGCCGGCGCAGCAGGCTTTGGAAGTGCTCAAACTGCTGCCGCAAGCAGCGGCCGACCCGATTTATAAAACCGTCAAGAGCGCCCTGGCCAATGCCGAAGAAAATTTTGCGCTCGACGCCGAAGATATGGTCATCGCCGCCATCATGATAGATGAAGGGCCGCGTCTGCGCCGGGCGCGTTATGGAGCGCGGGGCCGCTTTAAGCCGATCAAGAAGCGCCTTTCCCACATCACGGTCGTATTAGAAGAAAAGGCTCCGCAGGCTGCTGAAAGTTAACTTTTTGATGGAGTTGCCAATTGCCGGTCAATTGGCGCTTAAGAAGGAGATTATAGCTTGGGTCGAAAAGTTCATCCCATCGGTTTTAGATTAGGTTTTGTGCAGGATCATCGGGCACGCTGGTTTGCGGAAGGTAAAGAATATCGCGAGTTGTTAGAAGAGGACATGGCTATTCGCAAACTGGTTTTCGACCTGCACGAACGTGGTAGTATTGCCAATGTTGAAATCGAGCGTCTGCCAGCGGCCAAACAGGTCACGGTCAAGATCAGTACCTCCAAGCCGGGGATTGTGATTGGACGAAAAGGCGCCGCCGTCAATCAGTTGCGCAAGAAATTGGAAACGCTCACCCAGAAGAAAGTGCATATTGATGTCACCGAGATCGAAAACCCGGACATCAACGCTTACCTTATTGGGGAGAGTATTGCCCAGCAAATTGAGAAGCGTGTTTCACACAAACGAGCGATGAAACAGGCCGTCCGCCGAGCCATGAAAGCCGGAGCGCAAGGAGTCATGATTACATGTGCTGGACGCCTGGGTGGCTCTGATATGGCTCGCCGTGAGACGCAACGCGAGGGGCAAATCCCGCGCCATACCCTGCGGGCTGATATTGATTATGCTAACGTCGAAGCTTTGACGACTTTTAGCAAAATCGGGATTAAAGTGTGGGTTTATAAGGGTGAGATTTTGCCCAAACCCAAAGAAGAACAACCCGTTGGGGCTTATGTAATGCCCTAAGTTCGGAAGATAGAAGGTGGCAGATAGCAGATGGCAGATAGCAGATAGTAAATAGCAAGAAACTATCTTCTATCCACTATCCACTATCTTCTGTCTTCTATGCTTTCCGACTTCGGTGTGAAAAGGAGTTTGGACGATGTTAATGCCAAAGCGCGTGAAGTATAGAAAACAAATGCGGGGCCGGATGCGTGGTCAGGCGACTCGTGGGGCCGAAGTGTCCTTTGGCGAGTATGGCCTGCAAGCGTTGGAGCCTTGCTGGATGACCAGCCGCCAGATTGAGGCGGCTCGCCGGGCGATTGTGCGCTATGTCCGCCGGGGTGGAAAATTATGGATCCGTATTTTCCCTGATAAACCGGTTACTGCCAAAGCGGCGGAAACCCGCATGGGTAGCGGTAAAGGTTCGGTAGATCACTGGGTGGCGGTTATTAAACCGGGCCGGGTGCTGTTTGAAATTGCCGGTGTGCCGGAAGATCTGGCCAAAGAGGCCATGCGTCTGGCGGCGCACAAACTGCCGATCAAAACCCAGTTTGTGCAGCGGAATATCGGTTAGGAGGATAAGCCATGCAAGCATTTGAGATTAGAAACTTATCTGATGGCGAAATCCAGACCAAACTGGAAGAGGCTTACGAAGAACTTTTTAACCTGCGCTTTCAGAAAACAATTGGCCAGGTAAAAGACCCGAACCGGTTTAGCCTGCTCAAGCGAGATATTGCTCGCATGAAGACGATTCTCAGTGAGCGCAAACGGACCGCGGCCTAAATTTAGTGAATTGAGGAGCTAAACAGGAATGGCTAGAGAGCAACGCAAAATTCTGGTAGGTCGTGTAACCAGCGACAAAATGGACAAAACCATCGTGGTGCAGGTTGATCGCATCAAGCGCCACCCGCAGTATGGCAAGGTGATGCGCTATCATAAAAAGTACAAGGCGCACGACGAGCAAAACAGCGCTCATGTGGGCGATGTGGTCAAAATCATCGAGTCCAGACCAATCAGCAAGGAAAAACACTGGGCCTTGGTCGAGATTCTGGAGAAACAGGAAGCCTAAAGTTGCGGGCTGGTTTTATCTTGAGAGATTGGTGGAGTAAATATCATGATACAACAAGAAAGTCGCCTGAAGGTGGCGGATAACAGCGGAGCCAAAGAAATTTTGTGCATCCAGGTCGTGGGCGGCTCCCGGCGCCGCTATGCCACTGTGGGAGATGTGATTGTCGCTGCGGTGAAGCAGGCTGCCCCGCAAGGTTCGGTGAAGAAGGGGGATGTAGTCAAGGCGGTGGTCGTGCGGACGACCAAAGAGATAGGCCGGCCCGATGGTTCTTATATCAAGTTTGATGATAATGCTGCCGTGATTTTAGACTCCGAAGCCAAAGGACCACGCGGTACTCGCATCTTTGGGCCGGTTGCCCGCGAATTGCGCGAAAAAGGGTTTATGCGCATCGTATCGCTGGCTCCGGAAGTGCTCTAGCGCCACTGGCACAACAAGGAGATTGGAACAATGCAACGGATTAAAAAAGGTGATACGGTTCAGGTCATTACCGGCAACGAAATTGGCGCGCGGGGTGAAGTGGAAAAAGTTTTGGTAGATTGGTATGTTGACCGCGATAATCGGCGCCTGCGGCGCAACCCGGAAGGCGACAAACTGGTCATTCGGGGAGTCAATATTCGCAAAAAACATCAACGGCCCATCAGCCAGACGCGCACCCAGACCGGTATTATCGAGCGTGAATCGCCCGTACACATTTCAAATGTTATGCTGGTTTGCCCTAATTGTGACGAAGCGAGCCGGATTGGTTTCCGTATCGAAGGCGACAAAAAAGTGCGAGTTTGCAAACGTTGCGGCTCGCCGATTGATAAAGTTTCGTAAACCTTGGGGACGGTAAGGAAAGAATTATGCCTCGTTTAAAGGATAAGTATAAAGAAGAGGTGGTGCCGGCCTTGCAGAAGGAGTTTAATTACTCCAACATCAATCAGGTGCCGCGCATTACCAAAATGGTTGTTAATATTGGTCTGGGGGAGGCGTTACAGAACGCTAAGGCCCTCGAAAACGCTACGGGTGATCTCACGACCATAACGGGCCAGCGCCCGGTGATTACCCGCGCCAAAAAATCTATTGCGACTTTTAAGCTGCGCGAAGGCAACCCCATTGGCGCTAAAGTAACCCTGCGCGGCAGTCGGATGTGGGACTTTTTGGACAGGTTGATTAATATTTCCCTGGCGCGCCAGCGTGACTTCCGGGGGGTTTCGCCGGACAGTTTTGATGGGCGGGGCAATTACAGCCTGGGATTAGCCGAGCAGTTGTCGTGGCCCGAAATTGACTACGACAAGATTGATAAACTGCGCGGGATGGAAATTAATATTGTGACCACAGCCAAAACCGACGAGGAAGGCCGGCGGCTGTTGGATTTAATGGGGATGCCCTTCAAGAGGTAAAATAATGGCCAAAAAATCTATGATTGTGCGAGAGCAACGTCGAAAGTTTGCAGTAAGGGTTCACCATCGCTGCACCCAGTGTGGTCGTCCCCGGGCTTATATGCGCCGCTTTGGTTTGTGCCGGATTTGTTTCCGCCAGTTGGCGAATGAGGGTAAAATCCCCGGTGTAGTTAAGTCGAGTTGGTAAAAGGAAGAGGAATTTGTATGAGCGCTATTGATCCCATTGCCGATATGTTGACTCGTATTAGAAACGCCGGGATGGCCCGCCATCCCCAGGCGGCGATGCCTAATTCAAAGGTGCGCGAGGCGATTGCCCGGATTTTAAAAGAAGAAGGCTTTATTCAAGATTATGAAGTTTTACCGGGTAAGATTGGCTCGACGTTGTTGATCCACCTCAAATACACGCGTGAACGCCACCCCAAGCCGGTCATTACCAACTTGGAGCGGGTCAGCAAACCGGGTCGGCGCGCCTACTATCAAAAGCAGGATATTCCCTGGGTGCGCAGTGGTTTAGGTATTTCGATTATTTCTACATCGAAGGGTGTTATGACGGGCCGGCAGGCACGTCGCCTGGGAGTGGGCGGCGAAGTGTTGTGCAATGTTTGGTAAGCTTCGCCGGTTAACGTAGAGTATTGTTGGTGAGGTGATGATATGTCGAGAATAGGTAGATTGCCTGTGGTTGTTCCGAAAGGAGTAACCGTAGATATAAATAAAAACTCGGTGGTGGTTAAAGGCCCCAAGGGTGAATTACAGCGGGATTTTCCGCCTGAAATCGAGTTGAAACAGGAAGATGGCCAGGTAGTTGCAACGCGAAATAGTGAGCACCGTACCCACCGCGCCAAACATGGCCTGACCCGCGCTTTGCTCAATAATATGATCACCGGCGTCAGCACCGGTTTCAAGCGGCAATTGTACATCGAGGGTGTTGGCTACAAAGCGGTGGTAGAAGGTAAGAAGTTGGTCTTGAATGTGGGTTATTCCCATAATGTTGTTTTTGAGCCACCCCAGGGTATTAACTTTGAGGTGGACAAGACAGGCCGTGACCTGACCGTAACCGGGATAGATAAAGAGTTAGTCGGTGAAATTTCTGCGCGTATCCGCCGGACACGTGGACCGGAACCTTACAAGGGCAAGGGTATTCGCTACGCTGAAGAAAAAATCCGGCGCAAAGCTGGCAAGGCCGGAAAGGCCAAGTAAGCGCCTAACGCTTGCTAACTGGAGGAATTATGGGAAAAACTAATCCATCGTATGTGGCCCGAAAGCGCCGCCAAGCACGAGTCCGCAAGAATCTGTCGGGGGTTTCCGAGCGGCCCCGCCTGAATATATTCCGCAGTTTGAATCATATTTATGCTCAGGTGATTGACGACAGCAAAGGGAGGACCCTGGTTTCGGCCTCCAGCCTGGATGCCAGTATCCGGGCGGCTGAGGTAGCCAGTGGCAAAGGCAAAACCGAGCGAGCTTCGTTAGTGGGTAAATTGGTAGCTGAACGGGCGCTGGAAGCAGGGATTACCCAGGTTGTTTTTGACCGGGGCGGCTACAAATATCACGGTCGAGTTAAAGCATTGGCCGACGCCTCGCGTGAAGCGGGGCTGAAGTTTTAATAGGCTCGACGTTTTAAGGAGAATTTTATGGCAAAACGTGAATTTCAGGATGCGGTAGAAGAACTCGATGAGCGGGTAGTTCATATTGCGCGTACAGCCAAAGTGGTTAAAGGTGGCCGCCGCTTTAGCTTCCGGGCTTGTGTCGTTGTTGGTGACGGCAACGGCAGTGTCGGGGTTGGTATTGGCAAAGCACGCGAAGTTCCCGAAGCTATTCGCAAAGGATCAGAGCGAGCGCGGCGGAACATGCGCAAGGTTGCTATGTCGGGCACGACCATCCCCCATGAAATTACCTCTGGCTTTAGCGCGGCCCAGGTGTTCTTAAAACCCGCTTCGCCCGGTACCGGTGTAATTGCCGGCGGCGGTGTGCGGGCGGTGGTGGAGGCGGCGGGCATCCGCGATATTTTGACCAAAAGCAAGGGCAGTTCCAATATTTTGAACGTGGTCAAGGCGACGATTCAGGCGCTTAATGAACTACAAGACCCGGTAGAAGTGGCCCAAAACCGGGGTATTCCGCTCAACCGGGTACAACCGTTCTGGCTGGGGAGAGGGAATAATGGCTAACAACGAGTCTAAAGCGCTCAAGGTAACTTGGGTTAAAAGCGCGATTGGTTATTCGGTTCGGCAAAAGAAAACGGTGCGGGCTTTGGGCTTGCGCCGCCTCGGCCAGACCGTTGAACACGATGATACGCCGGTGATCAGAGGGATGATTAACAAGGTTTCTCACCTGGTACGGGTGGAAGAAGCGTAGTTGGAGGCAGCACGTCATGCAATTACATGATTTAAAATCCCCTGCGGGGAGTCGCAAACGAAAAAAAAGAGTTGGCCGGGGTATGGCTTCGGGAACAGGCAAGACTTCTGGCCGGGGTATTAAGGGGCAAAATGCCCGCTCCGGCGGCGGCAAGGGGCCGTACTTTGAAGGGGGCCAGTTGCCCCTAGTCCGGCGCTTACCTTTCCGGCGTGGGTTCACCAATATTCGCCGGGTGGAGTACAAGCCGATCAATGTCGAGTTTTTGCAAGAACGATTTGGTGAAGGATATCAAGAGGTAACGCCCGAAGTTTTAATCGAGGCGGGTGTTATTAAACGTTCCGATAAAGCGGTAGCGATTTTGGGCAACGGCGAGATTACTGCTGCTCTGAGTGTAAAAGCACACCGCTTCTCACAGAGCGCCAAGGAAAAGATCGAGGCGGCTGGCGGTACGGTCGAAGTGCTACCTTTAGCCTGATGCTGAATTAGGCGCTGACGTCCTCGAATAGGGCGTCGCGCCTCAAAGAAGGATTTGGTTTTCTAATGATAGAAGCAATTCGCAACGCATTAACTCTCCCGGACCTGAGACGTAAGATCATTTTTACGATCCTGGTTTTGATTGCCTACCGGGCCGCCGCCCATGTGCCGGTGCCTGGGGTAGATGGGGCCGCGCTGGAACGGTTTTTAGCGTCAGGCGAGCAGGGGAGTACGATTGTTCAGTTTTTGAACTTGCTTTCGGGTGGGGCGCTGGCTCGATTTTCGGTGATGGCAATGGGAGTTTATCCTTACATTACAGCTTCGATTATCATTCAGTTGCTCACCCCCCTGGTGCCGCAATTGCAGGAATTGTCTAAGGAAGGGGAGCAGGGCCGGAATAAGCTCAATCTGTACACTCACTGGCTGAGTGTGCCCCTGGCAATGCTCCAGGCTTATGGTCAGGTGGTCTTTATTCAGAATTCGGTGCCTGGGGTCATCAACAATTTTGGCTTTGGGATCAACCCTCTGGCGACCATTGCTACCTTGATTACGATGACTGCAGGGACCATGGTGGCGGTGTGGCTGGGTGAACTTATCACCGAACAGGGTATCGGCAACGGTGTTTCGATCATTATCTTTGGCGGTATTGCCGCTCAAATTCCCAGCCAGATTGGCAACTTTATCAGCCGCCAGGAATGGTTCAACCTGATCGTCTTTACCGTTATTACGGTTTTAACCATTGCCGTGATCGTTTTTGTGCAGGAAGGGCAGCGCCGTATTCCGGTACAGTATGGCAAGCGGGTACGGGGAACCAAAGTATATGGCGGGCAGAGCACCCACATTCCCTTGAAAGTTAACAGCGCCGGCATGATCCCGCTGATCTTTGCCCAGTCCATTATGATTTTTCCCAGCGCAGTAGCGGGTTACTTTCAGTTTAGCGCCAACCAGTTTGTCTCCGGCCTGGCCAATTTTATTGTGGAGTATTTCAGCCCGAATCCGACCTCCTATCCTTACTGGATTTTTTACTTCATCATGGTTGTCGGTTTTACCTACTTCTATACCGATGTAATTTTCAAACAGCAGAATCTTTCCGAGAATTTGCAGCGGCAGGGAGGGTTCATTCCGGGTTTACGACCAGGCAAACGAACAGAAGTTTATCTCAATACCGTGCTCCAGCGGATCACCCTGGTGGGGGCGCTGCTGTTGGGTGGGGTGGCGATTTTGCCGTGGCTGGTCCATATCATCCCAGGGGTAAACCAAAGCAGCAGCCAAACCCAGGCCCTGCTTATCACCAGCACCGGTTTGCTGATTGTGGTCGGGGTGGTGCTGGACACGATGAAGCAGCTTCAGGCCCAATTGTTGATGCGTCACTACGAAGGATTTATCAGCTAAAGGCCAGGAAATCGCTGAGAGGTTTGGCCTCAAAAAGTTAGTTGTTCAAGTGATGAAAATAGCAGCACCTGCCAGTAATATGTTTCAAACCAAAGCGCGGCGTGTCGTTCTGAAGTCCAAAGAAGAAATCGCGATGATGCGCCAGGCAGGGAAAATCGTAGCCTCAGCCCTGGATGAAATTCGGCGCCATACACGGCCCGGGGTCACAACCGGTGAACTGGATCGGATCGCCGAGGAAGTTTTAAAGCGACATAACGCGACGCCGGTTTTTAAAGGCTATCCTAACCAGCGTCAAGGTGGCCCGCCCTTTCCCAAAACGATTACGGCATGTATCAACGAAGAGTTGGTGCATGGCATTCCCAGTAATGACCGGGTATTGCATGCAGGAGACATCTTCAGTGTAGACTGCGGCGCGTATTTCAAAGGTTGGGTTGGAGATGCGGCTACTACCATTCCGGTCGGCCAAATTTCTGAAGAGACTCAACGCTTGTTGGCAGTGACCGAACAGGCGTTGTATGAAGGGATCAGCCAGGGCCGATTGGGAAACCATACTGAGGACATCTCGGCGGCAGTGCAAGAATATGTCGAACGGCATGGCTACAGCGTTGTGCGCGAGTACACCGGCCACGGCGTTGGGCGCAACATGCACGAAGACCCGCAGGTGCCGAATTTTGGCCAGCGGGGCCGGGGAATGCGCCTCAAAACCGGAATGACCATTGCCCTGGAGCCGATGGTCAATGTGGGCGATTGGAAAACAAAATTATTAGCTGACCAGTGGACGGTGGTTACGGCTGACGGGAAGTTGTCGGCTCATTTTGAGCACTCTTTTGCTGTCACCGATGGTGAGCCTTATATTTTGACCTTATTGTAATAGAGCGGGGATTTTACGGACCCGTTAAGGATGGTTATCATGAAAGTAAGACCTTCAATTAAACGCAGATGTGACAATTGTAAAATTATTAAACGTCGGGGCGTCGTGCGGATTATTTGCACGAATCCTCGTCACAAGCAGCGCCAAGGGTAAGGAGAGGAAGTATGGCTCGTATTGCCGGTGTTGACCTGCCTCGCGAGAAAAGAGTTGAGGTTGGTCTGACTTACATTTATGGAGTTGGTTTAGCAACCAGCCAAGAGATCCTCAGAAGTACAGGCATTAACCCGGACACACGGGTGAAAGACCTGGCTGAAGAGGAAGTAACGCGCCTGCGCGAGATTATTGACCGCGACTACGTGGTGGAAGGTGATTTGCGGCGTGAGATTGGCTTAAATATTAAGCGTTTGCAGGAAATTGGCTGTTATCGCGGCATGCGCCATCGCCGGAATCTGCCGGTGCGAGGCCAGCGGACCCGGACCAATGCCCGGACCAAGCGAGGCGCTCGACGGACAGTGGCCGGTAAGAAACGTGCAGCACGGAAGTAATAATATCCTGTTCAACTTGTTCTGTTTAGAAGGATAAGTGGAGCAGGTTTAGAACTCGGGAAGTGGAGATTTTATGGCAAAACAAAAAGCTCGAACGGTACGGGCAACTACCAAAAAAGAAAAGAAAAATGTGAGTTATGGCCGGGCCTATATTTATGCGACTTTCAACAATACCATCGTGAGTATTACCGATCAGCAGGGCAATGTCATCTCCTGGTCGAGTGGCGGAACGAGTGGGTTCAAAGGGTCGCGCAAGAGCACGCCTTATGCCGCGCAATTGGCAGCCAAGAATGCGGCCAAAGCAGCCCAGGAACATGGGATGCGGGAACTGGATGTGTTTATTAAAGGCCCAGGTCCAGGCCGTGAGGCGGCGATTCGTTCGCTGCAAGGATCGGATATGAAGCTGCGCTCTATCACCGACAAAACGCCCATCCCTCACAACGGTTGCCGTCCGCCCAAGAAGCGGCGTGTCTAATACAGGTTACAAAGATTTATAAGAGGGACGAAGGGTCAGCCAAGCCTGTAAACCTCTTTCATTTATTGGATTTATCTTTAGGAGGATAAATTGGCACGTTATGTAGATTCGGTTTGTAGATTATGCCGGGCCGAAGGGGAAAAACTATTCCTCAAAGGTGACCGGTGCTTTACGCCCAAGTGTTCGGTTGAGAAACGCACTTATCCCCCCGGAGTGCACGGGCGGCAAGGTCAGTTTCGCCGTAAAGAGTCAGACTACGGCAACCAGTTGCGCGAAAAGCAAAAAGTGCGCCGGCTTTACGGGGTTTTTGAACGGCAGTTCCGCCGCTATTTCCAGGAAGCGCAACGCCAAAAAGGTTTGACCGGCGTTAACTTGCTGATTATTTTGGAAAGCCGGCTGGACAATGTGATTTATCGGCTAGGGTTAGCTGGCTCTCGACCTCAAGCGCGGCAGCTTGTATCCCATGGCCATTTTGAAGTAAATGGCCGCAAAACCAATATTTCCTCGTTCATCGTATCTGAAGGGGATGTGATCACCGTCCGAGAGAACAGCCGGAAGACGACTTATTTCAAGGATATCGCAAAAAGTGTAGATGAGGGACGCGTGCCGGGTTGGTTGAGTCTGAATCCAGCAGAGCTTTCCGGGCGGGTCGTCAGCAAACCTTCACGCGAACACATTGACGTCACCCTCAACGAACAACTGATCGTCGAATATTACAGCCGGTAAGCCAGCCAGTTTAATTCGGTTTGGTAGCGTTGGCAAATGGTCAACGATTAGCGGTTCGTGATGAGATGAGAGATTTATTGGACAGACGTAGTTTGGAGGGTGTTCCATTGGCTGATATGAATTTGGTCTTACCCAAAATAGAAACCGAGGCTAGTACTCGAAGTTATGGTCGTTTTAGTATCGGTCCGCTGGAAAGTGGATACGGTATTACTTTAGGCAATGCACTGCGGCGTGTATTGCTCTCATCTTTAACCGGGGCAGCGGTGACTTCCATTCGCGTGAGCGGGGTACATCATGAGTTTTCTGATATTCCCCACGTGCGCGAGGATATGACTGCCCTGATTTTGAATGTCAAACAACTCCGGCTTAAGCTGCATCAGAATGAGTCGGCGCGCCTGCGGGTCGAAGTCAAGGGTGAAGGGGTGATTACCGCAGGGGATATTGAATCTCCCCCGCATGTGGATATTATCAACCCTGACTTGCACCTGCTGACGGCTGACTCTTCAGAGGCAGAGCTGGATATGGAGTTGGTCGTGCAAATGGGCCGGGGCTATTCTCCGGCCGAGGAGCGAGGCAAACTGCCGATCGGCGAGATTCCCGTTGACGCTATTTTTAGCCCCATTCGGAAAGCTAATTTCGTGGTCGAACGGGCGCGGATTGGCCAGGCCACCGATTATGACAAATTGCTCCTGGAAATTACCACCGATGGCACGATTACGCCGCATGATGCGCTCAGTTCGGCTGCTAAAATTTTGGTGCAGCATTTCTCGCTCGTGGCCGGGGTCACTGAGGTAGAAGTGCCGGCTGAGGTGGAAATCTCAGGCGGGATTCCGAGCAAGATTTATGAGACGCCCATCGAAGAATTGGAATTGACGGTGCGCGCTTATAACTGCCTCAAACGGGCCGGAATCACGCAGGTAGGTGAAATTCTGGAAAAACTGAAGAAGGGTCAGGATGAAATTCTGGCAATCCGCAACTTTGGGCAGAAATCGCTCGACGAGTTGATGGAGCGCCTGGAAGAAAAGGGTTTTTTGAGCGTCCTGGCCGATGATGGGGGGGATTCCTCCCAGGTTCCTGTCAAAGATTTTTAATTGCAGGCTCGCTTTTGCGGCTGGTGCTTGAGGAGAAATAATTATGCGACACAATGTGATGGGGCGAAAGCTGAGCCGCTCGACGAATCATCGTAAGGCGCTCTTTCGCAACCTGGCAACAGAGTTGTTTAGACACGACCGGATCACCACTACTGAGGCCAAGGCTAAAAGCATTCAGCCCATTGCTGAAAAGTTGATCACCCTGGCCAAGCGCGGTGATTTACATGCGCGCCGTCTGGCTGCCCGTGAGGTCACTGACCCGGCGGTGCTGCAAAGGCTTTTTGGCGAAATCGGGCCGCGAGTACAAAATCGCGCGGGTGGTTATGTGCGGATTTATAAGCTGGGACCGCGCCACGGTGATGCTGCGCCGATGGCTATGATTGAACTGGTGGATAAAGCCTAACGTTTGAGCAGTTTGTGACCGGTGAGCGTCGCTATCGGGCTATCATCGAGTATGATGGCACTGACTTCCTGGGGTTTCAAATTCAGGCCCAGGGGCGAACCGTACAGGGGGAAATTGAAAAGTCGCTTCAGCAGGTCACCCGGGCGGCTATTCGGATAGACGGAGCGGGCCGGACCGATACGGGAGTTCACGCGACAGGGCAAGTAATTGCTTTTAATACTACGTGGAGACATCCGCTGGCAGAACTGCACCGGGCGCTCAATGCGACACTGCCGGACGACATTGTCGTCAGTGACTTAAAAATTGTAGACTTAACCTTTCACCCCCGGTTTAGCGCCCTGAGCCGGTCTTACAGCTACGCTGTTATGAACCAACCGTGGGTGAGTGTGCTGCGGCGGCGGTATGCTTACCACGTCAGGAAGCCCCTGGACGTGGGGGCGATGAATGAGGCCAGCCAGTACCTGATCGGTTCTCACGACTTTACCTCGTTTGGTAAGCCTCCGTATGGTGACAATACCGTGCGGGAGGTTAGCCGGGCGGAGTGGTTTGCAACGGGTAGTTTGCTGACTTTTGAAATAACGGCCAATGCTTTTCTGTATCGTATGGTCAGAACCATTGTCGGAACCCTGGTTCAGGTGGGTTTAGGGCAATTGGCCGCCAACGAGATTAAATCTATTCTGGAAGCGCGAGATTTAATGCGCTCGGCCCCACCGGCGCCGCCTCATGGTTTGTGCCTGGTGCGGGTAACTTACCCGGCTGAAGCCTAAGGGGTCAACTTTAGAGGAGTTATACAACGGTGAAAACGATAAGCGCCAAAGAAGCAGAGATTCAGCGAGATTGGTATGTTATTGATGCTCAGGGGCAAACTCTGGGCCGTTTAGCAACCCGCACAGCAGCCGTCTTGCGGGGCAAGCACAAGCCTCTCTATACGCCGCATGTGGATTGCGGTGACTATGTCATCATCGTCAATGCGGAGAAAGTGCATGTGACGGGGCAGAAGATGAGTCAAAAGAAGTATTATCGCCATTCCGGCTACCCTGGCGGTCTCAAGGAAGTTAGCTTGCGCGACCAATTGCAGAAATTCCCAGAGCGGGTGTTGGAGAGTGCGGTGCGGGGCATGCTGCCCAAAAATCGGTTGGGGCGGCGCATGTTTAAAAAACTAAAAGTTTACCCAGGCCCCGATCATCCCCATCAAGCGCAGCAGCCCAAGCCGATGGAATTTTAATCGTTAAGTTGTCATTAGAGGAAGAGAAATAACTATGGCAGATACCCAATATTACGAAGGTCTTGGCCGGCGAAAAACAGCGACCGCCCGGGTTCGCTTGCACACCGGCGGCAGTGGTAATTTTACCGTTAACGACAAACCTATTCAGGATTATTTTACCCGTGATACCGATCAGTTTCATATCAATGAAGCGCTTAAGGTGACGGGTACGGACGGGCGCTTTAACGTGACGGTCAAGGTTGTTGGTGGCGGGGTGACCGGACAGGCGGGTGCGGTGAGGTTGGGTATTGCCCGCGCCCTGCTTAAAGCCGATCCGGATTATCGCAAAGTTTTACGCGAGCATGGTATGTTGACCCGCGATCCGCGAGCCAAAGAGCGCAAAAAACCTGGCCTCAAACGGGCCAGAAAAGCACCGCAGTATACCAAGCGCTAAATTGTTGCGTTTGAATTGAAAGTTAGATGTAGAGATACCTTCTTAGAATGAGAGGGTATCTCTTTTTTATTTAGAAGATGGGCCAGATTATCTGCGATATGAGAAAGTGGGCCTAGCGCCAGTAAAGGATCGCAATGACCACAAGCGTAAACAGGGCAATGCTGATTTGCAGAGGCCGGTCAACCAGTAAAACTTCATCAGGAGCGCCCCCATTGCCCTGCACATGGATAACGTACAAATAGCGGAAGATGCCAAAGAGTACAAACGGGATGGATAGCATCATGAGGTGATTATCCGGCAGATTGGGTGCTGAAAAGGTGTAAAAGGCATAGGTCATCACCGTGCCAGCGGTGACAATAGCCATCATTTCGTCCAGAAAAGCCAGGTTATACTCATTGAGGATAGCCCGGGTGTTCACGGCGTGATCTTTGAGCAGGGCCAGTTCCTGGCGCCGTTTGCCCAAGATCAAAAAAAGGGCCAGCAGCACGGTGAAGACGTACAGCCAGGGTGAGAACCGCTCGGCCTGCACCAAAACGACTCCGGCTGCAACTCGCAAAACGAACCCACCGGCTACGGTCAAGACATCCACAATGACGATATTCTTTAATATGAGAGAGTAGGCAATTTGTAACAGCCAATAACCCATGGCAATAATCCCAAACATCTCATCGAGCCAAAAGCTTAAGGATAAACACATAATTGATAATACGACAGCCAAAATCAGAGCGAGCCGATAGGGGACTCGTCCAGAGGCAATAGGCCGATTTTTTTTGGTAGGATGTTGTCGGTCCCTTTCTATATCAACCAGATCATTAATGATATAGACCGTGCCTGAGAGCAAACAGAGCAGCATAAACCCATATAGAGTTTTGAGCAGCGGTTCGGGTTGAAATAATTTAATATCAAAAATCAGAGCAGCAAAGATAAAACCGTTTTTAGTCCATTGTTTGGGACGCAATGATTTGAGGATACCCGTAATCAACTTGTTTCTCCAGAAGAAAAATTAAAGGACATGATATTTGACTAGAGAGGCTTTGGCAAAAGTGGAACAAAAATAATATCCCCCTTCGGGGAGCCTTACGGTTGCAGTTTGTTGACAAATGTGCTACGCTTACGTGGGTATAGGAATGTCAAAAGTGCGCCTGGATGTTTTGCTGACTGAAAAAGGGGTGGTCGAGAGCCGAAATCGAGCCCAGGCGCTGATTATGGCCGGTAGGGTTCGAGTTGATGGCCAGGTGCTGACTAAACCGGGAGTCCAGGTACCGGATGAGGCTGCCATCACCATTGAACAGGACCTGCCTTATGTGAGCCGGGGTGGGTTAAAATTAGCAGCAGCTCTGACCGAATTTCAAATTGATCCTGCCCAAGCTGTCTGTGCTGATGTTGGCGCTTCCACGGGCGGCTTTACTGATGTTCTGCTGCAAGGGGGAGCAGCTCGGGTTTATGCCATTGATGTCGGCTACGGCCAACTCGATTGGAAATTGCGCCAGGATGAGCGAGTTGTGGTCATGGAACGGACAAACGCTCGTTATCTTGAGGCGCTGCCGGAGCCGGTCAACTTGGTAACTATTGATGCTTCTTTTATCTCTTTGAAGCTAATTTTGCCGGTCGTGAAAAAATGGTTGACGACTCCCGGTCAGGTTGTCGCTTTAATTAAACCCCAGTTTGAGGCAGGCCGGAGCCAGGTGGGCAAGGGTGGGGTAGTCCGTGACCGGATGATCCACAGACAGGTTCTGGTAAATATGGCCGAATTTGTTACTGGCGCTGGTTTTAAGGTATTAGGTATTGCCCTCTCACCCATTACCGGCCCGGCGGGCAACCATGAATTTTTCCTTTGTTTGGGTTGGCAAACGGCGCAGCCGTCTGTTGAGATTGCAGCCTCGATTGAAGCCTGTTTAGCTAACTTGGAACTAGCTCTTTAGCGGCCAGCTTTAGCCAGATTTCCCAGACATAGACAAATCCCCTTAACTTGTGCTATAATGCCAAAGGGGTTAGTTTACCTCTCTACCAGAGGTAATTTTACTTTCTGTACCTATTTCCGGTGAAAAATGCTTAAATACCTGGGTAATCCGCAAGGAGAGTCGGACTCTAACCAGCAGCCAGAGACGAGTTCTTGGTCGGAAGAAAGCAGTAATTTGGCCGCTGAGATGCCTAATGAGGAACTTTCTCAGCCGGAGGAATCGCTGCCAAATTGGGAGCCAGCGATGGAACCCGACAATGAACTCGATCGGGCGACTATGTTGGGGCAAAAGATTGAAGGGTTAGAACGGCGTATTGGCTACCTGGAGCGAATCGTCAAAGTCAGCCAGATCTTAAACTCTACCCTGAGTCTTGAGCCTCTTTTGCAGATTATCATTCAAGCCGCCACCGAACTAACCAATACCGAGGCCTGTTCGATTATGTTGATTGATAAGCGCACAGGTGAATTGCGTTTTGCCGAGGCGACCGGTGGTGCGAGCGAGGCGTTAAAAAAAGTTTCGGTCCCGCTGGATAACAGCATTGGTGGCTGGGTGGTGCGGAAGGATAGACCCCTGTTAATTCGCGATGCCAGGAATGATCCGCGCTGGCACCGCGGCGTGGATGATACGACCGATTTTGAAACGCACTCTATTTTGGGAGTGCCCCTGAAGGTCCGGGATGAGGTGATTGGTGTTCTGGAAGTCGTCAATAAAAAATCGGAAAATGGCTTTAATCAGGATGACATCCAAATTGCCACCACTTTAAGCGCCCAAGCCGCTATTGCCATTGAAAATGCTCGGTTGCTGGACGAATTACAGCAAGCCTATCGTGATTTGTCGCAACTGGATCAAATTAAAGGGGATTTTGTCAGTATTGCCTCCCACGAACTGAGAACGCCTTTGGCTGTTATTCTGGGTTATGCCAGTTTTTTGCGGGATAATGTAACCGGGCAAGCCAGTGAGCAGCTTGAGATTGTTTTGAGCAGCGCTATGCGGCTCCGCTCGTTAATTGATGATATGGTTAACCTGCGCCATATTCAAACCAACGAAGTCCAACTTGACCGCAGTATGTTTTCCTTGCGGCAATTGGTGTTGGATGTAACCCAGGAATTCTCCCAATTAGTCACGGGAAAACAGCAGATTTTAACCACTAAATTTAACCCCCATGATAGTCCTTTAAATATTGATGCCGACCGCCAAAAAATATATCTTATTCTGGCGAACTTGATTTCTAATTCTATCAAATTTACCGCAGAAGGCGGCCGGATTCACCTCAATGTGGAGTTAAAGGGTTACAAATATTGGATCAATGTTATTGATACGGGTATCGGGATTCCTAAATCAGAATATGGCCGCATCTTTGACCAATTTTATCAGGTCGAACCTTCGCTGACTCGCAAGTATCAGGGCATGGGCTTGGGATTATCTATTGCTAAAGGCATGGTTGAGGTGCATAAAGGCCGTATTTGGGTGGATAGCGTGGTTGGCAAAGGTAGCAATTTTACGGTGGTATTACCCAGTGCCCCTGATGTTGAAGTCCTATGACGGATTTTTTGAATCAAAGCTCTCAGAATCGTTCTGCACCCTAATTTAAAACCATACCTAACCGGAGTACATCGGAATGCCCGATATAATTGTAATAGGGGATATTAATGCAGATGTAATTCTGACTATCCCTGCCTATCCTCGGCCAGGCGGTGAGGCCGTGGCAGCGACCGTCAAGATACATACGGGCGGCTCCGCGGTCAATACGGCAGTGGCCCTGGCCAAAATGGATATGGAGGTTGGGTTCATTGGTCGGATCGGTAAAGATGCGCTGGCCAGTCAGATTTTAGTAGATTTAGGGGAGGCAGGGGTAGATTGTAGTCATGTCCAAACCGATCCTAAGGTCAGCACCGGCCTGATTTTTATTGCTGTAACGGTAGATGGCGAGCGAACTATGTTTGGAGCCAGAGGGGCCAATACCTTCACCGAAGCAGCAGCAATTGACCCAGCCTACTTTGTAGACTGCCGCTGGGTTCACCTCTCCGGATATTCATTTTTATCCTATCATCAGTATGAAACAACGCTCCTGGCTCTTGAATTGGCTAAAAATTCACCCTATACCCGGGTAAGTTTAGATATTGGGACCGAGCCTGCCTTGCGGGCCCGCGATCAAATTATGGAGATTTTACCCAGAGTTGATGTCATCTTTCCTAATGAGACAGAACTAACTATTCTTAGTGAAGGGCGGTCTGTCGAAGCGGGTCTGGATTACTTGTTAGATGGTCGAGCGAATGCAGTTGTAGCCAAACGGGGGCGTAAAGGTAGTGTTTTGGCAGTGGGTAACAAACGAGTTACCTTACCGGCTTTTAATATCAATGTCAAAGATAGTACCGGGGCAGGGGACAGTTTTAATGCCGGGGTTGTGTTAGGCCGGTTAGTTGGGTTAAGTTGGGAAGCCTCGGCCGCTTTGGGGAATGCCTTGGGAGGACTGGTGACCTCCCAGGAAGGTGGCGCGGCCAATTCGATCAGCCGGAGCAGTGTGGCCAGAATGATTGAAAAACATCTCTTTCAGGAAGAATGGAGTTCTGCTCGCTTTGCCCTGGAAGAGTTAGCCGCCTATTTTGAAGGAACCCTTTAGTGGAATTGGCTAAACTGGTAGTTGACACAACAGCTATATCATGCTATAATCGTCCCTGCTGTCGAGCGGCAGCAAGTTAACAATATAAAACTCCAGAAATTGAGTCTCCGTAGCTCAGTGGATAGAGCATTTGGTTGCGGACCAAAAGGCCGCAGGTTCGAATCCTGCCGGGGACGCTAAGGAGTTGCTCCTTTAAAAATTGATCTATTATGATGAGTTGCGCCGTCGCTATCCAACTGGATAGAGGAACTTCCCGACTCTCTGCCCTGAAAATTATTTTTAGAGCAAGATTGCCTCACGAAACAGTAAGTGAGGGCGCCCCGCCAAGTAGCGGGGTGACTACAACCGCAACAGAAAGTAAACCAGCCTTTCGTTCGAAAGGTAATGGCTGAAAGGGTAGGGTAAGAGCCTACCAGCGGTTTTCGGTAACGAAACCGGCTAGGCGAGCGTGCAATCGAGAGCAAGGTGAGTGGGCCGGGCTGTTAAGGTTCGGTCTCATCGCAGCAACAACGACAAAGTAGGCTAACAGCCTGCAAGTTAGGCGTTGCCACCCTGAGTCCAGGGTGAGACAGATGACGGCTAAAACAGAATCGGGGGTACTCAAACTCATCGTAATCGGATCATATCAATACTGCGGGGTGGAGCAGAGGCAGCTCGCCAGGCTCATAACCTGGAGGTCGTGGGTTCGAGTCCCGCCCCCGCTACTATTAAAGGATGAAGGCTGAGTGACAAGTATTTCATTTTTCATCCTTCCGCCTTCATCCCTCAATAAAGGGGTGTAGCTCAATTGGCAGAGCAGCGGTCTCCAAAACCGCAGGTTGCGGGTTCAAGTCCTGCCGCCCCTGTTATGCGGGCGTAGTTCAGTGGTAGAACGTCTCCTTGCCAAGGAGAAGGTCGTGGGTTCGAATCTCATCGCCCGCTCTGTCGTTCAACAAGACCCGTCCCAAATCTGGGGCGGGTTTTGTTTTGGTAAAAGTTCAAGCTTCGCCCTTACCCATCCCTCTAAAATTGTGAATGGTTGCCGATTTCAAAGTATTGGCGATTTTTTGATGGCTCGGCTATAATTCTGACCGTAAATTAAAGCTTGAGCAAAGAGGAAAGATCTTTTCATGACTGAAACAAGTCAACCTGGTTTCACCCCGCAGGAGTTGGACAAGTTGCAGCAGGTGCGTCTGTCGGTGCTGGCCTTCCTGAACACAATTGCACCCCTGCCAGCGGATGAGGAGAATGACGCCCGCAATGAGCAGTTCAATCAGGTGCGGCTTGAGGCCAAGGCCCTGTTGGGGGAGCACGATTTTGACAAAAGAGTGCCTAAAGCCATTACCCGGGATGTTTTGGCTGAACGGTCGCAGCGCGTCATCTTGCCCCGGCTGTCGGGGATTGTGATGTTTGGAGTGATTTTGGCTTTGCTGGGGCTGGGCATCAACTCCATCATTTTGGAGGATTTGATTATTAACAGCCTGGCCTGCCTGGTGAGCAGCGGGGGCATGCTTTTAGTCATTGGCGCCTTTGTGGTCTGGGCTATCACTATGATGCGCGGGCGGCTAAGCAACCTGGGCGACCTTTATTTACGCAGTAATGCGCTCCTATATGAAATTGAACAGGCGTTAAATATGGCCTTACCCGGTTGGGCTGAGCGCTCGACGGAAGGAGTCTCCGAAGTTCCCTCGGTTGTGAGCCTGGCCCTGGATTCGTTTCGCAAACAGGCCGCCGATTGGCAGCAAAAACTGCGTGATTTAGAGGAGCAGCGTCTGATGACAGGGGCTGACATGCCTTTGGAGTTAAAACTCAACCTTGATTTTGTCCAGCGTGAGTTACAGCGAGTCAGGCAGGAGATTGACCGGCTTCAGGGGCGGACGGCAGCCAGTGGGGCCGGGCCAGTAGGGGCTAAAGTGGTTATTCCTCCAGGCGTGAAAGAAGTTGCCGTTGACTCAGCTTCGTTCAGAAGAGCCAAGTCGGTGACAATGGATATGCCGGCCAGCCGGCCTGAGGAGACTCACCCACCGGAAACTGAAGAAACTTAGGACGCGGTCTAATAAGCCCCGTTCCCAAAAATTACTCGGGGAATCGTCTGTAACAAAATCTTGGTGTCGAGGCCGAGCGACCAGTTTTCGATGTAATAAATGTCGAGCAGGGCAGTTTCGTCAAAAGTTAGCTGAGAGCGCCCGCTGATTTGTGACAGGCCGGTCAAACCGGGCGCGACTTCCAGGCGGCGTTTGTGCCACTCCTGGTACTGTTTAACTTCGGCAGGTAGGGGCGGGCGCGGGCCAATCAGGCTCATCTCTCCTCGGAGGATATTGTAGAGCTGGGGCAACTCGTCCAGGCTGAATTTACGCAGCAACTTGCCTACATGGGTCATACGCGGATCGTCTCTAATCTTAAACAGGGGCCCGTCGGCCTCGTTAAGCTCCTGCAGGGCTTCCTGCTGCTCCTCAGCCCCCTCCACCATTGAGCGGAATTTATAAACCGTAAAGCACCGGCCATTGCGGCCGACCCGCTCTTGGCGGAACAGCACCGGTCCCGGCGACTCCAGTTTGATCATCAGCGCCAGCAGCGCCATGAGCGGCGCGCCGCTAACCAACACCAGGCCTGCAAAGACCAGATCAACACTTCGTTTGACCACCTGATTGAGGCCGCTGATGCTGACCTCTTTGACGCCAATCATCGGTACTCCGGCAACATCTTCGATCTGCATGCGGCTCATAGTCATCTGAAATAGGTCGGGCACGATCCGGGTTCGGATACCGCCGCGTTCGCAGAGGGTCATGATGCTGACAATCTTACGGTGATACTGCCAGGGCAGGGTAATAATGACCTCATCAATGGCCTGTTCGCGCAGCACATCGGCCAGGTTGACCAGGCTGCCGAGGGCCTTGAAGCGGCCAATATCGGTTTCACCCTTAAGGGGATTGTCATCCAAAAAACCGATGATGTTAAAACCACACTCAGGATTGGCAACTACTGCCCGCATGACCGTACGCGCCACCTCACCCGCACCGACAATTAAAACCCGTTCCGAGCCGATGCCCCGCCGGCGCAGGTAGCGCAGCAGACTCACCTTGATCAAACGGCTCAGGCCCACCAATATTACCACAAAGATACCGGCGTAAATAAAAATGGCGCGAGAATAAAAGGCTGCCCGGTAGAGAAAGATAAAGACAATCATGATGATGGTACCGGTGGCGGTGCCATTGATAATCGCGTAAAATTCGTCAAACCAGGAAATCTGGCGGCGCAACCGGTAGGCGCCGTGCTGCCGGTATACCAGAATCAGCAGCAGCGTAAACAAACCGGCAAAAGGCCAGTAAACCTGGTAAGGAACGTCAAAGGCCGGGTCTACTGCCCGGAAAAGTTGCAGCCGGTAGCGCACCCAGTAGGCCAGGCCAAAGGCGATATTGATCAGAATCACATCAATGATCACCCAGGCCAGGGCAGCCGCTCTTTGGTTGCTAAAAAAAATCGTCGCCAGACGTTTCACCAAAGTATAATCCAGGAAATGGGACTTAAGGGAGCTCGAAGGAGCTGAAGGGTTTCAAGAATCTTCCCTCGGTTCCTATGAGTTCCTTCAGTTCCCCGACTTTGAAAGAGCTTTCCGATAAACAGCTACGGTCTCTTGAGCTGTCTTGTCCCACCGAAACCCGGCAGCGCGATCCAGACCTTGCCGGGCCATGCCTGCGCGAAGATCACGATCGGCCATAACCTGACGCATCGCCTCAGCGAGAGCCTCGTTATCGGCTGGGGCGACCAGACAGGCCGCTCCGTCCGTGCCGGTCACCTCCGGCAAGGATGAAGCTGTACTGGTAATTACCGGTGTGCCACAGGCCATTGCTTCCAGTACAGGCAGGCCAAAGCCCTCAAAATGAGAGGGATAGACAAAGAGTGAAGCCGCATTATACCACAAAGGTAGTTCACTTTGCGGTACATAGTCGGTAAAGCGCACAGTATTCGTCAAGTTGAGCGACCCGACCAAGCCAAAGATGTGGCGATAGTACCAGCCTTTGCCCCCGGCGATTACCAGCGGCGGCGCATTTGGCTCCTGGTCCCGCCATAAGGCATAAGCCCGAAGAAGACCAGCTACATTTTTACGCGGCTCCAGGGTGCCCAAAAATAACACAAAAGTGTCGGGCAAGCCCCGCGCCGCTTTAAAAGCGGCGATCTCGGGAGCAGGCAGGGGGCGAAACTGCTCGTCCGCGCCGCAGTAAACGGTGTGGACCTGCTCCGGCGGCGCACCCAATAAATTAATTACATCCTGCCGGGTGCTCTCTGAAATGGCGATGACCGCCCTGGCCCGTTTGACCGAGTTGGCCGTAAATTGTCGCAGGTACCAGCGATTGAAAGGACGAAACGCTTCGGGGGTGCGCAAATAGCTGAGGTCATACACGGTGACGACGAAGGGACAGGGCGCGGCCAGCGGCGCGACAAAAGCCAGGGCGTGCAATAAATCCACCCCGGCCTGGCGCAGCGCCAGCGGCTGGAGGAATTGTTCCCACAGAATCCGTACCACCGGGCGTTGGGTGGGCAGGTGGCTCAGGTGAAGCGCCAGCGACGGCTCCTGAAATGTCCGGTCGCTCAAAAAGGCGCTATAACAAAAATCTGGCGACACCCGGGCCAGATTCTTGAGCAGATTGAAGATATACCAGCTTATCCCGGCGCCCCGGTACGATTGGCTCAGCGATAACAGGTGCGCATTCAGCCCGATATGGATGGGTCGGCCCTTCATTGGCCGTATTATAGCATAAGGTTTGAAGGGTGTTTAATTGAGGGTGGGGAAATGTTCGACATAGACGCAAGCGGAACGCGGATGCAGGAATTAGTCAGAGCGAGCACCCCTGTACATAGTTCAGGTCATCCATACCCAGCCAACTCCCCAAGTTTCTGCTTTGATTAAAATTAACATGTTCGCTATACTTCAACGACGAAAGGAAGAAGCCAATGGCCAAAAGAAAAGGGCGTGAACCTGGCAAGAAACCTTTTTGCTTGCCACCGGCGGAGTCCAAATATCCGGTTGCTACCGTAGCCCACTATGGCCCAGATAACCGGACCACTACCAAAATCGCTGTGGGTATTGTCAATCAACACAGTATGGTTTTGGCCTTGGAACGTTGGGCCGGGCCGGGTGTAGCCGTTAATCCTGAGATTGCCGCTCAAATTCAACAGTTTATCGCCCAGCACGGGGCTAAAAGTGTGGTCATTACCGATGGCGTCATTGGCTGCCCGCATGAAGAAGGAATTGATTTCCCGGAAGGCGAAGATTGCCCCTTCTGCCCGTTTTGGAAAGGCAAACAAGGAAGCGCAGCGCATAGGAGGTAAAATGCCCATCACCGAAGCCCAAATCCGCAGCCTGGCCTCGGCGGAGTCCTTTAGCCGGGGCCGCGATTATTATGAGAGCGGTGCAGTGGTTGATTTGCAGCAGCGGGGTGACACCCTGCTAGCCCAGGTCGAGGGGAGCAGCTACGAACCCTACGAAGTAACCATAGAGTTAGAGAATGGCGAACTGGTTGATGCCGAGTGTACCTGTCCCTATGATTGGGGCGGTTTCTGCAAGCACATTGTGGCCGTTTTGTTCAGTTATATGCGCCAGCCCGACCGGGTAACTCGGCGACCCCCTGTTGCTGAGTTGCTGGCCGATCTGGGACAGGATGAATTGTGGGAATTGCTGACTCAACTCCTGTCAGAGCAGCCGCGCCTGCTGGATTGGGTTGAGGCTCAACTCGCGCTCAAAAGGGGATCGGTAACGGAAAAAGCGAGCAGTGCCCCTCGCCAGCGCCAGACTCCTGTTGACCCCACTCCTTTTCGCCGGCAAGCCAACTCCATTTTGGGAAGCCTGGGGGGAATGCGCGCCTCAGAAGCTTACTGGCATGTGGGGGGCATCGCCCAGCAAATGAGCGACTTGTTCCATCAAGTTCAACCCTTTCTCGAAGCCAGTGACGGCCGGAATGCTCTGCTTATTTTGGAAGCAGTGACTGAACCCTACGTGGATCGCTGGTTTGAATTTGACGACGAGGGTGAATTGAGCGGCATCTTCCCCGAGATTGGCTCGCTCTTTGCCGAGGCGATTCTCAGCGCCGATCTGTCTCGCGAAGAGCGCAAGTCTTTAGCAAAAAAATTGACTCGATGGCAGGGGGAAATTGAGGAGTATGGGGTTGATGAAGGGTTTGACGTGGCGATTGCTGCCGCCGAGCAGGGCTGGGATTATCCGCCTTTGCAGAAGGCGTTGCAAGGGCAGATTACCGACAAAGGCGCGTGGAAGAACGAAGCGCCCTGGTATGCCGACGATTTAACCCTGGCCCGCTTGAACGTACTGGAACGGCAGGGCCGCACCAGCGAATACCTCCATCTAGCCGAGGCCGAGGGACAGACGGCCCTCTACTTGACGATGCTGGTCAAACTGGGGCGCGGCGAGGAAGCGGTCGCCTATGCCAAACAATACATGACCACCGCCGAAGAAGCATTGGCCCTGGCCCAAGCCCTGCGCGAGCATAAGCAGCCGGTTGACGCTCTCAAGATAGCCGAGCAAGGGTTGTCGCTGCATGGAGAAAGTTTGCCACTGGCCCGCTGGCTGCGTGACTTTGCCAGCCAAATGTTTCAGCCGGAGCTGGCGTTACAAGCCGCCAAAGTTGCCTTTGGCCGCTCCCCCTCGCTAGCCGAGTACCTGGCCGCTGAAGCGGTCGCAGGTTCAAGCTGGCCCACGGTTAAAGCTGACCTACTCAGGCAGCTTGCTGCAACAAATTATGCCCCTAACAAGATTGATATTTACCTGAACGAGGGTATGGTTGATGAGGCCGTCAAAGCGGTTGACAAATCGTCCTATATTGGCTACGATGCGCTGGAACGAGTGGTGGACGCGGCCACAGAAAGCCATCCCGATTGGGTCATTCGCCAGTGCCGCAAGCAAGCCGAGGAGATAATGGACGCTGGAAAGTCACAATATTACCATCATGCGATTCGCTGGCTGGAAAAGGCCCGCCAGGCTTATCAGGGTAGTGACCGGACCCAGAAGTGGCGCTCGTATCTGGAAGAACTCATTAACAAACATGCCCGCAAATATTCATTACGGCCCCAATTGGAGAAGTTACGTAAATAACGTTTCAACGTTCAATCTTTCAACCGCCGATGGCCCCTTTTAATACTCACTTTCTGGTTGCTGAAAAAATCTGGCCGGAGCTGCCCGGCCTCTGGCAGCCCTACTACGGCCAGTTCTGTTTTGGCTGCCTCGCGCCCGATGTGGACAAACTCTCGCCCACCCTGGCCCAGCGGGACACCCACTTTTTTGATCGCTTCGGCGATTACGAGTTGATGGCTTCTCATCGCAGCGCCGCTTTTTTAGAACAGCAGGCGGAGTTTTTGGGCCGGCCCTTTGCCCAGCTTTCGCCGGAAGCCCAGGCGTTTGCCCTGGGTTTTTTGTGCCACCTGTGCGTGGACGAGGTTTCAAAGCACCTGTGGCGGCGTGAGACCTGGCTGCAATTCCGACATATCGGGCCGGGACCGGCTTTTGCCGCGCTGGACGAGTTGGCGCGGCAGCGTATCCGCAATTACCCGGCCATTGTCGCGGCGTTTGGCTCGCTCCAAATTATCGAGGTAATCCCGGCCATTCCCCGTTCCGAGTTGGAAGCTTTTTGGCAAGGAGCTTATCGTTTTGTTAGCGCGACTAACCTTGAGGACGAATACCTGGCCCTGGTGGATATGTTCGACCGGCCCACACCGGAGGAACGCCGGCAGAAGCTGGAGTCCTTTCGCGCCGGTATTGCCGAAGCCCGCCGCCTGGTTGATTATCTCCAGTTGGATACGCTGGTCAGCGCCAGCTTGATCCGCAGCCACCGCCGTTTGGCCGACTTGATTGCGGGATATAAGCCGGAGCCGGGGTATCCTGATTTGGAATAGATCACGTCTTCACAGGTTGTTATTCCAGCCCCGGCGGCGCTGGCGCTTCATAAACTCCCGGTTCTCCCATTTCGAAACCAGTCTCGGCAGCACCTACACCACAACTGGCCGGATAAAGTGAGAGATTGTCAAAACGGGTATCATTGCCCACACTGGAGGAACCTGCTGTGAGACCAATTCGTCTCAGGCCAGTGAAACTGCCGTCGGTAAGGGTAGCTAGAAGCTGATTGTTGACATAGACGGAAATACTGCTTCCACCGCGAATTACCTTCAGCCGATTCCAATTGGTCCCGGTTTTTACGTAAGGTGAAGAAGTCCAATTCCGCAGGGCAGTCCAGATGCCGTTGTTATATTTCCAGATACTGTAATTATTCGGGCCGATGTCAAACTCGTACCACTCACTCCAATCCTCGTTAATGCCGAAGATAATGCCGTATCCTCCAGTGTTGCCACTGGCTCGGCGGGCGCTGACAGAAGCAGTGAAGTCGGTTGCTTTGGCTCCCGGGGTGACGCTCCAACCTGTGAATGGTACCTTAACCCAGATCTGGTACTGCCCACCTACGTAACCGAACTTCCGCTGACTGTTATCGCTAACCGACCAGCCGCTGCCGGGGTTGCTAAAGTCATCGGTGTAGTAGGCCGGACAGGAACCGCCACTGCTTTTTAGGATAGCGGGTAAGTAAACTGAGTTGGCCAACGAGGCAGTGTTACAAATTTCAGCCGTGGCAAAGCCAATCGTGTATGATCCTCCATCCTTGAGACCGGAGTACCATATTTTGAAGCTGCTTCCTTCGACGATGACGCTGGGATAATCGGCAGAAGCATCGTCAAACGCGCCAGGGGCGCCTTCGGAGATAAGCATCTGCTGTCGGGTCCAATTTGTGGCATCGTTTGACAGGGCGTAGCCGGTTTGCCAGGCCAGCGGCAAAGTCTTGCCCGAGTACCAGAGCATGTATTGTGTCCCAAGTTTGACCACATAGGGGCTGTACACGCTCAACCAGTCCCAGCCACCGGGCGGACCGAGATCCAACACCGGGTTGGCCGGGTCTTTACTCCAGGTGGCGCCGTCGGTGGAGGTGGCATGCCCGATGCGGTGCGCACTCTGCCCGGCCCCGTCATTGCCGTCGTACCACAGATGATAAACACTGCCTTCCTTTAGTACTGTCGGCCCCAGAACATCGGTATCTTCCCAGCTACCCGCAGGCCCAATGTCCAGCACTGGATTGCCCCCGTACTTCGTCCAGGCGACTCCATCAGGGGAAGTAGCGTAACCAATCCGACCAATCCCGCTGCTATCGAATCCGGTGTACCACATCTTGTAAAGGCCGGTATCGGAGATGACGCTGGCCCCGACGATCCCTCCTATCTCCCAACTCTCACTCGACGATAAGACCGGATTGCTCCCGTATTTGGTCCAGGTCAGGCCGGTGGGCGACGTAGCGTAGCCAATCCGCGAGGTAGCTCCATCATGACCGGCATACCACATCTTATAGAGGCTGTCTTCTTTGAGTACAGTAGGATCCCCGATCTCGACATCGTCCCAGGCCCCATTTGGGCCTATGGGGAGGACCGGATTGCCGGCGTATTTGCTGAGTTTACACACCTGGTCGCCAGCATTAAAGGAAATGATAGGGGTAATGACCCCACTAATGGGGATGTAGCGAGGGGCAGGGTTGAGACAGGTATTGCCGTTGCTGCCGTCGGGATGGACGTACCACGGTCCGGCCGCGCGGGCTGGTGGAGAGATAAAGACCAGCGTGGTCACTACCGCAATTAAGACTGTAACCCATCCTGTCACGATGAAAATTCGAAAAAGACGTTTCATTTTTACTCTCCCGATGCGAAATTGCTTTTAGCATCGTCAAAGAATCGCAGCGTCCATTGCTCGATGCTCACTCAATGGCGATGATTTTGAATTCTTTTGTTTAATAACCTATGCCGAGATGAGCACCACCGTTTTTGCCGCTGGAGTTGAAAATGATATGAGAGGGTTAGTAGGGAAAGGGTATTTGGAGCGGAGTTACTTGTTACATTGGGATATCAAAAAGGGGTGTTCTTTTGAACTGCATCGTTCAATAGTTTTTACCAAGGGAATTAGTGCTTTCTTTCACAATATTATCACATTTGGGCTGCTTTGACAATGGGGTAATATTGTCCGCGTGTATTTTAATTGGAGACAGGGTTCTGTTTCCGAAATTTGTGGAATGTATCCCCTATCGAAAGTTAAGTGTGAGGGTTATATTGGGGAAATTTGTGGCAGAAAAATGCTGGATAGAGTCAGTCGCACCCTATTTCCGCTGGATGACGGGTAAATAAATGGGCAAAACCTTGAAGTCGGCCTGAGTGGTCAGGGTGAACGGATCATTCAGACCATCGTCAACGGTGGCGCTGTTTCTGATACTGCTGCTGGTTTGATAGCTAATTACAGCCCGATAGGTCAATGTGGCGCTTTGATTTTTCGGCAGGCTGGTCGTCCAGGTGAAGCTTTTGCCATTGCTGATAAGCGCGCCCTGGCTGGGCGGGTCAATCCCAAGGAGCTGCAATGCGGGTGGAATAACGTGGGTCGTTGTCACTGCCGGGGCATCTACCAGGCCGTCATTTTTTAAGACCAGGGTGTAGTTTAAAACATTCCCTACTTCGACCCTCTGGGCCGGGTTGACCGAGAAGGTAGAATGGCTCAGGTCTGGGAAATTGACCCGCACCTCGGCGACCCGGTCAAATAGGATACGATGATCGGGATACGCCAGCCAACTCACCTGGCGGACGGTCGTCCCCAAGGGCAGAGAGCCGGCCAGGCTGGCGGTGTAGGTCAACACTTTAGGTTGGTTTCTGGGCAGCGGCCCGCGCCAGATCAGATTTCCTCCGCTTGAAGTCATTTCCGGCGAAGCCGCTCCTGGGGTTAATTCAGAGGGAAAGGTGGCAGTGAAGACGGCGGCGGGTAAATCGGCCCAGCCATCGTTGATTAAGACAGCCCTGTAAGTAATATCCGCTCCATCCAGGGAGGACGAGACGCTCGGCGTTACCGTCGAACTGCCCAGCCAATTGAGCCAGCCCAGGGAACGTTGCAGGAGCCTGGCCCGGTCGCTGGGGTCCAGCACTTCGAGGCCAAAGCCCATAAAGTTAGTATGCCACGCCTGCCCGCCTGGCCCGATGCCCCGGTGAGTCAAGCTGTTAGCTTGACCCGCCTGGCCAACGGTCGCGATTTGGGCCGCTGTGGTCGGGGTTAGGGCATCGGTAAAATTATCGTAACCCGGGGGAAAGGTCAAGGGATAAGGGCCGAGCTGCGTGCCGACCGGGCTGCCTCGCCGGCCCACGACGAGGCTGCTGCTGTAATCCTCGGTGTGAGCCAGTATTCCCAGGTAGGTTAGGGCAAAGGAACTGGGCTGATGGCCCGGCAATCCATAAATATAATCTTGACCACTCAATAGCAGCCGGCCGCCGCCGTTGAGATAAGCCGCCAGGCGGTCTTCTTCGCTCGTGGTTAAAGGTTGAAACCAATCATAGGCGGTGTACCAAACGGTCAGCGGATACATTTGCAGCGTGGCCAGGGAGGGGCTGGGCGGGACTGCACCGTTCCAGGATTTGGGCACCAGCCAGTAATCGTAAGGAATGCTGTTGGCTTCCAGGGCTGTTTTGTAGGCGGCGGCAAAGCTGGTCCAACGGTCGTCGTCCACCAGTAACACCGGGGCCGGACTTTTACTGGTGCGTATGGCGCTGGCGTTGATAGATGGATTGCCGGCCGCTTGAACGGTCAGGGTGCGGGTATCGGAGACATGCCAGCTATTGCTGACGTTAATTCGCACCCCCATAGTAATGGTCTGAGATTGGCAAGAGGCTAAAGAGAGAGTCGGGGGCGGCGCAGGATTAACCGGCCAGTTATAAGGCGTCCCGCTGCTGGCAGACAGGTTAAAGGTGGCCGGGTTGGCCCCGACGTTGCGTACCCGGACCGTGTGCGAAACTACCGTGCCGAAGTTGCCTACCAAGATTTGCTCGGTCGGCGTAAGTTCGACCGAGGCGGGGGCGGGCGCTTGCACCAACCAGTCAATGGTCCGCTGCATGGCCTGGCTGCGGTCGGCCCGGCTGTTGATGGCCTCAAAGCCAAAAGGCAGAAAAACAGCCCGGTAGGGCACACACAGACCGATATACATCCCGGCCAGCCCGGCCTGACTTCCATAAGCCGCCAAATCTTGAGCAAAGTCCCGATTCAGGTTTTCGATCACATCAGGGCGGTATTGGTTATTAGCGCCGTCGCCGCCGGCCAGGGTCAGGGTCAAACCGGCAAATGGGCTGCCGGCCACCCCGGTCGTCGAGAAAACCTCGCTGCTTTCCTGCAAAAAGTGGGCTTTGAGATAACTTCTGAAGTAAGGCAACTCCCCAAATATCGAACCGCCGCCATCGAAAAAGGCCACATCTTGCCCACTGAGTAACAGCTTACCCCCCTGCTGGAGAAAGCCACGCAGGGGGAGGTCGGCGCCCACATAGCCGGGCGAATCAAGCGGCGCCGACCAGATAACAATGTTGTAAGCGGTTAGGGTGCTGGTTACAGGGACATCATTAGGGGTGTCAAAAGGCTTGGCAATTGTCCAGGTATCATAAGCGTAGCGCAGTTCAGTTAAAGTCTGCTGGTAGTAACTTATTTTACTTTCCTGGTACCAACGGCCGCTATCCACCAGCAGAATCTTGGGCGCGGGAGGCAGCCAGAAATCCTGGGTAGTAACGCCACCATCGTTGATACTCAAGCTGACTGCCTGAGTAATACGATGGGCAGCGGCAACAACGGTGGCGGTGTAAATTCCCGTACCCTCCGGCAAGGTTAAGCTGTAGCTGCCGTTGGCGCTGGAAGTGGCGCGGACAGGGGTTCCTTCGATGGTGATCGAAGCAACCAGCGGCTTCCCTGTGCCAGCTTCGCGTACAAAGCCGGCCAGCCTGCCGGTGGGTTGGGGATTCAGGTTAAAATTTTGGATGGTTGGCGTTTGGTTGGTTACGCTGAGGCCGAAAGCCGTCACGGGAAAATAGCCAAAAGCGGAAGCAGTGACATCATAAGTGCCAGAAGTTACACCTTGCCGATACGTTCCATTGGACTGCGAGGTTGTGTAAATAGCCGGGCCGCCATGCCGCGCGATTTGGATTGTTGCGCCGCCGATGGGCGAGCCGGCATGGGTCACGGCGCCCTGAATTGTGCCGAATGAGCCGACAGCCATAACGGCATTATAGGCGTCAACCCGGCCCCAGCCATAATCATTGTTGGGAATAGGGCTGCCCAGCGGTATGGCCGTAGAAAGCAATGTCGAAGAGATGCTGTTGAGATTGGTGGCCAGCGCCGGCGCAGTTTGCAGCATCAAGGCGACGACCCCGGCGACGTGCGGGGCGGCCATTGAAGTTCCGTCCAGCAGGCCATAGGCGCCGCCGGGTAAAGTGGAGCGTATGTCTTTGCCGGGGGCGGAAATTTCTGGCTTTACTTTGCCCCAGGGTGAAGGGCCGCGACCGGAAAAGAAGGTAATTTCGTCGTTGATATCGGTTGCCCCAACAGCCAGAGCAATGTTCAAACTGCCGGGTGAGGTAACAGTTTCTTCAGCAGGGCCATTATTGCCGGCCGAAAACACCGGGTAAATGCCGGCGCTCAATAAAGCTTGAACATCGGCCTGAAACTCAGTGCTGCTGCCCAGATCAGTGCCCCAGGAGTTGTTGACCACGTCGGGGGCCAGGGCCGGGTTACCGTTTGGCGCCAGGACCCACTGGAAGGCACTATGCAACCAACTGTTTTGGGCTCCACCGCTGCTATCAAAGGCTCTGACGGCAATCCATTTCGCTCCGGGCGCGACGCCAAGCCCATTCGCACCGACCATCGTCCCCATGGTGTGGCTGCCATGCCCGTTGCCGTCTACCGGATAGGCGGCTCCCTCGCCCGTCGCATCGTGCCAGTTGCCCAGATGTTGGGGTAATTTACCGGGGCCGGTATAACCTCGATACTTGCTTTGCAGCGCCGGATGCTGCCAGTCAACCCCGGAGTCAATATTAGCAACCACAATCCCTGCCCCTGTAATCCCCAGCGCCTGATGGACCAGAGCAGCCCGAATTTTGGAAACACCCCACTCTGAGGAGGATTGGAGGGAGGGAAGGTTGGAAGGTTGGAAAGTTTTTACCATCCTCCCATCCTTCCAACCTTCCGTTTCTTCCAGTTTTACTTCTTTATCCAGCCGTACAATTTCCACATCGGGCCGGGCGGCCAGGGCGAGGATTGTTTCAAGTGACCCCTTGGCTGCCACGGCGTTAATAATCCACAGGGGCCGGATATCGGTAGCAGGAGTCGCTTGCCCCTGACCGCTTAGGTTTCCGGTCGCCGGGGGACTGCTTAAAGTTTGAAGCACCCCTGCCTGGCTGTCACGGGCTGTCTGCTGCAGGGCATTAACGATGGCCGCCCGCGTAACCAGGGGATCGGCCGCCTGCTGCGAGCTGAGGCCCGATGTGGCCGCACTAACGGCCGCGGAGAGGTTGGTTGTGGCTTTGAGATAAACGATAAAAGGCGCCGGCTCAGAGCCAGGTTGGAGCAGCCTTTTTAAGAGTTGTGGTTCAATTTTGGCCAGTAAGGTTCGATCTATGGCTAACTGGGGAGATGCTGCTTCGCTGGCAGGGGGTGTCGGCAGAGGGTTTGAGCTTTTGGGGGGCGCTGGTTCCGGCTCTTGAGCGGAAAGAGGGCCTGCCATAAAGAAGGTCAGGCTGAAGAACAGACAAATCGAGAAGAGAAGGAGCGGTATCAGTTTGCGCATAGAGTTGTACCTGCAAAAAAAACCTGGAACGCAGGGCGTTACCAGATACTTGAGTCGTAACGGTAGTTTAACACGTCTCAGTTAAAATCAAAACCGTGTTGCTCACTTTTCGGCGGTGGGCAGTGTTAGTAGTGGTTCCCCGCGCAAGGCCGAGCGCATCGCCTGCCGGTCATCCCAGGGATATTCGGTCTCGCCAAAGCACATGCTCTGCTCATGACCTTTGCCAAAGGCAAGCACAACATCGTTCGGGCCGGCCAATTGGGCAGCCCGATAAATCGCCCGGCCCCGGTCGGGCACGCGTTCAAAAGACCGGCCTTCCACTGCCCCGGCGGCCAGCATTGCCTCGGCTGTTGCGGCGATGATGGCATCCAGATTCTCGGTGCGCGGATCCTCGGCGGTGATAATCGTCAGATCGGCCAATTCAGCAGCAATGCGGCCCATCATAACCCGTTTTTCGACATCCCGCAGCCCGGCGCAGCCAAAAACGGCAATCACCCGGCCCAAGGTCAAGGTGCGGGCTACGGTCAGTGAACGGCGCAGGGCGTTGGGTGTGTGGGCAAAATCTACCACGGCCATGAAAGGCTGGCCCTCGTGAATCCGCTCCATTCGCCCCGGCACGCCGGGTAAAGCGGCAATGCCTTGCTGGACCTGCGCCGGAGAGAGGCCGAAGATTTCCAGCGCTGCCGTAGCCGCAGCCAGGCAGTTGCTCACATTGTAGTCGCCGACCAGGTTAGTTTCGGCGGTGAAGGTGGACTGAGGCCCGCGAACGGTGAAGCGGGTCTTGTCAGGCCGGTAGACAATATGGCGAGCGGTCAGGCGAGCCTGCGGATGGCCGGATAAGCTGTAGCCCAGCCAGGGCGTGCCGGTTGCGGCCAGTTTTTGTTTCAGATACTCAAAAGACCAATCATCGCAGTTGAGAATGGCCGTTTTGGGTAAATCTTTAGGGTGAGCTGTCGCCAGCGACTCGAACAAGCTTGCTTTGGCCGCCCGATACGCCTCCAGCGAGCCGTGCAGGTCCAGGTGTTCGTGGGTGATGTTGGTGACGATGGCTACATCGAAATCGCAGGCAGTGACGCGGTGATGAGCCATACCATGTGATGTCACCTCCAGCAGGCAGACCTCCGTCCCGGCTTCGACCATCGCGGTCAGGTAGCGCTGCACATCGGGCGCATCGGGAGTAGTGGTGTGCAGGCCGGTGTCGAGCATCTGGTCGCCGATCACGGCGTTGACGGTGCTGATCATCCCAACCTTATAGCGGGTTTGGAGGATGTGGTAGAGCAGGTTGGTGGTGGTCGTTTTACCGTCGGTGCCGGTGATGCCGACCATTTTCAGGCGGCGAGCCGGGAAGTTATGCCAGGCGGCGCTGAGATAGGCCAGAGCTTCGCGGCCATCGGGGACGGTGATAATTGTCAACGGTGAATTGTCAATAGTGAATTGCGAACGAGTTAGTATCCGGTTATCATTTGCTGACTCGCAGATGATGGCGGCTGCGCCCTGGGTGATGACAGCGGGGATGAAGCGGTGGCTGTCCAGGTTAACGCCGCGATAGGCCACAAAGAGCGTCCCCGGTTCAACCTGGCGGGAGTCGGC
>JAHDWA010000058.1 GCA_023382535.1 Anaerolineae bacterium | reverse complement strand
TGGTCACACCCGATAAAGTGGAACTCAAGCGGGTGATCTATGCTCAGGAATTGGCTTTGATGGATGCCGCCCGGCAGCAGGTGGCCGCGGCCCGAGCCGATGTCACTCGTCAGCAGTGGGCTTTGGCCCGGATTTCGCCCCAGGCTGCCTTCAACAACTACCGTCAGCAGCTTGATACCCTGGTTAATCGGGCGGGCCGAACGGTGCAGCACTATCTCTCGCTCCAACAGGAGCGGGTAAAAACGTTATCGGCTCGCCTGGACACGCTCGATCCCCAGGCTACCCTGGCCCGTGGATATGCCATTGTGCAAAAGGAGCAGCTTGTTGTTACCCAAACGGCTCAAGTGAGCCAGGACGATGAAATTGTGGTCAAAGTAAGTGACGGAGAGTTTGGAGCAAAAGTGAGTCCCAAAGTGAGGCTTCACCCTGAAACATGATGTGCCTTACGCAACACGCAATACGCAATACGAAAATTATCATCTCGGAGAAACTACCTTGAAAATCCTAATCACTGGCAGCAGCGGGCAGGTCGGTACCAATCTCGGCCTGGCCCTCCTGCAAAAAGGAAATCTGGTTGTCGGCGTTGACAAACGCCAAAGTACCTGGACAGATCAAATCCCCACCCTGCAGCACAACCTGGCCGAGAGCATGCCCGACCCGGCGGAAATCGCTTCCATTCAGCCCGGCTTTGATCGGCCCGATTTGGTGGTCCACCTGGCGGCTAACGCCAAGGTTCACGAATTGGTCAAAGACCCGCGCCGCGCCCATGAAAATACGACAATTACCTTTCATGTGCTGGAATATTGTCGCAGCCAAAACGTGCCCCTCATTTTTAGCAGTTCCAGGGAGGTCTACGGCCGCCCGACTCCGCCGCGAGTGGGTGAAGACACCGCCGATGTTTTCCATATCCTCAGCCCCTACGCCGCCTACAAAATGGCCGACGAGATGTTGATTTATGCCTACGCTAACTGTTACAACCTCAAGTACCTCGTCTTTCGCCTGAGTAATGTCTATGGCCGCTACGACAACGACATCGAGCGCATGACCCGCGTGCTGCATATTTTTATTGACCAAATGCGCCGGGGCGAGCCGGTAACGATCTACGGCCGCCGCAAGATGATAGATTTTACCTACGTGGACGACTGCATCAACGGTCTGATGTTGGGTATTGACAAATTGTTTAGCGGTGAGGTAGTTAATGAAACCTTTAACCTCAGTTCCGGCAGCCCGGCTACCCTGGTGCAACTGGCCGAAACCATCGCCGCCAACCTGGGTGTCACCCCGACCATCATTGACCAGCCCATCCAGCCGGGCGAGATCAATTTCTACGTGGCCGATTTGACCAGGGCTAAAACAATGCTGGGCTACCAGCCGCAGGTCTCTTTTGCGGAGGGCATTAAGCGGGCGATTGAGTGGTCGCTGGCGTGGGAAAAACGACCGCCGACGATTGACCGCTGACCACCGCATCGTTTAGCGGTCGGCCGTCGGTGGTCGGCGGTCATGCCGTAAGAGGAATATTTTATGAATGAAAAGAGCCAACTCACCCTCGAAACACTAAGCTTTGAACAAGCCTACCGTGAATTGGAAGAAACCGTGCAGAAATTGGAGGTTGGCAATTTGCCGCTGGAAGAAGCGCTGGCGCTCTATCAGCGCGGCATGGTTCTGGCTCAGTACTGCAACCGGCAGTTAGACAGCGCCGAGTTGCGCATCAAAACCCTGGCCCCCTCCGGCGAATTGGTGGATTTTGATGAGGAATAGACACGAGGCTGTCACTTTGACAGCCTCTTTAACCCCACGTATACTCCAAATTTGATCTCGATTTTCATTATCAGTAAGGACAACGTCTGTGAAGTCAAAAGTGCGGGCCTTGGCTCGCTATTGGTTTGTTGCTCCCCTGTTGTTCGTCGTGGTGGGCCTCCAAATGGGCCTCGGCTTTGTCGCCGGTTATAATCAAGGGTCTGCCTCTTCCAGCCTCCTCGCCTCCCCAACACTCACCCGCCGCCCCACCTTCACCTCGACCCCGGTCCCTACTTTTACCCCTAGTCCCAGCTCGACCCCCAGCCCTACCTCTACTTTTACCCCCAGCCCCACCCGCACCCCCACCCCCACCGAGACGCCTACCGGCGCCCTCACGCCAACGGCGACCCCTTTGCCTTCAGCCACACCTACCAGCACCGACACCCCCACCCCCGAGCCAACCCCCACCGCCCAGGGTTTGACCCTGCGGGTGCCAATTCTGATGTACCATTACCTCTCCATCCCGCCTGCCGGCGCCGATGTTATTCGCCGCGATCTGTCTGTCACGCCCGAACAATTTGAGGCTCAGTTGGCTTACTTGCGCCAGGAAGGCTATGAAACGATCTCCCTGGAGCAGCTATCCTACGCCCTCAGTGAAAAAACGACTCTTCCGCCCAAGCCCATTATTCTTACTTTTGACGACGGCTATCGCGACCATTATGAGCACGCTTTTCCCCTGCTCCGCCAATACAGTTATGGGGCCACTTTTTTTGTCTTTACCCAACCTATTGATGAGAACAATGTGGATTATCTTTCCTGGGACATGGTTAAGGAAATGCATCAGGCCGGGATGGAGTTTGGTTCGCATAGCTACCGCCATTCCGATCTAGCCGGCAAAGATGTGGACTTCCTGGTCTATGAAATCCTCGGCTCCAAAGAAGCGATCGAAGAACGGACTGGCGAGCCGGTTCGCTTTTTCTGCTACCCGTCCGGTCGCTACGACGAACTGACCATCAAAGTACTGGAGTCGGCCAATTTTTGGGGGGCGGTCACAACCCAGTGGGGTCTTGAGCAATCCTTTAACGACCGGTTCGAACTCAAACGCATTCGTATGCGCGGCAATGATACTGCCGCAGATTTGGCGGCCAAGTTAGCCCTGTTTTGACCTTTTCGCCTCCGCAATACCTCCATCGCTGCTTCACAATTGGTTCACAATCGAGCGCTATACTCCTGTTCGTAAGGTTGAACAATAGAATTCCTGTCGGAGTGAAAGGAGAAACAACCATGAACAGGAGAATTGTTTTAGGAGTTTTGTTGGCGCTGGTCTTGATCGCCGGTGCGGTGAGTTTGGGCGTGTATGCCTATAACGCCGGGGTCGCCCAGGGGTTGGCTGAGAGCGGCAAACTGGCTGCGCTTTCGCCGGAAGAAGGAGCCAGGCTCTACCCTTATTATGGGGGGCCGTTCTGGCATCCCCGGCCCTTTGGCTTTGGGTTCTTTGGCTGCTTCGGGCCGTTGTTATTCATTCTGCTCGTCTTTTTGTTGGTGCGCGGATTGGTCTGGGGTGGACCGTGGGGCCACGGCTGGAGGCATGGCCCCTGGGATAGGGGTGTCCCACCCATGTTTGACGAGTGGCATCGCCAGGCCCATACCCAGGGCGCAGAGCAAACCCCGCCGCCATCGGTGGGAAGCTGAGAGATTGGCCGGCAAAATTTGAAAGGAGGAACGTCAAAAAGCAGGCGTTTCTCCTCTCAAAAAAGGATTCATCGAGATGAAAATGACCCCACTGGAGAAACAGTTTGTTAATCGAAAACAAAGATGAAAACCATTCTCGTTGTTGATGACGAAGTTAAAATTCTTCAACTGGCCCGCGATTACCTTGAACATGCCGGCTGTATCGTGCTGACCGCTGAAACCGGCAAAGCCGCCCTGGCCGTCGCCCGTGCGGAGAAACCCAATTTAATTGTTCTGGATTTGGGCTTACCCGACATGGACGGCCTCGACGTGACCCGCGCCCTGCGTAAGGAGTCAAACGTGCCCATTATTATGCTGACCGCGCGGGGCGAAGAGTCGGATAAGCTGGTCGGCCTGGAATTGGGCGCGGACGATTATCTGACCAAACCCTTCAGCCCCAAGGAACTGATTGCCCGCATCCGGGCGGTGCTGCGTCGGGCTGAAGCAACGCCCGTGACTGAAGAATTGATCCGTATTGGCCAGTTAACCCTTGACGTGCCGCGCATGCGGGTAACTCTGGACGACCACCTGATCGAACTGACGCCGACAGAGTTTGAACTGCTCGCCGCGCTGGCCCGCCAGCCGGGGCGCATCTTCACCCGCTCGCAACTGCTTGATGCGGTTCACGGCGTCGCCTTTGAGTCCTACGAACGCGCCATTGACGCGCACATCAAAAATATTCGCCGCAAGCTGGAGCCGGACCCCCGCGAACCGCGTTATATCTTGACCGTGTATGGAGTTGGGTATAAATTTGCAGATGAATAGAACGGGTGCGCCACCCCTGGTAAGCGCGCCGCACCTGAATAATGACGATGAGTAGCTGATGCCGCCTCCCTTTCGCCCCCGCCGTCGCCCACACTGGTGGCCCGATGATGAACCCTGGCCGCCGCAGGGACCAGCCTGGTCTAAAATGCGCCGTTTCTTCTTCTGGCGCATCCTCGGCCTGCTAGTGATTCTAATTTTGATTGCGGCCGGAGTGGGGGCGCTGACCTCCTGGTTTACCTTCATCAGTTCAGGACAACCCAACATTCAGCATGAGGGTCCGCCACCCTTCTTCTTTTGCGGTATTTTCTTAATTGGCCTGCTCGGCTTCATGCTGGTAGGACGGCTGCTCCGGCGAGTCACCACACCGGTCGGCGAACTGATGGAGGCGGTCGGGCGGGTGGAGGCGGGGGACTACTCTACCCGGATGGCCGAACATGGTCCCAGGGAAGTCCGTGCGCTTGTCCGGGCTTTTAATGCCATGGCCGAACGCCTGGAACGGAACGAAACTCAGCGCCGTAATCTGCTGGCCGACGTGACCCACGAGCTGCGCACACCGCTGACCGTGATTCAAGGCAATCTTGAGGGACTGCTGGATGGCGTCTATCCCCACGATGATGCTCATCTCAGGCCGATTTTAGAAGACACCCACGTGCTGGCCCGGCTCATTGACGACCTGCGCACCCTGGCTTTAGTGGAAAGCGGCGCGCTGCAGCTTCATCGTGAGCCGACCGATTTGAGCGTCCTCGCCGGCGAGACCCTCGCTTCATTTCGCGCTCAGGCCGAGGCCACAGGCGTTGAATTAAGCGCCGCCATCGCCGACGATATACCCCTGTTAGACATAGACCCTGTTCGCATCCGGGAGGTACTGGCAAATTTGATCGCCAATGCGTTGCGCCATACCCCATCCGGGGGACAGATCCAGGTAACAGGTCAACTTGACGCCGGTGAGCAGCGGGTGACGGTTGCCGTCAGCGATACCGGGACGGGCATTTCTCCGGAAGTCCTGCCTTACATTTTTGATCGGTTTTACAAAGCGGGTAATTCTCGGGGAACCGGCCTGGGATTAGCCATTGCCAAGAATCTGGTCAGCGCGCACGGCGGTGAAATCTCGGCCCAGAGTGATGGTCTGACCAGTCAAGGTACAACCATCCGTTTTAGCTTGCCCTTAAATGTTAGCTCCTGACCTGCAACCACGTTGTAACCTTGTTCCCAAACTCAGTTTGGGAACAAGGTTACGAAACTTGCCTTTAAGTGTTGGCTCATGACTTTTGATACTTTCTCCACGGCCGCTATGGCCAGTGAACTGCGCCAGACAATATTAGGAGGGCGTGTCCAGCGGGTTACTCAGATTAACTCTCTGACCTACGGCCTCGAAATTTACGTCCACCCGGTTCGGCACTACTTGATTTTGTCCGCAGAACCTCAGGCCCCACGCCTGTTTCTGAGCAGCCAGAAGGTGCGGCGCGGTACCGGCCACGAAACGCCGCTCATGCTGGTTCTGCGCAAATACATGCACGGCGCTCGGCTGGCCGCTGTTGACCAACCGGCCTATGAACGCCTGCTTTACCTCAGCCTTGTCAGCCCGGTTGGCTCGACTATCCTGGCCGTTGAGTTAATGGGAACACGCAGCAATCTTATTCTGCTGGACCTGGACCAGACCATTCTGGGGGTCGCTCGCCTGACCAAAAACGTTGAAACGTTGAACGTTAGAACGTCAAACGCTGTCCCTCCTCGCACCCTTCTTCCCGGCCAACTTTACGAACCGCCTCCCCCCCAACTCAAATTGGTCCCTACCGACTTAACCGAATTTGCTCTGCGCCAGGAGCTGGCCGAAGCCTCGCCGCAGTTGAGCCTGGCCCGCCTGCTGACCGAAACCGTGACCGGGGTCAGCCCGCTGCTGGCCCGTGAGATCGTTTACCGGGCCACCGGCAGCATCGAAACCCAAGTGGGTGGCCTTTCACTCCTGACCCCTCTCCTGACTGCCTTCCACGGTCTGTTCGACCATCTGGCCCAGGAGCAGTGGCAGCCGACGCTGGCCCTGGATGAGGAGGACCGGCCTTTAGCCTTTGCGCCCTATCCCTTACAGCATTTGCCCCGGACTCAACCTTATGAGACTCTCTCTGCCGCCGTTGAAATCTACTTTATGGAGGCTGCTTCCGGCTATGCCGCCGCCAAAGCGCCCCTGTTCCAGGCCATCACCGATGCCCGCCAGAAACTGGCCCGCCGCCGGGAGCGTCTGGCCGAGGATGCAGCGGCCCAGGCCGACCCGAACGCGCTTAAGGAAAAAGGGGAAGCTATTCTGACCTACGCCTATCAAATCAAGCCCGGTCAAAAGGAGTTGGTCGTGCCCTTTGGCGAACGCCAGCTTAAAGTGGCCCTTGACCCGGCTCTCTCTGCCAGCGAAAACGCCCAGGAATATTTTAGCCGCTACCGTAAAGCCCTCCGCGCCGGCGGCGAGATTCCGGCGCAACTGGAAAAAATAACGCTGGAAGAGAACTACCTGGAACAGTTGGAACAAGATTTGCTGATGGCCGAGAACCGGCCGGAGATTGACGCCGTGGCCGAGGAGTTAGCTGCCGCCGGTTTTCGTCCGATGAGCCGCCGCGAAAAACAGCAAAAAAAGAACGCCACCCGCTACCTTCGCCTGACTGCCCCGGATGGGGCGACCGTCTGGGTCGGTAAAAATGCCCTCCAAAATGCCCACCTCACCTTCAACCGTGCCGCCGCCGACGATTTGTGGCTGCACGCCCGTAACGTGCCCGGCGCGCACGTGGTCATCCCGACTGCCCAGGGGTTGCCCTCCGAGGCGGATGTTTTCTGGGCCGCCGCCGTCGCCGCCTATTATTCCCGCGCCCGCAACGATACCAGCGCCGAGGTGGATGTCACCCTCAAAAAGTATGTCCGGGCCATCAAAGGGGCAGCGCCTGGGCTGGTGACTTACCGCAATGAATCCACCCTAAGAGTCGCCCCGGAAGCGCCGGAGGTAGAGTGAGGTTGAGACTGATCTTAGCCTTGTAATAAAATCTTGTTTGGAGGAGATGTGTTGCTGAAGAAACTGCCTTTTCCCGAACCGTTCAAACATGAACATCCCCCGGTGGCGAATGTCAACGAGGTCTTCGAGGAACAACTGAGCCTCAGCCAGCAAGCGGCAGATGGAGTGGCTCGGGTGGTTGGTTCCTGGAAGTTTATTATTATCCAATCCGTTATCTTGACCGGCTGGGTGATCCTCAATATCACCGCCTGGGTGCGTCACTGGGACCCATACCCGTTTATTCTGATGAATCTGGTGCTCTCTTTGCAGGCGGCCTATACCGCCCCGGTTATCATGATGAGCCAAAATCGCCAGGCCGCCAGGGACCGGTTGGAAGCGCACAACGATTATTTGATCAACCAGAAAGCGGAAGAGGAAATCCGGGCGATTCTCAGCCACCTGGCGGCGCAAGATCAGGCTTTGAGAGTTATCCACCAAATGCTGCTCGAATTGCACATCCCGAATGACCAGACTCCGTCCGGATCAGCGCCGTAAAGATAGATTAGGCAAGTTCTACCTCGGAAAAGTCAAACCCTATTAACTTTTCCTGGCCAAAAAAGCTGATCTGAACTTTTACCCTGGCCTGGTTTTGGTCAACCTCGTCTACTATGCCCATAAAATCTTCAAAAGGTCCTTCGATAATCCGCACCTTTTGCCCCACCTTAAAGCGGCCATTTGTTCCAAGTTTCTCCTCGCTTGTGTCTGGCTGATTAGCCTCGCCGGTGAAAAGAAAAAATCGCTGCCCATCCGGCGACTCGATCACCGCACCGACTCTGCGGCCCTGCTTGTCTTTTTGTTCAGCCTTGAATTTAACACCCTTTCTGCGGAGGCGCTTCAGGCGCTCCGGCATATCCGGGACAAAGTAGGTAATGGTTGGTTGGGTCAGTTTAGTCGTCTGGTGAAAGCCGAGCCGAATTAAACCGTCCGAAACGACGGCCCAGGGGTAAGGTTGGTCACCTTCCCTTACACACTCAAAACCTAACTGTTTCCAATAGTTCACTGCTGCTTTCACATCTTTTGTGGTGAGGCTGAGTTCGCTAGATGTTCCATACCTCGAGAAGAATTTTTTACCGGCCGGAGCGGTCTTCATCCCACTCCATATGTCTGCCAAAATAACATGTTGCCCCTCCGGCGTCTCAAATTCTGCTGTGACAAGTTTCAGTCCAGGTACTTGAATGTCATCGAGCCTGATCCCCAATTTTGCCAGGTGATTCAGTCGTTCCTCTAATGTCGCATTAAGGTGGAAATAGCTGAGGGTAGGCGAGGAAAACATCTGTTGGTACAAGCCAAGATGGAGTCGGCCATCCGTAATGACGACCCAGGGATAAGGTTCCTCTCCACCCTCTATTCTGGCGAAACCGAGTTTGTCATAGAAGGCGAGGGACTCTGATAAATTTTTCACCGATAGGCTAATTTCAACCCGGTTGCCAAGTTTGTAAAACTTAAACCATAAAGCCTCTGCTTTGATTTGAGTTTCATCAAGATCAACCGCAACTTCACCGTAGGGTTGGGTCGGTTGCTGCTCACTTTTTGTTAGTCTCAATTGGATTTCGGCCGCCACAGCTTCAAACAGGCGTTTCCGCTCTGACCGGCTGAGAATAATATTCTCTTGAGCCAGAATTGGGTCAAACCTTTCCTGGATGAATTGCCTTACTTCCTCCGGGCGTGAAATGTTCATAGCGGAGTCCAGTTCCGCCATCAACCTGGCTTGAAGACGCTCTTTCAAGTCATCGAAAGCATCCAGGAGATAGGAAGCTGGGCCGGTGTCGTGTAACCTCTGCCAGGCGGCAGACCGGTACACCCGCCGGATGCTCACGGCCAATTCAAGGCCGGAAAAAGGTTTGATCAGAAACTCTCTGGCCCCGGCCTGCATCGCCCGCCGGAAGTAATCAGCTTCGCCATGAACTGACATCATAATGATCTGGGCCGATGGAACCTGTTGGACTATCTTTTCGCAGGCGGCGAACCCGTCAAGGCCGGGCAGGTGGGTGTCCAAAAGCACAAGATCGGGCTGCTGTTCCACCGCCATCTGGATGGTTTCCTCGCCATTGGCGGCTATCCCGACGATCTCTATCTCAGCCTCGCCAAAAAGCTGCTGGCGCAGATTTTCCCGGCTTTCCTGATCATAATCGCCAATCAAAAGGCGGATTTTTTCCTTCCGCAGACGTTTTAGCAGGCCTGCTGGTCTATAGAAAAAATCACCCCCCGGTCCGGGGAGAGGTTGCGGGCGTAACTCGGTTATCGGTGGGACAACTGTTTGCTCCGGTGGTGGGGAAGGATCGGGTGAGAAATCTTTTTCTAGTTCCTCCTCCAGCTGATACCGCTCCGGCTGCTGTTTGGGCGAAATCTCCAGCACGAGGACAAGAAGGTGTTCATCTTCGACGGCATAGGTGACCCGCCATTCCCGTACCGGCAGGCGGTACAAATTGTCGTAACCGGGGAGGGGCTGGCTTTCAAGGGGGCGAGGATCTTCGGCCAGGGCCAGGAGGGCCTGGTCAAGGGGTTGGAGCAGATTTTTGGATAAACGGTAGAGTCTCTTCTCAGCCTGGCGGGTCAACACAATCTCCCAGCGCAGCTTGCTTTCACTCATCAAGTAACCCCTTGTTCTTTAATTCTTCTCGAATTTCGTCGTAAGAGCGGCCGCTTTGCCGTGAAGCTTTGTAAGCTGCGGCCACCCGGCGAGCGGCGCGCAAATTATCCAGCGCCTCGGTTACCGCCAGATAATCCTCATAGGGGATTAATGCCGCGATGGGTTTGCCATTGCGTTCGATCACAATGTCGGCACTGCCCGCGTAGACTTCGTCAAGTAAATCCCGCCATTTTTGCCGCGCTTCGCGACTGCCAATTGTAGAGACCGGCATAAAAAATCTCCTGTTTGTGTAAATTGTGTACACATTGTACTTTAGTGTGAGACTAAAGTCAAATAATGTCGGCCTCATTGCGTTCCTTTTTTGTAACTTTGCCGGCTTAACATTATACTTAACTCACCCAAAACTGACCCTTGAGGAGCAACATGGCCGTAGATTTTTTTATTCCCAAGCTGGGCGATAACGTGGATAAAGTGACCATTGTGAATTGGCTGGTAGATGACGGGGCCGCTGTGAATGAAGGCGACGAAGTGGTCGAGGTTGAAACCGATAAGGCGGTCGTGCCGGTTCCGGCGAATGGAAAGGGACATTTGCATATTGGCCCTTATAAAGCAGGCGACTCGGTTCCGGTGATGACGGTCATTGCCACGATTGGGGCCGAGGCCGAAGGCTTTGCGCCGGGGAGCGAGACACCTGAAGACGAGGCAGCAGCAGACACTTCCCCTGCTCCTCCGAGACCAACCGAGGCACGAGCAGAGGAAAGAGGTGAAACTCCACCCCGTGACAACAACATCCAGGAGGCGGGATCAGAACCGACAGTTGCGCCCAAAATTACGCCGGTCGCTCAAAAAATAGCTGCCGAAATGGGGGTGGATGTGCAGGCCCTTGCCCGCGGCGGCGACCACGAGCGCATCACCAAGGAAGATATTCTCCAGGCGGCTGCTCCTGCGGCAGCAGCGGCCGCGCCCGAACCTGCACCCGCCAGTTCTCCGCCATCTGCCGCCGCTCCCGAACCTGCCCAGCCTTCGCCGGCTTCCAAGCGTGTCGAAGGGCAGCCTCAGCCTGCCCAGGCTCAGTCCGATGCTGATGTGACCCAAAGCATCCCCCTCAAAGGGGTTCGCGGCATTATTTTCCGGCGCATGGCCGAAAGCGTCCATACCACTGCTCGCGTCACCCTGGTAACGGAGGTGGATGCGACCGAGTTTGTAAAACTACGGGAACAGCTCAAGGCCAGGTTCAGCCAGGCATGGGGCTTTACCCCTGGCTATAATGACCTGTTGGGGGTGATTGTGGCCAATGCGCTGCGGAAATTTCCTTATATGAATGCGCGGGTCTCGGCGGCGGGGGATGCCATTGAGCATTTAAAACCGATCCATATGGGCATGGCCGTTGATACCGAGCGCGGCCTGCTGGTCACAGTCATCCGCAACGCCGATACCAAAGGATTGCAGGAATTTGGGATCGATTTTCGGGCGCTGGTAGATCGAGCCAGGGCCGGCAAGAGCGCGCCCGACGACTTGAGCGGCGGGACCTTTACCATTACCAACCTGGGCATGTACCGGGTGGATGCTTTTACCCCGGTCATCAATCTGCCGGAGGCGGCCATTTTGGGCGTAGGCCGGATTGTAGCCAAGCCGGTCGCCAGGGGGGAGGAAATTGTTGTGCGAAAAATGATGACGCTCAGCCTGGTGTTTGATCACCGGGTAGCTGATGGCGCTCCGGCGGCTCGCTTCCTTGATTACATCTGTGAGTTAATTGAGGAGCCATACTTGCTGTTTTTGACCCAGCGGTAGAGGGTTTATTTGGTGAGCTTCATTTTTATTTGGCCGAGAGGGCAATCTTAAACCCCAGCCCAATCAGCAGTATCCCAAAAATCGTCTCGATCGAGCCATAAAAGCGGTTGTACCCCTGTTTGATGGGTCCAAGTGAAAACGACATGGCTACGAGCGAGTACCACAGCCAGGAAATGAGGGGCAGCAGCAAAAACAAGGTCAACTTAAGGGTCAGCGGTGTATCGGCCGAAAGGATGCTGGTAAAGAGGGCCAAAAAGTAAAGCGCTGACTTGGGATTGGTCAGGCAGGTCAGCAAGCCAATACCGTAGGCTCGCTCCGGCGATAGGGACACGCCCTGTCCCACTTCAAGGGCCGTCCAATCCGGTTTTCTGGATTTAACCCGTAGAGCCTTCACCCCCAGATAAACCAGATAAATTGCTCCCAGGTACTTTATTAGGGTATACAACCAGATAGATTGAGCCACCAGTGCCGATAAGCCCAGAAATCCCAGGCTCACATGGATGAGCGTGCCGGTGGCCACCCCGGCGGTGGTTGACAACCCGGCCCAGCGGGAGTAGCTCAAACCGTGCTTGGCGCTGATAAAAAAGTTCGGCCCTGGACTGATTACCGCGGCCATGTGAATCCCAAGAATGGTCACCAGCGACAGAATAAAATGCATGGGTTTGATTCTCCCCGCGTTTGATGTTTAAAGGCAGTGAGATGAGTCAACTGTGTCTTTGGGGTTAATTCTAACATTGGGCCGTAGGTTCAGCAAAGAATTCCTCCAGCCATTACCTTTTGCTCTGAAGATGTGTTATACTCTGGTCCTGTTAACAAAGGGGAATTCAATGCTTGCCAAAGTGACCAGTTGCGCTATCGTCGGCCTTGAGGGGGTTCTTATCGAAGTGGAAGTTGACATCTCTCGGGGCCTGCCCTCGATGACCATTGTCGGCTTGCCCGATGCCGCCGTCCAGGAGAGCCGGGAGCGAGTCCGCGCCGCGATTAAAAATTCCGGCCTGCCTTTTCCCAGCGAGCGGGTCACGGTCAACCTGGCCCCCGCCGACATCCGCAAAGCCGGCCCGGCTTATGATTTGCCCATTGCCGTGGGCCTGCTCCTCGCCTCGGAACAAATTTTTGGCGATGTCAGCCAGGCGATCCTCATGGGTGAACTCTCGCTCGACGGCGGGGTGCGCCACGTCAGCGGGGTGCTGCCGATGGCTAACCTGGCCAAACAGGAAGGCTTCACCACCCTCTTTGTCCCCGCCGAGGATGCCGCCGAAGCCTCGCTGATTGAAGGAGTAACCATCTACCCCATCGAAACGTTACTACAATTGGTTGATCATGTTACCGGACACAAAAAATTAGCTGCCTACCAGACCAACTTCTTTTTTGCGGACGATGATTTTCCCTCGTTCGCTACGGACCTGGCCGAAATTAAAGGTCAGGAGCACGTCAAGAGGGCCTTAGAAGTCGCTGCGGCAGGAGGCCATAATATGCTTATGTCTGGCCCTCCCGGCGCCGGCAAAACTCTCATCGCCCGTTCTATGCCCGGTATTCTGCCCAAATTGACCATCGCCGAGGCGCTGGATGTGACCCGCATCTACTCCGTTGCCGACCAGCTTACTCCCGGCGAGCCGCTGGTGCGCCATCGCCCCTTCCGCGCCCCACACCACACGGTCAGTTATGCCGGGCTGGTTGGCGGGGGGCGTTGGCCCAAACCCGGCGAGATCAGCCTGGCTCACCGGGGTGTACTCTTCCTGGACGAGTTGCCGGAATTTGGCAACCGGATGCTGGAGATGCTGCGCCAGCCGCTGGAAGATAAAATTGTCGCCATCAGTCGCTCGGCCGGCTCGCTGACGTACCCGGCCAATTTTACCTTGATTGCCAGCATGAATCCCTGCCCGTAGGGATAGAAACAACTGCACCGTTTTGCAGCGTGTAAGCGCCCTTAATGGCCCCCAATATCGTGAATTGACCGTTATTGACATCAAGCTGCACTTCATCAACTACTGATTTCACCAAACGTCTTTTCTGCTCAAACGGCAAGTCTAATTCTTTTGAGCCAGCTTTGACCTGTTCCGATAGCGCCAAGATTTGCCGTTTCTTGTACTCGAACTGTTCCCGGCTAATGAGCATTCCTTGTAACTTTCGTCTTTCTTCTCCCAAACTGCCCTTTCGGTCCTTAAGCAGCCTGCGTTTGGCGGCAAATTCTTGCTCGTCAAACACCTCAGCCAAGTAAGCTTTATACAATTTATCGTCTTCGCGGTCGCAATCCTCTAACTGCTGATCAATGTACTCAATTTGTTGACAAATTTTGTCCATCCCCTGGTCAAAATAGTAGCGATCCATCGCCTCTGCCAGTAGTTCAGGTTCAAGCAGGATTTTGCAGATGACCCGCCAAACGGCTTGGTCGAGTTGTCTGGCTGAGATTTGCGATTGGTCACAGCCAATCTTAGCTTGAGTTTGCTTGGTGCGATGGCGGCTGGCGCAAATATAACAGCTTATAAACCAGGCGCGTCCCTTTTTATGGATTTCTCTCCCCCGAAATGTGTAGGCGTGACCACAGGTTGCGCATTTGAGCAGATTCGCCAAAAGCGCATCATAATGCAGATTACGCTTGGATACGCTCCTATTCTTACGAACCGCTTCATTTGCTAATTCCCAAATGTCTGGCGGCACGGTTTCAGGAACATGCACAACAATCCACTCCTCTTGCGGACGCTCGACTTTCTTTGTTACAATTTTGTCAGTCCGTTTACTACGGATTTTCTGGTAATACCAGCGGCGGGCAACAAACTCACCCTTGTAAACAGTATTCTTGATTAGCTTTGAGAGCAGCGTTGGTTCCCACTCTGAACAGGATTTGGGGGGTGGGATACCTTCAGTGTTTAACTGATTGGCTACTTCGTGTAAAGTCACGCCCCGATAGGCCAAAGCCATAAATATTCGCGCCATAACCACGTTTTCTTCTGGGTGAATGGTGTAGTATGTTTCTTTTCGCCACTTTGAGGTGGGATCAGTTCTTGGTTTGCCCTGGCTATCTACAAATTCATATCCATAAGCGGGCGTTTTGGCTGTCACGCGTCCAGAGCGAGCCTTGTGAAGCGTACCCTCATGCATCCGGGCTAACTCATTGCGCATCCCCTGTTCAGAGATGGCGCCGATAACGGACCGTTCAACTTCGGAACCATAGCCCTTCCAATACACAAATCTGATACCACACTTTTCAAACTGCTCGCGGAGGTAGCCATATCGCCAGGTATGGTCCCGCGAAAGGCGGTCAGGGTATTCCATCACCAGTTTGTCAGACTTGGAGTCCGTGCGAACTTCGTCTAAAAGCAAGTTCAAATTTTTACGATCTTCAAAAGTAAAACCTGTACTGTCGTCAAAGTAAAACATATCCCAGGTGATATAGAGACCCACTTGGTGCGCTTTCTCTGCAACATATTCAATCTGCCTGGGTAAGCCGGAGCGTCCCTCTTCAGCTTGGCCCGAGGATGATACCCGGCAATAGCCATAACCTGGCTTACCGTTGGGATCGCCCAGGAAACCATCGGCATTAGCGTGGCGATAGAATTCCTCTTTCACCCAGGAATGATCAATCTTCTTTGCGCGGGCCACAATCGATTACCTCGCTCCCCTTATAGTAATCAATGGTTAATGAAGTAATGATTTCGGTTTCCGTCCGGCTTTTGTAACGGTTTGGGTACTCGGTTTTGGTTCGTACCCCAGAACTTTTTGGTACGACAATCCCATCAATTGCAATGTGTCTTCAATTCGTTTATAATCGTCCAGGGATAATAACACGACCTCAGAAACCGACTCATAACCCAGAAATTTGGTTATTCGCTCGATCTGGTGTCGCAAAAGTTCTAACAACTCTTCGGCCTGTTTATGATTGAAAGCAAGCTCCGCCTGTGCGCGCTGACTGATGCCAGCACTAACCTGATTGAGTTTTGCGCCAATGGATAGCATAAGGTCTTTGCAACCAATACCTTCTTTGTCGTCGGCAGGAAACAATTGGTTGACTATCCTAAAAGCATCAATTTTAGCGCGCCTTGAATACACCTGAAGCAAAATGGTTGGGGTTGCATGCTGGCTAATGGTCTGAACGATGGGGATGGGTAGATTATATTTGTTGACTAAACGATCAATAGCAGTGTGGCGCAGGACATGGGCGCGGGTAAACTTGCATCCAGCAATTTCCAGCCAATCCTTAAGAACACTTTTCTGACGTTTATAAGAAAGTGGTTTACCATCATTCGCTAACCAGACTGGTCCACGAGAGTTCCAATTTCGTCCGGTAGCTTCCAGGTAGTCTTGGATCACCGAACGTGCTTTTTCCGAGACAAACCACTGTCGCCACTCCAAGTTGTCGTCATCGAGTTGCTCCAGTTTATGGGCATTTTTCTGGGCGCTACGTTTTGCTCTAACCAGGCATGTCCAAATTCCAGTTTCAATTTCTTCAAAGTTCTCGATGCGCATACTGTTTAAGCCATCAACGCGCACAGCCGTTTCAAGGGCAGTAATAAACATGGCCTTATCCCTCAACATCAGAACTGGATTGGAACTGTAATGTGCAATACAGTGAAAGACAGCTTGTTCTTCTGCCTCTGACAGAGCTTCAATAACTCTGGCAGCACGTCCTGGCAGTAACATTGAACTGCCGCCAAACTTAAAGGTATTTTGGAGGTCACTGAAATAAGTCTGAGACGCCCGACCTTGAGATGATAAAAAGAGCCAAACGTGGCGAATGCTCTTTAAGTAGTTCTTTACACTACTTCGAGCTAAAATCTTGCTTTCTGTACACGGGGAACGATTTTCCAGGTTCTTAAGCCATGTTGACACCCATTTTGGGCTAGAAAATAAAGCATCTAATTCAGTTGGCCAATTGGGGTCTTTGTGATTTTGTGCCTCAGCATCACTCAGGAGGATGAGAAAATATATGTAATACATTCTTGCTGTGCCGTCACTAAGCTGACGGTGGTCAATTAGAAGTTGCAAGTAGTTTTTGAAAGCTAAACAATCCGCTTTAGTTTGAGATGAAGGGTTTCTTGGTTCTAATTTAACGACAGTTTTGACGAGCGGTGCCACCGGATTATGTTGAATTACACCGGCTTCTATAGCCCTGGCAAAAAAAGCCTTAAGTTCTGTTTGGTCATGCGTCCGTGCCCATGAATTAGTTCGCTTTCTACGGGAGCTTTTAGTAGCCTTGCCTTTATATAGAGTGATGGGGCGCTCACGGGTAAGGAATAATTCAATTATTTTATTGGTTATATCTTCTAATCGAGTTGACGCTCTATGCTCATACAAAAAAAGGAAAAAATTCTTGATAACGGAGTAATATTGCAGTCGATACCCAAGACTCCTGGCCAGTTTGTCATCTCCAACTTTTTTAGCGCGCTCAATTTCGTCGCATAACTGTTGCTGATCTGCTATCAAATAACTACGAATTTGTTCATCCAAAACAGCGAAGGTCTTCTTGCCGTTATTTCGTTTTCGTTGGTTCATTACTCTTAGGAAAGTTAGGGTTTCGCTAGGATCAAATGATTTATTATTATTGTTCATTATCCAATCTTTCCTATACTGATTTATGATTCATATTTTCTTCAACTACTCGGCTGAAATACTGGTTATTCTTCCAGTCGTCGAAGTCAATTCTGTAAATGCGCCAGTGGGCTTTCGAGGACTTGCCGAGTTTAATTCCTTTGATTGCACCGATACGGAGTAAGCGACGAATGGTTTCGATGTGTACACCCAATTCTTCTGCCGCATTTTGGGGAGTTAGCCACATTTTATTATCGGTCATAAGTTGATCCTTACCTGTATTATTAAGATAATATATCATTACCGCTTACGGTAACATTGTATAAGATTTTCTTCGTTGTGTCAAGTCGTCTGGCGTTTGATCACCTCTAATCTGGTAGAAAGACAAACTCTCATCAGGAGTGACCTATGATTGTCAGCAACCTTAAAGCATTAATTGCCAGAAAAGAGCAATTAGAAGGTCGTAGTCTTTCATACAGAATCATTTCAGAGGAAACAGGATTGAGCACAACAACAATTACAAAAGTAGCCACAAATTCGTTTGCGAATATTGGGCGATCTACTTTAGAATCTTTATGTCAATACTTCCAGTGTGGAGTCGGCGATTTGCTAGAGCATTTGCCCGACTCTCCCCAGAAATAAGTTTAACAGCACTTAATTCCAAGCAGTTTGACAATCCAACATATCGCAAGGTTTAACATGAAGCGACTTCATGCTACCTGTTTGCGCGCGTAGCTTAACGGGTTACGCTCGCAAAGTTGTTGCATTGACCGCCACTTACATCCAACTACTGCGTCTCGATGCTTCTTATTACGTTACCTATTACTGTCGTAAAATTTAAGCATTTCGAGCAAACCAGCCTTAATCACGTACCACCGCCCTCCAATTTTTTTGGCCGGTATCAGACCCCTTCTCGCCCAGTCCGAGATAGTTCGGGCCGTCACCGTGCCAACTAGCACGGCTGCCTGGGCTGGGGTTAATAACTCTCCTGATTGATTTGTTTCCATGTTTTCTGCCTCCATAAGATTACCATTTTGAAGACTTCCGGAGTTTGAAACTGTCATTGTTGAAAATTCTTGGTCGCTATCACCCAGTAGCAACTCGATCAGATAAATTGTTGCATTAAGTAACCGAGGACGGTCGTTTACGTCACTGAGCATCGTTTTATGTTCCCCAACAGTGGTAAGAGACATTAACTTGCCGCAATCGTATCAGATTTTTGGTCTCTAATCTACAGTTAGGGGTCACGGTGTGGGCCGCGATGTGGGCCAAGTTTTTGGACTACATCGCGCACGGTGGAATTCACAATCGTTTGGCGAACGGAATCCTGGCAATAGACTTCGGCAGCTTGCTGCATACTTGTAGGAAGTCTTGAATAGAGGCAAACCTTACTAATAACGCGACGAGGCTTGAGGCATACACTTTTTAGTCCTGGCTGTTAAACTTGTTGTTGGGTGGAGTGTACGCTAGAATGTGAGGGTCATGGGAGCAGATTATGGTTACAGAGTAGTTCACCCCTCGCCCAATCCAGGATTAGGGACAACCTGACTCGCAGTTCAGTGGAGGTTTCTCTAAAGAAAAAGATCAAGAACGGCTTACATCGCCAAAGTGAAATAGAAGTTCCCATTTCACAGACGCCTTGACGATAACAGTTTCTTGGTGAGACGTGCTTGGCCGGTCTGGCTTAGTACAAGGCGTAAGTAAAGGTGAGTCTATGGCTAGACCTACCTCACAAAGCCCAAAAGACCCGCTCATAGAAAAACTCAAAGGAGTTTTGCCTGTTTTGCGTGAAGAACGGCTTTACTCACTTAATGAGCCAGCAGAACTGCTTGAGTTTATTCGTTCCATTCCCGATTTCAATAAAGTGAATACGTACCAAGGCCAAGCGTTAGCTGAGGCGTTAGATGCCTCCCTGGCAACATACCTGAAGCGCTCGACCCCAGTACCCCAAACTAAGTTGTTTGTGGAGAAATGGATTACTGAAAGGGGCGAAGAATGGGCCGCTGGATTGTTCATACGTTTCTGCTATTTGAATTTACCAGACCGTACACGAGGGATTCGCTCCAACGTCGTGAATTTACTACACAACCAGGAGGAAGTGGAGAAGCATCTGCCGATGGATTATCCTCACCGGGTTGCAATCCTGCACCAGATTCGGCAGGTGGCTGAGAAGTGTATTGGTCCCGGAAAACTTATGGCTTCCAATTACAAGCGCCTAAATGATCATGGGGTAGCTGTTTTAGCCGAGGCAATTCGGCAATTGGTTGGCATAGAAAAGCACCAAGTTCGAGGCCAGGCCATCTATCCCCCCATACTTGCTCAGGATTTCTCCTTGCGTTTACCGCGCCGTGAATTGGTTGAGCAGGTTATCGAATTACTAATCTCGCCCACAACCGAGGGTGATTTCCCGCGGCTCGTAGGTTTAACGGGGCCGCCGGGTGCGGGAAAGACGACATTGGCTGAAATGATTATGGGCGAACTGGCTGATCGCCTGGAAGAAACTGAAGGAATCCGTCCAGGTGGGGTAAAATTCTCTCTCTCGACTCTGGTTCCTAAAAATAACAAAGATAATTTAGAAAAACATCAATTGTTAGGATTGGGGGCCGAAATTGGAGTAGTTCTCGATGAAAAAGAGCCAACCAGAAATTTAAGGCTGGAACTGACTAATTCGCTAGCTGGGGGGTCTTTCATCCTGATTTTAGATGACCTTTATAATTCTACGGAGTTGCGGAATTTGGTTGTGGGCAATAAACAAACTTGTATATTGGCCATATCCAGCCGCAGAGAAGCCCTGTCCCCACTGATTCCAGATCATCGTATCATAAAGGTTGGTTTTTTTGATGCGGAAGAATGGTGTAACGGGTTGGCAAGGTACAACCAAAAATGGGCTGAAGCCGATTTTCGGAATTATGGCTTGGAGTTAGGCCAACTCCTTGATTACTGTCCGCTGGCATTGGAACCAGTTGCTAACACGGCGATACTAGTGGGTCCAGCCCAGTATCTCGCCCGGTTACGGCAAGCAGAGCCGGTTGCCTTTGGTCGAATGCTTTCGTCCAAGTTGCCAGGAAAGCTAAAACCTTCTTTAGACATAAATTATGAATGCTTACCAGCAGAAGATCAACTTTGTTATCGAGCCTTGGGAACTTGGGGTGTTGCCTGGCAGGAGACCGAAGAGATCTATTATGATGTCACATTTAGCGAACAGGCAGCGCACGCCTTGTGGGGTAACGTACAGAAATCCGATTGGACATGTGGACTAACTTACGCGAACTTGTTGGAATTAGTGAAAGCAGGTTTGCTAAAAAAACAGGGGAATGCCTACAGTCTACATCGGCTTTTTTTGGAGGATGCCATCCAACGATGGCAGGCTGAGTCAGACGAACAAACTCGACAGCAGGCTGAGTTTTGGTATCGAAAGTTGCCCTGGTGGCCAGAGCTAGAGTCGTGGTTTTCCATCTCATTTATATTGTTGACTCTTTTGCTCTGGTTTCTGTTAACAATCGTAAATCTTTTTCTACTCGAATCCTTTCGGTTATTGACTTTAATTCTGTTGGCAGTGATCATGATCTATATTGCTTATCCTGGTATCCGAGACCTGCAGGAAATTCAACAAAAACAGGCCCTAAACTATTTACGGCGCAAAACGGATACGGTAGCCTTGGTCTTGCTAGAGTTGCAAAGAGCCAAAGCACGTCTGAATGTCGATAATTACGGCATGATGAAAAAACTGCAGGAGGTTGAGAAGAGGGCAATCCGACTTGTAGAGATTGGTTTAGGGATAGTCGTATTGATAATTATCTTGCCTGGAGGATTATTTCTCTACCGGACTACTACGTTTAATCTAAATTGGATCGAGAATGGACCAGAACTCGGAAAGTGGCGAAATGTTATAGTAGGGTGGCTTTATTTTGTGCTTACAATTGGTACAGGTTTCACCAGTGTGGGATTAATGTTGCGAAGCAAGCTATTGAGTCTTCCAAGCAAATTACGAAACCGCTTGCGTGAGCAGTCAACTTAAGTCTCACCCTCACCACCTTTTTCGCATTCCGTTGCTCATCAACCCACGAGGGTGAGTTATGAGGGGAGGTCAGAGGGGTATTAAGCCACCAGAGCTTGAGCAATTGAACGGGGTTTGGGAATCCCGCAGCGTTCGTCCAGGCTGGCTAAAAACGCCTTAACCCCTTCTTCGGCAATTACCTCGACGGGCAGCCAGCGCAGCCCTTCGCCGGGGGGGATAATCGTCTCGATGTCTTCCAGGGAGATGCCAGTCTCGCGGATTTGACCATTACACCTGGCCCCGACCCGCCCCCAAGTCAGGTTGTAGCGGAAGATGACCTGGCCTGCGCTATCCTCGAAAGCGTAGGCGTCATCAAACCATTGTCCCTCTTCGTTCTGGCGTTGCAATTGTCGCAATCTCATACTTCTTGTTCTCCCTTCAATCTGGCTAACACTCGCCGGGCTTCGTCCACTCGCTGTTCTTCCAGCAAATAGATACCCACATCACTTTCCAAAAACAGTTGCAGATCAACCTCATCGGGCCGGTTGGCTTTGATCAACGTAGCCACTTCAAACTTCTGGCCCAAAAACCGGCTCACCGCTTCCTGTAAGTACAGGTGTTCTTCATAGGTCGCGATGATATGCGCCTCGATGTTTTGAGCCAACATCCTTTGTAAAGCTTCGGTTTGCTGCCGCAGCGGCTCAAGCCCCTTGACCTTGAGCAACCTGATCTCGACAATTTCATGAATCAGAATACTGGTGCCATACGGTCCACCATAGTGGACCAACTCTTGCCAGGTAGAGGCAACGGTGAGCTTCCTCTGAATAATGCTCAAATACTTCTCAACCGTCTGTACGTCGGTCTCGGTAATCTGATAGCGATTGAGTCCAACAGGTTCCAGCCGGGCTAACAGGTCACGGTGTCGTTTGGCCAAAGTTTTAGTCTCGTTTCAACTTATGATAGCAGTGTAGCATAAAAAGGTAGGTTATTCAAGGTGTGAGCCTCTTCAAAACGCCTTCCAGGTGCATCAAGTCATAGTTCATGAGGCGGACTAGCTCCCAACCAGCCTTTATGAGAAAATGATGGCGAGTCTCTGGGGGACGGGCTGCTGTAGCCTGCCTCAGATGAACCACTAACCTTCAATAGTAACAATTGCCGTTAATAGAGGACTCATCGGTTATATCTGCGTAGTTAAAGTTGAGCCTCATATAGGGCATCATTTACCTTTCTTCAATGGAAGGGGATCAATCCCACACGAGATTATCGTCTAGGTTATCAAGGACCGAGCTAGTATCATCGCTCTGGGTCAAAGGGGCTGCGGCGATACCGGGCAGTCCAGCTAATGCGCTGGCAATCGCCACTTCAATCAATTGGCGAAGCATGCTTAGATCAAGATGTTGAGCCAAGGCTTCGGCCACAGTAGCGCGAATACTATCCAGGTTGATCTGGATTGCCTGACCGCTACTGCTCGAAGTTGTACCTACGGTTGATTGGACATGACGCTGCAAGATCTCCCGAATAGCCGCCGATCTATTGGGTTGTGTCCCAAGCCATGCCAGAATTTCCTGATCGCGATCAGGGTTCAGGTAGGTAATCACCGGAATAAACTTTTTGTCGCTGACTTCATTGACCATTTCGTAATCGTAGTGCTGATAGCACTGCTATCAGCACCAATTCACCATTCAGGAAATCACACAAGCTGGATTAAACTGGTTTAGATGCAACACCGTTCGCTGATTGCCCTACCGCTTTGGTACGGACGGCAAACTTGGCTAATCCCTCGGCATTGGCTGTAACCGGGTTGGGTAAAATCAAGGCGTGGGGGTACTGGCGTAATAAGAACTCCCGTAGCGCCTGCGCTCCCCCGCCCGTCAGTAGGAGATGGCGGAACTGCCGCGTGTTACCCCACTGTTCTTCTATAAAAGTAATGGCCTCGGCAAAGGTAGCCTCCAATGCCTGGCGCACTACATCAGTGAAATCCATCTCGCCACCTGGATGATAAACAAGAGGGGGTTGGCCGGCCACCGCCATTTTTACCAGTTCGTCCGCCTCATGGAGAGACATATCCACTCCAAGCTGCTCTCGAGCCGCCGCTCGAATCGTCGAATTAGCCCGGCGCATCCCCAGCGTCTTGCCGGCGGTGAAACGTCCAACCACCTGACCGTTTTGGACCACAAAAAGATCAAGCGTGTTAAAGCCAAAATCAGCCACGGCCACAGGCGCTTTCAGGGAGTCGTTATGCTGTACCCAATTCCCGTTTGTATCTAACCCCCAGGCAAAGTAACTGCCCACAGGTTGAGCAATGGCTCTAACCTGGAGAATCTGGAGGATAACTAGCTGTCCATTGACCCTAAAGCTGTGGTCGCCCACGAGCCGGGTGCGTAACCGTTTGACCATCGCTTGAGCCTGCTCCTCATTTTGCAGAATTTCAACCGGCAGACCATCCAGCAGAATTACTTTGTGGTCACCGCTACCCAAGATTTTCCAGAGTCCCGCATAAGTCCAGGCCAGCAACTCCGGTCCCTCTGAGAGACGTTGGAAGTCCAGTCGTTCCAGGGGACGGGCCGATAGATGAACATTATGTCCGACAAGATAAGAGTTATGGCCGAAATTGACGGTCAATGGTTTCTCCGAACTGCGTTGTCTTTTCAGACCCGTCGCCAACAAGCCGGTGTCAGTCTTCCCAATCCCGACCACTGCCGGGATAACTTCAACGCGGACCTGACCCGAGGTCTGTACCTCGGCCACTTTGTAACCGCCAAAGCCGTTGTCTATGGCAACTTTCCGTATGACTACTGCTGTCATTGTCTATAAACTCCTTTTGCCCAAATTTTTTTTATCCTGATCGCTTAAACTACTAAACCACTAAACCATTTCAATCCGATATCGGCTATTTTTAGCCCCATTAACCACAAAGTGATGATGTAGTTTAACAGTTTATTCCAGATCAATCGTCGTATCTTTGTACTCCCCCTCTGGGAGTTGGCCCGGCCAGGTAGTCGTCATTGAGTCAGCGTTAGGCAAAGTCGGGAATTGTGCGCCCTTAAAGTTGTAGTTCACCCGTCCACTACCTAACAGCATTTGCATTTTCTTCAGCTCATCCCAATCATCCTGAGCCAACTCCTGCCGCCGGAGACGGCTTTGCACTACGGCGTAGATGATAAAGAGCAACGCTGTCACCATCACGATTACCATGGTGAAGATCGCCCCCAACCCTATCGTCATTACCTCTAGGCTCAGTCGGTTGATGACTCGCCAGGCCAGGTAGAGGATAGTTCCACCGAGCGCCAATCCTACAAAGACAGCCACAATTTGTAAGGGTGATAATTTACTCATGGTCGTTCATTCTTCTGGGGCATTAACGGCGGATATAGTGAAACCTAACCGATTCAACTCGGCCAGGATGGGGTACTCCCATTCCTCTCGGATTCGTCGAGCTTTGGCCGAACCAATCCCCAGGTGTTGGCATAACCAGTTGTAGCCGCGTTGAAAAGCGAGGGCCGTGGCTACTTGTTGGGGGGTGACTGGCTCGGCCCGGTTCTCGACTGTCTCTCCGTCGGGCGCCGTCAGTCCGACGGAGAGGGCGCGTTCCAAATCGAGGTCAAGTAAAGGCAAAGCGCCGGTGCTATCAACCCGGGGCAGGCGAGCAATATCATCCTCGGTAACCAGCGCGGTTTGAACCCTATGCCCGACATCGCCGACAACGGCCAGGAAATCCCCATTGCCCCGCAGTAGATGAGCGCCCAAATCTTTTTGGCCTGTCGCCAGCACGGATGCCCGCGCATCGGTCACTCGTCCTATCAGCCGAAAACCCAGATTAGCCTTAGCCAGACTACCGCCCAAAACATTGGCCGTTGGATGCTGAGTCGCCAGGATCAGATGGACACCCAACTCACGTCCCAGGGCGGTGATACGCCGGAGGGCTTCAGCCGCTCTCTCACCGGCTATTTCCAGCACTTCGGCTACCTCATCCACGACAATGACCAATCGAGGCAGACTCCGTCCCGCCTTTTTGCGAACTTCCAACTCAGCCAAAGCCCAGGCCAGAGCACGAGTAGCTTCGCAGGCATCGGCAATAATCGGATGGGGTAAATGAGGGAGATGGCTAAATGCCTGAAAATTGGTTCCACCCTTGCCATCAATGATAAGCAAGTGCAGGCCGCCAGGCTCGATGGTTGCGCCAATACTGGCCGGCGGATTCTGATCAGCCAATTCCCATACCAGTAGCCGCAACACGGTCGTTTTGCCGCCGCCGGTCAGGGCGGCGACTAACCAATGGCTGGCCAGCGTTCCATCTAGCTTGATGTTAATGGGCTGTCCTTCCAGCGTTTTGCCAATGGACAGCCATAATCGCCCTTTACGAGCCAATGACCGCGCCGAAATTGGCACGTGATAGCGCGAGTCGAGCGGAATTTCTATATCCACAAAAGCCCGTTTGCGGGCCACGCGCGGGCTATCCACGCCCAAGGCCAGGCCGATTTGTTCACCCAAACCCAAAATTTTGGGCAGGTCTTTGGGTTGGGCCAGTCCTAAACGGAAGACCATTACCTGGGGACCACGAATTCGCTGATGGATATTAAAGGGAATACTGTTCTGATGGGTAACGACGTAAAAAAGCCGATCCACCTGATGGGTGCTCCATTGGCGTAACTCTTGGGACAACCTGAGATTGTCTGTCATCGGTCGGAATCTTCAACGATCAAGTGATAGCGTTCAACCGCTGCTTTGTACTCAGCCCCGTCGCCAGCAAGGTTGAACTCAGTCTTAAGAGATGCCGCTGTAACCAAACTCTTGCCTGAAATAGCCTGTTTCTGAGCCCCTGCACCACGCCCAGAAAAATTTCCCAGCGAACTCCACCTTGATCAAGGCCAACCAGATATCGGGCCAGGTGTCGCTGACATCGTCCTGAAGCCCGGACGATGATCCTGACGGCTCGTAGGATAATGGAGCCTCCAGGAGATTTCACTCGGGCTATATCGCCCCGGCCAAGCAGCGTGATCCCTGCTGCGTTGAGTTCACTTCGCACTGTATCTTGTCTGACGATGACTTTGGCCTGGCCATTAATAATAAGGAGGGAATTTGCCTTGAATGTATTGGTAAGCATAGACTGCCCTTTTAACCTGATACGATTGGCTTAGATTATATCAGCCAATTTTCAAACTTTCTTCCAATTTTTCTCACACTTAGTTCTTACTTTTTTACGTTACAGTGTAATCAGGACTAAAGGGCAATATTGAGTCTGCATAGCACATCTTTTACCGTAGAAGTGTATTATCTTAGTAATATTTTGTTACCTTATCAGGGTACATTGTAACACTATTATCCCGCTCTGTCAAGAAGAGTGGCTCTCAATTGACTAAATAACTGTTGCACTTCCCCTCTGAATAGTCGGGCGACCACTGTAGGAAAGTAATGTGGTAACATGGATTCTTGATTTCTGACGTAATCCTTATCCGATATCTAAAGATTAGGCGAATGACAAAATTAGTTATGACATTACCCATAGCCTTGCCGCGCTGGAGGCATAACTTTGCCGCTGAAAGGCTACTCTTAGGCCAATAATAGGCATAACTAGGGAGGGTTTGAGAACCATCGGAAGTATAACTTTGCCACAAGTTCAAAATGGAGCCATAGGCTTGCCACAAGTCTGACTCTTTTTATTACGTTTCAAGCCAAATCGAGCATAATTTTTTGGTTATAAACTCAGCTATTTTAATGGGTTTACCTTAAGAAATTCGATTAGGGATCCAAATTTGTACTTTTAGTATTGCAAATTGACGGTATAACCCAGCCGCAGTGGCAAAGTTATGGGTAAAGTCACATTAGTCTGAACTAAATTATTGCCGAACCGAATAATATTGAAATGAAATTGGAAGGTTCGGACACAGTTTTTGTGGTATAATTGAAAAATATCATTATGTTTGTTGAATTTAGTTGCACCTTTGTGACAATCGTCACTTTATTTTGGCACAACTATTGAGTATACTAGCTATAGTAACCCTCTCTTGGTTTCTCCTACCCATGAGAGATCTACCAGGTAAATATAAGACCTGATATCTCTAACAGGTCGGAACACAAAGTCAATTCCGATACTATTCAAACAATCTCTTCTCCGAGAGTATTGGACGATTACTCATGTTCCTACTACGTCTCAATGATGTGACACTCCAAGTAAGCCAAGTACGCATACTAGTGGTCATCCAAAATATAGAGATGGCTAACCTGGTCCGACAAGAAGGCTCTATTGCCCTGTTTGTCCCCGCTGAAAACACCCCGGAAGCCCCAGTGATTGAAGGCTCAACCGTTTACTTCATTGACTCTTTACGACAACTAATTAGCCAACCTATTAGTCATGAAAAGTCAAGCCTCTATCAAGCCGATTTTTCACTTGGTCGAGACAATTCAGTATTGTCCTAAGCCGTGGTGTGAATATGTGAACAACAACAACCATCAGGAGCAGGTTCTATGGATATTGACGTCAAATTGCGACTCTTTCGCACCCTAGTACAGAACAAATCTTTGGCAGATCTCAAAAAACAAGTAGGCGATGAAGGAATTGAGGCTCTTCAACATATTGCTGAAGCCTGCAATCAGCAGGATGCACGTACTCTTCTTCAATCCCTTGATAAATTTTTAATGTTGGCCTCAGTAGGCCCTAAGGCATTTCAGATTGAGCATGCCACATTGAAGCCAGAGGTTTTCAATGATATCCGTGATATTCTGACTCCTCTTTTAAAAGAGATCGTTCCTGCGCCCCCTCCCAATGAAGAGAGACAGAAACTGAAACTTTCGTGGGTTAAACTATTCAAACGGGGACAACAAGCAAAGTAGGCTGAGACAAAATACGAGGTCGTTACGGAATGTATCAAACCCTCCAAGACGTGGAGCAAATCGAAGCCGATTATAAGGGACTTAGCCTTAAATATGACCAGGATGAGTTTACCTACGATGAATTTGTGAAGCGGGTAGATGCATTACCTCATTGTCAACTTGGCGGCAAAGAATGGCGTCTCAATCGGGCCGGCGAGTGGGTTTACTTAGAGGGTCATACCTGGTTGCAAGGTGATATTCGTCAACACTTGGCTAGCGAAGCTCCGACGTTCATATCATCTCCTCTACTGTCACCTAGTTCTTCAGCAGAGGTACCTAAATCCTCCCCAAAGCCTTCCCCGAAACCTCTATTCTCAGCACCAATTTTGATTATAGGCACTGTAGCGGTTCTACTCCTTATCATTGGTTTAAGCATACTCTTTTGGGCTGTCAGTCAGTTGGAAAATCCCATACCGACCGTTGTTGCCGTTGCTTCTCCAGTCATCTCGCCTACATTGCTTCAGTCAACTCCGACCTTCGCATCCGTGCCACCAACCCCTACCACCACTCTTATACCGCCGACTCTAACCCCAACACCCATTCCACCGACATCTACTCCTACATTCGTATCACCTACCACCCCTTTGATCCCTGCGACACCAACTGTCACTCCCTCTTCACCATCCGTCACCCCAACTCCATCACCCCTACCAGAGGCCACTGCAACACCAACCTTCACACCCGCCTCAGAAGCGGCTCCAATACCAATCGCCAGTCCCACTCCTTCCCTACAAGGCAAAATTGCCTATGCTGATTATGATCTGACCAATGAAACATTTCATATCTATTTATTAGATCTGAGTACGGTGAGTTCCGTTAAATTTATTGAGAACGCTGCTGAACCTAGCTTGAGGCCAGATGGCAAGCAAATTGCTTACCGATCTTGGGCTGGCGATAGGCGTGGCTTGTGGGTGCAGAATCTCGATGGTAGCGATAGTTGGCAACTGAGTCGAGGCCATGAGTCGAGTCGCCCGCAATGGTCGCTTAATGGAGATGATCTAATCTTCTCTTCGCGTCAATCTGGTGATCGTCACTGGCGGCTTTATTATGCTCTAGATGAGACCATCTCCATACCTGGACCGGCTTGGGCTGCCGACTGGTCGGCGAAGGATAAGCTTATTTTCGCGGGTACTATCAACGAAAATCCTGGTCTTTACACAGCCAACTTGGATGGTTCCAATGTCCAATCTCTTACCAGCAACCAAACTGATACAGCCCCGGCTGTTTCTTTCGATGGACGTTACATAGCCTATACTTCTTTGGACGACAGTGAAAACAACTGGGATGTCTACATTGTAACTAATGAGGGCATTCCTATTCGTCGTTTGACCACCGATCCTGCTCGCGATGGTATCCCTGCCTGGTCTCCTAATAGTAATTATATCGCTTTTGCCTCAGACCGGGGCGGCGGTTGGGGAATTTGGGTAATAGATGCTGCGGCACAGGATCAACCACGTCTTTTAGCATCTCTCGCCTATGGGCTTGACTTGCATCCACTTCAAGCCACTCAAGAAGAAAGACATGATTGGACGATGCATACCATTACCTGGAGTCCCTGAGATGACAAATATAAGTACTCGTGTTAGCTATCATTATCAGGATTTTATTCTCAAATTATGCCGAACTGATCTGGAGTATCTGGTTGAGGCTTATGCTCCCGGAGGAGAGCGTAAGAAACGCCCGATAAGAACGCCCCAGTGGGATAACAACAATAGTGCTACTTTTACCCACTATTTCAAGCAACACATTGAGCAAGTGGAAAGGGATCAAGCCAAAACACAAATTGTGGCGAATGCAGAAATCAGGCAGTTTGGCAGCCAACTTTTTCAGTGTCTCTTTAGCGGCGCTATCTTGGTGCTATATCGTAAGAGTCTGCAAAGTGTCTGGAAAGCCAGCGGGGATGGGACAGCTAATTATGCTCAAGGGTTACGTATTATTTTAGATTTATCTCAAACACCAGAATTAACCCGCATTCCCTGGGAATTTCTCTATGATGAAGAGAAGGAAGGCGACAAGTTTCTCTGTCTCGATCCTCGAACCCCAATCGTGCGCCGGCTACGCCTGGGTACACGACAGCGTGAAATAAATGCCCCACTCCTTTTCCTGCTGTTAGGGGCTACTCCGAGTGGCCAGAATCCGTTGGGAAAAGTTTTGGAAGAAATTCGATCCATTGAGGATATTTTAGGCAAAAATCCTCATATACAGGTAAGACCTCACCGTTTGGCGGCCTCAGCCGCTGATCTACTGAAGGCAATGCAAAACTGGCCTCATATTGTTCACTTTACGGGTCACGGTAGTTCCGGTCGTTTGGCCTTTGACGACCAAGAACTCTCCGCTAATCAAATCAGGCAACTTTTAGAAGTTAACCAAGCCCTACGCCTGATGGTTATCAATGCCTGCGAAGCAGGACAAAGTGTAACCGAGACCCTGGCTCGTAGTGGCATACCGGCGATTATTGCGATGCAATTTGAGATAACCGACCAGGCCAGCACAGTTTTTGCTAAAGAATTTTATGAGCATTTGGCGGTTGGTCTTTCAATAGAAACTTGCTTAAGTTTCGCCCGGTTGGCTATGGGCATGGCTATCCGAGGTGTTGAGTCTTATGAATGGGCCACGCCAGTCCTCTATCTGCAAACCACCAGTGAAGAAGTTCTTGGCGACACTCTCATTACTGCTAAAGAACCTTCAAAAGTGCTGGATCAGATGTCGCCGCCTGATGCAGAGGAGAGGGTGTTTCGTTTTCTGTTGCACGAGGGTCAAATTCGGAACCGCCAGGGGAGTCATGGAGAAGCTTTGGCCTTTTTGGAAGAAGCCAAACGTCTCTGGAAGCCACCTTATGGTGAGACAAATCAAGATATTGATAAATACATCCGATTATCTAAAGTTGATTTGGAAGAAAAGCGCCGGCGAAATCGAGCTGCTTTGAGTAAGGATACTCTTTTTGAAAAAGCACGTAGTTATGCTGAAGAAAAAGAATGGGAGAAGACGCGCAATCTATTAGAGACAATAGGTCAGCTCCAAATTAGAGAACTTTCTTCGTCAGCCCAAGAAATAGACTATTCGTTTCCCAGTCAAGAGTTGTCTATCGAGATGAATGAGCTTTATCAACGCGCCTATAAAGAATTAGAGCGGGCCGCCGAAAGACAAGCTCGCCTGATTCGTCTGGAAACCTTCTACCACCAAGCTGAGAAAGGATATAGGGAAGAAAATTGGGACGAGGCGATAATCTTTTTTGATCAAGCTGATAAAGAACTCAAAGGTCTGAAATGGCTCAATACCAATGTCGAAAATTATCAGGATGCCGAAGAAAAGGCTACTGAAGCAAAAAAACAAAAACGACTCCGCTATCTTTATCAAGAGGGTAGTCGCCTAGCCGAACAGGAAAAATGGCGTGATGCAATTGAAATCTTTAAGCAGATTGCTGAGTTGGACTCCTCATTTCAAGGCGCTAAACAGCGTCTGAAGGAATTACGCCAAGAAAAAGAGCAGGATGACACCTACCGTCAGGGAATGGAAGATATTCGGATTAGTCGCTTGCAGATTGCTATTGAGGCCCTACAAACTGTTCCTGTGGGTGCTCGGCGTTATCAAGATGCCCAATTAGCCTTGAAATATGCTCAGGGCTGGCTTGAAATGGAGCGAGAACAATGGTCTCAGGCTGTTGATAATTTGAACGCTGTGGTAGTGCGGCGGCCTGATTTTGAAGGAAATGCACAACAACTTTATGAAGAAGCATTATATCGCCGTGGCTTACAAATTCGTTACCAAAGTGGTTGTCAAGGGATGGATAACGAGCAATGGCAGGAGGCCAGAGCGGCTTTACAATGGGTAAAAGACCAGCAACGTGCCCGGACTCCTAAGATTTATCCCGATGTAGATCAACGCCTTGATCAGATTGAAAAAGAGATGCGATTAGCTGATCAATACCAACAAGCTCAACGGTTCTTTGATACTGAGAATTGGGAAAGGGCGATTAGCCTATTGCAAACTATTCTCAAGGAACGCGACCGTTATAAAGATAGTCGTGAGAAACTTAACCTGGCTCAGAAACAACAAAATATTGAAGTTGCTTACCAGCGGGGAATAGAAGCTACCTTACAAGATCAATGGTTGGCGGCTATTGAAGCATTTGAGGAGGTGCTTTCCCTCCAAAATGATCACGAAGATGCCCAAAGAAGATTAGAAACTGCTCGACGTAACCAGACTTTGGGTGAAAATTACCACCAAGGGATTCAGGCTTTTAATCAAGGCGAGTCTAACTCCGACATCAGCGCATTGGAAAGAGCAATAAAACATTTGGATAAAGTGGTTCTACTGGATGAAACTTTTCGCGATGCGGCAGCACGTCTCAAGGAAGCTCAACATTTATTGGAAGCCGAACGCAACTACCAGGCTGCCCTTCGGGCTGAAGAAGGGGAAGATTGGGTACAAGCGGTTAAATTCTGGCAGCAAGTCACCGATTTGGCGCGCGAACTTAATCGTGATTATCGTAACTCTGCTAATCGTCTAAAGCGAGCTATTCAGCAAAAAGAACTAGCCGATCTCTATCGTCAAGCTCAAACTCATCGCGACAATGAGGCTTGGGCTGAAGCCGAAGCCGTTTTAGTTGACTTAATTAAGCGGGCTTCTGATTACAACTTTGCTCCTTACAAAGATGCTCACGAGCGACTCGCAGAGGCTAAGCAGCAGGCCAAAATCGCTGAGCTTTTTGAGAATGGACAGCTTTGTATGCGGACTGAGCGGTGGAGGGATGCGATTACCCTCTTTAACGAAGTGTTAAAACTAAACTCTAACCATCTACCAACTCAAGACCTATTGATTGAGGCTAAACGTCAAGATCAACGCGATACCGAATATCAAATTGGTCTGGCTGCCTTTCAGGCCGGAAAATGGCTGGAGGCTATCCAGCATCTTGAAGTCGTCTACAATGAGGACAAGAATTACAAAGATGTAGCTGCTCGATTGGAGACAGCACATCATCAGCAGAAACTAGCTACTCGATATAACCAAGGAGTAGCCTATGCTAATCAGAGTGAGTGGGATCAAGCCTTTGCTTGTTTTGATGATGTAAAACGTGATGATCCCAATTTTCTTAATGTTCAAAGTCAGTGGCAGCGAACCTACGAATATAAAGAACTCAACCGACTGTATCACTTAGCCAGAAAGTTAGAGGACGAAGGCAAACTGGAAGAAGCTATCAAATATTACGATGAGGTAGAGAAGAGGAGCCAAAATGTCCAGCAACTTTGAAGATGCTGCTGAAAGAAAGAAAAGAATAGAACGACAATTACACATCGCTCGTAGCAAGGAGTCGGCCAGAGGCTTCGAGGAAAAAAATGAGTGGACAGATGCGCTGCGTCTCTACACCGAGATTCTAAAAGATGACCCTACTGATGAAGAGGCTCAAAGCGGTGAAAAAAGATCTCGAGAGAGCTTGATGATTTGGCTTTATGCCAAAGGAGAAGAACAATTAGCAGCAGGAGAATGGGCGGCAGCTATTACTACGCTTGATCAGTTACTTGAAGAAGCTCACCGCGCAGGTCTAAATAACTATCAAGATGCTCGAGCCAAAAGACAATTAGCACAAGAAAAAATTAATCCGCCACCGTCGCCCCCCTCACCCCGGACATTTCCAATCTGGGCTATAGCTGGTGGGATGGCAGGTATTCTCCTGATTTTAGCTATCGTTTTTATCTCATTACTACGTCCCCACACTGTCATTTCTGGAGGTGATGGGACAGCGACTCTGGTCGCTGTTGATACGGCCACGACTGTACCAACTACTGCAACATTTACTGTAGAACCAACACCTACTAATTCTCCAACACTCGAATCTGCGACAAATACAGCCATATCTGAACTGGCCTCGACCTTCACGCCAACACCTGAATCAGTCTCCACCACTCCTACCACTGAACCGACTCCGACGGATACGTTAACTCCTGAACCTGCAACCACCACTCCTTCCTCAAAACCTGCTGATACAGATACGCCAACTCCAACATCAATACCCACCGATACCCCGACCCCTGAACAGGTAATTGAGGTTTCATCTCCCAGTCACACCCTTACTGGCAAAATCGCCGTACCTGTTTTCGATACCGGTGCTGGTACCTACAACGTTTACATTGCTAGCGCCGTTGAAGATTGGCAACCCAGATTATTTCTTGCAGACGCCAGCCAGCCTGCTTTTTCCCCAGATGGACGTTGGATTATTCTGCGTACCTGGCCCTCAACTACCCATCGTTTTGGGCAACGGCTGGTGCTCTTTCCTAGCCTTAGTATGGAGGCCAATGATATACGATTCATGACACAGAACTTGGAGGATGCCCACCCCAGCCTGCGTAGCGACGGAGAGATCGTCTTTCATACCCGCCGTGAAGGGCCACCTGTCCTATTTACTCTCGGTACATGGGAAGGTGCAGAAAGTAACGTGGCTAATCAAAACAAGTTAGGCGTGGGCGAAAATCCTGCTTGGCTGGGAAATCGTATTATCTATTACACTTCTGACTCATCGCCAGGGTTGTATGTTAAAAACAGTGACGGTAGCACAAATTTGATCCTGAAATCGCCTAGCTCAGTTGTGCCTGCTACAGCTCCGGACGGCGATCGGGTGGCGGTATCGCTCAAACGTGACGCCAATTGGCATGTCTTCGTTCTATCGGCCAGTAAAGGCCAGGATAGTTTAACGCAGTTGACTACTGAAAACGCCGACGACCTATTACCCGTTTGGTCGCCCGATGGTCAATCTATCGCTTTTGTTTCTAATCGAGAGGGAAACCCGGCCGTGTGGGTGATGAACGCCGACGGCACAAACCAACGCAAGCTGTTTGACCTGAATGGCCCCATTAACGGCCGCGTTTCCCATGCGCTAGATAAATCCTTTGGTTGGGGTGAGGAACAATTATCCTGGGCACCCTAGTTGGAGAGCATTTGGTGTTCCCTCTACTTCTCTGTCAACTTATCTAAGCTTGACCAAATAGTTGTACTTAGCCGTTGAATGAGCGGTACCGTAAATCGCAAGCTACTATGGCCCTGGGGTGTGAGAGCAAGTGTTAATTGCCAAAAAATTGCGTAGATTTGCCAACAAATTTGGTACCTTTTTCTGTAACCTTTGACATAATGGCTGATGCGCCATGGTAAAAATCCTAATAGAATAAAGAAAAGCATTAATTCTGTAAAAGTCATTTTTTCACTCCTGGTCTGAATGATAGTGATATAGCACTGTCCTGATTAGTTTTGCTTAAGCGCCTTTATTATTACATAACTCATCTTTCAGTCAGGAATGGACTTTTTGCAGAGATGGATCAATTTGTTGCAAGGATGTGGTATTCCCTTGCACGTATGAAAGAATCTTTGTCAATGTTTGACAGATTTAGTTTTGGTCAGCTCATCAATAGTCAACTGGTAAAACTTGATCGTCCCGCAGCCTGGTTAGCAAAGGAATCAGGTATCAGCCAAGCAACGATTAGCCGCTATCTTAGTGGACAATCTCCACCGCGTTCCCCCGAGTATGTTAATCGTATTGCTAAAGTTCTAAATCTGGATGAAATGCAGAGAAACGACTTGTTTGATGCGGCCGGATTTTTATTCCTCGAAAAACAATTCAGTGAAGATAATATCTCTGCTGATTTTCGGCTACAATCTCTTGCTGTAAAAACCCCGACTGGCGTCCAAATAACGGGTTGTTTTTATGAAAATGGATCAGATCATGAAGAGATCCTGAACAATATTTGGGAATTGACTGTAGCATTTGGGATTAAGTCTCCTAGCCCAAGTTTTTTTCCATCAGAGGATGAACCTACTAGTGTGATTGTAAGGGAGGAACAGCCCAGTGAGGATGTATATCAGCGAATGGTAAAAGCAATCATTGGGCCAGATTACTGCGTTTACTTGCTATTTCTCTCAAGTTACGATAACGAATATTTTGCCCCTTTAAACGCTATCGCAGCGGATCTTCAACAAGTTAAACTGGGTCCAATTTTTACCAAGCTCAAGATTGAATTTGATATACAAGTTTATGTCGGCCGGAATGTGGTGAATGCTTCCCTTAAAGAAATCCCTTTCGGCCTTTTTGCTGAAGAAGGCTACCCAAGTGCGGTGAGTTGTTTTCAAGCGTTACCCACTCCCCTAATCTGCGCTGCTTGGCCCCACTTAAATCGTTATGTCTTAATCCCGGCATCATCAACCCTTATAATCAAAGACAATCAAGATAAAGTAATTTCACAAATACTTGATGACTTGGCCCGTCTGGAGATTTATCGGCATAAATTGCAGCTTAATTATGACTACTACCGCCAGCATTATAACACCATTAAGGAGTTGGAAAACCGAATAAATCAACAAATCGGTGAAATACGAAAGAATCTAAAAACCGCAACTGTAACCGACCTTCAGCAAAAACTAGACCATTGTAATGAACAGTTAGTTGATGTGTCGCGGCTGGTTTATGCTGCCGAGCGTAGTAACGATACGACAAACGCTAATTATATAAATCTAAAACAGCAACTAGAAAGCTGGAATGAAACCCCCATTACGAACTATCCAATACTCTCGAAATTGTTTTTGCCTGAAGCTGACCAGATAGTTGCCGCATTTGCCCAATTTCCCAAACGAATTACAGGTTTGCGTACCACCCTAGAAGATTTGATTCGGGCTATCCATGTTAGGCTTGAGCGAGGTCAGCAGCAAGCCACAATAGAATCATCACCAAACAATAGAGACGAAACATCCTCCAACTCACAGAATGATCAACCTTTGCAGGTCGGGAGTTTTCTCTCAGGCGAACGTTATGAAATCACGCAGGTAGTTTACAATATGGGAAACAGTCGGGTTTATAAAGGAATTGATCATCATGTTGCGAAACAAGAAGTTGCCATAAAGGAACCAGTTTTCTTTTATAAGAACTTGCCTGAAGAAGAATTTGTGCGCCTGCAAAAGAGGTATCAACGTGAAGTGAAGATTTTAGCAAAGTTAGACCATGCTTACATTGCTAAAGTATATGACTTTATTGCTAATCGCTATATGATCCAGTCTTGGGTTGAGGGTGTAAGTTTACGTAAGATCATTGAAGAAAAGAAGGAATTACCCATAGAGAGGATTGTAGAAATTGGTGTACAGGCTTGTCAAGCTTTAGGATATGCTTATACTCGAGGTGCGGTGATCCATCGAGATATCAAGCCCGAACATGTATTTATCTGTGATGATGGGAATATCCGAATTATAGATTTTGGTCTCGCTTTGGCGAAAAATTTGTCATCAATTAGCTATAGCCCATATGCTGAGGCTGAAATTGGTCAAGGTACATTACTTTACATGGCACCAGAGCAGGCTCACAGGGAAGGAGAACCTCAAGCTGATATTTTTTCTTTGGGCGTGACCTTGTATGAGTTACTTACAGGTAGACATCCTTACCCTCGGGGAGCATGGTTACCAGCTCTATATACAAATGTAGTCATACCTGACCCTCTACCTATCCATAATCTACGCTCTGATATTCCTAGGACGTTAGAAATTTGCATTTTTAAGGCCATGGATCTAACGCCAGAAAATCGTTATGCTACTTGGCAAGATTTTGAAAATACGCTAAAAAAGGTGTTAAAGTAATTTTTGTCTATACTAATTAAAGTAATGGTTCTTTCATATTTCAGTGGCTTAACTGGATTTCTATAGTTTAGTAAAATGTTAGTTTTATAGGTATGAAATACATTATGCTTTCACAAATTATTCAACGACAGGTTTCAATCGGCAGTAAAGTTACTTTCTCACTTAAAGATGGGAGTACAATTACTGGTCACTTAATGGAAATCGGACGTGACCATGTCACTGTAGAAGACAACGGAAAAACAACAACCATCACAATTGAAACGATAGCTCATTGGCAAGTAGAAGTAGCAGAAACACCTCAACTAAATGAGTTACCCTCAAAATCTCAATTTAGACCCAACTTAGGTACTGAATCGCTACAATCAGTTAGTCAATTAAATGAAGTGCAGAGCATACCTCTACCCTCACAATCTATAGAGCCACATTTGCTAGAAAGACTCTTGGAAATCAAAACTGGCTTTAATGCCCAATTATCGCTAGCAAAGATTGACCTAAGGCCTCCTGATCCTCTCTTTCCAATAGACGAGCTTAAAGATCGAAAAGTATATAGAGTGGTTCAACCTTTCTGGCAAGAAATTAGAAGTATCTATGATTATAGTAAAAGAATAGGTGAATTAGAGGCAAAATTTGGCAGGTCTCAACGCATTGCTGCTAAACTAAAAGCTTTAGATTACTCGTTCCCAAACATACTTACGATAAAACGTCATTTGGCCTATTTTTATTTTCTTTCTGCGAATATAGAAAATGCTATCAAATATTACCAAGAGGCTGCTCGGACCTTTGCGCAAGTTGATGATTGGTATAATTTGGCAGTGTTAACCTTAGCAGTCGAACAGAAGGATATAGCCTACCATAGTTTGGGCCAATTTTTACAAAAATCTTCCCTTGCGAGAGAGCAGGATGCTTGGCTAGTTTATATTAGCCTCTTGTTGCAAAACTTTAATTATTCTGACTTAGTCTCCCTGATTAAATCCAGGCGATATTGGAGTGAAGATGATGAGAGGATACTTTTCGAGACCGGGATATATCTTTTGTTAGTCTCTAATCGAGAGATCATAGCAGCAGATTTGGTGCAAAAAAGTCTAAATGGAGGCTTCTTAAAATCCTTAGCTATAGATGCCTTTAACAAATTTGAAACACCTCTAAATCAGGTATCAACTCAGCACCCAAAGGAGATAGCTCTTTTGGATATTGATGAAAAGAAATCTCCGAAATCTAAGCCGGCAAAACCTTCCCCTCCGGAGAAGAAAATTCAGATACAGTCCGTATCCAGTCAAAATGATCTAGAACAAAGAGTTGAGGCGCTTTACGCTGAAATAAGAAAAGGCGGTAACATTGAGCGGACTGTTAAGGAGTTAGCGACATTTCTGATGGAAAAATTGGGACGTCGCCAAGAAGCAGTCAAAGTATTAGAAGATAACCGCACTAGAATAGTTGACCCTAAATCTCTAGACAATATGCTAATCCATCTTTACCAGCAGACCGGCCAACATGATAAAGCAATCAATCTACTCCAACCCCAACTTTCACAGAATTTGACAGACCAGGCTGAAAAAGCCAGAGTACTTGGGAAAATATCTACCAGTTATTTAGCTCTGAAAGATTACAGTAAAGCCGAGATTTATCTTAGTCAACTGCTTGAGATACAACCAGATAGTAAAGTGACCCGCCGGAACTTGGCTCTTTGTTTATATCAACAGAAATCTTTTGACAGAGCAAAAGAGATACTTGATCCTCTTCTTCATGGCTCTCCTGATACTTATGCCTTAACCATATTAGACGCTATCAATCGGGCGAAAGCAACTGGTGAGTCTGAGCCTGACGTGATTGATGATATCATCGTTGAGATAATGCTGTCTGATTTTTCAGATTTTTCTGGTGAAAAAATTAGTGTATTCGCCAAATTTTTCCTTGACCGTTGCCAATTCAAGGGAGTGCCTCCCAACCGAGTTCAGACTCATAATTTTCGTCGTTCTGATGTTGAGGAGCTTGAAGTGTTGGCGACACAACTGGGCACACGACGGCCACGTGATCGAGCCGAATATTATCTATCTGCAGCTAAGATAGTTTCTATTCTTGAGGAAGGAGAAAGTTCAGACCGGTTTTATAGATATCTTGGTCGTAGCTTTGCCTCAATGGGAGATGCGGCTGTTTTGGAAGGTAAATTGCTTGACGGTGCTAGAGAACTGTACACTGAGGCATTGGCTGTATATGACGGTGATCGGAGCCGGAGTAGGGATGAACAGGATGCCGTTAATGCGCTGGTGAGATTTCTTTTTTCTACTCTAGGTCCAACCCATATTCCGCTTCAACCTAACGGGCCATCTATTGATGAGGCCATTGGAAGAGTTTTAGTTCGTCATCCATACCCTAATAAAGTTTTTGAAGCAATTGCCTACCTTGTCTTTCGGAGTCGCTACGCATCAACTCGTATTCTAAATCGCCTGTATGACAATAAATCTTCCCAACGATTGGCTATAAAGTATTTACAATCTATGGGTCTTACTACTAATAAATCAACTGCAAAATTTACCGATTTTATCAGCGTCTGGAACAAGTTGCGTAATGAATATCTCGAAAAAGCGCGCACAGTTTCTGATGAGTTCCGCTTTTTAAGACGAGTAGAATTAACCACCGTCTGGCTTGAAGATAGTATTGGCCGGACCAATTCGCTTAAAGTGTTCCTTTTCTTTGAGCTGGATAAACAAAGGGTTGACGAATTACAGAAAATTTTGGAAATGGCACTTGAGCTTTGTAAAGAAGTTACGTTTGAGGAACAAGAGAGATTATGCTTTCAAATTGATAAGCGATGTCAAGAGTTGCTGGTAGAAATAGCCGACAATCCCACCAAACTCTCAATTGAGGAATTTATACCTGTTGTTGAGAAAATTCAAAAAAAGACAAAAGAGAAATTAGACGAATTATACCAGCAGTCTGTGCCGGAGTTATCAATTCGCTTGGCTGTAGAGTCATATATGCCTGATCCGGACAATCGAATTGAGATACAAATCGTTGTTGCCAATCAAATAGGACGTAGTCCGGCCGAAGCTCCTGAATTAACAGTCTTTCAGGAGGAAAAAGGATACTTTAACGTGATAGAGTCAACAGTCAAACTTGATGGCTCTTTACGCGGAGGAAATCAGGAAATCGTCAAAGTACCTATTCAGGTTTCGCAACCTGTTCTTCGGTCTGAAGCGTTTTCTTTATCGGTATATGCTAAATATCGCACTCGCTCGGAAGAGAGCATTGAAACCCCTATCCAAAACCTATCGGTTCGCCTTTATCCGGAGGATGAGTTCGAAGAGATCGAAAATCCTTATGCTTCTTATGCTGAGGGAGGTATTGTTGCTAAACCTGAAATGTTCTATGGACGGGAAGAATTGATTGAAAACGTGGCTCAGGCAATTATTGATTCACGTGACCAAAGTAAATGTATTGTTATTTTTGGACAGAAACGAGCTGGCAAGTCCTCAATTCTCTATCATCTTAACACTAAATTTCAGGTCAATAAAGACATATTGGTGTTGGATATTGGAAATATCGGCTCAATCCTTGACGATTATTCAAAAACCCCCTTACTCTACCAGATACTTTGGGGTATCATAGCCAAGTTAGGGTTTGCAGTTGAAGATAGAGTAACTCAGGGCTTCAGTTCGCTAAACATTTCTTTCCCAAACATCAATGAGTTTTACCAACATCCTAGCCCCCTGGCATATTTCAAGGAGATATTCGAGAGATTTAGACGCGCCTGTTTAACTCAAGAAGATTGGCGTCATACCCGGATTGTGCTGATGATCGATGAGTTCGCGTATATCTATGGTCAAATCGTGAGTGGCAAACTGTCTGATCAATTTATGAAAAACTGGAAGGCGCTCCTACAAGAAAACTATTTTAGCGCTGTATTGGCAGGTCAGGATGTTATGCCGAAATTTAAGGAGCGTTTTGCGAATGAGTTTGGCACGGCTCAGGATGAACGAGTTACTTACCTCAAGCCCGAATATGCCCGTAGACTGATTGATGAACCTATTCGTTACCACGGTGAGAGTCGCTATCGCGAACAAGCTATCGAGCGAATTTTGCATCTGACGGCTGGTAGCCCATTTTATATTCAGATCATCTGTAATCGCTTGGTTGATTATATGAATAGCAGAGGAGCCAGGCTCGTGACTGAAGCCGATGTAGATCAAATAAAAAACGAACTGATTCGTGGAGTCAACGCCTTAGGGATAGATAAATTTGATAATTTGATCAGTTCTGGTGATACATCGCCAGACGCTATTAGCAATGATGATGCACTCGAGGTGTTAAGGGTCATTGCCCTGAACAGCCGCAATGGCCCTTGCAGTCGCAGCAATATTACCTCTAGTACCAAAACACCAGTGGACGTCATTCTGGAAGATTTAGTGAAACGAGATGTTGTGGCACGTGATGCTGGTCAGTTTTATTGGATTCGGGTTGGATTATTTAAGGAATGGCTGATTGCTAATACTTAAAATTAGCGTATTAAAATACACGATTTGCCCAAGTCATCATTGGAAAGTAAAAGAATGGAAAATTTACAAAGAGTATTGTCTTTTTTTCAAAAGAAACTTGTTAGGGAAAAAGAACCACCTAGTCAAGCCAAGCTACCATCTTCTTCTCCACTAATTGAAAATCCTTTCGCTAATTATGGTCGAATTGTTTACGGGCAAAAATTCATTGGGCGAAGCCAAAATCTGAAGGCCATCGAGAACCGAATTATTCGTCCCTCTGAGCCAGGAAATTTAGCGATCGTTGGTGAACGACGTATTGGCAAAAGTAGTTTGGCTTACCAGGGAATTATTGAGCGTAAAGATGAACTAATAGCCAAAAAAATGATGCCGATCTGGATCAATCTTGGAACTTATGAACGTCCTGACCTGTTTTTTCGTGATTTGATGATTCGTTGTATTGAAGAACTAAAAAAATTGGGCTGGCTATCTAACGCTATTCAAGACGAGGTTCAAAAGACCAATGAGCCAATTGTTGATAGTGCTGAAAATTATCTACGAGTTACTCGTTTCTTTGAAAAAGTCTACCAGACCGGTATACGGACTCTATTTATTTTGGATGAATTTGACCACGCTCGCTATCTTTTTGCTGGTAATATTCCCGATTTCCAAAGGCTGCGCGAACTACCTCATCCTAAATTGGGTATCAATCTTGTGACAATTTCACGACGCAATATTCGTGAAATTGAGACCCAGATAGCTTCTAATTCTACGCTTGACGGCACCTTTCAGAAACACTATCTAGGCATGTTCGATAAAAAAGATATGCAGGACTATTTTTCACGATTGACTTTGGCTGGTTTGTCCATAACCTCTACTGAGCAGGATAGAATCAATTTTTACTGTGGGAGTTATCCATTCTTGTTGAGTATGCTTGGTTTTGAAATTGTCGAAAACTTTTACCAACAACAACAAACAGATATAGATCAAGCTGCTCAATATATAAATAGTGAATATATTAGCCTATATCGTGGAATTATTGACCGCTTACGTGAAGATAATAGTCTAGGTAATCTACTACAGATATTATTTGGAGACGTGAATCAAGTTGGGCGAACTGAAGTAGACAATTTTTTACGCTACGGACTGATCAAACTGACGGAGCAAGAGAATTATGTCGCTTTTTCAACCCATTTTCAAACATATTTGAGTTCAATTGAAGACTCGTTCGCCTATTTACGGAATCGTCCTTTGAGGCCCAAGGATCGTCTGTCAAACAATCGCTATGAAATCACTGAAGTAATTAGCTCTCGTCGAACTGGAAACAGCTTTGTTTATAAGGGGATTGATCATGACTTTGCCCTGCAAAAAGTAGCGATTAAAGAGCCAACTTTTTTTTATGATTATGACCAGCATCTTATTTCTAGCGATGAATTCGAACGTTTATTCGCTCGATACCGAGATGAAATTCAAATCGTAGCGCAACTTCACCACACCTTTATTGCCCCTGCCTATGAATTTGTTAGTGATCGCTATATGGTTCAGATATGGGTGGAGGGTAAGAGCCTGCGAGAGATGATTAATCAAGCTAAAAAAAATAATGAGCACATATCGATACCAGAGGTAGTAAAAATTGGCCGACAGGTGTGTGAGGCATTGGGGTACGCTTATGCTAAGCATGGACTTATTCATCGTGATATTAAACCGGAGAATATAATTAGATGTGATGATGGGAATATCCGCATTATTGACTTTGGTTTAGCGCAAGCACCAGGATTGGTCTCAATAATAACTGCCTCGCTTTCGGAGCAAAAGTCACCAACTGGAAGTTTATTGTATATGGCCCAAGAACAATCACGGGGCGAAGAAGACCATCGTGCTGATATTTTTTCTCTGGGGGTGACTCTTTATGAGTTGCTTGTTGGTAAATTGCCTTACCCTCGTGGTGTATGGACGCCGGCGCTGCATACGGATGGTGCGATCCCACCTGCTTCCTCCATTCGTGCCAGTCGCCCTGATGTGACTGAGCAATTAGAAAACTACATCTTGACAGCCATAAAACTGGCGCCTGGTGATCGCTATGCCACTTGGAAAGAGTTTGAGACGGTACTCCAAAAAGTAGAGGCCAAATTATCGTGATGCTGTTTACGATTATACCCCAAGTAACTGTGTTATTTCAATTCATTCAAGAAAACTCAACAGACCCTTTTGGAGGTGCTTATGTCAGAGAAACCAGAACATTGCGCACTTTATATAGATTACGGTAGCTTGGTCACGAGGCTTAATCGCCAACGTATTTTCCATATTCCTATTACCGATATGGTTGAGGCATTCAAGGAAGAAGCTAAACAGTATGGACAATTGGCAGCCATACATGTCTTTGCTGATTGGACACGCTACGATGGGGCCAATCTATTCCAGCAATCAGGAGTAGTCGCCAAATTTACTCCCTTCGGCCATCGAAATGCTCACTCTGAAATTAGCAAGGAAATCAATACATTACTCAATACAAATGGGACAATTGACACTTTTATTCTGGTTGCAAATGACAAAGATTATGAATTTATAACTCAACGACTGCGCAATCTTGGGCATCAGGTCGTTCTGTGGGGTATTAAACAATTTGTTAAATCTAATTTGATTAATGCCGTTGACAAATTTACGCCAATAGAAGATATTTTGAGGCTTGAATTGGAAAAACCACCCCTCAAAATCCCTCGACATTTCATGCTCACCGCCCTAATCATAATCTTAGATAACCAAATGGCCACCCTGGAGTCATATCAGATTCCACAGGGTTTATGTATAGAACGGCTGAACAGTCTGGCTCACTTTGACTCCAACGGTCAGATGTGGTTAAACCAAGCTATTGAAGAAAATCTTGTCGCTGAAGTATCAGATCCTTATTATCAGGATAATTCCCTTTGTTTTCTTAACGATAAGCATCCAAAAGTTCAGCTAGCCTTAGACACGCGGGATCGGCTACTGTTGGCAATGGACAGTGCCCTACATGGTAAGCGTTGGATTGCCTTTAACACACTTGAACAATCTCTAAGGAGCCATCGGGTTTTTGGCGCAAATGAGGCTAAACGTCGTCTTTGGATCGAATTACTCATCTCTGAAAATTTAATTCTGGCTGAGAAATATAATAATCCTAATAAACCCCATCTCCCACCTACCACCGCCTTAATGCTGAACCAAGATCATCCAGTTATGCAAGAGATACCACAACTGGTCAATAACCAACTGCAACGTCTCATCATCACTGTAGAGAATTTCTTACTAAGTCGAGGATATCAGTGGATAGCTGCCTCAACTCTGCTACGTTTATTGGAAAACTACTTAACTCAAGCATCCGCACAATCGGTCCTTTCATTTGCCTCTGATGAAGGTATTATCTTAATTGAAAAGCTCGAAAGTGCTTCTCACTCTGGACGGTCCGTTTCCACAGTCCGGCTAAATGAAAAAAACAAACTGGTTCAGAATACATTAAAGCAACGTAATCGTGCTGTACGGATTGTGGCAGCTACTTTACTCACCCGTAAAAGTGGCCTATCCCATAGTATTCTAATCTCCAGTTTGGAAGCCGAACATTTTGGCTATTCAGATACTTATCGACGCTTCTGGTTAGATGTGCTTATTCGTACAGAGGTTCTTAAGCGAAGCAAAACATCCAAAGGGCTGGGGGGAGGATCAATTTATTATTTAAACAAGCTGCATCCTGTGGTATTCATGGTTCTTAAAGGGGATCAATAGGAGCGGATAAGATTATGCCAAACTTGATCGAGGAATTACATTCTAGTAAGTACTCTGGATTATTTGAGTCAATTCGAACTCATGTCAACGATGGCGTATGGGCAATGGCCATTCACCGCCACTTTACCAACCATGGCCCCGAAACTGCTGAACAACTTCTGAATATCTTATCTAGCTTTGTTCAACGCTATCCAAGCGAGTTAAACGAGATTGAAAGATTTCTTCTGGCTGCGGCTGCTCTATTGTACGACATTGGTATGCAAGCCTCCAATTTGGCTAGTCTGGGAGTTTCAGATGATCATTTGAGTGAGTGGCAAAAGTTGGAATTGATTCGCCAGAATCGCGCACGTTTAAGTGCAGAGATGATTCGCTATAGCAATTTCCACCTCCCTGATTATCCTTCTTTAGGCTTAACCGAAGATTTTCTGTCGCCGCTGGCTGAAATCTGTAGTATTCAAGATCGTTCCTTGTTGCATACAATTGAGGAAAATACCGTTGTTCTGGGGAAACAGGTTAAACTGAGAGAATTAGCAAATTTGCTACTTTTAGCCGATCAACTCTTTATCTCTCACTATCGGGTCAATATTGCCATTTTAAACGAATTTGAAGAGATATCAGTTGATCAGCGAATAGACTGGTGGTTGCACCATTATGTGGAAGCAGTCTGGATTGACGACATCGGGGACAATATTAAGGTTCGGTTCGAGATTCCGGAGGAACACGCCGATTTAACTGAGGCGATATGTCATCGCATTATTAAAGGCCCATGTGCTCAAGTCTATGATGGGCTGTGGAAAATCGGAATTAGAACACGATTGACTGAGCGACCCCGAAATCCTCTCTTGCCAATTGGAGCTCGTCGCAAACAACTCCTACCTGCTCCGCTACAGGAGTACCTCAAAACCAGTTCTAAACCCTCTTTCCGAGGTTGTACATTGTATATAGACTACGAGAGTGTCCACGTTTTTTTAGGGCGTCACGGCCAGTTCGAGTTGAGTACTGCCGAGATTATTAAACGGTTGATAGCTGCCAGCCATACTTTTGGGCCAGTGACGGCGGCCTTTTTCTATGCTGACTGGGAACGATATCATGAGGAAGCAGCCGTGCTGAACAGTCTCAGAAGCCAATCTGCTTATCGTATCCTTGAATTGGTATTTCACCTAGACGAGCAGCATGGGGCAATTGCCACTCATATCACTGAAGATGCTCTACGTATGGCCCACCAATCTGGTCGTAATCAGAGCTTTATCCTGGCGTGCAGCCAACCTGGTTTGGAAGATAATATTCAAACTCTCCAACAATATGGCACAGTCATTATTTGGGCAACCGACCGTAAGACCGAACAGGATTATGGAAGGGTGATCCCTGCTGCTTCTATTGACAATCTATTGGGTTTGACCTTGCGTGATCGTATCGCCGAGCAAGTAGAGGAAACGATGTTGCAGACAATAGCCATCATTGTGGATAATGATTTGGTCACTCGAAAAGTGGAGACGCTTGGTTTTAGCCAGATTGCGCATTTGCTAGCCAATTATCCTGTCTTTCGGTGGAATCATTGGTGGGCCAACTTGGCCATATATCGTGGGATCTTGCGCCGATCCGCTACAAAGTTTGCAGAAGTTATCCCTTATAAATTAAACAATGAAAATCTTTTAGTTCAAGATGCATTGGAGTTGCGTGCTCAAGTGTTAGAAACCCTAGAAACATTGACCGAGCAAAATGCCGCTATTACCTCCTCTCAACTTGAGAAGGCTTTGAAAACTAACACTGCTTTCAGTAGTGATTATGGCCGGCAGCTTTGGCTTACAGTGTTGCGAGATCAGAAATTAATCGAAGAGGAACCTGTCATCAACTCGGTAGGAGAAGATATCAGGGTAAAAGTTAATCATTATCACCCTATCTGGCTGCAAGTCGTAGGACGGCAGCACTTAGATCGGCTAATCATAGCCATAGATGATTTGCTCCTAAAAAGCAATTACGACTGGCTTCAGCCAACGTGGGTAAAAAGGCAATTAGAAGCGCGTATGGCCAGAAAGGTTATCCAATCCATCTTTAACTTAGCCGACCGTGAAGGAATGATCAAATTTGAACATGTACAAGGTAAGTCAGGTTCGTATACTCGTATGTACTTGATTCAGAGGCACCAACGAGTAACCGAATATTTATCCTATCGTGACTCGGTTATCCGGGTTAGCCATGATTGGTTACGACTTGAAGCTAATATAACACGAAGCAAACTGGAGTCGTTACTCCAGACTATCGGCTTTGGAAATAGTCAAGCATTTCGTTTGAAATGGATACAGATGCTGGTTGATGAGGGTATTTTAATCTCAACTGAGAACACTAAGGAGCTATATCGCCTCGACGAAACAAACACAGCCGTTCAGCGAGCGCTAGCGCCCCATTATCTCAACTCATTACTATTCAACGTCAAGTGTTACCAGCCAAAGGATTATCCCATGCCTGGAGCCAAATGGAGTGTAAATAATCTGGCACATCTGACTAAATCAGAAGATATTGCCCAAGCAACGCTTGATTTCTGTTTGCAAGAGCGTTTCTTAAGGACTAAACAGATGCCAAATCCTAAAGTGCCTGGGAAAACGATGACGGGCCTGGACTTGGGTGACAAAGCAGAGACGTGGCAAAAAGGTGTTGATGAACAAAAGAAGAGCGTGATCAAACGCCTTATACCGATCCTAGAGGGACAAGGCAAGAGTTGGTTCTCAACCAGTCTTTTACTCGACCTGATGCGACCTTATGAAGAATTTGGCGTTTTGGACGCGGAACGACTTTTCTGGATTCAGTATATGGTGGATGAAAAGGTTCTAGGGGTGCAACGAAGAGGTTCAGGACCGGCTAAAGTTTATACACTTGAAGTCTTTAAATAATGATGGAAACCAATAACTGCGTTAAAAGGGCTTCAAGAGTTATCGTAGAAAACATCGTACAGTACAAATTTTACATACTGCGTGACGGAATTAATGGACAAAAAATACAGTTTGAAGAATATCCGAGCCTTATTAACTGAAGGATTTACTGATGAAGAACTACGTCAACTCTGTTTTGATGAGCCTGCCTTTAGGCCTGTTTATAATCAATTAGCTGAGAGTTCCGGGAAATCCAAGATTGTTCAACAACTTCTTGAGTACACCGAACAAAAAGAGTTAATTAAAACTCTCCTTGACTTGGTTAAAGCATCTAATCCTAAGAAGTATGAAAAGTATGAACCATACTATGCTAATACTGACCTCTCCCAAGTTAAAAAGTCGGTGCTGGAAACAGATCCAGATGAAATAGAACGGAGGATTATCAAAGAAGGAAAAGTTAATTTAGTAACCTCTATTCGCTCAACAACTACTGTTCCTGCAAAATCTCAAAGAGCCAAAGAAGGTATGGCGACATTACTTGAACTAGCTCCTGATGATAGTAAATTGATTAGAGAATTAGTCAGGATAATTGATCAAGTAGAGCCAGAAATTCGAAGAGGGAATAATGAATATCAACACCTAATTTACCCGAGCATTGATGAAGCCCGTGATGTGTGCCGCTTAATACGATCGCTTTCGGATCAATTGCCCGCAAATGAGCTGCTTAACGATGCAGAAAAATTCACTGCTTCGGCTGCTGCGTTGTTATGCAATATTGGATTATATACACCAGATCTGAAGAGTTTGAGTTTAACAGCTTTACCTCATCAATTAGGGATGGATGAACTGGCACTGATTTGGCAATATCATCCAGAATTATCATACCAGATGATCAGACGATCAGCTCAACGTCTTCCCGGCTATCCCTATCTGGGCCTGGATCAAAATAATCCCTTTATTGAACCTATTGCGTTACTTTGTAAGGGACACGAGGGCGAGATAGCGCTGGATGATTATGAGCCTGGTGATTGGCCGTCGGTCGGCTGGTTGCGACTAGATTTGTTAGTAGCATTACTTCAACTCGGTAGTCAACTCTACCTGAATCGAAAACGAATTTTGACCAGAAGACTTAGGGAAGCAGGTCCTCTCTATCAACAGAGATGGTGGGCATATAATTATTATGAAGGCCCCATCCTCAAGAACTGGCAAATACAACTCTTTTTTAGTATTCCGCAACAATATCGAGACCTTCAATCCTCCATTCGAGCCTTTGTTGAGGATCCTATTAGAAGGACTTACAATCGTGTTATTCCAATCCTCCGAGCATACAAAATAGAGCCAAAACTAGTTGATGCCAAAATTAATCTACTAGAAACAAACGTACAGACCTCAATGCCTGAAGCAGTTGTCACCTATCTAGAGCATTATGATCCGACTTTGACCGAAATATTAGAGGATAAGCTACAGGGAAGAGGAAGTTCCCAATTCACATCTTTTCAACGAAGGCAAGGTCCATTCGCGATAGACGATTTTTTGCCGGGTAATCGCTATCAAATTAGTGAGATTATCGGTACCCGTGCTACTAGCAATAGCTACGTTTATAAAGCCATTGATCATCAACTTAACCGCCGAATCGTAGTGGTGAAGGAACCTGCATTTTTATACGATGATCAAATATCTACAGAAATTTTCAATGAACTACAGCTCCGTTATAAACTCGAATTACAGATTCTCACCAAGATTCGACATCCCTATATTGCCTCTGTGATTGACTTTGTTGATAATCGCTACATGATTCAGGAATGGGTAGAAGGAACAAGTTTGAGGGAGATTATCCAACAAAAGGAGAGAGTGCCCATAGAACAGGTCATAAAAATTGGCGTCGAAGCCTGTGAGGCATTACATTACGCTCACGAGAAAAGTGAAGTGATCCACCGAGATATCAAGCCAGAGCATGTTTTCTATTGCGACGATGGTCACATTCGCATCATTGATTTTGGATTGGCTCAGGCAAAGGGATTATCATCAACGTATGAGGCAATCACAGGACCAAAGCCTATCTTTGGTACACCTGCTTACATGGCTCCTGAACAGGCACAAATTGGTCAAGTTGACCTTCGAGCTGATATTTTCGCTTTAGGAGTTACCTTATATGAGATGCTTATGTTTGAGAGGCCCTACCCTCGCGGTGCTTGGGCTCCCGATTTATACACTACAGGCTATATTCCTTCACCTCTCTCTATGATTAAAATGCGAAGCGACATTCCACGGGCTTTGGAAAAATGTATCCAAAAAGCTATTGCGCTTGCTCCAGGAGATCGTTTCACTTCCTGGCTTGACTTTAAAGACGCTTTACAGCAGGTGCAGTTAGTAACCGCTGAAGTAATTGTACAACTTGAAAGTCGTCTCGAAGAGTTTAGTTCAATCGAGCAGAAGAATTTTATCTTCGCATTGTCCAGTATTCTAAAGATAAAACCTGATCAGATTCGTATTTTAGAAATTACATCCGGTAGTGTACTGGTTACGCTTGAGATGCCAAAAGAAGCTGCGCAGCTTCTAATGTCAATGTTTTTAGCCGGAGAATCTATACTTCAGCCTCTTCGTATCACAAGGGTAGAGTTACGATCACCTACTACACAATCGCCACTCAATGTGCTACCTCAGGAAACTTTGGAACACAAATATAGTTCGACTATTTTGGCAATTTTGGATGATGACGGAGATGTAGTCGGCACAGGCTTTCTGGTATCTCATCAAGGTAAAGTCTATGCTATTACCTGCGCACATGTGCTATCAGAGGCAAACAAAGCTAAAGACCAAGTAGTAAAACTGATCCATTACAGCTCTAAAATTGGATCTTTAGATGCACAAGTACTATGGTGCCAAATACCTGAGAATACAAAGCCCGAGAGGTTGACAGCAAGACAGGACACCGCCATTTTAAAGATTATTTCTCCTTTACGTGCCGGTTTGCCATTAGCACATCTGGAAGTTCCTCAAAACTATCGTGGTATTACAAAATGTTGGTGTTATGCGTATGTAAGATCTAAAGGAATTATAGGGGATTGGATAAGGGGTATTTCCTGCATGGAGGAGCTATCACAACAATTGGTTAAACTATCACAAACTGGAGCAACAAAGCTAGAGCCAGGAGCTAGCGGTGCCCCCTTGAGCGATAGTCAAGGCAACCTGATTGGGATGATTCGTGCCATTTATGGTAACGAGATTGCCTATCTTATACCATCAGAGGTCATTCTAGAAGTACTTTCATTTGCCTCAGCAACCTATCATGAAGTAGAAAATTAACAAGGAGATCAGATATTATGAGCGAGTTTGTTCCTGTTGAGACCCCAGGTGGCCTTATTTGGGCAGAAGTAGAAGAAAAGTCGGAGGGGCTAGAAACTGTAGCGCCCAAAAAGATAATTGCATCTTTTGAAGATGTTGCTGAGGCCCTTAAGAAAAACGCGCAATTTTTGCTTCGACATCTTGAGGATCTAAGCCCTCAAGAAGTTGAAGTATCATTTGGTATCACTGTTGGCGCAGAAGCAGGTACACCTTTCTTTGGATTAGCAAAAGCAAGCGGTGAGTCTAATTATACTGTTAAGCTCAAGTGGAAATCTGGTCAAGAAAAATCCAGTTGATTTCCGTTGTATTTTAACTTGACCAGCTTTACTTTATTCAGTTTGATCCGTCCTCAGTCATACGAGTGCTTCCTGTAAGGCTTGCACCATATCCTCGGTTGTTTGATAGCGCCTTCCTGGTGCCAAGCTCATTGCTTTTTGGATTACTTTTTTGATTTTTTCAGGAACACTAGGATTTCTAGACTTGAAGGAAAGTTCATCACTTTTTCTTTTGTGAGGCGGATCGGGGGGGGAGCCTGTTACAATTTCATAACAAATCGCACCCAGAGAATATATGTCACTTCTGGGATCGAAATGAACTTCCTTACTATTAGACGTTAATGTCTCGGGTGCTGTATAAGCGCTAACTTTGGCAGCAGTCCAGTTATGTATCGTCTGGCCTTGAAAAAAACGGGCAAGTGCGAAATCAGTTATTTTTACAGAGTCATCTAATGAAACCACAATACAATCAGGGGTTAGATTTCGATGCACAATCTTATTAGCATGAGCTGCTCTGATCGCATCTAAGACTGGGATCATGATATTTTTTAGATAATCTACAGGTTCATAGTCAATGTCGTCAACAATATTAGCCAGGGTAGGCCCGTTAAACCATTCATAAGCTACATAAAGTTTCCCTGCGTGTGAGAATGGGCCAAAGGTTTGCAGAATATTAGGATGGCCACGCAATACAAATAGTGCTCTGGCTTCTCGAAGAAGCTTTTCCTTCAGCTCTTCATACTCCGATGCGGGCATATGCTCATCCAGCTTCAATTCTTTAATTAGCACAGTGTCCGTTACAGACACATATGCGTTATAGGCTAGATAGGGTATATAGTGTTCATTTTCTTGCTTGTGTAAGGGTTGCATCAATACATAGGAGCCTACGTGCCTTTCTGTGTCAGTTGATAAAGTGTCCCTAGCTCCTCGAAAAATATTAAATATACGATCAATTTGTTCCTCGTTCAAACGTAGTGATTTAGTACCGCGCAAGCGTTGACCAGCTTCATCTTCAGCTCTTTTGAAGAAATCAGCCACTTGATCCAGATTGAGTAGGGGAAAATTGATCTCAAATGGTGGCGGCGTAATTTTAATTTGACACTTAGACTCGGGAGGGAAAATAACACCTCCCATTACAGGAGGCATTCGCTCATTCATACAGTCGCGCAGTGTAGATAAAAGAATATTTTTCTTGTCATTGGCCGTTTTAATTGGATTCCGTCGTGACTCGGGTGCAAAGCCGCGTTTTGTGAAATAAACCCAACCGTCCTGAAATGCACCTGAGATTACCCCTTCCCACCATTTTAATTCGATGGAGTAAACTCCAGGAGGACCGATTAAGACAAGATCGGTCTCATCTGGAGTACTATTTCGATATTTAGCGGGTAATAGTAGATTATGAGCGAGTGCCCAGGAGCCTGAAAGATGCTTTTTGAGATATTCTATAACATGCCTTTCTGTTTCATGTCCAACGTCTCTAGATACACCAGCATAGACTCGATCCTTGTGTATCATAGCTCCTCCTTGTTGTTGTTTTAATTGTTTTTGGAAATTCGTAAAAATGTTACACCTAAAAAAAGACCCCAGATATCTGGGGTCTTCAATCTTATCGTTAGGAGATGGGTTTATTAAAATTTATACGTAGAGCCAGTACGAATTTTTATTGCGATGTCCGCCTCGTCTTTGCTCCTCATGATCTCCCTAAAAAATAGTATATAATACCTTTGGGTTTTTGTCAATCTCTTTTTTATGATTTTCACATTTTCTACCCTACACTTTTAATCAAGCGGAAGAAGGCATAACTAGCGAGAAAGGAATAGGGTGTCAACATTGAGCAACAGGTCCAATAAACGCAAACCGAGTTGAAACAAACTCAAATCACAGCGGTCAGTCCGATGAAGTCGGGCGAGCCAGCCATCTTGCAGAGCAACTACACCTAAATAGATAATCCAGATGTAGGCTAAACAAGCGGCAATCATCAGTCGGGCCAGGCGGTCTGAGTCAGACAGGTGGCTTTTGGTATTGATATTATCTTCGACCGCTCTCTTCCCCATCAAGTACGCTTTCCAGTCTATCCAGGGCGCGGCCCATTTTTCGCTCTTGAGCCATCTTTAAAAGCGAGGCAATCTCCGCAACGGGCACTTCCAACCCATTAAAAACGCTATCAATGTGTCGTTGTATTCTGATGGGGGAGGGGTCCCCGTGAGTATGCTCTAATTTGTCAAGAAGTTTTTGGCATGCCGCCTGGTAACGTAGACCAGTATCGTCACTCCATACCCGCACGCAGTAATCAACAGCCAGAATAAACTCTCCTAAGTCAGCTAAACGGAGAGCGCCATCAGGCCGTTTGCTCATGATCCAATTCCGGGGAACCTTCACTCGCCACTCACCTGTAGGAGCATACTCCAGCCGATACGAGCCTTTGGATAGTCCTATCCCTGTCAGGCCGTAACCCATTACTTCTTGCGGCGCTCGTTTATCCTCCAGTAGAGGGGCCAAAATTCGAGGATGTTTCTCAAAAAGTGATTTGAAGAATTCATCGCGCTGCCCCCTCACATTAGTAAACACCCGAAAAGTTTGTTCTTTGTGGTGATATACTGCTTCGATGATATGCATCGGCAGATAGGCCAAACCAACATGTAGCTCGTCCAATTTTCGTACTTCGTCAGGGACATTGTATTTGGCCTTGTCAGGGCGCTTAGCCAGGTTATCCAGAACTTCTGGTTTCCACGCATCAAAACTGAAGAGAGCTTTGTCCTTATCTTCTAACTCGCTGGGAGCAAGAAATTTAAGTCCATAGTGAGTCTCGGGTAGAGGGTGACAGGTAAAAGCATCGAAATAAAGAACTTGACGGCTCTCATAGGCTTCATAACGACGTTCAGCAGCGAGCGATTCCTGTCCTAACAGAGTCAAAGTCAAATGACCATTACCAGCTTCTGTTAAATGGCCAATAGTTTTAAGCACCTCTACAATATAGCGGACTGATTGTTCATCCAATCCGTAGAAATCCTGTAAGGCCCTGACACTCTGGACCTGGGCGTATCCAATAGCCCGCATAAAAAACCACTCTAACTCCTCATAGTTTTCAGCCCGGCGTTCGTGTCCACGTACATTTACTTGATATAATGGAAACATCACCGTGAATAGACGGCGAGGAAAAAGGTCGGTCTCCTCTGCCACTGTCTCCAGAGCGTGGCGATAGTGATAGATGACCCGGCGTCGTTCAATATCCCCTGGCACGAAGCGCCTCCTCCAGTTGCTCGATTTTCATATACTGCCCCCGCTGCCGGATATAATCTAATAAATTACAGGCAAACTTCTTAAACTCCTGGTCGGTAGCCTCGGTTAGCGTTTTGCTGTCCCCAACCAACACCAATTGTCGTTGGGCGCGAGTGATCGTCACATTGAGGCGTCGCAGTTCCCATAGGAAGCCAATCCCGCCCCAGTTATTGCTGCGGGTGAAGCCAAAAAGAATCGTGTCACGCTGATTACCCTGGAAAGCGTCAACAGTAGCTACCAGCTCGCGCAGAGCGTCGTCATCTAAATCGGAATGACGCCGGCGTAGAGCACGTTGAACTTCGGCCACCTGTAACTTGTAGGGAACAATAATGCCGATATTGTAATCCTGGTTCCGGTAGGCTGTGGCGAGTCGAGCTAGAATCTCTGCCTCGCCGGGATTTGCGCATCCAGTCTCCCCTCCTTTGCCTTTGTATTCACGATACTGTTTCCTATGTTCCGTATCAATGAAACAAAGGGGCCGAGAGAAGAAGAGATCGGCCGAGTACGATCGCTTAGAAGTATCGGTATAATATTCTCCCTTGTAAAAAGCCTGGGAGATGAAATCAGCAATTTCGACAGGCATGCGATATTGGGTATTCAACATCACTTTATGGGTTTTGGGTGTAGGCTCAAAAAGCCGTTCAAAAAGACTCTGTTCCAACAAACGGATACTCTCCTCATCTTCCTCATCCAGCAAGGCTCGCACGTCGTCATCTACCACGGGTGGTAATTGTTGATGGTCGCCCACCAGGATGGCTCGACGAGCGCGGACCAGGGGTACTAATAGATCGAAAGCCTGGATTTGCCCGGCCTCGTCGGCAATGACGGTATCAAACTCTAATTTGCGGAAATGGGGATCGGTGGCGATACCAATACAAGTAGCCCCCACCACATGGGCTGGCTGGATAAGTGCAGGATAGAGGGCCTGACGCCGTTCCTCCAAACATTCACGCCATTCGGCTAATAGCCGATACCGCCACTCTAAAATCGCTTTTAGCTCGATGACTCTGCCCAGATAGCTGGCGAGTGCTTCAGGTGTTGCCACAGTTGATTTGGGTAAAGGGATAGGTGAGTGGGCCAGGAAAGTCTGGATAAAGCTCAGGCCATTACGAGCAGCCTCCTCTAATTTTTGAAGCGTGGTTTCTGCCTCTTGTACTTGTTTCTTGGCAGCTAATATGGTTGGACCTTTATAAGCCGTAGCATAATACCCGGCGACTTCTGCCTGATAGCGATGGGCAAAACGCATATAAACAACTCGCTTCTTTTCGGCCTGCTGATAAGTATGGGCAACATATCTGGCTAGCCAACTACTGAGAGCGACAATTACCAGGCCGAGTACTGGCCAGCCTCGACGCTTGAGCAGCCACTCCAGCAGACCTGCCACACGTTCAGCATTCCGTCTGGCGTTTACTGCACGCTGGTAAGCTTGATGCGCTTTAGCCATCCGTTCCTTGAGACGTTTTTCATGCTGCTTCCAAATGACCAACTGGGCCGCCTGCAATGCATGTTGCGTCTCTTCCCACTGCTTTAAGTGCTTACTCCACAACGGTTCTAATGCCCGTAACTCAGTAATTTTTGTTTCGACGTCTTTCCAACCACTGACCACCTTCTCCAACTGCTGAAAAGGCCTATTCGTGGTAGACACAATCCCCATTTGCAGGTCACGGGCTTGGTTATCAATCAGTAAATGTTTGGTATTCGGAGCAACCCGGTCTTCATGACCAATACGGATCACCCGTAATTTTTTTGATCCTTTTTGGCTGTTATCTGCCAATTCCTTTAAAACGTTATCTACCGCCAGGTTGCTCTGTGAAGTGATCAATATTTTTTTGTTATAGTCTGCCAGATTCTTGACTAACGTAGAAATAGTATGGGTCTTACCTGTCCCTGGCGGTCCCCAGATAAGAAGCGTATCTTGGATCGCTTGCCCAGAATTTAAGGCCCGATTTTGAGAAGGATTAAGTGGCCCTGCTTCTGGTTTAAGCGGCGGGGGATATGAGACGTACACATTATCCACAATATTATTCAGTAAATTTCGATTGAGGGCTTTGTCGTCACGTAGGGCATCCAGCGCTTGCTCTTGAATCCGCTGTTGCATATCGTTAAAGTCAAAACCCATCACTCCTGGGGAACGAATCTGCGCTGCATCGATTTGCCGCTCGAACTTAACAGTCACCTGGCGACCTTTGACGCTGGTCACCCGGCCCTGCTCTCTACGACCCTGGCGATTCATTCCATCCAACCCTACCCAGACAAAGTCACGTAAAGAGAATGGGTTAGTCTCACTCAACTGAAAAGTGTATGTGCCCCGTACCAGTCGCTCAGCATCTGTAGCCGCCACACTGTTATAGACTACGGTGGGACGATTACGAGCACGATCTTCTTGAACCTGCCGGGTTAGGGCAATATGATCTCGTAACAATTCAAGATAGGCTTGCTGATGAGGTGATAAGTACTTCTCTTCTACAGGTTCGGGGGTATCAAGGAGGGCTAGATGAGCCTTAAAATGTTGCTGGATAAGTTGATATCCGGTTCGGCCACCGGAGGTTTCAGAGTGGCTGCCGGTAGCCAGCACTTGCCATCGAGTGGGACGAACACGTATAGATTTCCAATTTGGTAAGTGCCGATAAATAAAATCGGGTGCAGTGAGGGCAAGTAGAAGATAAATTTCTTCTTTGGCGACGCACCGGGCCACAAACTCAGGGGTGCAAAAGTAAACAACTGCCTGCTGTCCATATTGCCCAGACATTTCACTCTTTAGTACGGTTGGTACTCCCTCAGTCATATGATTGAGGACTCTAGCGATATGTGAAACATTGGAAATTGAATTTGGGCTATGTTTCAGCTTGTCGTCAAGGGGCAACTCGTGGCCTTTGGCTGAGACAATAGTAATGGGATGGCGGATCTGGCATATTTCATTCATCATTCCTCATCCTGCCCAAAGTTGAGGTATTATTGCGATGAGTTTTAGTAACACAATATATCCTATCGAGACTCCCAAACAGGCAATTAAACATCCGCCAGAGATGGCAAATAGCGTTCGTTTTGCCCGGACCTGTTCAGTTGAAGTGGGCATAGTTACTTCTAGCTTCCGCGGAGGTGGAGGCGTTTTTGGCAGTTCTGTCGGTTTCTGCACCCTCTCATTGTAACGCTCGGCCAGGTTAGAACTCTGGGTATTAGGCGGAGAGAGGCTTCCTTGTTCAGCTTTAAGTTCAGTTTTCTTTTCCGCAGGGGATGGTATGGCATCCTGGGTAAGAGGTGTCTCCCCATGTTGCGATTTCGTGACCTCACTTGTTGCCGGATTATGCCGCAGAGAATCGCGGATGGCCCGCAAGCGCTCGTAGAATTCGCCGGGTTTCGGTCGTTCCTTTGGGTTATTGACCAAAGCGGCAGTAATCAAGTCATCTAATGCTGGTGGTACAGCATCATTGGCGTGGCTTGGAGGCGGTGGATCTGTTCCCGGTGGAAGCGGTGGTAATGGGGAAGCGGTTAGTAGGTGGTATAGAACAGCGCCCAAGCCATAGACATCAGAGGCTGGGCTAGGGATGGTAAGAGGTCCCCGCCAGGCAGTTTGTTCTGGGGCACGATAACCACGTGTACCTTCACCTTCTTCCCAGGCCTCATAGGCTCGACGGCTAGGCCAAACAGCCAGTCCAACATCCACTAATTTCCCTCCCTGTGGTCCAACGATAATATTGGCTGGGGTAACATCCCGATGAGCAATATGATGCCGATGCAACGTTAGTAGGGCACGGCAGACATCAAGCGCAATTTCTAATATGGCCAGGATACCACCCCAGTCAGGTGGCTGGGCGTTTGAGCCGAGGTAAAGATCAAACAAGGTTTTGCCTTTAACAAACTCCATTTCCAACCAGACACAATCTTTTTCCTCGGCCACATTATAGATGAGCGGAAGATTAGAGTGCTCTCCAAGTTGGGCCAGCAAGCGCGCCTCGTCCCGCGCATGCTTCAGAAATTCCTCGCCTTGCTTATTTTGTTGCAAGGCAACCATTTCCTTGAGTGCTACCTGGCGTTGCAAAAGGGGGTCCCAACCCTCATAGAGCCGGGAGGCAAAGACTCTGTCAGGATCAAGATGCTCAGACATTAGACGCACGTGATACTGTTTGCCGCCGACATCACGGGTGTTAGCTGAGGCCATCTATCGCCTCCTGGAGGGCAGCCTGCAATTGGGATATAGATGGACGTTTCTTTGGCTCTTGAGAAAGTGCTTGCTCAATCAAATCCTGTAGGATTCGAGGAAGGGTCAACTGAAACTCTGCGAGAGGTTTGAACTTCTTCCAGGCCGCCTTTTGTGCATCTGGGTAGGGGAGTCGACCCGTCAGCAACTCGTAAGCCACAACACCCCAGGAGTAGACATCTGTGGGTTCATCCCCTGTCAAATTAGACCAAATAGACAGGTAGACACTCCGTGATGTGAT
>JAHDWA010000057.1 GCA_023382535.1 Anaerolineae bacterium | reverse complement strand
CTAAGGGTGGATGTGTCTCTGTACGCCTGACCCGGTGCGGCTTAACTCAAACGTTGGGCCGCTAACGCTTGATCCTCTGTCGTTGGTTTGATAAATCAGCCCTATGATAGTCGTAAGTACAATCGCTAGAGAGTTCTCCAGGCTTACAACCTTTCAGAAAATTGGTTTTCTTTCTATAGCTTTATTAATTGACGGAGCACTCATCCTTTGCCTTAGTATCCTTTGGATAGGGTGGGGACAGTTCTATCTATTTGGTATACCCACACAAGCCAAAGTTGTAAGTTCATCCAGAAATGGTACAGGACGATATGGAGTATATTGTTCGATTACGTATAAATATGAGGTCGAAGGCAAAGAATACAGTAAAAGTGAAACAGTCGGTTGCCCTCCATTTAGCGCACCCAATCAAGATACTCTCACTGTAAGATATTTCCCTGACCAACCCTCTGACGTATCTTCGATAAGTTTTGGTTTTCTTATAAGTGCCACGCTGTTTTTTATTTTTTTGGCTACTTTACCCTGGTTATTTTTATATCCGATAGTACCGGGGCTCGCTGCGGCAGGAGTTTATCGTAGGGGTAGTATAGATCATAATAGTGGTTATTTTCGTATTACGGACCCAAGCTACAGCCCAAATTTTCAACAGGACGACCGATTAGTTTGGTGTAGGCAAAGATTTGCAGATGCATTATTTTGGGGTACGAAAGTCACAGTGCTTCAGGTAACTAACAGGCGAGTAAAAGTTAGATTGGTTGAAAATCATCAAATTAAATCAAGGTATGTCACGCCTCACAATTTAGTACCGGAACATCTTGTCAGGTGGGAATAGCAAGAAATCAATGTGCACAAAACGCGGCCCAACAAGCGCATCCACCCGACGCCACAACCCTGGCATTTATTGAAGGTGACTTATGCGCTTTGAGCCAGCCTTTAATTTAGCGTTTCATGGGCGCGGGTGATGCGCAGGGCGTTAGCCAGCCAAAACCTGCTTGTGTTCCTTCTTCCCCCAATTAAACCGATAGAATCGCTCAACAAATTTTACCATTTATCCCATATGCGCTACAATATTGTACAATTGTACAAATATGATAAGGGTAGCTTATGGTAGATATTGTTGTAGATACCTCAATTATTATTGCCGTTATTGTCAATGAATCTTCCAAACCAGCCATTATTCAAGCGACGCAAGCAGCTGATCTCATTGCTCCTGCCTCCATTCATTGGGAAATTGGCAATGCTTTTTCAGCTATGTTCAAACGAAATCGTATCAGCTTGGAGGAGTCACTCAAAGCGGTTGAGATCTATAAGCAAATTCCCATCCGCTTTGTTGAAATTGAGTTGGAAGAGGCTTTGAGTATTGCCAAACAATGGAATATTTATGCTTACGATGCATATTTGCTCCGCTGTGCTCAAAAATATAATACGGTACTACTTTCCTTAGATGAGACACTACTAACAATAGCCGAACAGTTTAAGGTCAAAGTGATAAGGGTGTAACAATGATGGTCTATACTTATTCTGAAGCAAGGCAAAAGTTAGCCCAATTATTAGATGAAGTCTTGGAAGAAGGGGAAGTAAGAATAAAACGGAAAGATGGTCAAGAGTTTGTGGTCAAACCTGTCACCAAAAAGGCATCACCTTTAGATGTATCGGGGATAGATTTAGGGATAAAGGCGACCGAGATTGTTCAATTTATTCAAGAAGGGCGGCGGTATAATGAGTAAGGCAATGAGATACTTGTTCCACCCTGGGCTGGCTAACCATTCGCTACAGCCGACCGCCTATCGCAGCGATTGTTGATCACAGCTTGCCCGCGATGTCACTTTTTAGCATACCCGCTCCTGCTGGCTCGGCGGCTAAGCTCAGGCCGCTACAGGCTTGCTTTATCCCCACCTCACACCTGAATACCTACCCCTCCGGCGGCGACTCAATCGCCGCTTTGATCTCCGGCAGCATGCGCCGGGCTGACTCCTCGCCCATGCGCACCAAATCGTGAACCTGCTCAAAATCCAGGCTGTGCTTGGCCGCGACTTTGTGGTGGATCAGTACGTCAATCAGGGGCAACTGCTTGTCAATCACTTCGGCTTCCATGGCGCTGAACATATTGAACACCACCTGCAGGATGCTGGGGCGGCGGTCTTTGCGCCCGCTGAAGGAATCGCGCATGGGCTGGACCACGCTGGAGGCAATGACAATATCCGCGCCCCGTTCCCGCAGCACGCTGGCCGGCAACGGGTTGACAATCCCGCCGTCCACCAAAAAGCGGCCCTGATACTGCCAGGGGTCCACCAGCACCGGCAGGCTGAGGCTGGCGCGAATGGCGTCGGCCAGAGGACCGGAGTCAAAAACGACCTCTTCGCCGGTAAAAATATCGGCGGCGACGATGTACAGCGGCGTTTTGACCTCGGCAAAGGTCCGCCCCTCGACGCTGCGGTTGATGATCCGGTCGCGGGCCAGGCGGCCTTTCAAAATGGCCGTGCGGGGCGGAATGTTGAAATCCCAATTGGGGAAGCGGTTGAAGCTTTTAATTTCCTCGGTAAAGCGGGCAAAGCGCGGCCAGTCCCAGCCCAGGGCATAGAAGGCGCTGAACCAGGCCCCGGCGCTGGTGCCGGCGACCAGGTCCACCGGAATCTTTTCCTCCAGCAAAACTTTGATGACCCCGATATGAGCCAGGCCGCGCGAGCCACCGCTCGACAGGGCCAGGCCCACGGTGCGACCGGTCAGCCGCCGGGCTATTCGAGATGGGTCCTCCGCCGCGTCGCCGACCTGCCAGACATCCTTTTTGTCCTTGCGGCTCGAAATCCAGGCCGGCGGCGGGCCGATGCTGACCACCGTATCGGCCAGGTCCACCGCTTTTTGGGCCAGCGGGTCCGGCTCGTCCGGCAGGATCAAGAGGATATGCTTGAAAACTTCCACCTGGTAGCTCAGGCTTTCGGCCAGCGACTCGACGGTCAGGTCGCCGTGGCCGAGAAACATTAAGCCGCCGCTGAGGGTGATATCTGCGGCTCCGGCCATCGCCGCGCCGGGCAGGGGCAGCACACCAATGGGCGATTTGAGTTGGGTTTGGAGCGCCCGGCCCAGGGCTAACGCTTTCTGGCTGCCCAGCAGCGCCGTGATCCGCCGGGGCAGATGGGGGCGTCTCCGCCGGGTGGTGCGGACCAGGCGCTTGCTCAGCTCGCGCGTCATTTCCAGGGCAATCGCCGGGCGGGTGCTGACGAGGGCTTCAAAATCCTGCTTGTTCAAGGCCCACAATTGGGCGTCAAGCGCAACTTCCAGGCTGGCCGTGCGCGGCTGACCTAACAGCAGCGAAATCTCCCCGACGAACGTGCCCGGCCCCAAAGTGGCTACTTTTTCCCCGGTTGCCTCCCGAAACACGACAACCTGGCCCGACTCGACCACATACATGGTATCGCCAAAATCGCCCTCCCGAAAGATGACCGTCCCCTTGGGGTAACTTTCCGGGCGCAGACAGCCGGCAATCAGGCGTAAGTCGTCGTCATTAAGATTATTGAAAAGAGGGATGCCTCTGAGGAACTCTTTGTGTAGCACGGGTCTTCTCCCAAGACTCGCTATCTCCCTCTATTATATGTCTATCCCGGCTGGGGGTCAACGTGACTCCAATACCGATTTTTGCCCGGCCTGCCCATCATTAGTAAAATCAGGTTTATGATGCCATATCGAATGAACCCATATCAAAACAAAATTGAATATTTTCAGAGCGGAGTCTGGCCCTGGGTCATCCTGGGCGGGCTGCTGGTGATGGCCCTGCTGGTGGCCCTGCTGGTGGCGGCGCTGTTGCTGCCGCCCATCTCGTTGCTCTCCCGGCTCGACCCTTCTTATACCCAGGTTAGCCTGGAAGGCAACACCCTGCGCGATCCAGACGGGATGCAGTTGACCTTTCTGCCGGAGGATGTCGAGCGTCCCTTCCGGGTCAAATTGAACGGCGTCCCGCGCAATCTCTTTCTCGAGGGCGCGGTAGGTGATAACCTCCTGGCTGCCGCGAGCAGCATCCCCGGCCATCTGGTGATGAAAAGCCCCTTTTACCAGATTCAGCGGCGCGGGCCGGTCCCGAAGCGCGTCACCCTCTCTGTGCCCATCCCCAACGAGGCCGAACCGTACCGCACCCTTGACCTGTATACCTGGAACGGCGAAGCCTGGGCCTGGCTGCCCAGCCGCGTCATCGCCGCCGAGGGGGTCATCGAGTCGAATTTAGACTTCCTGCCCGACTCGGTCGTCGTGATGCAGACACACGCCCTCAACCCAAATGTGGCGGCAACGTTTCTGCCGGACCAAATTTTGCCGGAGAATTTTAGAGATACTACCCTTGAGATAAATCCCCAGGGGCTTTACCTGGAAGCCGAAGGCTTGATTGCCGGAACGCCGTCGCCCCTGCCAAACGACGTGCTCAACGGTAATATCACCATTATCCCCACCCTGCGCAACTGGGCTGACGACGGCTCGGTTCGTTCTGACTTGATTGATAATTTGGTAATTGACGACGAAGCCCGCCAGCGCCATATCGCCACGATTGTCAGTCTAATCCGAGAAAATGGCTACCACGGCATCGAGCTTGATTATCGCGGCATTAGCCCGGACCTGCGCCCGGAGTACACCTCTTTCCTTGAAGAACTGCGTGCGGCTCTACCGGTAGAGCGGCGGCTGGTGGTGCGGGTCGAGCTGCCTCAGCAGCTTTCGGGCGACGCCTGGGACAGCGGCGCTTATGATTGGCAGGCTATTGGCCGGGTAGCCGACGCGGTCAAAGTGCCGACCCTGCCCGACCCTAACGCCTACGCTCCCCAGGGGCAAATGGCGGCCCTGCTCGATTGGGCGGTGGGACAGGTGAGCCGGTATAAGCTGCAACTGCTCCTGTCCGGCCGCAGCATCGAGCAGACCAACGGGCAGACCCGCGAACTGGGCTATCAAGAGAGCCTGGCGGCGCTGGGCACGGTGGCTGTCGGCGGCGGGGCCACGACAGTTGAGCCAGGTCAGCCGCTTGAATTTACTCTGAGCGGATTGCCGGCCGGGGCGGAGGTGCAGTTTGATGTTGACAGCGGCCTCTACCGCCTGGCCTTTCCGCCCGACACGAATGGACAGCAGGTCATTTACCTGGAAAATGCGGCCAGCGTGGCCCGCAAACTCCAATTTGTGGCCCAATATAACCTGCGCGGCGTGTCTGTCCAAAACCTCTTTGACCCTAATGAAGACCCGCAAATCCGGGAGGTAGTGCGCCGTTTCCTCGATCTGGCCCTGTCCCCGGTTGAAGGCCAGCATGCCCTCATCTGGCACGTCAAGAATCAGGAGGGGGGCCTGATCGCCGAGGAAATTGTTGATCTAACCAGCCCTGCCTTCCGCTGGACCACGCCCGCTACGGCTGGAACTTACGAAATTATCGCTTCTATTTCTCCCAGCCGCAATCCGGCGACGGCCACGCCCCTGGACAGCCTATCAATTGAGGTGAGCGGTCCCTGAATTTGGAAGTAGAAGCAACCAAACCCGAAAGGTCTTCACTACCTTTCGGGTTTTTTGTTGACATTTTATTGTTATAGGTTATACTTACGATCGCTAATGTATAATTATTTGGGGATAGTCCTTATGCCAACATTAACGGTATCAACCAAAGGGTGGGTAGTCATTCCCGTAGAATTACGCAAAAAGTATGGCTTGACCCCCGGTGCCCAGGTACAAGTAGTGGATTATGGCGGGGTGCTGGCTCTCGTTCCCCTGCTGGAAAACCCAATTCGAGAGGCAGTAGGGATGCTCAAAGGCTCCTCTTCGCTGGTCCAGGCTTTGCTCAATGAACATGCCCAGGAAATAGCCCGTGAACGGTGATGTGCCGGTCTACGTTTTGGATAGTTTCGCGGTGCTGGCCTTGTTAGAAGGTGAAAACGGCACGGCCCGTGTGCAGGCTATTCTGGAAATGGCCGAGCAACACATCGCCCAGGTCTACCTTTCTCTAATAAATCTGGGCGAGATTCTTTATATTACCGAACGTGAACGCGGCTTGGTTTTAGCCCAGAAGACCCTGGTGATTATTGAACAATTTCCTCTTGAAATCCTCCCAGCCATCCGTGAGCGTGTTTTGGCGGCTGCTCATCTTAAAGCGCACTTTCCAATTTCCTATGCTGATGCGTTTGCCGTTGCAGCCACTCAGGAATTTCGGGGAATACTGGTCACCGGCGATCCCGAATTTGTCCATACTGAAAAGCTCATCCACATTGAATGGCTCGTTGAGAAGTAGTAGACGCACTCGAAAGATGACTTTGCCTTTCAGCCTGCGCTAAGGTATACTTTCCTGTCTGAAACTTTTGTTCTAAATGAAGGAGCCAGGGGTCGGGGGGCAGGGATTAGCATTCTGCTGCCCCCCAACCCCTGACCTCCAACCCCTGGAGGAAAACTATGCCTACGTTTCAAGTGGTTTCCGATTATCAGCCCACCGGCGACCAGCCGCAGGCGATCAAAGAACTGGTTGAAGGCATTGAAGCTGGCTTGGTCCATCAAACCCTGCTCGGCGCGACCGGCACCGGCAAAACCTACACCATCGCCAAGGTCATCGAACAGGTGCAGAAACCGACGCTGGTGATGGCCCACAACAAAACCCTGGCGGCGCAGCTTTACAGCGAGTTCAAAGAGTTCTTTCCCAACAACGCCGTGGCCTACTTTGTCAGCTACTACGATTACTACCAGCCCGAAGCCTACATTCCCCGCACCGATACCTTCATCGAAAAGGACGCCCAGATCAACGACGAGATTGACCGGCTGCGCCTGGCCGCCACCACTGCCCTTTTCTCGCGGCGTGATGTGGTCATTGTCGCCAGCGTCAGCGCGATATACGGTTTGGGCAGCCCGGAAGATTACGGCCAGGTGGTCATCAATTTCAAGGTCGGCGACCTGCGCAAGCGCGACAGGGTGCTGCGCCACCTGATTGACATCCGCTACGAGCGCAACGATTATGACCTCAAACGGGGCACCTTCCGGGTGCGGGGCGACACGCTGGAAATCATGCCCGCTTATGGCGAGCAGGTTTACCGGATCGAGTTCTTTGGCGACGAGATCGAGCGGATTACCGAGGTCAACAGTCTGACCGGCGAGATGGTCGCTCGCCATACCACTCTGGACATCTACCCGGCCAAACATTTCATCACCCCCCAGGAAAAGCTGGCCGAGGCCCTGGTTGACATCGAAAATGAACTGGAAGAGCGCCTGGCCGAGCTGCGGGCGCAGGAAAAGCTGCTCGAAGCGCAGCGGCTGGAGCAGCGCACCCGTTTTGACCTGGAAATGCTGCGCGAGGTCGGTTACTGTTCCGGCATCGAGAACTACAGCCGGCCGCTCAGCCGGCGCGAGCCGGGCAGCACCCCCTGGACCCTGCTCGACTACTTCCCCGATGATTTCCTGATGGTCATTGACGAGAGCCATATGTCCATTCCCCAAATTCGGGGCATGTACTTCGGCGACCGCAGCCGCAAAGAGGTGCTGGTCGAATATGGCTTCCGCCTGCCCAGCGCCCTGGACAACCGCCCGCTCAATTTTCAGGAGTGGGAAGATCATATCCACCAGATTGTCTACACCAGCGCTACCCCTGGCCCGTATGAACTGGATCACAGCCAGCAGGTGGTCGAGCAGATCATCCGGCCGACCGGCCTGATTGACCCCGAAGTGGAAGTCCGGCCGATCAAGGGCCAAATTGACGACCTGATCGGCGAGGTCAACCGGCGGGTCAAGGCCGGCGAGCGGGCGCTGATCACCACCCTGACCAAGCGCATGGCCGAAGACCTGGCCGATTATATGATGGAGCTGGGCATCAAGGTCCACTACCTGCACAGTGACATCCAGACGTTGGAGCGGGTCGAGATTTTGCGTGACCTGCGCCTGGGAATTTATGATGTGGTGGTCGGGATCAATCTGCTGCGCGAGGGGCTGGACTTGCCGGAGGTGTCGCTGGTGGCGATTCTGGACGCCGACAAAGAGGGCTTCCTGCGCTCCAGGCAGGCCCTCATCCAGACGATTGGCCGGGCTGCCCGCCACGTCAACGGCAAGGTGCTGATGTACGCCGACAACATGACCGAGTCCATGCGCTTTGCCATTGACGAAACCAACCGCCGCCGGGCCAAGCAGCAGAAGTACAACGAGGAACACGGCATCGAGCCGCGTTCTATCATCAAACAGATCAGAGACCTGACCGAAGAGGTCGCCGCCCGCGAAGACGGCCAGCGGCAAAAGATGGTGGCCGAGCGGCAGGCGGCCTACAACATCACCGGCACAATGCCGGCCCACGAAATCGAGCACCTGATCGAACAGTTGGAGAAACAGATGAAAGCTGCCGCCGCTGAGCTTGAGTTTGAAAAAGCAGCTCTTTTGCGCGATCAAATCGTCGAGCTGCGTGGCCAGTTGCAGGCCATCCGCGATGCCGATGACAAGCGGCCGGCCTGGGAGAAGATTCGATGACGATCTTTAAAGTTTTTGTGGCCGCGCTGGTCCTCTTATTTGGACTGCGGATGGTTTTAACGGCGGTACAAACGGCCATCAGCGGCAAAATCCTGGTGCGGCAGGGCATCCGCTCGAAGTGGCAGCCGGTCGCCGTCCGCGGCGACGCCTGGAAGGCGGCCATTCGGGATGGGTTGATGGGGCTGTTGTTGGTTGTGTTGGGGGTGGTGTTGATTTTTTAGGGGAAATAAACGATGAACAAAGGCGACATCCTGACCCTCTTTGACTACAACTACTGGGCCAACACGCGTGTACTCAACGCGGCGGCCCACCTCAGCGAAAGCCTATTTACCGCCCCGGTCCGGCTGAGCCACGGCAGTGTGCGCGGGGCATTGGTGCATATCCTGGCGGCGGAAATCGTGTGGCGGCTGCGCTGCCAGGAAGGCGTCTACCCCTCGGCGCTGCTGAGCGAAGCAGAATTCCCTACTCTGGAGTCGCTGCGGCGGCGCTGGACTGAGGAAGAAGGGGCGATGCGAATATATTTGAACCGGCTCACCGATGAGACGATTAATCAGCCGATTCGTTATAAAACCACCAAAGGTGTTCCCCAGGAAACGATCCTGTGGCATATTCTGGCCCATGTGGTCAATCACGGCACCCAGTTTCGGGGCGAGGCTGCCGTCGCCTTGAGCGAGTATGGCCACTCGCCGGGAGATCTCGATCTGATTGCTTTTGTACGGGAGCAAAAACCATGATTATTTATAAAAATTACGATCAGCAAGCCCTGGACAGCCAGTATAATAACCGCGCCCGAGTGCCCGAATTTGAGCAAATCATGCAACAGTGGGAACGCGATAGTGAGTCGCTGCGACAGCGAGTCCAGTTTAAGGCCGACACAGCCTATGGCCCGCACCCCCGTGAAATCCTGGACATCTTTCCAGCCGGCCGGCCCGGCGCGCCGGTGCAGGCGTTCATTCATGGCGGGTATTGGCGCTCGCTGGAAAAAAGGCTGTTTCATTTCATTGCTGAGAGTTTTATGAGCCACGATATGACTTACGTGGCGGTCAACTATCCGCTGGCTCCCCAGGCCACGATGGATGAAATTGTCGCCTCATGCCGGCAAGCTATCGTCTGGGTGTACCAGAACATCGCCCAGTATAACGGCGACCCGCATAAAATCTACATCTCCGGCCACTCGGCCGGCGGCCACCTGGTGGCCATGCTGATGGCGACAGAGTGGCCCGCTCTGGCCGCCGATTTACCCCTTGATCTGATCAAAGGGGGCTGCGCCATCAGCGGCTTATTCAACCTGATCCCCATTCAGTTAAGCTATGTCAACGAGGAGGTGCGTATGGACGAGGCGATGACCCGCCGTAACAGTCCCGTCTTCCTCTCACCAACCTGCCGCAGCCCTTTGATTGTGACCGTCGGCGGGACGGAGTCAGAAGAATACCTGGCCCAGAGCCAGGAGCTGGAATCGGCCTGGTCGCGACAGGGGTTGCCGATCAGCCGCCTGGTTGTGCCTGAGGCCAATCACTTTTCAATCCTCGCTCATCTGGTTAACCCGGACTCTCCGCTTAGACAGGCTGTTTTGGCCCAAATGGGAGAATCCCCTCGCTCTTGATAAGCACGAACCAATATTCAAGCTTCTTGAGTCGGCTTGAGCCGACTTGAGCTTTTAGCCTGCGAATTAATTCGCAGGCAACGACTCGGCCAACTCTTTGTCTCTGTGGTTCTAAGATTTGCGCGATTCCGGTAATTGTTGCAAAGTAACCGCTTGACTGCTCCATGAATACCATCACTGAACCCGTCTGGAAAAAATATCTGACCGATTGGAACGAAGGTCTGGGCGTCGTTTATGAGCGGTTTGTGCTCAACGATTACCTGGATAAAATCGTGGACGGACATGGCCTGCAGACGGTACTGGAAGCGCCACTGTATGGCATGGCCGGGGTGAGCGGCATCAACTCGGTTCGCCTGGCCGAGCGAGGCTGCGCCGTCACCCTTGTGGACAATCACGCCGAGCGGCTGGCGGGCGTCAAAAAAATCTGGGGTCGCCTCGCGCTGCCGGCTAACTTCATTCATCACGAGGATTTCGCCTGCCTGCCGTTTGAAGACAACAGCTTTGATCTGGCCTGGGAGTGGGCCGGGCTGTGGTATCTGCCCAACGCGGCAGCGTTGTTGAAGGAACTGGCGCGGGTGTCGCGTAAGCTGGTATTTGTAGCCATGCCCAACAACTTGCAGGTCGGCTACCTCATGCGCAAGTACGTTATTGACCGGGATTTCTTCCCCACGGTTGACGAAAAGTGGGTGCAGATGAGTCGTATTAAAAAGACTCTTCGAGCGGCGGGGGTCAATTTTATTGACGAGGGAGTGCTGGATGTTCCCCCCTGGCCGGATACGGTGATGCCCGCCGCCGAAGTGCTCAAACGCCTGGGCATCAAAAGCAAAAAACTGAATGCACAGTTCACCGGCCAGGGCTGGACCTGGAACACCATGGCCTACTACCTGGGCGAGCAACCCGACCTGCGGGAGCAGGTGATGAAGTACGCCTGGCTCGATCACGCTCCCCTGCCCTGGCAGCTCAAAACGATTTGGGCGCACCACCGGTATGTGTTGGGGCAGGTAGCAAAGTAGCAAGTATCAAAAAGACAAACTGCTACCCCGCTGCCTGCTACTTTGTTATTGGTGAAAGGAATTTTTTCCTTGTCTATTCTCGTCACCGGCGCGGCCGGGTTTATTGGCAGCAACTTAACCGAAACCTTACTTCAACGCGATGAACGGGTTATTGCCATTGATAATTTCAACGATTATTACGATCCGGCCCGCAAGCGAGCCAATATCGCTTCTTTTCTAAATTACCATAATTTCTTTCTATACGAAAATGATATTTGTGATACGGAAGCAGTCGAGCAGATTTTTGCTCGACACAAACCCCGTGCCATCGCTCATTTGGGGGCCTATGGCGGGGTGCGTTACTCGATTGGCCGGGCCAAACTCTATACCCAGGTCAACTTTGCGGCCACAGTTGATCTGCTCGAAGCCGCCCGCCAACATGGCACAGAGGTTTTTGTTTTTGCCTCGACTTCTTCAGTCTACGGCAATACTACTCAGCTTCCCTTTATCGAAACTGACCCGTGCAACCTGCCCCTCGCTCCCTACCCGGCCAGCAAAAAAGCCGCCGAGGTGATGGGCTATACCTACACCAATCTGCATCAGCTCAACTTTACCGCCCTGCGCTTTTTCAGCGTGTACGGTCCCCGCGGGCGGCCCGATATGATGCCCTATATGGTGACCGAGCGGATTGTAAAAGGCGAGGAGATCAAGCTGTTTGACGCCGGCCAACTGAAACGGGATTGGACTTATGTGGACGATATTGTCAGCGGCATCATCGCTGCTTTGGAGCGGCCCCTGGGCTACGAAATCATCAACCTGGGCCGGGGTGAGCCGGTTTTGATGGCCGACTTTGTCGAAATCGTCGAGGATTTGGTGGGGCGGAAGGCGGTTCTCTCTACTCCTCCCGCTCCGGCCAGCGAACCCAAAGTCACTTTTGCCAATATTGACAAAGCCCGCCGCTTGTTGGACTACAACCCGCAAACGCCCGTCGCTCAGGGGCTGGCCAATCTGTGGGCCTGGTATCAAAAAGACGTGCTGCCGAAATGAGAAAATACGCTCACCTCCTGATTGTTGCGGCCCTCAGTATCATTACCATTTTTGGCCTGCTGCGGCTGGGTAATATTGACCTTAGCCTCGACACGCTGGCGCGGGTCAACGGCTCGTGGCTCTTGTTGGCTTTTGCCGCATTTTATGTGAGCATCATTGCCCGGGGGCTGCGCTGGCAGCATATCCTCAAAACGATGGGCCGGCCCGTGCCCTCCCTTTACGCCCAGACCTTGCTGGTTGCCGGCCTTTTCATCAGCTCAATCCTGCCCGCCCGCGCCGGCGACCTGGGCCGGATCGCCATGCTCAAACAGGATCATCAAATTCCGGTTTCACAAGGCTTGGCCTCGCTGGCGGCAGAACGCGCCCTGGATGTATTTGCCGTGCTCATTTTGGCCATTGTTGGCGCTATCTGGTCGCTGCAAGGGCGCGTGCCGTTTGAAGTGATGCAGCTCATGGTTGGCTCCGGCCTACTTTTTGGGCTTGGACTGGCCGGTCTGTTGGCCGTACCCAGCGTCGAAGGGTGGCTGCGCCGGCCCGGCTGGGTTTGGCGACTCATGCCGGCAGCGATCCGTCCATTCTACCAAAAAGTCGTTGATTTTGGCTTCGCTTTAATCCACGGGGTGCGTGATTTGGGCCAAAAGCCGGCTGCTCTGGCAGCCATCGTGGCCGAGAGTTTTGGTATCTGGCTGTTTGATGCTCTGATTGTTCACCTGGTTTTGTTCAGCCTCGGCCACGGTGTCTCTTTCAGTGTGAGCCTCTTCAGCGCGATGGTCGGCGTACTGGCGACGATTGTGCCGTTGATGCCGGGCGCCCTGGGCCAGTTCGAGGCCGCCGTCATCAGCCTGTTGACTCTCCTGGGCATCTCCACCGCCGACAGCACCTTGACGGCGCTGCTGGTGCGCTTTATCAGCCTGTGGTCGTTTATTCCCATCAGCGGGTTAATTACCTACTTTTTCGGTTTTTCCCGCGCCCTCAGCCTGAACCGCAAACCCGTGGATGACTCCGACCCTCTGTCCGCCAAACCGGCAGCAACGACGGTAGAAAGCTAGGGTTCTCGGCATGGCTGAACTCGATGCGCAACTCCGGCAAACAGCAAACCGCCTCCTGGTCAAGCGTCGAGGCCGTCCATGACCTCTCCTTCTTTAAGTGGATCGCGGCGGGCCGCGCTTCAATCCGCTTATCAGCGCCATGCCGACTTTTTTTTGCTACTGATCCTCTTTGTCACCTTTCGACTGTTGGCCCTGGCGGCCTTTCGGCCGGGCGGCCTGGTGCTGGACTTCTCCGATTTTTACTGGTACCGCTCCTTCGCCGAGTTGACTCATCAGGGTTACTATCCTTACGCCAACCTCTGGACCACCTACCCGCCGCTCTTTCCGGTGGTCATGATTGCCATTTACCAAGTGAGCACCCTGCTGCCGCCCTGGACTTTTCCCAACCTGTGGTTCACCCTGCTGTTGGGTGGATTTTTTCTGTTATTCGAGATTGGGAATTTTGTGCTGTTATACCTGTTTGCTCTGAAAATCGAAGAGGCGAAGAGGCGAAGAGGCGAAGAGGCGAATGGCGAATGGCGAATGGCGAACGGCGAGTCTTCCTACTCCCTACTCCCTACTCCCTACTCCTCTCTCCGGCCCTGCTGGATTTACGCCACACTCTTTGTCCCCGTCTACACGCTGACCGGCTGGTTTGAGAGTTACCCCCTTTTTTTCTTCCTGCTCAGCCTCTACTTGCTGCTGCAAAAGCGGCCTTACCTCAGCGCCTTTTTTACCGGCGTCGGTTTTATGATCAAGCTGATTCCGTTTATTCTCATGCCGGTAGCCGTCCAGCAGTTATCAAAACATCGTTATCAATTTACAATTTACAATTTACAATTTACAATTCCCTTCGACCTGCCTCGCCTCGCGCTCTATTTTGGCATCTTTCTGATCACAGTGGTGGCGATCGCCGTGCCGTTTTACCGGCTGAATCCGGCGCTTATTCTCGGTCCGCAGCAGATTACCGGCGCCCGCCAGCCCTGGGAAACCGTTTGGGCGCTGGTTGACGGTAATTATGATTACGGCGTTATTCCCCTCGATATGCGTGACCTGAGCTGGACGCCCGGCGCTGCCCCGCCCACCCGCGTACCATGGTTGCTGGTCACCGCCCTTTTTGGTCTGGTTTACGCCTTTTTTTATACCCGCCCGCTGAATTGGTCGGCCCCGCGCAACGCTCTGGCTTTTGTTGGTTTCACCTTATGCCTGTTCATGCTCTGGTCAAAAGGGTACAGCCCGCAGTGGTTAGGCTGGCCGCTCTTTTTTATCGCGCTTTTGCTGCCAAATTTGCGCGGCATCACTTATGCCGCGATTCTCAGCCTAGCCAACATTATCGAGGCCAACTTCTTCTTTATTATGTTCCCGGAAGAGCACTGGCTTTTGGCGGCGACAGTGCTCATTCGCACTTTTTTGCTGGTCGTTCTGGCGATTGAGTTCTTACTCCTTATCTGGCCTCAAACCGTCAACCGGCGCGTCGAAATAATCCGCAACTGGGGTCTGGCAGTCCTTGTCGTCTTACTGTTGGTCGGCGCGATTCCGGCGATATGGCAATTGGGCCGCAGCTATTTTGAGCAGCGTCTGCGCCAAAGCCCTTATGCGGCCACTATCACCCGCCTGCAGGGCGAGCAGGTCAAAGGCGCTCTCCTGCTCAACAGCCACCCTGTCCACGATTGGTTTTATCCGTATTTGCGGCACGATTACCGCCTCTTTATGCTCGACGACTATGCCCCGCCCGGCCAATCCGTCGAGACCCGGACTATGGCCCTGCTGGACCACATCGCTGCCCAAACCGATGTACTCTGGCTTTACGACGCCGACGCTTCTGTCACGACCCCCGCCGAAGAGACCCTCATGCACTGGCTTAACGAGCGGTCCCCCGCCCACATTCAAGATATTGATGGAGGGCGCTTGTACTTATTTATCCTCAAGTGAAAGCTGGTCAGTTACATCAAATATCCATATCTTATTTATTGACATCATTTTGACGATATGATATTATTGATGTAATTCTATCTATAAGGTCACGAACCTGTGGCACACCACCAAGCATAAAAATATCTTCTGACTACTGACGACTGAGTACTATTTTCAGAGGAGATTAACGAATGCAACGCCTGCAAGTATCTCTTGATGAAGAACACTATGAATTCCTGAAATCAGAGGCGTTTGTGACCGGGCAGAGTATGGCCGCGGTATTGAGAAACATGCTGGATGAGTTGATTCAAATCCGCCAGCAAGAAATCCTCCAGCACGATCCCATCTGGCAAGCCATCGGCGTTGCCGAGGAAATCGAAGGGCCGACGGATATCAGCGCCAACGTGGATCGCTATCTGTATGGCGAGCCGGTGGAAACGGTCCATACCCAACCGCTCCTAAAAGTTGCGGAGGAGTCCGATGAGTACCTTGCTCATTGACACCAGCGCCCTGCATGCCCTCAACTACGCCAGAGATGACAATCATCTCAGAGCGGTAGCGTATTTCAAGTCGCTGGCCGGCCGAGTCAAACCGGTTTTAACGGAGTGGGTCTTTATCGAAACGATGAATTTAACCAAAGCCCGCCTCGGGCCGGCTTACGCCGTTGCCTTTGGCCGCCAGTTGAAAGCCAGCAAAGCCTTTTATCCGGTACTTTTGAACGACCTGGACAAACAAGCCACCTGGGAGATTTTTGAGCAGTATCACGATAAAACCTGGAGCTACACCGACTGTTCCGTATTGGCTGTCGCCCGGCGTCTGGGCATGCGGCGCATCTTTGCCTTTGATCATCATTTTCAGCAAATGGGGCTGGAAGTGCTGCCATAGGCGTTAAATAGACCGGTATCTCTTTATGACTCCCCTCACCGACGTCGAAAAAATACGCCGCCTACCCTGGCTCCTGACCGCCGAGGCATTCAACGCAGCGTTTTGTATCCTGACGTTTGCCGGGACGGTTTTCCTGCTTTTTCTGCACGACCTGGGGCTGAACGAAGGCCAGATCGGCTTTCTCTTGTCGCTCATTCCGTTTTGCGGCATTGTTGCCCCGTTTATCGCGCCCGGGGTAGCCCGGTTAGGGTACAAGCGCGTTTATGTCGCTTTTTGGGGCATCCGCAAATTCGTCTTTGCCCTGCTGCTGCTGACCCCTGCTTTTGTGCTGCGCTTTGGCCCGCAATACACGTTTATCTGGGTGGCCGGGATCATTTTTGTCTTTGGCATGTGCCGGGCCATTGCCGAGGTCGGCGGCTATCCCTGGCGGAAAGAAGCGATTCCCGCTTCCATCCAGGGCAAATTTGGAGCCGTCAACAATATCACCGCCACGCTGGCCAGCATCATCGCCACCCTGATAGCCAGTTATGTTATCGGCTGGGGGACTGGATTGAACCGGTACCTGGTCTTGATGGCGGTTGGTATTGGCCTGGGCCTGGTGGCGGTCTGGGCTTTTGCCTATGTTCCCGGCGGAGCGCCGATCCGGCGTCATGCTCCCGGCTCCGGTCATCTGCGTGGCATGGGCGAGGCTTTGCGCGACCGGGATTTTCTCTTTTTTTTAAGCGCCCTGGGGCTGGCCACGGTAGGCAGCACGGCGGTGATTTCCTTCGTCCCGCTTTTTATGAAAGAAGAGGTAGGACTGAATGACAGCCAAATCGTCTTGCAGAGTATCGGCACATATGCCGGGGCGCTGCTGTCATCCTACCTGTGGGGCTGGGCCGCCGACCGCTACGGCAGCAAGCCGGTCATGCAGTTTAGTATTGATCTGATGTTACTGCTGCCGGTGGCCTGGTTTCTGATGCCGCGTCACAGCCCCTTCAGTTCGCCGGTGGGGATGATCATTGCCTTCATTGCCGGGATGGGGACCCTGGCCTGGCAGATTAGCTGGCTGCGCTATCTTCTTGTCAATGCGATGCCCGCCGAAAAGAAGACATCTTATACGGCGATTTACTATGCCTGGTACAGCATTGTCGGCGGGCTGGCGCCGCTGCTGGCCGGCCAGGTGCTAGAGTTGGCTCAGAACATCCGGGCTGATTTTTTCATTTTCACCTTCGACTCGTACACGCCTCTATTTCTCCTCAGTTTTGCCTTTTTAGCCGTGGGATTGGTTGCCGTCACCCAGTTGCACAGCGACGAGGCGACCTCGTTTCGCCGTTTTGCCGGTATGTTCGTGCGCGGCAATCCCATTCGGGCCTTGGAGTCGCTGATTCAATATAATTTTGCCGGCGACGAGATGACCCGCATCGCCACCACCGAGCGCATGGGCGACGCTAAGAACCCGCTCAGCACCCGCGAACTGATCGAGGCGCTCAGAGACCCCAGTTTCAGCGTGCGGTTCGAAGCTATCCACTCGATTGGCCGGATGCCGCCGGAACCCGAATTAGTAGACGCGCTCATCACGTTACTCGACGAAGGCGAGTCAGAACTGACCTTTATGATTATCCACTCATTGGGCCGGCTGGGCGACCCCAAAGCGATTCCCCCCCTGCGAAAACTGCTCTTTTCAGGCTATCATCTCATCGAAGCGGACAGCGCCCGCGCCCTAGCCATGCTCGGCGACACCGTCAGCATTCCCCAGTTTCTGGAAAAATTTAGAAATGAGCCAAATCAGGTGCTGCGTATTGCCTACGCTTCCGCCCTGGGTAAATTACGCGCCACCGAAGCGACCGGGGAACTCTTTGCCCTGCTGCGCCAAACCCGGGTGGAAACACTCCGGGCAGAAATTGGCCTGGCCCTGGCCCGCCTGGCCGGGGAAGAGCGTTACTACATGCAGCAGTGGCGTTTGGTGCAGGCCAATCCCCCCACTGCCATTGCCCAGGCGATGCTGGCCCTGCAAAAACTCACCAAACAAGCTGGCTGTAACCATCTAGCCCCCCTGACCGGCCGCTGCGCCGAAAACTTTGCCCAGGATGACCTGGCCCAGGGAACCACCTTACTCAAGGAGATGATTTGTCAGGTGCTCCAGGCGAAACCTGCGCCACCCTTAAACGATATTCTCCAGGAATGTGCCAACAACCTGGCCGAATTTGGCCCCACCCGGCTCGAGTTTATTCTCCTTTCCCTCCACACTTTGCATCTGGCCCTGCCTCAACTGAACCACAAGTCAAATATACACCCATGAAGCTCAACACTCCTGACGCCCTACGTCCTACGCCTCAGAGCGAAGCCCCCCCTTGGGACGTATCACGCCTCACGCCTCACGCCTCAACGCCTCAGGTCCTTCAACTGGCCCTTTTCCTTTTCCTTTTCTCGATCTACCTCCTGAGCTATACCCCGCGCATCAACTCCAGCGACGGGCTGGCTATGTTCGCCACTGCGGAAAGCATCATCCGGCGGGGCGCGCTCGACATCGAGCAAATCCGTTGGATGGAGTTGCAGCAGGGCACCTTTGGCCTGGATGGGCTACTCTACTCGCGCAAAGGCATCGGTGTGCCGATTGGCCTGCTGCCGCTGACATGGCTGGGACTGGTCGTTCCCTGGTGGGGTACGGTCGGCGTGAGTTTGCTTTTTAATGCCACCGTGACTGCCCTGACCGCAGTCCTGCTGTCGGCCTATCTGCAAGAGCTGGGCTTTACCCGGCGAACCGGCCTGACCGCCGCCCTCACCTTCGGCTTGACCACCCTGGCCTGGCCCTACGCCAAATCTCTCTTCAGCGACCCGTTTTCCGGGTTCCTCTTGCTGGCTGCGGCCTATGCCTTACTCAAGTATAGCAGAGGAGCAGAGGAGCAGGGGAGCAGGGGTGAAAAAAACCTCTCCCCTGCGCTCCTCTACCCCTTTCTCGCCGGTCTTTGCCTCGGCTGGAACGTCGCCACCCGTTACGCCGAGGCGCTGTTTGTGCCGATGTTTGGGCTACTCCTTCTCTATTACCTATTTCGCGCATTACGCACCATGCATTACGCACCACGCACCACGCACCACGCTTTCCTTCCTATCTTAGCCTTCTGTGTTCCGTTGGTCTTCACCGCCTTGGGTCTCATCTTCTTCAACCTCTCCCGCTATGGCGATCCGTTCAACACCGGCTACCTGCCCAGTGAAACCTTCAGCGGCATCCTCTGGCAGGGGCTGGCCGGCCAACTCCTCAGTCCCGGACGGGGTCTGTTTCTCTACTGTCCCATTTTTCTCCTGAGCCTGGCCGGATTTTGGCCCTTTTTTCGCCGCCACCGGGCCGAAGCCGTTACGGCCTTAAGCGTCATCTTGATCCACCTGTTCCTGTATGGCAAGTGGTTCATGTGGCACGGCGGCTATTCCTGGGGGCCGCGCTTTATGGTTCCGACCCTGCCGTTTTGGGCACTCTTTCTGGCTCCGGTTGTGGCACAAGCCTTCAATAAGATTTTAAATTTCCAGCCTTCCAGCCTTCCAGCCTCCATCCTCCGTGTTCTTTTCCTCGCCCTGGCCGTATTGGGTCTCATCCCCCAACTCCTCAGCGTGGCCATTGATTTCAGCCCCTTCCAGAACTCGCTGCTCGACGCCGGCCTGCCCCTGTTTGACCCGCAGACTTTTTTCGACCCGCGCTATTCGCCTTTTATCGGAGCGTGGAAATTCATCAACCTCGAGTCACTGGATTTAGCCTGGGCCTGGCAGGGACAGGTGAACGGCTGGCTGTTGCTCGTGCTGGTGTTCAATATGATCCTGGCTGCGTTCAATCTGCGAGAAAGCGTGGTGGCTGAGTCGCTTTGCGTAGCGAATAGTGCAGAAAAAATAGGATGCGGATTGGATGGATCGGGCGGATTTAAGGCTTTTTTTAAGCAGACAATTCCCTTGATCTGTATCCTATCTACACTTGGAGCTACGACTTTTCTGTTGGTTCACACTCACACCCTGCCGGCTCAACCGCTGACCCAGGCAGTCGGCGCCTTAAATGAGGGTGTCCGGCCCGCCGATGCCGTCATCACCAATGACCCGGAAATCGCCATGCCCTTCGCCGAGCTGTATAAAGGCCGCGCTCCCGTATTGGGCTTGCAAAGCGGCGGCTTTCCGCTGCCGGGCGAGGTAACCCGGCGCTTGAACGAAACGATGGCGGCGCACCGGCAGGTCTGGTGGCTGCCCAGCGGCATTCCGCCGGAAGAGAGCGCTGTCGAGCAAACACTGATGCGAGCAGGTTTCCGCGCCCGCAGCGATGACTTTGCCGGCCAGCGGTTAGTCTTGTTCGCCTTTCCGGCCAATTTAGCGGCGAATATGATCTTGCTTAAGGCCGAGTTTGAGCAGCCGATCACCTTGCTTGCAGCGGCCTATCCACCCCAGACTCGAGGGGGAGCAGTCATGCCTGTTGAATTGCACTGGCAAAGCCAGGCCGCGCTCAGCGAAAATTATCATGTTTTCATTCATCTGGTGGGTCAAGATGGCCAGCTTGCGGCCCAGGCCGACGGCCAGCCGGTCGTGTGGACTCGCCCAACAACCACCTGGGCGGTTGGCGAAACCATCGTTGACCGATACGGCTTGTGGCTGCCGGCGCAAACTGCACCAGGACAGTATCAACTGCGGGTTGGCCTTTACCGTCCCACGGATGGCCGGCGGCTTCGTTTGACGACCGGCGAGGAGTGGGTAAAATTTACAGTACTTATCGAATAAGTAGAGATTACCTCATTTCCTCTTGCCGCTTCGTCACACAGGAGACTTCACCACCGTGCCGGATTTGGATCTCCCTGACCTGAATGATCGCCTTGAGCGCCTATCCCCGGCAGAAATTTTGCAGTGGGCCTGGAGTACATTTGCCCCGCATATCGCCGCCAGTTCCTCTTTTCAAACCCAGAGCGTGCCCCTGCTGCATTTAATTTCGCAAGTCTGCCCGGCCATGCCGGTCATTTTTCTTGATACCGGCTTTCATTTTCCCGAAACCCTCCAGTTTAGGGACGAATTGCAGACCCGCCTGCAGCTCAACATCGTCGTCGTCCGCGCCGCCGTGGAAAAAAGTGAACTGCTGGCCCGTTACGGCGAGGGGTTGTATCGCCGCGACCCTGATTTGTGCTGTTACATCAACAAGGTCGAGCCGATGCAGCGGGCCACGGCTGGCCTTCAAGCCTGGATTAGCGGCGTCCGGCACGATCAAACCGAACATCGCCACAACCTGCGCATCCTTGAACCAGAAACGGACGGACTGCTCAAGATTCACCCTTTACTCAATTGGACCAAAAAAGAAGTCTGGGCTTATATTGACCAATATCAGCTACCGGTTCATCCTCTCCTGGCCTGGGGCTATGTGAGCGTGGGCTGCGCGCCCTGCACCCGCCCGGTTCATGCCGGCGAGAATGAGCGGTCCGGGCGCTGGGCCGGGCTGGATAAAGTTGAATGCGGGCTGCACCTGGGACTGACCCGCCGATAGGAGAAAAGTTATGACCACCCCATCCGGTATTATCTTGGTAACTGGCGGAGCCGGCTATATCGGCTCACAACTGATTCGTGACCTGGCCGCCGACCCGGCCCTAACCGGCTGGACGATCCGCATTTACGACAATCTACACCGGCAGCATTTCTGCGGTTTAATGGATCTGCCCGCCGAAGGTCGCTTTGAATTTGTTAACGGCGATATTCTGGACCGGCTCAACCTCGAACGGGCGATGCGCGGCGCAGGTATCGTGTTTCACCTGGCAGCGCTGGTGCGGACCCCGCTCAGTTTTGACCACCCGGAGTGGACGGAACAGGTCAACCACTGGGGCACGGCGGCAGTGGTGGATACAGCGGTCAACAGCGGCGTTCCCCGGCTGGTTTACGCCAGTTCCTCCAGCGTCTACGGGCCGGGCGGGCCGTTCCGCGAGGGCGACACCTGCCATCCCATCGGGCCATATGCCATTGCCAAACATCGGGGTGAGGAGGAAGTGCTGCAAGGAGGCCAGCGCGGGCTGCGCGTAACTGTTTTGCGCCTGGGCACGACCTTTGGCTACGCTCCGGCCATGCGCTTCGACGCCGTGGCCGGCCAGCTAACCTACCTGGTCGGGGTGGGTAAGCCGATGGTTATTCACGGCAGCGGCGACCAGATTCGCCCGCTGATCCATGTGCGCGACGCCTCCACCGCCCTGCGGCTGGCCCTGGCCGACTCCCGCACCGAAGGGGGGATCATCAACGCCGTCACGATGAACCCAACAGTCAACGAAATCGCCCGGACCTTACAGACGCTGGCGCCGGGCGCGTCGGTGCGCTACACCGATCAGGATATTCTGACAGAGGTAAGCTTTGAGGTTGACTCTAGTAAATTGATGGGGCTAGGCTTTCAGCCGCAGTTCAATTTAGAGCAGGGCTTGCGGGAAATGCTGGCCCATTGGCGCGGCTTTCAACCTTCATTAAGATGATGAAGCCAGGGTGGCGATCATTTGCTCAAGGCGGGTTTTCTTCTGTTCAATTTCGGCCTGGAGACGAGCCACCGTCCGCTCAACTTCGGCCAGTTGTTCTTCGCTCTCGGTCAGCTGCTTGACGTAGCGCCCGCGCAGTTTGCCCTCTTCTCCGGCGTTAGATAGCACGGCCATATTTTTCTGGGCCTGCTCCTGGGCTTTATAAATTTTGCCCCGCTGCTGCTCCTGGTCGGCGGCGGCTTTTTCCAGGCGGGCAATCTCCGCCCAGGCGTCGAGGAGCGCTTTTAAGCCCTCATAAGCTTTTTGATCCAGCAACTTGTCGGCAAAGTAGCGCTGCAAGCCCTGGTAGGACAGGTTGTGCAGTTCCTCGCGGCGCGTCCGCAGGTAACGCTCCTGCACCGTAAATTCGGTCACTTTGCCGGCCTGGGCGTCAACCTGGTAGCGATGGGTATCGAGCGTTTTTTCCGTCGGGGTCGGAGTGTCAAAAATAACGTAGTCGTTGAGGCTGTGCTCGATCAAAACGTTTTTAGCCTGGGCGGTGCGATTATCCAGGCGGTAGATTGTCCGGCGGATGTCGTAGTAGTTTTGCAGCAAATAGCCCTCTTTGATCCAGAGCGATTGCAGTTGGCTCTCCGTTTTGATCTCTTCTTTAACATGAATCCCCAGCTCAACCGCATAGGAGATGACCGTCTCCGCCCCGTTGGCAGTAAAGGGTAGGACCGCCTCGCCGACATACTCACCGTTTTCCAACACCGTCACCGGGCCGCGTTCCAGGGTCAGGCCCGTTTCATTGTTAAAGCGCAGGGTCGCGACGGGGTGGGTCGGCATTTTAGCACCGTTGTAAATTAAGTCCTTCTTGCAGGTCAAACTGCTGCTGACAATCGGCACCATGGCCGACTGCCCGCGCCCAACCGTGACCGGCACGCTGACGTTGTACTGGAACAACTCGCCCATCGCCTGGCCGGTGGCGACACTGGTTACGGAGGCGGCTGCCGACTCGGCCATAGCGACTCGGCTAAAGGTGGCCGTTTTTGCCCTGGCCATCATGGGGGCAGGCGCTGGCGGAGGCGCGCCCGCTGCGATCATCATATCTTCTGCTACCGCCCGCTCAAACATGACCGGCGCAGCGGCGACCCGATTTTCATCCTGCACAATTGGGCGCTCCGGCGTGTGCGGCGTGTAGAGGTCATACACAAAAGAAATCGGCATCCCGGCGGTGAGGGAGAGCGAAATATCGGTCAAATCTTCCTCCAGCCGGTTGTCGAAGATGCCCCACCCTTGTAGCAAAGTTTTTGTCTTAGCCTCAGCCTTAGACTCGGCCTCATCCGTGTCATCCATTACCAGGCGGTAACTGACCCGCCATGTGGGGGCCGGGGCAATATAGCTAACCTCCAAATCGTGGCTGCCAGGACTGAGGCGAATATTGATCGAGCGGTGGGTTTCCTGGCCCAGGGCAGTCTGTAAAAAGAAACGTAGATCAGCGGCGGCGGTCTCGTCGCGTAGCTCCACCCCGGCAATCCGGTTGAGCGGCAGCACGGCAACCGTTTCCGTCCCTTCCCGCAAGATGGATACAACCGACTGCTCCAGTGGTTTGTCCTCAACCTCGTCCAGGCCAACCAGAATGCCTGTTTCGGCGCTGCCGTCGCTGCCCAAAAGCTGCACCTGACGCCCGCGCAGGGCGACCAGCAGGTCCCGCAGGCTGCGCGTATCGTCCAGCACAATCGAGTTGCCGGCCAGCCGCTCGGCCTGGCTTTGGGGCGTTTCGTAATCCACCCCGCGAACCTGGCCGGCGCCATAGTCAATCACCGTCAGGCTTTTGAGCAGGTCATCCATCTCCTCGCGGCGAAAGGTCAATTTGATGGCTTCTCCCTCCACCGGCCCGCGCCGCCGAAAGTAGCCAACGCCGTGTTTGTAAAGGGTCATGTGGGCAATGGGCAAGTGAGTCAAGGCAAGCTCCTTAATTGTGAATGGTGAACGAAAGAGGATTATTCTGTCCATCATTCACAATTGACTATTCACAACTCACAATTCACAATTATTTTAGGGCCGCTTTAACGGCTGTTATGATTTCTTCAATGGTGGCCATCATCAGCAAATCATTTTCCATGTGGGACTCTAACACGGTAAGACCCCACTCCTGCAAGGTTTGAAGGCTTTTGTGGGCCAGGGGATGGTTGGCCAGGTAAGGATTCATGGCCGGGACAACAATAATCGGCCAGCCGGCTCCGATGGCCTCGGCGATCAACGAGTGGGGCAGGGTATCGGCGATGCCCTGGCTGATTTTGCTGATGGTATTAAAAGTGGCCGGTGCAACGAGGGTCAGGCCCGGCTCGCGGCCGTTCAACAGCGCCGGGTTAAAGTAGCTGCTAACCAATTGGTGGCCCTGCTGGTCGGCCAGGTTGTAGGGGCTGATGATATCGTGGGCGCTGTCGGTCAACAGGGTGTAGACCGGCAGGCCAAATTCGGTGAGGGCCTTTAATAAATCGGGGACGCAGCGGGCCGCGCTGGCCCCGGAAACGACCAAATAGATCGCCTTCAAATCAGTCATGGCTTCGAATTCCTCCTTGAAAAACTAGGCGACAGGCACTTTTCAGCACTGATACAGGTACTCTTTGTTCAAATAGGCCCAATTCTTAACCCGATAAGTGCCTGTCACCTTAATCCCGATCTACTTATCTTGCAGCGCTACCAGAATGGACTTGGCGGCCTGGTAGCCCAGGTTGTGCTGGGCGTCGCCAATACAGAGAGTCAAGGGGCCGTCAAAAGGCGCGTGGGACAGGAGCAAAAGCTCTGTGCCAGGGTAAAGCCCCATGCTCCCCAGGTAGCGAAGCAGCTCCGGATCATCATCGTCCACCTCAACCACAATCAACCGGTCACCGACGCGCATATCCACCAGGCGGCCACTGGGTTGCTCGGAAATAGCCCCGGCCCGGCTGGGAATCGGCGCGCCGTGCGGGTCGAACAAGGGATTGCCCAGCGCCGCCGCCATGCGATCCTCTAAATCTTCGCTGATTACATGCTCCAGTTTTTCAGCCTCTTCATGGACCCGGTCCCAGGGGACGTTCAAAGCTTCGGCCAGATACAGTTCGATCAAGCGGTGATGGCGCACAATTTCCAGGGCCATCTTTTTACCCGCAGGCGTAAATTTGACCCCCTGATACGGCTCGTATTCGACCAGGTGCAGGTCGGCCAATTTTTTGCACATATTTGTAACCGAGGCCGGCGCAACTCCCAGCAACTCAGCCAGGGCAGAGGTCGGAACCTGTTCGCTTCGTTCTTGTAACTTGTAGATTGCCTTCAGGTAATCCTGCATCGCCTGGCTGATCGTGACTCGTTCCAAAACCAGAACCCTTCCTTGCTGCTTGTTGGTTATCTCTTAACCCCAGAGAAACCACACCTTGAGTTTAGCCCATATACCAGGAAGTGTCAAGCAATTTGGACGATTGACAATCATTTTATTCCATGTTATCCTCAGTTCCTTCAAGTTCCCAAGAGTTCCTTTCTTTAAATCAGGAGATGTATTTATGTCCGACAAACCCGTTATCAACTTTACCCGCGGCGTGCCCGCCACCGAATCCTTCCCGGTCGAAGAGATGGTCGCCGCCTCGAAGACTGCCCTGGAAAAATACGGCACGACGATTTTGCAGTACGGCCAAGCCTACGGCTTTTTGCCGCTCCGGGAGTGGCTGGCCGAGTGGCAGGGTGTGCCGGTAGATCAGGTGCTCACTTCCAACGGCTCCCTGCAAATCATCGAGTTTTTGTGCTTCCATTTTCTCCAACCCGGCGATGTCGTCTTCACCGAGTCGCCGACCTACGACCGCACCTTGACCATGCTGCGGCGGCATGGAGCTAAAGTGGTTGGCATTCCCCTGGAGGCCGACGGCCCCAATATCGAAGCGTTAGAAGCGGCGCTGAAAGAGCGAGTCCCCAAGTTCTTTTATCTCATCCCTGATTTTCAAAACCCGGCCGGGGCGACCTGTTCGCTGGAAAAACGGCAAAAGCTGGCCGAGCTGGCCAACCGGCACGGTTTCTGGCTGGTCGAGGACGCACCCTACCGCCCGCTGCGCTTCCGGGGCAAGCAGCAGCCTTCGCTGTATGAGTTGAATCCGGCCATGACCCTGCACATGCTGTCGTTCAGCAAATTGATTGGGCCTGGCCCGCGGGTCGGCATTCTTTACGGCCCGGCAGACCTGCTCAAGAAAGTTGCCAAAATTGCCGAGGATACCTACATTACCCCGTCGCTGCTCTCGCATGGCATCGTCTATGAGTACTGCAACGGCGGCCGGCTGCCCGCCCAGGTTGAACGCTTGAAGGCGCTCTATGCCCCGCGCCTCCAGGCCTGCCTGGACGCCCTGGATAAACACCTGCCCGACGCCGAGACGACCCGGCCCGATGGCGGCTTTTTCCTGTCGGTGACGCTGCCGGCAGGGACCAGCACCGTCCAGGTGCGTGAGCAAGCCAAAGCCCACAACTTAAACCTGGCCGACGGACAGGCCTTCTTCCCTAACGGCGGCGGGGAGCGCTTCCTGCGCCTGCCCTACTGTGCCCTCAGCCCGGAAGAAATCAACGAGGGCATCAGCCGGCTTGCGGCTGTCGTCAAAGAAGTCCAGATGACGCGGTAAGCCCTTACGCCTGAGATTAAAATCTCAGGCTGTTAGCTCAAGTCGTCTTCAGCCGACTCTATTTCTGCCTGGTTGGTTCACTCTTTTAGTATGCTTGAGCATACTTTAGCTACTAGCCCCGAGCTTTAGTTCGAGGCTAACCCCAAAAAAATAAGACCTCAGGGTCTAAAACCCTGAGGTCTCTTTTTACTTAGCCTTCGCCTCAGCCTCAGCCTTCACCTTAGCCTCGGCTTCAGCCCTGGCCTTCTTCTTCCACAGTTCCGGGTCTCGCCCGTATAAATCCACCAGGGCCGCCAGCCGGCCCGCCACCCACTCGTTAAGGGCTGCGGGGCGATACCGCCAGGCCCAGTTGCCGCCCAGCACCGAGGGGGTGTTCATACGAGCGTCGTTATCCAGATTGAGCACATCCTGAAAGGGGACAATGGCAAACCGGGCCACCGAGGCCAGGGCCAGCCGGATGAAATCCCAGACGATATCGTCGTCGGGCCGGGCCAGGTAACGCCGGATCAAATCCTTTTCTTCAGGGGTACGCTCGCGATACCAGCCCCTGGTGGTGTCATTATCGTGGGTGCCGGTATAGACCACGGCATTGCGCCCGTGATTGTGGGGCAGAAACTTGTTGGTCGCGTCGAGGCCGCCGGCCTCTTTGCTGTCAAAGGCAAATTGCAGAATCTTCATGCCGGGGAACTTGAAATGATCGCGCAGGGCCTCGACCTCCGGAGTGATGACACCCAAATCTTCGGCCAGGATGGGCAGCGTGCCCAGCTCTTTTTCGACCGTTTCGAACAGTTCCATCCCTGGCGCTTTGACCCAACGCCCATTGATTGCCGTTTCTTCGCCAAAGGGTACCTCCCAATACGCTTCAAAGCCGCGAAAATGATCAATGCGGATAATATCAACCAGGCGCAGCGTGGCCCTGATGCGCTCGATCCACCAGCGGTAATTCTGAGCAGCCATCTTTTTCCAGTTGTAAAGCGGATTGCCCCATAACTGGCCGGTCGGGCTGAAGTAGTCGGGCGGAACCCCGGCAACGGCCGTAGGTTGGCCTTCTTTATCCAGGAAGAAAAGCTCCCGGTTGGCCCAAACGTCCACGCTGTCCGGGGCAACAAAGATGGGGATGTCGCCAATGATCTGGATGTCACGCTCGTTGGCGTAATGCTTGACCGCACCCCACTGCTGAAAGAAGTAATATTGCAGCACTTTTTTAACCGCAATCGCCTCCGCCTGTTCCTGCCGCCAGTGTTTGAGCGCAGCGGGCCGGCGGAGGGCAATATCCTTATCCCAGTAGTTGCTCCACATCGCCCCAAAAACATCTTCAGCCTTGGCCTTTTGATCGAAGTGATCTTTGACCGCCATGAACAGGGCAAAATCGTCCAGCCAGCCGGCCTGCGCGGCGCAGAACGCCTTAAAGTCGGCCTGGCGCTCGGAGCTGGCCCTGGTTAAAAAATTTCGGGCCGCTTTTTCCAGCAGCGGAACTTTCCACTGAATGACCCAGCCAAAGTCAACCTGGTCAATGGGGAAAGCAGGCGCATCCGCCAGGTCGTCTTGGCTCAAATCGCCAGCTTCGACCAACTGATCCAGGTTGATGAGCAGCGGATTTCCGGCAAAGGAGGAAAAGGAGGCATAAGGCGAGTCGCCATAGCCGGTTGGCCCCAGCGGCAGCACCTGCCACAACGATTGTTTGGCCTCGACCAAAAAGTCAACAAAATCAAAAGCTGCCTGCCCCAAATCGCCGATCCCGTACGGGCCGGGGAAGGAAGTCGGATGTAATAAAATGCCGCTGGAGCGGGTCAATTCCATAAATTCTCTCCATAAATTAAGTGTAGAAATGACGTGCAAAAATGATGCCTGAGAGGTTAGAGGTAAAGTTTGGCTTTGCCATCCAATCTTTCAAGCAGAAATCCGTTTTCTAAATTCAGGACTGGCCCGGTAAGGAAGGGCCAGCAGGAGAACCATCGCCCCTTGAAGCGGCCAGAGGAGCCATAGATTGGGGACATAGAAGAAGAGGGCGGAAGTCACAATTAAAATCATTGCCTTCACCAGCAGTTGCGGCTTTTGAAGGGCTCCATCCTGCTGGACCCAGGCAACGAGCGTCCACTCCCCTAGAGTCCAAACCGTCCCCCAGACGACTCCCAGATATAAATCACCCGTCATGATCCAAAAAATCGCCCGATAAAAAGCCCAATGCAAACCCTCAAAAACGATTTCCCCGATGGAGGGGGTTGAAACGGGCAAGGCCAGGCTAAGCCGGGCCAGACTCAGCCGGATGCCTGCCAGAAGCAGCATCGCTGCCAGACCCGCCTTGATCATAGCCCCACCATCAGCCAGGCATTCTAGCGGGATGAGCGCCGCTGCCTTTTGCAGATTAACAAACCAGGCTGCAACATCCTCCCTCCAGGGCAGCGCAGCCAGATTTTCCAGGCCCTTTAAGCCCAAAAATCGAGGCGCCACGGCCCCGGTAATCAGCGCCAGGTAAGGCAAGCCCACCCCATAAAAAAATCGAGCAGCGGAATTCAACCACTGCTCTGCCAAACCCGGCTCAGTTCCGGCTTTGGTTAGCCGGTCTTGTCGCCAGGCCCAGCCCACCGGCAGCGCCAAAGACAAGACAGCCCAGGCGATTAGTTGTCCCTGTTCGTTCATTGAGTTGTTTCAATAGCAGCAGTGTAGGGTATTTCAACCCGGATAGTCGTACCGCGTCCTCGCGCTGACTCAATTGTACAAGCCCCACCGATTAGCTGCGCTCGCTCGTCAAGGTTAATCAGTCCCAAGCTGGTGCGCTGGTCATAGGTTGACTTGGTGTGTTCGACATCAAAACCCACGCCGTTATCTTTAACTTCGACGATCAGGTTATTTTTGCCGCTGATTAAACTGATCCTGATCTCGCTGGCCTGGGCATGCTTTTTGGCGTTGCCAACCGCTTCTTCGACAATCGCAAAGACAACCCCTTCGGCTTCACTGTTGAGCTGGCCGTTGTAACCGCGATTATTGACGCTAACTTTAAAGGATTCGGTGGCGTTTAACCGGTCGGCATATTGTAGCAGGGCCGGCAGGATGCCCTGTGTTTCCAGAATCACCGGGCGCATAGCAAAGAGCATCGTCCTGATTTCTTGAGTAGTCCGCTGGGCGATTTCTTCAACCTTGACAATCTCTTCGTAGGCTTTGGACACATCCTCTTTTTGCAGCACCATCTTGATAAAGTTGAGTCGCATGGCAATAGCCGCAATGGATTGGGTAGGGCCGTCGTGCAGGTCGCGGGCCAATTTCCGTCGAGCTTCAGCTTCCTTTTCCAGAATCTTCTGCTGCTCACGCTGCAGGTCTTCAAAAAGCTGGGCGTTTTGCAGAGTGATGATGGCCTGGCTGCAGAAGGTGGTCAAGAGTTGTTTGTGTTCTTCGTTATAAAAATTGGGTTCGGTACTGCAAAAGAGGACCACCCCATAGGTATTGAGACCCGCCCGCAGCGGCGCGCAGATAGCCGACCGGCAGCCGGGGGTGGAGGCAAAGGTGGTCAACACCCGGTCCTTCTGAGCGTTGTTGGTGACGGTCGCTTCAGCCGTGCGAATCGTCCGGCCAATTACCCCTTCTTCGCTACTCACCCGCCGGCCTTCGTCGGCGCGGCCAATGTTGCGGCCAGCGGCAACGGTCAGCCGTTCAGCCCCATTTTCGCTGTCTCCTTCAAAGAGCAGCACCATCGCAATCGTCGACTCATCTCTGGTACCCACCTCGGCCATAGCCGAAAAGGCCAGGTCAATCATAGTCCGCAAAACCTTGCGATAATTAAGAGTCGAGCCGAGGGTCAGCGCCATTTCCGAGATGAGTTTGCCCCGTTCATTGGCGATGCGCAGGCCTTTAATTTCGGTTTCGTTGGCCTGGGCCGCCAGATCAAGGTGCATGCGCAGAAAAGGGCCGGGCAATCCGCCGGCAATAAACAGAACAATGGCATTGGCGGCGGCTGTTAGCAGGGTGTTAACCACTCTAACCCGATCAATATTATCACTGAGCAGCGGCACCAACGGCACGCCGTAACTTAAGGCAATGGGTAAAGCCATTAGCAGGCCCGCTTCTCCATTCCAGCGCAGACCGGCCAGCATCACCGGAACGAGCATGATGGGTAACAACAACTGGGCGCGCTGGGGCAGCATCACCATCAAACCGATAGCCAAAACAGCATCCAGGATAGCGGCGATAATAGCCAGCCAGTTGGGAAAGAATTTGGCCCACAACAGGCCAGCGTAGCTGGCATTCAGCACCGCCCCTACCCCTACGAGAATGAGGAGCCGGGTAAAATTGGGGGTAGGCTCACTACTGAGCAAATTCTCGCCCATGACAAAAAGGGCCATAAGCAGCAGCCAAATCCAGCGTAAATTAGAGACAAGCCAATCTAACGGGAACGTGTTCGGTTGGAGGGACTCTTTGTTTTCGAGTGTGATAGGGGCCTTCGTCTTGTTCATTCAAAAAGCCTGACAAGATTAATATTTTACAACGGTCTGATCGCCGCCGTTTGTGCAGTTATCCACCTAATTATATTCGTTTTTCTATTTCTTTGCGAACACAAGAATGGCTTTTCTGAATGCATCGCCTGTTAAACGAAGGGTAAAAAATAAAGCCGGGGACACGGCAGGCGCGTCCCCGGGTTATTCAACTATTACCTAATCTGCCAGACACAGCCAGAAATCAGCGTTTTGCGACTCTGGTCCCTTTGCTTTTGAGGGTAAAGAGCCGGTAATAGATCAGGAAGAGCATACTAAAACCGGTACTAAAGTAGATCAAGCGCATCACGCTCAGGCCGCTATCACTGCCGGCCATTACCCCATGAAGCAAGACCAGGAGATAGGCCCCAAAAGTAAGGTAGTGCAAGCTTCGCCAAATCTTTTGGCCAATCTGCTTGCGCAGGTAAAAACTACCCGTTAAGATAGCGCTCAGATATAGACCAATCGTACCCAGGCCGGTCCACACGGGTTTATAGGGGGCAAAAAAAGGGAGGGTGAGATGGAAAATATTGAAGCCGATATAACGATCCCCTAACAACACCAGCGCGTGCCCGGCGGCAAAAAGTACCGTTCCAAGCGAGAGGAACTCATGCAAGCCATAGGCAATCGGCGCGGGTACTAAGCCCTCCGTAATCTTAGTACTCAGTACCAGGCCCCAAACCACCGAGAGCCACAGCAGCACATAGCCGACAATACCGCCGGCGCGGGCCATATACCAGTACGCTTTGGTGTCGCCACTGAGGGGTAGCCCCATCATCTGGGTTTCAGCGCCCAGCAACGCTCGCCAGGAGGCGGGCAGCAGGCCCGCCATGGCTATGCTCATGCTTGACAGGAGGCTGTGAGCCGGATCGCTGCGGTAATTCAGCCAGAGCCAGAGCGTCAGCAGGGCCAGGATGCCCCCGCCAAATACCCCCAAACCGATCATCAACACATCAAGCAGAGACTTTGAATTCGATTGCATAGAAATTTCAGACTGACTAACCATTGATAAGGTCTCCAAAATAAAATGTAAAAACTGATTTACGAACCCCCACTCCGATTGCCCCCGCCGCCCGATGAGGATGGCGCCGGGGGAGGAGGTGGCGGCACAGGCAGAGGAGGCAAAGGCGCCAGGGTGGGCAGCGGAGCCAGCGTTGGAAGGGGAGCAGGTTGAAACGTGGCCGGATTGGCGCTGGCCCCCTGCCCGGTTGGAGCTGACAACCCGGCCGGCTGAAAGGTCAAAGTGGGAACGAGGGTGGGAATGGGCGGAACATCGGCGAGCGGGGCAATGGTAGGCCACGGGAGCGGGTTAGGTTGAGCTACAGGCGGGGAAATGGTCGTCAAACCGCTGGCCTGGGCCTCTTTTTGCTGGTCAAGCCGGGCAATCAAATCCCAGCCGCCGATAAAACTGAGCAGACTGAGCGCGGCCATAGAAATTTTGGCCCTTCCCGTTACTTTATATTGCTTTCGTTTTGGACTTATTTTGGTTGCATTTATCGTCATTGGTTCTGTTTCTTTCCTGTTTTTACCGTCCGAGGTGTATTTAGGCACGACCAGCGCCAGGTAGTTACAATTTATCAAGCCGATGTGACATTTTGATGAAACTACAATGACAATCTTTTCATAATTTGGCCCTGGAATCAAAAAGCCTGCGCCTGGCAAGCTTTTTGAAGAGATCGTCGAAACCGAACAGGCGACTAATCGTCGTCGTTTTCATCTTCTCTGCCGTCTTCATCTTCTTCCCCTTCTTCCTCGCGTCCGGTAGGGTGACACCGGGTGCAATCCTGAAAATCACGGATGCCCTCTTCGAGATGTTTTTCTTCAATTTCGGCAGGCGTGTGTTCGTGACAGGCGTAGCAGGTATACGTTTGCAGGCTATCAGTATGGCAAGTTTGGCATGAGCTGGCCCGGCTGGCTCCGTGATCCATTGGGAAAGGATGCGGGCCGTTAAAAGCGGCCGGAATCCAGCCATTGTCGGTGTGGCAGGCGGCGCAGTTTTGCCCAAACTGGCCGCTATGGGCATCATCTTCGGTGTGACAGGCGTAACATTCCTGGGGAGTAGCTTGCAAGCTGATCAGATTGTTTTGACCCTGATGGCACCCGGCGCAGGCGGCGCCGGCATGGTTACCGGCCAGGGGAAAAGATGTTATGCTGTGGTCAAAGACAGTCCCATAGCTATCCAGCCCATCGTGGCAGGCCAGGCACGCCGGGCCAAAGGTATTGATATGGGCCTGGGTAAAAGCCGCCTCAATCTCATGATGACAATGCTCGCAGGTTAATAGTTCGAAGTCAGTCAGGCTTTGAGGATGGCATCCGGCGCAAGTAAAGGGATCGCCGTTAGCCAAACGCCGGTGTGCTCTTAGATCATAGCCGGTCGCTTGATGGGGAAAGTTTGCCCGATCAATCACGGTCAGTTCGGCGCTCGCCCCTTGATGCTCAGTATGGCACTGCTGGCAGGGCGTAAAAGCGCCGGTCATAAGCGTTCCATGCAGGCTGGACAGCTCTTTTAACTCTGCCCCTATCTCGCTGTGACATCCCAGGCAGCGGTCCGACATAATTTCCCGCCCCCAGAAAGGCGCATGGCAGGCTTCACAGTGGTGGCTCAAGTCGGCATGGGTTCTAACATCACCCAATTTTGGCTCGCCGGCCTGAGCGTTCAGAGGTCCAGGACTGAAGATAGCGCCCCCACCTACTACCACGAAACCAAAAACCCCCACCAAAACCAGGCCCGCTATGATGATGCCGCTCAACGAAAGACACCCCGGTCGGTTTTTCATCGGCCTTACCTTCAAGGCTATTTGAGCAGTGTGGCATAATAGAGAGCCGCGCCCATGTGAATAAAGGCCAGGGTGAACAGGCTCATTCCCAGGGGGACATGCACCGCATGCCAGGTAGCTAACATCTGCCGCACCAGGGCCAGCGAGGCCACCTGGCGGCGCAGAGCCTCCCGGCGCGTGAGCAACTCCTCCAACTCTTGTAATTGAGTGTACCCCAGCGCCCGTAATTGGCGTTTATCACGCTGCCACTGCCAGTGAGAGCGCCACTCCCACCAGGCCCGCCCCAAGACCAACCACCAACCGCCCGGCGCTACCGGGGGTTGGCTAGCCAGCCGGTACGCCAGAGAGTCGCCCATTTCCGGGTGGGTTGACAGCCACTTTTTCAGGGCTGCTTCGCCGGCGATAATCTGGCGTTCCAACTCCCCCGCCTCCAGGGCTACCCCATCAACGGTGCGCGGCACAGCTGTATAAATATAGCGGCCGATAAAGCCGCTGACCACCACGATAACCGTCAGCAGCATGGTCAGGCCGGCCAGGCCGTTAAAAGTCCAGGCGGTGTGCAGCAGCACCAAATACGGTCCAAGCAAGCCGGTGAAGATGTGAAATTGCAGCCAAGTGACCAGACGGCCCCATTTAGCCCGGCGCGACCATTTGCGCAGCGAATATAAAGTTTCGGTCAGGAGCATGAGCACAAAGCCCACTACTCCCAATCCATGCCCAAACAGGCTGCTGGCAGATGGGGCTAGACCCAAACGCATAACCCCGCACAGGTACAATAGGGTAATCAAAATAATTACAACCAGAGCGGCCCAAAGCTCAAAACTGCGTTTTCGGCCCATGTGGTTTCTCCAGGTGGTGCGGCCACCAGCCAGCAGATCCACAAAGATTAGCCATAAAACCCTCTCCTGTCAATTCACATACCCGGCCGGTTCCACCCGGTCCAGCATCTCCGCCAGGCCCGGGGTGTAAAGAATCTGCGACCCGGCGGTGAAGATTAATCCCTCAACTCCGGGCAGGCTTTGTAGATAAGCCAATCCCTGCTCTGCCCCCACAATCAAGGCGACTTTGGCGTAGACTTCAGCCATAACGGTGCGGTCGGCCACCACCGAGACGGAGAGGGCATCGGTTTGGGCCGGCTGGCCGGTGCGCGGGTCAATCAAATGGTGCATGATTTGGCCCTGACTCCGCCAGCGTCGTTTGGCAATGGTTGAGGTCGCCAGCGCCCGGTGGTGGAGCAGTAGCCGGGCCATGCTTTCCTCCGGCCGTAGCGGGTGGACCAGATCAATTTCCCAGCCTTTTTGGCCCGGCGGGGAGTGGTAGGCAAATATATCGCCGCCCGCATTGACCAGGAACGGTCCCAATCCCTGCAAGCGGTCGGCAGCGCGATCAACCGTCCAGCCCTTACCCATGCCACCCAGGTCGAGCCGCAGGCCGCACGGCTTATAAATCTCTCGCCTGGCCCGGTTGATCGTGATAGAGCGAAAGGTGAAGGAGCGACTAGAAAGCCGGGGGGAAGGGGGGGCAGCCAGCGGGCCGGCCAGCTCAGTCAGCGGCAGCGCCTGGGCTATTTGTTCAAAGCTGCGATCATAACCGGCCTGCTCCAGCACAGCCAGAAGCGTGGGGTCGTACAGGCCGTGGGTAATCTCGGCAGCGACGAGCGCAGCTTCGACGGCATCGAGCAAAATAGGGCTGGCTCGAAAGGCTTCAGTTTTATCAGCATTGAGGCGTGACAACTCGCTCTGTGGGTCAAAACGCGAGAGGCGTTTTTCAAAGCTGTGAAACAGCCGCTGGACATCCGGCAGCACCGGGCTGTCTGTCTGGCTAAAGAGCCAGGCTTGGACCCGGGTATTCATAGCTCTGAAGGAATAGCCGCTCCAATGCCAGGGGAGTTCGGTTTGATCGGCTTCAATTGTTATCATGCACTTACTTCCTCTAAGACCGCCACCTACGCTGGCTATTTGACCATCGCTCCTTCAGCGCCAAAAGTCGCTTTCAAGCCGGCGATCAAGGTATTGATTTCGGCGTTCGTCAGGCGAGCCTCGGGGTGCATCAGCAAGTATTGGCGCGGAGGCATTTCTCCTTCTGAAATCACCTCGGTTATCTCCTCGACTTCCTCTCCTTCTTCATCCCCTTCACCTTTATTTACTCTCCACTCGGAAAAATTTAGAGCATCACGACCTTCCTGAACATCATGGGCTACGTACCAGGAAACAGGCGCTACCTTGGAGTACCAAGTCCACTTGGTCTCGTTGCTGTGGCAGTCATAGCAGGCTCGTGCTACCAGGGCCTTGGTTTGCGGGGAGTCCCACTGGGGTTCGCTCACTACCGCGGGATTGGTCGTTTTAACGGGCACAAACTGGATGGCGATAAAGCCGAGGATACCCAGGAGCGCAAGCCCTGCCACAACTCTTAGTATGAGGCTGATATATTTTGACATATTTGTCCTCCGTTTAGGAACAGTTGATAAATGTTCAAACTACTTTACGATCCGCCCGACTTGCCTCCGCCACCACCGCCGTTACTACCACCTCCACCTCCACCGCCGCCCCCAGTTGCCTGCCATTTGATCAGGAAGGGCTGGCTGTCATGGCCGGTATCGGCCATAAAATGTTTGGTTTCACCTTCATAATAGCCTTTGATGATGCCGATTTGCCAGGTGTAGAGGCCCGGCTGCCAGCCGCTCCACGGGTGGAGGGTGTATTCAGGCGATTTGGACCAGTCCACAAAGACCGAGTTATTGCTGCCGAGCGGTTTAATTTTTATGTCAAAGAACTCATCCTCAGCCAGGCCGCCGTTATAGGTCCAACGCAGAAGGGTGCTGCCGAAAACGTCTACCCCATCAGGCGGCGAGTAACTGACCGGCAGGCTGCCTCCCGGTTGGGAGAAGCTGGCCTGGACCACCGGAACCGGGGCCAGGGTTGGCAGCGGCGCAAGTTTTGGCTGCCAGACGGCTACGGCGGGCCAGGGAGTTGGGGTGGGCCAGGCTGTGGCCGTAGGCCAGGGAGTAACAACCGGCGCAGGTATCTGAGCAGGCTGGGCAGCCACGGGGGTCGGTGTAGGCATCAGGGTGGGAAACACCGGCAGAGACTGTTGCGGCACGGGCGCTTCTATCTTGCTATTTTGAGCTAAGGCAGTATTGCAGCCTGTCACCAACCCAGCCAGCCCAAGGATTGCTAACACGTTTTGACTCTGCTGTTTAGCCAGCGATCTAGATAATCTTGATTTCGTCTGTTGAGTTGTCATTGTCGTTATCGTCCTTAGCGCAACTTGCTGAAATCATTTTGTTTTTTAGTCATCGTCTTCGTGGTCGTCTTCATGGTCATCTTCGTGATCGTCACCTCTATCGTCGTGATTTTCGTGCGAATCTCCTCCCCCACCGCCGCCAGAAACCGAAGCCGCTGCCGCCTGGCGTTGGGCGATTTCGTTGTAAGCCATCTGCAACTGAGCATAAGCGGCTTCCATTTCCTGCTTAATTTGGCTCTCCGCCTGGGTCATATTTGTCTGCAGGGCGGCCACCTGGTCTTGATAAACCCCGCCATCATGTTGAACAGCCTGCTGAAGTTCGTTCAGGTGAGCCTGAGCTGTCTGAATATGGGCCGTCGTCTGCTCAATTTGGGCTTTCAAATCCACTACTTCAGCCCGCATTTTGGCCAGTTGGGCTTGCGAGGAATTATCTAACTCACTGACAGCCTGCTGACTTTGCGCAATTTGCGCCTGCAAGGCTGCCTCGCGCTCCTGGATCATGGCCTGGGTTTCAGTTTGCTGATTTTGATATTGAATGGCCTGGGCCGTCGCCTCAACATTTACCGGAGCAATGGCTGTGTTCGCCAGAAAGCCAGTCTCAGCGCTGGTAGGGCTGTTTGGTTCAGCCCTGGTTGGGGTGGTGAAGGTGGATAGACCGAGCACGTAGATCACGAGGGCGACAAGGGTGGTCAAACCACCGGCGAGAATTAAATTAACACTGCGTTTCATGAAAGGTCTCCTTTTATCGTCTTATGACGCCTATTTTTAAATTTACTGCCCAAGCTGGGCTTTGGCCTCAGCCAGCTTGGCTTGAGCTTCCTGAAGCTGCGCTTGTAACTGGCTGTAGCGGTCGTTATACTGCTTTTGGGCCTGCTCCAGTTGGCTTTGATAAGTGGCCAGCCGTTCGGCCCGGGTGGTTTCAAGCTGGGCCGCCTGGACCAGCACATTTTGCTCCTGGGCCTTCAACTCATTAAGCTGATTTTGAGCAGTGACGAGTTGAGTGTTCATCTCCTGCAACTGCTGCTGGTAGGTGGCCTGCCGCTCTTGCAGCGTCCGGGCAAGCTGGTCAATTTGGGTCCGGTAGGCGGCCTCACGCTCGGCCAGGCTCGCTTGAAGCTGAGCGGTATTCGGGGCGGCGGGTACAACCACCGCAGGCTGGGGGGATGTTTCCTGGGGCAAAAAGCTGAAGACGCCCAGGACGAGGATAACCAGAAAAGTCAGTCCGCCGGCCAGCAAGATACTTAGATGTTTCATGGATACAATTCCTTTCAATACCAGTTTGGAATAAATTCAAATTCTGCCCTTAGTTTAACCGGCAGCCATGAAAAATTGGTGAACCTTTGATGACGAATTTTTCATAAATGACAAAACTTGCGCAGTTGAAGGGTTTACCCCCCTCTAACTCCCCCCAGTGGGGGGAGAATCAGCCTAAGTCCCTCCCTTTGGGAGGGATTTAGGGAGGGCTTTTCTACTGCGTAACTCCTGTAAATGAGCGGTATCAGGCCAATTTAAGGAATTTCCGCGCAGGGGTAAGGAGGACAAGCGGGGTGCGTATTGCGTAGTGCGTGAAGTGAACGGAACATCTACTACACCAGACACAGCTTAGGAATAGAAAGTCCCAACTCAGCCGGGTTGGGACTTTGCCTGTGCTACTTCTTTAGCTATGCCACCGAAAGAAACTACGGTGGGCCTACCTCAGTCCGTATTATCGTACCGCTATCCCTTAACCGCCCTACCTCAGGTGGCAAGGTGGTTGGTTAAGTCAGTTAATTACGTCTACGCCTCTGGCCCTCAACTGCTGAATCTCTGGCGGCGGGGTGGTAAAATTATTATTTGAGATCCAAAGCTCCTTTAATTTCGGCAATCGGGCTATTTCAGGCGGCAATGTTGTCAAGTCATTACCTGGTAAATCTAGCCTTTCTAAATTTGTTAGCTGTCCGATTTCTGGCGGGAGCGAGGTCAGATTATTACCTGCCAGGTTAAGTTGTTTTAATTGGGTAAGGTGTCCAATTTCAGGCGATAGATCAGTTAGTTGGTTATCTGATAAGTCAAGCATTTCCAAATTAGTCAGTTGGCCGATTTCTGGTGGGAGGGTGGTTAAATTGTTACTCCCAAGCCAAAGATCTTTCAATTTGGTTAAATTTCCAATTTCTGGTGGCAGTTCGGTGACAGATGCATCGGCTAAATCGAAAGTTATTAATTCGGTCAATTGGGCAACTTCGGGGGAAGAGGGTCATTAATCTTGCAAGGTCCCCCCGGCTTACCCTGTATAAGATTAACAAGAGGTCCAATAAAAGAGTCCCCCTGAGACCTGGGGCAGTGTATGCCTCGAACTCTGCCCTGATTGTCATATGTAACTTCAGCCCTGTTAAAATATTCATTGACAATGCGCTGATCCCCCGTTAGCGTGTCTGAGGTACAGCCGGTTAAAAGTAAGCCCAGGCTTAACAAGAGGATATAAAGAGATTTCATCAAGCATTATGTTAAAAGTAGACATTCCCTTGGGTCAATTAATGACATCCACACCTCTGGCTCTTAATTGCTCAATCTCCGGTGGTGGGGTGGCAAAGTTATTATTTGATATCCAAAGTTTTTTTAGTTTCGGCAGATGGACTATTTCTGGTGGCAATGAGGTTAAATCATTGCCGGCCAAGTAAAGTACTTCCAGGTTAGCTAACTGCCCAATTTCCTGTGGGAGCGAGGTCAAGTCATTCCCTAACAGATTGAGTTGTTTTAATTGGGTGAGGTGTCCAATTTCAGGCGGTAGGGTGGTTAACTGGTTCTCTGATACGTCGAACATTTCTAAATTGGCCAGTTGTCCAATTTCTGGCGGGAGGGTGGTTAAATTATTCGTAACCAAGTTAAGTTGCTGTAAATTTGTTAAATTTCCAATTTCTGGAGGGAGAATAGCTAAATTGTTCACTCCGAATGAGAGGTATTTCAGTTTAGTTAAATTTCCGATTTCTGACGGTAATTCAGTAATGGACGCATCAGCTAGTCGGAGACCACTTAACTCAGTCAATTGACCAACTTCGGGGGAAAGTGGACCATTAATCTTGCACTCGCCCAGCTTACCTTCTATAAGGGCAATGACGGCCCCAATAATACCTTCACTAGACCTAGGGCAGCTTATAGCTGTTGCTCTGCCTTGTTCGTTATAACTAACTTCAGCTTCGTTAAAATATTTATTGGCAATGCGCTGATCCTCCGTTATCGGCTCAGAGGCACAGCCGGTTAAGAGTAAGCCCAGGCCCAGTAAGGATAAGAATAATAGAAGTCGAAAGCGTCTCATCAAAATACCAAAGAAGGGCTAAGAGTTCTTGTACCAAGTAGCCGGCTCAAGCGGCAGCCAGACGGTGAAGGTCGTTCCTTGCCCCACCCGGCTGGTCACATCAATCCGCCCGCCGTGGGCTTTAGCCAGCCAGTCGGCAATAGCCAGGCCCAACCCGGCTCCACTGGTGTCAGAGCCGTTGGCCGCTGCCTGGCGCGAGCGGGCCTTGTCCACGCGGTAAAATCGTTCAAAGAGATGGGTCAAATGTTGGGGGGGAATACCAGGACCGGTGTCGGCTATGTCAATCCGGGCTTGCCCGCTGTGAGCGGCGGCAGTGACCCGGACCGTGTCGCCGGGATTGGAGTATTTGATGGCGTTGTCAATCAAGTTGAGAAACAGGCGAGCCAACTTGGCCGGATCAGCCATCAAGGTCAGGGTGTCCGGTGCATCGAGACTCAAAGTAAGGTTTTTGTTCACGGCTCGCGGCCGCAAAGCGACAACCTGTTCATTGAGCAGCTCGGCCAGATTGAAAGTTTCAAACTGCAAGGGATACTGGCGATTATCGGCCCGGGCCAGCAAAAACAGCTCTTCCACCAGCGAGGCCAGCCGGTCAGTCGTCTGGTTGACCATTTCCAGCGTTTCCCGGTATTCGGCGGCGTCGCGAGGCCGGTTGAGGGCCACCTCGACGTCCCCCTTGAGGATGGTCAGCGGGGTGCGCAGCTCGTGTGAGGCATCGGCGATAAACCGTTTTTGGCGCTCAAAAGAGTCTTCCAATCGGGCCAGCATCTGGTCAAATGTGACTGCTAACCGGCCCACCTCGTCGTTAGGCAGCTTCAGGTTGAGCCGCTGGTGCAGATCGTCGGCGCTGATTTGCTGGGCCGCGCGGGTGATGCGGTCAATGGGGTTAAGGGCGCGGCCGGCTAAAAACCAGCCGCCCGCGCTGGCTGCCAGCAGGGTAAAAGGAATACCCAGGGCCAGCAGCCCTAACAGCCGATACCCCACCTCCTGGATATGCTCGTAACTCTCGGCCACCTGCACCACGCCGGCGCCTTGTCCCTCAATCACAAAAGGGAGACTATAGAGCCTGACGGGGGTATTGCTGGGCAGGGTCGTATATTCGAAGTGGGCGTAGCCGGAGGTTGTTACCGCCGGATCTACGGACACACCCGCCAGGTGACCGGGATCAATAAGCGGCCGGCCCTGCTCGTCGAGCACCCGCCACAGCACGCCCTCTTCCGGCCGATATCTTAATTCGAGCTGCTGGCTTGGCTTTTTTTCTTCATCCTCACCATGCTCTTCGGAGTCATGTTCGGCTTCAAATTTCATCCCGCCGATGAGCTGACCGGCCTCCCGCTGCAAATGGCTGTCCAGCGTAGTAATCAGGCTGCGGCTCAAGCCCAGGTAAACGGCTGTTCCAAAAATAAGCAGAATCAGCATCAAGACCGTTGTATACCACAGGGTCAAGCGCAGACGGATGTTCATTCGGCCTCATCGGCTTTGTAGCCCACGCCGCGCACGGTGTGGATGAGGGGCGGCTCGCCATGGGCCTCTAATTTTTGGCGCAGATGGCGAACATACACATCAACGACGTTAGAGGCGCCGTAATAGTCATACCCCCAGATGCTCTCGCGGATCAGGGTGCGGCTGAGCGGGCGGCGCACATTCCGCAGCAGGTACTCCAACAGGGCGTATTCCTTGGGGGTCAGCTCGATTTCCCGCTCGCCCCGTTTGGCCCGGTGGGTGATCGTATCCAGGCTCAGATCGGCCAGTTTTAACACGGTGTCCGGCGTCGCCGCCGTCATGGTCCGGCGGGCCAGCGCCCGCAAACGAGCCAGCAGTTCCTTGAAGGCGAAGGGCTTCGGCAGATAATCATCGGCCCCCGCATCCAGGCCGGTTACCCGGTCATCCACCTCATCGCGGGCGGTGAGCATGAGGATAGGTGTGACTACACCGCGCTGGCGCAGAATCCGGCAGACCTCAAAACCGTTCAGGCCAGGCAGCATCACGTCGAGTAGAATCAAGTCGTAAGCAGCCCCAGCCACCCAGTCCAGGGCTGCCGCCCCGTCGGGGGCAACGTCTACCGCGTAGCTCTCTTCTTCCAGGCCCTTCTTTAGAAATCGGGCAATTCGCTCTTCGTCTTCGACAATGAGGATCCGCATGGGTTAAAACCTAACCGAGTCATTATGTTTCCTAATTATATCACGAGTATAGGCCGAGTTGATGAAGGAGCAATGAATTTTTAATGAACTTTTTTTAATCAAGCGCTCAGCTGCCTGAGCAGTAAAATTAGGGGGAAATAAAAAGGCTGGCCTGCCGGCCAGCCCATCTATTTTTCTGCCTCGTCTACAGGCTGCGCTTGTAGATCAATATTCTCTTCTGATACAAAAGACTTTTGCGCCTCGGCGACCAGATCCTCCAGTTTATCAATAGCCAGAAGCGAAAAAGAGATGCCAATCAGGGCCAGCTCTTCGCGGCTGAGATTATGAAAGGAACGAGCGCAGGCTACGCGAGTCATGGCATCGTAAATCGCGGTAAAATCATGGACGCCGGGGTTATGGCGCAGAGTGTATCTCACAAACTCAACTGCGAGTGGGTTCATAGGTTGTAATCCGTGGGGGCGGAATTTTGGCTGACAACAGGAAACTTATGCGCATTATAACATGGATTTGATGAATAGAAAATCAAAATAGGCCATTCAACCTTAAAATTTTAACTTTATTAAAGAAACAATCTCTTTGCTTCCCACTCAAATTTGCCAGAGTTAGCGGCACAGTTAACAATCTTTTATCCATCAAAATAATTGCTTACTGCTCATAATTGAAGTATGATTTGGGTTCTAACAGCAGGTGGTATGATTTGTTGGTTATGGATTGAACGATTTTACGCAACAATAAAGCTCGCGCTCATACTTGGAGAACGAGTTTTTTTATAATTGTGGGAGGTTCATTATTCAATGTCGAGTAGCCAAACAATGCAAGCTTTTCTGGATGAGTTAGCCAGCGCAGCCCCGACCCCCGGCGGCGGCGGCGCCGCGGCTACGGTCGGCGCGATGGGCGCGGCGCTGGTCAGTATGGTCTGTAACTTGACCATCGGCAAGGAAAAATTTGCCGGGGTCGAGGCCCAGATGCAGGAGATTTTGCGCCAGGCGGAGCTGCTGCGGGCGCGGCTGACCGAGATGGTCCAGGAGGATGTGGTCGCGTTTGAGACGGTGATGGCAGCTTATCGCCTGCCCAAGGGTACGGACGAAGAAAAAACTGCCCGGACCGCCGCCATTCAGGAAGCCTCGAAAAAAGCCACGCTTGTCCCTCTGGCTGCTGCTCGTGCTTGCGCCGAGGTCATTGACCTGTGCTGGCCTACCGCCGAAATGGGCAACCCCAATGTGGTCAGCGATGCCGGCGTCGCCGTCTTGTGTGCCCAGGCCGGCCTGAAAAGCGCAGCCCTGAATGTCCTCATCAACCTGGGTGCGATCAAAGATGAAACCTTCGTGGCCCAGCACCGGGCCGAGCTAGATCAATTACTCGCCGGGCACGAAACACTGGCAAACGAAGTGTACGAATTGGTGAAAAGCAAACTGTAGGATAATACGTGATTCGTGATGCGTAACATCCAACTCAATTAGGAAAAGGTAGCAGGTAGCAAAGTAGCAGAAGATTTTTTCCCTGTCTACGCCCTTCGGCGCACCCGAAGGGGTGCTGTCTACCGTCTACCATCTACTATTTTCAAAGGAGAAAAGCCACTATGTCCGTTCCAAGCGATCTCGAAATCGCCCAAGCCGCTACCGTTAAACCCATCCTTGAAATTGCCGCCAGCCTCGGCCTGACTGAAGACGACCTGGACCTGTATGGCAAGTACAAAGCCAAAGTCCACCTGGACGTGCTGCAAAGGTTTGCCGGCCGGCCCCAGGGCAAGTACGTTGACGTAACCGCCATCACCCCGACCCCCCTGGGTGAGGGTAAAAGCACCACCAGCGTCGGCCTGACCCAGGGACTGGGCTACATCGGCAAAAAGGCGATGATCTGCATCCGCCAGCCCAGTCAAGGCCCGACTTTTGGCATCAAGGGCGGCGCTGCCGGCGGCGGCTACAGCCAGATCATTCCGATGGAGGATTTCAACCTGCATCTCACCGGCGACATTCATGCCATTACTGCTGCTCATAACCTGGTCGCTGCCGCGCTCGACGCCCGCCTGTATCACGAAAGCCGCCAGAGCGACGAGGAGCTGGCCAAACTGGGCATGAAACGGCTCAATATTGACCCCTACAACATTCAGTGGAACCGGGTGCTGGATGTTAACGACCGTGCCCTGCGCAACATCGTGCTGGGCCTGGGCGGCGCGCTGGACGGTGTTCCCCGCCCAGGCGGTTTCGACATCACCGTCGCTTCGGAAATTATGGCCATTCTGGCCCTGACCACCAGTCTTAAGGATATGCGCGAGCGCTTTGGCCGGATGATTGTGGCCCTGGACAAGAGCGGCAAGCCGGTCACGGCGGAGGATTTGGGTGTAGCCGGAGCTGTGACGGTCTTAATGAAGGACGCGATCATGCCCAATCTGATGCAAACCCTGGAAGGCCAGCCGGCCTTTGTCCACGCCGGGCCGTTTGCCAACATAGCTCACGGCAACAGCTCCATCGTCGCCGACCAGATTGCGCTGAAGTTGGCCGACTACGTGATAACCGAGTCCGGCTTTGGGGCCGACATCGGCATGGAAAAGTTCTTCGACATCAAGTGCCGCTACTCCGGCCTAATTCCGAACACGGTCGTTTTGGTGGCAACCATCCGCGCCTTGAAAATGCACGGCGGCGGCCCCACGGTGGTGGCGGGTCGCGCCCTGGATAAGGCTTACACCGAAGAAAACCTGGAGCTGTTGGAAAAGGGCATTGAGAACCTGGCCGCCCACGTCGAAAATGTGCAGAAATTCGGCATTCCGGCGGTCGTCGCCATCAATCGCTTCCCCACCGATACTGACAATGAAGTGGCCCTGCTCAAGAAGCTGGCCGTTCAGGCCGGGGCCGAGCAAGCCGTCCTGTCCGAGCACTGGGCCAAAGGCGGCCCAGGGGCCGTAGAGCTGGCCGAAGCGGTCGTCGCTGCTTGCGAGAAGCCCAGCAACTTCCAGTTCCTCTATCCGCTGGGGTGGAGCATCAAGCAGAAAATCGAAAAGATTGCCAGGGACATCTACGGCGCGGACGGGGTCAGCTACGATGCAGCGGCCAATCAGCAGATCAAAAACTTTGAAAACGCCGGCCTGGGCAATCTGCCCATCTGCATGGCCAAAACCCACCTCAGCTTATCCCACGACGCCACTTTGAAAGGCCGGCCAAAAGGTTTTACCCTGCCTATCCGCGAGGTCCGGGCCAGCGCCGGGGCCGGCTTCATCTATCCGCTGGTCGGCGCGATGCGGACCATGCCCGGCCTGAATTCCGTGCCCGCTTTCACGAAGGTAGATATTGATTTTGAGACGGGCAAGGTAGTCGGCCTGTTCTAATAAGCAGCACAATTAAAACTCGGACAATTCGTTAGGCTTCGTAGGAGTGCAAAAGTGTACTTTTGCACTCCTGATTGTCCGATATTCAAATGATTTCTCCATAAGCAAAGATGATGCGTGATGCGTGAAAAGTTTTACGCATCACGCATCACATTTTACGAGGCATAAATTCACGTGGAGGTCCTCCTCGGCCTTTTCCTTTGTTTTCTCTTTGGCTTGATGCCCGCTGCCGTCTATGGCTGGTTTGTTGATTGGTTAGACCAGCATGAAAAGGAACCCTGGTGGCTGCTGGCCCTGGCTTTTGGCTGGGGGGCTGTCCCGGCCATCATTGTGGCCTTGATCACTCAGATTGTGTTAGACATCCCCACCACCTGGGTTTTCTCGGGCGAAGGGCTGGTCTACGAGGTGGTCGGCGGCAGCATCTGGGCGCCGCTGACTGAAGAACTGGCCAAAGGGCTGGGGTTGGTTCTGATTTTGTTGGTCGCCCACCGTGAAGTTGACAATGTCCTTGACGGAATCGTCTACGGGGCGATGGCGGGGCTGGGCTTTGCCTTCACCGAGAACCTTTTCTACTTTGGCGGCGCTTTGATCGAGGGCGGCTGGGGCAACTGGGCCTTTGTAGTGCTGCTGCGGACCATTCCTTTTGGGCTGAATCACGCTTTTTTCAGCGGGGTGACAGGGGCGGGGTTGGCCCTGGCCTATTTGAGCCGCAATCTCCTGGTCAGGATGTGCAGCCTGGTAGGTGGATTTGTCACCGCCGTGATTTTTCACGGCCTGCACAACCTGGGAGCTACCCTGGCCGGCGCGAGCTGCGTAACCCTTTGTTTGAGTTTGATCGTAGACTGGGGTGGCATCCTGATGCTCGGCGTGGTCATTGGCCTCATTTGGCGACAAGAGAAAAGTTGGATTGTCAGGCAATTAAGTGGGGAAGTGACCGCCGAGGTGTACGAAATTCTTACCTCCTGGAGCCGCTGGCAGGGATCACGCTGGGAGGCGTTGCTGCGGGGCGACCTGACTGCCTGGCGGCATTTGGGCCGGCTGCGCAAAGCGGCCACCGAACTGGCATTCAGCAAACAGCGCCTGACCCAACAGAGCGACGATCAAGCCACCCGGCGAGATATCGAGCGCTATCGCCGCCAACTGGCCGAACTGGGAGCAATCCCCTTGTGAGGCTCAGAGTGATTATCACCCACCCCTAAATTGTGGTATACTTCCCGCCAAATCCAATCTGAAATTGTAACTACTCAGGCCAAAGGTGACTGGCACTTGGTTAGCCCCAAGCTTTGCTGGTCTCAACCGTCTTGCCGAGGGAGAAAAGTGCCAGTCACCCGAGTGGTAACCTGAAATTCAGAATTCTTAGATGCGCGTAATCGCCGGCAGTGCCAAAGGTAGAAAACTCAAAGCTGTGCCCAGTGAGGACACTCGTCCCATCACCGACCGCACCAAAGAAGCTCTGTTTAGTATTTTGGGGAGCTGGATCATCGAGGCGCGGGTGCTGGATTTGTTCAGCGGCACCGGGGCGGTCGGCATCGAGGCCCTCAGCCGGGGTGCAGCGCATGTCACTTTTGTGGAAAAGAGCCAGACTGCAACCCGCATCATCGGCGAGAATTTGCGCACCACCGGTCTGGCCGCCCGGGCGCTGGTCAAGCGGACCGATGTCTTCAACTTCCTCGACCAATCCCCCCCTCACGGCCAAGCCTACGATCTCATTTATGTTGCCCCGCCTCAGTACAAGCAACTGTGGCGCAAAACGCTTCAAAAAATTGACCGGCAGGTGGATCAGTGGCTTTTAGCCGGTGGCGCGGTTGTGGTCCAGATTCACCCTGTTGAATACGAAGAAATATCCCTGCAGAATCTGGTGTTATACGACGAGCGGAAATACGGCAGCACCCTGCTCTGTTTTTATCAACGGCCTGAAGCAGAGGTTGAAGGTTAAACGTTGAAACGTTAGCGGGCAGGCTAAAGGGGGATTGTATGGAAAGTTCAAATCCGGGTAGAGATACTCCGGCCAAAAAACCGTACCGGGTGATCGCTATCATCGTGGGACTGGTTGGCCTGGTCTTGCTGGCGTTTATTTGTGTCGGGGCGGGACTTTTATACTTTCTCTTCGATGGGATGCCAGAAAATGTCACAGCTATAACCGAGACAATGACCCAATCCGCCGAACAACCTGTACTCAATCAAATCGCTTTTGCCGGCAATGACGGCAACTTGTGGCTTGTCGCGCCCAGTGGTGAAAATCTGCGGGGTATCACCGCCGACGGCAAAGGTTACAATTTCCCCACCTGGTCCCCCGATAGCCGCCGGCTGGCCTTTGTCGGGCCGAATGAAAAGGGGGAAGCGGTTCTTTATGTCAGCCCTGCCGCCAAAAGCAGCCCCACGATTTTATTTGACCAGCCCGCGTCGGCGCCCTTCTATCTCTACTGGTCCCCCGACAGCCGCAGTCTGACCTTTTTAACCCAGGAGACGGAAAATTTGTTCATGCGCCAGATCAATCCTGACACTCCTGGCAGTGACCATGTTTTGGGCGCGGGCGCGCCGTTTTACTGGGTTTGGGCCCCGAACAGCGCCAAGTTACTGATGCACGTCGGCGGGGCACGGAGTTCGTCGAGCGAAGCGCACCTTTCGCTGCTGGACAACCAGGTGGGGGCGGAACGAGTCCAGCTTAACCTGGCGCCGGGCCTGTTTCAAGCGCCGTTTTGGTCGGCGGACGGCCAATATTTCTATTATATCGCTGCCGACGACAAGCAGCAGGAGGCCATTTACAGAACGGATGCGGCCACCTTAAAAGAGACGCTCGTTACCGGTCTCCAAAATTATGCCTACTTAGCCCTGGCTCCCGACAACAAACACCTGGCCTATGTTCAGATTGAGGGTGACACTCATCCTCCGTTTGGGGTTGCCTATATGGTAGATACCGACGGAGCGCACCCGCGCCGCCTCCTGGACAACCCGGTCGGGTCCCTGTACTGGTCGCCTGACAGCAGCAAGCTGGCCCTGCTGGCCCTGGCCCGGCGCGACGACGGCTCAACGGCCAAAGCCGGCGGTCTGGCCGCGCCGCTGCCCCAGGAGGTTGTCTTTCGCTGGCTGGTTTATGACGTGGCCGCCGATACCTTTGCAACCCTGCTTTCCTTCACCCCCACCGGCGATTTCCTGCAAACGGTGCCCTTTTTCGACCAGTACCATCAATCGCTCACTTTCTGGTCGCCGGACAGCCGCTATTTTGTCGCCACCCGCCAGGAAAGCGAAGAGACCGCAGCCAGTACCGTCTGGGTGCTCGATACCGCTGGCGTCGAGGAGCCGCTCAAGGTGGGAGAAGGGACGCTGGCGGTGTGGTCGTGGCGGTGAGGACAACTGACTACCGGCTGTGACCGACAAAGCTGTTGTAATCCTCTTGAGAAATTTCTGTCGGGATCAGAGGATATGAGGATGAAAAAATGAGGAAGAAATCTCCTAATGCAGAGGACAACCACCCTGTCCGCAAATCCCGGCCCAAAATGGATGGAAGAATTTTTCTAAGGAATTATACCCTTCACCTTTGCCCAAAACTGAGAAATGGATACAAACAGACTTTCTAATGCCCCCCCCGAAACCTACAGCGTAGACCTGCCCGGCTTTCAGGGGCCGCTTGATTTGCTACTCAACCTGATCGAGCAGGAAGAGTTGGATATCACCAAAATATCGCTGGCGTATGTCACCGATCAATATTTGGCCTATCTGAACATCTTGCGTGAGATTGATCCGGACGAGCTGGCCGACTTTTTGGTCGTGGCGGCCAAGTTGATTGTGATCAAATCCGAGGCCCTGCTGCCGCGCCCGCCGGCCAGTATGCTCGACGAGGAAGAAGAGGATGTGGGCGATGAATTAGCCCGCCAACTGCTGGCCTACAAGCAGTACAAAAAAATCGCCGCCCAATTGCAGGAGGTCGAAGCCGGCGGCCGGCGTAACTTTGTGCGCTTGGCCCCGCCGATCAAAATTGAACCCAAGCTCGTCCCCGGCGAAATCAGCCTGGAGGCGCTGCTGCAAGCCGCGCGCAACGCCCTGGCTATCAGGCCGCCCGACCCTGTCGTGGACGAGGTCATTGCGCCCCAAATTGTGACCATCGGCCAGCAAATGGTCCACATCCGGCAGGAACTGACGGCCAACCGGACTATCAACTTTCAACGACTGCTGGCTCGAAGTCGCAGCCGGATTGAGGTCATTGTCACGCTGCTGGCCGTGCTGGAGTTGATTAAACGGCAGGTGATTCAGGTTGAACAGGCGGGGCTTTTCGGGGAGATTACCATTCGCAAAAATGAGCGCGCCCCGGAACTGAGCGAGTCGGAGTGGGCCGAGTTGACCGGGTTGGTAGAGGTCTCATAATTTGGGATTTTGGATTTATACCGCCAGGGTATCCTTTAGGACGATTGGGTGTTTGAGTACTAAAGTCGCAAATCGTAAATCGTAAATGGGTTAGCTGCCTTCAATCAACCAGCGCAAAACGCTCATCCCCCCCACGCCGGCCATGGCGCAGGCAATCAGGACGATAACCAGGCAACTGGCAATGATGTGAAATTGAAAGTATTGGCGCAGGCCCCCTGGCTCTCCTAGCCTCACCCTGGCCGCCGGCGCCTCGTTAGCTCCTGGCGATGCTTGCGGCGCGGCGTGGGCGCTGGGTCCGGCAGCCAGCAGAGGGACATTAGCCGCAGCCACCAGTGTTGGGAACAGGTCGCTCTGGCTCAGAGCGCGGGTACGCCGGCTGACCTGGCCACTTTCAGCCTCCTGTTTGAGCCGGCCCAACTCAGGATAAAAAGGCTCAATTGCCTCCAGTTTGTTGACGTAGCGCCTGGCCATAAACAGCTTCTGTTTGGTCAGTGCCGTGGCCGCCTGGCGGCACAGTTCGTCGGCAACCGGTTCCAGGATCACGTCGTTGGCCAGCTCTTGCTGCAGCCGGACAACGTGGGCCTCCATCGCTTCAAGCTGCTCATGCAGCGTCACCATCACCTGCCGCTGCGTTTCTCGCGCCAATTGAGCTTCCACTTGCGGCACGTTAAGCAGCAGTTGATTGAGCGTTCTCTCTTTATAATCCCTTTGCTCGGGTGAGAGCGGTATCATCTAAAGCATCTCTCCTTCAAATTATGACCGGCGCCGGCAGACCGCCGCCCGCCGCCAAAGGTTGTCACCCTGCCTGATATAACTCCCCAGAAAAGTTTTTTTCTACCACTTTGGGCCAATTAGACTTCCCGTTTCAATCGTCCCCACCAGGGAAGGCTGAGCGAGTCAGGCCAGGACCGCAGCCAGTTGACCCGGCGGATCAGCAAGATCATCGCCCATGCCCCCGCGGCATCAAAAAGAACATCCGCTACCTGCCCATGTCGGCCCGGCACAAAGAGCTGGTGAATTTCATCGCTGATCCCATACAGCGTCGCCAAAGCAAACGCCAGTAATAAAACTGACCAGGCGGCCTGCCGCTGCGGGGCCAAGACCCGCCACCACAGCCAGGCCAGAACGGCATAAGTCACAAAGTGAGCTGTTTTGTAAAAAATCTTTTCGTCGGCCCCATCCTCAATCTCGATCAGCCTGGATTGGGCCGAGAGTATGAAGATGAGGACCATCCAGAATACCAGCGGCACAATATCGCGCAGCCAGCGCGGCAGTAACTCAAGTCGGAATTCCATCAACCATACGCCCTTTCAGCGATTTGCGCAAGATCAGTCCAATTAAAATTTTTCAGCACCCATTGGCAAGCGGCCTGCCCCAATTTTTGCTGCTGCGCCGGATTTTGCAGCACGGCTACCAGGGCCGCTGCCATGGCCGCATCGTCTTCGGCAGGGGTCAAAATGCCCGATCGTCCGTGTTGAATGTACTCGGCATTCTGGCCAACGGCATCGGCGACGACCGGCAGCCCGGCTTCCAGTAAGCTGATGAGTTTGACCGAGCATTTGGTCCGGTTGATTAACGTGTCGTCATAAGGGTAGACAGCTACGCTGGCGGCTGCAAAATAGGCCGGCACATCGTCAAGCGGCAGCCAGCCGGTAAAGCGGGCATACTCGGCCAGGCCGGCCCCGGCCAGTTGCGCCGCCAGTGCCTTTTCCTCCCCCTGCAACCCTTGACCCACCATCAGCCAGCGCGCCTGAGGTAGCTGCGCTGCCACCATTCGGACCAGGGTGACAATCCGCTCCAGCCGGAACTCCCAAAAACGAGAGTAGAGCAGGATGGTGGGCGCATCGCCCAGACACCATTTTTGGCGGATATTAGTAGACGGGGGACGGGGGACGGGGGACGGGGGAAGAGAATTTGCGGCGGTCATCTCTGGGGGATTACACCCATTGGGTAAATAAAAAACCCGCGCCGGGTCGTCCCCTATTTCGGCGGTGACCAGCTTTTCCAGGGCGCGGCTGGCAACGGTGATGGCGTCGGCGTGACGCAGGCCCCACGACTCTTGCCAGGTGAACAACTTTTTTTGCACAAAGGAGTAAGACGACTGCTCGTTCCAGGCTTGCTCCCAATCGTCGGTATCCACCACCAGCCGCACCGGCAGGTTTCTTAACCGGCGCAGCCCCCACCCGGCCAGGTGGGCCAATCCGGCGTAGGCTTTAGGCTTGAAAAAGTGAATCACCTCTGGCTTAAGCGCCCATGCTTTAGCCACCAGAGTCCGGGTCAATAGGATATGAAAGAGCAGCGGCCAGCGCGGTGGCAGAGGCACATTGACGACCCGCACACCGCCTTCCTCCCAGCTCTGCCCGGCCCGCGGCGGGTCGTCCCAGGGAGGGATGAGCATCGTCATCCGGTGTCCCCGGCGGGCGAGCGCCTGGGCCAGCGGCAAGGCCCGTGAACTCATTGTCCCCTTCGGTTGCAGCCCAAAGGGGCCGATGAATACGATCTTCACGTGGAGAATTTTAGTAACTGTATCCCCGTCTGGCAAATTAAAGGGTCTATCTCAAATTTCAGGTGGTTCTGATGAATTTTGACAACCAAATTCGGTCATAGATAGTCAATGAGCTGAATCCCCTCCCCCTTGGAGGGGGAGGGTTAGGGAGGGGTCGAGTTTTGCCCGGAAAGTGAGCCGGGTTTTAGGCCTGACCTCAGCCAAAGATCTGATTTCGACCCTCCCCCCCGCCCTTCGGCGCACTCGAAGGGGTGTAACCCCTCCCTGGCAGGGAGGGGAAACTTTACCCATCATGTTACCGATTTTGAAAATCAAAACTCATTAGGACAAGTTGGCAATTTGTCCTAACCATTGTACGCTTGCAGCCGCTCCTGGCTTCACCCCTTAGAAAATTTCTCCTACCAACGTCCAGATCACCTCCCAGCGCGGCAATAGCACCTGCGCGCCGGAGTCGGTGGTAAAAGGGACGGTCATCTCCTGGTTGATGGTGTAGCTCTGCAGGCCCTCCGGCCCAACCCACATGACTGCCAGCAGAACAGTGGCAAAATCTACCTCATTTAAATCGGTGGTGAAGTAGGAGCGGGCGGCGGCCCAGGCGGCGGGTAGGCGCGGCCAGGCGCCGGGCTGCAACACCCTAACTACCAGCGCACGCAGGATTTGCTGCTGTCGCTGGCTGCGGCCAAAGTCGCTGTCGTTGTGGCGGGTGCGGGCGTAGATCAGGGCGGTAGCGCCGTCCATGTGCTGGGGGCCGGCCGGGATGACAATGGTCATAGTGCCGTAATCCGGCGTCGGGTATCTTTCGTCCACAATTGTTTCCGGCACGGTCACGTCAATTCCGCCGAGAGCGTCTACCAGGGCCACAAAACCGGCAAAGTCTACCATGACATAGCGGTGAACAGCCAGGCCAAAATTGTTTTGCACGGTTTGGCGGGCCAGTTCCGGGCCATAACCGGGCTGCATCAGGTCGCCGAAGTAGTTGGCGGTATTGATGCGATTGGAACCCTGGCCGGGGATGTCTACCCACAAATCGCGGGGAATGGAGAGCAGGGCCGCTTGAGGTTGGCGCGGGTTGAACGTCGCCAGGATGAGGGTATCGGTTCGGGCCGGGCCGGTTTCGCCAGGGCGGTGGTCGAGGCCGAGAACCAGCACATTCAGGCGGCCGCTTAACCAGGCCGCCAGAAAGATGCCACCCACGATCCCCGCGACGATTATGACCGGTAAAACAGCGAGAAAACAGCCGGCCAGCCAGTAGCCCTGCCGGCGGGGGCGAGGCGGAGGCAGCGGTTGGCTGACTACTGTCGGCAGGTGGCGCTGATAAGGCGGCGGTTGGGGCGGGAGCATCATTAAAAACAAATGACCGGCGCTTCAGATGGGTAGGAAAGTGCCGGCCCGTTTACAAGTGAAGATAAATATCACGTCAAGCTCGGCCTTTACTCGTCCAAGAGCTGCATGTCTTTACGGCGCCAGTGGCGTGTTTCGATAGCCGATTGTTTGGGCGTTTCTTGAGGCGGCAGCCGCTTAATGGGGATCACAAAGAAAAATTTACTGCCGGGGAAGTTCATCTCATCGTGGCCCAGGCTCTCTACCCAGACCCGCCCGCCGTGGGCCTCGGCAATACCCCTGACCAGGGTCAGGCCCAGGCCAGGACCGGCGCCCTTGAATTTGGTTTTGCCGGTGCTGTGATGCAGGGTATCATCCACGCGGAAGAACTTTTCAAAGATGCGCTCGTGGTGTTCGGGATCAATGCCGATGCCAGTATCTTCGACCACAATCTCAACCGCCGGGCCGAGTCCGTCGGCTTCGACGGTTCGCCCTTCCACCTTGATCATGCCGCCGTCCGGGGTGTATTTGACGGCATTACCGACGAGGTTTTCAAACGCCTGCACCAGCCGGGTTCCGTCCGCCTCAATGGCGGGCAGGTCCTGAATGCCGGTTTTGCTAAAGGCAATCCGCCGTTGATCGAGCGCCGGTAAAAAGGGGCGGCTGGCCTGCTCGATGACATCTTCCAGGGCCACCGGTCCCAGGAACAGGTTCATCTCGCCGATGTTGGCCTCGGTCACGTCGAACATCATGTCCACCACATCCTTCATCCGCTCGCTGCCCTTGGCGATACCCTGGATAATGGTTTTGACATAACCGGGATCTTTCAGTTCCTCCTCGGTTAAATCCAGCAGCATGCGCGAGTAACCGTGAATGTGGGTCAGCGGGGTGCGCAGTTCGTGGGAGGCGATGGACAGGAAGTCGGCTTTATCCTGGTCCAGACCGGCCAACTGGTCGGTGAGCTGGCCCACTTCCTGATTGATGACGGCCAGTTGTTCAAACAGCCGGGCGTTGTCAATCGCCGGCGCCACCCGCTCGGCCAGGGCGATCATCAGTTCCAAATCTTCCTCGTAATAAGCGGTCCCTTGCGGCTGCGGGCCAAAAGCCAGCAGGCCAATCAGCTCATGCTGCAGCAGAATGCCGACATACAACTCCATGTTCAGCCCGGCGAGCCAGGCCTGTTCATGCTCCGGCATTGACCGAAACCGGGGCAGGACCTCGATATCGTATTGGCTGACGATTTTTTTGCCCTCGCGGAGATAAACAATAAGGGGGCTGTCCGGGGTAAAATGGCCGGTGGTCAAATCGGTCAAGCCAACCGATGACAGAGGGCGCATGGAATAACCCACGGCATCGGCCCGTTCACGCACAAAAACAATCCCCTGCTCAATGCCCAGGGTTTCGATCATCAGATTGATGGTAATATCGCCCAGCCGATTCAGGTCCAGGGCGCTGCTGATGTTCTGGCTGTAATGTTTGATCACCTGGCTGCGGTCGTAATAGTTCTTGCCAAAGATGACAATACTTAAAAGCCGGTTGGAAAAGCGCCACAGCGGGGGGAAGATAATGGCCAGGAAAATCGCCACAACCACTGTCCAGAACAGCACATACAGATCGTTGGCGTTGGGCTTGTTGCGGCTGATGATAATGGCGGTCGCCAGGCCCAGGGCAAAAACAGTGGCCAGAATGGCCGTCACCGCCAGATAGAAAATCGCTCGCCCGATGAGCAGCCTCAGGTCGGGGGCGTGATAACTCACGACCGTATAACCCGCCAGGCCGCTCCCCAGGGCCAGGAGGAACAACCCTGCCGTATCGAAAAGATCCGGGCCAGCAAACAGAATCAACCCGCTGACGCTGAGCAGGGTCGTAGTAATCAACCAGTAGCGCAATCTGTTGAGGTACTGGGTAGCCTGGCGTTTTCTAAAATCTACGGCCAGGGCGACCAGGGAGGTAATCACCGCCAAAATCCAGCCCAAACCGGCAGCAATCATGGCCAGCTCGCCTCTCTGACTAATCCCGATACTCAGGCCGGCCACAGAATTGGCCGCGGCATCTGCCCAGCCTTGCGGATTAAAAACAAAGAAGCTCCACAGGAGCAGAATGACAAAACCGCTGCTCCAATAAGTAACGAGCGTCTTTTGTTCCCTCTTAAGGAAATTGAGGGTGAGCGCCCCAAAGGTTAAAATAAGCGCCAGCAGGATAAACTCATTGGTATAATACTGATTAATGGGGGACAGGGTTGTAACGTTGAGCAAACTAACCAGGAGAGACAGGCCGAGAAAAAAACCCAGGCCAGCGTAAAGCCCGAGGTGAAACACCACGGTTTCCCTGGCCCGGAAACGTGAAACCGCCAGGATCAGGAGCAAGCTGAAAACTAACAGGGCGATAGCAACGAATATAATTTCAGGGGCGATTGGCATAGGGTCTCCAACCGAAGCTTAAATCCGGTTAAATTGTAGCACACATCCCCAAAAGTTGACAATGAGGACTTATGGTCTAATTTTTGTTAAGGCGCCAGAGCCACCTGAATCAAGCCGTTCTCTGCATCCACCCTGACCGGATAGCCGGGCAAGATATCCTCGTCGGCCGGTTCAACCGGTTCGCCGCTGCGGACGTTCCACATGTAAAAGTGCAGCGGGCAAACGATATGCCGCCCTTTCAACGTGCCTTTAAGGAGCGACGTGCCCGCGTGAGGGCAGACCGGGGCAAAGGCCACGATTTCGCGGCCCGTGTTGGCGACAATGATCGGCTGTCCAAACAGCTCAACCCGTTTCATCCGGTTTTTGGGCAGCTCGTCCAGGGAGGCGACGGTCACAAATTCACCCGCGTGGGGGGGCGGAGCCGGCAGCGCTTTGACAGCCCGCAGCACATAACAGCACGGAGCATTGACCAGGAGTTCGATCCGGCTGAAGTCCTCCTCCCGCAGCAGGCGGGACAACCTGCCCCGCTTGAAGCGCCGCTCCAGGTCGGGACCGAGGTCGAGGGGACCGTCGCCCTGCCACTCGACGACGACCAGGGCAGTTCCTTCTTGGAGTGACGCCAGTATCTGCTTGAGCCAGGCTGTGGCTTCTTCTTGGGCGGAGAGCGCCCCGGCCAGGAGCAGACCGTCTAACTCGGCAGGGTCTAGGCTGTCTGCTGGCTCTGCGGCCAAATGGAATTTTGCTCCAAATGCCCCGGCCTCCGGGCCAAGAACGGCCCAGCGTTCGCCGGGTTGAGGCTGAAGGAAGAGAGTTGGGATAAGGTCGGAAAGGTTCATTAATGCAATAATAATCGGCAGGTAGAATTCAACCGGTTTTTTGCCCGATGATTGAAATCATCGTCTGAGATAGAAAGTGCGTTCAAAACGCACTCAACTGCTGGCGACCCACCCGTTTCAACGGGTTTTCATTATCAGCGGGGCGTTTCAACGCTCCGCTCCTCTTAAATTGCCCGTTAGAATTTACTTCGATTTTACGGTATAGACTCCAGTCCGGCAAAATGAACGCCTGGAAAGTTTGAGAAACAAATGAACGGGTGAGCAAGTCAAAATGAGCACGAGCCAGCTTTAACCGGCGGCTTTTTTCTTTTCTTAAGTTGCACCACTGATAAGAGGCTGGCTTAGAGTGAATATAATACAACAACCCTACCGTCTTTGGTAGGGCTGTTATGGTGAGACTCACTTTTTACATTAAGGAGTCGGGAATTTAAACAGGCTGGCTGATTGGCTGGCCGGAGGCGACAAACTGCTCGGCAAAATTGTCTAACTGTGGGACAGGTTGTTTTGAGGGGAAATCTTCTTCAATAGTTTCGATCAAGTCCTGAATATCTTCAATGACTCGGACAGTCTTTTGGCCTGGCTGGTAGATGGCAATTTCATTGTTTTTGAAATTCAGGCTGATGATCTTGCTGCTCAAGGTTGCTGCAAGCCACCCAATTTCATCCAAGGCGAGATTCCAGGTCAAGCCAGTATCGGCCCAAATAATGACATCCGGTGTTACTTTTTTAAGAAAATTAGTAACGTGGCTGACATCTCTTTCCTGCCCTATAATTGCCAATTGTGATTGAGGTAGAAGTAGGTTCTTAAGACCATCGCTAAACGTTGGGCTGTCTGAAACAATCAAAACCCATATTGTTTCCATAGCCGGGGTCCAAGTCTTGTAAAGTTTTCCCCTTATTTCCTTGTCAAGACTTCTATATTTTAAGTCACTTTAGCGTTTCTGACCATACCTGATTGAGTGATTTTTGAAGTTATTTATATAGCCCGATTGGATTAGCTAAATAAAAGGTGGAGTTTAAAGGACTTGGCTTACCGGCGTAGTAATTAAGATGAGTATTAGGGCAACTGCACTAAAAGAGCTATTAAATTTTAGGCATTTGCATAAGTATCCACTACAAATGGAAACAAGCATTTATTACAAAAACAGCCAGCTTTAACCTGGCTTTTATTTGTCCATTGTCCTAGCAGGAGAGTCGTGATAGAATGGGTTCATTAGAATTAAGCCGGAGTATCTATAGAGATTAGGTTTAACTCAACACAAAGGTCTTACAGCTTAGTGTTATCTAAAGAGGTTGATGAACAGGGGAAAGATACTACCGGGGATCAGGTAGATGAGGTAAAAGAATGAATGATTTAGCATCAAGCCGAGATATGGACCTTGTTCGGAAGATTCTTTTTGAGCTTGAAAAAATGCTGCCCGGAGAAGTTTTTGAATTTGATAGCCTTAAAGAAGTTCCTTCCGCACAGATAAATTACCATCTTGAGCTTATGAGTGATAACAATCTTGTAAGACTGTATGATAAAATGCGCGATTCTGCTAGTGTTAGGCTAATGTGGGAAGGGCACGAGTTTTTAGAAGCTGTCAGGGATGATAAGCGATGGGAGAAGATAAAAGCTGAGATGTCCAAAAGTGGAGGCTTCGTCTTTGAAATTGCAAAATCGGTTGCGCTCGATTTTGTAGAAGAAGAAATAAACCCTAACCGAATACAATCTCTTAAGTCACAACTGATAAGACGATATAACAACCTGAACGAACTAGAGGAACAGGCAGCTAACTATGGGGCTGCGGTAGTTCCCTTAGAGCTAAAGAACCAGATAAAGGCAGAAAAAGAGGCTATAGCCGAACTTGAAGAAAAATTGAAGATACTAACGGGTTAAGTAACTTCTAATCCTCTCGACGGGCTGGCCTATTTCTTTTATAGGCAATTCTTTCCGAAGCAGTAAAGAGTGCTATTTCCGAGACTGGAGCCGTCAGACTGAGAGAGCGAAGCCCTTGGGAACTCCTACCCGACAAATATTCCCGCATTGCCGGAAACTTTTTTACCAACCTGACAGCGAACGACCCAGTCGTCACCCATTCTCCTGGACAGCATGAAGGGGCAGCGTCACCACGAAGGTGCTGCCCCGCCCCGCTTCACTTTTCAGGGTAATTTCCCCTGCCATTAAGCTCGTCAGTTGTTTGACAATCGCCAAACCCAGGCCCGTCCCTTCGTACCGGCGGGTGATGGAACCATCTCCCTGGCGAAACGGCTCAAAAATATAAGGCTGTATTTCCAGGGGAATCCCGATCCCTGTGTCGGTGACTTCAATGGCCCATTTGGCCGGGTGGGAGCGGTATAACCGAACCTGGACTATTCCGGTTTCGGTAAACTTGATGGCGTTGTTGACAAGATTAAACAAAATGTGCTGCAAACGTTTGGCATCTCCACTTAAACAGGCTGGCAGCTCCGGGTCAATCTCAAAGCCCAGGGCTAACCCTTTAGCCTCAGCCAGGGGAGTCAGTTGAGCGATCAGGGGTTTAATTATTTCGGTCAGGGTAAAGGGAGCTATCGCCAGAGTCAACCGGCCGCTTTCAAATTGGGCCTGATCTAATAATTCTTTCACTAAATGAGTCAGGTAATGCGTGCTTTCGATGATATTGTTCATAGCATCCTGCTGCTTGGATGAAACCGGGCCGTACAAGCCTCGTTGGAGCATCTCAGTGTAGCCTAAGATAACCCCAAGAGGTGTGCGTAGCTCATGGCTAACCCGTGCCAGCAATTGACTCTTAATATAGCTGGCCTCTCTGGCTTGATCTCGAGCGGCCACCAATTCTTGAGTGCGTTCAGTGACCCGTTCTTCCAATAAATCGCGTTCCTGTTGCACTTGGCGCATGGCCCGCCGCTCTTGCCACCAGGCCAGGTCAAAGCCATTTAGCAAAACAGTCAGGCCAACCAGGACCAAACCCACTCCCAGGAGAAAGGTGACACAAAGGTAAAAAATTTCCTCGGGGATAGAGGCAACAAAAGTGATAGGAAAGCCGTTCAAGCCAACTTTTAGGAGCCAGCCCGCAACAGCCAGGGAAGCTACACTTAAGAGGAGTGCGATTCCCCCCATTCTGCTACCCAAGAGGATGGTAGCCAGGATACAAAAAACCACAAGAAGAATGATTACTTCCGGCGTTATACCAAACTTCAGCAGATCGTTTACTTCCAACGTATAAACAAGCAATAGAAAGGCGCCGGCCCTTAGCCAGTAAGCCAAACTCAATTTTAGAGCGATAAACCAGACCGCGGTCAGGAGCAGGGTATAGAGAATCGCTACGTCTAGCTGCCCATCTCGCAGCAAACCCGGCAGAACGGCCAGCCAATTCAGGCTGCTTAAAACAGCCGTTGCCCGCAGCATACCGGTCAAGATGCGTTCACGCTCGCGCCGTAAAATAACATTGAGATTGGCTGCGGTGGTTGGCTCTATTTGGAAAGGAGGGATAAAAAAGTTTTTAAGGTTTTTCATTTCAGCTTAACCAGAGGTGGTTTGTAGTAACGGCTTCAGTCGTCCAGACCCCTGAAGGGGTTACTACGTACTCTGAAGTTATTTACGCCGCCGTGTACTACTGGCAGTGGGAAGCCGGCTCCGGCGAATTGACGCCCGGTGTACCGCACTTCACCAGGCGGGTGATACCCAAGATAGGCCGCCCGCTCCGTTCGTAAAAAGCGGCCTCGATGGTTTCCTCCAACTTCAGCG
>JAHDWA010000056.1 GCA_023382535.1 Anaerolineae bacterium | reverse complement strand
CTCCCTTTCGACAAAATGAGACGAAAGGACGCTAGCGTATTAATCATACCATTTTGTGGGAAAAAGTCAAGATGAGGAAAAATTTAGATTTACATAAAAAATAGAGGCCTGGCAATCCTGCTCCCAAACCTAGTTTACTATCTCGTTCCCAAACTGAGTTTGGGAACGAGATAGGGTTTGGAAAGTGGGCTATTAGTTTGAGCAAGCCGCGTCATCATAACCCAGGAAGGTGGCATCTATTTTATTTTTGTTTTGCCCATCGCACTGAGCCCCGCCAGCCGATAGACAGAAATTATTTATCTGAACCCTGGCAAAATGACTGATATGATAATAGGTGTTTTGTCCCGAGCCTAAACTGGCGTCAAAAACCGGAATCAGGATGGTTTTACCGACTAACGACAGGAGAAGATCCCTGACATCATTAGAGTTCATTACCCCCGTACTGGAGGAGACACAATCGTTAAGGCTTAAATTATGGTCAGTACTAACGCAGCCGTAACTGGCATCTGCGACCTCAGTAAAATCGTTCAAGGACATCCGGGGATATTGTAGCTCATCCTCTAGGTAATTCGTGTTATTGTTGCTGGGATTAGGATTCCAGGTAATCCAGCCGAAGTTACCCGGCGAAGTACCCTCCCAGATATCAATATCTTGAGCAGCAGCGCTGGGATAATTCCCCGGGTTAGCACCAAACGTGCTCTGCGGAAACGTAATCGGATAAGCTTCACAGACTGGCCCGACCGTATCCACATTCTCGCCGCTGCGGGAGGCGACGATCATGCGCATGGCCGTGTGGGCGTACATCGGCACCGGGTTAGTATAGGGGTTGGCAATGATCGGAAAGCCGAACAACTGCGGCTGGTTGTAAAACATCTCGGTGATGATGACATTGTTGGCCGCCGGCAGGGTGCCGCCGCTTTTCTTCATCAGCTCGCAGTTGAACTTGTTGTTCTGGCGGGCCAGTTCGGCCGCCTCGGCCGCATAATTAATTTTGGTGCGGTACGTGCTGGTCATGGGGAAAGTGTAGGCATAAAAGTATTGATAACCGGGCAGTCCTGGATGAAGAATCAAGTCGTCAAAGGTTAGAACGTTGGTGCCGTTTATGTAATAGTTGGGATCGGTGACAAAGCGGTTGCAGTCACAATTGGCCGGCAGGCGGCCGTTGGCATCAAGAGCGCAGGGCAAGCCGGTATCGGCGACGATGTGCGAGATGATGAGCGTGGCCGTTTGCCCGGTGCTAAAATCGAGTGGCAGTTGGTCTGACAGCGTGGTGTATACATAAGACAGCACTTCGGAATAACCCACCGTCGTCGCCGAAGTGATGGTGTTATTCTTAATTGAGTAGTCGAGGTAGCCCGGCCGGATGGCAAAGCGGGTAATTTCCCGGTTGACATTGGTCAAGACCAGGTAGCCGCGCAGCGCCCAGCCCACCTCAAAGACGCCCAGGAGCATAAAGACCAGGATGGGCGCGGTAATTGCCAGTTCAACCAGGCTCTGCCCTTGCTGCTCCTTTAACCTGAGCCGATAAAATAGCCTTTTCATGGTTCGGTTCCTTTCTTACCTGGCAGGTACTAACTAACGATACGCACAAAGATGTTTGACAAGATCTGGTCGAAGATCAAATCCAGGTCGCTCGGCTTGGCAGCCGGGAAGTACTGCCCGCCCTTGCTGACAAAGTGGGTGAACGGCTCGCCGCCGCTGCGCGGGTCGGTGCCGGTGGCCATGGCCGTGAGCAGGTCCCGGTTGGCCCCACCGCCGATGCCGATGGTGTAGAGGGTCACGTTGGCCTGCGAGGCCAGGAAGGCGTAATACATGGCACATTCAAAATCGGCGTCTTCCGTCCCCAGGAGGCCATCCCACAGGTCGGGGCGGCCGCCGCCCGGCGCGCACAGGCTTCGATCACTGGATGGGACTGAACTGCTATTTGTGTTTACGTTGGGTGAACCGTCCGTCATCAGAATAATCACCCGCCGGGCCGCGCCGCGCCGGTCGCAGGCATTACCATCATCGGCAGCGGCAGTGCAGGTTCCGCTGTTGACGGTGTCCGGGTTGTCCGGCGTCGAGATGCCCAGCTCTTCCAGGCCCTCGCGCACACCCATCGCGATATTCGTGCTGTCACTGGGCCACTGTTTCTCCACCGCGCTAAAAACGTTGGTATAGGTCAGGGGCGTGCCCAGGCTGGAGTCGTAACAGCGGGCCGGGTTGCCCAACTGGGTCGTCGCCCAGGTCAAACACTGCAGCTTGGCCCGGCGGTCGCTGGCATTGGAGGTGTTGGTGGTAAAGGCAACAATGCCCAGTTGGTCAAATTTGGGGTCGAGCTTGCGGGCAAAGCGTTTGACCGCCTCCTGGGCGCTGCGCATGGGCTGGTTGCCGGAGTACAGCCCGTACAGGACTTCGGTTTGCAGTTGGTTGGTCGGGGTGACGGTTGACACGAAAGTACAGCCCGAGCCGGTCCCATAGCCGGCCTCGCCCCCATTTTTCTTACAGGTGCAGTCGGCCGAGGTCACGGTGTAGCCATAAGCGGGGTTGCACTTGTTACACGCCTCGCGGGTAGCCGAGCCGGGACTGGCCGGCGGCCCGATTGACTCGCGCCAGGCATTGTCGGGAGGATTGCTGTTGAAACCCGTTGTCCAGACAGTGCCGGTCACGGTGCGCCGCAGCGCCGCCGGGATGTTGGCGGCGTTGGTAATCTTGTCTCCACCCTCGGGCGTATTGCCGTTCGGATCGTTGGTGAAGACGATTTTATCCACCATGTAACCGGCGCTGCCCTGGTACAGCCTGAAAGTAGCCGGGGTGCCCGAAACGGTGGTCGTCGAACCCAGTTTGATCCAGCGCCAGGCGCCGCTGTTGGCCCGGTTGGCATTCCAGCGGTTGAAGTTCTGCACGTGCTCGGTGTCATTGGTATTATTTTCGTCGGGCGAATTGGAATAATCATTATTGACATTATCCTTGCGCTCGAAGATCGTCCCATTATTCACCTGCCAGTAGATGACCTTGCGCCAGGGGGTGATATTGTTGCCGGTGCCGCCGCCGTTCACGTCGGGCAGGATTTGGTCCGGGCTGGAGCCGGCCCAGGTAAAGGCTTCGAGGCCGCCGCCGATGACCCGCAGCCAGATAGAGGTCGTCTGGGTCCAGGTCGGGGTAAAGTCATACTCGACAAAAGGCACGGTGCTAGGGCCTCTCTCCAGGCCGGGGATGGTATTGAAGGGATTGTTCGACCAGCAGTCGCCGCCGGTGCTGCCCGTCCCGCCGCTGTTGATGAAACAGTTGCTGTTGTAAGAAGCGCCGTTCAGGTTAGGAATGTTACCCGGCATCTGGCCGTAGTTGGCCATAGGCCGGGCGGCGATAAAGGCGCTGCAATCAATGGCCTGGCCGCCATCCGCGGAAGAGCAGACATTATCGCCGTTGCCACCGTTGCTGTTGCCGACAGTGCAGTCAATCTGGCCGCCCTCCACGTTCGGGCGGCAGACGTTGGAGGATTGGTAAGCGGGTTGGCCGGCGGAGTTTTTCATATCAGAGGCTTCGGGGGCCATGCCGGTGCTGCCCTCGGAGCCGCGCTGGATGCTCCAGAAGCCGTTGCCCGGCGTGCGCACATCCAGGCCCCAATCACCGCCGCCGACGGCGGAGTAAAGTTCGGCCTCAAGGGTCAGGTATTTGTAGGTGTTGGTAATAAAAGGTTTGGGCAAAGCAAGCGTACAGAGATCAGAATTGGGAATGGACTGGTTGCCCGTCGCAGCAGCGCCACCGGAAGCGCTGTTTTTCCACTGCTCCCAATAGGGCAAAGGATTGAAGTAGCCGTTATTGGGCCAATCAGGGTTGTAACTGGTGCGCACCCAGCAGTCAGTACAAATCGTCTGGTCTTCCATCGAGCCGGAGATGTCAAAGACCACGATCACGTCCAGGCTGGTCAGGTTTTCGGCGGTGGAGGTGTCCTCCACCGGCACGCTTCTAAAGCCGAAGAACTGCATAAAACTCATGTTCACATTTACCCGGCCGGCCACGCGCAGCTTGGTGGCCGTACCCAGGTTGTTGCCGGCGCACTCTTCGGCGTCGTCGGTGTCGTTGTTGTGGGACTGGTAGCCGCCGGTATCAATCACAAAGGTGGCTCGCGGCGGCTGCTGCGTGGCCGAGATGTAGGCTGCGCCGGTAATGAGGGTGGTCCGGGTCATCGGGTTGGTAAAGCCCGGTTCGCCCACGTTCTGCGGGGTGTCGGTTCCTCCAGCCGGGGGGACATCGTACACATGGGTTACGCCGAGCGCGTCCACGTAAGAAGTATCGGACACGACGCAGCCACGGACCAATATTTCCGTATCCACCCCAACATCGTAGCCGTTTAACTGGATATATTCGATGGCCCGGTTAATGGTATCCTGCTCATAGGGCAGTTCGACCACCGCAGCCAGGGTAGCCGCGTCGGCGGTCCGGTTAACCTTGACCTTTTCGATGTAAACCAGGCCCAGATCCAGGGCCAGCCCCAGCATAGCAATCAGGCCGATAAAGGCAAAGGTGAAAATGATGATGCTTTGACCCTTTTGCTCGCGCAGGGCCTGTAAGTGCCGGGCCTTAAGCTGCAATAAAAATTTTCTCAGCATAAATCCTCCATTACTAACTTCCTGGTTGGGTCACTGTTACCACGCCCTGGTTGGCGTCAATGATCACTGTATGAACTTCTTCGGTTTGATTATTCAAACCGGCTATCAGCCAGACCGGGTTCGGGTTGTTCGTCACGCTCCGCAATTGGATCAACAACTCCATACCCGGATTGCCGCCCAGCATTTTGGCCCCGCCGTTATCCAGCCAGAGGGCCAGGGCGGCCGGGCTGTCCACCAGCCAGCTATCGGCGGCAATCGTGGCCGGGGGCAGCGTGACCGGCGCCACATGTTCAATCGTCTGGAGCTGTCCGGCGGGATCCACCGTGACAAAAAACAGGCGCGCTTTGGCCGGCGAGAAAAAGCGATAGGTCCAGACCGCAGGTTCGCCCACCTGGTCCTTGCTCAGCACTTTGGGCCAGACGGCGTTGGCCGAAACCAACTGCGCGTCGGAAGCCCACTGCTGCGCCGCGGCCTGGGCGGAAGCGTATTGGCCCAAACCGGTTATCTGCACAAACGTCACCGTGTGTGTCGGCTGCGGCCCCGGCTGGCTGATCGTTTCCGGCAACGTGCCAGGCGCCGATTGGTAGCTCAAAACCAGGAACACCACCACCAAAACGCTGACACAGGCCAGCGACAGGACGCCGCTCAACAGAATCAGGTCCCGGCGATGGAGTCTCTGGACCAGGCCCCAGCCCCGGCGGGACGGGGAAACGGGGCGTTTGCGGGGCGGATTTCTTGAGGGTGATACCTGTTTAGCCGACAAGGGATACCTTTTTGATTCTGGTTAACGTTAGATCAGCTACTTTTCCGGATAGACGGCAGGTAGACGCCACCACCCTCGCCCACGTCCCTGGTTGTTTTGGTAAAAGGGCCGCGATAGGTAATCTGGTAATCAATAATCTGGCCGGAGCAACTACCACTGACATTAAGATCCCGCATATAAACAAAGTGGAACTGCCCGGCGGCCACGACCACGTCCGGGTCAATCAAATAGTTGGCATTTGAGTTGTTTGTCAGGGTATCCCCCGCGCCGCTCGTAAAACTGGCCAAATTGGTCGTGGCCCGGTTGGGCGGACAGTTCCCCGCTCCGCCAATTTCCTGCCAGACCAGGGCGGCATCGTTCGTGCCGCTGATGGCCAAACTGGGCTGGAGACCCGTCTCTTGCGCCGGGACGCCGGAATTCTGCGAGGCTTTGAAATCAATAGGGGGACCGCTTGCCAGGTTCAGGGAGGGGATATAAACAGCCCCGCCCCAGGCACCCCCATTGTTGACCGAATTTGCCCGGATCAGGCTAAAGTCATTCAAACCCTGGTGGGCGTCCCAGGCCAGAAAAACGTTGTTCCCCGAAGCGGTCAGGGCGAGATTGTCAAATCTATCGTGACTATCGCCGCCAATAACATCAGCGCCGAGAACAAAGGCTTTGGAACCACTCACCCAACTATGAGGTGATTCGGCAGACCCGCGATATTGAATTGACGTGCCTGAGCGCAGAAAAGCCAGGTGCAGCTTGTCGTTAGACCAGGCCAGGGCCGGCTTGTGGTCGTTCCCGCCGCCGCTGACCGCGGGGGCCACCACTGTCCAGCCGCCGACGCTGTTGGCCGCCGTCGCGCGGGCCGTTTCAATCACCCCGTCATTTTCCCAGGCCACGTGGACGAAATTATTGTTGTCAACCACCACGTCAGGGAAATCAAGCGAGGCCGTTGTTGAGGTGCGCACATTCGCGCCGGCCGTGCAGGCGGGCGGGGTGGTAAGCGATAAGGTACACTTACTCGCTTGAATGGCCTTGCCGTCGCTCCTGGCCCAAACCACGTAAACGGTGCTGCCGCTGCCAAAGGCCAGTTTCGAGTTGCTGCCAAAACCGACCAGGCTCGAGGTAAGCCAGCCTTCGGCCTGGGTTGCCGATTTGACATAGACCACACCTCCCTGTTGGGCGTCGCTTTCTTTCCTGAAGTAAGTGACGGCGATAAACTGGCCGCTGATTTCCATATCCGGCGAACCGCTGCCCAGGGCGGAAATATTTACTTCTGTCCCGCCGATTGAAGCGGCTACCGGCAGCATGAGGCCGCTCAGCGCGGCCACGGCCAGCAAAGCGGCTAGGCTAATCCTTAACCAGGTCGGGCGTTTCATCAAGTTAGCTCCTTTTAATATAGATCAAGCCGGGTAACAACCGGGTTAGTATTGTTGTTGGCGCTGGTCAGCACCACCGAAGCATTGCCGGTCAAAGTTTCAATCTGGCCGGGGTCGGTGGATGAGCTAATAAAGTGTTCGGCATAGATAAAGTATTTTACCCCGGCGGTTGTGACCGGATCGAGATTATAGAAATTAAACTCGCCGTTCTGGATCGTGACCGTCTCAAACAGTTGGCCATTTTCGGCATAAGCCCACACCTTGACCCCGGCAATCTTTTGCGCGCTGCCGGCCAAGGGGTGCACCACCAAAGTACCCTGGATGCGGGTATTGATGGTGGGCGGGATTGGCTGGACGGTGCAGGGCGACAGCTTGATGTCGTCAAAGTAAAAGCTGGTATTCTGGCAGTTATTCGGCGGGCAGCCGCTGGTCTGGTTGCTGTTGTTATAAAAGTAGAGGAACAAATCCTGCCCGGCGTAGTCGGCCAGGTTAAATCCGCTGGCCGGCGCCAGATTCAGGGTTATCTGCTGCCAGTTAGCCGGGGCATAGTTATTTGCGCCCTGGTCGCCGCTGGCCACCGCGGCCGGTACAGTTACGGCTGAAGCCAGGCTGGGACTGGTGGCCAGCACCACCCGGAAGATGTCATTAGGATTGGACCCATCCGTTTCCCGCTCGACATTCTTGAACAACTCCAGTTTGACCGTCGTGGTCCCGGAAACCAACGTGGTGGGCATTTTGAAACGCTGATAGAAAGCAGGATTGTTCGGACCCGGCCGGTTGGTATCGGCCAGGAGGGAATTGTTGCCGGTGTGGCTGCTGGAACTGAGGAAAACACCGCCGCTCCCCACCCCAAACCAACTGGCCGGCGATGACGTCTCAAAGCCTTGTTCCTTGAGCGGGTCGGTGCAGGTAGCCAGGCCGGGCGGGATATTGGCGTCGGGGAGCTGCCCCTGGGCAGCCGGGCATGAGGCCGGGTTGCCAAAGGCAAAGTTATCAAAATCGGCGGTATCATGGCTGCCGCTGGTCCCGTTATTCATAAACAGGCCATATTCAAGCTGGTTGTCCAGGCCAATGGTAGCGGTATGGACCGGCGCGCCCCAATTCGTCGGCACGCTGGCGGATTGGACGAAGTAGAAGAGGAAGGTATTGGTGCCGCCATAACGCTGGATGCGCAGCCAGATGGGCGTGCCCAGGCTCAGGGCGCTGCTGCTCTGGAAGGTCACAATTGGCTCCGGGTTAGCGCTGTCCCGGTAGGCCACTTCGACCAGATATTGGCCGGAGTCGTTACGGGTTAAACCAAACTCAACCTTCGCATTGGTCGGAATGTTGCTGGGCGGGTCACGCAGTTCCAGGCCCATTTTAGCCCCCTCGACGCTGACGGTGGTGGCCTTCACCTGCACCCGCACGTCGAGACCGCCGGCGGTGGTAATCGGCGTGGTGCGGCGGAAGAAGGTGTAACCGCTGGCCGGTTTCCGGCCGCTCACATTGGCGTTGTCATTGCTGCGCAGCGTACTGGTGCCGTCGCTGGTCAGACGCAGGTAGCTATCACCAGAACCTCTAGTATCCGGGGCGGTTCCACCATCGTCGGCGATGCCATACAACTGGGTGGCCCAGCTATTCAACGCTGCATCCGAGCTAAAGGTATCGGTAATGAAGCTGGGCGTACAGGCCAGGGTCAGGGTATTGCTCAAAATATTATTGAATTCACGAGGGTCGCCCTCTAAAATGAAGTTGGAGGTATCGGCATAGCCGTAAAACACGTGCGGGCCGTAAGAACCAATAGTATAGGGTTGGGTAAAGCTAAAGGTAGCCCCGGGAGCCAGGCTGGGCGGGCGGAGCCAGTACTTGTAGTCGCCGGGGAAGTTGAACTGCCCTTGCACGTAAGCCGGCACTAACGGCGACGGGTTGAAATAAGCATCGGTATCAAAATAGCGAGTGATCGTCACCGGCGATGTATTCTGGACGGTAAAAGTGAGCCGGATGGTGCTATTGATCGCCGGATTAGGCGGGATTTGAATGCTGGTCACCCGCAAATCGGCGGCGCGCAAAGTCAGTTGGGTGGTCGCAATGGTTGCGTTGGCCAAAGATTGAGAGAACAGATTAAAGGCCGTCCCATAAGAGGTGGACAAACCGGGCGGCGAGCCAGTAGGCAGTTGCCTTAAATCGTATTTGAGCTGGCCCTGGCCGTTCGCATTGGTCAAGATATTACCCAGGAACTTATCGAGGTAAACAATGCGATAGGTTGTGTCGGGATTGTGATTGAGAAGCTGGATGGTGATGACGGTTTCCGGCGCAACCACGCTGCCTTCCACCACCCGGATAACCGGCACCGGCAGAACTGTCACCTGGCGCGTGGCCACCACATTATTGGCATTATTAAACGACGAAACAACAAAGGTCGTCGTTAGGCCTACAGTGGCTGTCAAGGGGATTTGATAGGAAGCTATAAAGACCTCATTCGAGTCGGTTTGGAAGGTATCCACCGGGCTGCCGGTAGGAATAGGGACCCGCCAAGGGCCGAATCTGAAATAATAGTCAGTGGCCTGCGGGTGTTTATTGGCCTGGATATTGATGCGCGAACCTGCCGGCCAGGTATAGCCGCCATCAATCGTGAGGTAGGGACCGGCAGGTCCATTAATTTGGACCCCCAGGCTGGCTACCTGGTTAGCCGCGGTCATGCCCACCTCGCTTCTGGGTTCGTTGCCCTGGGCAGGGTGCGAGGTAATGGTATAACCTGTACCGCCGGGGGGAGGATCGGCAGGCCAATCGGCGGGTATAGTCCAATTGACCGGGTTGGTCATCAGGCCGGTGGGATCCGTTGGATCCGTTCGTCCCAGCCAGCGTTGCGTTGTACCGCTGCTGTCGCTAATTTCGAGGTCATACCGCACACCCGGCGCGTGGCCACGGAGGGTGATATGGATAGTTTCATTCCGGGAAAACGTTCTGAGGCCGCCGGCAATGACAATCTCCGGCTGGTTCAGGTAAAATTCCCCGGTCGCGTAATTTACGCCGTTTTTATCATAGGAACGAATGAGGCAGGCCGTCGCCCCGCCAGCCGGACAGGGGTTGCTTGGGCTGAGCAGGCTAACCGGCACCAGCCAATCCTTGACCGTATTCGTAGCAGAGACCACCGAAACACCGGTGAAAATCACTTGTTCCGTTGGCCCTGCCCCATAGACTACGGTCAGGGTGTAGGGCTGATTCGTTACCTGGTGAGCCACCAGGGTAATTTGGGCGGTGGAGTTAGCGACCAGGACATTGTTGCCTGCGCCGTTATCCACCTGAATTTTGGCTATTTCGCTGACAAAAATCTCGACCTGTTGGGTATTATCGGTAGCCAACGGGTTCTCATTGCCAAAGAGAGTCGAGTAAAGGGTATAAAACCCGGTTGGAATCGTGCCGGAAATAAAGCAGCTAAAATCGCCATTATTCGTAGCCGGGTCGGTGTTTACGCCGGTACAAATCTTAAAAGTGGTTTCGGGCGTACCCTGGCTCAAATAAATATCGTAGGGACCGGCCAGGTTAAAGTGGTTTATGAGTTCCACCGGCAGGTTGCCAAGCTGAGGGACCCGGTAATTCTGTGCTCTAATTCGTTCACCACTCGGCCCATCTCCCCCGCTACCGGTACTGGTAATGTTAGTGGAACTGTTAATAGCGGGTGGCGGCACGCCTCCCAGGGCTTTATCAATCCCCTCATTTTGCATGGAGAGTTCAGCCCGCACCGGAATCACGCTACCACGCATGATTGTATCAAAAATAGGATCGAGCATCTGGACGTTATAAAAAGCCATGACCTTTATGTTTAAGCCCTGCTGGCCGGCATGGCCGATATCAGTGAAGACGACGGTGGGCGTTAATTCGTCAGTTCTTTGTCCAATTATCCGCACTCCAAAGGCATTCGGCACGCCCTCACAATTGGCATAGAGATCGGAGTTACAGAAAGTAGAATAGTTTAAAGAGCTAGTTATCCGCCTTGAAGCTATATTTTCGATGGCAAATGTGCGGCTGACCGGATCACAGACCCAGGGGGATTGCGCATTTGGCTCGCCGTCAGGGCTAGTGCAGTAGGAACTGAAGTTACTAAAAGCATAGGGCTTACCGGAGACGGCATAGCGGGCCGCTTCTCTAACGGCTGTTTGAACGGTAATATAGGCCCAAATCACCCGGGCCGCCTCAATAATACCTAACAGCAATAACAACAGGACAGGCAAAATTAAGGCAAATTCTACCAGACCTTGGGCTTTTTCTTTCTTACGTAACACGGGCAAACTCCTCAGACGGATAAAACACGTCTTACTAGGTAAGGGTTGTCTGTATAAGAGTCCCGCCTAAAACTAAAAAGATACGGGGTCACGATGAAGTGATAAAAATTTAAGGTTGTGATTATTATAAGTTCAGCCCTGAAACAGTGTCAATGTGACCAAGAGGCTAAAAAGACAGAGAGGAGTGCAGCCACAAATTTCGCACTCCTCTCTCCCCTTAGGTTAGGATAAGTTCAGATTTAGGCAGTTGGAACCCAAAACTGAATCTTGGTCCCCCGGCCCAGCGCGCTGTCGAAATCAATTTCACCCCCCAGCATATCAACCTGTTCCTGCATCGCTCCTAACCCAATTGTCTTACGCTGGCGGGCAGCAGCCAGGGCAGCAGCCACATCAAAACCGCTGCCATCATCCTCGACAACGACCACAGCCCGGTCATCGCTAATATTGAGCGTAACTTGGACATGGGTGGCGTTGGCATGATCGCGGACGTTTTTTAACAGATTTTGAATGACCCGGAAAATGGTGACTTCGGTGTGAGGCGGCAGACGCTGGTCACGACCACTAATGGTCAGATTGCAGGCAATTCCGCTTTTTTGCTCAAAATCCTCAATGCTCTTTTTCAGCGTTGGATTAAGGCCCAGATCATCCAACATCATAGGACGCAGATCAAAAATAAACTCACGGACTTTCTGGAAGGTATTGGTGACGGCCTGCTTAAGCTCGCTTAATTCCGTGCGAGCCTTGACCGGATCGGTATCAAACAGGCGCTCACAAATTTCGGCCTGCAAGATGAGATTGGTCAGCGATTGGGCCGGACCGTCGTGGAGTTGGTTGGCCAGGCGCTGCCGCTCAGTTTCCTGGGCATTAATGATTTTGACAATCCCGCTCACTTCACCGTTATCGCCGCCGTCCGCTTCGCGAGGAAGACTCATATCGCCGCCGGCGGCTATCAGCGAGCCGGACACATCCAAAATCCGGCGCAGGCTCTCAGCATAACGTTTGAGGTTTTCCTGGCGGCTTTGTAACTGCTCCACCTGGCCCCGCATCATAAAAAGGCGCATCTGGGCTTCTTGAGCGGCGTTGTAAATTTCTTTGATATCCTGGCGCGGGACAGTATCTATGTTGCTTTCCATCGTCCGCACCTTATTGGTCAGTTGGGCATTGCGCTGGGCCAACTTTTCAACCTCGGCGGAACTTTGCTTCACCAAAATATCAATTTCTTTCAGCTCTTTCTGAATCTGGTCATACTCATTGCTGGTCTGCTCAACAACCTGACCGGCCGTTACCGGCGCAACCGCCAGCTCTTCTGCCGGTTTTTCTCGACCCAAATTTTGCAAACGTTGTAAAGTCATAGGTGCAATTCCCTTCAAAAAACGGTAGACGGTAGACGGGAAAGAAAATTCTTCTGACCGGAGCCGAAGGCCCCTGTGGGCCGGCTACTGGCTTCTGACTACTTTTCCTCGTCGTCGTGCAAGCGAATCCAGCCCCGGCGAACCGCGTAAAGCGCCGCTTGAGTCCGGTCATTGACGGCCAATTTGCGTAAGATGCTGGTCATGTGGTTTTTAACAGTCTGGCGGCTGATGCCCAGGGCATAAGCCACTTCTTTGTTACTCTGGCCGCGGGCGATATGCTGCAAAATTTCCATTTCACGGGGGGAGAGGGGGGCAAACATTTCATTGGGCATGCCATCCACGTAGGCAACTTTATCAAATTGTTGCAGCAGCCAGGTCGCTACTTCGGGCTTGTTCAGCACCTCGTCGTCAACCACATAGTTGCCCCGGCTAACCTGCCGGATCGCTTCGACCAGGCGGCGGGGCGTGATATCTTTGGGGAAGTAGGCGGCGGCTCCCGCCCGCACGGCATGAAAGATTTGCTCGTCATCATGGTAAGCGGTGAGCATGATGACCGCCACTTCGGGCGCCGCCTGCTTCAGCTCACGCGTCGCCTGCAAACCATTCATATGGGGCAAATTAATATCCATAATGACCACATTGGGCAGAAGCTGTTTGGCCAAGCGCAGGCCTTCCTCGCCATCCGCCACTTCCATAATAACTTCCAGGTCCTCTTCGGCTTCAAGGACACGCCGCAACCCTTGCCGAAACAGAGGATGGTCGTCAACCAGCATGATACTTGTTTTAGCCATAGTTTTGTCTCCTCGACTGCAGGGTTCAAGTTACAAGCTTATAATTCAGGATAGGGGACCGATAAAATGACTTGCGTGCCCCGTTCCGAGTCGCTCAATATTCTAAATTTGCCGTTTAATAACTCGGCATAATCCACTATTCTGGCTAAACCCAGATTTTTTCTGGATTTACCGACTCGTTCCATATTCAGACCAACCCCATTATCAATAACGCTAAAATGAAGCGCGCCGTCCTTTTCTTCAATGACCACTTCAACCTGAGTGGCATTGGCATGGTGGTAAGCGTTACTGAGAACCTCTTGAATCACTCGAAAAATAGTGATTTCGATAATACTGGGCAGGCGGCCCATGTTCGTGTTAACCCGCAACTGGGTTTTCAGGCCCGTTCTGGTTTCAAACTGTTCCAGATAGCGTCGAATACCGGCTCCCAGGCCAAAATTACCGAGAATAGTGGCCGGTTCCAAATCCACAATAAATTGGCGAATGTCGGCCAGCCCACTCTCCAATTCGGCCTGCAGGGCGGCCAAACCCGTGGCGACAGCCTCTCGATCGTTGGCCAGCAGGGTCCGGCAGGAAGCCAGTTCAAAAACGGCATTGGCGAGCAACTGCCCGACGCTATTTTCCAGGTCGTGCGCCAATTGGGCCCGTTCTTCTTCCTGGCTTTGCAAAATTCTGATGCGAGGCCAATGAGAGTCATCAACAGGGGGGGCATCGAGACCATTTTGCAGATAGGTGTGTAATGCGCCGCTCTGCTCCGACAGGCGCGCCAGTTGCTGCCCAATCTGTTGCAGCCGGAGCACCTGCTCACTTTTGGCCGCATCGCGCCCGTTATCTGCCTCATGCAAGGACTGTTCATACTTTAACAGAGTCATCTGAGCCAGGTCATACAAATTATGCTCCGTTTCCTGCAAAACGGAGCTGACCTTAACCCAGAATTCTGCTAAATTGGCGGTGTCGTGCCCTGTACCCATTCCTTCACCCCCATGACACTATATAGTATACCATAATCAATCCGTACATGTCCAGAAAATTTTAAGGATGTGACAGGTAGCAAGGTGGCAAGTCGCAGGTAGCAGATGACAGTATAGAAGATTTGCAACCCACTATCCGCTGTCTGCTATTCGCTGTCCATTACCGGCTTACCTTGTAGACTGTCATATTATCACCGACCTGGGGCGGATAGGGCGAGCCGGTACTGTATAAACGATTTAGTTTTGAATTCCGGGTCAACTCAGGATACCACGAAGGAAAAGTTACCAGGTAATCGGCCTGGCGGCTGTTAATAAAATCAAACAAGGCGGCTTCGTTTCTGATAATCGGAATGACTTCGGGCGTAATCAGGCCGGCCAGATCAATGAGGGGGCGTTGGGTAAAATAGCCAATAGCCCCAATATCGTGGGCAGCGATGAGCGCTTGGGGTGAGGTTTGGCTGTCGAGCCACCTGGCGGTCGCCACCATCTCACTCTCAATAAATCGAACATCCCGTCCATACGCCTGTGCCCCAATTGCCGTAAAAGCCAGCACCAATACGGCCAACGATAATACCCACGCCCGGCGAAGGGCACGCCAGGCGATGTTTTGGCCAGGAATTTTTTGCAGCAAGCGCACCGTTCCCCAGATTCCCAGTAAAATCACCCAGGCGATGGCCGGAATTTGGTAGCGGCCATGCTGATAGGTCACCGGCAGTCTGAGACCGTAGAGCAGCAAAAAGCCAACCCACCACAGCCAGATGAGAATGAGGCCGGTCCGGCGCTCTTTGAAAGTCAGCCAGGCGGCAAAAAGTAAACCCGGCAGCAACAAGAATTGTGGGCCAATAAAAATGACCCGAAAGACGCCTTGCACCGTCTCGACCGGCTCGCCAAAACCGCCAAAAAGCCGCTGCCAGAGCGGAAAATGGTCGAGGACAGCCCGATACTCCGCCTGTTTGGCATAAAAGGTGTTGGGAAAGGGCAGGCCGGTGGCCCAGAGGTGAAAGGCAATATAAGGAGCTAACAACAACACTACTCCGGCAGCCAGCCCGAGCAGGCACTGCAATAGGGGGAACTTGTAGGAACTCGTCGGAACTCTAAAAGTCTCTAACTTCCCTCGAGTTCCTTTGAGTTCCCTTCTTTGCTCCCACCAAGTGCAGGCCATAGCCAACCCCACCAAACCAACCAGGCCCAGGCCTTCCGGGCGAGTTAAAGCGAGCAGGCCGCCGATAAGGCCGAGGCCAAAACCGGCAAGTGGCGAATGAGCATCAGACCATTCGCCTATTCGCCTATTTGCTATTCGTTTTGGGGCCACATATCGCTCCACGAGGAAGAGGGAGAGCCAGACAAACAGGATCGTTTCCATGCCGGAAACAGCGGCCCAGATGAGATGCCACTCGAACAGGCAGAACAACCCGGCCCATAAGCCGATCCCTGGCTGCTCAGGAAAAAGACGCCGGCCGAGGCGGGTCACTGTCCAAGCCGTCAAGCCTAACAGGAGCAGGCCAAGCCCATAAGTCCAAATTTTGAAGGGAATACCCAGCAGGTAGCCCAGACTTAACAAAAACGACCACAGCGGAGCAGTCGAGCCGGCGCTGGGCACACCAGGGACAAAAGCCAACTGCCCGCTGCGAGCCAGGTTGCGGGCGTAAGTTTGGTGAATCCAGGCATCGTCGAGGGGAAAGCCGGAAAAACCGTAACCCCAAGCGGAAACCGCCAGGTAGAACAAGCCTAAGATGAGCGCTGCGAACAGCCAAAGAGGGGGGTTTTCAATTTTCGACACTGTACCCTTTGGGTATTTTCGATTTTCGATTTTGGTCATTATCAACTAAGGACGCATGAGTTTGAAAATATAAACCGGGTTGCCGGCCTCATCGGTGAAAGTTTGAACCAGGGCAAGGCCCGGATGCGTCACGGTTTGGGTATAAACTTCGGCCAGCGGAGCAGGATGGTTCTGGTCCAAAATGAGATAATCCACGTGATAATGACGGGCCGCTTGCAGAGTTGTTTCGATATTCTCATCGGGCACCATGACGCTTAACCCACCGCCGTGATAGCGATAGGCGGGGGGGTTGCCAATCATAACCGTAGCCGCCGGGTTTTGCTGGGCTACCCAGGCGGCGATGGTGGGATAGAGGGTGTCGGCCTTATTCCAGGCGTCATTTTTTAAGACACGTCCGTAATAAATAAAGCCGCTCAAGGCGACCGCCATGATGACCAGCCCCCAACCAAAAAACTGCTTGGCCAGAAGCGCATCCCAGCGAGGGCGGCGCGCGGCTGCCCAATCTACCGCGCTTTCCAGACCAACCAGGGCAGCGGCATAAATAAAGGGTAGGAGAGCCGCACCGGAGTGAAACAGGCCGCCCCGCGCGCCGGGGAAGGCAAACACCAGGGTCATCACCAGAAACAAGAGCAGGGCATACAGCCCGGCCAACTGCATCAATCGGTGATGCCGGAACTGCCACCCCCCGATGAGAACCAAAGGAGCCAGAAAGATCATGCCCCAAACGGCCAGCACCGTTTGCAAATTGATGGTCAGCGCCCACCAGCGGCCTTGCAGGACAGGGCCGAGTCCTTGGGCAAAGAAAGTTCGCGCCGACAAGTCACGGCCGTAGCTAAACAACTCGTCGTAGTTGGCCAGCCAGATGGTTTGCGAACCTGCCGAGGGCAGCGGCGCACCCATTATCTGCCAGTTGCGGATGAACCAGGGAGTCATGATGACCAGGTAACCAAGGATCAGAGGGAGCGTAAAACGTAGGGCATAGGGCGTGGAGCGTAGGGTGTAATACAACAAGAGCAGGATAATGGCGCTGAGCAGGAGCGGGCCATCGGCGCGGGCGAGATGGGCCAGACCGGTGGAAAGACCCGCGAGGAAAAGCCAGAGGGATTGAGGGTTGAAGATAGAGGATAGTGGATAGTGGATAGTGGAAGGCAAATCTGCTATCTGCCGTCTACCATCTGCCATCTGCCATCTACTACTTTCCATCCCCCGCCAGGCCGCCCACAGGGCCAGCGAGCCGGTAACGGCAAAGGGGGTGAAGTTGTCAATGGCCGTCCAGTAGGGGAAGTAAAAGCCGCTAAAAACAGCCAGCAATCCGGCCAGCCAGGCCAGTCGCCGCCGGCTGGAAACTTCATACGTGACTCGATAGCTAAGGGGGGCCAGCAGGGCTGATAATAAAATAAAAGGAACTTGAGCCGCCCGGTAGGAAGTTCCGCCCAGGACCAGCCCCAACCAAGCCAATAGGGAGGTCAGCGGCATCCAGTAGAGGTGGCTGGGCTGAGGCGGCAGGCCCGGCTGTCCCAGGTAATTCCAGACAAAATCTTCGACAAAGCCTCGCCCCGCCAGCAGGTTCAAGGCATTGACATAAGAATAAGCAGCATCCATATAGTTCGGCTGCTGCTGGGGCCAGGCCGCCAGCAGACGGACCAAACAGGCCAACCCAAACAGAATAAACAGTTCCCGGAAAAGGATTTTTGGCGCAACCGATAAGTATGCTCTGGCCACCTGGCTACCGTTCAATTTCATATAAATTAATGAGATAACCGCGCAAGGTATATGACTTGACGAGCCTGGCATGTTTCATGTCTTCAGGGTAAATCTTATACAACCCCTCCTCATTGAAGGGGGCATCTTTCAAAACACTGTCGGCATCTACAGCGATATGGGTGATTTTTGGGTCAATCGTACCCACAGGCACGTTGGTATTATAACTGTAAAAAGGCTGGGCGGGCAGGTCATTTTCTAAAGTCAAAACATAAGCATAGGAGCCGCCCAGCAAAGCCTTTTGCCCTACATCCCGGGTAATTTGGCGGGAAGCCTCCATAATTGAGAACTGCGGATCTCTAGCCCAGGCCCCATACTGGTAGAGATCTCCCAGAGCAATGGCAGCGACCACCAGCAGCGCGATCAAGCCGCGGGCAGCGGGTGATGGAAGGCTGAGATGCACCCGTTTGCCTGCACCCAGCCACCCGATAAAGGCCAGGATGCCGGCCAGGGCCAGAAAGAGGGAGACAATTAATATCACAAACAGAAGCGGCAGATCCAGGATTACCTGGTAATCAACCAGGCTCGTGCCTAAGTACAAGGCGCTGCCCAGTTTTACTGTTCCGGCCAGAAACTGGTAGAGAAAGTAAGTTAAGCCCATCAAAATGACGACAAGCTGAAACCGGCCAAACCGGGCCGGCAAGGTGATCCGGTCGGAACGCAGCCAGGTTTCCAGGGCCAGGGCCGCCGCCAGACTCATGGGTGGGATCAGAGCGATCATAAAGCGGAAAGGTTGGCTGTTTGAAGCTAACAGCATGAGGATAGTAAAGGTTAAGTAGAGCAACACAATGATCTCGCTCATGGGCAAAGTGGAACGATTTTTGCCCAACAATTGGCTGCCCCGATAGAAAAGGTAGCCATAGGCCAAAGAAAAAAGGACAAAGGTTCGCACAAAAAACCCGGAATAGATGCCAAATTGAAGGACCGAGACAAGGGCAAAGCGGATGTTCTCCTCAAGGCCATGCTGGGGATTGAAGGTGCGCGTGGCCACATCGGAGGGCAGGATGGCCTGAACGGTGGTCACTCTTAATAAATGAAACCAACCAATTCCGGCCATGAGCGCGGCCCCGGCAGAAAAGAGGAGTAAGGGTGTCCATACTTCCGGCTGCCGCTGCTGCCAGCGCCGCCAGGCCAAAATAAAAAGTCCAAAGATGGCAGCCGCCAGAAAAGTTACCCCGGCTATCTTGATATACAACACGCAAAACAGGATTACCAGCCCTGACAGAAAAAACCACCATGAGCGGCGCAAGCCTTGTCCCCAACAGTACAGCGCTATGGCCAGTCCACAGGCCAGGGGGGTATAAACCATAGGAATACGGTTATAAATAAGAAAAGGAAAATTCAGAGTCATAAGGAGAGCACTCACCAGTGCTGCTCGCCGTCCAAAATGCTGGTGAGCAAAAGCGGTGATGAACACAATCGCCAGCAGACTGCTGGTTACGGCGATGAGATTGGCCTGCCAATAACCAATACCAAGCGTAGAGAAGAAAAAGTAAGCCAGCCAGATGAGAGCCAAATGGGGATAAGGTTTGACCTCAAATAACACCCAATCTCGGGCAAGACCGATTGTATTCGGCCCATCCGTGTTCAAATCCTGCGACCGGGTCAGGTAGATCGGCGCATCGGCAGTTAAGGCGTAAAAGCGCATCGCCGCGGCCAGGAGCAGAATGGTGATGAAACCGGCCAGGTAAGTGCGATAGGAGATCTTATTCATCAAGGGCATACCTCAAAATGTAAATTCCTCCTACGCGAATCTCATCCATAAGGTGGTAATGCTGATCAAAATAATCCTTTTGAGACAACTGATAATCAATCGCCTGATCCATGCCGAGCACCAGCCAGGCCCGCCGATACTCCTGAACAGCCGCCGTCACCTCTTGCCTGGGAACAGTCACCGCTGTGACAATGGCCTGTGAGGGCGCGTTGGTCCGGGCGATTTCCGGGTCGCCGGGCAGTAGAACCTGGGGGGTGGTCGGGTCGTACACCAGAAAAGGTAGATACGAGCCGTCGCTGGCGTGGAGCGCTACATCGCCGACCTGGGCGTGGTCACGAACGTAGGCGGCGGCTTCGCGCCAGGGAGGTTTGCTGTAGGCAGGATCGAAATAGAAATTAAACAGGGCCAGCAGCATGACCATCATGGTGGGCGCAAATAAGCCTTGATTGAGCCGGGGATGAGGCACTCGAATTAGTCCCCAGCCCACCAGCAAGTAGACCGGCAGCGAAGCGGTCAGAACCGTGCGCAGTTGAAAAAGCGGCCGAACCAGAGAGACCAGATAAGTGCCCAGCAAGGGCACCAAAAGCCATAACAATAACCACCACAACGCCGACGAGTCGGCGCTCCCTTCGCTAAAAGCATGCCGCACATTGTTCAGAATGGCAAAGAATACAAACAGCGTGACCGCCAGCGAAACGGCAGTCCAAACTGCCGGCAGAGAAATACCTACAAAAAAACCGGCGAGGGTGGTTAAGAGGGTCAGCAGATGCGGGGACTCGATCCAGTAGGAGGCCAGGACGGCCCGGGTTTGGGAGAAAAAGACCCCCAGCCAGGGCAGGTATAAGCCTACCACTACCACCAGGCTGACCCCAAAGGACAGGAGTCGCTCCCGGCGGCGGTCAACCAGCAGCACGTAGAGCGCCATTGCCAGAAAGATAGGTAAGCTGAAGTAGGCGGTGTAACTGGCCAGGGCGGCGCTGGCAATAAACAGTCCCCACCACCGGCGGCGATTGTCGCGAAGGGCGCGGATAAAAGCCCAAACAGCACAGCCGGTCAACAGCAGCAGTTGAGCATACATGCGCGCTTCCTGGGCATAAAAAAGCTGCAAAGGTGAGACAGTCATAATGAACGAACTGACCAGTCCTACCCGCTCCTCAAAGAGATCTCGTCCAATGAGATAAAGCATGACCACCGCCCCCGCACTGCACAACGCCGAAGGCAGCCTGACCACAACTTCACTCTGCCCCAAGAGGAGGAAGAATTTGACCAGCAAAAAATAGAGCGGGGGATGCACATCTGCGGCGGTAATAGCCACCAGATCGGAGAGAGGTTTACGGGCCAGTAAAATGGTCAGGGCTTCGTCATGCCAGAAAGACCACGCCCCCAGGTGAAAGAGTCGCAGCGCCAGGGCCAGCCCGGCGACTCCCCACAGCCAGCCCTGATTATTTCTGAGATGATGAAATCCGGCTTTGAAGTCAATCATCTTTGACATTACTTTAACCGGTAGAGTTGGTACGCTCCCACTACATCAAATACCGGCTCAAAATAGCGCGCTTCCAGAACCTCAAGCTGGTCCAGAGCCGGTTGGTCGAGCACTGTTGTGGCCTCATGCTTGATAAATTCCAACCCCTGGCGGTGGAGCAAAACATGGGTGATCCCCGCTTTTTGCCAGGCTTCAACGATCTTAGCGGCGCTGCCGTAAAGATACTGGTCGTGAGCCAATCGGTCCAAAATACTGTCCGGGCGGCACTCGACCTGGCAAAAGTAACTGCGCGGCTCCCACAAAAACAGGACCACAGCCTGAGGGGGCAGAATCTCATTTATTTTTTCCATAGTGGCGTAATAAGCGCCCAACCGGCGAGTCAAATACTCGGAACGGGTTTCGCTGCCGGTCAGATAGGCCAGCGGATTGGCCTGGGCAAAGTTCAGGCTTAACTCGACCAGGTTGAGGGCCAGGGCCAGCCCAATCAGCAAGTTAACAAAGCGGTGCATGGAAAATTGAGGCCCGTCCAGGTGGGTCAAATCCTGCCACAGCCAACCCACTACCGGACTCAGCGCAGCCAGACAGGGCAGCAGCAGCCGGGACTGCCATAATGAGTGCGACCAGATAACCCCAAAGGTCCAGAAGAGAAACTGAGCCAGGGCAAAAATGAAGAGAATATCGAGGGCCGGCGGTCGCTCCGAGGTGCGGGCGCGGTAGCGAAAGAGGCCATAGAGCAAAAGGAGCGGCAAAAAAATCAGAAACAACGGCCCGGTGCGGCCATCAAAATAGTTGACATCCCGTACGCCCAGCATCGCCAGCACAGGCAGGGCAGCCAGGGTTTTCAGATCAAAGCCGATACCGCTGCCTGCCTGAGCGTACCATACAGCACGGAACGAGTCCCAGTAAAGACCATCAAACATACCGGACAAAAAAGGATAAAAAGGGTTGCCGGTGAAGAAGAAATTTTTGAGGTACCAGGGCGAAGCAACGACGAGGGCAGGTAGAGCGAAGGAGAGCACAGGGTTAAAATTGTGAATTGTGAATGGGGCTTTGGAGTTTGAGACTTGAGATTGGGAAGATACCCTCTGCCCTTTGCCATCTACCATCTGCCATCTGCGACCGGCGACCTGCGACCCGACTAAAATTAATCCAATGGTCAAGGGGCCAATAAAACTGGTGTATTTCAGGCCCATCGCCAACCCGGAGAAGACGCCGCTCAGGATAAGCCATTTTCCCTCCAAGGAAGTTTGTTCTTGGGATATTTGGGATATGGTTTGGGAATTTGGGTTATAAAACTTGGGAAATAGATAACTCAGCAGGCTGTACAGCGCGGCCAACTGATAGAAAGCCAGGGCCAGATCATTATAAGCCCAGCCGGCCAGGGTAACGATCATCGGCATGGATAGTAAAATCAGCACGGCCGGCCAGGCAGATGCCCGGCTGAGATGGCGGCGGGCGGTTAGATAGACCAGCCCGGTTAGCAGCAGGCCGTAAAGCGTATGGATCAGCTTGGCGGCAACATCGCCGCGCAGGAGCATGGCATAGGTAAAGAGCATCTCGGCCAGGAAGGGAAAGTTGAAGTGGGGAATATCAGGGCCGGGGCTGATGCGGTGGACCTGGATGAAGAGCTTGGGCGCGGTCAGATGGTAAAAAAGACCATCCCAGTCAATCGGGGGAAGCAGGGCCGCCGCCAACGTAAAGAAGCCAACCACCATCAGGTAGAGCAAGGTGAGGCGATGGGGGCGGTCGGCGGGCCAGTGCAGGCGGCGGTACAGGGCCAGAAAATCGGGCCAAAGAGCGAGGGTTAGCAGCACGCTGAGACCGGCAAAGAGCCAGGAATAAAACAGCCCGGCCAGCCCCAGGCCCAAGGTCGCCAGGCCCAGCGCGCCCAGGCCCAGACCACAGCCCAGGATGAGGATTTCTCCCGTTGCAAACGTTGAAGCGGGGATGGAAGGGGGGAGAGCTGGAAGGTTAGAGGTTTTTAATTTCTGTAACCAAGTTAGAAGACGATGCCCCAAGCCTAAGCCCAGCAAGCCAAGCCAGGTGGCTGCCAGCAGGTCAAGCAGTCCCCTGGCCATAGCCGCTGCCGCCGCCAGGGTAAAGGGTTTCTGCACCGCATAAAAACCGCCAAAGATGGCAAAGAGCCACAGAACAAACAGAATGGGCAGAACGCCGAGAAATTTCTTCACCCGCCCGCCTCGATTTTTCGAGCGATAGAGAACAGGCCGCGCCAATCGGCCAGGTAGAGCACTAATAACAACAGGGGTAAAAAGCCGTGCATAAAGGGATGCTCAAAATTGGTCCCGATGATAAATTTGAGAAAGCCAAACCAGAGCAGTAAGTTCAGACCGGTTTGGACTGAAAATACCACCGTATTGCCCCTGTTGTCCAGTTCGCTGATGCGGCGGAACCACAGAAAGAGCGGCAGGTAAAGAATGACGTGGTTGGTGGTCGCGGAGCGAAAAGCGACCAAATTGCCAATAATCAGCGTCAGCATCAGGGCATAGACAAACCAGCCCGGCTTTTTTAACCAGACCTGCCCCCATGAGAAAAGCATCAGGCCGGCCAACAGCAGCGACAGGCCATTGGCCAGGGGAACAGCAATCGGCGCGGCAAAGGTGCGGGTCAGGTTTTCAATCGGCGAGTAGAAGCCAACATAATCGGAGTAGGCAAACAGGCCGCTGTAAAAATCTTGCAGCCAGGTCGGCACGAGCAGCATGGCCGTCCCTGTCAAGATGAGCAAGGCGCTGCCAAAGCCAATCATAATCTGCCAGCGCCGCTGGGTTAAGGCCCACAACAACAGCAGCGGCACCAACATAAAGACCATTTGCGGCTTAATGGTGGTCAGCGCCAGGCAGACACCGGCAACATAATCCCGGCGCTGTTCGGCAGCCCACAGTGCAGTTACAAAAAACCCAAAAACGACCACCGAGAACTGCCCCAAGATGACGCTCCGCGCGCCGGGGTAAAAGAAAACAGCCCACAGCATCGTCAAAAGCAGCAGCCACGAGGGTATTTGCCACCTGACCAGCTTCAGACACAGGCTGGTCCCGATAACCAGGATAAATTGTAAAACAACCATCCACATGGCCTGGGCTGCCGCATAAGGCACGTAGACCAACGGCCAAAAGAGAAAAAGGGTATAGAGCGGATAAGCAAAGGCGACCTGATCTTCCCACGGCTCCGTATAACGCCCAAAGAGACCCAGTTGCGCTTCCAGAGCCACCTCCCGCTGGTACGGGTTGCGGCCTTCCAGCAGCAAAACTCGCCCCCCGTACCAGCGCGGAAAGAAATCGGCTGCGCCGGGAAAACGGGAGGAAAAGACAACATACATCGCATAAGAGTCGGCGGCGAAGAGCAGGAGCAGAAGCAAGCCCAGCACCAACCCTTGTTTTAGGTTGGGTTTACTGCTTGATTGAATGATCACATTAAAAACGATACTTTACCAGGTTCCAGACGGCAATCAGGCCGTCGTACCATTGGATTTTTTTGCCTTCGGCCCAGGTTCGGGGATAGTAGGAAATCGGCACTTCGTAAATGGGAATTTTGCGGCGCAGAATTTTGCCGGTCACTTCCGGGCAAAACTCAAAACCGTTGCCCTCCAGGCCAATTTCTCTGAGCAGATTAGCACAAAAAACTTTGTAGCCGGTGGCTTCGTCGGTAAGGCGCGAGCCGTACAGCAGATTGGTGATGACGCTCAACAAGCGCCCTCCCCAGTAAAAGGCAAAGGAGGAACGTCCGTTGCGCCGCAGGTTGCGCGAACCATAGACAACTTTGACCTCAGGATTGGTAAAGGGCGCCAGAAGCGCCGGGTAATCAGCCGGGTCATATTCCAGGTCGGCATCCTGCACCAGCACCAGATCGCCGGTCACAGCGGCCAGGCCGGTACGAATAGCCGCCCCTTTGCCCTGATTCCGTTCATGCCGGAGAAGTCGCAAAGGAGGCATAGCGCCATTTTGTAACCGGCTCAGGATTGCCGGAGAGTTATCACTGGAACTGTCATCAACAATGACAATCTCTGTCGCCAGACCCGTAGCGCGCACGCGGGTGATAATCTCTTCGAGCGTAGCTTCTTCATTATAAACCGGAATAATAACCGATAGGTTCATTCAAATTAACTCTGCCGGATAAATTTGGACACTTACAGAGTACCCTAAAAATGGTCTGAACATAAAGGGGCAAATGTCACCGATAGCTGCCGCTCAAGGTACTTGTCAACTTTCCCTAAAGTCACACCAGTTCAGCTTTGGAGGAGAAGATTAATAGCAATGCAGCCAGGCTTAAAAGTACCGGCAAGGTAAAGCGATAAACCAGCTCCGCCGAGGAAATCTGCGCACCGGTGAAGCCTGCCAGGAGCAAAGGAATCACAAAAGCCAGCATCCCGGCGCTAAACAAAGCCACGATTCCCCACCACAACCAGCCGGCGTACTGCGGGTAAAGCTGGGTGAAACCGTTCAGCAAAATGGCTAAAACCGACCCCATAAGCACAATATTGAGCATACCGTAAATCGGCACAATTAAGGCGGTAACCGCTATCCCCCAGGCCAGCAGCCCGGTGAAATTAATCGAACTGGCCGGACAGCGCCGCAAGCGAAAAGTCAACCAGAGCGTGAAAAGCACTAGAGCCAGGCTGACCCCCTGGTATGGATTCCAAATCCGGTCCACCACCGACAGCACCGGCGGATAGCTGGCCAGGGCCGTGCTGAAGGTTAGCAACCAGTTAGGTTCAAGTAATTCTGGCACACCCCAGAGGACCAGACAAATGGCCGTCCAGCCCAGCCAAAAGGGCCAGCGGTCGCGGTGCAGCGCCGTCCACACCAGTAAAATGAGCAGGGGCAGAACTGCCACCTGCGGCTTGAACAACACACCTCCCGCCAATATACCTGCCCACAAGTATTTGCGCCGCCACAAGGCATAATAAGTCAGCGCCAGGGCAGCCGCCGTCAACGAGTTGAACTGCGCGTAAATCGTATGCTGCAAAACGGGTACCGAGGTCGTCATCAACACCAGCAGCCAGGTCAATTTATTAACCGACAGGTTTGGCCTGGGCCAGCGAGCAAAGATCACGATACTGAGCCAGAGGCACCACAAGCCAAACATCCGCCAGATAAAAACAGCCCCATCATAAGGCAGCAGCGACAAAGGCCCGGTGAAAAATAATAAAGTTGCCGGGTAGTAGAAGCGCAAATCAAAGGCATGCGGCCAGCCGATAATATCCACCAGTTCATACGCGTTAGCCCAATCGTACAAACTGCGGCCGGTCGCCAGCAGCATTTTCGAGGCATACCAGCGAGAATACAAATCATCGGTCAGAAGCCGGTTGGGCAAATGTAAAAACAGATAGGCAATGCCGCTGCTGTAGAGCAGCCCCACCACGGCCAAAACAGCCAGCTTAGCTCGATCCGCGGGGGCCGCGGATACTAGACCGGCCGGAGGGCCAGCATTTTGTTCACGATTAGGCGATTGGAGCACGGGCTATCTGTACCGTAAAAATGTGGGTTATCAGGCTATTCGTAAACTTGCAGACGAACACAAGAGAATTCTTTAACTTCGACGAGCCGATTTTGGTTCTTAGTCAGCCACTCTTGAAAGCCTGCGGGCAATCTTAAGGCCGGCAAGGAAAAATCCTGGCAGTGGCCCGCCAGGTGGGTCGAATTATTGGGATGGTCAAGCACCAGCCAGACTTTGTATGCCCCGGCGCTGGCAGGCAGCGCCGGCAGGATCACCTGCGGGCCAATCATAACGGGTTTGAGCGGCTGGGATCCCTGATAGTAGAAAAAGAGCGACAGCAGAGTTTGATATTTCCACAAAGCTATCACATCCCCTGGTCCTGTATTTTCTTCAAGATAAGCGCCCAAACTGCGCCAGTCGGCTCGATTATAAACCTCTGTATCGTAATAAACCCGCCATAAACCGGCGAGCATTGCCCCCAAAATTATACCCGCCAGCACCCTTTGACTCACTTTTTGAGGTGGCCACTGGTATAAACCTAAAACAACCAGCAGCAAAAAGGCCGGCAGGGACAGACTAATATAGCGGTCAACATACATGGGCAGCCGAAACGACATCAAGAATGCCAGCAGCGGCGGCGTAAGCCCCCACAGGATCAGTAATAAACCTGTTCCGGTTCGCCTGGCCGCATTGATCCCCAGTACAAAAAGCAGCAGTAACAAAGCCAGCATCAATCCAACATAAAGGGTCAACTCTACTGTATAACCCAGGCTGAAATTCCACACCGTTTGCAGCAAATCATATCCCGTTGGGGGTTGGAGCGCCGCGCTGCCGAAATAAAACTTGCCCCATCTGACGATGATAATCAGCCACGGCAGGATGGATAATCCCGCCAGGAGTTGAGTAGCCAGCCAGGGCCGTAATAAACGGTAATTCTGTTTAAGGGTAACGACAATAAATATGAACTGGATTAAGGGAATAAAAAAAGCGAAGTAGTGGGTATTGAGGCCAATAACAGTGAAGAGGGTCAACCCCAACCAGTTTTGCCAGCGTGGGCAGCGCAGGTTTCGGCTGAAAAAAAACATCGCCCCCAGCGCCGCAACAATGACCAGGGTATACATCCGGGCTTCCTGAGAATACCAGGTGTGAAACGGGTTGACCGTGAGCAAAACAGCAGCCAACAGACCCACTTGAGCTTTAGCGGCAATCCGGCCCATTTGCGCCATCAGCGGAATGGCCACAACACCTGCGGCCACCGATAAAAAACGCAAACTGAATTCGCTAAAACCACTGGCCGCAAACGGGCGCAGCAGCAGATAGTAAAGCGGCGAGTGCTGCAAGCCTTCCTCTAACATTGACTGAATGGCTGCATCAGGGGGGCTTGAACTAATAAAGGCGCTAAACGCCTCGTCAAACCACAGACTCTGCACGTCCAGACGATGAAGCCGCAGCAAAAAAGCGCAAGCGGTCAAACCTATAAGCAGCCATTTTTGGTTGGGAGTAAACTGTTGGTGATAGAGGCTCATTGGATTGGTTTAAGCCTATTTTACCACGAGCCGGCATCATAAAGGAGAGACTGATGGTACTATGCAATTGTAGCATCAAATGTTAAAAGATGGAATGTTTAGGGGCGAACCAGGCGCAGTTCAATCCAGGTGGCCCAATCGTAGCTCAGGCTGTTGCCGCCCTTCACCCGCAGGGTAAACGTACCGGTTTGGCCGGGCTGAAGGGTGGTCAAGGCCTGACTGACTGGAACAGGAGTATCTTCGTATTTAACGGACTTGGAGAAAAGGAGTTGATCCGGGCCATTGCCCGGCTTAAAGGACAGCTCAAAGGTGACGCCGTCGTCGTTAATAGCCGCAGCACGGGGCAAACCGAGGCTGCCAATAACGGCATCGGTCGGCTGGAGCGGAGTGTCAACCTGGTAGGCACCCTCGATCAGGCCAAGCTCCAGGTGGGGATGGGTCATCAAGACGTTGCCGGAGCTGGTCGTACCACCTCTCAGTTCAGCCGGGCCGACGACCACAATCCCCTGTGGGTCGGGAATGACCAGATTCCGGTCAACGGGCGCTTCAACCACAGTGTAGGTCACATCGCCCGCCGACCACTGCGCCTGGGCCGCCTCGGCGACAAAATCGTAGAGGGTGGTCACACTGGCCTCATCTAGTTTCAAAATACCGGGCACTACCTTAATTTCAAGATACAGGTCAGGGCCAAACGGCTCGCCGTCTAAGCCGATCATTTGCCAGCTTCCCCGGTAGGTGCCGGGCAGGTCAGGCGCAACCATGGGGACAGTGATTAGCCCGGTCGCCTCAGGCTCAACCACATCAACCATGGGCACTTGCTCCGGTGCGCCCATCAGGTCCCCCTCGGTGAAATTAACCATGTACCCGCCTCCCCAGGGGCAAGTACCGTAATTGCTCACCGACCAAACTTTTTCAAAGGGTTCGCCGGGCGCAAGTTCCGTACCATCCTCGATAGTCACATCCCCGGCGAAACGCCCCCTGTTCTCGCAGCCGACAGGCAGGGCGATGGTTGGCAGCGGCGTCGGTTGGGGGCGAACCGGAGTAGGTGTAATGACATCTCCCGCCTGCACGTTGGCAGCCTCTGTCGGCGTCGGCAGGGGGGAGGAATTCACGGCAACCCGCGTGCCCGTAGGGGTCAAAACCGGGGCCTGGGCTACGCTGGTATTCTGCGGCGTAGCGACAGGTGAAGTTTGCCCATTGGCTGCGCCGGCCGCCGCCTCTTGCGTCAGGGCCGGTTCCTTGTTGCTCTCCAGGGTTGTATTCCCGAAGGAAGACGCTGACTCAACCGGCACATTTGACGGAGCCAGCCAATATCCCCCGGCCCAAAAGCCAACCAGACTAAACAGGAGTAGGGCGATTACCGCCGCCGCGTAGATGGGCCAGCGCCGCGGTTGGGGCGGGCTTTGGCTGGGAAGTGGGGGGCGCGTGGTAATGACCGGCAAAGGCCGGGTACTGCTTTTGGTCAGCGTATCCCAATCGGGGGCCAGGGGCAGGGTTTGGCGGGCCGGCGCGGCCTGGGTCAAAGGCTTGGCCAGCACACGGCCCAAACTGACGGCCAGGTTATCCCGGCAGCCGCGTTTCGCCGCCATTTCAATCAGGCGGCGGCTGGCTAAATCGGGCGGGTTTTGAGTAACGGTTTCAGCAATTTCCTTTTCGGTTACGTAACCGGTCAACCCACCGCCACATAAGACGACCATATCCCCGGCAAAGAGGCGGCGGGAGAAGAGATCTATCCTGACTTGTTCGGCCAGGCCCAGGGAGCAGGGGAGGGGAGGGGAGGGTTGGAGGATTGGAGGGTTGGAGGGTTGGGTAGAAGGGAGAGGGGTCGAACTTAGGGGAGGAGGTTCCTTTTCTGCTAAGAGCCGGGACTTGGCCTCCTCAGCAGACGTTTTGGCTAAGGCATCCCCTTCGGCCGGTTCGGACGAAGCAGCTTTTTCTTCCTCTGCCGAACTCTCCCCAGATTTATTATTATCCCCCTGGGCAACGTCAAGAGCGGCAGCCTCGGCTTCGCGGGCCAGGCGCTGGGGCGAACTGCTGCTGTCGCCGGTGAGATGTTCGATGTCCTGGTCCCAAACGACGTAGGCCCGGCCATCGCCCACACTGGCGACCAGCAGTTTATTGTTATGAATCAGGGCGGCAAGAACTGTTGTGGCCACGGGGCGGCGGTCGGGAAAACGCCGGTTGCGCTCAAAAATAGCCGTATTGGTCTGCCGGATTACTTCAAGCAGCCGTTTTTCCAGGTCCGGTTCGCGGGAATGATAAAAGTCGTGGAGAATTTTCTGGACAGCATAACGGCCTGCCGTCTCGCCGGCAGCCGCTCCACCCGCGCCGTCGGCCACAACCAGCAGGCGGCCCTGCCGGGTTAGATCGAAAATCTGGGCCGGCTCATAATAGCCGGCCAACTCTGTCTGCGGCTGCATCTGGCCGGCCTGACTAAAGTGACCAAATTCCACCGCCCGTTCATCTGACATGGACATAGGAAGCTAATTATAGCATTATGTTTGGAATTGATAAAAATGGAACGTGGTGCGTAGTGCGTGTTCCCTTATGACTGACGCCCAACCTTAATATTACGTCAGTACTCCCTTGAACCTTCACTTTTACCCGTATCAATTTCCTGGTTCATCGCATCGTTATCGCATACTTATCGCATACTTATCGCATCCAAGACGCATCCGACAGAAGTTTAGAGTTTTTCATGTACCAATGGTCTGGATTGTATAAATGAAGACGTTTGACGTAGTTGAGGCATTCGACTACAATATTGCCAGGTACAAGGTAAGAGATGAAACCTAAAGATCTCATTTGGTTGCCCGATATTGTGGACAAACTTATTGAGAAACACGGAGTTGAACCAGACGAGGTTGAAGAAGTATTTGCTGGACAGCCGCGTACCTTTCGTGGGCCAAAAGGCCATTACCCCGGCGAGGATGTTTACTATGCGCTGGGGCAGACCGAAGTTGGCCGCTATCTCTTCGTTGTTTTCATTAGAAAGATGGATGGGCGAGTCTTAGTTCTCTCAGCGCGAGATATGACCACCAGAGAGCGCCGCCAATTCAGCAGAAAGTGAGATATAATGAGCAAACTGCCACAATTTGATACGCTGGATGAATTAGTAGAATTTTGGGAAACCCACGACTTTACGGATTACCTGGACGAGGTGGAAGAAGTGGACCTCGGTCCCCTCCCCATTGAGTCAACTGTCTTGCGTATTCCCCTTGAAGCCGAACCGCTGGCTAAATTAGCCCAACTAGCTGCCGAACAGGGTCTCACCCCCACTCGCCTGGTTCGCTCCTGGATTGAAGAACGTCTCAAACAAGCCGCTTAATGTTCAACGTTAAAACGTTAAACGTTCCAACGTTTTCATCCCTCATCCTTCCGCCTTCATCCTTTCTGTCCCCCACCAGCCCTCCACCTCCATCACGGCCTGATACACCTGCCACAAGGTCTCGCCTTGATCGAGGGCGACCAGGGCCATTGTGCTGTCTTGCAGCGTTTCGAATATCCGCTTACGTCCGGCCAGCCGGGCCGTGGCAAAGACATCGCGCCAAATCTGCTGCACCGGCATTGACCCCCCTGCCTGTGCTAGCGCCTGAGCCACTCCACTCAATGCCACCGCCTTCAGCACCTCATCCTCAATCGCTTCTGCCACCTGGACCGCCTGGTTCGCGATTACCAGCGCTCGCTCTTTCTCCCCTGCCCGTGCCAGCGCCTGAGCCACTCCGCTCAATGTCTTTGCCTTCCACCCCTCATGCTCAATCGCTTCTGCCACCTGGACCGCTCGCTCTTTCTCCCCTGCCCGTGCCAGCGCCTGAGCCACTCCACTTAATGCCTCCGCCTTCCACCTCTCATGCTCAATCGATTCTGCCACCTGGACCGCCTGGTCCAGTATTTCTTTAGCTGCTGCTACGTCGCCCTGCGCCAGCAACGCTTCAGCAATGAACCTGTAAGACGCACTACGTTTTCCCAAATCCTGCATGAGCGACGCATATCCCAATGCCCGCTTCACCTGGCCCATTTGCGCTAACATTCCCAAAATCTCCGGCGGTACATGGGTTGCCAGTTCCCCCAGGGTGGCGTAGATCAGGCAGTGGCGGATGAGCTGCACCAGGTTGGGCGGTTCTCCCTCCCCGGCGATGGCAATCGCCCGCTCCACGTCATCGGCAAAGGCGCGGTGGGAGAAGGTGCGTTTGAATTGAGCCTCCATCCATTCTTTGCTAATCAGAGCATACAGTTCCTCCCGCTGCCCTGCTTCGGCCAAGTGATAGGCCAAATGTTCAAAGAAGTAACCATCGTCGGGATGGCTGGCCCAGCCGTTTGAGTATTTCCGGCGGTAAGCCTCTACCAGCCGCCCGTGCAGCCCGGTCAGATTGCCCGCCTGTTTACGCACGTAATCGTATTGCAAGTCGTGCAGGCTCAGGCGGCCCTGCTCGTCGCGCCGGGCCAGGGAGCGATCTACCCACATATCAAGCAAATCCTGCACGTCATACTCATCTAACCCTGCGCTTGCCCAGTAGGTTTGCAGAGCCGCTTCGGGAACCGGCGTATCCTCCGGGAAGACAGCTAGCTCGAAGTAACAAGCCTGCGCCTCCGACTCCAGCACCTCGACGCTGACTTGCAGCGCCCGCAGTAAATTGGGATAGGGATAGCGGGGAAATTGTTGCCGGATTTTAACCAGGTCAGCCTGGTGCAGCTTGTGCAACACATTGCCCCAGCGGTCGGGCTTATCGCGTACCTGTGCTCCAATCATGGCGAGAGCCAGCGGCAGGTAGCCGCATTCCTTTGCGACTACTTTTGCTTCGGGCGGTAAGCCGGCCACCGGCTGGTCGGCCCACTGCGCCAGCAGTTCGAGCGCCTGGGGTTTACCCAACACGTCGAGGCGATGCTCCGCCGCCCCAAACGCCCGGATGACTCCGGCGTCGCGGCTGGTCAGCAGCAGGCGGCTTTCCGGTCCCAGGGCGTTGAAAGCTTCGGCGTGGGCCACATCCCAGACATCATCCAGGATCAGCAGGCAGGTTCGTTCGGCCAAGAGTTCGCTCAGGCCGGCGTGGCCCTGCTGCACATCACCAAAAATGCGAATGGGGTCGCCTAATGCTTCGGCTAACTGGCTCTGGCGGGTGGTTAAAGAGGGTTCCTGGCCCAAGGTCAGCCAGAAGATGCCATCGGGGAAGGCTTGCCGTACCTCATCGTCACGGGCCAGGGCCGCCGCCAGCACCGATTTGCCGATGCCGCCCATGCCTTGTAACCCTACTTTACGGGTCGCACCGGTGATGGCAATGGGCTGGTCTGCGCCTAGCAGCGCGGCTTTAACCTCGGCCAGATCGGCTGGCCGGGGGAGGAAGTGAGGCGGTAGTTCCGGGACGTTGTGGAGTTTGCCGTGACCAACGCCGGTTGGGCCGGCCTGGTAAGGTTGGTACTTTTCATATTTGGCCGGGGTCTGCGTTTTAGCCCACGCCAGGAGGGGAGCCAGCAGTTCTTTGCGGTCGGCGTGTTCCAATAAGCGGTGAATGATCTCTGCTTTGCCGGTGGTTTCTCCCAATTGGTCGTAGACAGGCCGGAACTCAGGTGTATCGTAGCAGAACCGGCGCAGTTCGGTATCGGTGAAGCCCTCAGTTAGCAGGGTACGAATATTCCGCAAGTTGTAGCTGCTCATCGCGTTTCTCTGCAACCTGTTGAAAATACTAGCCGTCGCCCTTCCAGTTTAGCACCAAAGTGAATATGGGGGAAGTTGCTGCTCATTCAGGCTATAGAGATTCTTCGGCCTGCGGCCTCAGAATGACCTAAAGACTATCTGCGCCCATCCGTATCTACACCTGCACTTGCCCATCGGGGGCCTTCGGCTCCGTGCAGGCGCAAGTGTCTGTGGACCCTTCCTCGCTGCTTCGCCGCTTCCCCTCATCAAAACGGCGTGCTTCCCCGCCGCCGGATGTAAATCTCGTCAATGGCCGCCTGCTCGGAGAGCGAGAGCAGGAACAGGACTGTCCGGGCAATGTCTTCCGGCTGGAGCAGTCCCGAGCGGTCCAAATCGGGGCGGGCCTCGCCGATCATGGAGGTATCTACCCCGCCCGGAGAAATGACGCTGACCCGGATACCGTGCGGCTGGGCTTCCAGGGCCAGGGTCTTGGTCAATCCCATCAGCGCATGCTTGGTGATGGTGTAGCCACCCTGCCGGGCATATCCTTTGAAGCCGACCACGCTGGAAATATTGATAATGTAACCGCCAGCCTGGGGAATCATCAACTTCAGCGCCTGCTGGCAGCACAAAAACGTGCCGCGCACGTTGATGGTGTAGAGCCGGTCCAAATCGGCGCTGGCAAACTCGGCCAGCGGACCAAACAGGCCGATACCGGCATTGTTGACCAGCACATCCAGGCGGCCAAATCTTTGGCGGATAAAGTTAAACAGGGCGGCGATCTCCTCTTCGCTGCTCAGGTCAACCGGCCAGGCGGAGGCGGTCCCGCCGGCCTGCTCAATCTCTTGCTTGACAGCTTCGAGCTCCGCCTGCGTTCGCGCTGCCACAACCACATGCGCTCCGGCTGTTCCCAGGGCCAGGCTGACGGCCCGGCCAATGCCTCGACCCGCGCCGGTAACGAGGGCGATTTTGTCTGTAAGAGGGTTAGACATAACTTTTCCTTTTCTCTATTCACTCAGTACAGGTTATCACAGATTGGGCCATTATAACATAATTACTGGAGAGACACTGAAGTTGTTTCTGTTGGCAATTCCAAAATTCTTAACCAACTTGACGATTTGGTTGAGACTACTAATATAAGGGGAAGGCTAAGGCTGAGGCTAAGGCCAAGAAGAAACTAACTGAAGATAAACAGTTCGTCAGAAAACGATGAAAAAGCTGCCGCTGCCCCGGCTCGATCAACATCCAGAAGTACGCGCCAATCTGCTGCAGTACTGCCGCCTGGCTCCGGGCGAAATTTGGGCAGACCCGTTAGGCCGGCACAGCGTCGGCTGCCTCGACGCGGCTAACCCCGCCGATGTCCGGCGGCTGATGGATGGAGCGACCGCGACCCTGGCAATCCAGGACCCGCCTTACAACCTGGTTGCCTTTGAACAGCGCGAGCTGGAGGCGTATATTGCCTGGTGCCGGCAGTGGGTCGAGACCACCGCCGCCGTTCTGGCCCCTGATAGTTCCCTCTACATCTGGCTGGGCGCTGACCAAAAAAACGGCTTTCAACCCCTGCCCGATTTCATGCTGATGATGCGCCAAACGGAGTTCCAGCCGCGCAGTTTCATTACCATGCGCAACCAGCGCGGTTACGGCACCGCTAAAAATTGGATGGCCGTCCGGCAGGAGCTGCTATACTATATCAAGGGCCGGCCTGTCTTCAATGTCGCCGCTGAATATACCCGCATCCCTAAAATTCTGCGAGGCTATTACAAAGAAGTCAACGGCAGGCGGAGCGAAAACCTGGAACGCAGCAAAGCGGCTACCCTGCGCGCCGGAAATGTCTGGGTAGATATCCAGCAGGTCTTTTACCGCATGCAGGAGAATATCAACGGCTGCTACGCCCAAAAACCGCTCCAAAGCTGCGAGCGCATTATCCAGGCCAGTTCGGTGGAAGGCGAGGGAGTGGTTGACTTTTTTGCCCACTCCGGCTCGACCTTGCTGGCGGCGGAACGGCTCAACCGCCGCTGTTATACCCTGGACAATGATCCTCTTTACTGCGAGATTACCATTCGCCGCCTGGAACATTACCGCCGCACCGGCCTGATCGGCTGGCAAAACAGTAATCCCTTCGAAGCAGAATTGTCCTCCTAAATTACTTTATCCCCCTCCAGCTATCCCCCTATCGGGTTATTTTTTTATTCGTCAGTGCTGCTCAAATAGGGCTAGCTACGATAGTCTAAAACAACCCCAGCGGTCCTCCAAAAAATCATCCTTTCATAGAACCACAATCGCCCATGCCAGTATAGGCAAGGAAGTCAACTCATTATAACTTAAGTAGTAACTGATAGTGGAAGGTGGTAGCAAATGAATTCTGAAAATCAATCCGATTCCAAAAAGCGGCGGATACCCTCGTTAACGCCATGGATTATCGTTGCCCTGCTGTTGCTTAATTTCGGCGGCTTCCTGTACTTATACCAGCGAGGTGAGGAGCAAGAGACGCCCCCTCCTGCTCGGGCGACGAGTCAGGTCTCCTCGATCCAACAAATTGCCCAGGCAATTCGAGCCGGCCAGGTAAAATCCTTGACGGTACAGGGCGATCTTTTAACTGCGGTCAAGCCGGATAATACCTCGTTGACTGCGCGCAAAGAACAGGGGGTGAGCACTGTCCAAACCTTGCAACTTCTCGGCGTGCCAGAGGATACCTTGAAAAGCCTGCCCGTTGTGGTTCAGGAGCCTCCGGTACAGGTAAACTTTGGCTCTATCTTATTATACCTGGGCCTGCCCCTGTTATTGGGCTACGTGATTTTCAGGAATTCGCGGCAGACGTCGGGGAGTCATGCCAATTCCAATTTCAGCAGCCTGGGCAAAAGCAGTCCCCGCGTTACCGGGAAGGTGGGCGATAAAGAACAGAAGGCCAATATTTCTCAGGTAACTTTCCGTGATGTGGCGGGGGCCGAGCAGGTTAAAATTGAACTCCAGGAGATTATTGAGTTTCTCAAGGAGCCAAGCAAGTTTGTTAAACTTGGGGCACGGGTGCCCAAAGGCGTCTTAATGGCCGGACCACCAGGCACGGGCAAAACTCTTTTGGCCAAAGCCGTGGCCGGCGAGGCCGGCGTGCCCTTTTTCAGCATCTCCGGCTCCGAGTTCGTCGAGATGTTTGTCGGGGTGGGCGCGGCCCGCGTTCGGGATTTGTTCAAGAAAGCCAGGGAGCAGGCCCCGGCGGTGATCTTTGTAGACGAGATTGACGCCGTTGGCCGGCAGCGGGGGGCCAGCATGGGCAGCGGCAACGACGAGCGCGAACAAACCCTCAACCAACTCCTGGTCGAGATGGACGGTTTTGGCACGGATACCAATGTCATCGTCATGGCCTCAACCAACCGCCCGGATATCCTGGACCCGGCCCTGCTGCGGCCCGGTCGCTTTGACCGGAAGGTCTTCCTTGAGCGCCCGGATGTCTACGAACGCGAAGCCATATTGAACGTACATACCCGGGGCAAACCCCTGGCAATCAATATTTCCCTGACAGACCTGGCTAAAATGACTCCCGGCTTTGTCGGGGCCGATTTGGAAAACCTGGTGAATGAAGCGGCAATTCTGGCCGCGCGGCGTAATCTCACGGTAATTGGCCGGGCCGAGTTTCAGGATGCGATGGAACGGATTGTCGCCGGGCCGGAGCGGCAGAGCAAAATCCTGAGCGAGCAAGAACGGCAGGTGGTGGCCTACCATGAAGCCGGCCATGCGGTGGTCATGCACAACCTGACCTACACCGACCCGGTCCATAAAGTTAGCATTGTCTCGCGAGGGATGGCCCTGGGTTATGTAATGCCTCTGCCCGAAGGGGATAAGTATTTGCGGACACGGGAAGCCTTTGAGGATGAACTGGTCGGCCTGTTGGGAGGCCGGGCGGCTGAAGAAATTATCTTTGAGCGTATCACCACGGGCGCGGCCAATGATCTGGAACGGGCGACCAAAGTAGCGCGAGCGATGGTAACTCGCTATGGATTTAGCCAAAAGCTTGGCCTGCGCACCTTTGGCGAGGAACAGGGCAACCCCTACCTGGGCAGCCTGGGTGAAATGAGGAACTACAGCGAAGAAATTGCTCAGGCAATTGACCAGGAAATGGGACAAATTTTGGATGCAGCTTACCAGCGCGCCAGGGAGATTATCCTGGCTCACCGCCATCATCTGGAAAAGTTAGCGGCCTCGCTCTTAGAGCATGAAACTATCGAGCGGCCCGCTTTTGAAGCACTTATGGCTTAGGCCACACTTTTATCAATCAATCCAAATAACGGAAAGGGGACGCCCCAATTTTTAGTGATATACCGCTGGCGAGTTAGCAGCTTGTCCCGCAGAATCACCTAAAATTTGGAAAAGTCCCCAGGGAAACGGCCTTCTACCATCGGGTCGCCCGCCACTTCCAAGTTAATAGGAGCGTGCCATGGGACCTAAAAAAAGCACATTCATTATTTCAAATTACTTAATGTTTCAACGCGGTCTCAAGAACTTACTGACTGAACAGGAAAAGATCGAGATCGTCGGGGCAACGGAGAGTCCGGACCAGGCCATTGAGCAGGTTAAGTCACTCCATCCTGACGTGGTAATCTTAGACAGCACCAACATGCCAGGCGACCCCCTGACCAGCCTGAAGCATATTTTCCACGCCTATCCGAAGGTCAAAGTTATCTGCTTAAGTCTGCACAACAATCAGATGGCGATCTATCAGGCCGTCCAGCAACGGGCGACGATTGAGTACCGGGTGTTTAGGTGGAAAGTTGAAGATATTGCCGATCTGTTCCAGGCCATTAGCTATAACTTTCGCCCCTCACCCCTTATGACAATCTAACTGTCTATCCGTAAATTAAAAAACCCCTCTCCCTGGTTTGGGGAGAGGGGCATTATTGACGAGACTTCAACTCGTACTTGGCAGGTAATCCTCGCGGTGCTTGCTCCAACTCCGCAGGCGAAAAGCCAGGAAGATCATCAACAATCCAAAAACAAAGGCATAACTGCCGATCAGCCAGACGACAGCCAGAGCGCCAGCGCCCGGCCAGATAACCATTAAGATACCAAAGATGATCGAGGCAATCCCGCCTAAAGCCAGGAGCCATTCACCCTCAATCTCCCGGCGCAGGCGAATCGCGGCCATCACTTCGAAAACGCCAGTGACAATCGCCCAGGCAGCGATCAGGTAGAGCAGCACAAAGGCAGTCATTCCCGGCCAAATGAAGGTTAGAATGCCGGCAGCAATCCCGGCCAAACCCTCCAGTAGCAGCACCCACCAGCGTTGTTTCCCGGCTCGATCACTGAATGCGGCCACCAGGGCAAAGATGCCATCTACAAAAGCATAAGCCCCAAACATCAAGACCAGCACAAACAGAGTGATATCAGGCCAGACAAAAGTCGCCAGCCCAAAGAGAACTGCTGCCAGTCCGCGCAGGGCCAGAGTCCACCAGTTACGCGCTACTGCTTGGATCATAGTCAAATCTCCTTTTCCGGCGTTTACCCGCCGATGCTGCCACCGCTCTTATAATCTTTGTCATCATAGGCCCGGCTGCCGCCACTACTCCTGCTGCTGCCACCGCTGCTCACCCCAGTGCCGCGGGCGCTGCCGCTGCCACTACCGCCGATGCTGCCGCTGCTGCGATAATCGGGGTCGTCATAAGTGCGCTGGCCCCCGCCAATACTACCGCCGCTGCGATAATTCTCATCGTCATACGTACCGGGTCGTGCTGCCCGATTCCGATTGAAGAAATACATCACCGCCAGCAGGATAATAAAACCAATAATCATCAATAATGTTGTCGAATCCATCGTTATTCTCCTTCAAAAATAGGAGTCAGTCATCAGTAGCCAGTAATCAGAAAATAATTTCTTCACTGATATACCGATAACTGTCTCACTGATAACTGTCTTTACTCTACCGTAAAGCTTGCTTCCTGAACCGGATTGCCGTTCACAAAAATCTGGACGCTGTAATCGCCCTCGTCCATCCGGTCGCGCAAATTCTCCAGGTGAAACTCGACGTAGGTGTTGTCGTAATCCCGGTCTGCTACAATTTCGGCGCTGTCCTCAAAGGGCTGGCCATCTCGCGACCAGCGGGCAAACATGCTGGTGCCTGCCTCAATATGGTCGGCTTCCACAACGGCATAAATGACATCCTGGGAAGAGCTAAAGCTGTCGGTTGGCCCTAAGGGCGTATTCCCACTGCCGATACCTTCGGCCATTGTCACCGGCCCTAACTGCGTCCCTCCGCTAATCGCCTCATTTTGATCCTGGCGCTGGCTTACAGCGCTGTTGAACAGGCCGCAGCCCAACCCGGCCAAGGCCAGGAGCGCTACGAGCAGGCTTTTAGACCAGAGAGACAAAAGATATGGTTTGTTCATAGCTAATTCTCCTTTAGCAACTTCAATAACGTCGCGGTTTTCCACTTTAACCGCTCTACTTCATTGTAAAGAGTTATGGAGCTAAACCCCATACTCATTTGGGTGATTATTAAAAACTAAAGGAGTAATCTTTTTATAGTCCAAAGGGGTACAAGCCGGCTTATTTTTGCTCAACGTGTCTTACCCGAATGGCTTACTCCTCAACGGCTGCACAATAGTTGGGTTAGCTAATTGGCTGACACAATCACATAGGGTAGGAAAAACCCCTCATAATTGGGGGTGAATTCTTAATATTTCTGAGGTATATTAAGATTAAAAGTGGATCAGCTTAGCAATAGTAAACTTCTTTGTTGAGGAGTAATAACCAATTATGGCTAAGATGTCGGGGTCTTTTTTTAATATCAAAATGTCGGGGGCATTGGGCGAAATAGTTTTTGACCAGCGGGGCTTTGTTCGGTTTAAAAGTAGGCCCTCTACTCGCTACTCAACCAGCCAGGGTGATTTTCGCCAGACGATGGCGGTAGCCCAGAAGTGCGCCAAGGTGTGCGGCTCGGCTACCCGGCAGTTGGTCAAAGCGATAGCCGATAATCCGGCCCACTGGAACGCTTACCTGGCTAAAAATCTCATCGGCCCTTACCGGACCGTTTACTTGGATAGCCTGCGTCGTTATAGCGACCCAGTGGTAGACCGGCCCACCTGGGAAATTGCCGGCGTGGAAGCCGGGCTGCGCCCGATCAGGTTAGAGTACGCCGGCGAGGCCGAGATCTCGCCCGGCGCGCAGTTGTTTATCCTGGCCTCGACCCTGTTTTCGCTGGGGCTGTATGAGACCCTGGGCCAGCCCAATGGCAACGCCGAAGTGTGGAAGGAGAAGATTGTTTCGTAGGATAAGGGGCTGATCAGCTTTTATTAACCCTGTTATGCAAATAGACCTGCCAGGTCTCCAAGACCTGGCAGGTCTATTTTATCGCCCGATGAAACTTGCCCTAATTTTTAACTTGTAGGGGGCTAAAGATAATAAGACTGTAGGCCCCTTTTTTACTCCTTATAGACAAGGATAATAAGACTGAAAGATGAATATAATACGACTATTGTACATTTTAGCGAAATTTATTACAACTAACCTATGAGCAGCATTGCTCAGTTAGACCAAATATAATGCGACTAACCTACCTCTAGCAATAAAACAAGGATAATGAAATTAGCCTACAAATCTTAGGCCACTATAAGTGTCTATCAATTTTTCATCCCACCTAAATGGAGATTGATTAAAAAATGAGAACCCTCACTTCATTTGGTGAGGGCTAACTAACTTTTATCCTCGAATATAGTAGCAAATGGCAGCTATAAACTTATTATGATTTAGCTGTTAGCATCCTATCTATAATATCAAAGACCTCTGGTTCAACAAAAGGCCGCAAATCTAGATCGATCTCAAGTGTGCGTCTTAATGAGTCCAATTCGTCAATTTTACTTGGCCCGATTCCCTGCCTACCCTCAATATAATCTAATAAGAGCTTACTTAGTAGATCAGTAACTACTTCATCGCTAGAAATTCTTATATTTTCCAGTATCATGCGGTGATAGAGCATTTCGAGTAAGTAGTGTTGGCGATACTCCTCACGTAACCAAGCCTCATATGTTGTTGCAACAATATCATTGACTTTCCTATAAGTATCCGGCTCAAATGTACGAATGTAACTGGACAACATTGTTTTCAATATGTCATCTAAAACATAACCACCCTGCTCACGCCAATAAATACGGCTGCCCAACTCACGAATCAAATCAAGGTAATGCTTCTGCTTGAAAGAGGCAAAGATTTTTGGATTAATTTGGGGAAGGACACCTGAAAGAATGGCTACATCAAATCGCCGCAATAGAGCTAAAGTGTCGAGCACGCCGTCAGAGGCCGTACGAATATCGGGAAATACCACCTTCTGAATCTGTGTACGATATTTTGGACCCAGCAACTCGTTCTTACGAGTTCGATATTCGTCGAGATTGCCAATCTGTTGTTTATTTGCTTCTTCAACGAAAAATTCTACTAAGTCAGGCATGCCACCTGTCCATCTCAGGATTTCCGGAGCTAAAACCGCATATCGCTGTGGAACAGAGCGAGCGATATCACTTACGGTGAGGCGACTCAATTCGTAAGTTCTAAGCCGAACTCTCAGATCTAGTCGATCTGTAAACCGTAACTCCTGCTCACTGCTCAAGATCACTATTGCCTGCCCTGGTTGTTCAACGATCCGGCTCAACACCAAGTCCTCGAACACAATTTTCGATCCTGCGGGTAAAAGGTCATAATCATCAATTAAAATAAGCGGCGTACTACCTTTGCGAGCAGCGAAATTAACCAACTCGATCACTGTCAGAGCTAATATGTTGACCCGATCAGCAGTTTCAATTTCGACAACAGGGGAGATTGTATCGGCGGGAAGTTGACTCTGTAGTTGATCAGCCACCTGGCGCAAGAATTGATCCAGACGGTATCCACCTTCCCTTTCCACGGATACAAAATCCTGAACACTGACAAAAACCGTTGGCATCTTTGTCCGTTGCTCATCCCTAATGTGCCGTAAAAAAGTAGTGCGTCCGACTCGCCGGGTTGAGAACACATTTAATATCGAGTAAGATCCCACATTTTCTATAAAATGTTGGACAAATTGCATATCAGCGTCACGAACAAGTTGAATTGGATTGTGGACATTCATAAAAACCTTCCTTTCTTCCCTCCTTAGAGTCCGATTTTCAAGCCATAAGATACGGTTTAAATGAAACCCTGTTCCTTAAAAATTTGGATAGGGTCAAATGAGCGCAAGGTTCGACCTGATAAAGGATTCACATATTGAACCGCAGTTTTCCCGTCGTGCTGCGGATCAATAAGCTGATCATATAAATAGATTTCTCGTTCTCCTGACATCCCTACTAGATCAGGAGGTGTCTCAAATATTACGAAGGGCCAAAGCGAGGTGCTAACTTTCGATTCAGGATCGTATAAAACTACGCGACCGCGCGGATAAGGTCTTTCAAAGGCAAATTGTTGCCTTTGAGGAACTAAGACATTCCCTTTGTGTACCCACATGTGGCAGGTCCATTGGCCTGCATCGTTAACATCGTAATCCTCAACACTAAGCAGTCCTAAGTGACTAATAGGTTCGAGAGCCTTCAAAAGTATCTCAAGTTGTTCATCAATCTCACGAAGCTTTTGAGTTTCTACGATGCTTAGCCGCCCATGTGCCATTGCGTTACGTGTTTCAATCAGGTTGTTTACACTTCGCCCTACTTCTTTATTCGACCGAAACTGCACGAAGGGTTCAACGAGCCGATTCTTGATCGCGTCTTTCTTTTTAAGGATACGATCAATAGCCTGACGCCAATCACCCAAACTTGGAGGATGCTCTACATTAAAAACTAATTGAATCAATTTCTCATCCAGTTCGGTGTCTTTCTGACCGTATTGTTTATATAAGATTATTAACATACCTGCAACTAATTGCAAAATTATTTGGGTCAATGCGAAGGCTTTCCAAAGTTTCTGAGATGTATTCTGTTCATTCTGGTAGCGTACCACTAGAACAGCAATCGGCGTTGGCAGTAAGTCAATCGGCGAATACACCGGTAGGGCGTTAACTTGAGGCATAATTCCCTCATTGACCATATCATCGTTGATAATATCATCCTGCCACCGTTTCAAAGCTGCATCAAAATCGTTCTGGGTCAAGTATATGTTGTCATCCGTAATCGGTATTCTACAGTGTTCTGAAATGAGATAATTTGAGAGAGTAATCAGAGTCCTAACATTTCCTTGCGCAGCCTCAATTAGGCGGCTATCCAAATTATCAATCCCAGTAGATAACTCTGCCAGACGTTTATAAGGTCTAGATTGATTTGTACTAAAAAATCGTAGACGTTGTTCAATTACCATCTGTAAATCTTTATTAGTCCAACTGAGCCGGTAGGGTACCAGACGATCAAAACGAATCCTGTTTTTTTTCAGCAGGGCTTCCAGACGAGTCGGGAGAAAAAAGCGAAATGTAGCTAATCCGTCTGGTAATTCCATCAACTTAAGTTCAGCCATTAACGGTACCAGCAAGCTTATAATTTTGTCATCGTTACCTGCTAAACTACTTTCCTCTAATTGATCCATTAAAACATAGATAGTGTCATAACCAAAGACTCTAATCAATCGGCAAAAACTGTAGAACATCTCAACGAAGGAAACCGGGAGATTTGGCTTCGGCAGACCTTCATTCTCTACTTGAACAACATCCATAACAACTTTGCATTGGGCCTGGCTAAGATTTTGGCCAAAATGATGAACATATTTTAACAGTTCTAGCCGATTTTCCTTTGTGAGTGCCGCTCTAAGCTGATCCGACCTATCTTGAATAACCTCACCCAAAGCTTGAACGCCTAACCTCAAAATCTGTTCTACATGATCACGTGGCGATATGCTACCCCCACTGGCTGCCTTTTCTACCAAAGGAGAAAAATCCGTGTAGGAGATACAAAGTACGGTCCTTCCCCCTGGCTTCTGTTTACTGTCATGGGCAATCATCTTAGCTATGGCCGTCTTACCTACCCCACGAGCACCAAATATCATGCTGGACTGAGGTAAATCAGGAGAATTACCTACCAATTCGTTAAAGTAGGGAACCATCGTATGGAAGTAATGAGGCAAGTTATCATCCGTACTTGCATCCCAATGCCTAAAAGGGTTACCCGATAGGCCAACCTTCTCCAACCAATCCTTTATACCTCCGGTCAGGCCTATTACGGGCGTAACTGGTCTATGACCCTCTTGTATTTCCATCAAGGCAGTAGTAAGATGGCGAGTAGCTTGCCTCCTAAAATCATCTAGATTTTCGTAAGGCGTAGGGTAACCAGAGTATAGCCCTTCCTGTTCAAATTGCTTGAAGAACTCTTGAACTAGCCCCAGTTGCTTTAAGTCAACAGCCTGCGGGTTGACAGGCATTGCACAGCGATAGAAAAGAAGCTTTGGGAATCCTCGCTGCTGGTTACATCTATAAGCAAGAATAAACTCCTCTTCTGTTCCTGACCTATAGGGTTTACCTGTAATAGGGTCAATATTACCTGTCGGCGTACCAAAACGACTCCACATTATCCCGATAAATAAATCCCATGTGTCAACAGGGAGTTGAAGGAGAAGGGTTGCCTCTGGTGGCTTGCCGAGCCAAGGGGTCACATTCTCATGCCAATCAAGAAGCTGTAACATCAGTCCGGTTTTTGGACTCCAGATAGCATTAAGTTCTTTAATAACCGCTTCCAAAACGCCCCGAGCATCCTTAACATCACTTGGTGATGAAACAAACACCTTAATAATCGATGAACGTGACTTTGACTCTAACTGTAATACATGATTTAGCCTAGTTTTTGTCTGGAAACTCCTATCCAGGAGTAGCCTTGAGGGTAGACTCCTGTCTGTCAAAGATTCATGCACCCAAGCCTGATTAAATACCTCTCGATAAATCTTATTTCGAATGTCTAAATATCTATTCTTAACTTTAACAATACCAGACAGCTTAAGAGCTGTGAAGGTCGATGAGTGTTCATCATCAGGCACTTTTTCATCGCTAAGTACTCGGTAGTAGAGTGTCAGAAGTTGGTCGGCATTAGGGTTGCTTAGAATGTGCTGACGCACGAATCGAAGATTATCATCATCGAAACTCTTTTCCGAAAGAAATTCCTCCTCAATCAAATCTCTTACCACACTTTCGGCATTTGTTTCAATTCGTTTTGGTTGGTTGTTTTCTACCAAAAAAGCACAAGCCTTTTGTGTGAGATAAGGATGTCCTCCTGTCCAGTTCAAAATATGTTCTAATACTTGCACTCCTAGTAGCTCACCCAAATTAAGACCGTTTGCTAGTGGTCTTGCCTCTTTAAGTGAAAAATCTTTCAACTGAATACGTTTTCCTATATTAAATGGGGTCCGTGATGGATTCTTGATAAAATCTGTCGGTGCGGTGACACCCAATAATACAAAAGTAAGCTGCCTGAAAATCGGCTCAACCGCACGCTGATTGTATAGTGAACGAATCGCAGCAAAATAGTCATCACCATAGTTTAATTCTAGGGTTGACTCAATTTCATCAACAAAAACAACTATTGGTTTAGTGACACTAGGCAATATCACTTCGGAAAAGAAATTAACATATCGCTGCACCTCCCCCAAATAAGCACGATCCGTCCACCATCTTTCGAAGTCAATTTGCAATTTAAGTTGCTCGACAAAACAATTTATCTGTCCTAAATACCACTGCTCCTCAGTTACTCCTGTCCCAATACTTGTTAGGTCAATGACAACGGAAGGAATCTCTTGACCCAGCAGCATATTTTTTGTCCGAGCCATTAGACTACTTTTCCCCATTTGGCGAGGCGTCAATATGTAACAATAATAGCCTTGGATGACTCCCTCTAACAGTTCTTGATCTGCAGCTCGTACAATATAACTGGGTGAGAGGGGATCTAATGATCCACCCACCACATAGAAATTATCTGACCGCACTTTAACCATATGTTACTATCTATAACAGATGTTTACTAAAATATTGAGTATAAAGCCCACAACGTAGAACTGTGGAATGGCGATCATGTCCCCGAACTAATCCAGCAGAACGAAGGCGATAGAATAACAGATCATCGGAGCAAATGTTACCTGTTAAAATTTCCTTCATTGCAGTCTTCAGATCCGGGAAGTTATGTAGATGCCAGAGATGAGCGCGCAAATGCTCATCAAAAGGGCCATCATCTGCTAAAGCTACATCAATTAAGTTTTTTAGGGACCAACCCCGAGTCACAAGGTCATAAAATGCTTTACGCGCCAGATATGGATGACCTCCAATTAAGCTAGCAAAAGCATCTAACTCATCAGCATCGCGTATAGGTTTTCCGTGCCTTATATTCAAATCTTCTAACTGATTTCGATCAAAATCATTTAATTCGATTCGACTTCCAACATTAAAAGGTGATGATACATTTTGAATAAAAAGGAATGCCTCAGTTGAGTAAGCCAGTACCAAGTTAAGTTTTTTGAAGACCTCATCGAAAGCACGTTTTTCATGCCAAGCACGAATTAGGCTAAAAAAATCATTGCGGTATGGGAATTTAAAAAGACGATCGACTTCATCCATAACAATAATCAAGGGCAACTCAGTGGTTTTCAGAATAGCTTCTTTTAAGAAGTTAGACAGTTTGTCTTTCGGGCCAAGTAGAGAATTCCAAAAGTACTGGGGAGGTGCTGACGTTTCCAACGTCGTGGCTAATAGCTCTGCTAGATAACGTAATAAAACATCCAGATCCTGCAGGTGGTTTTCGTCAATCATCTGAAAAGTTAGGTATACAGCAGGGTGACCGTTTCTTCTAGCATAAGCATATACACGTGCAAGAAGAGAACTCTTTCCTGTCTGTCTAGCTCCTTTAATACAGATAGTCCTGCCCTTTTTAAGAACTTCGATGCCAACCTTTTTATCGGCATTACGATCAATATAAAATTTGGAACGCAACTCGACAGCACCTCCAGGCTCAGCTAACTCCAATATTAACTTATGATTGACTCTCGGGCTAGGAGGTGTAATTTCATCATCTGACTGAATTACATTACCATCATCAGCAATCACAATCTTTTCTGAAAGTTGAGGAAGATGAGAGCTCTTATCAAATGTACGCTGATGGTTGATTGCATCAAGTAATTTCTCAGCTACAGACTCGCTGTCAGCATTAGATTTCCAAAGGGCATATTGAATTCTACCTAAGTAACTCCCTAGATCATATGGTAAATCAGCATAGTAAGCTACTCGTATCGGCAAGATGATTGGTCTTTCCTGCTTTTTATTTAGTCGATATGCAATTCTTACCTCTTCAATAACCATTTCACTCTCAATCGAGCTAATTGATAGTAAAACAATAAAAAACTCAGATAGCTCAATTTTTTGCCTGGTAATCGTAGGCCATTCATCACCAATCAAGATTTGTTTGTCGACGAAAATTTCATAACCGTGTTGGCTCAAATAATTAGTAAGATAATTAACTAGTTCTTCGTCCGGAGTAGGATTGTGAGTATAGCTAATAAAAATCTTGGTCACACTTTTACCTCAGAATGTGTCATATGTGTAATCTTATGCTGCTTTGAGGAGATCACCACCCTATATGTTTGCAGCACTTACCCTTAACAGAAAAAAACAGTTAAAAGTCAAGAAATGAGATCGAGGCTTTAGGTAACCTTCTTTACTGAAGCTTCGACCTCTTAAGATGAAGTTTCCTCAATCTCTTTGTAAAGCTATAAAGCCTCAATTTTTTCTAGTTAACTTGTCATGGAACCAATTTAGAAGGTGTCCAAGGCAATTCGTACTTAAGCAGTCGTAAAGCTTCGAGCCGAAGCACTTCTGGATACAAGGCCTTGTAGATGGCGCAGTTCGGCGACTTGACATCGTACCGCCCGGTCATGCGGTGTGTCAACAACGAACAGCCCCCCGTGCACCAATAACGCCACTCACAGGTCCGACAGCCCTCCTTCTCTTCCACCGCCAGGTTCTGGATCCCCGCCTGATCAGCCCGGATCAGTGCTAACGGGTCTGCCATATCAATGGTCGTCACCGTCCGCTGAATGTCCATTTGGCATTTGGCAATCCCTCCTTTCTGATCAACCACCAAATAGTTGTGGCCCACCCCACAGGTATGCCGATGCGGAGCACTCAAATTGGCCCGGTCAACCAAACAGCCTAATAGACTGCGTCGAGGAAGATTTTGCTCAATCACCCCAAAAACTGACCGCATCGCCTCAATCATCTTTGCTTCATTATAACGAAGGTCGGTGACTGTCGTTGAATACTCATTCTCACGATAATAGTTCAGGCTAAAGGGCAGATCACGTTCCAACACGTATGCGATCAACTCGGGCAAGCCAGCTAGGTTACGCTCCGACACGGTGATAGAAATATCGGGGATCCAGCAATTCTTTAGTAAACGTTCAATCGTTCGCTGCACCTGCTCAAACGACCCACGCCCATTGGCAAAGGGCCGCTGCACATCGTGATACGCCCCTAGTCCGTCCAACGAGATCATCACCTTGATCTGACGAGCTACCAGCTCAGTGATCAACCGGGATGAAAGGGCTATCCCGTTACTCAGAAGCACGGCTTCTAACTCAAGGCTGTGTGATTTAGCCAGCCGCTCCGCATAATCGTGAGTCGCCAGAACTTGGTTGAAGTGAAGGCTCGCCTCACCCCCAGCATACTTTAGCTTGACCCGTTTGAAGTGATGCCGCACCGCCGAACGAAAGATCGCTTCCACCGCCCGCCGAGCTGTCTCATCAGTCATCTCATCAGGCGTTTTGTGCAAAAAGCAATACGAACAACGGAGATTACACTCATTGGTGATATGTAACCAGACCGTCAAGGTCTCAGGGTTTTCCCAACGAAGAGCCTGAATAGGTGCATTCATCTCCTCCAAGAGGCCTAACTTCACCAACTGCATCACAGTCGCCTCAACAATCTTGGGTGATACCCTTGATGCAGTCTGGGCGACTTGAACCGGAGTAGTAGGAAATTGGAAGAGGTTGAATAAAAAAGAGGCTAATCGGTTAAGAACGACGACTCGCCCTCCTCCTGTCGAATTGCAAGCCAACCAATGGTCTGCAGTGCATATTTGCCAATGCAGAGGCACTACCTGCTGATATACGTTGCCGCTCATTTGCCGAATATCGGTTTTAACTAACCCCAAAGTAGCATCAACTGGCTGAACCGGGCAGGCACCTGGACAATCGCAATCGCCTTCACTCTGGGAGGGAATATCTACTCGATTAAACCAAATCTTTGGCGTTAAGCTGTTAAGATCTTGCATGTCAAGATGCCTACTTCCAATTCTATTCATACATTGGTAATTTTCACATCAAAGTATTAAGGCGAATCTCTTCGAGCAATTGGAGCATGTCGGGCCGAACGGTTGAGACTGATTGTGTCAACCAGTGTTCTTCCAGAGTATCGCACCACTTTAATTTCATTTCAGCTGTCAGACGTTGCATGCGTTGGCTCAACCCCCTAAGATTATCGGTCAACAAATAAGAAGCATAGCCGGTCTGTTTTGCCATAGAAGCATAAGCACTTGCATATTTTTCAAGAGCGGAGCTATACTGCTTCTGTTCAAATGCCAAATTGGCCAGCGTAATATCGCTCATAGCTGAGAATAACTCTTCCTGATAAACAAAACCTTTGATCCGTTCGGTTCTACGGACAACAATTGGCACTTCCTCATAGCGTTTTAACTCTACCAGTAATCTGGCAAAATCCATCAGACTATCCAAGGTTCGTTGGAAGTCATTGATCTCATCTGCTACTAAGGCACTCAACTCAAACAGCCGTGCCGCTTTCTCCAACCAATCCAGTTTAGAGAAAGGCTTGGAGATCAGCAGGTCATATTCGTACTCCACCTCAATCGGCGGCTGGAATTTACTGGCCTCTGCTTGAAGCTTGGTAAGTGGATTGTTAAATTCAGGCATTTTTTGATCCAAGGTATGTCGTAAATGCACCAGTCGGAAGATCTCTTCGTAGACTCTGGCCATGCGACTCAACCCGTCAGCAAGTGCCACTCGCCAATCGGCTTCTTGGGCCATTTCTAAGGGCTGGGTCAGATATTGCCAGGCTTGAAGTTGGAGTTGCACAGCTTGGGTCAAGTCGTTACTTTCTCGACGCAGTTTTCGTCCTCGCAAACAGGCGTTGATACCCAACTGTTCTAAGGCATAACAAAGAACCTCCTGGTCTTTACCCTCTTGTGCCAGTTCCAGGCTAGTCTGGTAATGAGTGGATGCCATTTCGTAATTGCCTGCATGCCGATAGGCTGTACCTAAATTCATTTGGGCATACATACGTGTGCGCTGAGTTTGTAGATCATGTTTTGGCAATGAACCGAGCAATTCTAAGGCACGTTTGCATTCTCCTATTGCATGCGAGTATAAACCTTGCAATGAATAAAGGTATCCTCGATTGACGTATATCCTAGCAATTCCTGCCACATTCTTAGCTAAGGTGTAGGCACGCGCGCCCAGAGTATAATGTTGGAGGGCTTTATCCCAATGTCCGGCAGCAAAGTGAGCTTGACCTAGAAGATTATTAAAATCAGCTATGTCATCAAAGTCGTCGTCTGTTACTAAGGCTTGTCCTTGTTCAAGAATTTCTATAGTTTCTTGAATTTTACCTTGGCGTAAGAGTGAGAAACCCAATGATTTGTTGATTTCTACTACCTTACCCTTAAAGCGCCGGCTCATTTCCCGGTAATGATTTTCGGCCTTGGCAAAGAGATTATGCCTTCGTAACCATTGACCCCGTTGATAGGACTCCTCATATCCATTATCCTCCAGGCCCTCCAAATGATCACGAACTTCCCCCCACAACAATTCTTCAAAATCATATTCGTGTGTCTGGTCAATCTCATCCCGATAGGCCAAGTATTGCGCAAGTCCCCCTTTTAGATTCTTTTTCTGCAAATCCTTATCAAGGATATAGCCTAACTGTTCTACTTGAAGCTGCCGAGCCAGAGTATGGTTAGTCTCTTTAGTCTCAGCAATGACTTTGGGGTAATACTGGAGCACAATCAAATTGTAAAGAACATCTCTTATCTCGTGCCGGGGATCTACTTCTTCTAACAAATACTTTGCCACCATCCTTTGCATTTCATCATGCAAGAGATGGCTCTCTAATTCAGGATACTCTTTTACAAACTTAAATTTACGAAGTTCCGTAATGATCCGTTGATAACCGGACGGGTCGAGATCTAAAAGCTCACCACTCTCCACAATATGTTTAAGCATCGGTATATCAAAACGACGCCTGAGAAAGGCCATTGCCCAAATTACTCTATCCAGTTCGGTTCCAGCTCGAAAATGTTTGGTTAATTCTTTTTTGAGTCTTTCTGAATCTTGAAGTCGAGATACTTGATCAAGTTCCTCCAACCCATAAATGAACTGAGTAGAAGCTAGATCAAAAATTAAATCTATCAGCAGAGGAGTACCATTTGTATGCTGCCAGACGCGGTGGACGAGGTCACCAGGTATTGATAATGGCCAAGTCTGGCGGGCATAACTCTGGACATCAGCCAGTTCAAGTCCACCTAACTCGTAAGCTACGACATTGTTTGGAACTTCTGCCTTAGTTGGAACAGGACGCCCTACAATAGCAATAATTAAACTTCGAACTTGGGGTAAAAACTCTTTAAGCATCCATTGGCCTACATATAGCTGTTGCACCCGCTCAAAAGTGTCAAAAAGTAGGATAACTTCCCGGCCAATGATTGCTTTCTGACAGCCTTCGATAAAAAGCTTATTCACCCTGCTTTCCAAACTAGCTAATAACCCGACTGATTTAGTGTGTTCGTCGGCCCGTGCAGCCTCCAATTGTTTCATCGTAGCGTCGTAAGGTCCAAATGCGTCACCCACATCTAAAGACGCCAGACGCGACTTGATCGTAGCTTGAAGACCATAAATACTTTGATTCTGGGTGTCAAAAAAATTAATAATATCTGCAGCCGTATGCACAGGATCATTCCAATTGTCCAGCAGAATTTTCTGCAAAATCCAGGTTTTGCCCACTCCTCCCTCAGCATAATAATAGACTACGTTCTTCATATGCCGATAAGCAAAACGCTGATAGAAAACACTGAGTGCTTCTTTACGACCAACAAACCGTTTCTCGACAGCTTCACTAATATAGTGTTGATCGATTGATACCACTGTTGCCTCCTGTTTTAAGTGATACAGAATTAGCTTCTTCTAAATAGCTAGAGACTTGGCCGCATCCACTATCACTTTAAGTTTTGCTTTGGCTATCTCATAGGGTACTGGGCGGAGTCCACAGTTAGGCATTACTGCCCAAATATTCTCCGCCCCAAGTCGAGTGACCATTTGATCTAAAAAATTCTGGACAGTTCTAGGGCGCTCCACATTATAGTCCACAACGGATATACACCCCAGGCCGAATTGTTTGCCGCACTGGGTCATATAGTTACGATCAATATAAGCTAATTCTTCACGTTTTAACCATGAACCTTCTAAGGAGACCATTTTAACTGGAGAACGAGTCAATATATCGGGTAGTATTCTGGAAACATTGCCGCATACATGCAGAGCAGGGAAAGGTATCTCCCCTATCTCGATAATCTGGCGTATGGCTTCAAAAGCTAAGTCCAAATCCACTCCATCTGCCAGAACTGGTTCATCAATCTGCACAATTTCCGCCCCTTCCCCAACTAAGAATTTGGCTTCCTGGCCTAGGGCGAAGGCGATATCCTTAATGAGTGTAGGATCTGTTTTACTAGCATAACCTGAGTTGGGATCAACGAAGGCACTCCTAATTATAGTCATAGGTCCCGTTAGATGTGCCTTTAGCGGTTTCCCGCCTGCCAACTTCTTAGCTAGAAGATAATCTGCTACGGTGATTGGCTCTTTAGATGGCTGAATACGTGCAATTACCCGATAGGGTAAGGTATTCCCAGAAAACCCTAAGAGATAAGGGCAAATAAGGGATATTACATCATCACGTGCTTGACCATCAACCAAGACATCTATGTCCAGTTCTTTTTGATCGTGGATAGCTCTCTCAATAGACTGGCGAACAATTTCATCTTGTTCTTGTTTGGGCTTATGATGAATTGATTGGTTAGGATCATAAAGTGGGGGATAACTGCCTACGGAGCTGGTTTTGAGGGTCACGGTGCTGTACCTCCTTCAAATAACGAGGAGCCTACAAACTCAGGATATATCTTGAACATATCTCTGCCAACCCAGCATCTCCTGAGTCTGTTACTTGCCAACTAACTTAAAACAAAGAAATCCTTTTACATTATCGATCAGTGGGCATCCTCTAAATTCAATTTTTGGGTTGGAGAGGTGCGGAAAAGTTGGCCTAACATCTTGTTAAGTAACACAACTTTTGAGGCATTTGTTAGTGTCTTCCAGAATAACACAAATTTAATAATTTGACAAGAGAGATTTGGCTATGGCTATTTGACTTTTTGCTATTGTCAGTGAGATTCTGACATGTTACAATATAGAGGAAATGTCGAGGTCACAAAATCAGGACTTTAATCTACTAGGTACATCAATTGAAAAAGGAGGATCTGTGAATAACCAACCTGCTAAGATAGAAAACAAACTTTTCAACAAGATACCCTCCGATTTGTCAGAATCGGAAATTAAAATTTTATTTGAACAGTATAAACTTTTTGTAGAAATGCAAGATAAAGTGAGCGAACGTCGGCATAGTGCAAACACGTTCTTTTTAACTGTAAATACTGCTCTTGTTACAGCGATAGTTGGATTTATAAGTATAACTCCACAACCCAATGTTCAATATGGTTGGATAATTTTGGCAGCGATAGCAGGGGTTGTTTTTAGCTTCACATGGTGGCGTTTGATCCAATCTTACAAACAACTTAACAGTGGAAAGTTTAAAATAATCCATTTATTGGAGACTCGTTTACCAGCCAAACTTTTTGACGCTGAATGGGATGCCTTAGGTCATGGAGATGGCACCGTCTATAGACCATTTAATCAAGAAGAGAAACGAGTCCCTATTGTGTTTGGTGCATTATACGGTCTGGTATGTTTATTTGCAGTCTGGAATATCATCGTAGGATTCGGTTAAACAGACTGGTAGCTATTTTGTGGTATCTTTCCTGCAAAAATTGGAGCCAACCTTGAGAGAGAAAATAGCAGAAATACAACATCAAATATGGTCACACTGGATGATATACTTGTTTGACCTATGTCAACAAAATGGTGATGGATCTGTAACAATTCCTGCCGACAAAGTAAAGCATTGGCAAAGGCAAATGAATACACCCTACAGCGGTTTATCGGAGCGCGAAAAGGAGAGTGATCGGGAACAAGCAGATAAAGTTCTAAGGGCAATTAAGAAGATCATTTAGCAGCTCACTTCGTAAAACACCATGTTTTTTGATACAAAATCGTTCAGTACCAAATTCTGCACAAAAGGTAATGGGACCAAATCAGTAATACAAAGCCACTCGCACAGAGGTGGCTTTGTAGGAAACTATAGTTATTGGGACTGGGAGGGGCAAACACCGTCCATTTTAGCGAAGCTGTTGCGACTCATTTTCCGAGTTATTGCAGCTCGGTTTACTTACTTTGATGTGAAGTCGCTGCGACTCGATTATTAAAGACTAGATTAAAGGAGATTCCATTAGCCTTGCAACATTGGGTTATTTATTCAGATGTCCTATTGGTCGTGTCGTCAGTAATTGTCAAATTCTGCCCCTCAGTCTTCTCCCTTTCCTCAGGCAAAGGCAAATCTGCAGATAAAGATGGTGGCGGAGCCGGTTTTAGAATGATTGTGCCCAGATCCTTGGATTCGGCCGCCTCAAATTTCTCAAATTGCGGACGTTTTTCAACTTTACGCTTGATTTCGGAGCGCCTCCCAGATTTCTTTGACACCAATCCCATTATCACCCTCTCCTGGATCTTCTGTTTGGCCTCCAAGAGATCCAATGATGTATCTCCTTGACTTTGGAAGGCATATTGCCGGATAACTCTATGCTTATGCAGGGATAGATTTTGAGTATATTCCTCATCCACGGCGGGTACGGTAAAATAGGCATTAGTCATAACTACACATCCAAATTCCGCACCTGCTTGGCGTGGGTTTGGATGAACTTCTTACGCGGCGGTACGGCGCTGCCCATGAGCATGTCAAAGGTTTTGTCTGCCGCCGCGGCATCCTCGACGGTGACCTGGAGAATGGTCCGGACTTCGGGGTTCATGGTCGTGTCCCATAACTGCTGCGGGTTCATCTCGCCCAGGCCCTTGTAACGCTGCAAGTTGACCGAGCCGGTGTCGCCGTTCAGCTTCTTGATGTAGGCATCCTTTTCGTCGTCGCTGTAAACGTAAACGACCTCTTTTTTGTGTTTGATCTGGTACAGCGGCGGCTGGGCAATAAAGAGATGGCCGTGCTCGATCAATTCCGGCATATAACGGAAAAAGAAGGTCAAGAGCAGGGTGCGGATGTGCGCCCCGTCCACGTCGGCGTCGGTCATGATGATGACCCGGCCGTAACGCAGCCCTTCCAGGTTGAAGTCGGCTCCCACCCCGGTGCCCAGGGCCGTGATCAGCGCCTTGACCTCGTTGTTACCCAAAATCTTGTCCAGCCGCGCCCGCTCGGTGTTCAGAATTTTACCGCGCAAAGGCAAAATGGCCTGGAAGCGGCGGTCGCGTCCCTGCTTGGCGCTGCCTCCGGCGCTGTCGCCCTCGACAATGTACAGCTCCGAACTGTCCGAATCGCGGTTAGAGCAGTCGGCCAGCTTGCCGGGCAAGGTACTGCTTTCCAGGGCGCTCTTGCGCAGCACCAGCTCGCGGGCCTTCTTGGCCGCATCGCGGGCGCGGGAAGAGGTCAGGCACTTGTCCACAATCGCCCTGGCCTGGCGCGGGTTTTCCTCCAAAAAGGCCGAGAACTGCTCGCCCACGACCGATTCGACAATGGTTTTGACCTCGGCGTTCATCAGCTTGACCTTGGTCTGGCTTTCAAATTGGGGGTCGGGGTGCTTGATCGAGATAATCGCCGTCAGCCCCTCGCGCGTATCCTCACCCGAAAAGTTGCTGTCACTGTCTTTCAACAAGCTGTTCTTGCGGGCGTAATCGTTGATGGTCCGGGTCAAGGCCCCGCGCAGGCCGGTCAGGTGCGTGCCGCCGTCGGGGGTCAAAATGGTGTTGGCAAAGGCGTAGACGCTCTCGGTGTAGGCATCGGTGTACTGGATAGACACCTCCACCCCTACATTATCCACATCCTTGCCGACGTAAACCGGGTCGTGCAAAGCCTCCCGGTTGCGATTCAGGTAGCGCACAAAGGAGTTCACCCCACCCTCAAAATAAAAGTTGTACTCGCGCTCCTGGTCGGCGCGCTCATCTTTGAAGTAAAGGCGGATACCCTTGGTTACAAAGGCCATCTCGCGGAAACGGACCAACAAGGTATTCCACTGATAACCGTCCACTTCTTTAAAGATGTCGTGGTCAAAGCGGAAGGTGATTTTGGTGCCGGTTTCCTGGTCATGCTCCGGCGGCAGGGTTGCAATTTGCTCCACCGGCCCCTGCGGCACGCCGCGCTCATACCGCTGTCGCCAGACCGCCCCGTCGCGGATTACTTCAGCCACCAGCCACTCACTCAGGGCGTTCACCGCCGACACACCCACGCCGTGCAGCCCACCGGAAACCTTGTAGCTGTCCCGGTCAAACTTACCGCCGGCGTGCAGGGTGGTCAGCACCAGTTGCAGCGACGAGATTTTCTTCTGGGGGTGTTCGGCCACAGGAATGCCGCGGCCATTATCAATTACCGAAACACTGTTATCTTCGTGAATGATCACCCGGATGTGGGTACAAAACCCGGCCAGCGCTTCGTCAATCGAGTTATCCACCACCTCATAAACCAAGTGGTGCAACGCTTTGATATCGGTGCCGCCCACATACATGCCGGGCCGGCGGCGGACTGCCTCCAACCCTTCCAGAACAGTAATACTCTCAGCGGTATATTGGTTCGCGCCTGGGGTAGCCATTGAATAATGAAACCTCCAAAATTGGATCTAATCCCTTTTTTGAAAAATCGGGTGACGGAGTGCGTAAAATATGACACTATATTATACCATAAAGTGCCCTTTTTCTCAAATTAGCCGCTGCTGCCACTCGCTCAGTAAGCACCATATCTTGTGCAGTAGGAGAAAATCCATACTAGACCTAGTATTTCTTCAAGAAGAAAGCTTTGTCCTCGATGTAAAGCAGCCTACTTAAAGCAGGCCCGAACGAGGTTAGGAAATGCCGGACTCTTAGTCCGTTTTAGGGAGTCCAACGACTCCCGTCACCGGTGCAGGCCGGGTTTAATTGACCATTCGCCGCAATCGGGCTATCATGAGCCGCAAATCTGCTAGACAGTGAGGTAAAAGGATGGGCCGAGTCAGTTATTCCGAGGAATAGCTAGCCCAATCGCGTTCACCCTTAAATTATTGCTCGACAAACGTCCCGCCCTTTTGTAAAGGGGTGGGACGTTTATTTTTGCTTTTTGCCTTAGAGGTCAGATAAGGCTAACCCAAGTGGCAGAATTATCTCTTTTACAAACTTCGAGGGAAAAATGAAAAGAACGACGCGCAAATTCAATGAAGTGACCTCCTTCTCAAGGCAACTCGTCACGTTAATCCCGTATTGGTTCGGTCTAGCCTTTCTTCTGGCGTTTCCGTTGATTGCTCACAGTGATTGGCGGCAAAAGCAGATTTACAAATATCTGCCAGCACCCCAAGTTACTGTAATTCGCAGCGGTAAACGCAGAGACGATGACGATGAGATAGACCCACGTGATATGCCAGCGGGCACAAAAGTGTTCGTTTACTTGCGAACCTCACCGGGGCTCAGCCAGACTCCCGACTCGCAGATAAGCGCTGTTAAGAAATTAGTAATCGAGAGAGGCTGGATTCTGGACGAGAAACACATCTTTACAGATTTTTGGGTTTCAGGTAAATCGGCTGATCGTAAAAGCTTTGAGTGGATGATCTACTTGTCCAGACAGAAACCTCGGCCGGCAGACCTACTCATCATCTGGGATTTCTCCAGATTCGCCAGAGATCAGGATCAGTCACTCCTCTATACGGCCGAATTGCGCATAAATGGCTGGAAAATTCTGTCAATGAATGATGATATTCCTTCTGGTTCCATGAGCCGCATTTATGAAGCGCTTATCCATTGGAAAAATGAGCAGTATCTCAACGACTTGAGGGCGCATACCATCCGAGGTTTATTCTTTGTCGCGGAACAAGGCTGTGTACCGGTTGGTCCTATTTGTACTGGATACACCTCTCGCGAGGTATTTATTGGTACGTACAAGGATGGCACGCCACGAATGGGCCGGAAACCTGAAATTGATCCGGGTACTCAGCAGTTGATTATGCGGGCTTTCGAAATGAGGGCTCAAGGTGCACCTCATCCTGCCATTGCTGAAGCGACTGGATTATATGAGCCAGATTCTAGCGCATGGGACCACTTCTTTCGGAATAAAACCTTCATCAGTGAATATGAGTTCCGAGGCGAGGTATTTCGCCCTGTGTACCCGCGCTTGATGTCCAGAGAGCTTTTCGAGGCAGTCCAACAGGTTCTGCCAAAACCCAAAGTCAGAAATTTTGCCGGGCGCAATCACCCGAGGCGGAAAAGGGGTACCTTTTTTCTCGCCAACATAGCGGCATGTGCTCATTGCGGTGGAGAAATGTATGGCAAAAGCATTAAGAAAAATAATAAAGAGAAGTCTTATCGCTACTACATCTGTAAGCGTCACGATCAGAATATTCCATCCTGTCCAGACTCCGGCCCCGTTCGGGCCGATCTTGTAGAACCGGAGATACTGCGCAGCTTGTTGAATCATGTCCTCCACCCTGAATATCTTCAGCAACTACTCGATTGGACCAATGAATGCTTAGGCAAAGATTGGGAAGACTTGACCCTGCGCGTGGAGAAAACCCGAACCGAGCGTGACGAAGCAAAACGCCAGGGGATCAATTTGTTTCGTAAGGCTGCCGAGATGGACACCACTGTAGATTTTGTTCAAGAAGAACTCGTGAGGCAGCAAGCCTTGATTAAGCAGTTGAATAGCGAGCTAGAAAAGTTGGAGAAAGAACTGGCCAACAGCCGGATCAAAGCAACACCTGACCAGATTGCGCATTACATAAAACAGGCTCAAGGAACAATTGATCGTAAAGATGAGTTCAATTTAGATCAAGTGTCTGGTTTGGAACAGGCACAGGATATCATTGATCAGGCAGAATTTTTCGACCTGCGGGCAATTTGCGAACAGTTATGCTCCCGGGTCGTGATGTCACCTGAGCAGTGTACTGTCGAGCTGCATTTTCCTGAGCTTTAGGTGCTTTTTAAATTAGGGATCAGGGCGTCCCAACCTAAAATTTTGGGGAAAAGTTTAGCGTTAATTCCGAATTATGTACGTAATTCGGAATTAACGCTAAACTCAAAACTCTGTTTGTTGATGAGGGGAGTTTAGTGTATGTCAGAGCAATTTGGGGCAAATGATAGTGAACAAGATTTTTATGATCCTCATAAACTTATCTTTATCCAGAGCCGGGCCATAATAAGTTACTCCCTTGCTGATGAGTATGCAAAAATGATGTCAGATGGCACCGCGTTCGACCCGGTAGAAGGGATTCAGGATGGAGAGGGTCATATTTATGTTTGGGACGGCTATCATCGAGGAGAAGCGGCTAAACGGGTTGGTGTCCGGCTTCGGGTTAAAATTAGACCCGGCACTCAAACCGACGCGGAATGGCTGGCTCTATCCGCCAATCAGAAGCACGGCCAAAGGCGAAGTATGGAGGACAAACAGCATATCGTTCGGCAGGCCCTCCTCCATCCTTACGGCCTTTACATGAGTGATCGAGCGCTTACCCGTCACTGTGGAGTTGATCGTCGCTTGGTGGTTAAGGTTCGCCAAGAAATGGAAAGGGTTGGCGAAATTCCCCAGGAAACCAAACGCTTCATTCAACGAAGTCATCAAACTTATGAGATAGATGTTATCAGAGCCGCTAAAGCGGAAAATCACAAAGTCTCCGGGTGGCTCATCAATATAGATCCATCATTCAGTGAGTGGACCTGTCAGTTGTGTGTCCGACCACAAAACAGGTTCGAAGCGCAGTACCAGCTCTATCTGGCCGGTGAACAGCGGTTAAGAGTGATTTGCGCTGAATGTTACCAGAATAGAATTAGAGGCGTTGAGGAACTGCCGGAGCATCTGCTTGACGATCAAACTGAAATCAGGAAGCGCCAAAGTGCGCTTCAAGCCTGGTTAGTGCGTCAGAAGATGAAGCTAATCAAGGAGCGGTTGGGTGAATATCCAGAACTGCGTCATACCTTTTTAGAACAGTTACGCAACTCAACCACGGAGCAAGCGCCGACAATTGATGAGCTAGCTCAAGCGATCACTCAAGCCCTCATCACCCACGGGGTCCGTTTTGCTGAGAGGAGGACCTGGAACAGCGTGCCTACACCCCAATGTTTCGGATGCCAAACTACTTTTGAAAAACTGAAAGAGGCATTGCAGAACGGGCGAAGCGAGTTCGTCCCTCATCAAGACGGCACCGTGCCGCAATTTTGCCAACATCTGCGTCTATTTCCGCAATACACTGAGCAATTCAAACCTGCTCCTGATGGTTCGATTGTACTCGATGTAGGGGATGACGTTGATTTAGACCAGTATCCTCCCGCCACGCTTACTCAGGACAGACAAGGGATACGAGGTGAGAAGCGTTCTCTACTCAATCACGTTGAGGCTTACTGTGTTGCCCCTGATATTCACAAATTTGATGGTTGCTACAATCAACAAGAACAAGCAACGGCCCAAGCACTGGGGCAAATCGCCAGCCTGAACAAAAACAATAACCGGCACTTTTTGCTCGAGCTGGTCACGAATATCCTTCAATGTGCCTGCTTGATAATTGACTTTGATTTTAGAGGAGGCCAGTTTCTTGATATTGGAATGGCGTACGCCAAAAGGAGGGTTTAATCCCAGAGTTTTGCTAATTGACTCTTGTGACGTGAAATGCCCAGATAGGCTAACACCATCTGGATACAAGCAGGAAGGCAATAGCCATCGCCTTTTTGGGATTTATGGGATAGGGGCAAGTTGGCGGCCGCGCTCAATCATCGCCTCGATTATTTGGGGAGGGGTCAGCACCTGCCCCGTTTCAGCGTCGACCTCAACCTGTCCAATGGGACCAATCGGATCAAAATGGACGCCAGTGATAAAGGCCTCAAACCGCCAGATGGCTCGGTCATGCACCGAGATCAGCGCCCCCTTCATTGCGCCCACGGCGTCGCCCATATGGTTCGCCAACCAGACATTGGCTTTGCCCAGCGCCGCTCGCTCGCTGAGAACAGTGGACAACGTCACCTGAACTTGGCTGCCCTCAGGCAGAGCCAGAGGGGGATCAAATTCAACCTTGCCTTTTCGCACGACACCTATATAGGTTGTGGCCATCACCATCTCTCCTGCGATAGCTTACCTCAAACCTGTTGTTATTATAGTCGCTTTTGGGTTGAAATGGAATTTTGATGCATTCCCTTGCTGTAAGCCAGGGAAGTTTCGTTTAGCGAAAACTGGTTCATCCTTACATCACTTTGCGTGAAATGATGATTAGGCTAGCTGGAACCTCAACTTCAGTAAGTCAAACTTAGCTCGGCCATACATCTGGCGCTTGATTAACTTAAGGCGGTTGACCTGCCCTTCAACTTGACCACTGCTCCAAGGCAGAGATAAAGCCGTTTGCACCGCGGCCTGATCTTGAACCAAACCTTTAGCGAATTGGCGCAATTCAGTGATGCCATTGTCCAAGCTGCGGTTAGCTAAGGAGTTAAAGCCTTACCAAATCGCTGTCACACAAGCCGGAGAACAGCCGGGCCGAGTAAATCTTCCAGCCGTTCTTCAATGCTCAACTTGCTCAACGGGATCCGTTCCAACATCTGCCAGCGCTTCTGCCACAGCCGAACCGTATCCCCATCCACGCCAAGGTCCCGAGCGATCTGATTGTTGCTTTGCCCCTGGCCGGCCGCCAGAATAATCCTTGCCACAGGACGATTTGTTGACCCGTTTGATGGGCCTTGATCAGTTTGGTTAAGCCGCTGAGGGTTTCTTCACTTAAATCAATACCATTAAACCTCACAAAAATGCCTTCCGTTAGCCTCCAGACAGACTGGGGGCCATTTTTTCCTTGTCGCTTTTCTCCATTTGACAAATAGAGGGTATCTCTTACAATAGGTAGGAGAAGTTAACTCTACAGGAAAAGAGGTCGTTATGACGCAGGAAATGCCTATTCAGTCTTTTAGACTGGGCGAAAAAGGCTTAACACACATCTTTGGAGAGCTGGAAGCCAGGTTGATGGAAGCTGTCTGGGCTTTGGACGAGCCAGACGTGCAGGATGTCATTGATTATCTGGGCGGCAACCTGAATTACAAAACAACAATGACCGTCCTCAATCGTTTGGTCGATAAAAAGGTCTTGAACCGCCGGAAGGTAGGCCGGGCTTTTGTCTACCAGGCGATTGCCCCCCGTGATGAACTGTTGGCCAGGGTATTTGACCAGGTAGTGCGGGGGATGTTTGGCGATGATTTCCGCCACATTGCCGTGACCCAGATGATTGAAACGGCGGAGTCAATTGATCCCCAGCTCCTTGATAATATAGCTGATCTCATCCAGCACAGAAAAGAAAATGAGCCCAAAAGCTAGCCCCACGAACCGCTATTTTTGGCTCCTTATAGCTGTCAGCTTCAGTTTGGCCAGCCTCGCTCTGGGAATGAGTTGGGCTTACAGCCGGACCTGGGTCGAACTCCTATGGCACGCCTGCCAGACTGGTCTCCAGCATTTGCAAGAGCATCTGCCCTTGGCCTGGCAACTGATTATTCCAACCATAGTACTACTGATGGCCGTGCGAGGAGGGTTAAGCCTCAACCAGCAACTTCGAGGGACATTACGGCTGACCCACCTCTTTCTGCCCCTCCGCGAAACACCTCCAGCGCGAGTCCAGGTCTGGCTGGCCGCCAATGGGCTGGCTGTAGAGGATATTGTCTTTCTAAATTTGTCCTCTGCGCACGCCTTTTGCTTGGGCTTCTGGCGACCTCGCATTTGGCTCACGGCCGGTGTGATTAACCTGCTCACCGATGAAGAACTGGCGGCGGTTCTAGCGCATGAAGCTTACCATTACCGCCAACGGGACCCTTTGCGGCTGATGATTGGTCGTACCCTCAAAGCCGCCTTTTTCTTCTTGCCCTTGGTCAGCGACCTGGCTCAAGCCGCCGAGTTGCAGCAGGAGGTAGCCGCCGACCGGGCCGCTGTTATCCATTTGGGCAGTGATCTGCCACTCCTGTGTACACTCCAGAAATTACTGAGATATGGCTTTGGTGCAACGCTCCCGGTAGCTGCTTACACCCCCTTCAATGTAACAGAAGCCCGGCTTCGACGGCTGCTCTACCCGCCAGCCCCTTTCAGGTGGCGATCCTACTTTTCTGGTATATTGATCAATTTAGGTATCTTGCTTATTTTTAGCAGTATCGCCCTCTTACCGGCTCAGTTTGGAGCGGGTGAGACAAGTCACTGTACGGCCGAGCCAATTGCATCTCAATCGACTCACCCTCACCTGCACCCCTACTTTCCAAAATGAATGAGCAAATCATCAAAGAACGGCATTGGACACCCTGGATCATGGCTGGGAGTGGGCTGATCGTAAGTCTGGTTTTTGGCAGCCTGCTGTTTTTTTCCATCTCCTGGCCCGATCAAACGATAACCAGCCTAGCAACTCTGCCACCGGCCAGTTTTATCAGTGCCTCGCCCACAGCCCCAGCTACTCCACTCAAGATATTATCTCTCCCTCCACCGACTGATACCGTCATCCTGAGTCTGGCAACCCCTACCCCCACACCGCCAGGTACAAACCCTCCCGATGCTGAACCCACCGCCACTCCTGGTCAACCGGCGGCGCCGGATTTTAGCTTGAAGACGCTGGATGGCCGCCAGATCAGCCTGTCGCAATTCCGCGGCAAGCCGGTACTCATTAACTTCTGGGCCAGTTGGTGCGCACCGTGCCGCTTGGAAATGCCAGAGCTGAAGCGAGTCTACGAAGTACGCCAAGATGAAGGGCTGGTTGTCCTGGCTGTAAACGTGACATATCTGGACTCGATGCAAGACGTACAGCGTTTTGGGACCAAGTTTGGGCTGACCTTTCCGGTGCTGCTGGACGAAACCGGCGAGGTGGCGGACAATCTGTACTACGTCCGCGGTTTACCGACCAGTATATTTGTTGATCGGGCGGGTCTGGTCGCCAAAATTCAACTCGGCCCGATGACCGGGGTGCAGCTCGATGAATTTGTCGGAGAAATCTTGAAGGAGGGAAAGACAGGAGGATAAGATAAGGCTCGAAGAAAAATTTCTTCCTCGGTTACCCTTTAGCTTTTTAAAAATTTCTCCGGCGCCCTCAAGAACTCATCCTGGCAGCCCTGAGCGCAAAAGTAAAAGACGCGCCCATCATACGCCGTTTGCGCCGGGGCGCTTTCCCGATCCACCGACATGCCGCAGACCGGGTCAAGGGCCATCTCCACCACATTTTTGAATTGCCCATCCTCCAACCACAGCACCCGGTCGGCAATATCTCTAATTCGCTGGTCATAGCTAACGATGACGACACTTCGATTTTCTTCCTTAGCAATGCGCCGCAGCAGGCGCATTGTCTCATGACCGTGGTGACTATCCAGATTGGCCGTGGGTTCGTCCGCCAGGATCAAATCGGGCTGGTTGATCAGGGCCCGGGCAATCGCTACCCGCTGCTTTTCTCCCCCAGACAGTTTTTCGGGCAAGAAATTCAGCCGGTGACCCAAACCCAGTAGCTCCAGCAACTGCCTGGCTCGCTGTCGAGCCTGGGAGGGGGGCAGACCGGCTAACTGCGCGACAATGGCGACGTTATCCAGGCAGGACAGAGCCGACAACAGGTTGAAGTCTTGAAAGATAAAGCCGATCCGCCGCAGGCGAACCTCTGGCAGCCGTCGCTCGTCCATGGCACTGATCTCATCCGGGCCAATCTGGATACACCCGGCCGAGGGTTTGAGCAGCCCGCCAAGCATGGAGAGCAAGGTCGTCTTGCCGCTGCCCGATGGCCCCATAATCAGGACCACTTCGCCGGCAGTGACGCTGAGGGAAAGGTCACGCACCGCAGTCACTTCGGTGCTGCCGCCACCAAAGCGGCGGGTAACGTTTTGGACATCCATAATTACTTCCATTTTACGATCCTCTAAACACCTGAGCCGGATTCAGCCGGGCTATTTGCCACGCCGGGGCCAGCGCCGCCGCTACCCCGATGAGCAGGGCAGCCAGACCAACCCGGGTGATGGCCGCTGGGGTGAGCACAAAGCTAATCCCGGATTTGAGGCCGGGCAAGACCAGACCCAACAGCCAGACCAGGCCCATCGCGATGACCAAGCCAATGGTTATACTTAAAGAAGCTTGCAGGATAACGACACTGTATAGCTGCCAATTTTTAGCCCCGATCGCTTTGAGCACCCCATACTCCGGCCGTTTGCGCAGGGTGCTGGTATAAAGAGTCAGCGCGGTCACGGCCAGGCCGATGAGGAGACCGGAAAGATTCATGATGTTGAGCAGTTCGACGCCCATATCCGTCACCAGTTATCGTTCCTCACGGGCAAACTCGGCGCGGGGGAGGGCGGTGACATCCGGGTTGCGGGCGGTAATTGCTGCCGCGATCGGGCCGGGGGCGTAGCCCGGTTTAACTTGGAGCAAAGCGTAGCTAATGACGTCACGGCCGCGCAACTCCTGAAAATCCTTGAGGTGAATAAAGGTCACGCTATTGGTGATGTTGGTCAACCCCCGGGTCAAGCCGGCGATAGTAAAGGTCTCGCCCAAAATCTCAGCCTCGTCGCCCAGGCCAAGTTCCTGGCTGCGGGCTACCGTTTCGTCAATGATCGCCTCGTCGCGCTGCAACTTGGCCGTTCCGGCGATCACCTCGGGTGGTCCGCCCAGCGCCTCGTTCGGATCAAAGCCAATGATGTAAGAGAGGATGTCGGCCTGACCGGCTTTCACCACCCCGCTGGCATACAGGATGGGACTGGCGCTGGTCACGCCGTTGGCGTGCGAGGCCAGACGCATGTCACGCAGAGTGATGGCCGAGGCAGCCATATGCATATTTTTCACCCCTTCCTGGGCCACAAAAATATCCGCCCCGGCCTGGTCAATGTAAATGACCAGCTTCTCGGCGGCGCCGGCAAACAGTGCATCCAGGGCCAGCATCAGCAGCAGAGCCAGGGCCACACCGCCCACCCCCAGGCTGAACTGGGTCCGGCTTTGAGAGAGGTTTCGCCAGGCTAAGTGTAACAAGGGGTCGTCGCCTACTTTCTAAACACTCGCGCCGGGTCCAGGCTACCTACATAGCGAGCTGGGAGCACTGCCGCCAGCAGTCCCATGAGCAGTCCGACAAGGGCGGTCAGCAGGATGGAACCGGGTTGGAGGACCACCAGGAATTTGGGAAAGGCGTTCATCACTCCCTGGGCCATCACCCAGGCCAGGCCAATACCCACGATAATGCCAAATAGATCTGTCACCAGGCCCTGCTGGATGACCAAGCCGTATAAGTGGCGATTTTTCGCGCCGACCGCCTTGAGCACCCCGTACTCGCGCACCCGCTCAACCGTGTCGGTATAGATAATCATCCTTATCTTCATAGTTCCCGATAATCCACGAACTCAAGGTCTGGCAGCTTCTTGAGGCGCGGCGCCAACCAGTGGGTTCGCTGGCATTGTACGGCAACCAGGATGCGGCAGTTGGGGTCGCGCCGGATAGCCTGTCGGATATTGTCGAGCATCCCCTGGTTTTGTTCTTCCCACGCCCGCCGAGATTCGGCATCCCAACTCCACTGGCTGAGGTGGCAGAGGGTGTGGCACGCCCCGGCGAAGGGCCAGGCGTGGATCGCCTCGGCGCTGTTGGCTCGACGCTGCGTCCAGCGCAGAGCTTGGTCTAGCCAGCGAACTAGCCTGGCTCGCCAGCCGGTTCTGGGCGCAAAGTCGTTGAACTGGCGGGTATCAGGCGCCACGGGTACGACGACGGTACGGCTCCGCTCGGCCAGGGGGAGCAAACTGTGCTGCACCTCGACCGGAGCCTGCTCCAGGCGGCCCAACTCCCAATCACGCTGCGGTACTTCTACGTACAGCAGGTCCGGCGCCACCTTGGCTAAGATGTTTGCCAAAGAAGCCAGATTGTACT
>JAHDWA010000055.1 GCA_023382535.1 Anaerolineae bacterium | reverse complement strand
CTCCTGTACTGAGATATGATAGCATATTTCTGAGGCTAACTCATTATAAATTGCTTCGGTTGGGGAGGCTCAGGGGGTAATTCTTCGGCGATGCGAGTCAGGCCAAGGGGATAGCGAGTGAGCCCAATTTCTCGTCCAGGTTCTACCAGACCGTGCTGTTCCCACTGGCTGTAAATACGCCAGCACGATCATTAGGGAGTACTCCACAGGGAATTCTTATTTCTCAATGCTGTCCTGCAAATTAGGCTTTAGGCACATAGCCGGTTTTTTCCATCAGCCATAGCAACAGGTAATCACGCCAAAAGAGAAAACGGCGCACATTGTAGTAAACCCAGCGGTACAACTGGCTGCGCTGCACCGGGTCATAATCAATCAGGACCACGCGCCGTTCGGGGGTCTCCGTCAGCATCAGGTTATGGGCGCGGAGCAGGTTCCGTTTCACCAGAAAACTCCACAGCCGCCAGGGCAGCATCCAAAGACGGTTCAATCGCTTGCGCTCGGCCTGGCTGCGACTGGTCCGGCCGTACAAATCCGGTAATTGCCCGGTTTGACGGTAAAAATGGAGCGAACGGCGAATAATTTGACGCAGTTGTCCGGCGATGTGCTGCCGTTCCGCCGCACTCAACTTCTCATAGTCTACGTCAAACAGCGACTGGGCCTGGCCCAGAAAAGGTTGTAGCACCACCGGCTGCACCTCGCCCTCACTGTTACGAGCCACCAGAAAGTAACTGGGGATGCTATGCTGCGGGCCAACGGCGGCGGCAAAGGCGGTGGCGGCTGTTCGCGCCTGCTGTGCTTGGCGCAGAGCTTCCCGTGGGGTTTGTTGTTCTTCACATTTTACTTTGACCACAAACCGCCGGTCATCGGTGCAGTAGACTTCGGTTTCATTACCACCACCGATGCGTTCCAAATGTAAATCCTTATCTAACGGTGCAAAAAGTCCGTCAGCAACCATCACCGCCATGTCATGCTATCCTCGGCATATCTGCGTACTAATCATTGTTGCCGTATATCTATACGCGCGAGTTGATTTTTTGTTGCATGTCTGAATCGATGGCGATACAATCTAAGGCGTGTTGGTTTAAGCTACGGGCTTGCTCCAGGCAAGCTTTTTGGGCAGCCCGACTTTTTCGATTTTTTGGCCCAATGAGTTCGATTTGTTTTGAGCCGGGTCTTATCAGGCCATGTCCAGAGGCATACTAAACTCAACCACTCTGCCGGTGACGGTAAAGATAACCCGCTCGCAGATATTGGTGACCCGGTCGGCGGTGCGCTCCAGATTGTGCGCCGCCCAGGTCAGGTAAGTGGCCTGGTCCATATTTTGGGGATCTTTCATAATATAAGTGATCAGCTCGCTGTAAACCTGGTTATAAAGCGCATCTACCTCGTCGTCCTCTGCCGGGATAGAGCGGGCCAGCTCCACATCCCGGTTGATAAAGGCTTCCAGCGCCCGGTGCAGCATACTCCGGCTTTTCTCGGCCATCCGCGGAATATCTATGAGGGGCTTGATCAGCTCGCCCGGGCCGATCATCAGATTGATTTTGGCGATGCCCTTGGCATAATCACCCATCCGCTCCAGCTCCGCCGCAATATCCAGGATGGCGGCCAGGGTGCGGACATCGCCGGCCATCGGCTGCTGGGTGGCAATCAAGGTCAGGGTATCGTGCTCGATCGCCAGGCGCTTTTCGTTGACCCGCTGATCGTAGGCCATCAAGCGCCGTGAACCGTCCATATCGCGCCGTTTGAGGACATCCACCGCGTCGGTCAGCATACTTTCGACCATGCTGCCGAGCAGCAAAACCTCCTCGTGCAGCCGTTTCAAGTCACGGTGAAAACTTTCTCTGAGCATGGTTATATCCTTTCAACGCCTTCATCTTGTAGCGGTCAAGCCGCCTCCGAGGAGGCCGGTACGTGGGCGGCAGTCAAATAATCAAGGACGCGCCGGCGAATATCATCCCGGACCTGGCGGAACACGGCCAGCCGCTCCGTCTCATTGCCGGTCGCTTTGGCCGGGTCGGGAAAGCTGAGATGGGCCTTTTGACCCTGCCCCAGCCAAACCGGGCAGTCCTCGGCGGCGTCATCGCAGACGGTGATGACCACATCGGGGCTGATATAACAGAACTCGTCCACCGATTTGGAGCGGTTGCGGGAGATGTCAATATCCAACTCGGCCATTACCTGGATGGCCAGGGGATGAACGTAGCCGGCGGGTTTGGTTCCCGCCGAATAGGCTTCCCACTCATCCCCCAAAAAGTAATTGACCAATCCCTCCGCCATCTGGCTGCGGCAGGAGTTGCCGGTACAGAGAAAGAGCACTTGTTTGGTAGACATTGTCTTCTCCTTTTAGCAGGGGAGCAGAGGGGCAGGGGGGCAGGGGAGAAAAACCTCTCCCCCGCTCCTCCGCACCCCTGCCCCCCTGCTGCTTTATCCAAACCGTCCGGTAATGTAATCCTCGGTCCGCTTATCCCTGGGATTGGTGAACAATTCCTGGGTGGGGCCGTATTCGACCAGGGCGCCGGCCCGGTCGTTGCGATCCATCAAGTAGTAGGCGGTGTAGTCGGAGGCGCGAGCTGCCTGCTGCATATTATGGGTGACGATGATGATAGTATAGTTTAGGACCAGTTCACGCATCAAATCTTCAATCTTAAGCGTAGCAATGGGGTCCAGAGCCGAACACGGCTCGTCCATCAGGATGATTTCCGGTTTAACGGCAATGGCCCGAGCAATGCACAAGCGCTGCTGCTGGCCGCCGGACAGGCTTAAACCACTTTGCTTGAGTTTGTCCTTGACCTCGTCCCACAGGGCAGCCTGGCGCAGAGATTGCTCGACCAGGTCGTCCAGATTGCCTTTGTAGCCGTTGATGCGGGCGCCCCAGGCCACATTTTCGTAGATGGATTTGGGAAAAGGATTGGGCTTTTGGAAAACCATGCCAATCCGCCGCCGCACTTCGACCGGGTCCACCTCGGCGTCGTACAGGTTGCGTCCGTGGTACAAGACCTGGCCTTTAACGTACGCGCCGGGAATGAGGTCGTTCATGCGGTTGAGCGCGCGCAGGACCGTACTTTTGCCGCAGCCCGATGGGCCGATGAAGGCAGTGATTTTTTTGCGTTCAATCTTTAAGCTCACGTCTTTGACGGCCCGGAAACTGCCGTAGAAACAATGAAGGTCCTGCAATTCCAGGGCGTATTTGCCATTAGGAGAAAGGTTATTATTGCTCATGAAAACCTCCTGCTGTAACGGTTACGCAGTATAATTGCCAACGCGTTAAGCGATAAGAGTAAAATCAACAAAACCACAATGGCCGCCGCTGCAATGTTGCGAAACTCGGCCTGCGGACGGGCCGTCCATTGGTAAATTTGGATGGGCAGGGTGGTAAATTTGGCAAAAACAGTATCGGGATCAATGGTAATAAAGGTCGAAGCGCCGACAACAACCAGCGGCGCGGTTTCACCCATGGCCCGCGACACGGCCAGGATGGTTCCTGTTAGAATACCGGGGATAGCATTGGGCAGCACATGCGCCCAGATGGTTTGCCACTTGGTCGCCCCCAGGGCCATCCCCGCCTGGCGCAGCGACAACGGCACCGCCCGGATCGCTTCCTGGGCATTGATGATGATCACCGGCAGGATGAGCAGGGCCAGGGTCAGCCCGGCCGAGATAATGGTCCGGCCGTTGGCTGTGGTGGGGTCAGCCGCCGCTCCAAAAGAGGCGCCGCTGGTGAAAGGTTCCAACAGCCGCACAAAAATGGCCAGACCCAGGATGCCGTAGATAATAGAGGGCACTCCGGCCAGGTTATTGATATTCGTTTGAATGATCGTGTTTACCCGGCGCAGCAAAGGATTGGCTGTGCCGGTGGCGTACTCTTCCAGATAAATTGCCGCGCCCACGCCGATAGGAAAGGCCGTAGCTATGGTGATGGCAATGGTCCACAATGAGCCGAGAATGGCCGTGCGCACGCCGGCCAGAGTCGGGTCGCTGGCCTGGGGTTTGCGGATAAAATCGCGGGTGATCCAGGAGCGAAATTCGATTTCCGCATTAAGAAATTTTTCAGCAGCTTCTGCCTCAATGGCCTCTCGCTTGAGGAGCGAGTCAACCAACGGCCAGGTAGACACCACTTTGGGCGCAACAATCAGTTCTTGAACCAGATTATAGACATTCTCCTGGTCACGGGCCGGCAGCGAGCAGCGAGCCGGTGGCCTGGCCCCGGCGCACTCTGCGGCGTGTTTCTCCAGGTCTAGCGTCAGAAATTTGTCCTCAAAGAAAAGCTGCTCATTTTCCAGTTGGCGCAGCTTGCCTTTAGACACTAACAATTTTCGACCCTGCGCATCCTGGGTGGTTTGAATGAGCGTGACCAGCTTATCCTTGGACAAATCGGCTAACTCGACCCCGCCATAGACTGTCTCGGTAAAGAAATCCAGCGTGCCGCTGTCAGCCCCCGGAATGTAACGCTCAATCGGGGTATTGGGCCAACTGGGGTCAACATCTGACCAATTTTTGGCGTCGGCAAAGATTTGCTGCAACTGCTCAATCGTCACGTCTTTCAAAAAAGTGTTTTCTTGGCTGACCACCACCACCAGGGCATCGGCGCCAACCCGAAATTCGACCACTTCCAGGCCCTTGCTGCGACAGGCCGCCTGTTCAGCCGTTTTAATGGCCCGGCTGGCGTTGGCGATGTCGGCCTTACCCTGGACGCAGAACTGCCGCAGACCGCCGGTGGTGCCAATATTGTCCACCGTCATCTCGCCGCTGTAGCCGCCCTCGGCAAAACGGGTCGCCAGCCGGTCGGTCAGCGGAAAGACGGTTGAACTGCCCGCCACCGCAATCTTACCCTCTACTGAAGCGGGATCAACCGCCGGCAGGGCAGGGCCGGCTTTTGCTTTGGTGGCCTTTAACCAGTTCGCTTTAGCCTCGTCAAGTAACTCGGCGCTGGCCGGGAAATAGCCCACGTCGTCAATCTCATCGTTGATATGGGTCAGGTAATAATTGATAAAAGCGGCCACCTGGGGTTTCTTGTCCATGATCTGGCTGGCCGAATAGATGAACAGCGGCCGGGCCAGCGGATAGTCGCCGCTTTCAGCGGTTTCCGCCGAAGGCGTCACCCCATTGACCGCCAGGGCTTGCAGCCTGTCCTGGTTGGCCTGGTAATAGGCATAGCCAAAGAAACCAATCGCATTGGGATTGCCGATAATCCCCTCGGCCAACACCTTGTCATCTTCACTCGACGCTTTGGCAACCGCTAGCATATCCTCTTCTTGCAATCTTAACACCAAAGTCTCTGGTTCAATCTGATTCTCCACCGCGGTCAGGCCAAAGGCTTCGTTGACCACATTGTAAAGCAGCGCCAGCAAAGCCAGCAGGCCAAGAACCAGGGATGAAATAAAGACCACTCGCCAAAAGCCGGCGTTAAAATTACGCAGCCTGATAAAACGGTCCAGTTCTTGATTTTCAGGATAGGCGCCGGTTTGAGCCGGTTTTGTCTTGGCGCTCATTCATACACCTCGCGAAAGTGGCGCACAATATAGCCGCTGATGATATTAAGCGCCAACGTCATAATAAAGAGCATCAGGCCAATGGCAAAGATGCTGTTGTAATCAATGGTGCCATAGCTTAAGTCGCCGCCGCTGATCCGGACAATGTGGCCGGTCATGGTTTCGGCGGCCTTAAAGGGGTTGAAGGTGAAAGCCGGGCCAGCCCCGGCGGCCAGGGCCACAATCATGGTTTCACCCACCGCCCGCGAGATGCCCACCACAAAAGCCGCCGTAATGCCCGACAGAGCCGCCGGCAGCACCACCTTAAAGGATGTTTCCAGCTTGGTTGCACCCAGCCCATACGAGGCTTCCCGCAGAGCGCCAGGCACAGCGTGGAGCGAGTCCTCACTCATCGAGGCAATCAGGGGCAGGATCAGGATGCCCAGCACCAGCCCGGCTGAGGCAGTGTTATAAATTTCGACCACCCCAGAGCCGAAAATCGTCCGCAGCAGAGGGGTCATAAAGGTCAGGGCAAAATACCCATACACGACCGTGGGGATACCCGCCAGCACCTCCAGAATAGGCTTGAATAGGCCGCGAGTGCGCGGGCTGGCATATTCGCTCAGGTAGATGGCGGCAAACAAGCCCAACGGCAAAGCGACCAGCATGGCGATGGTGCTGGTCATCAAGGTGGCGTTAACCAGGGGCCAGATTCCAAATTCTTTGATGGCCGGCTGCCAGGTGGTGCTGGTGAAAAATTCAACCAGGCTGACCTCATCGCTGCCAAAGAAGAGCCAGGCCTCCTCCGTCAGCACAAAGACAATGCCCAGCGTGGTAAAAATGGAGATGGCGCCGGAGGCGAACAGAAAGCCCTGAATCAGCGCTTCGCCTAAACGCAGCCGCTTGCGCAGGCCCGCGCTGGCCACGGCGGCTTCAGCGCTGGTGACGGCTGAGGTAGAAGCTCCTATGGCCATATGTTTTGATATTCCTTTCAAAAAATTTTGGGGTGACAAAGCTTTGTCCTTGATATGACCATTTTGATGAAATAACGGTAGGTCACGCTTCAAGCGTGACCTACCACTCACAGGATTACTCAAACATGCAAAGCCTTAATCGCTGGCGTCGAGCCAATTATTTTTGGCGGTATCGAGCGCGGTGGCAGAGGCGGGGAAGTAACCCACGTCCAACACTTCTTCGTTGACAAAGGAGAGGTAGAAGTTGATGAAGGCAGCAACCTGGGGTTTCTCGGCCATGACATTGGCGGCGCTGTAGATGAACAAGGGCCGAGCCAGAGGATAGGTTCCATCCTCGGCGGTTTGTTCGGTCGGTTCGATGCCGTTGACGCTGACGGCATTCAGTGCTCCCTGGTTGGCATTGTAGTAGGCATAACCGAAGTAGCCGATGGCATAGGGGCTGCCTTCGACGCCCTGAGCCAGAACATTGTCGTCCTCACTGAGTTGGAGACTGGCCGCGCTCAGGATGGCTTCCTCCCCCTTGCCTTCATCGGCGTCCTCTTTGACATAGTAGGGGTCCATGACCGCTTCGAGGAAGTAGTCATAAGTACCGCTGTCGGTGCCGGGGCTGAAACGGAGGATGTCTTCGGCGGGCCAGTGGGGGCGGACATCGGACCATTTCTGGGCGGTGGAGAAGAGCAGGGCCAACTCTTCCAGGGTCACATCGGTCACAAAGTCATTTTCAGCGCTGACCACCACGGCCAGGGCATCGGTGCCGACGCGGAACTCGATGGGGGTGCGGCCAATAGATTCACAACTGGCGAATTCTTCCTCTTTGATGGCGCGGGAGGCATTGGAGATGTCCGTCTCTCCGGCGACACAGAAGCGTTCAAAGCCAGCACCGGTGCCGATGCTGTCCACGGTGATGTTGCCGGCATAGCCCTCGTCCTGGAAACGTTCGGCTATGCGTTCGGTCAGAGGAAAGACCGTCGAGCTGCCGGCGGTGATAATATCCCCGCTCACGTCCAACGGATTGACCTCCGGTAATTCGACCCCACTCCCGGCCATGGCCTCTTCTGTCGCCGCTGCTTCCGTTGTCGCTGCTTCGGTCGGCTCGGCTGCGGCCTCAGTCGGTTGCGCCGGGGCTATCGGGGTGGGTTCAGCCGCCTCAGTTGGCTCGGCTGCTTGAGTGGGTTGTTGTGGGGCTGCCTGTTGTGTTGGCGCTGCACCGCCACATTGTGCGGCAACCAGGCTGGTGATGAGTAACATACTCATCAAAATCAAGATCGTTCTTACTTTGGCTTTCATACTACGGATTCTCCTCCAATTAATTAAATAGTTTTTGCATTTTGAGCTTTTCGGTATCCCGACTCTTAATGAATGCCAACCTTATCTATAGTAATGATTGCTTGTAAAGGTATCGTTAATCGAGTTTTAAGAGCCTGTTAAACGAGTGTTAAAAATACTTAACAACTCGTCTTTCAGAGGGGGGTGACGCTGATTTTGCGCTCGGCCAGAAAGGTCAACAATTCGGGCGAAGGGGGTAAACTCAGCAGGGTGGTCTTGTCCTGCGCTTTTTGGCGCAAGACAAAATGATAGGTCCCGGATGGATGGGTTATCTCGCGCCAGGTGGACCGGATCAGCACCGGCTCATCTATTTCCCAGCCGGCAGCCAATGCTTTCATAAGCTGGGTAAAACGGGGGTCATCGCTTCGGTTTAGCATCGCTTCAAGCCGCCTGTCGCGCCGGCAAGAAGTTGGGCCGGCGCCAGTTCAGTTGAGCTAAAACCGCTTGCAGATGGCGAGCTTGACTGAGCAAAGCGGCTCTGTGCTCAGGATAAGGCTGGCTCAAGCGCTGTTGTTGTCTGATCACCGCCAGGCGCTGCTCCAGTCGAGCAATCTTCAATTCAAGCATCCCTACTGTTTCAGGCATAAGTACTTCTCCTATATCGTGGTCTAATAAAAAATCCATCTGTAATCTGAGATGGATTTTATAACCTTAATTTAAGGATTCAGTTAACTTGAGCTTAAGAGAGGGTAAAGATTAGGTTAAGTTTTCTTAACAAAAGGTGAGGAGGCCCTATTTACTGCTCTTTGCCTCCTCACTCGGTCAATTTGGCCTCAATTTCGGCAATACGCCGGCGGGTTTCGGTGATGTCATTGGAGTTGTTTAATGTTTCGCGGAGGGTCAAGGCCTGACGGTAGCAGGCAAGAGCTTGAGTATAATGAGCCTGGGTTTCGTGAACAATGCCGATGTTATGTCTTGTTTGAGCCTCTTCGCGCTTAAAGCCCATTTCCTGCCAAATTGTCAGGGCCTTTTGATATAGCTCCAACGCCTGATCATAATCCCCCAGGTCCTGATAAATGAGGCCGATGTTGTTGTAATTCCAACCCAGGCCCCGTTGTTCTCCCATGATTTCATTGATTGACTGGGACTGGCGATAGTTATCCAGGGCCTGCTCATAATCCCCTTGTCTTCTGTAGATGCTGCCGATACCTGCTAAAGCTGCTGCTTCCCCTCGCTTAAACGTCGCTTCTTGCGAGATCGTTAAGGTTTTCCGAAATAGTTCTATCGCTTCACCATCTTTGTCCTGATGGGCCTTGATAATAGCCAAATTATTGTAATTCCAGGCTAACTCAAGTTTGTTTCCGGCCTCCTCATTGATGGCTATCGCTTTACTATACCAAATCACCGCCTCATCGTAGCTGCCTTGATGGCTGTAGATGTTAGCCAGGGAGTGATAGGCTAAAGCCATCTGTTTTTTGTTGCCGATTTTCTCAGCAGAAGCCGATACTTGCTGAAACCATTGTAACGCCTGATCGTAATGACCCTGCCTCCAAAGAATTAAGCCAATGCCATTGTTAGCCCAGTTCAGCGTTACGGTATCGCCTAAGTGTTCGGCCAGGCTCATTGCCTCATTATAACTGTGGAGGGATTGGTCAAAGCGCCCGAGATGCCGCAAGATCCAACCCAGATTGTTTAAGACCTCGGCCAGTCTGGCTTTATCATTGGTTTTTCTGGCCAACGCCTCGGCTTGACGGCAGGTTTCCAAGCCCTGCTGCCATTTGCTGGTAAAATACACGGTTTTGCTAAGTTGCAGCAGTAAATCTGTTTGCAGCTTTTGCACTTCGGCAACCTGGCCAGTGACTTTCTCAAGCGCTACTAATCCCCGCTCACACTGCTTCAACACCTCGTCGGGAGCGTACTTGTTGACGGTATTTTCAGACGCTGCCAAGGCATACCGAGCTTCGGCCAGGTAATCCTGGGCTTCGGCCGCATGGCCCAGCAAATCAGGCAACAAACGGGCTTTAGTTGCCTCGTCAGCTTGCTCGTAAATCTGGCCGCGTAGATTCAGCAGCAGGCGATTGATTTCAACCCGTTCTTCTGCTTCTAGCGAGTTATATAGGGTGAGATGGATCAGGGTATGGATAAAGCGGTAGACGGTGGTTTGTTGCTCATAGACGGTTTGCTGGCCCCGGCTCACGATAAGCTGGTGGGTTTCCTCGATGGTGCGCAGCCGCTTGAGCAGCAGCAACGGCTTAAGGTCCAACAGGCGGCTGAGCAGAAAGGTTGTGAACTGCTCTCCCTCGACACTGCCATAGGCCAGCATATCTCGCGCTTCCCGGTCCAGAAAGCTTAACCGGCTGCGAATGACTGCCTCGACGTTGGCCGGGGGTAACATCCGGCCCAAGTCCTTTGCCAGCCGTCCATCCGGGGTCAGTAACTTTTCGTTGACCAACAAATTCACGTACTCGGTCGTAAAGAGGGCGTTGCCACTGGTAATGTCTAACAACCAATCAATGAAAGGTGGCTCAAATTGAGCTTGCGGAAAGCGGTGGGCCAGATAATCCAGCACATCATCGCGGTCGAGAAAATCCAGGGACAGGCTGGTGCAAAGCTGGTACCGTTCCATTTCGGTCCGGACGGCCAGAATGGGGTGCTGCCGGGCCTGGACATCGTGCGGGCGATAGGCCGCCAGGAGCAAGATAGGTACATCGCTCAGTTGGCGGGCCAGATGAAAGAGCAGGTTGGTCGAGCTGGTATCAGCCCAGTGCCAGTCATCAATAAAGAGCAGTAACGGGTTTTTGCGGCGAGCCAGGTTGCGGAAAGTGTCGGTGAATTGTTGAAAAATGTCTTGCTGGCTGAACCGGCTGGGCCGGTCGAGATCACTGTCCTCCTGCCGGCGTTTCCTCCAGGCAAAATCGGCGCTTTTGGCGGCGGTGGCCAGGATAGGGCCGGCGACGGGGACCATGCCCAGAATATCCGGGCCAATCTCGCGGATAAACTCGACCGACCAATGCTTACCCCGCCGGGTGGCTTGCTCGGTCAATTTGTTGAGCAGTTGCACAAAGGGGGCATAGGGTGAAATGTCCCCGGCAATCTGATCGCATTGGGCATAAGCGTACTGCATCCGCGGGTACTTCTGCAGCGTATCCTGGCTGAATGCCCGCACCAAAGTGGTTTTACCAATGCCGGCCTCACCCGCCAGGAAGACAACTTTACCTCGCTGCCGGTGATAAGTCTCCTGCCAGTGACGCTCCAACTCGGCCAGTTGAACCTGGCGGCCGACAAAGATCATCTGTTGGGGCGACGATTGAGGACTGCTCTGAGAAGCGGGTTGGACCTGCGGCTGAGCCTGTTGCTCTGGCGCTGAGTAGGGGAGTTCGGCGGCAAAACCGGCCTCGTCCAGGGCAGCCAGTTTCTCTTCCAGCTCGGCTATCTTGGCCTGAATATCCTCGATTTCGATCAAGATATGAGGCGGCGTGTCCAGGCCCATAAGCGCCTGCTGCTCTTGCAGCTTCTGCAAGCGCCGGCCGTAGTTGATAATTAATCGCTGTAAATCGTCTCGACGGGACATAGGCGCCTGGTCGCGAGCGACGCTCACTTTCTGCGGAATTTTGCGTTGCCAAATGGTGTTTTGCTTTGTTAAGCCAAGTATAGCATGACTCGGCTCTGGCTTCAATAGCCCAAAGCTCAATATGGGTCTGCCGGAGATGAGCTTAAGAAGATTAAAAATTCCACAAAGATGTAAACAGTATATGACATAATGGCCGACCGCCCCGGCGCCCCCGGCCACCAGCACCCGCTTGCCAGCTACGCCGCCAGCTACAGTGACCGCGTGGTAAGCAGTCAAGGCCGGGATGCCCAGGCAGGCCCCGGCGGCGAGATCAACCGCCTGGGGTAGCGAAACGGCCTGCTCAGACGGCAGCACAACGTATTGGGCCGCCGTGCCAAAAGGGCGATTCCAGGCGGCATTCCAGAGCCAAACACGCTCGCCGATGCGGGTGGGTGGAACATTGGGCCCCACCTGATCAATCACTCCCGCACCGTCGCTGTGGGGAATAATGCGCGGAAACGGTAGGGTTTTGGTCCGCAGGCCGGCCCGCGTTTTAACATCTGACGGGTTTACCCCCGACCAGGCTACCTTCACCCGCACTTCGCCCGGACCGGGGCTGGGCGTGTAAAGGTAATCTTTATTAAACTATGTCGGGATTAAGGTGACAGGCACTTCTCTGTTTAAAAGTGCCTGCCACCTCGTTTTTCCTTACTTCCGCTATTCTTTAATGCTCATTACTTTTGCATGCCTGCTGTTTCTATGTATTAATGGTGATAATCGTGCCCATGTCCGAAGGCCAACTCAATTGACTCGGGCAGTAGACCATATTCGGTGGGCAGGTCGAGCGTTTTGAGCAGTTCGCCGGTATGAATATCAGCCACTGTCAATGTACCGGCGTTCAACCCCTCCCCGTTGAGCAGGTTGTTCTGAACGACTACAACTTCACGTTCAGACTCAGTTTCAAAGAAAGCCATGTGGTGGGCGCCCGGGCCGGCCGGTAAGGTGCGTTTCAGCGGTAACTCCGGCAATTGGTCCAGCCCGTAGACATTGACCACACCGGGCACGCCAAAGCTGACATATAGTTCCTTTTCGCCCTGCTTATCCTCGTGGATGTAGAATTCAAGGGCCACGCCTAAGCCATGCTCCTCGCCTTCCACTTTCTTCTCGAACTCGTTAAACAAACCGGTCTCACTATTGTATGAGGCAACCCAGATGTCTCCGCCAAGGACGGTCGTTACCAGGGCGTAGGGCGGCAGATCATCCCGCAACAGCAAGACTTCGACCGGTTCCGGCAAATCTTCCGGCGAGTCGGCCACCAGGTAAGTTTTCAGAAGCTGGTTGGTTTTCATATCAATGAGGGTAACCGTATTGCCCACTTCGCTGACCAGGTCGGGATGAACCGTTGAAGTGACCATAAGCAGGCCCAGTTCTTCATTGGCCGAAATCCCATGGGGATGCATGAGGAAAGGTTGCCCTGAAGTGGGATCATCCGGTACGGGGGCAACGATGGTTTCCAACAGTTCATTGGTTTGGACATCAAAAACGCCGATAGCTCCATCCTTTTCGCCACCCTGGCCGTTCATGAAGGTCATGTAAAAACGACTTCCATCCTGAGTAAAGTAAATATCTTCGCCGGTAATGTTGCCATGGGTGTCAATCGGCGTAATCTGCCCGATATGTGGCCTCCCGTTCGCGTCTTTGTTCAGGGCAATTTCGTACAGATATGAGCCGCCTAAAGCGGTATTATACAATTTGCTCTGATCGCGGTTGAAATAGAGGTGGTGGGGTAAGACACCCTGGCCAATCGGCCGCCGCTGGATGATTTTACCGAACAGCTTGGACTCTGGGTCCAGGTCAATGAGCGCCACCCCGTCTTGGCCGCCGTCGAGATGGCGATAATCCACCAGCATCAATCCAGAGCTGTGCTGAGGGCCGTCGGCGCTCACCTGGCTGTAACCGGCCAGTCCGAATATCGCTAATCCTAAAGCTGAAACGATAACCAGTTTCAGCCACAACTTATAATTGGTAACGTACTTCTTTTTCATTTTTCTCTCCAATAGATGTGTGCTTAAATTTGTGAGTTTCATAACAAATTATGGCCTGGCCTCGAAGATGAGATTAAAGGGCGTCTCCGCAGCGCGGCGAAAGTGGGTGAAGCCCCCTCCGGTCACCACTTCGCGGATGCGCGCCTCGCCCGCCTGGGTGCCCATTGCGTAGCCGCCGTCCTGAGCCAGAGAGGCTGGCGTGCAGACCATGGTCGAGATAGCGTAGAACGCTCGCCCCACCGGGTTGAAATTCTCTTCCACGCGATCGGCGGCGTATGGCTCAACAATCAGCCAGGTGCCGTCGGCTTTGAGCGCCGCCCGCACGTGGGCGGCTGCTCCAATCGGATCGCCCATGTCGTGCAAGGAGTCAAAGGTCGCTATCAGGTCATAGCCGTGTCCGTTGAACCCTTTAGCCGGGGCTGTCTCAAACCGTACCCGGTCAGAGACTCCGGCTTCCTCGGCCCGCTGCCGGGCTGTTTCTATAGAATGTTCGTGATAATCGAAGCCAACGAACTGCGAGTTGGGAAAAGCCTGAGCCATAATGATGGTCGAGGCCCCATAGCCGCAGCCCACGTCGGCCACGCGCGCCCCTGCTTCCAGTTTCTCTTTAACGCCAGCGAGGGCCGGAATCCAGGCGTCAACCAGGTTTGTGGCATAGCCCGGCTTGAACAAGCGTTCCGTGGCGATGAACAACTCGTGGTCGTGTTCATGCCAGCCGAGTCCCTCGCCCGTACGAAAAGCCTCCTGGATCTGTTCGGTGACTTTAAGCCCGGCATACGCCCCCTGAAAGGCGCCGACCAGGAAGAACGGACTGGTTTCCTCGGTCAGGACGAGGGCTTGCTCCTGGGTCAGGCTGTAGCGCTCGGTCTTGGGATCGTAAGTCACGTAGCCGCCGGCTGCCTGGGCCCGCAGCCACTCCCGTACGTACCGCTCTTTCGTATTTGTACGCTCAGCCAACCCGGCCGAGGTGAGAGGGCCGTTCGCAGCAAGCGCCTTATAGAGACCCAATTTGTCACCGATGTTGACCAGCGCTGTGTGCCACGTTGCGCCAAAGTCGGTCACGGCTGTTTCCAACAGTTTTTGCAGTTTTTGTTCGTTGATAGTCATTGAAATATCTCCTTATCATATTTAAATGTAATCGTTACTTTTGTTTGGTTTCATAGCTATGCTGAAACGGTTTTTTCATAAGCGACTCCTTGAAAATATCTCTACAGCGGCTCCGTTTCACCGGTGACTGGAGGCGGCTCATCTGAAGCCGGCGTCCCGTAACCAAATTCTGTTATCAGGACCGCCACCAGATCAACGGCATTTGAAAAGCCGCGCCGCTGGCCCGTGCGAGGATCCTCCAGAAAAAAGCGCCAGCCCGTATTGGTTGGTAACTCTTGGGGCAACGCTGAGATGCCATCCGGGGCCGGACCTTGCGGGTCTTTCCAGACGGTCAAGAGATACATCCGGTAAGATGAGATGGCATCGGGCATGGTATTCGACTCTCACGCTAATTTCACAGGGCTAACGACTTACGTTATAATTGATTGGTCTCAGTATAGCGGGTGGTTGCAGCGAAACTGCCACTACCATGCAACGAAACTGCAACGATATTGACTTTTTTGATCATGAGCCGGAAAAAAAGCAGCGGAAAACTGAACCTGAAACTGCTCGGCAGCCCGGAAGTTTGGCTGGACGGGCAAGTGGTGACCGGCTTTCGCTCCGGCAAAGCCCGGGCACTGCTTTACTATCTGGCGGTTTCGGGCCGCGCCCAGCCGCGCTCGGTGCTGACCGGGTTGTTTTGGGGCGAGGTGGCTGAGCAGCACGCTCGCCGCAGCCTGACCATGACGTTATCCAATCTGCGCCAGTTGCTGGGCAGCCACCTGGATATTGCCCGCGAGACGGTGGCCTTTGACGCCAACAGCCCCTACTGGTTAGATGTGCCCGTTTTTGAGGCCGGGGTAGCGGCCGCGTCACAGGGCCAAGACATTGAAGAGTTGAAACAAGCCATCGCCCTTTATCGCGGTGATTTCCTGGAAGGGTTCTATCTGCACGATGCGCCCGAGTTTGAGCAGTGGGTGTTGGTAGAACGCGCTCGGCTGCGGGAGCGAGTGCTGCGAGCTTTGCATCTGCTGGCCGATCACCTCGCTGCTCAGGATGATCTACCCCAGGCCATCGAGACCATGCGCCGCTTGTTGGCCCTGGAGCCGTGGCGGGAGGAAGCGCACCGCTATTTAATGCTGCTCCTGGCTCGTGATGGCCAGCGCAGCGCGGCCCTGGCCCAGTTTGAGATCTGCCGCCAGATGTTGGCGGATGAACTCGCTGTTGAACCGGGTCCGGAGACGATAGCCCTGTATGAGCAGATTCGCGCCGGAGAATTGAGCGGGGGAGCGGGGGAGCGGAGGAGCAGGAGAGAGTCTTTCACCCCAGCTCCCCTTCATACCCTGCCGCCCCAACTCACCCCCTTCGTCGGACGGGAAGGCGAACTGGCCGAGATCATCCGCCGGCTCACGGACAGGCATTGTCGCTTATTAACCCTCGTTGGGCCGGGAGGGATCGGAAAAACCCGGCTGGCCCTACAGGTAGCCCAAAGGCTCATCCCCTCGGCTCTGGATGAAGGTTTCTTTGGACATGGTATTTATTTTGTGCCGCTCGCTTCCGCCAGTTCAACCACCGACGTGCTGTTCGCCGTTGCCGAAGCGGTTGGCGTTTCGTTTTACGGGAACGTTTCGCCCAAACAGCAGTTGCTGGACTACCTGCAAAAAAAAGAAATGCTGCTGGTGTTGGATGATTTGGAGCATTTATTGTCTGCCCCCCTTATCTCTACTGGAAAGAAGGATTTCGCTGAGCAAGGGGACGCCCGTATGACCGATTTCATTGCCGACATCTTGGCTGCCGCTCCAGACGTAAAAATTCTGGCGACCTCTCGCGAGGCCTTGAATTTGCAGGAAGCCTGGTTTCATCCGGTGGAGGGGATGTCGTTTCCGGCCGGTGGCCGGCAATTTATGACGGACAATGAATCCGAAGTTGGCGCCGATGTTGCTTCGCTTGAGCGTTATGACGCCGTGCAGCTTTTTGTTCAAAGCGCCGCCCGTGCCCGGGTCAAGTTTTCATTGGCCGCAGAGCGAGCCGCCGTAGTCCGGCTTTGCCGCCTGGTTGAGGGCATGCCCCTGGCCATCGAGTTAGCCGCCGCCTGGCTCAAGGTCCTGCCGGTCGAGGCCATTGTGGCTGAAATCGAGCGCGGCCTTGATATTCTCACCAGCCGGCACCAGAATGTGCCCGAGCGCCACCGTAGTATGCGCGTGGTCCTGGAGCAGTCATGGCAATTGCTGGCAGCACACGAACGAGAGGTATTTCAGCGTTTATCAGTTTTTCGAGGGGGATTTGGCCCCGAAGCTGCCCGTGCTATCGCCGGAGCCTCGCTGATAGAACTCGCGGCATTTGTCGAAAAGTCGTTGCTGCAAGTAAGCTCAACCGGGCGGTATCACATCCACGAACTGCTGCGGCAGTATGCCGCCGAGCGGCTGGCTGATACTCCCGAAAGTGTCGCCAAAATCTATGAGGCGCACTGCACCTACTTTGCCGATTTCCTCCAGCAGCACGCCGCAGCCATGCTGGGCGGCCAACAGCGTCAGGCGGTGGCCGCCACCGCTGCCGAGTACGATAATATTTGGACGGCCTGGCGCTGGGCGCTCAAAGCCCTCAAACTCGCCGAAATTGAAAAGTTGGCCGGGCCGCTCCAGGGATTTTTTCAGTTTCAAAGCCGGTACCTGGAAGGGGCGACGGCCTGGGAAGAGGCCTACCAGCGGTTAACCGTCGTCGAGGTGACTGACCCCATCAAGTTGGCTCTGGTGCATGTGATTATCTGGTGGGGCTGGATGCTCATCCGCCTGGGCCGGTTGGATCAAGCAGAGGCGGTGCTGCAACAATGCCGCGAGCTATACCGGCAACTCGGTATTCCGGCTGTACCTGGATACGGCACAGACCCCGCCTTACCCTTGAGCCTGATTGCCACCATTCGGGGTGATTACGCCCTCGCGCTTCAGTATGGGGAGCAGGCGCTTCGGGAAAGTGAGACCCAGCGCCACAAACCAAATCTTTCTCTAGCCTATTACGCCCTGGCCAGTGCCGCCTTTGGCCAGGGTCACTACCAGACAGCCCGGCAGTATGCCCAACAAGCCTATACCCTGGCCCAACAGCGGGATGACCGCTGGTTTATGGCCTACTGCCTCAATCTGCTGGGCGAAAGCGCGCTGGCACTGGGCGATGTGACCGTGGCCCAACACCATATTGAAGCAAGCTACAGGCTGCGTCAAGAGTTCAATGACCCTGAAGGGATGGCTGTGGCACTCCATCATTTGGGTAAGATTGCGCTGCAGCAAAAGCATTATGAGCGAGCACAGCAGCTTTACCAGAAAAGCTTAGATATTTATCAAAACATTTTCGATAAAGGTGGCCTGGCGCGAGTCTACCAGGGGCTGGGTACGGTTGCCAGCCGGCAGGGCGACGTGCGGAGGGCGCAGCTACAGCTTCGCCAGGCTCTGCAACTGGCGGCAGAGATACAGTTTGTACCCCTCATGGTTTCGATTCTGAAGGCAATGGGAGAACTTTTGCTCAATAGCAACCGGCCAGAATACGGATTAAGGGTGTTGGCCTTCGTCCGGCAGCACCCTGCGAGCGATCGCACCACGCGGGTTGAAGCGCAGCAACTCCTGGACAGGTATCGTACTGAGGCTGAAAAAGAAAAGGCAGACATCCTGGCAGCAGTTCAAGCTTACGCCGAAAACCGAACGCTGCCAGATGTCGTAGCGGAGATACTTTCGGAGACCGCTTGATAGTCTAGGCCTCGCTTAATTCGCCAATCCGACGGTTACGGGAACCGGCTGGCAGTTGAAATTTGGCTGGAGCAGGCCTTTTTCTCGTGTTTTAGTTCGGAAGACTATCCAGGGGGGACAGTTAGACCTGCGCCACCACAATAGTAATATCATCGTGAGGCTCTGCCTGGCCGACATAGCTGGCTAATACCGCTTTGAGATGATCCAGCATGGCTCGGGCGCTGCTGGTCGGTCCGGCGAGGATGGCTTGCTCCAACCGCTCAAAGCCGAACATTTCGGGTATCGTATTACTCGCCTCGACCAGACCATCGGTGGTCAGGATGACCATGTCACCCTTGGCCAGCAAATGCCTGATCTCCTGATAGCCCACCTGCGCGCCCAGCCCCTGCCCCAGGGCAAACCCACCGATCCCCGCCCATTCGACCGACCCATCGGCATGCTTAAGATAGGGAGGAATACAGCCCGCATTGACCGCTTTCAACATCGGGCGGACGGTGTTCACACCCACCAGCTCCACATAACAAAGCGCGCAGTTCTGACGCCGGGGCTTGGTATAGGGCAGCAGGGCTTCATCCAAATAGGCCAGCAGTTCCGTGGGGGGTAATTTCAGCGACAGGGAAGCGTCAAATAGGGACAGGCTGGTGGCCATGAGCAGTGCTGCCGACACTCCCTTACCTGACACATCGCCTATAGCCAGGACATACTTATTCAACAAGACTCTGGCCTTGATGGAGGCGTGATAGGCATAAAAGTCCCCCCCCACTTCAAAGGCGGGTTGGGTATAACAGACCACCTCCAGGTCGGGCCAACGGGGGGTCGGTGGGGGGAGCAGACTCTGTTGTATCTCTCGCGCCAGGACCAATTCACCCTGCAAACGATCGGCCATTAAGCGACGACGATCTTCACTTTCCTGGAGGGCCTCTTCGGCGCGTTGGCGTGCAGCAATTTCGAGCGCTAACTGCTTCTTGACGGCAGCTAACTGCTGCCGGGTCGCTTCCAGGGCAGCATTGACTGCACCGAATTCATGGTCAACTTGCTGAAGTTGTTGCTGCAAGTCCCGGTTAAGCGGGTTGCCCGATGAGCTGCTCGTGTCAAAGGACATCTTTTTCCCTTCTACTAAGGTAGACTGCTGCCATCTGCCGCCTATAGCCACAAGTTTACCTCCAAACCCTCAAAAAACAAAAACGCTGGCTAACGGCAGCATTTTTTATCCCTGACGAGCCAAAAAGAAATCGCTCAGGGTTTTATCACCTGAGCGATGGGTATGCCTCGACTTTTGTCGGATTTGGCCGGGAATTATGCGGATGTAAGGGCAGTTGTTAATCAGGCAATCAACCGGTAGAAGCGGAAAAAGAAGTTCTCAATCGGCAGGATTTCAACATCGCGGAAACCGGCCTCACGCGCATAGCGCTGCAATGTTTCCGTCCGCATCACGGTCCCCGTGCCGATAGCCGGATGGTCGGCCATGCCGACCGGCAGGCAGTGCAGCACGCTCCAGCCGTACATCATCCACTCGACCTCATTGCCGGTTGGGGTGAAAGTATCGCCCACCCGCTCATCCACGATGATGACCGTGCCCGTATGGTTGACCAGGTGGCGCATCGTTTGCAGCGCCCTGACAGGATCAGACATATCGTGGACGCACTCAAAGGCGGTCACCAGGTCGTAGTGCCCGGAGAGGGTGGGGTCGCCGGCATCCCGCACATGGAATTTGACCCGGCCGTTCAAATTGGTCTGACGAAGATTGGCCTGGGCCAGTTCGATGGAGGGTGCATCCAGGTCAAAACCATCCACCTTGATCTTGGGATAAGCCTGGGCAAGGCCAATGCTGGACCAGCCGGCGCCGCAGCCAAAATCGGCGATCCGGGCGGGGGGGTCGGCTTGCAGCCGGGCGTGAATATCGGGAATGGCGGGCAGCCATTCCTGGCCCAACTGCTGCAGGAACATCGCCCGGTTCATGCCGGCCTGTCCTTCACGCAGGTCTGGGCCGAAGGCGCTGAAAGGCACGCCGCCGCCGCGGCGATAAGCCTCTAACACCGCCGCCAGGGGGTGAACTGCCCCCACGGCCAGTTGAGCCAGGGGCGCCAGGTAGTTCAGGCTGTCCTGCTCGGCCAGCACTTCGGCGTGAGGAGCGGGGAGGCGGAAACGGCGCGATGTGGCTTCGTCGGTGTGATTCTCTACCTCCAGGATACCGGCGACCGTTTGTTGTTCCAGCCACTCCCGCGCATAACGCTCGTGGCTGGCGGTGCGAGCGGCCAGCTCAACGGAAGTCAACGCTTCACCCTGGGCCAGCGCCTGGTAGAAACCCAGTTTATGGCCGATGTAGATGGTGAAGATGTCAAACATGCCTGAGGTTGATTTGAGCATACGCTCGACAAAGGCATCACGCTGGCCGATTTGTTCAGTAGTTAAAGAAAGGGTTGTACTCATTTTTGGATCTCCTTAAGAAAAACCAGGTGACAGGCACTTTTAAACATTAGTAGTTCGATAAGTGCCTGTCACCTTAAATCCGAATGTTTATTAGTCCTCGCTGGCAGCCAGCAGGCCAACCTCCACGCTGCTGGTCAACTGCACATCGGCATACTGCCAGGCTGCCTCAAACTGCTGCTGCACTTGGGCGGCCCCAGCCGTTTTACCTTGCGCTTTCAGGCTCCCGGCCAGGCCAAACAGCGACCAACCGTTGTTCGGGTACTGCCGCAGGTCTTCGCGGTAGACTGCCTCCGCTGCTTCAGCCCGACCTATTTTGAGTAAGGCCGCACCCAGGTTGTGGCGTACCGGGTAGTGCCAGGCCGGCGGTTCGATGTAGTGCAGGTTGTCCTGGATCTCCACGGCCTTTTCAAGTTCGGCAATCATCTTGTCGGCGTTACCCTGCGCCCCGGCCAGCTCGCCGGCCAGCACGTGCGTGGCGATGTCCAACATCGTCGAAGCCTGGGCAAAGGAGTACAGGGTCAGATCCTTCATCGCTTCGGTCTGGCCAATGGCCGCCAGCTTATCATACTCGGCCGCCGCCAGGTCAAACTGGCCCTGGTGGGTGTAAGCCAGGCCGCGCGCCCAGTGCCAGATGGCGGTGGCATACTGAAAGTTAGCTTCGGGCTGCGGCTCTTCCAAGATCGTCTCCCACTGGCCAAAGCGGACCAGGGCGAAGAGCGGCAGGGGCATAAAGTCTTCCATCGCTGCCACCTCTTGATAGGCGCTCGCCGGAATATCGCCGGCCGTACGCCGGGCGGCTGTTATAGCCTCCTGGCTGCGCCCTTCCATTTGCGCCGCCGCCATCAGGTAGTGGATGTTGTGCGGGTAGTACAGCAGTGAGTAGAGCGTATGCACCCCCTGGTCAGGCTTGCCGCCAACGGTGTGCTCGTCGGATTGAATGGCCGCTTCGTTGATCCGGAAAGCATCGTGGTAGCGGCCGGTGCGCCAGTAGACGTGAGCCGGCATATGCACCAGGTGGCCCGCGCCCGGCACCGCCCCCTCCAACCGCTCGGCGCTGGGGAGAGCCAGTTCCGGCGTCAGCGAGGCTTCCACCGCGTGAATGTAGAAGTGATTGGCCCCGGCATGGTAGGGATTGATCTCAAACGCAGCTTCCAGGGTCGCCACGATTTCGTTGGTATATTCAGTTGGCTGGCCGTCCTTGGTCCAGTAATTCCAGGGAGTCAGGTCCATAAGCGCCTCGGCAAAAAGGGTCAGGGCATCCCCATCGTAGGCATATTTTTGGGCCACCTGGCGCATAGCGTCGGCATAAGCCTTATCCAGCGCGCTGCGGTCCTCAACCGGCTCGGCGGCATAGCGCTTGGCCAGGGCTTCGATGTAGGCCCGCTCCACGTCACTGGACTGGGCTGCCAACTTCTGCGCCTGCTGGACGGCGGCATAAGCGTCGGGCACGGCGGCATCCTCCATCGGCGCGTTGATGTTGGGGCCGAGGGCATAGGCAATGCCCCAGTAGCACATGGCGCATTCCGGGTCAAGCTTGAGCGCGTCCTTGAAGGATTGAATGGCCAGCTCGTGATTAAAACCGTAGGCCAGGATCAACCCTTGATTGAAGTAGCGCTGGGCCAGTTCCGAGTCGGTGGTGATGGGATGGTGGAAGTTGCCCAGGTTGCCCAGCAGCGGGGTAACCTCCGCCTCGGCCTCTTCAGGGGTAGAGACTGCTGGCGCTGGGTGTAGTTCTCCACTATGCGCCGACATTGGCTGCACCGTGGTGACAATTGCTAACGCCAACAAGATGATGATGGACAGATATTTTATTGAGTGATTCATTTTATTCCTCCGTTTGGTTGGTTGTTGACTTGCCACGGCCTGGGATAGCCGGGCATGCTCGGCTTCTTGCAGCTTATCCCGGTGCTGCTCGCGAGCCATTATTAAAGTAACTTGTTCTGGAAACATCGGTAAAACTCCTTTTTAGACTCCATCGGAAATAAGAAAAAGCTAGGTGACAGGCACTTTTCAACACTGTTCATAGCCCGATAAGTGCCTGTCACCTTAATCCCTCGGTCAGGCTAGAGGCTACTTAACCAAGCGTTGATAGCCATGCACGACCTGCCGAGCTTCCGTAACCGTGACAAACGAGGTCGCATCCACTTCATTCACCAGGTTCAGGAGACGAGCAACTTGTTTCCGGGGTGCGACCACTTCGATCAAATGTACCGGACCCGATTGTCCCTGGGCGGGTAGCTGGGTGGCCCCGTAGCCCGCCTGGCGCACCTTTTGAGCCATCTCAAGGCCTTTATTCATGGAAACGATGTGAATATCGACATGGCCCAGGGCCAGCCGGCCTTCCAGCCACATTCCCATCAAGGTCCCCGCTACATAGCCTCCGCTATAGCCGACGACGTTCCAAACGGTATCGAGATGGCCGATCACCTGGCTGGCCGCGACAACCCAAATGCTCACTTCCAGAAAGCCCAGGACCGCCGCCTCGACCCGTTTGCCCCGGACAACCATGGTCGTTCGGATCGTGCCGATAGAAACTTCAATCAGGCGCAAGGCGAAAATCAGTAAAGCGCTGTCCAACAGTGTCCAACCCATGTTCAATTCATCCTTTCTTTTTCCACGAACAGCGAACCACATCGCCCCTTGCCTGGCTAAGCCGATAGAACGATGGGCACACTTCAATTGATAAGGTTTTTGATAAAGGCCACCAGATCGGTGGCGAAGCGGCCCGGCTCCTCCCAGTGGAGTGCGTGGCCAGCGCCATGATAGACGACGAACTGCGCACCCGCGATAGCCGCCAGAAGGGCTTCCTGCTCGTTGCGGGAATGGATCGCATCCTGGTCGCCCCAGAGGATAAGGGTAGGTACCTTGATTTTTCCAAGCTCACTCAAATAATCGGCTTCCAAATGGGCTTCGAACGCTGCTTTCCAGACCCGTGCCGGAACCTTCAGGCTTTCCTGCACGATGGTATCGAAGAATGCCTGCGGCACCGGCTGGGCCAGACAGCTCTTTTGGAACTCACGCACGAAACTTGGGTCAATCGGATCTGTCAGCGTTGATACGACATCCCCGAGCTCCCACACAACCGGGTTGCGCCAGGTGGTAGCCGAGCCTATGAGCACCAGCCCCCGGGTGAGTCCGGGGTAGTCCAGCCCAAAGCGCTGAGCGATGCTGCTGCCCATGGAAGTGCCGGCAATCACGGCTGGTCCGATCTTGAGGGTGTCCATAAATGCAGCCAAGTCGGCTGCGAAATCCTGAAAATGGTAACCTCCCGTGGGACGATCCGCATCCCCATGGCCCCTTTGGGTCGGGACGAAGACGTGAAGGGACCGGGGCAGATGAGGTAGCACATCCTCGAAAGATCGCCATGAGTCAGTGTAGCCGTGCAGGAGTATCACGGGGGTACCGGCCTGGTCGCCCTGCTCAACGTAGGGTAGCTCCACCCCGGTGGGAAGCTTGACCCTTTTTTGAATGGTTTCTAAGCTTTGTAAAGTCAACATTGTTTTTTACCCCTCTGTTACAGCCCAATTTAGGCCATTTTGAATGAGTTTTAATCTATCAAAAGATAGGTTTGGCAGTTGGTTTTACTTTTATATGGTTGGGTTTCCTAACTCACCGTTTCATCCACGCCCTGACTTGGTAAGGTTCTCGGTAAAAGCCACCAGATCGGACGCGAAACGCTCTGGCTCCTCCCAGTGGGCGGCATGGCCAGCGCCACGATATACCACGAGCTGCGAGCCAGCAATAGCTGCCAGAAGGGCCTCCTGTTCATGCCGAGAAACCAGCCCATCCTGGTCGCCCCAGACAATGAGCGTTGGCGCCGTAATTTTTCCAAGTTCCACTGAAAAGTCGGCTTCCAAAAGAGCCTGGAGGAGTACCGTTCGCCACACCCGCGCTGGGAGCTTCAGGCTTTCCTGCACCACGGTATCGAGGAAGGCCGGCGGCACCGGCTGGGTTAGCGTACTTTCTTGAAACTCACGCACAAAATCGGGATCTATCGGATCCTCAAGCTGTGATACGGCAACCTCCCAGAGTTCCACCAGCCCTGCATTGCCTTGAAAAGTGGGACATGAGCCGACCAGCACCAGCCCCCGGGTGCGGTCGGGATAATCCAGGGCAAAGCGCTGGGCAATAGTGCTGCCCATAGAGTGGCCGGCAATCACCGCTGGTCCAACTTCGAGCGCGTCCATAAACGCGGCTAGGTCTGCGGCGAAATCGCGAGGCTCGTAGCCGGTCTTGGGCCGATCCGCATCGCCATGGCCCCGTTGCGAGAGGGCAAAGACGTGAATGGACCCGGGCAAATACGGCAGCACTGGCTCGAAGGAATGCCAGGAGTCGGTGATACCGTGCAGAAGAATCACAGGTACGCCGGCCGGGTCGCCCTGCTCCACGTAGGGCAGTTCCACCCCGCTGGAAAGCTTGACTCTTTTTTGAATGGTTTCTAACGTTTGTAAAGTCAACATTGTTTCATTCTCCTTAGTTGCGGCCCAAGTCAGGCCATCTTAAATAAGTTTTAATCTGTCAAAAGAAATGTTGTGACTCGCCCCACGCTTCATGTGAGCACGCAAGCGATTCCTGTAACTCTCAGCGAAATCATGGTCTTATGATGCCTCATCTCCTTTCAAGGGTGTCCCCTCAATCCTGGCCATCTCCTCCACCAAAGCGGCGACCAGTGCCGTTAAGGTGGCAAAAGCGCGCTGCTGTCCCGTTTGCGGGTCCTTTAGACTGCAGCGCCAAATTGCCGGGACCTCAGCCTCTTCGCTTCGCTCCGCCCATAAAGTTAAGAGATAGATGCGGTAAGGAGAGGCTTTGGGATTAAGCGTCATTGGTTGTTTAATTTCCTTTCAAAACTGTGTTATACTTCAAACACACTCACAGCATATCACACCGAGCGTGCCCAAAGCGGGAAAAAAGTGTGAATTTTGGCGACTTTGAGTGTGAATTGGGGGGAAAGTATGGGGGGAACACTGCAACTGCGTCTCTTAGGCCGCCCCGAAATTATCCGGGCCGGGGTTTCCGTTACCGCGGCCCTATCGAGCAAGAGCCAGGCGATCCTCTATTACCTGGCCGTCGCCGGCCCCTCCGGCCAACCTCGCTCCACGCTGGCCACCCTCTTGTGGGGCGACGTAACCGATAACGCCGCCCGCACCAACTTGCGCAAGGCCCTGTCCAATCTACGGGAGAAAGTGGGCGATTACCTTGACCTCGATGGCCAGGCAGTGGCATTCAAACCAGACCACCCCTATTGGGTGGACGTGACTGACTTTAAGGCCAACGTGGGAACGGACTCGCCTCTCCTGAATGTAGCGCGGCTGCAAGCAGCGGTTGAGCTTTATCAGGGCGATTTTCTGACTGGATATTACGTCCGGAACGCGCCCGATTTTGAAACCTGGATGCTGGCCGAGCAGGCCCGGCTGCGAGAGCTGTTTGTCCAGGCGCTGCAGACCCTGGCCGCTCATTACGCCGAGCGGGATGAGCTGGCTAAAGCCATGGGGTATGTGCGCCGGTTGCTCAACCTGGAACCGTGGCGCGAGGAGGCTCACCGGCAGTTGATGCTGCTCCTGGCCCGCGACGGCCAGCGCAGTGCGGCCCTGGCCCAGTATGAGTTGTGTGTCAAGGTGCTGGCCGAAGAGTTAGGGGTTGAGACGGGACCGGAGACGAAGGCCGTTTATGAACGTATCCGGGCTGGCGATTTAAGCCGGGGCGCAGAGAAACCGGAGAGCAAGGGAGAATTGTCCGCTACTTCTTTGTCTCCCCGGCACAACCTGCCATTACAGCCGACCTCTTTCATCGGCCGGAAACAGGAAGTGGCCGAAATCAGGCGGCTGTTGGTCGAAGAACCGGCCTGCCGGTTGCTGACCTTGATTGGTCCGGGCGGTATCGGTAAGACTCGTCTGGCCCTGGCTGCGGCAGCCGAAGTGAAGGATTCGTTTCCGCACGGCGTTCACTTTGCCCCGCTAGCCTCTGTCGGCGAGCCTGAAATCATCATTTCCGCCCTTGCTGAAGCTCTCCACCTTACCATTCAGGCTGGAGTCAAGCCAAAAACCGAACTCTTCAACTACCTGGCTGAAAAGCAACTGCTCCTGGTTATTGATAATCTCGAGCATCTTCTGGCAGGGGTAGGCTTGTTGTCAGAAATTCTGATGGCTACGCCTCAGGTCAAGCTGCTGGCAACCTCACGGGAGCGGCTCAACCTGCAAGAAGAATGGAGTTATCTGGTGCAAGGGTTATCCTTTCCGAAGTATGCCTCTCCCGACGCCAATTTCGAAAGCTATAGCGCCATGCGCCTTTTCCTGGAACGTGCCCGCCGCGCTGAGGCCAGCTTCAACCTGTCTGAGGCGGACCTTCCGCACGTGATCCGTCTGTGCCAACTGGTTGATGGGATGCCCCTGGCCCTGGAATTAGCCGCCCCTTGGGTCCGCTCAATCACTTGTCAAGAGATCGTCCAGGAAATCGAGCGCAGCCTCGACTTTCTGACGACGTCGCTCCGTAACGCGCCGGAGCGTCACCGGAGCATTAAAGCAGTTCTGGAACAAACGTGGCAGCGGCTGCCTGAGGCCGAGAAAGCCATTTTATGCAAACTATCCGTCTTTCAGGGTGGGTGCCTACGTGAGGCCGCCCTCCAGGTGACCGGTGCGACGCTAACCCTACTCAGCAGCTTGGTAGATAAGGCCCTGTTGCGTCGTGCTGATAGCGGGCGTTACGAGCTGCACGAACTCATCAGGCAGTTTGCCGCCGAACAGTTGCGCACCACCCCCGGTGACGAGGAAGTATTGCAGGCGTTGCATTGCGCTTATTACACCGCTTTTCTTGAAGACCAGGCCCAGGCCCTTCAGACTAACCAACAAAAGGCGGCTCTGGCCGCGTTGGCCGCCGACATGGATAACATTCGAGCGGCCTGGCATTATGCGGTTGCTCGCAGGGACGTTTTAGCCCTTGAGAAATCTGCCTTGGGATTGTGGCTCTTGGGCGAGTATGGCGGCCTGCTGTACGAAAACGAACTGGCTCTCAGACAGGCGCTGTCAATTTTTATGCCCACCCCAGAACCGTGGGAGGCAGCGGCTGTGCCCGAAGAATATGAGCGTCTAGTCGGTTGTCTTCTAGCCGGATTGGGTCATTTATGCGCCCGCCGGGGCCAGTTGGACGAAGGCCGGGCGTTTGCAGAGCAGGCCGTTTTGCGGCTGCGCCGGGCCAGGCCCCCCGATCAAAAAAAAGAAGCGCTGGCGTTGTTAGGGCTGGGCTGGGTACTGGAATTCCAGGGCAACCATGCTGAGGCCAGACAGCGGGGCCAGGAAGGTTTAATCCTCTTTGCCAATCTGGGCGACCGGAGGAATGTAGCCGATATGCTCCTGTTACAGGGCGTGGCAGCTCACAGCGAAGGACAACTAGACGAGGCCGAACAACTTTTGCAGCAGGCCCTGAACGTTTTTCAGGAAATTGATGAACGGATGGAGCGAGGTTATGGGGTGCAGCATCTGGCCTTGATCGCTGGCGCGCGGGGTGAGTATGCCCGGGCCAAACAACTTTTGGACGAAGATCTACAGACCCGCCAGGACTTCAACGATGTCAACGGGATGACCGACCTGCTGCACGCTTTCAGCCGGTTAGCGATTTCGCAGGGGCAGATTGCCCAGGCTGAGGCATATATTGAGCAAGGCCTGGCCATTTGTAAAGAAGCGGGGCGTCTCGAGGCGAGAGGTTTTCTGGGGAAGCTTGGTTCGGTCAGGCGGCTGCAGGGCAATTTTGAGGAGGCCGAGCACTTTTATGGGGAGAGTCTCAAATCAGCCGCTGGGGCTCATCACCAACCTGACATGGCCGAGAGTCTCAGCAACCTGGGGCGACTGGCTTATGACCGGGGTGAGTATGGTCGAGCCGAACAGTATTTGCGGGAGTCCCTGGCCTTATGGCAACAAATAGAGAACGAGATTGAAATTGCAGCGGTCCTGTGTCACCTGGGTCATGTGCTGGCCGCTCTGGATGAAACCCGCGAATACGAAATTCGGCAGTATTACACTGAGGCTCTCCGATTGGCTATGCAGCAGCGGCTGGCCCCCCTCGCACTCGATGTCTTTGTTGGGGCCGCTGGGCTGGTGGCGCGAGGAGGAGAATCGCACTGGGCACTTGAACTCCTTTCCCTGGCCGAGCATCATCCCGCCGGTACTTATGAAATTAAAGAAAAAGCTCGCCGGGGCTTGGCCGAGTTGGCAGCGACATGGCCGGCAGATATGCCGCCCACAATCAAAGGCCGGAGTCAAAACCTCGATTGGCAGGCCATGACAAAGCGGCTCATCCAAGAACTGTCCAGCCGGAATTAGATGTTAATTTGCTAGATCTTCCAAAAGCCCAATGGCTGCTGGCCCATGCCGCTTTATCCAGAATAGCCACCGTAGATGGGCAAGCGGCGGGGGCCATTGTTGTCTTGAGTGAATTAGCAGAATATGATAGTGATTACTTTCGCTGGTTCAGCGAAAGATACAGTGGAGTTGCGATGAAGCTTGCAGACTTTAAAGTATTGACGTTTGACTGTTATGGGACCCTCATTGATTGGGAGAGTGGCATGATCGCCGGATTAGCGCCGCTCACCGACCGGCTTGAGCGGGAACTCACCCCAAATGAGATCCTTGAGGCGCATGCGCGCTATGAGTCGAGCCAGCAGCGCCAGACGCCGGCCAAACGTTATCAGGATTTGTTAGCCGTTGTTTACCGTCGCCTGGCAGAAGCGTGGGGCCTCAGCGTAAGCTGGGATGAGTGTCTCCGTTATGGCCGCTCCATCAAGGACTGGCCGGCCTTTCCTGATTCTGCCGGCGCGCTCCAGTACCTCAAGCAGTATTACCACCTGGTGATTTTGTCAAACGTAGATAATGAGAGTTTTGCGGCCAGTAACCGCAAGCTGGGAGTTGAGTTCGATGCCATCTATACGGCCGAAGATATTGGCAGCTACAAACCCGCCGACGCTAATTTCGATTATATGCTGGCGATGCTTCAGAGTCGAGGGATTGGCAAGTCAGAGATCCTGCACACGGCCGAAAGCCTGTTTCATGACCATGTTCCGGCTAATCGCCACGGGCTAAACACCTGCTGGATTTACCGCCGGCATGGGCAGGAGGGTTTCGGGGCGACCATGCCGCCCGGCGAAAGGCCCAGGTATGATTTTTGTTTCAAGAGCATGGCTGAACTGGTCGAAGCGCATCAGGCAGAGATCAAGGCATAGTTCTGGATATAACACTCATCGGGAGGTGAATAGTGACTGCAAGCAATGAAACAAACCCGGGCGAAGCGCAAGCCCAACGACTTGAGCGTGTTTATGAACAACTGGCTACTTTACTGAACCAGCCCGCTGTAGCCCAGCGCTTAAGGATTGCTCCAGGCCAAAACGAGTGGTCGGCGATGCAGGTCTTGGGGCATATAATTGAAATGATCCCCTACTGGCTGCACCATTGCCACCGGATGATTACCGCCACCGCCGAACCACCCCAGTTTGGGCGTACCCTCGATGCCCCGGAACGGCTGGCCGGGGTCGAACAAGCCACGACAAGAGATCCGGATGAATTACTGCGTTTATTGAACCATGAAGTTCAAGCGGCGACCCGCATTATCCGTCACATGTCTCCGGAAGAGCGCAGCAAGACCGGTTTCCATCTCCGCCGGGGTGAGACGACGGTAGCTGAGGTTGTTGAACTGTTCATCGTCGCTCACGCCGAAGAACATTTGGCTCAGATCCGGGCCGCTCTACAGTCTTAGATCAATTTTCAACCGTCGTATTTTTGCTTATCTGCCAATTCAGGTTAGCCAGGGAACCGTTCTCATGCAGCCGGTGTATATAGGTAGAAGACCACCGCAAAGGAGAAGATGCTATGGCTTGGTTAACCTCAAACTGGCGCTGGGCAGCGCTCAATCTGTGGGCCGGTTCTGTACTGATCCTCGTCGTGAGCCTGGGCCGGACGGATTGGAACGCCACCGACACCTTTGATCCCGGGTTGGAGAGCGGGAAGTGGGCTGTCCGCTTTCTGCTGATCTGCCTGGCTGTAACGCCGCTGCACACCTACTTCGGCTGGCGCAGCCTGATCAGCCTGCGCAAACCGGCCGGCCTGTGGGCCTTCGGCTTCGCCGTTCTGCATGGCCTGGTCTATCTCAAAGAGGCCGGGTGGGCATGGCTGGCCTGGCCGACCCAGCTCTACATCGCCCTCGGCCTGCTGGGGCTGCTGATCCTGACAGCGCTGGCCCTGACCTCCAACCGCTGGGCGATGCGCTGCTTGAGGAAGCAGTGGAAGCGGCTGCACCGGCTGGTCTATCTGGCCGGCAGCGCGGGCGTTATGCATGCAATCCTGGCCACCAGCGTTAGCAAAAAAGTATTGGTCCACGACCCGCAGGCTATCTACGAACTGAACGTCTATCTGGCCGTGCTCGTCGTTTTGCTGGTTGTGCGCATCCCGCTGGTGCGCCGCGGCTTAAAGCAAATCCTGGCCCTGCGGCGACCTCAGCGACAGGTTGAGCTGCCAATCATTCCTCTGCCCATACCCGATAAGACATGGCAGTACGGACCGCCGGGATACACGCGTGAGATGACCATTCCCTTAGACGATCTCGTCGCCGAGGCTCACCCCCGGGAAGATTACGCTCCTCTCGTTGAAGACGCGTTACTCGATCCATCTCAGCGTAACTAATCTTGACGTATAACCGCTATACTGGCGCTCGGCGAACTCGCCGCCTATTTTGGCTGCCGTGACCGCCGTTTGGCAGGTGGCCGACCGGCACGGAACGGCCCGGCTCGCCTCTGGCGGGAAGGTTCGCCTCACCCAAGCGGATGGTCGGCCCGCGTCATTGTGAGTGGCCACCAGCTCCCGGCCACTGCGTCCTTCTCACATTCCCCCAGTTGACATCATTAAAGACAGCCCCGAGGCGAGTTGGGCGCTGTTTTGGGGTTGACAGTAATTTTGTTTTGTGTTAATATGAAAGTAATCGAAAGTAAAATAAAGAAGTCATAAGTAACCCTATCTATGTTGTGGTCGAAGGAACTATTTCTGGAAGAAAGACGCCAGGAGATACTGCGCCAGGTTGACCTGCTGGGCCGGGTATCGGTGGCTGAGTTGAGCCAGCAGTTGGGCGTCTCGGAGGTAACGATCAGGGCCGATTTGCAGGCGCTGGCCGAGCAGAATCTGGTTATCCGCACCCACGGTGGAGCCATTCCTGCCGGCAACATGTACGAGTTGGCCTTAGCTCTGCGCCGCCAGCGGCAGGTCCAGGAAAAAAGTAGGATTGGTCAAGCCGGAGCAGCGCTGGTCCTCGACGGCGATGCCATCTTTCTCGACAGCAGCAGCACCGTTCTGGCGATTGTGCAGCATCTCAAGAATCACCGCCATTTGACCATCATCACCAACAGCCTGGTCGTCGCTCAGGAATTGCAGGATACACCCAGTGTCAGGGTGGTCATGTCGGGCGGAACGTTACAGCGGGAGACGGCTTCGTTTGTTGGCGTAGATGGCCTGGAGTTCTTGCAGAAATTCAACATTCAAAAAGGCTTTTTTGGAGCGCATGGTCTGAACCTGCCGGAAGGGCTGACCGATGTCAGTGCCGACGAGGCCGAGGTTAAACGCGCCCTGGTTGGCATGTGCCGCCAGACCATTGCCGTGCTGGATGCGACCAAGTGGGGCCGGGTAGGTCTGGCCTCCTTTGCCCGGCCGGAACAAGTTAATACCGTCATCACCGATGAACACGCCCCAGCCGATTTGATGGAGCAGGTACGTGCGGCGGGGATTGAAATCGTCGTCGTGTAAGGTAATGCGTAAATGTATTCTTATTCCTCACGTTTTACGCCCTACGTTTTAGAGTTTATTAAACACATTTATCAAGTTAATCTACCTATTGAGGTAACATAGTTATGGCAACCGCAGTTGTTATGCCCAAACAGGGCCAATCGGTCGAAAGCTGTCTCATCGTCGGCTGGAAAAAAGGGGTTGGAGAACAGGTGGCGGCCGGAGAAATTCTGGCCGAAGTGGAGACCGACAAAGCCCTGGTCGAGGTCGAAAGTCCTGCCGCCGGGACCGTCCTGGCTCTATTTTTTGAGGCAGGCGACGATGTTCCGGTCTTGACCAATATTGCCGCCATTGGCCAGCCGGGCGAAGATGTCAGCAGTCTGCGGGCGGCCGGAGCCAAAGATCAGGGTTCTGCCGCTGAACCAGCCCAAACAGCGGTGGAGATAAGCAGCCAGCCTAAAACGCCGGAAGTCGCTCCGGCGAAAGCTGTCGAAACAGCGGCCCGTGCAGCCGTGGGAATATCGCCGCGGGCCAAAAATCTGGCCAAACAAAAAGGGTTGGACCTGGCCGGCATGGCGGGCAGTGGCCCTGCCGGGCGGGTTATCGAGCGGGATGTGCAGACCGCGCTGGCCCAGAAACCGGTCATGACGCCGCTGGCTAAAAGTATGGCGGCGCAGGGGGGCTTCCAGATACCTGACCACGGTTCCGGGGTGAGAGGCCGGATTATGGCCGATGATTTGCAGGCGGTCGCCGCTCAACCGGACGTTCCCGCTCCGGTGGTGACTCCTGCTGCGGTTGAAGATGAGGTGCGAGCGATCCCGGTCAAAGGTATCCGCAAGGTTATTGCCACCCGCATGTTGAACTCCTTGCAGACTACGGCCCAACTCACCCTCAACGCCTCCGCCGATGCCGTCGCCCTGTTGGCCTACCGGAAGCGGCTGAAAGAGAGCGCCGAGACGCTGGGCCTGCGCCAGGTGACGATCAATGACCTCCTGCTCCTGGCGGTCTCGCGGACGTTGCCCCAATTTCCCGACCTTAACGCCACCTTTAGCGACGACGTAATTTCCCAATACAAAAATGTCCACCTGGGCCTGGCTGTAGACACGCCGCGCGGCCTGATGGTGCCGATTATCCGCCGGGCCAATACCCTCAGTTTGAAAGAGATAGCCCAGGAGGCCAAACGGCTGGCGGCCGCCTGCCTGGACAGTACCATTTCTGCCGACGAGATGAACGGCGGCACTTTTACGGTGACGAACCTGGGCAGTTTTGGGATCGAGAGTTTTACCCCGGTTTTGAATGCGCCCCAGGTGGCGATTTTGGGGGTGGGGAATATCAATTTGAAGCCGGTTGAGCGTGACGGCGAGGTGCAGTTTATCCCGCATCTCGGCCTGTCGCTGACCATCAATCACCAAGTCGTTGACGGCGCGCCCGCCGCCCGTTTTTTGCAGGCGTTAGCCCAGGGGCTGGCGCAGATCGAACTGTTACTGGCCCTATAAAGAAGAGGAAAACACCATGACAAAGCTAATCACCATTGACCCCACCGAAGCCCGGCAGCGAGGCTGCATTAAAAGCGTAGAAATCCCAATCAATGCCTATGTACCCGATCCCCAGGCGGAGGCTAAAAAGTATGGCCGGGAGAACCTGATACGCATCTACCGCGATATGGTCTACATCCGGGAATTTGAAACGATGCTGGATCGCATCAAAAGAGAAGGGGTCTACGAGGGGATTGAATATAATCACAAGGGGCCGGCTCACTTGTCCATCGGGCAGGAGTCCGCGGCGGTGGGCCAAGCTTATCACCTGACTCCCCAGGATTTCATTTTTGGTTCCCACCGCAGCCACGGCGAAATTTTGGCCAAGAGCTTTTCGGCGATTGAGAAGTTGAGCGAAGCGAAATTGACCACCATTATGGAGTCGTACATGGGCGGGGCGACGCTGCGGGTAGTCGAGCCGTTTAGCCGGGGGGATGTGAAATCGCTGGCGATCAATTACACCTTGTACGGAACCCTGGCCGAAATTTTTGGTCGCGAATACGGCTTCAATAAAGGTATGGGCGGCTCGATGCACGCTTTCTTCCCGCCGTTTGGGGTGATGCCGAATAATGCCATTGTCGGCGGCTCGGGCGATATTGCCGTCGGCGGGGCGCTCTTCAAGCGGGTCAACCGCAAGCCGGGGATCGTCATTGCCAATATCGGCGACGCCTCGATGGGCTGCGGGCCGGTCTGGGAGGGCATGATGTTTGCGGCGATGGACCAGTATCGCACGCTCTGGCCGGAAGAGATCGGCGGCGCGCCGCCGATGCTGTTCAACTTTATGAACAACTTTTACGGCATGGGCGGCCAGCCCAAGGGCGAAACGATGGGCTTCGACATCCTGGCCCGTGTTGGCCTGGGCGTCAACCCGGAGGCCATGCACGCCGAGCGGGTGGACGGTTACAACCCGCTGGCGGTGGCCGATGCTATTGAGCGCAAGCGGAAAATTTTGGAGGCGGGCCGGGGGCCGGTCCTGCTGGACACGGTGACCTACCGCTTCTCCGGCCATTCGCCCTCCGACGCTTCGTCATATCGCGATAAGACCGAGGTTGACCTGTGGCGGCAGCACGATGCGCTGGTCAATTACCGGCAGTATCTGCTTGAAAACGGTCACGCCGACGAGGCCCAGCTTGACAGCATTACCGCCGATGCGACCGGGCGGCTGGTCAAGGTGCTCGAGGCGGCGGTGTCGCTGGAGATCTCGCCCCGGGTCAACACGATGGTGGACACGATCGGTGAGATGATGTTTTCCAATCAGTTCAAGGACCGGCTGGCCGAGGACACACCCGAAGTGCTCATTCCAAAAGAAGAGAGCCGTTTGAAGGTGACTCAAGAGAAGTTTCGCTTTGGCCTCGAAAACGGCAAACCCCTGCCCAAGCTAAAAACATTGACCTATGCGGAGGCGTTGTTTGAGGCGCTGATCCACCGCTTCTACGAAGACCCGACCATGATTGCTTACGGTGAAGAAAATCGCGATTGGGGCGGCGCGTTCAGCGTCTACCGCGGCCTGACCGAGTGCCTGCCCTATCACCGCCTGTTCAACTCGCCCATTTCCGAGGGAGCGATTGTCGGCACGGCGGTGGGCTACGCCCTGTCCGGCGGCCGCGTCGTGGCCGAGCTGATGTACTGCGATTTTATGGGCCGGGCCGGGGATGAAATCTTCAACCAGATGGCCAAGTGGCAGTCTATGTCGGCCAACGTGCTGCAAATGCCGTTGGTGCTGCGGGTGTCGGTCGGGGCCAAGTACGGGGCGCAGCATTCGCAGGATTGGACCTCGATTGTGGCCCATATTCCAGGCTTAAAGGTGATGTTCCCGGCCACCCCTTACGACGCCAAAGGCATGCTGAATCTGGCCCTGCGCGGCACCGACCCGGTGGTCTTTTTTGAAAGCCAGCGGCTCTACGCCGAGCCGGAAATCTTGGTGGAAGGCGGCGTGCCGGTTGAGTATTACGAGGTGGAAATGGGCGAACCGGCCCTGCGTCGCAGTGGCAAAGATTTGACCATTGTGACGATTGGGTCAACGCTCTATCGCGCTTTGGATGCGGCCAAAGAGTTGGAGGAGAAATACCATCTTTCCGCCGAGGTGATTGACGCCCGTTTTATCAACCCGCTTAACTACGAGAAAATTATCGAGTCGGTCAAAAAGACGGGCAAAGTGGTGCTGGCCTCGGATGCCTCCGAGCGCGGCTCTTTCCTGCACACGATGGCTTCCAATATCAGCCAACTGGCTTTTGATTACCTGGATGGGCCGGTGGCTGTTGTCGGCGCGCGCAACTGGATCACCCCGGCGGCGGAATTGGAGGAAGCTTTCTTCCCACAGAAGGAATGGATTATTGATACTATCCACGAGCGGATTCTGCCGCTGCCCGGCCATCAGGTCAGTACCGTCCAAACAAACGCAGAAATGCTCCGGCGCAACCGGCTGGGGGTTTAGATCATTTACTGGCGTTAGATTTCAGTATGTCTGGAAGGTTGGAAGATTGGAAGAGTAGCAAATTTCCAGCCTTCCAACCTTCCATTCTTCCAGTAGATTCACTTCCACTCTTCCTCTAACTCCACCAACACTTGCCCCCGCTCGACCACCTGCCCGGCGGCGCAGTGTACCCGGCGGACCAGGCCGGTGTAGGGCGCGGTGAGGCGCAGCTCCATTTTCATAGCTTCCAGCACCACCAGGGTATCGCCGCGCTTGACGGCTGCCTCCTCTACGGCCAAGACCTCGCGGACCAGGCCGGGCATGGTCGCTTCCAGATTGCCGGAGTCAGTGGCAGAATGGGAGCCGTGCTGTTTCTGCTGCCGGGGTCGAGGTTTTTCCAGGACCCACGTTTCCCCGGCGATGGCAACATACCGGCGGCTGCCGTCGCCGGCCACGTAGCCGCGCCACTGCTGACCCTCTACCTCCAGGTCAAATTCGCCCGGCTGGCGCTGTCGAGCGGCGACATCGTAGACTCTTTCCCCGATGCTCACGCGAAAACGGTCGCCCACCTGCTCGACCGTGACGGTTTTCAGTTCATCGCCGATTTGGTAACTGAATTGTTTCATTTCAAGTGGTTCAAAATCTCCACTAAATCGGTCAACTTGTTAATGGTCATCGTTGGGACGACGCCCAGTTCATCCAGGGGGTTGGCCGCCCGGTTGACCCAAAAGGTGTGAAAGCCAAAGGCTGTCGCCCCGATGATGTCAAAAGAATTGGACGAGACAAAGCCAATGGTTTGCGCCTCCAGGCCCAGTTTGTCAATCGCCAGTTGGTAAACCGGGGGACTGGGCTTGTAAATTTTTAGCTCATCCACGCTGATAACGTGGGCGAAAGTTCCCTGCAACCCGGCATTGAATACCAGCGGTTCCAGCATTGCGGGCGAACCATTGGATAAAATCGCCAGGGGATAACCGGCCAACGCGGTTAAAGCCTGGTGAACTTCGGGGTAAGGTTCCAGGTGAAGGTAGGCTTCCAGCAACTGCGCCTGTTGGGCTTCATTGTAAGGCAGATTAAGCGCCCGGCAGGCAAAGCGCAGCGCCTTCTCGGTGACGTGCCAGAAATCCTCGTAGCGGCCCATCAGGCTCAATAGCCAGGTGTACTCCAACTGCTTGGCGCGCCAGAGGTGGCTCAAGGCCGGCCCCTGCTCCGGGAACAACTCATTGCACAGGGCAATGACCGAATGGACATCAAACAGCGTACCATACGCATCAAAAACCATCGCTTTAATCACCGGCCTGGTGTCTGTCATTTTTGATTAACCTCCCCCACTCGAAACTTGGATAACTGCTGCCACGGGCTGTAGGGATCATTCGCCGCCGCTCCTGCGCGCGGTTCTTCTCGTATCTCTGCCAGCGCCGCCGCGATCAAAGCCAGGTCGGGCGAGGAGGCCCGATATGGCTGCCAGTTGTTAAAATGCTGTTCAACCAGATCGGTGTTAAGGTCACCCCGCTGAAAGGCGTCGTGAGCCAGCAGGTCGCGCAAGAAAGAGAGATTGCTTGTAACTCCCAAAATGACATACTGCCTCAAGGCCGCCATCATTTTGCCGATAGCCTCCCGACGATTTTCGCCCAGGGCAATAAGCTTGGCCAGCAGCGGATCGTAATAAGGCGTTACTTCGTCGCCAGGGGCGAGACCGCTGTCAACGCGAATTCCCGGCCCCACCGGCTCGACCAGGTGCAGGACGCGGCCTGTCGCCGGTAAGAAGTTATGGGCGGCATCTTCGGCATAGATCCGGCACTCCAGCGCGTGACCGCGCTGAGAAAGATCAGCCTGCTGAAAGGGTAGCGTCTCCCCGGCGGCGACCCGCAGTTGCCACTTGACCAAATCAAGCCCGGTGACCAGTTCGGTGATCGGATGCTCAACCTGTAAGCGGGTGTTCATTTCCAAAAAGTAGAAGTTGCGCTCGGCGTCAACCAGAAATTCGATGGTGCCGGCATTAACATAGTTGACCGCCCGGGCCGCGGCTATGGCGGCCTGGGCCATACGCTGCCGCAGTGACTCATCCCCAGCCAGTAGTGGGGAGGGTGTTTCCTCGATAATTTTTTGATGCCGGCGCTGCACCGAACATTCCCGTTCAAAAAGATGGACCACATTCCCGTGAGCGTCGCCCAAAATCTGAAATTCGATGTGGCGAGGGCTGGACAAATATTTTTCCAGGTAAATCCGCTCATCCCCAAAGGCGTGCAGCGCCTCCCGGCGGGCCGATTGCAATGCATCCGGCAGCTCGGCGGCGGCCCGGACCAGCCGCATGCCTTTACCGCCGCCGCCGGCCACAGCTTTGACTAGGAGTGGAAAGCCTATTTTCTCAGCAGCAGTCAAAAAACCCTCATCTCCGCTGTTCTCTCCCCCGTGATAACCTGGCACAACCGGAACGCCGGCCGCCTGCATCACCTCCCGCGCCGCTGTTTTCGACCCCATGAGACGGATGACTGCGGCATCAGGCCCGATGAAGACCAGTCCCGCCTCGACCACTGCGCTGGCAAAGTCGGCGTTTTCGGCCAGAAAACCGTAGCCAGGGTGAACCGCCTCACAACCTGTCCGCCGGGCCGCTTCGATGATTCGGTCAGCGCGCAAATAAGAGTCGCTGGCAGGGGGAGGACCCAGCAGGACTGACTCACCGGCCAGCCGGGTATGCAGCGCGGCTGCGTCCGCTTCGGAGTAAACGGCAACCGTACGAATGCCTATTTCCTGGCAGGCCCGCATAATCCGCATGGCAATTTCACCCCGATTGGCAACGAGAACTTTGTTGAACATCGAAAACAGGGGAGTAGGAAGTAGGGAGCAGGAAGTAGGGGAAAGAAAAATTCTTACCCCGTACCCCTTACTCCTTACTCCTTACTCCCTACTCCCTTACATGCGGAATACTCCAAATTGGGTTGACTCAATTGGCGCGTTCAAACAAGTGGACAAAGCCAGGGCGAGAACCTGGCGGGTCTCGGCGGGATCGAGAATCCCGTCATCCCACAGCCGGGCCGTGGAATGGTAGGGATTGCCTTCGCGCTCGTACTTGTCGAGAATGGGCTGCTTGAACGCTTCTTGCTCCTCGTCTGACAACAAGGAGTGACCGCGCCGGGCCAGTTGATCCTGCTTAACGGTCAGCAGGACATTCGCCGCCTGCTCACCGCCCATCACACTGATGCGGGCATTTGGCCACATCCACAAGAAACGAGGGCTGTAGGCCCGGCCGCACATGCCGTAGTTGCCCGCTCCAAAAGAGCCGCCGATGATAACCGTCAGCTTGGGCACGGCGGCATTGGCCACGGCGTGGACCATTTTGGCCCCATCTTTGGCAATACCCCCCGCTTCGTACTCTTGGCCGACCATGAAACCGGTGATGTTTTGCAGGAAGAGAAGCGGGATACGCCGGGCGGCGCACAACTCGATGAAATGAGTTCCCTTTAAGGCCGACTCGCTGAACAGGATGCCGTTGTTGGCCACAATGCCGATGGGGTAGCCGTAAAGGTGAGCAAAACCGCAGACCAGGGTGGGACCGTAGCGGGCCTTGAATTCGCGGAAGCGGCTGCCATCCACCAGGCGGGTAATTACTTCCCGCACATCGTAGGCTACCTTGAAGCTGGCCGGGATGACCCCGTACAGTTCGGTGGGATCGTAGAGAGGATCTTCCGGCGCTTGAATATCCAGATCAACCTTCTTGCGGATATTGAGCGAGGCGACAATGCTGCGGACAATCTCCAGGGCGTGTGCGTCGTCTCCCGCAAAATGGTCGGCCACGCCGGAGATGCGGGTGTGGACATCGGCTCCGCCCAACTCCTCCGCCGTCACTTCGACGCCGGTGGCGGCTTTGACCAGCGGCGGCCCGCCCAGAAAAATAGTACCGATGCCTTTGACGATGACCGTCTCGTCGCTCATGGCCGGCACATAAGCGCCGCCCGCGGTGCAAGATCCCATTACCGCTGCAATTTGAGGAATACCGGCCGCGCTCATCATCGCCTGGTTGTAGAAAATGCGGCCAAAATCGTCTACATCGGGAAAAACTTCGTCTTGCAGGGGCAGAAACGCGCCGCCGGAGTCGACCAGGTAGAGACAGGGTAATAAGTTTTCCAGGGCAATCTGCTGGGCGCGGAGGTGCTTTTTAACGGTCAGGGGATAGTACGTGCCGCCCTTGACGGTCGCATCGTTGGCCACGATCATACACTCGCGCCCGGCTACCGGCCCGATGCCGGTAATGATGCCCGCGGCCGGGGCATCGCCGTGATACATCTCCCAGGCGGCCAGGGGCGATAGTTCCAGAAAGGGCGAGCCGGGGTCGAGCAGCCGGTCAATCCGCTCGCGCACAAAGAGCTTGTTCTGCTCGGCGTGACGCTGTTGAGCGTGCTCCCCCCCGCCCTGGCGCACCTTTGCCAGCCGCGCCCGCAGTTCTTCGGCCAGTTGCCAGTTATGGACAGCGTTTTGTTGGAACTGCTCGCTGTTGGGGTTGAGCTGGGATTCGAGAATGTCCATGGAAGTCCCTTCCTTGTTTGGGAATTTTACCCTGCTCCACCCTTATATACAAGCAATTAGCGACAGGAAATTGTAACTGCTTCAGGCTAAAGGTGACTGGCACTTGGTTAGCCCTAAGCTTTGCTGTTCTCAATCGTCTTGCCACGAGAAAAGTGCCAGTCGCCTGAGGGTGAATTCAGCGATTCCATGTCCCCTGAAATCATGGGGTAGCTTTGAAAATAATCCTGCCTAATGGTATAGTAAAGGTATCGTTGCTGCTGTACCGAAACAGGCAAAAAACATGAATCCATCCCACTCTATTCTACTCGCTTCCACCCAGGCGCTGGAACTGCAACAGGCCCTTCAAACAAGCCTTAACGCGGTGCGGGTTGACTGTTTGGCCGATGCCACCCGGCTTTTGGCGCAACTGTCCGAGCACCCTTACGGGTTACTGGTTGCCGATTTAGCCTTCTTACGCTGCGTTTTTGAACCCGAGTCGCTTTTAGCCGAGATTAGAGCCGTAGCGCCCCAGGCCGAAGTTATTTTGCTGGCTAAGACCCAGGAGCGCCGCCAGGCGGTGGCGCAGCTCCATTCCGGGGCTGCCGATTACCTGCTCTGCCCCATCGAGGCCGCCGAACTAACGCTCAAAATCGAACGAATTTTAGAAATCCAGGGGCTTAAGGCGGAGATAAATCAGGCCAGCCAAAAAGACTCGGCTGAGAATGTTCTGTTGCTGCTCCACCAGGCCACGCAAGAAATCAGCCGGACCTGGCAGTTTGACGAAGCCCTCAAAATTGTCCTGGTCAAAGCCCATCGTCTGACCCGGGCTGAGGTGGCCAAAATTTATCTAACCGACTCCGGCGGCAAATTGGATCGAAACCGGATTTTGGATTGCCCAACCGAAGCCGCTGCGCAGACCGAGAAGGATGCGGCCGGGAGGGTGTTGTTTACCCTGGCCGAGCAGGCTGCTTTAACCCAGGAGATTATCTCCCGCCAGCAAATTGAATCGGCGCCGATCCGGTCTGCGTTACTGGTTCCCCTCGTTTCACGGGATAAACTTATCGGCGTGCTGGGCCTGGGTAGCCGGGGGACGAATGGTTTTAGTTCGAACCACCGGCGCTGGCTGTCTATTTTTTGCGACCAGGTGGCGATTGCCATCGAAAACGCGCGCTTGTTTGAAAACCTAGCCTCGGCCTACATTGACCTGGCCCAGAGCCGGGAGAAAATTCTGCACAGCCGGAACACCCTGCAGGTTTTGTTCGACGGGATTGCGGACGGCCTTTATATTTTAGACCAGAACCTGACGATTATTGCCCTGAACCAGGTTGAGGCCGAACGCCAGGGCTATCGCCCCAATGAATTGATCGGCAAAAGCTGCCTGTCACTGGCCTGGACCCAGGCCGCGCCGGAATTGTTGAACCGGATCAAAGAGTCGCTGGAAACGGGCCGAGAAACTACCTGGATTTCGCCCGAAAATGAAACCGAACCGTATCTCAAGGATCAAGAATTTCGGATTTATCCTATCCGCAACCGTATTGGCCACATCGAGCAGGTCGTAGTGTTCGGGCAGGATGTGTCGGAGCGGCGGCGCTGGCAGGCCTCGCTGTTTCGCTCGGCCAACCTGGCGGCGGTCGGGCAACTGGCTGGCAGCGTGGCCCATCAAATCAATAACCCGCTGACCATCACCATGGCCAACAGCCAACTCCTGCTGCTGGAGACTGAACCAAACGGCGAAGCCTACCAACTGACCAACGATATCCTGAAGGCTGGGCTGCGTATCCAAAAGATCATCGAAAATTTGCTGGAATTCTCCAACCAGGAAACCTACTTTTTTATCGAGGCCGATTTGATTGAAACGATTGAGGGCGCTTTAGCCCTGGTGGCTCGCTCTCTGAAAAAAGATCGGGTCGAGTTGGTCAGGAATTACGAGGTGCAGCCTAAACTTTCGGCCAGTGTCAGCCACTTGAAGCTGGTCTGGATGAATCTGCTCCTGAATGCCCGTGATGCAGTGGTCGGTTATACCAACCAGCCTGTCGTTTCCGTTTCAATCCAGGCAGTTTCGCCGCGTGAAGTCAAGGTAGCCATCACCGATAACGGCTGCGGAATTGCCGAAAAAGACTTTGAGCGTCTGTTCCGGCCTTTTTTTACCACCAAGCCGGTCGGTAAGGCCCTGGGGCTGGGCTTATATTCAGCCCACGCCATTGTTGAACGCCATCACGGCCAGATTAACGCTTACAGCCAGCCAGGGGTAACAACCACCTTTGAAGTCATTTTACCGCTCGATAACCCTCGTGATTTATAATCTCTGGACCGAGAAAACCTTCCTGTTCAACAATAAAGAAATGGAAATCGGTATTGTTTGCCTCACTTGAATAGGTAGATTATAATAGAATAATAGTACTTTGGTAGGCTTTACCATTCTTCAATACTCCAGGCATGACCTGCTGCTCCACGGTCTAACCTGTAACTCCATTGACTGGTTTCCTATGAGAGTCAGTAAAGGAGGTGATCATCCTTAGAAATATCCCCCTCAACTGAAAGCAACTCAGTTTGACTTAACTTTTTACCAAATTCTCACTGGAGGAGAAACAAAATGACTAAACGTTTCTTTTTGTTAGCGACTCTTTTAGTAGTGCTCATTTTGGTAGCCGCTTGTGGCGGTGCAGCCACGCCAACGCCTCCGCCGGCTGCTCCCGCAACCGAAGCGGCCGCTCCGGCGGTAACGGAAGAAGCCGCCGCCCCGGCCACCGAAGCTCCGGCAGCAACCGAAGAAGCTGCCGCTCCGGCCACCGAAGCTCCGGCGGCGACGGAAGAGGCGGCTATGGCAACCGAAGAAGCTGCCGCTCCGGCTGAAGGTGGAGCCAAGAAATTTGGCCAGGTCACCGACGTCGGCGGGATAGATGACAGGGGCTTCAACCAACTCGCCTGGAACGGCCTGCAAAAAGCAGCGCAGGACTTTGGCTTTGAAGCTCGATTCCTGGAAAGCCAGCAGCAGACCGATTACGAGAAGAACATTGGTGAATTTTTAGGCCAGGATTACGACGGGATCATCACCGTTGGCTTTTTGTTGGCCGATGCGACCAAGGTGGCCTCGGAAGCGAACCCGGACGTGCCGTTTGCGATCGTAGACTTTCCGAGCCAGACCTCAGGGGATATGGGCCTGCTCTTTGCCGTAGAGGAACCATCTTTTATGGCCGGTTACCTGGCCGCTGCCATGAGCGAGACCGGAACTGTCTGTACTTACGGCGGTATTAAAATCCCGCCGGTGGTCGCTTTTATGGTTGCCTTTGAGCACGGCGTGATGTATTACAACGAGCAAAATGGCGCGGACGTACAGGTTCTTGGTTGGAAGACCGATCCGGCGGCAGAAGGCGGCGGGGACGGCTCATTTACCGGCAACTTTGACAGCCTGGATGATGGGCGGAGCTTTGCCGAGAACTTCTTTGACGAAGGCTGTGACATCATCTTCCCGGTGGCCGGCCCGGTTGGCCTTGGTTCGGCGACAGCGGCGCTGGACCGCGGCTTCAAGGTGATTGGGGTGGATGCGGACCTGACCCAAACCAACCCCGATGCTAAAGAGGTCTACCTGACCAGCGTTCTCAAGAAGATTGACGTGGCCGTTTACGAAGCCGTCAAGCGCATGAATGATGGCACGTTTGAAGGGGGAACGAATTTTGTCAGCACCCTGGAGAACGGCGGCGTCGGCTTGGCCCCGTTCTACGACTATGATGACGACGTGCCCCAGGAAGTGAAAGACGCCCTGGCCGAGATTGAAGCGGGCATCATTGACGGCAGCATCAGCACCGGCTGGCCGGTGGAAGCCGCACCGGCAGCGGAAGGCACGGCAGAAGCGACCGCCGAAGCCGAAGGTGAAGCCATGGCGGCTCCGGCTGCCGGCGAGCTGGGCAGCGCTGAAAATCCGATCAATGTACTCTTTGTGCCCTCGGTGGATGCCGGGGTGATCGTGACCGGCGGTGAAGTGATGGCCGAAGCCCTGAACAAAGCCACCGGCCTGAGCTTCAAAGTGGATGTGCCGACCAGCTACGCGGCGACGGTTGAAGCGATGTGCGCTTCGCCCGAGAACACCATCGGCTTTATCCCGGCCCTGGGCTACGTGCTGGCGAATAACAACTGTGGCGTCGAAGTCGGCGCGGCGGCTGTGCGCCGTGGCCTGAGCTGGTACACTACCCAGTTCCTCGTCCAGCGCGACAGCGATATCAAGACAATTGAGGACCTGGCCGGCAAAAAGTGGGCCGTCCCGGACCTGGGTTCGACCTCCGGCTACCTCTACCCCTCGGTCATGCTGACCGAAGCCGGCGTTGAACCCGGCGAGATTGTCGAGGCGGGCGGCCATCCCCAGGCGGTGTTGGCTGTTTACAACGGCGATGTTGACTTTGCGACCTCCTTCTTCAGCCCGCCGTTAATGGATCCGAGGTGGGAGTATGGCGACGATCCGGAACCCTTTGATCCGGCGGCCGTAACTCGCGATGCCGAAGGAGATTGCACGGCCGGTGATATTGTGGTTCTTGATGCCCGCTGCGCTGCGGCTGAAACAGCGCCGGATGTCTTTGAGAAAGTGCGCATCCTGAGCCTCAGCCAGCAAATTCCTAACGACACTATGAGCTTCTCACCCGAATTTCCTGAAGAGTTGCGGCAGCAGATCATTGATGCGATGGTCGCCTTTGCCGGCTCCGAAGAGTGCGCCCAGTCTATCTGTAACGAAGATTTCTACGGTTGGACAGGCATGGAGCCGGTAGAAGACTCGTTCTATGATCCGGTCCGCAGCCTGATCAGTACCTTGGGTTACACCGAAGAAGACATCTTTAAATAATGATGAAGCTGGTCAAAGGTAGACCCGGCCCAGCTTCTGGGTTTGTAAGGTAACATGCAATTGGGCAGGGGGATGCGCTTCGTCCCCTGCCCAATTTTTATAATGGGGAAAATTGCCAATGGTTAACAGTCAATTGCCAACCGTCAATGTATAATTGATAATTGACGATTGGCAATTGATTATTGACAATGAGGAGATTCTTTTGCTGGAAGTCAAAAATCTGGTTAAAGTATATGATAACAAAGTTCGGGCGTTGGATGGCGTCAGTTTTAGCGTCAAGCCGGGCCAATTTTTGGCAGTGGTTGGCCTGAGCGGCTCCGGGAAGTCCACCCTGCTGCGCTGCATCAACCGCTTAATCGAGCCAACCGCCGGCCAAATCGTCTGGAAGGGTGTGGATGTCACCGCCGCTTCACCGGAAGAGATCCGCCGGATTCGGCGGCGGATCGGGATGATTTTCCAGCATTTTAATCTGGTGACCCGCTCGTCGGTGCTGACCAACACGCTGGCCGGGCGGCTTGGTTACATTAACCCGCTGTGGAGCCTGGTCAATCGCTTTCCTAAAGAGGACGTGCGGCAGGCTCTGACCAAACTGGACCGGGTCGGCATTGGCGATAAGGCTTACGTTCGCGCCGACGAGTTAAGCGGCGGCCAGCAGCAGCGGGTCGGCATTGCCCGCGCCTTGATGCAAAACCCGGAAATTCTGCTGGCCGACGAGCCGGTGGCCAGCCTTGACCCGGTGCTGGCTCACAGCATTATGAAAATATTGAAGCAGCTCAATCAAGAGGATGGGATCACGGTCATTTGCAGCCTGCACTTTCTGGATTTGGTGCAGCGTTACGCCGACCGGGCCATCGCCTTAAACCAGGGCAAGCTGGTCTTTGATGGGCTGCCGCACGAGATTGACGACCAGCGTTTCAGGGAAATTTACGGTCAGGATGCCGAGCGGATTGGATGACCGCTTGATCCCCACCCTAGCCCTCCCCTCTTAAGGGGAGGGAAGAGGATGGAGCCGGCGGTCGTAGTGGAGGAGTACGATTGATGAATGATAAGAACGCCAAACCGGGCCAGCGCTTTATCCGTACCTTTCTTTTAGTTATTGTCCTCATCGTTGTTTTTGCCTATGGGTTCCAGGTGACTCAGATCAACCTGGAAGAACCTAAAAAGGAAAGACGGCAGGGGCAGTTGGTCAATGTTATCCGCTCGTTGGCTCGGCCTGATCTGACCGAGTATGAAACAGAACGGTTGGAAATCGAAGCGCCGATTTTGATACCCTGCCCTGCCACCCAATTTCAACTGCCGGATGCGGCGGCTACAACCGGCCCGGCTATTCAACTGTCTATGCGCTGCGCTGCTCCTGCCAGCGAAATTGAGGTCAGTGGCAGCGGCTTTGAGCCAGGGGAGGATGTTTTTCTCTACTTTGTGCCCTACAACGCCGATCCCAGCCAGGCGGTTGAATTACCTCTGACCAACCAGGTTGTCAGGGCTGATCCGCAGGGCAATTTTGTCGAAACGGTTCGACTCAGGCGGGACCGTACTTCTGAGGAGCCGCAGACCGTGCGAGCGGTTGTGAATCGAACCTCCGGCTGGCCTCAACCAAGCGCCTCGGTCTATGAGACAATCGCCAAGATCATTGAGACCATCTTTCTGGCCCTGATTGCTACAACCCTGGGTACAATTTTGTCTATCCCGATTAGCTTTCTGTCAGCCCGCAATTTGATGATCCAGATAACCAGTACTTTTGGTAGCTGGCTGACTCTGCTTGTGGCGGCTCCGCTGGGCTGGTGGACCGGTTGGTGGTTATTTGGTACCGTTGGTGGGGGGATAGCCGACCTGATTACCGGCGCTAATACCTCTGCCGCAGCCATGCTGTTGGCGCCAGCGCTCTTGTTTTTGACCGTTCAGGCAACTAGTCGCCCCGGTCAGGCCTACTGGATGGCTAACATACGCGGGTATGGGCTAGGACTGTTGACGATCGTGGGTACCGCCTTGGTCCTGGGTGTTGTGGGCGGGCTGGGGCTAAGGCTGAGCCAGGGCTTGATGGCGGTATTGGGGAACTTTGCTTTTCTCGGGAACTTCCTCTTCGTCGTTTCAGATACTTTAGTTATTTTTCTGCCTTTGATCGGCGGCATTGTGGGCGCGTTTGCCCTGGCTTCGCTGGCCGGTGCAGCTTCCGAGACCTTACTGCGCCGCCTGGGTAATACCGTTTGGGCCAAAATTTTTAGTGTCGTGGTCGCCGTGCTGGCCGGAGCAATCCTGTTTGGCCTGGTGGCTGCCCTGGTCACGTGGCTCTATCAACCGACAAATCCCTGGTATTACATGGGTTTGGCGGGAACCATTGGGGCGATCATCTTTGGCCTGGCAGCGCTGGTATTCAGTCCCGATCGTCCCATGCCGACCGGCATGATCATCTATTATACCAGCCGGACTATTTTGAATACGCTGCGCTCGATTGAGCCGCTAATTATGGCGATTGTGTTTGTGGTCTGGGTTGGTATTGGACCGTTTGCCGGGGTATTGGCGCTGACGCTCCATACCATCGCCTCGCTGGGCAAGCTCTATTCGGAGCAGGTCGAGAATATCGCCGAAGGCCCGCTTGAAGCGGTTACGGCCACCGGGGCCAACCGCTTGCAGACAATAATCTACGCCGTGATGCCCCAGATTGTGCCGCCCTACATCGCCTTTACCATCTATCGCTGGGATATCAACGTGCGCATGTCAACCATCATCGGCTTTGCCGGTGGCGGTGGTATTGGTTTCTTATTGCAGCAGAACCTGAATCTGCTCAAGTATCGCCAGGCCAGTGTGCAGATGATAGCCATTGCCATTGTGGTGGCAACTCTCGATTACGTCAGCGCCAAAATCCGAGAAAAGATCGTTTGAAAAGTGAGACCTCAAAGGTTTTTAAGATCTTTGAGGTCTTTTTTTTCTTTACGCCGTTCTAACCTGTGCTATAATAGAGTACCTACTCAAAGTGGAGCCCAAAGGAAGGATCGCTTATGCCTCCAGTCCTGGAATTACGCGGTATCACTAAACAATTCCCCGGTGTTCTGGCTAACGATAATATCAATCTGACCCTGGAAAAGGGTGAAATTCATGCTTTGCTGGGGGAAAATGGCGCCGGCAAAAGCACCTTGATGAATATTTTGTACGGTTTGTACAAACCTACCAAAGGAGAAATCTTCATCAACGGCCAAAAAGTTGAAATTTCCGGCCCAACCGACGCCATTCGCCAGGGGATTGGTATGGTGCACCAGCACTTCATGTTGATCCCGGTGCTGACTGTGACCGAGAACGTCATGCTGGGGGAAGAGTCAATTCACCGGGGTATCTTCTTAGACCGCAAAAAGGTAGCGAACCGTATCCGCGAAATTTCGCGCCAATATGGCTTGCAGGTTAACCCCGACGCTTATATTAAAGACCTGCCGGTGGGCATCCAGCAGCGGGTTGAGATTATTAAAGTCCTCTACCGCGACGCTAACATCCTCATTTTTGACGAGCCGACCGCAGTGCTGACCCCGCAAGAGGTGGAAGAGCTTTTCGCCATTATCAAATCGCTGGTGGCCCAGGGCGTGTCGCTGATTTTTATCACCCACAAATTAAAAGAGGTGCTGGCCGTAGCCGACCGGATTACAGTGATCCGGCGGGGCAAAACGGTGGGTACGACCACTCCAACCGGCGCTACTCCCCAATCATTGGCCGAAATGATGGTCGGGCGGTCTGTCGAATTAATGGTTAAGAAAAAGATCGCCGCGCCCGGCGAGCCGGTGCTGGTGGTCAAAGATTTGCATGTTCATGATGATCGGGGCAATCCGGCCGTCAGGGGGGTTTCGTTTGAGGTGAAGGCCGGAGAGGTTCTGGGAATTGCCGGCGTGCAGGGGAATGGTCAAACCGAGCTGGTTAAAGCCTTAACCGGCCTGAGCCATGCCCAGAGCGGAACGATACAGATTGCCGGACAAAATATCAATCATGCCTCGCCCCGCCAAATTACCGAATTAGGCGTCGCTCATGTTCCGGAAGACCGGCAGCGGGATGGCCTGGTGCTGAGTTTCCCGATAAAAGATAATTTGATCTTGAATACTTACTACAACACCTTTGCCAAGGGCATCATTATTAACGAGGAAAAAGTGAACGAGGTCTCGGCCCAGTTAGTCAAGGATTTTGACGTGCGCACGCCCAGTATTGAAGCGGCAGCTAAAACGCTGTCTGGAGGCAACCAGCAAAAAGTGATTGTGGCCCGCGAGTTCTCCCGGCCGATCAAGCTGCTGATAGCCTCACAGCCAACGCGCGGGCTGGACGTGGGTTCTATTGAGTACATTCACCACCGCCTGATCGAAAAGCGGGATGAGGGTGACGCTGTTCTGGTTGTTTCGACCGAACTGGACGAAATTCGCGCCCTTAGCGACCGGATTGCGGTGATGTTTGAGGGTAAAATTGTGGATATTCTGCCGGCCAACCGGGTGACTAAAGAGCAGTTGGGCCTGCTCATGGCCGGCCATCGTCCCAGCGATTTGCCGGCCGAGGGTGAGGTCGAGCCGGTTGAGGTTGACGTTGAAGTGGTGTTATAACGTTCAACGTTTGAACGTTGAATGTTAGGAGAGGTGGTGTGGCCGAGTCTCCCAAAAAGCGGACAATTCTATTTGACCATGATGGGGGGGTGGACGATCTGCTCTCATTAATGATGGTGCTGGCCATGCCGCATATTGAGTTGGCCGGGGTAGTCGTCACACCGGCAGACTGTTTTTTGGGGCCGGCAACGTCAAGTTCGCTCAAAATTTTACGGTTTTTTGACCGGCTGGATATTCCGGTTAGCCAGGGAATGTTGCACGGAGTAAATCCTTTCCCGCAAACGTGGCGGTTGCAGCCTTATCCCATTGATGCCCTGCCTATTCTCAACGAGAATGAAGAACCTTTGCCCTCGCCCGTAGGAGCGCCCGGACATGAATTCATCGCCCGGAAACTGCGCGAAGCTACAGAGCCGTTGACCGTGCTCATTACCGGGCCGGTTAGCAACCTGGCCCTGGCTTTGACCCAGGAACCCGGCCTGGCAGCTAAGATTGAAGAAATTGTCTGGATGGGGGGGGCGCTCCAGGTCAAGGGCAATGTGCGCGATTACGAGCACGACGGCAGCGCCGAGTGGAATGCCTACTGGGACCCGCCCGCCACATATTCTTTGTGGCAGTCACCTGCGCCGATCACGCTCTTTCCGCTGGATGCAACCAATCACGTGCCGGTTACCCGCGATTTCTTGCAGCGGCTCGCCCGGCAGCGCCGCTGTCCCCTCTCTGATTTGGCCGGGCAATGCTGGGCGCTGACGCTGGGGACGATTCCCAGTTATGAGTATGTCTACCACATGTGGGATACGCTGACGACCGGCTACCTGGGCGGGCCGCAGTTCATCACCTTCCGTGAGGCGCAAACCGAGGTGGTTGCCACAGGGCCAAGCGCCGGGCGGATCAAGGAAGTTTCAACAGGCCGGCAAATCCTGGCAGCAGGTAGGGTAGAGGTTGAGGGGTTTTTAGATTACGTGCTGGAATTGCTGCGAAGGTGAAGCAAAAATTAGGAGGCAGATCCAAGTATGGAAGCAAGCGCTAAAGTAACACCAACTACTGCCAAAGGTAAAGAGCCGCCGACATCCAACCTGCTCAAAAGCATCCTGGATACCCTGCTGATCCCGGCCCTGGCCGTTTTTTCAGCCCTGGTGATTGGCGGCATTATCATTGTCGTTACCGATGCTGCTGTTTATGCTGCTTTCCGCGAGGGTGGGCTGGGCACGGGCCTGGCAGCCGTGTGGACGAGTATCTCGGTCGCTTACGGCGCTCTATTTTCCGGCTCACTGGGCAGTGCCGCCGCCATCAGTGAAAGCCTGGTTGCGGCAACTCCTTACATTTTTACGGGACTCGCTGTAGCCGTTGGCTTTCGGGGTGGGTTGTTTAATATCGGCGGCGAGGGGCAATTGTTGGTTGGAGCGGCAGTGGCGGTTATCATCGGCTACAGCTTCCAATTACCGGCGGTTATTCACTTACCTCTGGCTTTGCTGGGTGGAATGGCAGGGGGGGCGCTGTATGCCTCTATCCCGGGCATTCTCAAGGCCAAAACCGGCGCTCACGAAGTCATTAATACGATTATGTTGAACTACATTGCCTTCCGCTTTTTTGACTGGGCCTTTACCGGTCCTCTCCGTCGGCCCGGCGGCGACAGACCTGTCACCGCCGAAATTTTCCCCACCGCCTATCTGCCGCAGCTTTTTGAAGGATACCGCTTCCACTGGGGCTTTTTCCTGGCCCTGCTGACCGCCTTTGTGATCTGGTGGCTCCTCTTCAAAACTACGCTGGGTTTTGAAATCCGCACGGTTGGGGCCAATCCCAATGCTGCCCGCTATGGCGGCATCAAGATTACCCGGATCATTGTGCTGACCATGGCTATTAGTGGGGGGTTGGCCGGCTTGGCCGGAACCAACGAGGTGCTGGGTCTTAACCACTTTTTGGCCGGCGGTTTCTCCTCCGGTTATGGTTTCGACGCGATTGCCCTAGCTCTATTGGGTAAGAGCCATCCCCTGGGGGTTGTGCTGGCGGCGCTGCTGTTTGGTACCTTACGCAACGGCGCGACCCGCATGCAGTCTATCGCCAGCATTCCGATTGACATCATTTCCATTGTCCAGGCTTTGGTGATTGTCTTTATTGCTGCCCCGGCGATTGTCCGCTGGGTGTATCGAGTCAGGGCTAAATCAGAGGCGGAAGGCGCTACCTTCACCCGGGGTTGGGGCGCGTAGTCCGTTAAACGTTTGAACATTGGACGTTGAAACGAATTCAGGAGGTTACCATTGAGTACAGCCGCACTTTCAACCAGGGCCTTCGCTGTTAGAGACAGGCGCAGTATGGGGATGGGCATTTTTTTCCTGGTGGTGGCAGTTGCCATTGTCGCCCTATTTGCCTTAAACACCACGGCCGATATGACGACTTCTTTTGGTCTAAACCCCGGCGCCAGAACCAACGCTCCCCGGCTGGAAGACTGGGTGCTGCCCACCCAGTCAACCTTGTGGGGCTTGGCGGTCGTCGTTGCTTTTGCCGGGGGCTGGCAACTGGCCAGAGGCTTTAAAAGGGTAAATTTGGTTTTGCTCGTCGTCTCCTTGATTTTTGTGTTTGGCTTTCTTACCTGGGCCGCGCGGGGCGAGTCCATGAATCTGTTGGGTATGGTTTCCGCCTCGCTGCTACGAGCAGCGCCGATTGCCTTTGGCGCGTTAAGCGGCATCCTGTGCGAGCGGGCCGGCGTGGTCAATATTGCCATCGAGGGCATGATGTTAAGCGGGGCCATGGCCGCAGTGGTGGTCTCCAGTATCTTTCGCAATTACGATGCGGTGGATGCTGTAACTGGCGAACCGCTCTTTCCGGCCTGGCTGGCCAGCATTGGTCGGGGCCTGGATGCCGCCAATTTGTCGGATGCTGTTCCCTGGCACTTGTTGTTGGGCCTGCTCGGCGCAGTCCTTATCGGGGGATTGCTCGCGGCTTTTCATGCCTGGCTTTCTATTCAATTTAAGGTGGACCAAATTATCAGTGGTACGGTCATTAATATTTTTGCTGCCGGCATGACCAGTTTTCTGAGCCAGCGCTTTTTGCAGCCAATCCAGGCCCTCAACAGCAGTGGCACCTTCAAAATACTGCCTATCCCGGGCCTGTCGAGCATTCCGATTATCGGCCCGCTCCTGTTTGAAAATAGTTTAATTATCTATATCCTCTTTACGCTGGTCATTGCTATCCACATCATGCTGTTTTATACCCGCTGGGGGCTGCGCACGATTGCCGTGGGTGAGCATCCCAAAGCCGCCGATACCCTGGGCGTCAATGTTTTCAAGATGCGCTATATCAACGTGATTATGGGCGGTATGGTCGCCGGGATTGGCGGCGCTTACTTCACGGTTGGTTCGGTGGGCCGTTTTGACGAGCTGCTGACCGCCGGTAAAGGCTTTATCGGCCTGGCGGCCATGATTTTTGGCAAGTGGACCCCCCTGGGCGCGTTTGGCGCTTCGCTGATTTTCGGTTTTGCCGACGCGCTCCAGGTCAAGCTGCAAGGTCTGGGCATCGAGCAGGTCCCGATTTCCAGCGAGTTCCTGCTGATGGCCCCCTACATCGTGACGATGGTTGTCCTGGCCGGCGTCATCGGCCAATCCATCCCGCCGGCTTCAGACGGCGTGCCGTATGAGAAGGATTAAGAAAATTTTATAGACTCGTGCTGCGTGTTGCGTCTGGCGTGAAGAGAAAACGAAACACGCAGCACGCAAGACGAGGAATATGGCTTACAGAGACCTGCATGATTTTGTCGCTCTGCTCGAAAAGCGGGGCCACCTCAAACGTATCAAAACCCCCGTTTCCGCCGAATTGGAAATCACCGAAATCACCGACCGGGTGAGCAAAGGGCCGCTCGACAAAAATGTAGCCCTGCTCTTTGAAAATGTGACCGGCCACGATACTCCGGTGCTGATTAACAGCCTGGGCCACCCCGACCGTATGGCCTGGGCGTTGGGGGTGGACAACCTCAACCAGCTCCGTGACAACCTGGCCAAGGTGATTGACCCCAAGTTGCCGCAGGGTTTTGGTCCGGCTCTGTCGCGGGGCCTGGAGATGCTTAACGCCCTGCGCTCGATGGGCCTTAAACCGAGCATTGTTAACAAAGCGCCGGTACAGGAGGTCGTCTACAAAGGTGACGAGGTGGATCTGAGTTGCCTGCCGATCCTCAAGTGCTGGCCCAACGATGGCGGCAAATTCATCACCATGACCACCATCATTTCCCGCGACCCGCTGACCAACATCCGCAATGTCGGGATGTACCGCTTGCAGGTGTACGACCGGCGCACGCTCGGCATGCACTGGCAGATCCACAAAGGCGGGGCGGAACACACCCGCGTGGCCCAGGAAAATGGCGTCGCAGGGATACCTGTTGCCGTCAGCCTGGGCGGCGACCCGGCGGTAATGTGGTGCGGCAGTGCCCCCCTGCCGCCCGGTATAGACGAATTTCTATTAGCGGGCTGGCTGCGCGGCAAGCCGGTCGAGCTGGTCAAGTGCGTCTCCCAGCCCATCGAAGCGCCGGCCCAGGCCGAGTATGTTATTGAGGGCTACGTTGACCCTGCGGAGCGCCGCACCGAAGGTCCCTTTGGCGATCACACCGGCTACTACACCCCGCCTGACGACTACCCGGTGCTGCATGTCACCGCCATCACCCACCGCAAAAACCCCATCTACCCGACCACCATCGTCGGCATCCCGCCGATGGAAGATTACTGGATGGGCAAGGCCACCGAGCGCCTCTTTTTACCCTTGATGAAGCTCTTTTTGGGCGAGATTGTAGATGTGAATATGCCTGCCGAGGGTGTCTTCCACAACCTGATTTTCGTCTCGATCAAAAAGCGCTTCCCCGGCCATGCCCGCAAGGTTATTAATGGCCTGTGGGGCCTGGGCTTGATGATGTTGACCAAATGTATTGTCATTTTTGACGAGCATGTGGATGTGCAGAATACCCAGGAGGCCTATTTCCACATGCTCAACAACGTGGATTGGGCACGGGATGTGCTCATTCAGGAGGGTCCCACCGACGCCCTCGACCACGCCAGCTACCGCTTCGCCTTTGGCGGCAAAATTGGTCTGGATGCCACGGCCAAAGGGCCGCTGGAGGATTATCAGCGCGGCTGGCCGGAACTGATCAAGATGGACCCGGCGGTCAAGGCGAAGGTGGATCAGTTGTGGGGGGAGTTGGGCTTGTGACAGGCTGGAAAAGTAAGCAACCGGCAGGCTGGCCCTGACCCCCGGTCGCTGGCTCGATTGGTAAAAAAGCAACCGATCTTGGCGCTGCTTGATTATAATGTGTGGGGCTATCGGTTTTTCAAGAACGGCAACCTGGCTTCACACCTTTAACAATCGGTGCGAACGTAACCCACATAGGTGGCCAATTGCTCGCTCTGAATGGCTTGCGGGGAGTAGCCTTCTCCTTTCACTATTGTTGCAACAGGTTCAGAGTGTCCGTCCATACCGAGCAGTGACAACAGGCCGCCCTCACGTCCCAAAACAATCCCCTTGGCGCTTTCACAGCGAGCAAAATTCTCGGTGGTGCCAGCTTCCAACCCGGTAATTTCGTTTGGTGCCGCTGGAGTCAGAACCGGGGAAGTCGCCGGAAATAGTAAGAAAGTGGCCAGTAGGAGCGAAACAGCTTTCCAATGAGTGATTTGTATATACTCGCTGATCATTTTGCGTTCTCCTTGATACAAATGACTTTTGATATTAATTTTAATTGTTCACAAGAGGCTGGTCAGGCGCTTAATGGCCATCTTTGACCTCGATGATCTCGTCCGCGACAAGACCATGTGCTTCCCGGTGGACGGCCTCGGCCGCTTCTTTATTCGGGGCCTCGCACAAACAAAAGACGGTGCCAGCTTCTTCGTTGAACCAGTAATGCAGGTACTTCACCCCGTACTTTTCCTGAACCTCCAGGTCTTTCCCATGGGCTCCGGCGACCGCCTCGGCCGTCAGCCCTTCCACACCTTTGTGAATATCCATATAGAGCGGCATTTTTTACTCCTCTCGATAAATAATGGGTAATTATTTCTAACAATCTTTAGTTGCAGTTTACCACTCGACCGTCCACCTAACAGCCCAAAAAGCGTCCAAAAAAGCGCCCACCTAAAAATGAGTTGGTCATTCTTCTCGAATACGGTAAAATATAGTCATGTCCCAGCTTCGGTTTTATTTATTCGGCGCGCCTCGTCTCGAACGGGAAGACGAGGCGATCAAGATCAGCCTGCGTAAAGCCCTGGCGCTGCTGGCCTATTTGGCCGTGACCCAACAAAGCCACAGCCGTGATGCCCTGGCTACCCTGTTTTGGCCCGACGATAGCCAGAGCAAAGCCCGGGGCAATCTACGGCGGACCCTATCCCGGCTCAACAAGGTATTAGGGAAAGGCTGGTTGGAGATCGACCGGGGGAACGCCGGCCTCAATCCCCAGGCTGACCTCTGGCTGGATGTCGATCAGTTCCAGCGCCGGCTGGCCCAATGCCAAGCTCACGGCCACGCCTCGATTGAAGTTTGCCCCCACTGTCTGCCCGATCTCACCGCCGCCGCCGAGCTGTACACCGGCGGTTTCCTGGCCGGCTTCAGCCTGCCCGATTGTCCCAACTTCGATGAGTGGCAGTTTTTTCAAGATGAAGGGCTACGGCAGGCGTTGGCTTCAGTTCTTGAGCGACTGGGGCGCGGTCACAGTAACCGGGGCGACCACGATCTGGCTATCCCCTACGCCCGGCGCTGGCTGGCCCTCGACCCGCTGCACGAACCGGCTCACCGGCGGTTAATGGAGTTATACGCCCACACCGGCCAACAAGCCGCCGCGCTGCGCCAGTATGAAGAATGTGTCCGGGTGCTCGATAAAGAGATAGGTGTACCACCATCGGCAGAAACCACGGCCCTGTTTGAGTTGGTTAAGACAAAACGTGCCCCACCCCGGCCACCTCCCAAAGCAAAGAAAGCACCTCTGTCCTCTCGCCCCGCTGCACCCCCACATAATTTACCCCCCCAACCCACACCCTTTATCGGCCGGGAAGACGAACTGGCCGAGATAACCGGGCGCCTGACCGATCCCGCTTCCGAAGCGTGCCGGCTGTTGACCCTGGTGGGACCGGGCGGTATCGGCAAAACCCGCCTGGCTGTGGCCGCGGCTGAACGCCAGCTCGATCCGGTCAGATTTCCGAACGGCGTCTATTTTGTCTCTCTGGCCCCGGTTAGTGGGGCCGAGTTTATGATCTCCACCCTTGCGGATGCGCTCAACGTCTCCTTCTTTGGCCAAACAGAGCCAAAAGTGCACCTTTTGAACTACTTGCGAGGGAAACAAATGCTGCTGGTACTGGATAACTTTGAGCATCTCCTGGCCGACCAGGGTACCCAGTTGCTCACTGACATCATGCAAACGGCATTCCCGGTGAAACTTCTGGTGACCTCGCGTGTACGACTCCACCTCCAAGAAGAGTGGGTGATTGACCTCCAGGGCCTTCCCTTTCCTGACGAGGAGAGCCACGAGCCGCCGGATAGTTTTAGTGCTGTGCAGTTATTTCTACAACGGGCACGCCAGGCCCGGTCGGATTTTGTCCCGGCGAAGGATGAAAGTCTGTACGTGAGACGCATCTGCCAACTGGTGGAGGGTATGCCCCTGGCCCTGGAGTTGGCGGCAGCTTGGGTGCGGCTGATGTCTTGCCAGGAGATTGCCCAGGAAATCGAGCGCAACCTGGATTTTTTAAGCACGCCGCTGCGCAACATGCCCGACCGTCACCGCAGCCTGACCGCCGTGTTTGACCATTCATGGCACTATCTGTCTCGTGACGAACAACACGTTTTCCGAGGCATGACCGTCTTTCGAGGTGGTTTCTCCCGCGAAGCCGCCGAGCAGGTGGCCGGCGCGTCGCTGCCGCTGCTGGCAGCCCTGGTAGACAAATCCATGCTGCGCCGGAACGACTCCGGACGCTACGAACTCCACGAACTGCTGCGGCAGTGGGGGGCTGAGAAACTACGTGAAGCAGGCGAAGCGGAACTGGTGCGAAGCCTTCACCTCGAGTTTTTCCTCAATTTGGCCGAAGAAGCTGAGCCGAAGCTTCAGGGCGCGGAGCAAGCCACGTGGCTAAAAAAGCTGAATACCGAGCATGACAACCTGCGCGCCGCTCTGGCCTGGTCTCTGGAGGGTGGTGAAGCAGAAATGGGGCTGCGGCTGGCGGCGACATTGGGAGAATTCTGGCTTATGCGCGGCCAACTCTTTGGCGAAGGGATAGAGTGGTTAGAGCGAGTTTTGTCCGGGGTAGAGGCGATGGAACCAACGAGGGCGCGGGCCAGAGCGTTTCGTCGTTTGGGAATGTTAACCGAACTCCAGGGGAATTATGCTGCGGCCCGCTCAGCCTTTGAGCAAAGCCTGGTCCTCTACCGGGAATTGGGAGACAAAGAGGGCATTGCTGCATCACTCAACTATCTGGGCGAAACCGTTGCCACCCAGGGCGACGAGGCGGCGGCGCGGCCACTTTTCGCCGCAGCGCGGTCAGCCTACGAAGAAAGCCTGGCCAGCCTGCGCCAGCAGGGCGATCAATGGCGCATTGCCCGTGCGCTCAACGTCATCGGTGAAATAGCCCGGATCGAGAACGACTATCCTATGGCGCGTTCGTTCTACGAAGAAAGCCTGGCCCTCCGGCGCGAGTTGGGCGACACAAGAGGTATTGCCGTTTCGCTGATTAACCTGGGGCTAGTTGCGCTCCATCAGGACGAAGACCGGCAGGCGGCGACGTACTTTGAGGAGAGCTTGCCCTTATTTCAGAAACTTGACAGTACACGAGGTATCATTGACTGTCTGGCGGGATTGGCCGGGGTGGCTGGGAAAAAGGGACAGCCAGAGCGGGCCGCGCGACTGTTTGGGGCTGTAGAAGCCCAACGCGAGGCCATTCAGACTGGCTTGGCGTATGCCGACCGAATCGAAGAAGACCGCCACTTGGACGCCGTACGCGCTCAACTGGATGAATCAACCTTTGCGGTGGCCTGGGCCGAGGGCCGGGCGATGACACTGGAGCAGGCGGTGGATTATGCTCTTGGAAAGGATTGAGCCGGCCGAAATTCCCAACGAAGGATATACCTATGATGGCTGCATTACCGGGCGGAGGCGGCGGTAGGCGCAGCGCTCCTTGATCGAGCAAAAATCGCAGTTCGATGCCCCCTCCACGCCCATTGGCTGAGCGCCAAAGCCCATCATCATTGACAGCGATTTGAGCGGCGTCATGACCATCGAGGGGCTGAGAGACACCCCAATCTGCCCGGCATCAAGCAGTGAAAAAAGGATGGCCTGCTCCTTGATCGGCCAAGCCGACTCGCCGGGCGAGAGCGGGGCGCTGACCCGCAGCCCTTGTTGGCGAGTTCCGGTTTCAAATTGAAGACACACCTGCTGCCGGACCATATCTACCGCCCAGGCCGCCAGATCGTTCAGCAGCATGGTTTTGAACAGATCTTTTTGTTTTTGAGCGGCCGCAATTACCTCGTCCGCTGTCGGGCCGACGGTACAGATGGCGACCATCAGCTCCTCCGCCCCGCCAATTACCTGCACCACCGGCCCGCCGCCAATACGCACTCCGTTGGCCAGAACTAACTTCTCGTGTGTGAATTTCTGAATAGGAAAGGTATCCCAGCAGGCTGCCGGCTTAACCGCCCCGGTCATTTCGGCCACGGCCTGCCGCAGCGTTTCACGCCGGGTGGAATTTTGCAGCAACCTGGCAAACGACTCGCCGTGAAACGTTATAAATTGTTCTTCGTCGAAGTTAACAGCCCAATCGTGTTTGATGTGCATATGCTGAAAATTGTCCTGCCATTCAAAACCCTGCCAGGTCTTTAAGACCTGGCAGGGTTGGGTTCATTACCGGTATATTCCGTAATCCCTGGTAAACTCAAACATCGCCTTCACATTTTCCGGCTTGGCTTCGTCGAGCAAGGCGGAGGTGTCCATGATGTAACCGCCATCTTTACCGCAGGTGTCAATCAGTTTCTTGCAGTATGCCTTTACGTCGTCGGGCGTGCCGGTCAGCAGCAGGCGGTTGGGCAGGTTGCCGGAGATGGCGGCGATACCGCCCAGCTCAGCCTTGGCTTTAGCCATATCCATCTGGGCAAAGTGGAAGATAACCTTGCCGGGCGGCACCTCGGCAAAATATTTGAGGCGGGGCGTGTCGTCCCCTTCACAGTAGACCACGGGGATGACGCCCATCGCTACCAGCCCTTCGATGGCCCGTTTCAGGAAGGGCCAGTAGAAGGTTTTATAGTGCTGGTCCGACATAAACCCTTCCGACCCCTTGTGCATCCAGATCCAGCACAGCGGCAGGTCGGCTCCGGCGGCGCCGGCCCCGTAGTCAATGGTCATCTGGGTCGCTTTGTCCACGGCGGCCAGCAGTTTGTCGGGTTTGCGGATGATGTCGGCCATAATGCCACGCGTGCCGCGCAGGGTGTCGCCAACAATGTCGAACGGGGGCCAGGAGAAGGCGGCGTAAGCCTGCGGAAAGCCTTTGGCCTTGATTTCGCCGGCATACTGCCCCACCGAAGCAAACCATTGGCCCAACTCTTCGCCGCCTTTGCGGGCGGCTTCTAACGCGGCCTGCACTTCCGGCGCAGCCAGGGCGGCCAGCAGGCCGGTCCAGCCAAACCACATCATGAGGCGCATGGGTGGGAAGCCGGCCAGCCCTTCCAACGCTGAGAAGGAGCGGGGCAACCATTTTGAGGCCATAAAATGAGACGGGTCGTACAGAAATTCGTCGTACTCGTCGGCCTTCATGTATTCCCCTTCCATAAACTGGTACATCACGTTGTCGGGCAGGCCGTGGCCGGCCCACTTGAACCACTTGATGCCCAGCGTTTCCATCGGCTTGGCCGGGTAAGCCAGGATCGGGCCAAAATCTGCATCCGGCTGAAACTCGTCTACAAATTTATGGCAGGCTTCCCTGGCTACGGCGTAATCGTTCATCGCCTCTTTGATGGTGACGCCGGCCCAGTAGTAGGGGAAAGCCTCGTAGGGTCCCAAAATCGGCACCCGGTCGGGCGTCTTCAACTGGACCACATCCAAGACCCGCTTAACGCGTTCCTGGTATAGTTCTTGGGGTGATTTTTCTTCAGTACCGGCCATGATTACATCCCTCCCATCCAGCTTTTGGCTAGCCTGACCGCCGCCGTAGCGTCCAGACCGAACGCATCCGCGCCAATATAATTGGCTACGGTTTCATCCATCGGCGCGCCGCCGATCATCACCTTGACTCTATCCCGCACTCCGGCCTTTTTCAGCGCTTCTACCGTCGCTTTCATCTGGTCAAAAGCCAGGGTTAAAAAGCCGCTCAGGGCGACGATCTGAGGCTTGACCTCGTTAATTTTCTCGACAAACGCTTCCGCCGATACGTCAACGCCCAGGTCGTGAATCTCAAAGTTATTCACATCCAGCATAAAGGCGACGATGTCTTTGCCGATGTCGTGAATATCGCCGGCCACCGTGCCGATAACAACCTTGCCCAGCGGCTCAGTTTGGGCAGCGTCCTCTTTGATCCTGGGCTTGATCAGCTCGCCGATTTGTTTCAAGATTTCGCCGCTGATAATCAATTCGGGCAGAAAATACTCCTTCTCATCATAGCGCTGGCCGACAAGGCTCATCGCTTCCCGGCAGGCATCTAAAATAGCTTGCGGGTCTGTCCCGGCGTCAAGCATCTCGCCCGCCAGCTTGACGGCCTTTTCTTCCTCCATCCCGGCAATTGCCTTAACTAAATTTTCTTTCATTAGTTGCTCCCTTCTAAGGATTGGGCTTGATCAATTAGTTGAAGAATTCAGGTTTTCGAAATGACAGCTATCCTTATGCATCACCTCCTTGAGAATAAAAAAGGGCGATTGATGCATTGTTAACATCAATCACCCTCTCTGCCGCGGAGTAACTGTGATTGTGGGGTAAGGCAGGTATTCTGGCTTAATTAGCGACTCGCTCTGATGCTCGTTTGGAGTGATGCTGGCTAGCGACGTTGCTAAATCACAGTTGCGGGACAGCGCCGGCTTTGCACCGGCTTCCCCTTTTCAGCCCGATCTTACAACCAGGCCACCTTACCTGAATGGTTTGAACTTTTCCGAGTCAATATTAAGTTGTTTTTAGCTATAAGCCAAGTGATATTTGTCCTTAATCCCAATGACACCTATCACCCAAGCGGCTCACTCCGCTCCCAGAGACTTCAAATAAGCATAGCTCTGCTTGACATTGTCCTCGCCGGCCACTTCCAGGGTGGTGTAGCCGTTATAACCGGCCGCTTTGAGCGCCTCAAACGCGCCTTTGATGTCCACCACGCCGGTGCCCACTGGAATTAAGGCCATGCCGGCCCCAAATACCTTGCCCCGCTGCGCTTCCATCTCGGCAGGCCAATCTTTCCAGTGGACATGCTCAATCTTACTGCCCAGCCGCTTGATCATCTCGACCGGGTCGCCGCCGCCGAGCCAGCAGTTGCCCGTATCCATGTTGACGCCCAGCGCGTCGGAGTTGCACAGCTCCAGGAGTTTCTCCATGTAATCCACCGAATCGGTGTACTTGCCATGCGGTTCCAGCAGAATCTTGACCCCGTAATCGGCGGCCATGCGCAGCGGCTCGTACAGCTTCTCGCGGATACTGAACAGCGCCTCGCGTTCCGACAGATTGTGCCCAAAGTCGGTCTTGGGGTCGCCTTCGGTGGTGATGACGTGCTTGACGCCCATGGCTGCCGCGGCCCGCACCGCCTTGATAATTTGGGCCGTGCCGTAGCGCCACGGCGCCGCCGGGTCGAGCAGGTTGGCATGGGCGCAATAGCTGGTAATGGTCAAGCCGTGCTGCTCGAACATCCGCTTTAAGTCAAAGGGGTTGGCGTCGAGGCTGGCTACGGCGGTAAAGCCAAACTCAACGCCCAGGCAGCCGCCGTCGGTATTGTCGGTCACATCGGCGTACTTGAAGCCCCACTCCTGAATGCGGCCCAGTTGGTGATCCAGCACCGAAAAGGGATCAATTAACGCAAAACATCCGACTTTCATTTTAGTTTCTCCTTTGCACGATATATTTATTTTAGTTTAGTGCTTAGAAAGTTGAGCACGGTTTGGATGTTGCCGTCGCTCTGGAAGACGGTTGTGAACCAGCCGTCCCCGTGACCAACTCCCTTGAGTAGGTCGTATTGCACATCTAGCCCGGCCGCTTGGAGGGCATCGGCCAGCATTTTCGTATTTTCAACCGGCACAGTGCAGTCCTGATCTCCTTTCTGGATCAGAAAGGGCGGATCATCCTGGCTGATGTAAGTGATCGGGTTGGCTTGCTTGACCAGCTCTGGAACGGTGGGGACCGCTGCCCCCAAATACAGCGACTCGAAGGAATCGGCTTTGTTATGCGTCTGGTCGCTGGCCGAACAGACCTGCGTTTTGGCCTGGGCATCCATCTGCCCAAAATCGTTAGGTCCAAACCAATTAATGACCGCCTGGATCCGGCTCGACACGCCGGTGTTGCCGAGATTGGGGTCATCAAATTCCGCCACATCCCCTGTTGTGCCTAACATTGAGGCCAGATTTCCGCCGGCAGACTGCCCAAACGCCGCGATTTTGTCGGGATTCAGTTTGTATTGGGCGGCATTGGTCCGCAAAAACCGGACGGCTGCTTTGGCATCGAGGACTGCCGCCGGGAACTGCGCTTCTCCAGACAAGCGATAGTCAATGCTGGCGATGGCGTACCCCTCATTCAACAAACTTTTCCCCAGGACTTGGTCTACCATGCTCTTATCGCCCAGCTTGAAGCCGCCGCCATGAATATTAATAACAACCGGGAACGGCCCATCGCCCGGTGGCAGGTATAAATCTAGCTTTTGGGTGCTGGAGGTGCTGGCATAGGCAATGTCCTGGTACGTCGGGGTAAGCGTAGAAGTACCGCATCCGCCGAATAGACTGACTAGGAGCAGCCCACCCAACAGCCCGGCTAAAACTATTGTGAGATCTCTTTTCAAAAACATCTCTTCTCTTCCCCTTAATTTTGATCTTGGTCAATTTGACTATATCTCAAAACCTGCCTAGAGTCTTTCAAAATCAAAGATTGGTAAATTTTAAACATTGAGGCAAAAGCTATGGCTGATCTACCGGTTATTTTTCAGGATAAAGACAAGGTCTATTATGCGGACACGTGCGAGCCGCTGAAAGCCGCCGCCCAGCGAGGCGAGGTTTACTTGCACGCCTGGTCGCGGGGAAGCTATCCCGGTTTGCGCCTGCCGCCAACCACCCTGCCGGAGGTGCGTTCGATTGGGATTTGGGATGCTCCGCGTCCTCAATCCTGGGGATTAGATTTGCACTGCAACGAGGGGATCGAGTTCACCTACCTGGCCCGGGGTAAGACCGGCTTTGAGGTTGACGGCAAAAGTTGGCTGCTCAAAAAAGGCGACCTGACCATCACCCGGCCCTGGCAGTTCCACCGGGTGGGGAACCCGCAGGTCGGGGCCAGCCGGCTCTACTGGCTGATCCTGGATGTCAACGTGCGCCGGCCCAACCAGAGGTGGCGCTGGCCCGACTGGCTGGTCTGCTCGCGCAGCGACTTGAAGCAGTTGACCCGCCTGTTAAGTCACAACGAACAGCCGGTCTGGCCGGCCAATGAGGAAATTGCCCGCTGTTTCACCCGCCTGGCCGAACTGTTGGAAAGCCATGAGCTGGAGAACAGTGAAACCAAATTAAAATTGTACATCAACGAGCTGGTCATTACCGTGCTGGAGATGCTGCAACAAAAACAAATTCCGCTCGACAGCCGTTTGCCAACCTCCCAGCGGGCTGTCGAAATGTTCCTGGCTGCCCTGCCGGAGCACGCCGCTTCTGATTGGGATTTAGGGGCAATGGCCGGACAATGCGGCCTGTCGCGCAGCCAGTTCTCCAGCTACTGCAAGCAGCTCACGAATATGACACCTGTGGAATATCTAATTCACTGTCGTTTGGACCTGGCTGCCCGGCTCCTGGTTGAATACGCCGGCATGAGCATTACCCAGGTTGCCTTTGCCTCAGGCTTCAATTCGAGCCAATATTTTGCCACGACGTTCCAATCACACCGGGGCTGTTCCCCTTCTGACTTCCGGAATCAGCGACTGAAAAAAGAGGCTGTTGATTTGGTGCTGGCCTAGCGTGGCTCTTCTGCCCGGTTTTTTTGGCCAAAGTCGGGTTAGAGGCCAGGTACACTCAAGCTGGAAATCCATCGCTCGGGTGGATCTGGCCACGTTCTCGCCCATCATTTTGATTGATGACGATAAACGATTATTCCGCACCGTCGAGTGGCTGGAAGCTGATCAGCTTTTGCTGGCAGACAAAGATGAAAACCCGTGGTTAATGGAGGCAGCGACGGGAAATTTGGAGAAAGTATCACAAACGAGGTTTAGAGGGCTGGCTCACTTCATAAGAAGCCAGCCCTCTGCCTGTCCTGGTCGAATCAATTCTTTTGGATGATCGGCAGGTAAGTTTTCTTCACCGCAAACTCATCCGCCCCGATATCGAAACCGCTCTCCTGGGGCCGGGTATCGCCGTCAATATCATCGCTTATGCCAGCATTGGTGCCGTTATCCTTGGCTGCCGAATTAGAGGTGATATGGTAATCTCCTCCGGCCGGGTTGACAAAAGCCGGATTGCCGCTAGAACTACCCACATTGCCAACCACCGAGCCAACCGTGTTGCTGGAGTTGCCAAAGAAGAGAGAATAATTCTCTTCAACCGTGCCGGTTGCGCCCTGATTATGAATACCGGTAGTGTGACTGGCGACAATCGTATTGGTAATGAAAAGTCTATCTCCGGCACTGCCGCTATAATAAATGCCCTGAGCGCCGTTAAGCGTGTCGTCGGCGATGGTGACATAAGTGATGCGGCCTACCTCGTTCTGGCCGACGCCAGCGTAGTCAATATACAGCCCAGCTCCCAACCCGCCAGAGGCGGTATTGCCGGCCACGATGCTGTTAGTCAAATTAAGATCACTGCCTGCACCGCTGGCCTGGATGCCGCCGCCTTCCAAAAAAGTGGCGGCGCCGCCGCTTTGCCGCACCACGTTGTCGCGAATGGTTAACCGGCTGGCTGCCAGCGGTCCGCCGGAGAGCCGTATCCCGCCACCCTGACCGGAACCGGTTACGGCGGCAATGTTGCTTTGCAGCAAGCCACCTTGCCAGGTCAGGCTGCTCTCAGCCGCGTAGAGTCCGCCGCCTTGACCCACGGCATCGCCGCTGCCGGTCTTGGCCTTATTGTTCTGCAAACTAACATGGGCCAACACGGCGTTGATATTATGCCCGGATACAGCCGCGTTGGTGTCTATAAAAACAGCGCCCCCCCTGGCGGCGGTGGTGGAGAGGGTATTATTGCTGGCATTCGCCGTATTGCCGCTGAAACTATCGTTAGCCATGGTCACTGTAGCCGTACTGTTGAGGGTGACTACCGCCACCGCACCCCCATCGCCGTCACCGGCATTGGCTAAACTGCTGCGGGCAACGTTGCCATACCAGCTATTTCCATTCAGGTTAAGTTGAGTATTGGCGCTTTCACCTACGTATAGTCCGCCGCCGGCTCCCCTGGCCGTAGAGGCGACGTTGTAAGCCGTGTTAGTTGAAACCTGGCTGTTCACCAGGGATAAGATCGCCCGGCCCGCGCCAAGATTACCGGCCGCGTACAACCCACCGCCCTGCCCCTGGTGGGAAACCGCTGTACCGCCGCCCTTAGCAACATTCTGTAAAATCGTGGTGCTGGTCAAATAGGCTGACCCATCACGCACGGCCAGACCGCCCCCAAAACCTGTACTGCTGCCGGTAGAGGCTACGTTGTTATCAACTTGTAAATTCTGCCCATGCAGGGTTGCTCCTCCTGCCACCAGAGTACCGCCGCCAAAGCCGGGGTTTGATGCGGCGGAAGTCGCGTTGCCTCCGGTGACGCGCAGATCATTCATAAAGACCACTATACCGGCCGCATTAATTGTTATAGTTCGGTTGGAGTTACCCCCGTTAATGATCGTCGTCGTCTTTCCTGCACCTTGAAGGGTTAAACTACGGGCGATAGTAAGATTCTCGGCGTGTGTGCCTGCCGGGATATTGATCGGATCGCAATTGGTGTCATTAATCGCCGCTTGGATGGATGGATAAGTGCCGGACCCCGGTGTAACCGTACAGGCGGCGGCCAGTGCCGGGCGCACCGGCCCAACCAAAGCCACAATTACTGCGCCCACCAAAAGTATTCCTCCCCAGAGACTAATCCCTAGCTTACTGGCTTGACTCGTTACTAAAAAGTGCATAATACCCCCTTATCTGTGATGATTAAAAGCTGATTTGAGCGATAGACTCTTTACCCATCGGCGCAAACCCTTCTTACATCTCGCCCTCCTCTCCACCCTCATTAGAATCGGGTCGGTTTTCCCAGCCGGTAATGTTGCGCAATATCGGTATGATTTGTTCAAAAGAATTGAAGTAATAGAGTTGTTTTGGCTCCACCAATTCCAAAGAGCCACGCAGCATCGGGCCGGTTTTGACCTCACTTGCTTCTGTTTCAAGCCAAAGCCGCAGCACAAAGGCAAAACGCTGTCTAGCCACGAAATCCTCATCGCGTTTCTCATTACAGGGCCGTATCGGCAACCCTGCTTGGTAATTCGATTGTAGCCTGAAGGTATCGGTGAACTATCGTTGGATGGAGAGGTTAAGAGACTATTGTGACAAAAAATAAGTGAGCGGATCGAAGCTGTGGAGGGCCACTATTGTGACAAAATTGAGGCAAAACGGGGGCAAGGATATGGGGCGCTTGGCCCGGCGGCGAGTGGAGAAGGTGAGGCCAGACTCGGCCAGGATTTCTACATCGCGCAGGATGGTGCGCCGGCTAACGCCGAGGGCCTGGGCCAAATCCTCATCGGTGGGAGTCGCACCCTGGGCGGCTGCCTCCTCCAACAAACGTTGCAGGCGATAGCGCCGCCGGGCCGATTTGTTGGCGATGGCTTCATCCTCCGGTCCGTTGATCGTCCAGCGGATGGTGACTGTTTCGGCCGCGGTCAATGGTCGGCCTAGCGGCGCATCCAGGCGAGCCAGGGTAACCGTCAGGTAACGCGCCGCGTGAGTCAGCCGGTCATAGGCAGCCACGATGGTTTGGTTTAAGGGCACGCGCTCCAGGAAGCTGTGGCGCATGGCGGCATCGGCAATGACCCCGGCCTGGCGCTGCAATTCGTCGTAAGCCGCGTGGAGCAGTTGGTCGGCCTGTTCCGGGTGCTGCAAAGTATTGCACAAACGCGAGAGCGTCCAGAGCCAGGCTTGTGGCTGCTCTCCATGGGGCAGACCATGTTGAAAGGCGTTCCAGCCTGCTTGGGCCAAGGCTTCGGCTGCCGCATGTTCCCCCAGAGAGAGCCGGGCCAGCCCCAGATAGGCTTCGCTCTTAAGCCGGAGTAACTCATTCTGCTGTTTGGTCCAGGTGTGTCGAGCGGCTTCAAGTAAAGGGGCAGCCTTGCCAGACTCCTTCAGGTGGAGATATAAGGCGCCCAGGTCGTGTTGGGCATAAGCCGCTTCAGTTTCGGCTTTAATCTCCGCAGCGACAGCCAGGGCAGTTTCATAATGCTGTTTGGCTCCGGTCAGGTTACCTTCGCCTTCGGCTACCAATCCCAAGACGTTATAAGTTAACCCGGCAGTGCGCCGATCTCTGCTGGCTTCGCACTCGTGCACAGCCTGCTCCAGCAGAGACCGCGCTCGGCCAAAATCGCCCAGGGCATAAGCCGCCAACCCCTGAGTTTGATAGACAACTGCCGCCCCCAGCCGGTCTCCCAGCGCCTCTTTCACGGCCAGGGCCTCGTCGGCCAGGGCCAACAGGCGATCCCAGGCACCCAGATAGTAATACCCGCCCAGGAGGTTGGCCTGGATAACCGAAGCGCCGAAGCGGTCGTTTATTTGCCGGTACACGGCCAGGGTTTGTTCAAACCAGTCAAGCGCCTGTTCGATTTGGCCTGTCTGCCGGGCCACAATGCCCAGACCCCTCAATGCATTCGCTTCGTGCTGCCGGTTGCCTATCTTTTGAGCTTGGCTGAGGGTCGTCTCAAAGTGAACCCTGGCCTCATCAAACTGGCCGCGCCGGGCAGCGAGGTCGCCCAGGAGAAAGGAGGTTTCCAGTTGCTGTGTCTCATTGTTCAGTTGTTTAGCCAACGTCAACGCTTCAGTAAGCTGGGCTGTGGCGGCCTCAACCTGTCCGGTTTGGGCAGCGGCCTGGCCTGATAACAAGAGTGCCTGGGTAACTAAGGTTTTATTGGCTAGCTGGCGCGCCGCTTGCAGTGCCTCTGCCAGGGCGGTTCCCTGGCGGGTCCGGTCGCCGGTCACATCGCAGACTCGGGCCAATGCCAATAAGGTTTCAATCCGTTCTTGGGCCGGCGTAAGCGGCATCAAAATTAATGCGCGATCAAAGGCTGCCTGCGCTTCCTTGAAAGCAAATCGGGCCAGCTCTTGTTCTCCGGCCTGGCGATACAATATTGCCGCTTCAGGGTGAGCCTTGGCCCGGTCAAGGTGAAAAGCGCGGGCGCGGAGATTATTCGCCTCAAATTGAGCCAAGGTGTCGGCTGCCTGCCGGTGAAGCTGCCGCTGGCGGCTCGGTTTGATATGCTTATAGATGGCCGTATGAATCAGGTCGTGGCTGAAAGTGTAGCCGGATTTGCTGGGTTGGAGAAAATAATGGGCCTCCAGTTGTTCACTGGCTTCGGCCAAAAAATGAGGAGGCAGGCCGGTGATCGCCGCCCAGAGTTGATAGGGGACCTCTGAACCCAGCACGGCAGCCGCTTCCAGGGCCTGGAATGTTGTTTTTGGCAGTCTTTCGGCTCGGGTCAAGACGGTGCTGTCGTGAAGGGCGCGTCCCTCGGCCATGGTGACCAGTATTTCGGTAATAAAAAAGGGGTTGCCGCCAGTACTGGCCAGAACCTGGGGGATTTCAGACTGTAATTCGGACGGCAACATTTGGGCAGTTTCTGCTTCGGTCAGCGGTTTTAAGGTCATTACCTGCATGGCGCTTTCCCGCTCCCAGTGTTGTAGAGTTTCCCAACCGGCATTGCGCTCAATCTCAGGGCGGCGGTAAGCCAGGATTAGAAGCAGGCGCTGCTGGGCCAAAACAGGAACCAACGCCTCAAGGGCGGTCCACAAGGCGGGGTCGGCCCAGTGAAGATCATCCAGGATCAGGATATGCGGCTTGAAGCTGGCCAGTACTTGAAATAATTGGATCAGTGCCTGGTGAAAAAGTAAACGGGCCTGCAGCGGGGGTAAATCGGGTAATTCAGCCTGTGAGCGCCACGGTTTATAAAGGGAGGCCAGCCGGGCTAACGTTTGGGCCGGTATAAGCGCTTCTACCTGGGCCGCCCGGACGCCGGTCAGGGCTTCAGTTAGCGCCTCGGCCAGGGGCAAGAGAGGGTAGGCGGCTGGCTGCTCGGTGGTGCTGCCGGTCAGTACGACCACACCCCGCCAGTGCATCCCAGCGATGACCTCGCGTATCAGACGGCTTTTGCCAATGCCCGCTTCACCCTCAACCGCAATCAGGCCGCCATGCCCGGCCACAGCCGCTTCGGTAGCCTCTAACAAGATGGTTCGCTCTCGCGTTCGCCCCACAAAGGGAGTGCGTTCGGTTGGAGAAAGCGTCAAGTCAGGCAGGGTTAACTCTTGCCGGATAGCCGCGATGATGGCCTGGGTCTCCGGCATGGGGTCAATCCTCAATTCTCTGTGCAGAAAATCGTGCAGATGATCATAATGCGCCAGCGCTTCATTGCGATGACGCAAACGTCCGAGTAGACGGAGGTAGGTTTGGTGATTGTGTTCGCGCAGTGGTTCGACAGTGATCAAGCGCCGGGCGTAGTGGAGGGCCTGGGGCAGATTGGATTGGTCTTGCTGAAACTCAACCAGTTTTTCCAGAGCGGTGACGTACTGCTCGTGCAGATTGACTCGCCGGGACAGAATCCAATCGTCATAAATCTCCGGCAGTAAATCGCCAGAATAGAGGCCAATGGCTTGGGCCAGGGCCGCCGCATCATCGGCTTTGAGCAATTGTTCAAATTCCCAGACATCTACCCACAGGTTAGCCGAAGGTTTCAGCGACACTTGATCTAACTCAACCTGTAACCAATCCCCACCAAGCGCCTGTCGCAGACGGTAGAGCGTATCTGAGAAGTTGCGGCGCACGCGGTCAGGCGGGGCATCCGGCCAGAGCAGGTCAGCCAGGAACTCGCGGGTGTACGGAATATCGGGGTGAAGCAGCAGAAAGGCCAGGAGATTTTGGGTTTTACGGCCGCGCAGATGAATATCTCCGCTGGCGCCCTCGACGCGCAGAGCGCCTAACAGCCAGATGCGATAGGTCATTTCCCTCCTCCTTGGGCTTCAATTAACGCCTCTAACGCCGCCAGCCTGGCCTCTAACGCGGCAATCCGTTCCTGTTGGGCAGCAAGCTGTGCTGCTTGTGCGTGGGCCAGCCGGTGCAATTCCTGGACGGCGGCCAGAGCCACGCCGTCGGCATCTACCGTGTTGATGTGGCGCTCGTCCTCGCCCAGGCCGAAAGCAGCCCGAAAATCCTGGGCGGTTGGCCCCATGTGGCGAATAGAGGAATCTTGCGTTTTGTAATTCCAGGTGTGGATGGGCAGGTCACTGAGGCGGGTCAAAATATCCTGACGGTCCACCGGGGCAAAGTTGGCCTTGGCCTGGCGGTCGCTCCAGGT
>JAHDWA010000054.1 GCA_023382535.1 Anaerolineae bacterium | reverse complement strand
CCTTGCTGTCACCCTGGGACGTTGTCATTATTTTGGGCAAAACTTAGGTAGTTAGGTGATAAACTAAATTTTAGGATCACTTTTCGATCAAGCCCTCTCCTTTCTTTGAAAGGCTCAAAAACAAAGACTCCGGCGTTTGCCAAAAATCATTGCCCGTGTTAAGTCCTTTTGAATAAAACGACACTACTGCAACGAAATTGTGGGTGTCCGAAGTCTTTAGGTCTCTAGTGAGACAGAATCCCGACTTAATGCCGGTGATGTTTGATTTGAGAACAGTCGGTTTGTGTCAGTCGGGAGGCCAAGATGAGCGTCCCAAGTATAGTGATTTCTATTAAGCTTGTCAAGAGACTTCCAGCCGCAAAAATCTTGACCATAAATTATGACTCTTTGACAGGTCTCTTTGCTTTCTGGTATAATCTGGCCCTCTAAAAGGGTTAATCTGTTGCCAGTCCAGTTGCCGGTCAAAGCCAAACATGTCTTCCGCAGAGCCGTCCTATCTTTTGCAGGTTGAAAAATTAAATAAGTCCTTTCGAGGATTGCAGGCTGTTTGTGATTACGACCTCCAGCTAACACAGGGTGAATTTTTGGGAATCATCGGGCCGAACGGCGCGGGTAAAACGACCCTTTTCAACCTGCTCACCGGCGTGGTCAGGCCGACTTCCGGGCGGATTGATCTCGCGGGTGTTGACATTACCCAGGCTAGGCCGGAACGCATTGCTCGGTTGGGCATCGCCCGCACCTTTCAAAAATTGCGGCTCTTCAAACCTTTGTCGGTGCTGGAGAATCTTAAGGTGGCTCTGCAAACCGGCCAGCAGGCCCAATTGTGGCAGGTCTTTTTAAGCTGGCCGAACTTTACTGCCAGCGAGCGCGAATTGACCCAACAGGCCCGTGAATTACTCACCTGGCTGAACCTGGACGAGGTCCGCGAGGCCCGGGCCGAAACGCTCTCCTTCGGCCAGCAGCGCCGCCTGGAGCTGGCCTGCGCCCTGGCCCTGTCGCCCCGCCTGCTGCTGCTCGACGAGCCGGTGGGCGGCATGAACCCCAACGAAACCGAGGAGTTTATGGGCTTGATCAAACGCATCCACCAACAGCTTGAGCTGACCATTATTCTCATCGAGCACAACATGCAGGTGGTGATGGATGTTTGCCGCCGCATCCAGGCCCTCAATTACGGCGAGGTCATTGCCGAGGGTGATCCAACGGCGATCCGGCAAAACCCGGCTGTAATCGAAGCTTACCTGGGACACGCCGCCAGCAGCGCCGACTATGCTTGAAATTGACGATCTGCACGTCTCTTATGGCAATATCCAGGCTCTGCGTGGGATTAATTTGCGTGTCGAGGCCGGGGAACTGGTCACGATTGTCGGCAGCAACGGCGCGGGCAAAAGTACCACCCTCTTGACCATTTCCGGCGTTTTGAGGCCCCGGTCGGGCCGGGTGCTGTTCGAGGGGCACGACCTGAGCAAGGCCGCGCCGCACCACATCGTCAATTGGGGCATTTCCCACTGCCCGGAAGGTCGGCTCATTTTTGGCCGGTTGAGCGTGGCCGAAAACCTGATTTTGGGCGCGTACAATCGCCGCAACCGAGCCGAGATGCAGCAGGATTTGGCTCGCGTTCACCAGCTTTTTCCGGTCTTATTTGAGCGCCGAGGTCAATCTGCCGGCACTCTGAGCGGCGGCGAGCAGCAAATGCTGGCCATCGGCCGCGCCCTGATGAGCCGCCCGCGCATGCTGCTTCTGGATGAACCCTCGTTGGGGTTAGCGCCCATTCTGGTTGAACGCATTTTTGAAATCATCCAGGAGTTACGCCGGCAGAATGTCACCATTCTCCTGGTCGAGCAAAACGCCTTTCAGGCGCTGCGCATTGCCGACAGGGCCTACGTGCTGGAAACGGGCCAGGTGCGTCTCACCGGCTCTGCGGCCGAACTGGCCCATGACCCACAGGTGCAGGCCGCCTATCTGGGCGGGTAGTGGAAGAATGAGCATAGTAGATAGTAGATAGAAACTCATCTGGCTGGGTGTGCTATGTATCCACTCTCTTATTTTATACAGCAGTTTATTAATGGCCTGAATTTAGGCAGTATTTATGCTTTGGTAGCCATCGGCCTGACGATGGTCTACGGCATTTTGCGGCTGATTAACTTTGCCCACGGCGACTTGATGATGTGGGGCGCTTACCTGGCCCTGGCGCTGGTGGCTAACAGCTTTCTGCCCCTGGGCGCGGCAGTGCTGCTGCCCATGCTGGCCATCGGCCTGGTGGGGGTCCTGGTCGAGCGGGTCGCCTATCGCCCCCTGCGCGGCGCGCCCGAAGTTGCCATGCTCATCACCTCGCTCGGCATCAGCACCCTCATTCAGAATGGTACGGTCATGGCCCTGACCGCCCAGCCGCGCTCGTTCCGGCTGCCGGCAGGGATCAAGCAGGTCTACGAGGTCAACGGGGTCAGCTTCTCCACACTGGATGTGCTGACCATTTCCCTGACCATCCTGTTGATGGTCGGCTTGAACCTGTTTGTACGCCGCACCCGCCTGGGTATTGCCATGCGCGCCGCCGCCGAAAATCTACGGGCGGCCCACCTGATGGGCATCAATATTAATCAAGTCATTGCCACTGCTTTTCTCCTGGGTTCCGCCTTGGCCGGGGTGGCCGGCTTTCTCTGGGCGGCGCAGTATAACACCGTCGAGCCTTTTATGGGTTTTTTACCCGGCCTCAAGGCCTTTGTAGCGGCGGTGATTGGCGGCATCGGCACAATTCCGGGGGCGCTGTTGGGCGGCTTTCTGCTCGGTTTCGCCGAGATTTTCTTTGTCGGATTTCTGCCGCCGGCCTTTTCCGGCTACCGCGACGCCTTTGTCTTTGCCCTGCTGCTGCTGGTGCTGTTGATCCGGCCCCACGGCCTCCTCGGCGTTTCGACGGAAGAAAGAGCCTGACATGCTCAACCGCCTGATCTACTTCCTGGCCTTACTGGCCCTGCTGGCACTGGCCCAATTTACCCTGAACGATTATTACCTGCGAATTTTGGCAGTGATGGGCATCAACATTATGCTCACCGTCAGCCTTAACCTGACCAACGGCTTTACCGGCGACTTCTCGCTGGGCCACGCCGCTTTTATGGCCATGGGTGCTTACAGCGCGGCCTTGCTGACCCTGCCGGAGCAGTACAAATCCGGTATCACCGGCCTGCCGGACTGGCTTAACGCCCTGAGCCTGCCCTTTCCCGTGGCCACGGTGATTGGCGGCCTGTTGGCGGTTGGCGTCGCGGTGCTGGTGGGTATCCCGGTGCTGCGCTTGCGGGGCCATTACCTGGCCGTGGCTACCCTGGGCTTAATGGTTGTGGTCCGGGTTGTGGCCAATAACTGGCAGAGCATCACCCGGGGGGCTAGAGGTATCAATGGTATTCCGGCGCTGACCAACATCTGGTGGGCCTACGGCTGGGCCTTGCTCACCATTTACGTGATCTGGCGGCTGGTCAATTCGCCCTATGGCCGGGCCATGTTAGCTATCCGCGAAGACGAATTGGTCGCTTCGACGCGCGGGGTGCAGGTATTTCGCACCCGTTTGCTGGCTTTTGCCGTCAGCGCCTTTTTTGCCGGGGCCGCGGGTTCGCTGTGGGCGCATCAGATTACGGCCATTACCCCCAGCTCTTTCTCGTTTCTCATTACCTTTAATGTGGTGGTGATGCTGGTTGTCGGCGGGATGGGCAGCATCAGCGGCTCGGTTCTCGGGGCAATTTTGATGACGCTGGTGCCGGAATTGCTGCGCAAAGTCGAAACTCAGTTAGCCATCGGCGGCAACCCGCTTTACGGTCTCAGCCAGATCGTAGTGGCGATTGCCATTATCCTGATCATGATTTTCCGCCGCCAGGGCTTGCTGGGCGGCATGGAACTGCGCCTGCCCCCCCTCTTTAAACCCCGCCCGGTCCCCTCTACCCGGTCAGAGACAGTGTCCTAGCCGCTTCTCAAGAATGACGCAAGCGGGCCAAATCATCACGCTGAACCAGGATGCGCCGGATCAGCCCAACCAGGAGCGCCGTGCGCGGCACAATGCTCGCCTGCTCGATATACTCGTCCGGGCCGTGATCGAGGCCGCCGACCGGCCCCAGGCCGTCGAGCACGGGCACGCCCAGCGCCGCAATCTGGTTGGCATCGGACGCGCCGCCAGTCGCCGCATCGTTGACTGTGAAATCCAATTCCTGGGCAGCTTGCTGGGCCAGCTCAACTAAAAAGGCTGTCGCCCGGGTTTTAGCCATGGGGAAGTAGCTAAATCCACCCTGGATTTGCACCTGCGTTCCCGGCACCGTCGCTGGGCCGCTTAAACCAGCTACCGCATGCCGGATGGCCGCGACTCCGGCGAGGTCAACCGCGCGGACATCAACCTCTAACTCGGCAGTATCCGGGACAACATTGTGAGCCGTCCCCCCGCTAATCACCCCCACATTGACCGTAACTCCGGGAGCGACGCCGTTCAACTCTTGAAAAGCAATGGCCTGGTAAGCCATTTCCAGGATCGCGTTGGCTCCTTTCTCCGGCTCTACCCCGGCATGGGCCGCTTTCCCTTTGACTCGAACCGTATAGACCCCGGCCCCTTTGCGCGCGCTGACAATATCGCCGTTCATCCGGGCCGACTCTAACACCAGCACGGCGTCCATCGGCTGGGCTACCGGCGTGTATAAGGTCCGCGAAACCGGCGAACCCAGCTCTTCCTCGCTGTTGAAAAAGAAGGCCAGCTCGGCAAAATCAGCAAACCCGGCGGTTTGCAGCGCTCGCAGCGCATACATGCCGGCCAGCACGCCGCCTTTCATATCACAGACGCCCGGCCCCATAATATGAGGCCCGGCAAAGCGCATGGGTCGGCTGGCCGCCGTCCCCTCAGGATAAACCGTGTCCAGATGGCCCATCAGCATGACCCGGCCTGTGCCCCGCCCGCGCAGCCGGGCCAGCCAGCAGTCGCCGTAGTCGGTTAGCGGAAAGTGCTGCACTTCCCACCCCCAGGCCAGGCAGCGGTCGCGAATCCAGGCGCCAACCCAATCCACACCCGCCTTATTTTCGGTGCCGCAGTCAAGATTAACCAGCGCCGCCAGGTCGGTTAAAAAACCAGCTTGCGCTGACTCTAAAAACGAAGTAATGGTATCCATGAGCTTACCCCAATCAATTTTTTCTGCTTGATGCTCCATTTGAGGGGAACGAGAGCAAACAAGACGGTATCACAACCTATTCCCCCCGTCAAGTTGAGCCGGGTTCTTAATAATCGGCCCGTAATCACTTGACAATTTTACATAAAGCGAATAACCTTATGACAAGTTGTCTGGTCAAACGGAGGGGATAATTAATGAAGCACCGGCTCATCATCTTCTGTATCGCCACTTTGATTTTGCTGGGCAGCCAGCCGGTCTATGCCAGCGGCGAAACCTACATCGTTCAACCCGGCGACACCCTCTTCACGATTGCCTCTCGCTACGGCCTCAGCGTTGACGATCTGGCAGCCGCCAATGGTCTAAACGGCGGTTTGTTTGTCTACGCCGGCCAGCAGTTGGTCATCCCAACTGCTCACCCTTTTATGGAGCCAGCCACTTTTGCCGGAGCCGCTCCCGAGCAAGGTATTGACCCGCGCTTTGTCAACTTTACCCCGCCTCCGTCCCCCTCGTTTGAGCCGGGCCGTTACATTGTCCAGCCGGGCGATACGCTTTACAGGATAGCCGACCGTTACCGTATCCCCATCGCCGACTTGCAAGCCGCCAACGGACTGTATGGGTTCGGCGCCTCTATTTATGCAGGGCAGGAATTAATAATTCCAGAGCCAGCGTTGGCTCCGGCATCTGAGTCACTCTTGAACCGGCCTGCGCTGCCTGCCGTGCCTCCCTGGGGCGAAGTTAATGCGGCTCTCCCAGTCTGGAGACCCTACCCGGCGCAGCAGCCCCCATTTTACGGTCCGGCGCTGGCCGATCCATACCCCACCTGGCCCTCCAGGCCAAACCCGGCCAGTCAAAAGTGGATTGAGGTCAACCTGACCTCACAAACCCTGGTGGCCTATGAAGGGCAGCATCCTGTTCTTCGCACCCGGATCTCCACCGGCACCTGGCAGTACCCGACCGTCGCCGGTACTTTTTCCATTTACGTCAAGTACGAGTCCGCCGATATGTCGGGCGGCGCCGGCGATGATGCTTACTTTTTACCCAGCGTGCCCTATGTCATGTACTTTTACGGCAACTACGGGCTGCACGGCACCTACTGGCACAACAAATTCGGCCAGCCGATGAGCCACGGCTGTGTCAATCTGCCTACACCGGATGCGCAGTGGCTTTTCGAGTGGACCCCGATTGGCACGAAGGTAGTCACCCACTATTAATCTCTCCAGCTTAAAGCGTTGGGGGAAAAGTTTTGAGAACGGTCCCTGCGCCGGGATATAAACGCAGACCAGTTGGGCCGGGATCAGGAGATTCCTGAAGCATGTTTTATCCCCGAATCCCGGCAAAATTCTGACCCTTGATTCGATCCCTAAACGCAACTGAGGCCGAAAGGTTTTTGTTGTGCGTTTACCGCCGTACCTTGAGGAGAAGGCCCATTAGCCCCAAGCAAGTTAGCCCCACCAGCACCCAGCCTGCCGGCGAGGCAGGGATGTCCCGGTAGCCAGTTTCGGGCAAGTAAGCCACCGGCAGTACAGCCGGAGCCGCCGAAACGATGCTCGAAACCGCCGTCGCCGGCACAGGAGTAGCCGGAGGCGGCCCGGGGTCGCTGTCATTGTCGTTGTCGTTGTCACTGTCGTTATCATTGTTATTATCCCGGTTAGCATCAGGGGGTGGCGGAATGGGCGTTGAGGTTGCAGTCGGCGCGGCGGCGGGAACCAGAATCTCTACTTGATTCGATGAGCGAACGGGGCCTTGATCAAAACTAAGCGTGGCTTGATTGCGAAGGGTCAAGGGGGGCGCAGTGACATTATTGACTTTGGCCTGGATCGTCATCAAACGGACATCTGCCGGAGCCAGCACCGGGATGGTCCAGGTGACTGACTGCCCGGTCACTAGGGTAAAGCCGCTGTTGACCTGAGGTGAGCCGAGGATATCCAATTCAGGGGGGAGTAAGTCAACCACCTGCACGTTGGTGGCGTTGCTGCTGCTCTGAGGCGCTTGCTGTACGGTTAGGGTAAAGGTAACCACATCGCCCACCTGGGCCTGGCTGGTGTTGGCCGCCTTTGTCACCAGCGGGTCAACCATCTGGACGTTGACCGGGGTGAAGGTTGTGGCTGTGCCCGTTAACCCTTCGGCGCTGGTGATCCAGGCCGTATTGGCAATAAGGGCGCCAACGGGCGTTGTATTATCCACCTGCACCACCATAACCACGCTCGAGGCGGTGTTGGCGTTGAGCGTACCCAGCGACCACGTAACCACGCCGCTGGCATCGGGGCCGGCAAAGGGTCCGGTGGCGGTAAAAAAAGCAGTACTAAGCGGCACGGTATCGGTGATGAGAACATTGGTCACGGCGGCGGCAGAGTCATTGCTGGCAGTCAAAGTATACGTTAGCAGGCCGCCGGCCTGAACCGGGCTGGGGCTGGCTATTTTTGACAACTTCAGGCTGGTACAGCCGTTCAGCCACTGTACCATCTGGCGGGCAACGATGGCGTTATTCTGCTTGAAATATCCCCCGCCCGCTACACCCATCCAATTACTGTCAGTGGCAAGAGCTACACAGCCGCTCCCATCAACAAAGGCGGCCAAAACGGGTGCATTGGGGGGGACAGCGTCCCCGTCGGCAGTGACAATGGCATTGGCAGCAGGAGACAGCCAGGAGCTGGCCAGGAGTTCCAGCGAAGTTACTCCGTTAAGGATCGGATGGTTAATAAAGTTATCTGTTTGATAGATCACCCAGGCATTTGGGGGCGGCGGCGCCGGTGAGTCAAAATCAGTGGGATCGGTGACTGGATTGGGACCTTGTTGAGTATAACCGTAGGCCTGAAACAGGGCATCTGTCCCGGCGCGGAAATTTCCCCAATCACCGGAAAGCATGAGGCCGTGGCCACTCCCCGCCCAAGCCCGGAGTAAAGCGCCTTCGGCTGGGGTGTAGGGTGAGGCAATCGCGTTATTTTGACTCAAACCATGCACAATAAGCACGTCAACACAAGCCGGCGGATTGGCGCCGCCGCTGATGTCAACCGTACCCACACTGAAACCATTAGCCATCAAATCGTTAATAAAATCGGCGATATCGTTGGGATCCTGCCCCCTTGAAATCTCGAAACCGACCACCGGTGCAGGCAAAACGGCGCAATCTACCGGAACTACGGCTAAACTGGAGATCGTCGAGGCTGGCGACAGCCAACTTCCTGCTTCCACCCAGCCTATTCCGGTCAGTTCCAGCAATGGCGTAGCCGCCAGTTCAGGCTCCACAGGAAGGCTGTCCCCTTCTTCCAGCAGCGGGGGTGTGGCTGATATAGCTGGGGTCAAAGGCTGCTCTGTGCCTTCTTCTGGTACAGGTGACGGTGTCGGCGAAATATCCGGCGCTGCGGGCTGGTCAGTGCTTTCCCCTGCTGGAGGTGATGGCGTCGGCGTAACCTCTGGGGTGGAGGATTGATCCCCCCCTCCACCCCCGGATTCCTGAGCGCCTGCCGGCCCGGCGGCCAGCATAACGGCAAAAAAAGTACTCCCTAAAACGGCCAACAGGATTAGAAGCAATCGCTGTTTGATCATCCTGCCTCTCCCCTCCCTTATGATACGGCTGGATTGATTTTTCCTGATTATACCGGCAAACGCCAAACTTGTGGAACGGCGTTCGGTCAGGCTATTCCCGTCACCCAACCTCGCTGCGTTGCATAAAGAGCCGCCTGGGTCCGGCTCTGAACTTCTAATTTGGCGAAGATGTTTTGCATGTGAGCTTTAACCGTATTTTCGGCAATGGTCAGCTTTTTAGCAATTTGGAAGTTGGTGTAGCCTAAAGCCACCAATTGCAAAACCTGCTGCTCGCGCACCGACAGTTTCTTCTTGGGCATATCATCCTCCTGGCAAAACGGTGATATACACGCTGGTATTCGCTCAATAGCCGAGCGCCCTGAGTTCATGGCGGGCAATGTTCTGGTTGAGCGGGTCAATACACATCTCAAACGGCGAGGTTTGATCCCCGATCACCACCTCGGGCAGAACCGGGGAGTATTCACCAAAACTGACCACATTGCCTTGCTCATTGTAAGCAATGGCCATCACCACCAGATAATCTCCCAGGGGCGAGCCGGTGTTTTTCACTTCGCCGTCGAGGCAGTAGGTATTAAACTCATCGGTCCATTGGCTGACATTGGCAAAGTTAAAATCCTGGCGCGGCGATTCGGTGGCGGGCGCAGACTTGGCCACCAGGTCCAGACGATAAATAGGCTGCGTGCTCTCGATAACCAGCTCAAAGGGAATGTGGGCGCCGGCAGGAACGATATCGGCCGGAACATAACTCAACGTGTCAATCTCGTCTTGAATCACCTGGTTTTTAGCATCGTAAAAAATACCGGAGATGTCAACTGCCTGTTGGGGGGCGCCCGTTTTATTGATCAACTCGCCCACCACGACCGCTTGCTCCTGATCAAGCGAGGTCTGAACGCCCCGAAAGATCCAGCCATCCACTTCTGTTTGGGGGATATCGGTAGGATCGGGCGGCGGCGGCAGGGTGGCTGTGGGCGGCGGAGTACCGACCGGTCCGTTCTGGACGGGTGAAGCCGGTACCGTGGGCGCGTTGGAAACAGGCGTCGCGTCAGTCACTGGAGCAGGAGCCGGGTCCAGGCCAGGGTCAGAGAGCGGTATGGCCGTTGGCGCAGCAGCCACAACCTCAACCGGCTGCTCAGGCGCTTGAGCCACTGCCGCCGGAAGCGGCGTCGGGGTCAAGATTGGCCGGCGTTTCTGGATCGGCGTGGCAGTAGCGGCCCCACTTTGAGGCGCGGCCTGAGGGGCGGCTGGAGACGCTCCCGGTTGCTGGACTACTGCCGCTGGAGCCTCAGCCCGGGCAATTGTCGCCGCCGTCGGCGTCAGGGTGGCCAGGGTATTTTTGATGCGCACAGTTTTTGCGCCTCCTGTCCAGAGCGAGCAGGCCAGAGAGACGAACACTAATCCCACCATGCCAAGCATCAGCAGCGATTTGGGTCGAGACCTCAGTTGTTTTTCCATCATTAACGCTCCCTTCTCCTGTAACTGCTACTTGAGAATCATAGGTAGAAATGACTGCCCGATCACCGTCGTTTGGGCCGTAGAGGTGTTATTCGCCGCGTTTAGGTCAGACCTGGCGCCGGCCACGTTCACCGTATTGATGAGCAGTCCTGCCTGGGTTGGGGTAATACTAACCGTGACTGTGGCCACAGCGCCACTCGTCAGATTGCCAAAAGCACAGGTGATCGTACTTGTCCCGGTACAATTACCCTGGCTAAATGTTACACCCCCAAAAGCTGCCTTGGCCGGCAAGGTGTCGCTCAGGGTTACGCTGGTAGCCGTGAAAGGACCTCCATTGGCAATGGTCAGGGTGTAACTCAGGGGAGTCTCTGCCATCAGCGAACTGGCCGAGCTAGATTGGGTTACCGATAAGTCAAAGAGTGATTCGTAACCGGCCAGCAGGTCTATCCGGCCCCGGCCAAAGCTGTTATCCGGCCCGGCAGGCGGTCCCAGCTCTACGGCACTGTTGAGCAGGGTGGTTTCCTGCTCGGCCACGCTCATCGCCGGGTAAGCGTCTAACAGCAGGGCCAGCGCCCCGGCTGCGTGGGGAGCCGCAAACGAAGTGCCGGTGGCATTAGTGTAAAGGCCAAACCGATCTGTCGTGTGCACACTCACCCCGGGCGCGACGACCTCTGGAAAAATTGTGCCGTCGCAGGCTGAGGGGCCGCGGTTGCTGGACGAATAAATGGCACTGCTGTTATTAATACCCCCTACCGCCAGGGCTTCCGGCAAATTACCCGGGCTTTGGCTGGTGGGCGCGGGGTTGGTGGTGCTGCCAAAGCCGGCATTCCCCGCGGCAAAGATCGGCAGGATGCCGGCGGCGCGCAATGCCTGTAAATCGGGTTGAAACTCCAAATTGCAGCTATTAGGATTGCCGTAAGTCCACGAGTTATTGACCACGTCCGGGGCATCCGGAGTAGCGGCGTTGCCATCAGGATTGAGGAGCCACTGAAAGGCGGCGTGGAAACCGGCCGTCGTCCCCGAACCGTCATCCTTAAAAACCTTTGCCGCAATCCACTGGGACTCCGGGGCGATCCCAAAGCCGGTTCCGTTATGTTCCCCCCCAACCATAATGCCCATCGTCCGGGTGCCATGCCCGCTGCTGCTGCCGGCAAGATCGGTGGGGGTGGTCGGATGCTGGTTATAAGGGTCAAACCAACTATTTGTCCCGCCGCGCCACTTGGGGGCCAGGTCGGGGTGAGATCCATCTACCCCTGTATCCAGATTGGCCACGACGATGCCTTGCCCCCGATAGCCCAGGTCCCACAGCGCCGACACGTTGATGAGGGCCAGATTGGGCTGAACGCTCAAACTGCCCAGTTCGTCCTTCTCCGAAAGAAGGGGCGGGGCCTGAATTGTCTCATTGGGCGTGATCTTAAGCACTTCAGGCCGCGCCGCTAATTCCTGAATGACGGCCGGGGTGGCGGTCACCGCCAGGCCGTTGAAAATCCAGAAGTAAGTTACCTCGCCGGCCCGCCGTTCGGCTTGACGAAGGGTCAGGAGCGCCTTTAAGACTTTTTGGCTGGAAGCAGCCTTGGCCCGCAAGGTTTCAATCACTCCCCTCTGGCGGGCAGCCCGGTTCAGGCCGATTGGCCCGGCCAGCCGCTTCAGATCGGCCTGGTCGGCAAGGGTTACGATGACGGTCAACATCTCGCCGGGCCGGAGCGACTGCATGGCCTTTTGGACTTCAGGGGCGATTTTCGCTGTCCCGTTGGCTTGAGCAAGTATGGGCGGGGTTACCTGTTCCGGCGCTGGCTGTTGTCCATAAGCCAGGTTATCTGAAAAAGCAAGCAGCGCGAAGAGCAGTACCGCCAGGATGAGGATTTTTTTCATAACCTGGGTTCATTCCACCGGGTAAGCATCATTCACTATCTTCAGCATGGTCGTGGGCAGGTTCTTCGTCCCCTTCCTCCATACTCATCATCGCGGAATCCCGTTCAGGGCCGGCAACCGTGACGACTACCGCTGCGCCTTCCAGCAGTTCCTCGTGTTTACCGTTAGAAAGGCGGATTGAAATTTCGTGCCGGCCGGGTTCCAGATCGGGCAGCATCGTTTCGGTCATAGCGCCCATGATCATTCTTGGCGATTGACCATCCACCAGGACGTGCCAGTGATTGCCGTTTTGACCCAACCCAAAATTATCGGTCTCAATTTCTACTTTGACCTCCTGGCCCGGCTCAATCATCGCTCCGTCTTGAGGCGACACAATGCGAACCACTGCGCCCTGGTTCGGAATCAAGGCCGGGGCATGATCCTGCTCCCTCTTGGCCACCTCCCCGGCAACAGTAAAATCAAACTGCCCGATGACTTCCTGGCCGTTGGGCAGGGCGGCGGTGACAGTCAGCACCCAATCACCCGCCATTGACCAGACAAAGGGGGCTTCATACTTACCCTCGCTCCCGGCTTTGGCCCTGGCCAGGCGCGGCTGCATTCCATCGTGGCTCATGCTACCCTCGATTTTAAGACTCCCGCCTTCGATGGGTTTGCCGGCGCTGTCGGCCAGGATCACGGTCAAATGGCTTGGCCCCACGCCGGGTGGATTTGGCTCGACCTCAAGCGTCATCGCCACGCCGGAGGCGGGCGCTGGCGGCTGGCTGACGCCGCAGCCGGCAAGAACGAGACTCAGCAGCGCCAGCAGCAGGATCGGTTTCAACAGTATAATCAAAACAGCTTTCATCTTACAAACTCCCCGTATTAACCCGGTAGGTTGGATCCTGCGTGGCGGCTATTTCTGGCCTGGCCGGGTTTTCTAAATCTTCAAGTGGCTCCTGGGCCGGTACAAGCCCTGGCTGCGCCCCTCTGCCACGTCCCAACCACCATCCGGCCACAAGCAGTAAGCTCAGGCCAAGGAGTCCGGCGGCCGGGGTCAAGATCGATTCCAAAGGGCGCCGGGAAATGAAGACCGGGCGGGCCGGGCCGGGCGGCGCGACCATCCAATTGAATTGGGCCACGCTGTCCTCGATCCCCTTTCGCCGCACCACCACCTGCACCTGCCACGCCCCGGCCAGGCTAAGATAGTTCCCGCCGATTTGGTACAGGCCCGGCTCGATCTCGACGGCGTCGGCCGAGGTCCGGCCCATCTCCTGGCCCAAAAAGGTGAAGCGCAGGATGACCCGCATCACTTCCGCCGGAGGCGGGCGACGGGTGCTGACCGCGCGCACGGTAAACATATTCTGGCCGGGCCGGTTGGGTTTGGCTGAAAAAGTGATCAGCATATCGTCAACGGTTTGATCGAGCGCGGTGGGAATCTCCTCTGCCGCCACCTCGAACTCCGGCCCGCGGGCCGGCGGCGTGGCGGTCATCACCCCCGTCGCCAAGATAACCAACAAGCCCAGGCCGGCTTCCAGCAAGACCAGCCGCGGCAGGTGGTGCAGGGCCAGGGGGGTCCAGCCGGGCGGGCGGCCCAGCCGGCGAGCCAGCGGCGCAGCCAGGCGGGGATGGACCGCCAGCGAATTGAGCCAGCCCAAAAGCCCCACCCCCAGCAGCAGGCCCAGTTTGGCCAGCAAAGTCTGTCCATACAGCGTGCCCAGCAGGGCATCGAGCGAAGCCACCTGGTGGCCCGTACTATACAACCCGGTGGCGACCAGGAGACCCACACTGAGGGCGGCTGACCGGCTGAAAGGGCCAACGCTTGCCCGCGCCAGCGCCGCAAAATCGGCCCGGTCTCGCCGCAGGAGGGGCAGCAAGCCGGCCAGCAGCGCCAGCAGCCCGCCGACCCAAAGACTGGCGGCCAGCAAGTGGAGGGTATCAACAAGCACGGCCAGGGCCGTATAGGCAGTCAGGGCGGCGGCGTGGCCGGTGAGGGCCTGTATCGTCAGAAGGGCCAATAACAGCAAAGCAGCGATATAGCCCAGAGGAGCACCCCCGTGAACTCTGCCGAGCGAAGCCCGGCGAGGGGGCAGGTGAGAGCGGAGGAGCATGGCCGAACTTTTCTGCGCCCCTGCTGACCGATGCAGCCGGAACAGGACCCCTGACAGAAGCAGCAGGACTCCCTGCCGGGCCAGCCAGAACCAGCCCCAACGGGTCCCGCTGACAAGCTGCCAGCCCACCCCGGCCAATGACGCCTCTTCCGCCAGGCTGTTCGCCAGCAGCAAAATCTGCCACAGGAGTAAGCCAAAGCCGGCCAGCCAGGCCAGGCTGCTCCAGCCTGTCGCCAGGGCCAGCACCCGGCCCTGTGCGGCCCGCCGCAGCGAGTAGAGGTTGAGTTCTTCCCCGGCGGGCAGAGCGCGGCCCGAACCAAGAACCAGGAAGGCGACGCCAACACTGCCGGCCAGGGCCAGCAGGGCGCTAAAGTTAAGCCAGCGCAGCCAGACCTCCCAGGGCGGCGGCCCTGCTTCCGTTTCGGCGGCAGCGGCCTGGCTCAGGTCTACCCCTTCGCCCAGGCCAAATACCAGCAGGCCCTGGGTAAAGTGGCCGTCGGCCTCGGATAAAACTTTCCAGCGGACGCTGTAAAGCCCCTCCGCCAGCGCGGGCGGGGTCAAGATGAGCAGGTTTTCAGCCGGGTTGACCCGCAGGCTGACGCCCTGGACCGGCCGGCCGTTAATATCCAGAATTTGCGCGCCGCTGAAATCAGGGGAAATGGCTTCGCTGAACCAGAGGCGGATTTCTGCGGGCGGCTCCGTGAGAACGGCATTATCGGCCGGGTCGGAGCGGACCAGGCCCGCGTGAGCAAAAGCGGAGGCAGGAACTAAGGCTGTCCCCCAAGCCAGCAGCAAGGCGATGAACCAGCTTTTGGCTGAGGTTAGTACCTTATTTATCGAATTCTTGCCATTGAAGATCGTCAAAATAGTATCCTTAGCGCCCATTAGGAAAAACCAGGTGACAGGCACTTTTAAACACCCAATAAGCCCAATAAATTGTCCGGCAAGTGCCTGTCACCTTAATTCCGATAGCATTTATTATACAAAAGCCCCGGCCAGATGTTAATGACCCTAGCCGGTCTGAGCGAACTAAAAAAGAACTATATAGAACTAAAAAAGAACTATCGCTGGCTAGTCCATGTTGAAGCGCTGACTAGTCCTTTTAGTCATTTTGAACTACAATCATTTAGTCAAAAAAAGCTAGTGAAGCCCTATAGACCAGGTTTATAATCGGTGATACACTAACGATATCACCGCAGGATGTAGTGAAAGGAGAGATGCGCTCATGAAAAGGAAGTTATTGGTCACCCTAACCCTGGCCCTCAGCCTGGGGCTAATGCTAACCCTGGCGATAGCCTACGCTCAAGGGCCGACGGCAGAACCCCCCGAAGAAGAGCCAAGTGGTGAAATTGACGGGTTAGGTTTGGCCGACCCGCCTCCGTCAGGTTTTTCGGTGCTGTATATGTTCACCGGGGTCCACAACGATACAAGTGGGCCAAACGGTATCGCCACCTCGGTGCATTGCACCAATTTTGACACGCAAGCCACCTCGCTGATTTTGCAATTCTTTAATACCGGCGGCGGCACCGTTACTTCTTTCACCGATAACCTCGTTTCCAACGAAACTGGTACCTACTCAACCCAGGCTACTTTCTTCAACGAAACCCCCCTCAACCTCAACACCTTCGCCCAAGGTTCTGGTCGTGTCCTGGCCACCACTAGCAAGCTCATCTGCACCGCCCAACTCGTTGAACCCGGCTCTATTACCCCTACCTTTATGGTCAAGCTGCCCTTGTTTGACAGCAACGGCAATCCCATCGGTGGTGGAGGCCGCGTTTTCTTGCCGCTTATTCTCAAACAGTAACCCGCCACCGGCTGAAACAGGTGAAAGCCGGTTAGAACCCGACTCAATCGGGCAGGCAGCCTGATTTATCAGGCTTTCATTGCCAGTAGCCGGGTGTTTTAACGCTCGGCGGGCCGCTGGGCAAAGACCAGGACAAAGGTATACCAGCCGGGCGCGCCTTCGACGGCGGCGACGCCCAGGTGAGTATACTGTTCGTGCAAGAGATTGTAACGATGGGGAGCGCTGTTCATAAACCAGGCCACGGCGGCGGTTGCGGCCTGCCGCTGGGGCCGGGCGTTCCGCTGGATATTCTCACCGCTGCTCTTGACTCCCTCGATCCCACCCGCGGCCAGCCGGTCGGCCAATCTCTTCCCATCGGGCGTCACATGGGCCAGAAAATCGCGCACCACCATATCCTGGGCATGGGCCAGGGCGACGCTCTCAAGCTGCTCGTCATAGAGGTAAGGGGCCAGCCCGTGCTGCTGCCGCTCGTCATTCACTGCCGCGGCGAGCTGCTGCTGTAAATCCGGCAGAGCCGGCGGCGGGACGGATGGCGGCAGCGGGCCAAACGGCCGCGCCGGGCGCCGGGGCGGGGCAAAGATAACCGGAATCGCCACCTGCTGGCCGGCCGTCAAGGCTGCCGGGTCAAGCTCCGGGTTGACCGCCAGAATATCTTTCACGCTGGAGCCAAAGCGGGAGGCCAGGCGCATCAGGGTGTCGCCGGCGGCCAGTTCGTAAAGGATCACCGGAAAACCCTGGTTGATGCCGGGATGGGGCGGGATCATCAGCTTCCGGCCTATTTGCAGCCGCCGGGGGTCAGCGATGCGGTTGGCGGCCAGGAGAATCTCGAGCGGGAGATCGTAGGCCGCGGCAATGGCCGCAGGGTTTTCCCCCGGCTGAACCCGGTGATAAACAGCCCCGGCCGGCGCTTCCACAAAAACCGGTGGATTGGCCCGGCTGAAAATGACCGGAACGGCCAGGGTCTCGCCCGGCGCTAAAGACCCAAGCTCCAGGTGAGCATTGGCAACCTCGATGGCTTTGACGCTGGAACCATATTTGACGGCGAGGCTCAGTATTGTCTCGCCTGCTTTCAGGCGATGGGGCACAAGCCGGCCCTGGTAGAACTGATCGGCGGGCGGGATCAGCAGTTCCTGCCCTGGGGCCAGTTGGGTGGGGTCCCTGATCTCGTTGGCGGCCAGGAGCTTTTCGGTCGTCAGGTTATAGCGGGCAGCAACAGCGACCAGCGTCTCCCCGGCCTGGACGGGGTGCAGCAGAAAAAAAGGGGGCGGCTTGGCGGCCGGAACCCCCAGGGGGAGCGGCCTGGCGGCAGGTGAACCCAGGAGAGCCGGCGCTTCCACCGAAAACAGCCGGGCAATTGGCGTCGGGGCCGGGGCAGAGCCGAGCGGGAGCAGCTCCGCTGAACTTTTGGCGGCAGCCGGCGGCGCAGCCGAAACTTGCGGCGATATCCGGGTCTGCAGCCAAAGAACCAGGCAGGCCAGCCCGATGATCAAAACGAAGCCCGCCTTTTTTACCTGCCGGCTCACCCCTGTCTCACCTCACTGTTTTGATGGCCCGGACGCGAGCGGGAAAGCCCCCAGGCGAAAACCATGACAAGCGCCAGCAGGATGCCCAGGCCAAAGACAATGCCACCCACCAGCCAGACCGTCCAGGCCGCCGCCGCGCTCTCGCTGGCGGCGATCGCCTGGACCGACCCGGTCTCGCCGACGGTGAAGAAAAATTCTCCCTCGGTGGTATCGCCATCGTCGGCGCTGACCGCTGTCCAATGAGCCGTGTACCTGCCTGCGGGCAGGTCCGCCGGCAGGGTGACGACAAGCGAGGCATGGTCGGGGTCGTTCAAATCCACACCGCCGTCGCCGGCGTCAACCTGGTAGCCCTCCCCATCCACAACCTGTAAGGCGCTGAAGCCGGTGTCAAGCTCCTGGCTAAACCAGGCGATCACCCGCTCAGGGGATTGGGCCAGGGCCGCGCCCGCTGCAGGCTCCGATCTGAGCAGCAGCGCGTGGGCCGCTGCTCCGGCAGCCAGCCAGAGCGAGGCCAGCAGGGCCAAACCCAACGCGGCTGGGCGCATTCGCCTACTGAACCGGCACATGGTCAAGCCGAGCCTCGCGGCCGATGAAGATAGTGATCAGGTCGCCGGGGTTGATGACGCCGCCCTCGTTGACCAGGATTTCCTGGTAAGTCCCCCCCGCCCGGAGCTCCGTCCCGGAGGAATGATCGTGGAAGGGCCGGTCAATGATCTTCTCACTGGCTTCGTTCATCAGCTTGGGCGGGTTTTCGGTATCGTGGACAATGATCGCCTTGTCCGGGTCAACCACCTGGTAGCGCACGTCAATCATGCCGCCTCCGGCGGTGCTGAAGACGCGCAGGATGCGCACGCCGGTGGCGTCGGTGAAGGCAGTCTGCGAAATGCTGGCCATCGGGTCTGACGAGGGCGCAGATGGCTCCGCTACGGGAGACATTGACCGGGTAAAGAGCCACAAGGCCAACCCGGCCAGCACAATCGCCAGGGCTGCCAGCCCGATCAAGGTCCACAAATCACGGAAAGTTTCCGCTGGCTTGGTCAGGGTACGTTGCATTTTAACCTCCTGGAGGCAGACCTGGCAGGTCTTTTTAGACCTGCCAGGTCTGGTTTTTGGTAAACACTTAACTTACGGCATATCAATCCCGTCTAACACATTATTGGGGATGCCGAAGGTGGTGCCGTCAAAGAAGACCGTTCCTGGAATGGTGCAGCTTGTACTGGCGCCGGTTACCGGCGAGCCGCAGAGAAAGACATCTTCTCCTGCACCGGAGAGAAATCCGGTGCCGGGCGGGCTGGGGTCGAAGGTAAAGAAGCCTCCCAGCGTGCTCAAGTAGATGCCGTTGGCGGCGAAGCCTACTGCATCCACATCCTCACCTGCATCGGAACCCAGACTCACGTCAGAGCCGTCGAAATACATGCTCCAGGCGCAAGAGGTCACCGACCCGAAGGTTCCGGCACAGCGCAGCAGGTCTTCATCCTGGGGCGTAGGCGAGATGGAGGCGAACGGTGTGGGAGGGCCTACGGTCGAGATCACCAAGCTGTTATCGGGCAGAAGTTCAATCGCATCCACATCGTCATCGTTACTTCCCCCTAACCCGACGTCAGAGCCGTCGAAGTACATGCTGAAGGCGCCGACGGTGGTGGAACCCAGTGAGGTCGCGTCGAAGCGGAGGATATCTTCATCATCTATGGGTCCAAAGCCGGGGACATTACCGCCGTTATCAACGGATAACAGAATGGTGTCGGCGTCAAGCCGGTCGAAGGCGTCCACATTGAAGGTGCCGAGGCCCACATCCCCGCCGTCGAAGAACACGGCAAAGTTGGTGCCGTCAAAGCTGAGGATGTCGTTGGCCTGCGTAGGCAGTGTGCCCCCGTTGAGGCTGACGTTGGCCGACAGAGACAGGTAAAGGATGACCGGCGGCGGGTTGACGGTAACCGTGACCTCGGCAAAGGGCTGAAATTCGCCATCATCAGCAGTCAGCCGCAAAACATAGACGCCAGGACCGGCGGTGAAGGTTGCCGTTGTATCTTCCAGGCTGGCGTTACCGAAGGTTACTCCCGTTGGCGAACCCGGCCCGCTCACCTGTGACCAGGTAGTGGTAAAGGGGACCAGCAAACCATCATCGGTCACGGTGCCATCCAGGTTGACCACATTAGCCGGCAAGGCGATGGTGGTTTGATCGGCGCTGGCGCTGACACTGGGCGCTGTGTTCCCCGGAGCGACTCCCGTGACCGTCACAAAGGTCATCATGCCCCCGCCGCCGTCTGAAGCAAGGTGATCCGGCCCAAAGTCGCCGTTGGTCAGGTGCAACTGGCGGTTGTACAGCGGATAGCTCCCGGCAGTATTGAAAACCATGATCGCGTCCGCCGTCTGCCCGGAGGGGACCGTTTCGGCAGTGGCGTCGTAAGCCTGCCCGCCGGTCAGCTCATCGGCGTTCCGGGCGATAATCCGCTGGTACTGGCCGAGCAGCGCCATCGTGTCGTGGGTGCCGCCAGCGTTGATATAACGCACCAGCACTCTTTGCCCGGCGGCGGCGCTGATGGCCGCCGAGTAGGGCTGCGCCGACGCATCGTCGGGATCCAGCACATCGGGATTGGTGTTGGCGCCGGCGGGACCGCCATAAGCCCGGCCGTTGAGCAGCCAGTAGGTGGGATTGTAGTCCAGCAGGTTGAAACCGCTGGGGTTGGCGTTCAGGTCCGGGTCAATTTCGCTGAGGACGAGCACCTCTTCGACGTGGTAAGCCGTTGCGGCACTGCTGTAAGCCTGGCCGGCGGTGTTCGAGTCTACGATCAACGCGCCATACAAGCCCATCGCCGTCTGCGGCTGGTCGGCCGTGCCGCTCTCGTACAGGTAAGTACCCGGAGCGCCCGCGCTAAAACTGTAGCTGACCGGCCCGGTAGGCGACAGGCAGGGGTCCGGGCAGGCGGGCGCCTCGGCCGTGAAGGCGCCGGAGGAGCCGCCAGATGTCGTCACGCCGCTTTGCCCAGGGAAGATGATCGAGGTTGCCACCGGCAGATAATTGACCAATTCGACGGTGACAGCGGTGCCTGCCGGCACTCGCAGTTCCGGCCCCGGCAGTTGAACCAGGCAGCCCAGGCCGCTGTCTTCTCCAAAACCCCAGATGGTAATCTCCTCGCCATCGGGCATCGTCACCGCGCTCACCCCCGCACAAAGCTCGAAATGACCCGTTTGATGGTCAGCCGCCGGTCTGGCAGCGGCGATAGGTTGATCGCCGGGCGGCGGCAGGGGCTGGGCCAGAGCCGGTGTCTGGGTTAGCAGGGCCATAACCGCCAGGAGAACCAAGCTCAAGCCAACAATTTTTCTGATTTTTGTCTCCATAATCTTTTTCTCCTTTTGCATGAGGTTCATGCCTGCCACTTAGGGACAACCACCGGGTGGGTCCACCCGCACCAACGTCGCCAAACCGCCGAAACCCTCGTCAAAGTTTTGAAACTCGTTGAGAGCGTGGCTGTGCCAGGGGAAGTAGAACTCGCCGCACTCGTTGAAGGTGGTGGTGCCGGGCGGGTAGTCAGCCTTCACGCCCAGGTCAGGGTCGCTGCTGAACCAGGTCAAACCATCTTTGTAGACCAGGTTCAGTAGATGCGGTAAGGTAATCGTGTCTTTGATCGGGTTCGTGTTGGCATCCCACCCATCCACATTGACCCAGCGGAACAGGAGGTCATAGGTTTGGCCCGAACCAATCGTGGTGGTGAAATTTTCAGGCTGCAGGCTCAAGGGACGGCCATCCCGACCAATCACGCGCATGTGATTGCCATGCGGGTGGAAGGGATGGTTCTCCAGCCCGGCGTTAATGTAACGAATCAGGGCCGGGTCTTTGGTAAAATTGTTGGGGTCAGGGTCAGCCCGCACCGTGACCAGCGCGCCGTAAGGTTGTTGGGGCAGCCAGGGCACAAAATTATCGGCAATCGAGTCGGGGAAGGAGCGGCCGTTGATGGTCCAATAGTGATCGCGGCGGTGGGTGGCGTCATAGTCCTCATTCCGTTCCACGGCCTTGTGCAGGTCGGGGTCCATATCGTGGATCAACAGCAGGAACTCCTGATCAAAGGCGGTATCGGAGTCGGCATAGGCCTGATTGGGAGCGTCCTTCGGGCGGATAATCAACGCGCCGTAAAGGCCCATCTCCACCTGCTGGTGCGGGTTGGTGCCGCTCTCATAGAGATAAGTGCCGGGTTCCTTGGGCACAAAGCTGTAACTTACCATGGCTCCGGGACCGGCTTCAAGTGTAAAAGGCCCTGCCCCGGTCGAGCCGCTTACCGCGGCCGATGTCACTCCCGTTTGCCCGGGAAAGATGATCGAGGTGGTTACGGGCAGGTTGTTGGTTAGATTGACGGTGACAGGATTGTTATCGTCTTCAGTCACGCACAGCACCGGGCTGGGCACCTGGAAACTGCCGCCGGCATTGGCAAACGTCCACATAAAGAGGCTGTTGCCGTCGGGCGTTTGCATGTAGCCGGTTTTGGTCTCCAGGCTAAAGGTTGTCCCCTCGGTGCAGATATCGTCCAGGGGCGGGCTGGCGGCCGGAGCCACCCGGGGCCGGCCCACGACCACAGCCGGCAGTAAGGCGGCCCCCAGCAGGCAGATCACCAGCAGCAGGCCCAACCTGACTTTTTTATGAGGAATTTGTTTGAACATGGTTGCTTCTCCTTTCAGCCAGTTTGGCTATACGGCCGGAAATGTTTGATTAGGCCTGGTTTGCGTGCCGAGCGTGCCGTTTGGGTAGACCCGCACCTGGGTAATCTGTCCGCCCAGCGAGGCCGGGGTGTTGTTATCTATCGCCAGCGGGGTCAGGTCATAGGGAGGCGGGTAGTAATTATCTTCATCGCCGGAGCCGTTGACCAGCCGCTGCGGGTGATGGTTTTTGAACCAGTAAACGTTATAATCCCCGGCGTCGTCCGTACCTCCGGGCAGGCTGCCGTTATACCCAGGCGCTTCAAAGATAACATCGCGCGCCTCGCCCGGCCCGATGTAAATCGCGTCTGTTTCATAAACCAGGTCGCCCAAAAAGGTGGCGTCGTGGCCGACAACGGTCATGCGAATGCCCAGCATATGCATGGTCTGCTGCTCGTAACCCAGGTTAGCCATGCGCAGCAGGATACGATCGCCTTCGTTGGCCTGGATCAGCGAGGAGACGGGCTGCCTGAACTCCAGTTCGGTACCGACGATGTCGGAGTCGCTCAGAATGGTGTCGGGATAAGAACGGCCGTTGATGACCCAATAATTGGGATCATAGTTGGACCAGACAAACTCCTGCACCCGGATCAGGTTGTCGTGGGGGGTGGTGTCCACTTCGTTGAACAGCAGGGTGTATTGCCGGTCGAACTCGGTGCTGCCATCAGGGTAGGCCCGGTTGGGATTACCCGCCGGCCGGATAAAGACGATACCGTCCATACCCATCTGGACGTGCTCCGAGTCCTCGAAGTGGCAGTGATACATGTAGGTGCCGGGGATGTGGGGCCGGAAGTAGTAGGGAAAATCGCGGGCGGGCGGCACGGCAATGCTGATCTCCGGAACGCCGTCAAAGATACTGTTGGGGTTGCGGAAGCCGTGCCAGTGAATGGTGTGGGAGTCGTCCAGGTCGGGCCGGCCGACCAGGCCCAGGTTGGACAGGGCAATGTAGAAATCAATGCCGGCATCTACCCCGATGATGGGAGACGGCCAGCGCACATTCCCCTTAAAGGTATTAATATTGTCGCCAAACTCCGTCGGGGTTGTCCCAGGGGGCGGCGGCGTGGGGGATGGGTTAGAAATCGGCACCTCGACAAAACCAAAAACGTACAGGCCGGCGTGGCCCTCGGGCAGGCTAAAAATAGCCGCACGGCGAGCAGCTTCCCGTTCCACAGGGTTAGGTTGATTAAAGTCAGGGTGTTCTGGGTCGTACACCTCGGCCGGGGTAGAAAAGATACGCCGGCCCGGCAGCGAGATGTAACCATCGGTGGCGGCCAGGCGTAATTCTGAGGTCAGCGCGCTGGGTCGCGCCGGCGGGAAAGCCGCTCCCACCGGGGCGAACGGTCGCCCCGTAGCCGCCTGGGAGGGATTGGAGCGGCCCAGCGCCGCCAGGGCGCCGCCGCTCAAGGCGGTCAGCAGCGCCCCCCTGGCCCCCAGTTTCAGGAAATCGCGCCGGCTAAAGCGGCGGGAAATTAACTTATTGTTCATGATCGTTTTCTCCTCTATGCTTGCTTGACCAATGCTAGATGACTGCTCCCTCTCCCTGACCAGGGAGAGGGAGCAGTGAACCCTTAATTCGGGAGCTCGATGGCGTCCAGGTCGTTGCCAGCCGGTATCCCATTGGCGCTGCCGTCGAAGAAGAGGGAGTAGGCCGGGCAGACGGTGACCGGTCCCGTCGTCGGGAGTGTCGGCCCGCTGTTGCCGCAGATAAAGACATCTTCATCCGCCCCTGAGAGACTGGGCACGTTGAAGTTGCCATCTGTAGACAGGTAGATGTTACCGTCGGCGGCCACGCTGACTCCGTCAACATCCTCACCGGCGCCGCCCAGGCCCACGTCCGAACCGTCGAAGTAGACGGCCCAGGTACCGATTGTATTAGGGCCGGTGGAGATGGGGGTGAAGACCAGCAGGTCTTCATCCGCGCCGGCCGCGCCGGGCACCGAGATAGCATTGCTGGTCGAAATCAACAGTCTGTTGTCGGAAAGCAGTTCGATGCCGTCTATGTCCTCGCCGCCGCCAGCCGCCAGCCCGACATCCGAACCGTCGAAGAACAAGCTGAAGGTTCCTACGGTGTTGCTAAGACCAAACGAGGTCCCGGTGAATTGGACGATGTCGGAGTCATCCACCGTGGTCGGAATACCGGGGATGCCATTGGTGCCGGCGGTGAAAGACATCAAGATGGTATTCGGAGGGACGATATAGAAGGCATCCAGGTCCAGCCCGGGCAGGCCCGCACTGGAACCGTCGAAGACCATGACATAGTTCGAGCCGCCGGTCCAGCCAATGATGTCTTCGTCCTGCACGCCGGTCAAAGTCCCCGCAGCGCCGTTATTCAACAGCGACAGGTACATATCCGCCGCTGGGATGGTTCCGCTCGGATTGACCGTAACCGTGATCAGATCGCTGGCCGTAAGCTGGCCGTCATCAGCGGTCAAGGTCAGGGTGTAGACGCCGGCGGTAGAGAACTCTGCGGTTGTGTTCACGGCTAAGGGGGTCGGCCCCACCTGGGTAGGCGTGCCAAAGATCACTGTTCCGCCTAGCGGACCGCTGTCCAGCGACCAGGTTGTGGTAACTGTTCCCGGCACAACAGGCAAGCCATCGTCACTCACCGTCCCGGTCAGGGTAGCCGTGGCTGGCAGGGTGATAGTCAGGGCCAGTCCGGCATCCACCACCGGCGGCAGGTTAGACGGGCCGCCAAGACTACAACCTACCGGCGGCGTGATACCTGGCTGTTCGTCCGCGCCGATGTCATAATCCGTGCCATTGGTGTTGACGGGGTTGGAGTCAAAGGGCCGCCCATCGCCGTCAAAGTCGGCGCAGGCTGCCGGTACACCGCTGCCCAGCGGGTCTGTGGCCGCGCCGGCGTCAACCGCATTAGCACCGGCCTGGGTGTGATAGTCACCCTGCAGGCTGAGCGGCTGCGGCACCGTGACCATGATGACGGTGATGAAGTCAGGCTCCATGCGGAAGGGGACTGCGTCAAGTTCGACCGGATCGGGGGTATCGGCGAACACGAGGCCCAGATCCCCGCAGGCCAGGTTGGTCGGGTGAGTGGCAAAACTTTCCTGGGCCGTATCGTTCGGGTCGGTGAGCAAGGAGGCGGTGGGATGCAGCACCTGGGTCGGACTGCCGGCGAAAACCTGGAGGTCAAAGATACTGTCAAACAACAGGTTTGTCCCATCCCAGATGTAGGCCTGGTTTTCACAGATGATGTTATTGAACAAGACCGGGTCAACATAGCCGCCCGGCCCAATTCCCAGGTAGCTCTCGAACCCGCTGCTGTAAGTCTCGACGGCGATGCCCGCGCCGTTGGGAATATCGTGGCGGCCGTTGGCATCTTCGGAGGTGGAGGTGTTGGCGTTGCGGGCAATGGTGTTGTTGACGATGTTGACCTCTGAAGCGTCGTCCAGGGCGATGCCGCCGCCAAAGTCGGTGGCCACGTTGTTGACGATCATGTTGTTGGTGATGTTGATCTCGAAGTCGAGCGGCTGCAGCAGCCTGACCCCGCCGCCGTCGTCGTTAGACATATTGGCCTGGATCAGGTTCTGATAGACGTTCACCTCGCCCGCGCCGGCGGTGAAGGTGGCCGGCGGCTGGGGCAATTCGCCCGCGATCATGACGCCGCCGCCTTCGTCAAAGGCGTTGTTGAAGTAAACCTGGTTGTGGTGGATTTGACCGCGCCGGCTCAGACCAAAGTGGGAGATACCACCGCCGTATTCGCCGGAGTAGTTGCCGCAGATTTCGTTGTGGGCAATTTCGTAGTCGTTGGCGCCGTTAAAGATGCCGACGCCGCCGGCCAGGCTAAAGCCGCCGTTGTTGAGGATGCGGTTGTGGAGGATGCGAATGTTGTCGTTGTTGTTGTCGCCCCGGTACGGCTCACCCAGGGTGATGCCGCCGCCGAAGTTGCCGCCGTTGCTCTGGATGACGTTGTTACTGATTACCGTAAATTCACCGTTGAGGTCAACGTGGACGCCGCCGCCGACATCCTGCTCGTCGCGGGCGTTGGAGATGCGGAAGCCGTCAATTTGCGGGTGCAGGAGCGCCGTAAACTGGCCGGGTGCGCCGCCGACGATATTGATGCCAACCGGGTCGAGGATGAAGCGCTGGTCGAGCACGGAACCGCCCGTGCCAAACCCGTCATTTGCGCCCGGCCCGTAGCCTTGCAGGGTGACGGCCTTGTTCAAGTTGATCGCGCCAAAGTGCAGGCCGGGGGTCAGAACTATCAGGTCGCCCGGGGCGGCTGCGTCAATCGCGGCCTGGATCGACTCGCCGGGGTCAACGATAAAGTCAGGCGTCGTCACCCCGACGTGGAAGGTGATCCCATTCTGGCTGACCTTGCCGTTGCCGGCAGTCACCAGCAGTTGGCCGGGGCCGTTGGCAAAGCCGGGCGGAATGGTTACCTCGATGGATGTATCCGACCAGGTGGATACCGCCAGCGGGCTGCCGTTAATCGTCACCGCGCCGCTGCCCTGAGTTGCCCCAAAGCCGACGCCGGTAATGGTAATGAGGGAGGGACTGCCGGCATTGCCGTAGGGTGGGTCTACCACAAAGACCTGCGGCTGGTCGGCGGCCGGCAGGCACAGGGCCGGCTGGCCGAACTGAGAGCCGGGGAAGGAAGTGAAGGCGGTAATGGGGAAGAGGGCCACGTCGGCGAAGGTGGTTTTGCCGGGCCAGACATCAAAGACAAAGGTGATGGTCTGGTAGTTGGGATTGAAATTGGGGCTGGGGTTGTCCGGGTCGCCGGGGTCGTTGCCGATCACCCGGTACATGCCCGGGCAAACGCCGGAGGGGATGGGACAATTGGCGGTGTAAGTGGAAGGCAGCACGACTTCAAAAATGCCGTTCTGGTCGGTGGTCAGCATGGTGATCAAGCGGCCAGTAAAGTCGCGGATGCCGACGGAGGTATTGGGGATGCCCCGCTTCTCGCCGTAGTAGATAAAGTTGGGATCAGTCTCGACATTGAGATCGTCGAGCAGGAAGCCGAAGATGCGGCCGGCTGTCGGCACGGATTCGGTGGTGGTCCAGTTGCGGGTAGCGGCGTCGCCGTCGTCGTCGCTGTCACTAAAGAGGAAGAAGTCAGCGGCTGCGTTTTGCTGGTCCTGCAACGTGACCAATCTTCTGTTACACAGGGGCATGTTCTGGCCGTCATAGGGGTTGCGGCCATCGCTGACCAGGTGGAGCGGGCCAACACATTCCGCCGGGGGGAAGGCCGGGACAAATTCGTTACCTTCGTCGGTGTTCTGGTCTTCTTCTTTGAGGATTTGGTAATAGGGCGGCGTTACCACCTCGACGATGTAGTCGCCGGTGGGCAGGCCGTCTTGTTCCACCGCTCCCTCTGCGCCAAAGAAGGGGGTCCAGTAACTCTCAAAGGCGTAGCCGCCATCAAAGACGCCTTCCTTGACTTCGTTGGAGATATTGGGAACTTCGATACAGTCGGCGCCTAAGCCCAGAGGATCAGGCAGTGACGCGCCGGCGGAGTCACGGACATCACAGCCGGTGGGGTGTTCCCAGGAGTCGGTCTGGACTTCGTTCAGGAGAACATCATCACTCGACGGTGTATCAGGCGTATTGAGGATACCGTCATCCCCAGGCCCCCAGAGCCGCATGGTCACGCCGGGGATGCCCGGCTCGTAATCCTCGTTGAGGGCCAGGCGGGCGTTGAACTCGTTGCGGGTGACGGCATAGAAGACAATGCCGGAAATGCCGCCGTTCTCTCCCGGCGCGTATTCGCGCTTGCCCCAATCCACAATGGTGCGCTTGGCGGCCCATTGGAGGGTATTCAGGGTCAAAACACCTTCCTGAACCGCGCCGGGGTCAGGTACATTGTCTCGATCATGGTCTTTAATCTGGCTGGGAATGAATTCGTCGTGAACTGAAGCGCCGGTGCGGGCAAAGCGGCCAAAACCTACTTCGGCCACGTAGAACTTCTCCAGCTCAAAGACTTCGGGGAATTCGTAAAAGCCGGACTCATTGGTGAACGCACCGTACCTGACCGAACCATCCCGGTAACGCATGGCCAGGTCAATGCCGTGGATACCCGGCTCGCCAGGGTCTCTGATACTGTTACCGTCGGTAGGTTCATTAGGATTGCCATCGCCGTCATCATCCCGGAAGACGTAGCCGGAGAGCCAGCCAAACCAGCGCGGGATGCCAAATTCGCCCAAGTCTACCGTCTGCCCACCCGCCAGGGTGATGGTACGGAAGGAGATAATGGCGTCCAAATCCTGGTCCCAGATCGCCATCTGGTATTCGCCGTCGGGGACGTTATCAATTTGGAAGAAGCCATTTTCGTTGCCGCGGGCCAGGTAGACCTGCTGGTCGTTCCCGCCGATGTCGGTCAGGGCAACCCAGGGCTTGTAGACCGCTTCACCCAGGACCAGGGGATTAATGGGCGGCGTGTACTCGATGACGTACTTAACCGTACCTCTAATGATACCGGTCTCCGGACCATCCCAGTTATCCATCGGCCGGACAAAGCCGATCCAGACGGCGGCCTGTTGAAACCCTTCGCGGGGGCTGTTGCCGTCGTTGCCTTCTTCAATCCAGGCATCAATGACCGGCGTGCCCTCGATGGTGGTGGTCTGGACCCAATCGGAGCCGTTGGGCGCAATAGCGATGACCTCATACTTGCCGTAGGGCAGGTTGTCAATGGTCACGTTGCCGTTGGCGTCGGTGACGCAGTAGCCGCCGCAGAGAGGGTTGCCATCCCAGTCAACGGCGACTTCGCCCACGGTGTCTTCGACGACGATGTGGAAGCCGGCCAGGCCGGTTTCTACCGGAACGTCATCTTCGCCATTGACCGGCGAGTTGTCGTGAAAGACGTGGACGTTGATTTTGGAGCGGGGCAAGGGTTCCGGAATCAACTCGATGATGACGGTCTGCCCATCATCATCCTGAGTGACATGCCGGCCCCACAGCTTATAACCATTGACCCGGACCGAGATGAGGAATTTATCAAAAGCACTGTCCAGGTCGGGCAAGCCAACCACTACCGCACCGCCGGTGCCATTGCCGGCCCCCACAATGGGACTGTGGCTGGCCATCGGCTTCAGCGAGGGCGGGTTGGACGGGTCTCCGGCGTTATCCTCGTTCACCAGATAGGTAAAATCGCTGGTAATGAGCGCGCCGGTAGCCGGACCGGGGGCATATTCATGAAGCTCCACGGTGACGAAATAGACCGGTGCGGCGGCCACCTGAAAACTCAGTTCAGGGGTGGCGGTTACCGTTGGGGTAATTTCTTCGGAGGGTTCCGCCGTCGGCAGAACGGTCGGTCCAGCCGGCAGGGGCAAGGGTTCTTCCGTAGGTTCCGCCGTTGGAGTCACCTCCTCGACCGGCGCCGGGGCAGGTTCTTCGGTCGGCTCCGCGGTCGGCGCCTCCGTCGGCTCCGCCGTCGCTGCTTGCGTTGGTTCCGCCGTCGCTGCTTGCGTCGGCTCCGCGGTCGCTGCCTGCGTCGGCTCTGCCGTTGCTGCCTGGGTCGGCTCCGCCGTCGGTTCCTGCGTCGGCTCTGCCGTTGCTGCCTGGGTCGGTTCCGCCGTTGCTGCCTGGGTCGGTTCTGCCGTCGCTGCCTGCGTCGGCTCCGCCGTCGGTTCCTGGGCCAGCGCTGCCAGCGGCTGCAGAACCGAAGCCGATGGCCCAAAGCTCAGCAACAGCAGAATCAGAGCCAAAAAGAGGCGTTGCAACCAGCCTCGCCTCCGCTGCAGCTTGCTTATTCTAACGTGCGTTTGCAAATGCATATCGCTTCCCTCCTAAAACTAGTTTGGTGATAATTGATTGGATTACCGTAAACTTCTGCCAAAAAAAGCGCTCTCATATATTTTTTCTCTTTTGCTCCCTCCTTCAGTCAAAATAGGTATATTTTCACCGTAAACTCTCTGTCACCCCTGCCCTACTAATGCTAACCGGTCTTACGAGGTGAGGTTTTGACGGCTGCGGATAACCTTAACCAGGTCCGTGAACTGAGTAATCACTAACTGCTGCTTATCATAGATCTGCGCTCGATTGTCCTCGGTATTCACCACCACAATGCGTAAATCGGGATAATCGAGAATTGTGGTCAATAATTTAAGGGGGATCTTTAACAGGCTGGCTTCGTCGAAAATGAGCACATCGGCCTGGAGATGATTGATGGCCACGATCAACGTCTCTTCATCAACTCCCATAACCCCGACGACGTGAAACCCGGCTGTTCTGGACAATAGCCGTTCCAGCCCGGCGCCCAGTAACAATTCATTGTCAACAATCAAAACCCGCTGGATATCCTTGGCCTTGTTCTTAGCGGTCAAGGGCCGCGCCATTTTGGGGAGAGCTTGTGCCTCTCTGGTGCGCGCCGCGATCTTGAACATCATCAGGCCGGCAAATGGGTAAAAAACGCCAAAAATCAACACTTCGCGCCAAAAGTCAAAGTTGAGGCTGCCGAGGCTGTGTAACCCATGCTCCGTTACTTCTACAGCCACCATGACCGGCCCAAGTAGAGCGATGATTAGCCGCCACTGATATGTCCATAACGCGCTTTTGTTGAGCATTGCCCGGTTGTCCCCTGTTCTTATTTTCTGTCTATTCCCCTTGGATCAGGCTGACCAGGTTGGTAACACCCAGCTTTTATTGTATAAGAAGGCGAGGGGCAAAACTATAGCTCTAGCCCCTTGACCAAAGACTAAAAAAGGACTATCCTCAGGCTAAAACTTTAGCCCAAAGTTAGTCCTTTGCTTCCAAAAAGCCTAGTACTTTGTGAGAAAGGGCACAGAACAAGGGTAGTAAAGATGAAGGATGAGGGATGAAGCTTATCCCTATCCGGCGACTTCTTGGGAGGGATTTTAGGGAGGGCTTTTCCACCCACCGCGTAACTCCTGCTATTTAAGGATTTACTTTAAGGTGGATTGCGTGAGGGGTGGGACATCGAGGGCGGCCAGGCGGCGAATCTGGCCGTGACTTGGCTCGGCCGTATACTCCACGATGTAGAGTTCACCAGCCTCGTCCTCGCCAAAGGCGCTGATATTAAAATCGGTGTCCAGTACTTGCCGGGGGACGGACCAGGTGGTCGGGCCTATTTTCCGCAAACTCCAGATGCGGCCTGAGCCAAAATCGGCAAAAAAGTAAGTTCCAACAAGGGCCGGATAGCGCAGTCCCCGGTACACAAAACCGCCAATCACGGCAATACCCAAGCTGTGATCATATCCGGCGATGGGGTCAGTCAGAGTAGCCGAAGCGCAGGCGGCGGTAAAATTGTAGGGATGCGTGCCTTCCTGACAGCGCCAGCCAAAATTTACTCCGCCCGGGGTCCGGGCTGCTTGATAATTAATCTCTTCCCAGGTATCCTGGCCCACATCGCCAATATACAGGTCGCCGGTAGCCCGGTCAAAGCTGAAGCGCCACGGATTGCGCAAGCCACTGGCCCAAATTTCGTCGGCCCCAGCCCGGCCCACGTAGGGGTTATCGGGTGGAACGGCGTACGGCGACTCACCATCCACGTCGAGACGCAGAATCTTTCCCAGCAAAGTATTTTTATTCTGCGCGCGGTTGTCCGGGTCGCCTTGAGGGCCGCCATCGCCCATACCCACGTACAGACAGCCATCCAGGTGGCTGAAAGTAAGCTGGCCACCATTATGGGTGTTGTAGGGCTGCGCTACCGTTAGAAGCGTCAAGGCGCTGGTCGGATCGGCTTTATCGGCGTTCTTGGAGACGGTATAACGAGCGATGACGGTGACCCAGTCTTCTTTACGGGTGTAATTCACGTAAAAGTAGCCGTTACGTTCAAAATTGGGGTGGAAGGCCAGACCCAACAGGCCCAGTTCACCGCAACAACTGACGAGCCTGCTGAGATCCAAAAAAGGAATGGGCAATACCTGTCCGTTTTTAATCACCCGGATGCGGCCTTCTTGCTCAACCACAAAAAGCCGGTGAGAGCCGTCGCCGGCGTGGGTCACTTGCAGCGGCCGGGTTAAGCCGGAGACAAGCACTTCCTCCGCCGAAAGTTGGCTGCCAGGGGTAGCTGCCTGTGTTGCCGCGGGCAGAGGATCAAGTTTGACCGCCTGACCCTCATTAAATTTGCCCGGCCAGAAGCCAGCCGCCAAAATGAGATAACAAGGGATCAGGATGATTAAAGTAAAGCTGATAGGGATAACAGATTTGTTCACCGAATTTTGGACCCCAAATTCCTAACCCGGACCCGTTGTAACCAAACATGATTTTTCGCCGCGAACTACACGAATTTTCACTAAAGGGTTTTCGTGCCGAAGGTACGTGCAATTCGTGGCCAAGTTCTTGAGCTACTGCCACTCCAACGTTAAGGCTTCCTGGCTAACGGTGTGGTTGTGGTCCCCCGCATCATCGGTAATGGCCAACCCAAAGGGCAGGGGCTTGGGCGGGGTCAGGGTAACATCATCTTCGTGGGTGGTATTCAGAGCGCGCATGAGGACGACGACCCACTTGCCGTCGGCCCACTGACCCTGGGCCGAGATATCGCCTGCCGAACCAACAAAGGGCGAGATGATATAGCCCGGTAAAAGCATATCGGGCGTGAGCTTAGCCGGGTCAACGGGTGCTTCTTGACCGGCCAAAAGATAGGAGCTGGCCAAGTCGGTGCTGTGCATAAAGGCCGGGGCGGTTTTCTCTTCGTTTCGATTCAATGCCGCCCCACCACTTTCTCTCTTGTCGCCCCGGCGCGCCTTGCTTTTCTCATCCGGGCGAGTGCCCAGCCACTCGTCGCTGGCCTGGCCCACCGGGTTAGTGCGGGCAGCTTGCCACTGCCAGATGTCGTAACGCAGATCGGCGTTTTCGGTCCCCATCCACCATGTCTTTTCATCAGGGTTCTGATTATGGCAGGCGGCGGCACAGCCTTTGCTGGCAAATTGGGCGTCGTTGCCGATGGACCACAGGTACATCAAGCGGTCTTCATTGGCCTTAATCCGGGCGAAGGCGCTGCCATCCCACTTCCAGGCGTCCTTAAAGTTGGAGTTGGTCGGATCGGCCCATTCGGCCCGAATGACCAGGTTGGTGGCATCGTAAGCGGCCTGGAGAGTCACGGCTGGGCCGTCAGATTTACCTTCCCTGACGGCTTTGGTGGGTACTTCCAACTTGGGCGCGTTAGCCCAAAAACCGGCGGTGCTGTCCAGCGTGGCTTCATCCACTTTGACGGCTTTCAAGTTGGTCGCCGGGGGAGTTGTCGCCACAGCGGCAGCACAACCAGCCAGCAACCAGAGGGTGAGCGACAGCCAAACAAAGCTCAACCGGCCTGCCTCCGCGTTCAGCGTGAAGCGAGGCTTGAGAGCAAGGCCAAACGAGATCAAACCAATAGGTAAACAGCGCATGGGACAATCCTCCTTTTACTTAAACACATAAAAAATTTGAATAAGAAAGAGGGCTAACACGTAAAAAAGGCGGGTGAATTTAGAGGCCGGGGCGCATTGGGCCGCGCCCATAGCCACCAGAGTACAGCCAAAACCTAAGACCGGGGTAATCGTGTAGGTGGTAAAGAGAAACAACAAAAGCGGGAAATCGCGCCACCGGGAAAGCCGCCTGCCTTCCGGCCACAAAAAGGCCAGGGCGATGAGCGCCTCGGTCACAATTGTCCACCAGGTTAAAAATTGGGCCAGCCAGACTATCTGCGGCGAGTCCTGGAGTTGAGTGACCGAGAGGGTGCTGGCGTGGCCCAGCAGATTACTGACAGCTTGACGGTTCTTCAAAAACATCTCGTCGGTCAGGCCGCCCATAAAAACAGCCATTTCTTCAAACCGGCCATCGAGCAGCAGGGTGTAATGAAAAAAAGCGCCGTTAAGATAATCGCTGGAAAAAACGACTTTCCACAAGGTAGCAAACAAAAAGGCCAGGCCGATCAACCAGCGGGCATTCAGGGCCAAAGCTCTTCCCGGATTTAGGGTAAACAGCGAGCAGAAAATTGCCAGGCACCAGTAGGTGATCAGGTATTGGTGGTTGTCAACCCGGTACCAATTGACATAGTTACTTGGGCCGATAAGGGCGATGACCAGCAGCCAGAAAATTTTATTACGCCGGAGCGGCGGGTAGAGAATGGCGGCAATGCAGAGCAGGTTAATGGGCCGGCGCACGTACCAGTAACTGCTGGTGTAAAACAGCAACACAACCAGGGTCATGCTCAAAGCCAAATCAAACATATCCCAGGTCTGGACCAGGGCGCTTAGCCGGAGCCTAAAGGCCGTCCAACCTGCCGATTGGCGTATTTGATAGGGCCGCTGCAAGACGCCGTTCATCCCGGTCCACTTGCCTCCGGTGTTACCGTAACTTCGAGGATTTTAGCGGCTTTGAGCTGGCGGCTCCCGGCGTCAAACCCGTAGCGCCACAATTCGACGCGCACGCTGTGAAATTCAACGCCGGCACTGGCTTGGGCCAAAGCGGCGGCAAAATGGGAGAGACGCTCCGGCAGAGGCAGCGCCCGGATTTCAACGGCGAGCGGCTGCAGGCTGGCGGGCACTCGTACCGGGAGCTGCCCGTCGGCGGTCAGGAGATAACAACGCAAAAAGCGGGCCGACGGCGCATCTACCGAGGCAAACATGCCAAAACCGCCGCCTTTCCATGGCACCAGGTTGTGAACATGGACCAGGTAGAGTTGCAGACAGGCAATGAGAACAAGGCCGATGGGCGCGCAGAAGGTTGTTAAGTATTTAACTCGAAAACCAGCGGTTATTTTTACCGGCATACTGATCCCAGATAAACAGCATTATTGATCGGCTTGCCAGGCCAATAGGGTTAAGGCGACAATCCCAACCACGTAAATGACAGCCACAGCCGTAGTAACCGGCTTCCGCCAGGGCCGCCGTTCCTCGCCCCGATCCAAAAAGGGCAACAGGAGGATGCTGCCCATAACCACCCCCGGCACGAGCATGGTCGCGACCGGTTCGAGCGGGCCGGGAAACAGCTTGAGCAGTTGGAACAAAAATAAGAAGTACCATTCGGGGCGGGGGAGGAAATCGGTGCTGGTGGGATCAGCCGGAAATTCCAGCGGAGCGCGCCAGTTCCAACTGAGGTAAACGAGCAGGCCCAGTAAGATGACCCCCAGGGTGGCATCCACCACCACCCAATGCGGAAAGAAAGGCACAAACTTATCGGCCAGGGCCTGGGCCCGTTTGGTAATCGGTGGGGCCATGCCGTGATGGCGTAATTGATGAAGATGCAAAGCGATCAAGGCCAGCAGCGCCCCCGGCAACAACAGCATATGGGTGACATAGAAACGGGTCAAGGTGGCCTGGCCCAGCTCCGGTCCTCCGCGCAGCAGGCGTAAAATCCACTGGCCCAGCAGCGGCATAGAGCCGGCAATTTCAGTGCCGACTTTAGTGGCCCAGTAACCCCGTTGATCCCAGGGTAACAGATAGCCGGTGAAGGCGAAACCGAGCGTCACCAGCAGCAGCAACACCCCGGACAGCCAGGTGATTTCGCGGGGTTTTTTATAGGCGCTAAAGGAAAAGGTGCGCAGCAAATGGAGCGTGACCAGGATAACAATGGCGCTGGCATTGTAGTAATGCAGTCCCCGGATCAACCAGCCGAGCGGCAGTTGATAAGTAACGTAATCCACGCTGTTATATGCTTCTTCCGGATTGGGATCGTAGTAAAAACTCAGCAGCAGCCCGCTTGCAATTTGCAGCATCAAAGCAATTAGGGTCAGCCCACCCAGGGAATAAAGCAGGTTCTTATGGACATACTTGGGCACCGGGTAAGTGAGAAACCGCTGTATCGGCCCGAGGAAACCGGTGCGTTCGTCGAGCCACGCGCCGGCGGTTTCCAGGGAGCCTCTTAAACCCGGTCGAATTTTCGGCAAGACTTGTTCTTTGGATTCTTCCAGGGCTACACTCACGACACCCTCCTAGACCAGGGCCAATAAAATGCCATTCTCAATTTTGGTAGACAAACGTCGCAGCGGGGCCGGAGGCGGGCCGCTGACGACCACCCCCTCCCGGGTAAATGCGCCGTTGTGACAGGGGCAGGCAAAATGACCGGTTTCTTCACGCCAGTGAACATTGCAGCCCAGGTGAGAACAGGTCGCCTCCAACACGGTATATTCAGCGCCGTCGTCGCTAAAAGCGTAGAGGAGACCGGCTTTTTCAATTTCACGCCAGACGTCGGTGGTACGGACCTTGTAAGTGGCGCGGTGAACCTGACCGGTGGGCAAATCAGCCACAGCGCCCACCTCAACCCAATGCTCCGGCTTCGGGTCAAGGGAGTTGCCGGCTAAAAAGCGCAGGCCCGCCCCGCCAACCGTCAGGCCGGCCACGCCGGCAGCCGACCAAAAGCCTAACTCCAGAAAGCGACGCCGGCTGAGAGCCTCGTCATCCCAACTCCCTTTTTGAGGGTCAAGCGGTGGTAACCCGTAATGACTCATCTTATTTATATCTCCCTCCGTTACTACCCGGTACAAGGCGCGCCACATCTTAACGCCGGCAAAATCGCCAATTTCAGCCGAGAAAAGGCGTTATACCTGAGCAGTTGCTTTAGTTCGATATTTTAACAAAAGTGAAGCTGGGGCGGTATCACCCCAATGGGGTGATGTTGGGGCTAAAAAGGGGCATCTTTGAGCTATCAGGAACGCAGCAGGCCACGGCTAAAGGCATAGTTGACCAAACCGGCGCGGTCATGCAAGTCCAGTTTTTGATAAATACGGAGCCGGTGCGTTTTGACGGTATTAAGGCTTAAGGTTAACCGCTGGGCAATATCACGATTGGTCAAACCCTGGGCAATCAGGGTTAGAATTTCGCACTCACGGGGGGATAAAGAGTCGGCCAGGGAGGGTTGAGGTTGACGATTGAGGTAATCCCGGACCAATCTACCGGCCAGTTTAGGCGGTAAGTAGACCCCACCCTCCTTGACCGCCCGAATGGCGCTGAACAACTCTTCACTACGAACGCCTTTGAGAATATAACCACTCGCTCCAGCCTGCAGAGCTTCAAAGAAAAAGGCTTCTTCCTCATGCATGGTCAAAATCATCACCCGGACTGCGGGAAATTCTGGTGCGAAATGGCGGGTTGCTTCCAGGCCGCTCATGTCATCCATACTAATATCCAACAGGGCCACGTCCGGCCGGTATCGGCGCACCAAAGCGATGGCTTCGCGTCCGGTGCTGGCCTGGCCAACCACCTTCAGGTCTGGCTCATCTTCCAGCAGAGTTACCAGCCCTTCGCGCATAACCGGATGATCGTCGGCCACAACCAGGCGGATTGCTTCAGGCAAGAGCGACTCCTCCCGGCTCATTTTCGGCCCTTTGGACCGGAGGCTGAACTTCAAGGCCAAATATATCTTCCGCGAGGGAGAGCGGATCAGGCACAGGCACAACCACGCGCACGGCTGTGCCTTGTCCAGGCCCGCTGTCTATCGTTACCTGGCCGCCCGCCAGGGACGCCCGCTCCTGCATTCCCGCCAGACCCAGCCCCCGACCATAGTCAGCCGTCTGGGCCAGCGTCGAGAGATCACAGCCCTGGCCATCATCGGCGAGGGCCATGTTGATCCGGCCCGCTTCGTGCCACAACCGAATAACCAAATGCCTGGCCTGGCTGTGCCGGGCCACGTTGCTCATGGCCTCCTGGGCAATACGAAAGAGAATTGTCTCGATCTCGCCGGGCAGCCGCTGGCGCAGGTCATCGGCTTCGAGGGTCACCATTATACCCAGAGGACGGAGGGTGTGATCACTCACCCAATCCAGAGCCGGCACCAAGCCTAGTTGATCAAGAATTCCGGGACGCAGCGCCGCAATGAGGCGGCGCAAGTCGGTCAGGCTCTGCTCGGTTAAGACTCTGGCCCGCTCCAGTCGCTCATGCGCACTGGCCTCTCCAGGCGGCAAAGCTTTCATCAGGCGATCCAGACTGAGTTCTACGGCGGTCAACATCTGGCCGACTCCATCGTGCAGTTCCTGAGAGAGGCGCGCCCTTTCCTCTTCTTGAGCAGTGATGGCGCGGTGTAAGAGTTGTTGGGTTAACACCTGCTGTTGGCGAAGTTCTTCCGTTTGCTCAGCCACCCGCGTTTCCAGCGATTCATTCCAATCGGCCAGCGCCTCAATATTGGCTAACAATTGCCGCCGCATATTTTCCAGAGCAACAGCCATCACACTGATTTCACCGGCTGCGGGCGTCTGGAGCGGGGTCTGCAGATCGCCCTGGGCGATGCGATGGGCAGCCCGGGTAAGGTTCTGCATGGGGCGGACCAATTGGCGAGCGCCGACCATAGTTGCTGTCCAAACCCCGGCCAGAGCCACTGTACCCAATAGAGCCAGCCCCAACTGCAGGCGCTGCACGCCGGCAAACGTCTCGTCCAGGTCGCCCCCTACCACCACCCCCCAGGGGACATTTTTTAGAGGCGCAAACGCCATAACATGGAAGTGATTTCTGGGTTCGGCAGGCAGGTCCAGTTCAAAGGGGACGGTTTCGACAACAGGTTGCCCTTGAGCCATAGCCCGGCGATAGAAACTGACATGTTCGCCTGGGGAGAGAAAGGGTAAATTGAAAGTAGAAGCTAAAATCCGCCCCTGGCGGTCTACCAGGGCAGCATGGGCGGTTTGACCTAACTTTATTGTCTGCATCAACGATGTTTCTATGGCGGTTCCACTTAAATCTACCAGGCCGCTGAGCAACCCCGAAAAACGATGATCATCCCAGATGGGAACGGTGACCGCAATGACCGGCCGCTGATGGAGAGGCTCAAGAAAAGGCTCAGAAATAGTGGCCTTACGCTGCGTAAGCGCCTGAGCTACATGGGGCAGGCTTGAAAGATCATCGCCGAGTAAAAAAAGCCGGGCGGGATGAGATAAAACGACCCGTCCCTGGCGATCCAGAAAAATCAATCCTGAGGCAAAAATACCCACCTGACCATAGGCATGGGCCAGGGCGTCGGCTTCAACTGAAAGGTCTGGGTCCACGGAGTCGAAATCGGCAAAGCGATGCGCCTGTTCCAACTCAGCAATGGCCTCCTGGAGCAGCCCATCAATCTGGCTGGCCGCCATTTGGGTGAGCACCAGGCGCTCATTCAGCAAGTGCGCCGTGTTATCCCGCAAGGCCCACTCACCCAGCAACAAGAAGGCCACAAAAAGAGCCAGAAAGCCCAGGCTAATTGCCAGAGCCATTTTCGGCCAAAGACCAAGATTTAATACCCAACGTTTTATCTGGGACATGGCTGGCTGCATCGGTTAAAAAGGGGTACTTGTATCATATCGTGAGGAGGGTGAGGTGTCTATAGTTCTAATCAAAAAAAAGGACTATCTTTACGATAGTCCTTTTTAGAAATTAACTAGTACTTTGAAAAAATATCACAGAATCAAACTTGCAGTTATTATAAAATCTGCCCTTTTAGCGCAGCCCCGGCAACTAAGCTGAAGATTGAACCAGTCCTTGATTGTGGGCATAACGAGTCGCTTCACGGCGATTTCTAAGGTTTAACTTGGCCAGGATGCTGCGCACATGATTCTTGACGGTGTTTTCGGCGATAACTAAACGCTCCGCTATCTCGCGGTTGCTGGCCCCCAGGGCCAATTCCTTAAGAACTTCCAGCTCTCTTACGGTCAGCTCCCCTGTTTCAAGGCGTTCGCGCCCGCGCGTTGGCTCGGTCCGGGCAAACTCGGCCAAAATACGGCTGGCCATGGCCGATGTAATAGCCACCTCTCCCTGTTCCACCCCTCGTAAAAACGCCAGCAACTTTACTACCGGGACATTCTTGAGCAGATAGCCCTTGGCCCCGCAGCGGATGGCCGCAAACAGCCGGTCATCCTCCTCATGCACGGTCAGAAAAACAATTTTGGTCTCGGAGTAGTCGGCCAGGATGGTTTTGGTAGCGTCCAGGCCGGTTCCATCGGGTAATCCAAAATCCATGAGCACCAAATCAGGCTTGAGGCTGCCTACTCTTGTAACGGCTTCCTGAACAGTGCCGGCTTCACCTATGACCTCAAAATCCGGTTGGCTGTTGAGGAGACTTACCAATCCCTCTCTAAAGAGAACATGGTCGTCAACAAGCAGTACTTTCATAGTTATGCCAAATTGGCCCTTGAAAATTAAGTGATAGGTTCAGGACTACAAACAGTATACCCCTAAATAAGCCGGAACAACTAGTGACAGATGTCACAAGCTACCAACGCTAATGTAAAGGCAGTTAGATTACCTGATGTAAAGGAAGCTAATAAAGTGATTGTAACACGCATTCCAAAAAATTTAATATAAAATTCATATGAATTTGGTTAGAATTTTAAGGAACTTTTAAGGAAGCGCCGGAGCTTAAACTCTTTATCAAGAATTTTCGATTACAATTAAGGGCTGAAGGACAGGGACAAGGGGAAGCCTTAGAGTAATCTCTGTGCCTGTTCCAGGAGTTGAGACAACTGAAAGAACCCCGTTTATTTCCCTGGCCCGTTCTTGCATAATTGTCAGGCCAAAATGCCCCTCTGGCAGGGGGCTAGCCGTGTTAAACCCTATGCCGTCATCCAGCAGGCTAATAATTAAGGCGTTCTCTTTCCATACCAGGGTGATATCCAGGTGTTTGGCGCTGGCATACTTTTCGACATTGTTTAGCGCCTCCTTAAAAATATATAGCACCTGCTGTTGAACAACAGGCGATAGAGGGCTGACTTGACCCTCTGTGGTCAACTGCACCTTAAAACGCGCTCGACTCCCCACAGACCTGGCTTCGGCCAGCAGTACCGTGGCCAGGTCTGTTAAGTTAGATGGGCGGGCTGCTGCCAGCATACTGCGGACCAGCTCGTAGGCCTCGTTGGTTACGTCACGCATCCGGATCAAATCCTGGCGAACTTGTTCAACATCATGAAAACCACCATTGGAAGCAATGGCATCGAGTTTAAGACGCAGGTAGCCAAGACTTTGCCCCAGAGAGTCGTGCAGGTCGCGCGCAATCCGTAAACGTTCCTTTTCCAAAGCAGCTTCCTGGGCTTTGCGTTCGGTGATGTCGCGGACAATCGCTAACACTTCATCCTCCCCACTGACCACTAACCGGGCTTCAAAACAGCGGGATTTGTCACCTAAGAGGGACAGTTCATACTCAAAAACTTGCATCGTTTTTTTGTTGAGCGTGGCGGCAATGTAACGCTGGATTAAGTTAGCCAGTTCTGGCGGCAAGATGTCGTTTAAATGATTAGCTCCGGCGATCTCCCCTAGCAACCCTTGCAGCTCATTATGAGCGGTAATCACCTTGTAATCCAGAATCTTACCTTCATAGCTAAGGTAAAACATAGAATCTGAAATCGCTTCCAGGATGGCCTGATTCTTGGCCGCAACCTGGCGCAGTGCTTTCTCTACTTGCATTCGTTCAGCTATTTCTTGACGAATCTGTTCATACAAGCGGTTATTTTCAATGGCGCTGGCTACCTGGTTGGCCAATATTTGAACCAGACCAATCTCCCTATTGGTAAAAGTTCGCTCATGCTGATTGTCCATGATATGAACCAGGCCCACTACTCGATTCTGGAACTCCATGGGCACCATCAACAACGTTTTGAGCTGGAGTGATTGCATGTAAGCTAGTTCGGCCGCGTAACTACCGGCGTGATTGCTGGTAATTTGCTGCTGGAGGCGTTCGGTCAATACCCGCTGCATTAAGGGATAATCAACGAGCGGAAAAGTTTCGATGATCCGTTCCTGTTCCCAGGAACTTCCAAAGCCGTGGTTAGCGATGAGAGAAGCTGTTCCGTTGGCTTGATGCCATTCCAGGATGCAGCAGCCGTTGACCTTTAACAAGCCGGCCATTTCTTTTGGAATCGTGTTCAATACAAGCTGTAGACGCGAACTGGAGGCGATAGTGGCGCTGGCATATTGCAGGTTTAACAGCTTTTCGTTGAGCTGAATAATCTCGGCCTCGGCCTGGACTGTCTGCTCGTAAACTTCCTGCCTGGCCTGATCAAATAAACGGGCATTATCCAAAGCAATGGCGGCGGCATTGGCCAATGGTTCCAGACGCTTCAGGTCTTCGACAGAAAATTCACCGGACGTGGCGCTGTCCAGGCGCAGCAAACCTAACACCCGATCACGCAGGCAAATAGGCACAGCGATAAACGAGCGAATCCAGGCTGATTCCTCGCTCGCAACCCAGTCTGGATTTTGCCGGGTATCAGGGATCACCAGGGGCTGTCGAGATTGAATGACCGCAGCATCCAGAGGAAAATCCTCCAGAGATTGCCTGAGATTGGGCATTATTTCCCGGCTGCTGAATAAGTGGTAGCCTTGATGATGGGCAATGTGCAGCGTACCCCGCTTGAGGAGGACAATATTGGCTGCACTGTAGGAGACGATGCGTTGTACCTGGCGCAGAATTTCATCCAACACCGTCTCGTAGCTTGTTTGGGCTGCCAGAGCCAGAAAGACCTCTCCCTGGGTCTCGGCCAGGACCCGCTGCTCGCGCTCTTTGACCAATAACTGGACCCGTTCTACTTCGACCTTTTTCCGCCGGGTGATATCGCGAATAATGCCTTGGTACCCCAACAGCCTGCCGTCCCGGTTTCGCCACAGGCTTAAGGTCAGCAGGCAGTCCATTTCCGTTCCATTACTTTTTTGTAGTTTGATTTCGTAATCACGGACGGAACCTAATTGTCCTGTTTTCCAGATGAGTTCGTCCCACTCAACAAAAGGCAGAGCCGGCGACGCAGAATCTTTTGGCCCGGTTATTTCTTCTCGGCTATAACCAAACAGATCAAGCATAGCTTGATTGACATCTACGATCGCCCCCTCTTGATTGGTGATAAAGATGGCATCCCGCGACTCCTTGAAGAGGTTGTCAAAGAGGGTGTGGTACCTCTCCTCGCTTTGGCGCATTTTCTCCTTCGCCTTAGCCCGTTCTTCGGCAATCATAAATACCAGAACGAGTATCGAAGCAAGCAAGGGAATTTCAATTATTTCTCCGACAAAAATATGGCCATCAACAATTGACCTTAAGAGCAGAACGGTTGTCACCGCCACCCAAAATCCGGCCCGGGTAGTAAAATCACGTAGACTCCAATAAAAAGCCCCGAATGTCAACAACAGAAAAATTATGTGAAATAAAAGGATGATAAATACCGGCTCGGCAATAATCATGAGACCGGCAGCGCCTGCCAGGGCCAAATCCAACAGGATGAGTTTCTGCTTTTTTGACAGGAATTGCCTCAGATTAGCCAGGTTAATTTGTTTAGGGCTGATACTGACATTCACGGCTCTAATCCTTTTCGGTTTTTTCTATAATGGTGTTGCTATTATTATTCCACCATTTTTGTTACTCGACAAGCCCCCGTGTTGTTAATGACAATCTAGACCGGAACTCCAACAGGCATGCTGGCGGCCGAATAAAAAAAGGGAGTGCGGATAGACAACCCGCACCCCCCTTTTAGGGGTAAAAGCAGATTTTGCGCGCCCAGGGCGAAAGGTTGGAGATTTTGATCAGCTTCCAACCTTCCCTCCCCTCCTTATTCCAAACAACTATGATTGCGGTTCGTTCAACGTCGTCTCGCCGGTCGAGCCATCGTACGTGCCCACTTCCATAAAGTCCGTGCCATCCTCATTCACCTGGTAGACGGTCAAAACGGCGATAGCCTGATCCCCGTTCTCGTCAAGATAGGTTTGCACCTGCGTGCCGATGTAATGGCTGGCAATAAACGGCACAATCTTTTGGACAGCTTCGCCGTTGTTACCGGCAAAAGCAACCGAGAGCATAGCAATATTGGCCGCATCGTAGGCATAGTTGGTGAAGGGACCGGGTTCTTTGCCAAACTTGGCGCTGTAGGCGTCAATAAACGGCTGGGTGTTGGGATTGCTCTGGCTCGAAGCCGAAACAGAGGTAAAATTGACCGAGGCCAGGAATTCTGCCTGAGCGGGGTCGGCCAGGATTTCGGGCGAGCGCAGATTCTCCGCGCCCAGCCAATCCACCGTACCCAGCACCGGGTCAACTACTGCCTGCTGCAATACCTTCTGCGCGTCGCCCAGGAAGCAGATGCACAGAAAAGCGGTATTTCCGGCGCTGGAGAGAGTGGCCACTTCGCTGCTGACCCTGGTCACTTCGCTGGATAGATCGGTGGGTTCCGGCGCGTATTTAACCGCCACCACTTCTTTGCCCCCCGCTTCCTGGAAACGCTGGGTAAAGCTTTCGGCCATACCGTTGCCAAAAGGATCATCCATGTGCAGAATCACAATATTTTCATACCCACGGGCAACCGCCACGCCTTCAAACGCCTGTGACTGGAAGGTATCGGGCGGCTGCATCACCCGGAAGATATAATCGTCGGGAATAGCGCCGGCCAGCCCGCTCGAGGCCGGGGCAATAATAGTGATTTTATTATCGTCGGCAAACTGCTTGGCCCCTAAAACTTCCGTCGTCGCCAGTGGGCCGACCACTACCTGCGCGCCGCTGGTCTGTACGACCGTCTGGATGGCCTTGGCCGCGCCGTCGGGCGTACCTTCGGTATCGGCGCTGGCGATGACAAAGCGCATGGGCCGGCCGGCCGCTTCTAACTGCGCATTCATTTGCTCGACCGCCAGTTCGACCCCCTCGCCGAAGGCGACCCCATACTCGCCCAATGAACCGGTAAAGGGCAAGACGACTCCCAGGGTAACTTCTTCCACATCCCCCGCTGCCTCAGGGGTAGTTTGCAGCACGGCCGCCTGGGTCTGCTCGACCACCGGCATTGGCTCTGCCTGATAGGCCCCCGCACCCAAAATAATCAGGACCAAGCCAATAGAGAACCAGAGCTTCCTTTTCATTGCCTCTCTCCTTAATAATAAAAGTATATTTATTTTTCACCAGGGGTGATGGCGGCATAGTCTACTATAGTCGTGACGCTTAGGCAAGTTACCCGCCAGCCCTGACCGGCTCCTAGTTCACGGCGGGGTAAGTAACTCCAGAGTATGGAGTAACCCCCTAAAGCTGCTACTACAAAAAACCACCAACTTGCTTCCACCCAGATGTACGAGCGTCAGGCAAAATAATCGCGCAGGTCCAGGTGATCTGCCCCAGGAATAGACTTACGAACGAAATCATCTTTCCGGCCAAAGGGCACGGTCGCATCAATCGCCAGGCGGCCCCAATGATCCTTGTGCGGGTCACGGTAGAAGCCCGGCACGTCGGGGATGGTGAAAGCGCGGGTATCGGCCCGGCCCCGGGTCAGAAAGGCCCAGTAAACGTCATTCAGATCGTTGATGTCCACGTCCTCGTCCACGACCATGCAGCTTTTGCCAAAATCGTGGTTGACCCCCAGGGCCGACAACAGCACCTGCCGGGCATGGCCTTCGTACTGCTGCTCAATTTTGACCACGATATTCATAATGTTGGGCACGCAGGAAACATCAAGAATACCGGGCAGCGTAGCGCTGAGGTGCTGGTAGACCTGCGTGGCAAAGGCCAGTTCCAGCAGGCGCAAATCTTCGGGCGAGCCGCAGACCAGGGCGTGGTAGGTAGCCCCGCGCCGGCAGGTCACGCCGAGCACTTCAAACACATGGTTGTTCCCCTGCGGCACATAAAAGCCCAGGAACTCGCCAAACGGCGCTTCGGGCCGGCGCACGTTGGGCAAAAAGCGCCCCTCGATGACAATTTCTGTTTCGGCGGGAACCTCCAGGTCGAGGTGGCGGCAGCGGCGCATGGGGATGGGCGACCCCGCCAGCCGGGCGGCAACCTCCAGTTCGCTCTCGTCGTAGGGGATCGGCGCGGCGGCGGCCAGCACAAATTCGGGCGGCGGGCCGAGCAGGATCGCCGCCTCCAGGGCCTCGTTGGCCCCCTCGGCTTTGGCCTGGTAGCGGGTCAGATGGTGCGACGTACCCAGCCGCACCCGCAGCTCCGTATCACTGACGTGCATGCAGCGGTGAAAGGAGAGGTTAGGCACGCCGGTCCCCGGCTCTTTGGCCAGGAAAATCCCAGCGGTAATGTATGGTCCAGCGTCTTTTTCGTGGTAGGTAATCTGCGGCAGGTCGCTCAGTTTGATTTCTTCAACCCCTCTCCCGGCGGGGGAGAGGGGTGTCGCACCAGCGACGGGGTGAGGGTTTTTCACCATCAATTCCGTCCAGCGGCGGCAAAAGGAGCCACCGTTCGCCCCGATCAGGTCACCCAGCCGCCGCCGGCTGCCAAAAATGTTGCTCACCACCGGCAGCGCCGACCCTTTGACCTTCTTGAACAGGATCGGCCGGTCGCTCTCCCGCTGCGAGCGAGCAGTGACGGCGGCCACCTCAAACCGGCCGTCCACCTCCCGCTCAACGATGCGCATTTCGCCGGATTGGAGCAAGGTATTAATGTAAGTTCGCATGGAAAATTTTCTCCCTCTGATAATGGAATTTGTCAGTTTGCTATTGATCCTAACCTGGACAAGCCACCTTCAGGCAAAATAGATTGAAGCACGAAAGCCACAAAAGCTACGAAAAACACGGACGGGGAAGTTTTACTTTCGCGCCTTTTGCCCTTTTCGTGCCCTTCGTGGTTCAAATACCTGCCCTGGCTATGGCCCGCCGCAAAGGGCTAATTTACACAAGAAACTTGTTCAGGATGCAATTATAAAGTAGAGTATAACCCATCTATGATTAAATCCAACCAGCCTGACTCATTGATTGCTGCCTTACAAAGCCGTGATTGGGCGGATTACTCTACGGCACGGCAGATCTTAGTGGCCCTGGGCGGAGAAGTGGCCGAGCCTTTGCGCCGTATTGCCCTGGATGAAGCCCACCCTTTACAGCCAGTCGCGATTGAATTGCTCACCGAGATCGAGCAGGAAACAACGCTCCGTTTTGCCTGGCGCCTGAGCCAACTCTTATGCCCCCGCTGTCTAACTCGCTTTGGCGCTCACTCGGTCAGTCTGGCCTGGGGTGTCTCTTTTACTTATTACGGCTGTCGTACGTGTGGTCAGGGTCAGGAGTTTTTAGAGACCCCCCAGGTAGTAGCCGTTTTAGACGCAGATTGGACAGGATTGTCGGATCAGCAAGAGGGCCAGTTGCGCCTCAACTGGCTCCGGCATCGCACTCTGTTTGATTTTGACCATGTTGAAATCAAACAAGCCAGTGATGAGGAGGTGGAACACTTTGTTGTGCAGGTAGGCAATGATACTGACCCAATCCGCGAATCCCGTTACAAGCAACTGAAATGCAGCATCACGCCGCATTGCCACTTATCGGACAATACATTGCGGATTCTAAAGCACACCTTTCCGAGTCTTGAATTTTCGAGCAGCATTTCTGATCATCATCATGCAAATTAACTCTCTCTCCTGGCGGCTCGGCGTGGACATCGGCGGCACGTTTACCGACGTGGCCCTGGAAGGGCCGGACGGACGCTTCATCGCCAAAGTGCTGACCACCTCCAGCGCCCCGGAAGCGGGCGTGCTGACCGCCATCGGGCAAGCTGTAGCCCAGGCTGGCCTGGCCCCGGCTGACCTGTCGGCCATCATTCACGGCACGACCCTGGCGACGAATGCCCTGATCGAGCGCAAGGGGGCGCGGACGGCGCTGATTACCACCCAGGGCTTCCGCGATGTGCTGCACCTCGGCACAGAAAGCCGCTTTGAACAGTACGATCTCTACCTGGAAAAGCCGGAGCCGCTCGTTCCCCGGCGGCTGCGCTTCACCGTGCCGGAGCGGCTCAACGCCCAGGGCGAGGTCTTGCTTCCCCTGGACAAGGCTGCCGTGGCCGCCCTCATCCCTGCCCTACGTGAGCAGGGTGTCGAAAGTGTGGCTGTAGCCTTTTTACATTCCTTCGCCAACCCGGCCCACGAGCAGCGCGTCCGCGAACTTTTGGCGGCGGCGCTGCCGGAATTATCTATCAGCCTGTCCTGCGAAGTGTCGCCGGAAATCCGCGAGTACGACCGCTTTTCGACCACCTGCGCCAATGCTTACGTCCAGCCGGGAGTAGCGCGTTACCTTCGAAATTTAGAATTGTTATTACGCGAAAACGATTTCTCCTGTCCCGTCTTTGCCTTTTTATCCAACGGCAGCCTAAGCGATCTGGAGACGGCCGGCCGCTTTCCCGTTCGTCTGATCGAGTCCGGCCCGGCAGGCGGGGCTGTCCTGGCCAGTCACATTGCCCAACAGTGTAGACTGGAAAGTGCCGTTTCTTATGATATGGGCGGGACAACGGCCAAACTGTGCCTGCTTAATGGGGCCAGGCCACGGACCGCGCGAGAGTTTGAGGTGGCCCGCATGTACCGCTTCAAACGCGGCAGCGGCCTGCCGGTGCGGATTCCGGTCATCGAGATGGTCGAAATTGGCGCGGGCGGCGGCTCGCTCTGCCAGGTCAATCCCCTGGGCTTAATCAGCGTCGGGCCAGACAGCGCCGGTTCCGAACCCGGCCCAGCCTGCTACGGTCGCGGCGGCAGCCGAGCTACCGTCACCGATGCCAACCTGCTGCTGGCGCGCATAGACCCGGCTGCCTTTGCCGGGGGTACTTTGCCCCTCGATGTGCCTGCCGCCGAGGCTGCCGTTGACCGGGATATAGGTCGATCCTTGGGCCTGCCCCGAGCCCTCGCCGCCCAGAGTATTGTCGAGGTGGTGGACGAGAACATGGCCAACGCCGCTCGCGAGCATGCCGCCGAGCAGGGCCAGAGCCTGGCCGGGCGAACCTTGATCGCCTTTGGCGGGTCGGCCCCGCTCCACGCGGCCCGCCTGGCCCAAAAGCTGGGCCTGGAGCGGATTGTCATTCCCAGTGGGGCCGGAGTTGGTTCCGCCATCGGTTTTCTGCGCGCGCCCGTCGCCTTCGAGCTGGTGCGCAGCCGCTACCAGCGCCTCGGTTCGCTCGACATCGCCCTCATTAATGCTATGCTCGATGACATGACCGCCGAGGCGCGGGCTTTTGTGGCTCGAGGCGCACCCAACCAGGCAGTCCAGGTTAACCGGCTGGCCTATATGCGCTACCTCGGCCAGCGGCACGAAATCAGTGTGACCCTCCCACCCGCTCCCCTCCAAAGCGGCGACACCCAAGAATTACGCGCGGCCTACGATACTGCCTACCTTGAGCAGTTCGGGCGGATCATACCTAACCTTGAAATTGAGGTTATGAGCTGGTCGGTGGCGGTCAGCACCCTGCCGCCGGCCGTGGAACGGCTGCCTGAAACTCAGCCGCTCGCCGAGGTCAAGCCCACCGCGAGCAAGCTCCTGTTCGACTTCGAGCAGGGGGCGGCGCTGGAAGCCAGCGTTTACCACCGCAGAGACCTGCCCCCTGGCACGGCCATGTCCGGCCCGGCCTTGTTTGTCGAAGCGGAAACTACGACGGTCGTTCCCCCCGGCTGGCGGGCAGTGGTGAATGGGTTGGGGTATATTGTGCTGGAAAAAGAGTCCACAGATTCACACAAATAAACTCAGATGGAGGATAAAAAGTTAAAATTATCTGTGGCAATCTGGGTTCATTTGTGGACCCTAAACTTTTGAGGATAACTTTGGGAAATGATGCCAACAGCAGGCCCGGACGGTCTCAACGAAATTAGGCTGCAAGTGATGTGGACGCGCCTCATTGGGGTGGTCGAAGAGCAGGCCAAATCGCTCATGCGGACGGCCTTTAGCGAGGTTGTCAGCGAGGCGGGCGATCTATCCGCCGGGGTCTTCGACCCCCAGGGCCGGATGGTCGCCCAGGCCGTGACCGGCACACCCGGCCACGTCAACTCGATGGCCGAGGCAGTCAAGCACTTTGTTGGCCGATTTCCGGTCGAAACGATGCGCCCCGGCGATCACTTCATCACCAACGATCCCTGGGTCGCTTCCGGCCATCTGCACGATGTTACCGTCGTCTCGCCCGCTTTTTACCGGGGCCGCCTGACGGCGCTTTTTGCCTGCACCTGCCACCAGGTAGATATCGGCGGGCGGGGCCAGGGACCGGATGGCCGTTCCGTCTTCGAGGAGGGGCTGTTTATCCCGATGATGTACCTGGCCCGGGCCGGCCAGATCAATGAGGACCTCCTGGAGATCATCCGGGCGAACGTGCGCCAGCCCTACGCCGTCGAGGGAGACATCCTCTCCTACATCACCTCCAATGAAGTCGGCGCTCGCAGCCTGGCCCACATGCTCGACCAATTCCCCGACATCGGCTTCAACCTGCTGGCCGATTTCATCATCACCCGTTCCCAGGCGGCCATGATCGAGGCGATTCGCCAACTACCGCCGGGCACGTATCGTCACACTCTAACGCTGGATGGGTACGACACGCCGGTCGAACTGGCCGCTGCACTCACCATCGCGGGCGACCAAATTTGGGTGGATTACAGCGGCAGTTCCGCCGCCAGTCCCTACGGCATTAACCTGGTCCTGAATTACACCAAGGCCTACACCGCCTTCGGGGTGCGGGTAGCCGTTTGCCCGCATGTCCCCAACAATACCGGCTCTCTCGCCCCGATTGTAATCAGCGCGCCGGAAGGGTCAATTCTAAATGTGCAGCGGCCCGCGCCGGTTGCCGCGCGGCACATCACCGGCCTTTTTCTGCCCGACCTGGTGCTGGGCTGCCTGGCCCAGGCTATGCCCAACCGGATTCCGGCGGAGTCGTCCTCCGTCTGGGGTATCCAACTGCGGGGCGGCCTGGAGGCGGCAGGCGCGTTTGGCTGGGACAAAGAGCAGGTCAGACCGTTTGAAATCCTGCTTTTCAACAGTGCCGGGGCCGGGGCCAGGCCGGACAAAGATGGCCTGTCGGCCACCGCCTTCCCCAGCGGCATCAAGTCACTGCCGGTTGAAATTGCCGAAAATGCCGCGCCCATTATCATTTGGCAAAAGGAACTCCGGCCCGATTCCGGCGGGCCGGGCCAGCAGCGCGGCGGCCTGGGGCAGACGGTCGAGGTGAGCACCGCCGATGGCGCGCCCTTTGCCGTCTTTGCTATGTGGGACCGAACCCAAAACCCGGCCCGGGGTCGAGCTGGGGGACGGCCGGGCAGCACGTTCAGGGCCAGCCTGTCGAACGGCGAGCCGATCAAAGCCAAGGGCAAGCAGTTCATTGCCCCCCACACCCGGCTGCGGCTCGACCTGCCCGGCGGCGGCGGCTTTGGCGACCCACTGCTCCGTGAGGTCAAGCAGGTGGCGCTTGACGTGGCCGAGGGGCTGGTCAGCCGGGAGGCAGCCCTGGTGGAGTACGGCGTTATTTTCAACGATGATGGTTCGATGGATGAGGCAGCGACTGAGGCAGTGCGAAAAGTAGATTCAAATAATTGTGTAGAAACCAGTTATCGGATTGACGAGGACTAAAGTCAATGAATGAACACCTGCTAAAACACAAGCTCCTCCCTGCTGAATATGAAGCAATTACTAAGGACCTAATGGCTCCTATGCCTGTAGATACCGATTATTGGGATAATATTCCCACATACTTAATTGCACGCTGTCCCTTGTGTAACTCTTCCTATACCAGTCAGTTAGACACATATAGCCTCAAATATTGGACTAGACCTGAACATGGTATGGAGGTTTTTTCTAGCTTTGCTCAAAAGATTGGCTGCAACCATTTTGTACGAACCCACGATTTTATCAATTTAAACGGTCTACAGCCAACTGAACTCGAAGATCAAAAAACATTCGGAGTTGAAGTACCTTATGTGCATCCATTTTGGCTGCCTGACGACATCCCATCTTATGCGGTCATGCACGCTCTGCCTATCTGTCGGCCTGAAGGACAGCAATTTGTCCCCCGCTATTCGTTATATATCATCACCTACTATTCAAATAATCCTGATGAGATGCTGAACCGTCGCTGGCAAGCAGCCAGGGCTTGGAGTACTCTGCTTCCGCCAGAAAATTTTTCTGATCAAGCCGAGATTTTCGATTTGGCCAGATGGGTTAGAGCAAGGAAGCTCCAATGGCTTGACCCGCTTGATCCCGACCTCCCGCTCCGAACTAGACCAGTCGAACTGTTTCCCTATTTGAATATCAAGGGAAGTATCGAACAACGTATTTTCTATCCTGATAATGTAGATAGTGGGGTGAGGACAGACATACGTGAACGTTCTCTAGACTATCTTGCTGTAGAAGTTGATCTGGGCTTAGAGGAATTCTGTGATAAACTTCGTCAAGGTTTAGGATTACCAGAATTTGTTTATGACGGTGAAAATGAGACGGAATGGGGAGAGGCACATCTTGGCCATATTAGTTTCAACGTTTCGCGTCCCTATGAAGAGGGGAAATTACAAGAGTGGGATCAAACAGTGCCACTGGGATGTAATTTTGGAATTAGCATAACTATTTCAAATGAGGCTCCCTGGAAGTGGGATATAGCTTGGTCTTATAATACACTTATTCCCAAATGTGCTCAGATAATAGCAAATGTGATAGGTAGCAATGTGTTTTATCACCGCACATTGCGACTTACTCCTATTCGGCAAAATATCAAAAGAAGTATTAGATATTCACCCGATAATAAACGAATGGGGCAGGATTTGAGAGATCATTCGGACTCTACTAGAATTTAAAGTTTTATCCGCTCGATCCGCGTTCATCCGCGTCCCAATACAAGAATTGGAAGAATGATGACTCAATCCTACAAATATCTCGGCCAGGGCCGCCCGCTGATTGAAGGGCGGGAAAAAGTGACCGGCTCCGCCCGCTACGTGGCCGATGTCACTGTGCCGGGCATGTTGCACGGGCGGCTGATTTTTAGCCCCTATGCTCACGCCAAAATTGTCTCCATTGACAAAACGGCAGCGGAAGCGCTTCCGGGGGTCATTGCCGTACTCACCGCCGAGGATCTGCCGACCAAAGCCCAGAAGATGACCTCGCGCAGCAGCACGATCCTGGCTAAGGGAGAGGTTCTCTTCACCGGCGAGCCGGTAGCGGTAGTGGTCGCGGAAACGCCGGAGCTGGCCGCCGATGCCGCCGAACAAGTGGTCATTGAGTATGAAGCCCTGCCCACCGTGGTGCGCCTGGAGGAGGCGCTGCAAGCCGGCTCGCCGCAGGTCTGGCCCAACGGTTTGCCGAGCCACGAAGATTTGAGCCAGATTCGCGCCAGCGTCGAGCGCGAAGACCAGGGGCAGGAGACCCGGCCGAATAACGTCTCGGAAGAGAGCCACTTCCAGCGGGGCGATATCGCCGCCGGTTTTGCCGCCTCCGATGTCATCATCGAGCGCACCTACCGGACCAGCTTTGTCCATCAGGGCTACCTGGAACCCCACGCCTGTGTCGCCGTCCCCGATCCGGCCGGCCTTGGCCTGACGATCTACACCAGCACCCAGGGCAAATTTATTGTCCGCGACGAGGTGGCCCGCCTGCTGGCGCTGCCGCCGCGGCAGGTGCATGTCGTGCCGCTGACCATCGGTGGCAGCTTCGGGGCCAAGTATGGCCTTCTGGAACCACTCACTGCCGCAGTGGCTTTGACCTTAGGGCGGCCGGTGCGCCTGGTTCTCTCCCGTTCAGACGATTTTTTGACCACTACCCCCGCTCCGGCCATTACCATCGAACTCAAAACCGGGGCCAGCCGCGATGGCGCGGTCATGGCCCTGCAAGCGCGCGCCTGGGTAGACAACGGTTTGTTCAACTTTAATCATGGCGGCGTGATCGGCACGCTGCTGGGCGGTATCTACCGGTTTCCTCACCTCAAAATTGACGCCTACGAAGTCAATACCCACAAGCCACCCATTGGCGCTTTCCGCGCTCCCGGTGCGCCGCAAACGATCTTTGCGCTTGAAAGCAGCATGGACGACATGGCCGCCGCCCTCGGCCTCGACCCGCTGGAATTCCGGCTCAAGAACGTGGCCGACACGGGCGATCCGACCGGGGCCGGGCAGCCCTGGCCGCCGGTCGGGTTCAAAAAGTGCCTGGAACAGCTCCGGGCGCATCCCGTCTGGCAGCAGCGCCAGACCGGGCCGAACGAGGGGTATGGTTTGGCCATCGGCGGCTGGGCCACCGTAGTCGGTACGGCTGAGGCCGTGTGCCGGGTGGATACGGACGGCACGGTCAGCCTGGAGGTGGGTCACGTAGACGTAACCGGCAACGACAGCAGCTTTATCTTGATCGTGGCTGAAGCTCTGGGAGTCAAGCCGGAAGACGTGGTGATCATCCACGGCGACACAACCGGCGGCCCTTATGGCCCGATGAGTGCGGGCAGCCAGGTGACTTACAGCAGCGCCGGAGCGGTCAATGCTGCCGCGCAGCAGGTGAAGACCAAGTTGCTTCACGTGGCGGCGGATCATTTTGAAGCCGCGCCGGGAGACATCGAACTGGTAGAGGGCAAAGCCCAAGTTAAGGGCGTACCGGATAAGGCTATCTCTATCGCCAAGTTGGCCGAAATGGCCCGTTTCATGCGCGGCGGACCGGGTCCACTGGTTGGGGCCGGGCAGGCGGCGGTGGAGCAAAATGCCCCGGCGGTATCGGTCCATTGGGTCAAGGTCAGGGTTGACCCGGAGACCGGCCAGGTCGAGCCGCTGCAATACCTCCTGGTCCAGGATGTCGGCTTTGCCCTGAATCCGCTGCTGGTGCAGGGCCAGATGCACGGGGGGATGGTCCAGGGTTTGGGCATCGGGCTGTACGAGGCAATGATCTACGATGAAGCCGGGCAGTTGCTGACGGGCAGCCTGGTGGATTACGCCCTGCCCCGGACCGACACGACGCCGAGCCTGGAAACCGTCCTGGTGGAAAATCCCTCACCCTACGGCCCATTTGGGGCGCGCGGGGTCGGCGAGCCGCCGATCATCGGCGGGGCGGCGGCGGTGGCCAATGCCGTTAAAGCGGCCACGGGTGTCCGCGTGACGAGCTTACCGATCCGCCCGGAGATGCTGTGGCGTGAGTTAGACCAATTAAAGAATAAAAATCTGAGCAATCTGTGAAATCTGTGGTTATTTTTGTTTGAGGCTGGAGTTCGGGGGAGCGTGTCAGAATTACCCAGGCAAGCCCACATCGTGATCATTGGCGGCGGGGTGATGGGCGCCAGCACGGCTTATCACCTGGCCCGGCGGGGCTGCCGCGAGGTGGTGCTGCTGGAGCGCAGCCCTGTTTTTGGCAGCGGCGCGACCGGCAAGTGCGCCGGCGGCATTCGCTACCAGTTCAGCACCGAGATCAACATTCGCCTGTCCCAGCTCAGCCTGCCGATGCTGGAGCGATTTGAAGAAGAGACCGGGCAGGTAATTCATTTACAGTGGACCGGCTATCTGTTTTTGTTGACCCGTGAGGCCGAGATCGAGCAAGCGCAGCGGACGGTTGCCTTGCAGCACCGGCTGGGTGTGCCGACCGAGTGGCTCAGCGGCGACGAGGTGCGGCGCTGGCTGCCCCAACTGGCCGCCGGCGACGTACTGGCGGCCACCTTTTACGCCCGCGAGGGCCTGGCCGACCCGCACGGCGTGGTCAACGGCTACCTTCAGGCCGGACGGCGCCTGGGTGTGCAGGCGCTGACCGACACCCCCGTGACCGGCATCGAGGTGCAGGCGGGCCGGGTGGCGGCGGTGCAGACGCCACGGGGACGGATCGCCTGTGAGATGGTTGTCAACGCGGCCGGGCCGTGGTCGGCGCTGGTCAGCGAGATGGCCGGCGTCCCGCTGCCGGTCTCTCCAGTCCGGCGGCAGTTGCTGACCACGACCCCTTTGCCCGAAATTCCCCCTGATTTCCCGGTGGTGATTGACCTGGCCCAGGGCCTGGGCTTTCACCGGGAGGGCGCGGGCCTGCTGACCGGCATGTCCAAGCCTGACGAACTGCCCGGTTTTGATGAGAGCGTTGACGAGGAGTGGGAGCTGGTCCACCTGGAAGCGGCGATCAAGCGCCTGCCGCTGTTGGGCGGGGCGGGCCGGCTGGCCCATTGGGCCGGGCTGTACGAAATGACACCAGACCTTCATCCGATTTATGGGCCGGTACCGGGTCTCGCGGGCTACTACCTGGTCACCGGGTTCTCCGGACACGGCTTTATGCACGGCCCTATCTCCGGCCTGCTGCTGGCCGAAATCATTCTGGATGGCCGGGCCACGACTTTGGATGTTTCCATGTTGGATTACCAGCGTTTCAGCCAAAACCGCCTCATCCGGGAGCATAACGTTATTTAAGAGACAGTCACTTGTGAGCCGCCGCCAATTGTGTATAATACGGCCACTTTCGCCTCTGCGAGGTAATTTTGCCTACCGCTCTATGGGTTGACTCCCTGATTCGCTCCCTGCAAGTCGGCAGTATGTATGCGCTGATGGCCCTGGGTCTGACGCTGACCCTGGCCGTTATCCGGCTGCCCAACTTTGCCCATTCTGAATTGATCACCATCGGCGGGTACATCGCCCTGGTGGCTTCGCTATGGCTGACCGGCAGTCTGCCCCTGATCATGGTGCTGGCGTTTACGGCTTCGGCGCTGGTTGCCGTGGCCTGCCACCGGGCCGTCTATCGCCCGATGGCCAAAGTTAACCCCTCCACCTACACCATGATCCTGACCTCGTTTGCAGTCGGGTTGATTCTGCGTTACATCATCTTTGTTTTGGCCGACCGGTACGACCTGTTTGATAAAAAAATTCAGGTGCCGCTGCAAATTATGTACCGGGGCCATAACCTGATTCTGACCAACCTCTTTGCCTGGACCGTGCCCACCGCCATCCTGTTGATGATTGCCCTCAGCCTGATCCTCAACTACACCGCCCTGGGCCGCCAGATGCGCGCCCTGGCCGATAACCTGATCCTGGCCAAAGTTTTGGGCATTCCGGTCGAGCGGGTGCATGATCTGACCTGGCTCCTGGTCGGCGGGCTGGCGGGGGTAGCCGGGGCATTGTGGGGCCTGTACACCTCGCTCAATCCCCTGTTGGGCTGGCTGGCCATTCTGTCGGTTTTTGCAGCGACCGTGCTGGGCGGGATGACCAGTTTTACCGGGACGGTGCTGGGCGCGTACGTGGTCGCGCTGGCCGAAAATACGTTGATGCAGTTGCTCAATAGTTGGTTTCGGCTCGATTTTAGCTTCAAACCGGCCATTCCGTTTGTGATTATCATCCTGGTGCTGCTGCTGCGGCCCCAGGGTTTTACCGGCCTGGCCGAGAGCTTTCGCGGCTTGCGGAGAACGGGTAAAGCCTCCAGGAAACTGGGTAACGCGCCCAGTTCCAGGTAGAACACCGATGAACATTGATCTTCTCGCCACTGCCATCGCCCTGGCCACGTTTTTTGGTATTTCGGCGCTGATGGCCTTAAGCCTGAACCTGGAATACGGTGTGGCCGGCATTCCCAACTTTGGACAGGCCCTGTTTGTATCCATTGGCGCTTACACCGCCGGGTTAACCTATACCCGCCTGCTGCCGCGTCTGGCCGGCCAGGATGTTATTTACCCCTGCGGCAATACCATGGCCAGCGCCCTGCAACTGCGCTCCGAGATTATGGATACGCTCCCGGCGATTGGCTGGCTCAACTTCATCATTACCCTGGTGATCGCGGCTGTGATCGGCGGGTTGGTGGGCTATCTGGCCTCGTACCCGGCCCTGCGATTGAAGGAAGAATGGTACTTAGCCCTGGTGCTGCTGGTCGGCGGCGAAATTGGGCGGATTGTGGTGCGCGGCTACGAGCCGATTATCTGCGCCAGCAACGGCGTGGCCGGGCTGGGCCAGCCGTTTGGCTGGATTGAAAACTCGACCCTCTCGGCGGCCCTCTTTGCCCTGCTGGTGCTGGCGCTGACGGCCCTGGTCTATTTCTACTGTGAAAAACTGATCCGCTCCCCCTACGGCCGCCTGCTCAAGGCCATCCGCGAGAACGACCGGGTGGCGGTCAGCCTGGGCAAGCGCGTTCCCCGCATCCGCGGCCAGGTGATGTTCATCGGTTCAGCTATCGCTGCCGTGGCCGGGGTGCTGTTTGCCACCAATCTCGGCTTTGCCAGTTCCAACGATTACGTCATTGTCCTGACCCTGGATATCTGGGTCATGGTTGTCTTTGGCGGCCTGGGCAACAACCGGGGAGCGCTGCTCGGAGCTTTGGTGGTGACGGTGCTCGATCGTTTGACCTCAATTGCAGCAATCCGGTTGAACGCCCTGGGCTACGAGCTTGAGTTTAATTACGCCCGCTACATTATTTTTGGGATCATCCTGCTGCTCATGCTGCGGTTCCGACCGCAGGGGCTGCTGCCGGAACGCTCAGAGACCACGCAGGCGCATGAGGTAGTTGGAGCATAGAGGGTTGCATGCACACAGGGGGGAACGGGCGTGTCATTCGAACAGATTAAATCCATCCTCTTCATCATTGTACTGACGCTTGTCTCCGGCCTGGCCGATGCCCAGGGAGCTATTCACGCGGCCAAAGCCTGGCAGGGAGACCGCTTGCAGTGGGCTGAAGTCGGTAAAGCGATGCTGGGTTTTGCCGTAGGCATCAGCGTCTTCTTTGTGGTCATCAAGTACATGACCGCGCTGGGCATCGTCGCGCCCGAAATTCAAACGATTACCTGGTTCAGCGTGATGATCATCAGCGTTGCGCTGTTCAGCGGCGCGTTTTTCAGTTGGCAGTGGACCGAGCAGGTTGTGGCGATAAGCGTATTAGCCGGCATTGGCTGGTTGTTGCTGCGAACCGGCGGCTGACGGCTCCTTTCGCTCGCTATAAAAAGCTGCCACCCTCTCCGCCAGGGCAATAACCTTCTCCCGTAATTCCGGCGGCTCCAAAACTTCGATCTGGTCGCCAAAACCTAACACGTAAGCGCAGGCTTCCAGCATGACATCAAACCGCAGGGAAACCTGGACCCAGCCGTCGGCCTCCGGTGGACTAATCCCCTCGATCCGGGCCAGCCGGCTGGCATACCCCAGCTCGGGCACAATCGCCGGAGCCGCACGAACTGTCACCGGGTAGCGGGGCAGGCCGGCAATGAAGTCGGCTGACGATTGGCCCCAATAGGTCGCCAGATCAAAGTCGGGCGGGCGCAGCGCCGGCTGGTCGGTCAACTCAGCGCCCTGCACCCGCGAGACACGGTACGTCCGCACTTCGCCCTCTACCGCTGCCACCAGATACCAGACACTGCCCTTCGCCACCAGGCCCAGCGGGTCTACCAGGCGCTCCACCCCGGTTCCATCGCCCCGTTGATAGGTGAGCAGCAGTTTACACTCCTGCCAGACCGCCTCCTGTAAGGTGGGCAAGGCCGACAGATCTTCCCGGGTCTGATGCCAACCCGCAGCATCCACGTGAATGCGCTGGCGGGCATATTCGGCATCGCGGCGCTGCCGGCCGGGCAGAGCAGCCAGCAGTTTGATCAGGCCGGCATCGGCGGCTTTGTCCAGGCCCAGGTCGGACAGGAGATTGGCCGGCTTTGTCAAAAACAGGGCTTGAATCTCGGCCTGGTTAAGGCCGGTCAAATCGGTACGGTAGTCATCCAGCAGCATCCAGCCGCCGCTCGCACCGCGCTCCGCCAGCACCGGAATTCCAGCCCCGCTCAAAGCATCCATATCGCGATAAATGGTTCGCTCCGACACCTCCAGCCGCTCGGCCAACTCCCGCGCCGTTACCCGCTGATTGACTTGCAGGAGCAGTAGGATTGAAAGTAAGCGGTCCGCGCGCATAAGAGTTCCTCTTTTCCTGGGCTAAATGAGATCATTCCTGGAAGATTGGAAGGCTGGCTATTTACAATCTTCCAACCTTCCATCTTTCCTTCGTCCCTATTCTATCATAAAAATATGACAGAGGATGTCAAGAATGATGGGGTAGAATGGACAGGTTGAATGTTAGAAAGTAAAACCATCAAGGAGGTAATTATGGCAGCGCAAAATAAGCCGGAACCGCAGGCCAGCCGGCCTCATATCCCGGGTTACGGCATCCCAGAAAGTGTAGAAGGAACGTTAGCGTGGAGTCACGTGGAGGAGCGCCTGGCCCAAGCGCGAAACTACTGGGTGGGAACGGTCCGCCCAAACGGACAGCCGCATGGGGTGCCGGTGTGGGGCGTTTGGGTGGAAGGGACGCTTTACTTTGGCGGGGGGCCGGAGACGCGCTGGTCGCGCAACCTGGCCTCCCACCCGCAGGTGGCGGTACACCTTGAGAGCGGCGATGATGTGGTAATCCTGGAAGGTACGGTGGAGCGGATCAGCGACCCGGCCGACCCAGCCGTCACCCGCATTGACGATGCTTACGAGGCCAAGTACCAGATGCGGCATGGGGTTCCGTTTTGGGTGCTGCGGCCGCGCCTGGCTTTCGCCTGGAGCAAATTCCCGGATAACGCAACCCGCTGGCGCTTTACTTGATCTTATTCACTCCTGTTGTTCAACCGCCAGGCCGGGCTGAATGAAGGCACCGATACGTTGGATTTCGGTTTGAATGAGGGGGAGCAGGGCGGGATCAACCTCGACCAGCAAGCGCCAGGTAAGCTGGCTGCCGGTCCAGGCCCACAGGCCTACAATCTGGCCGTTGACGACAATCGCCGGTTCGGCTGCGCCCGCGCTGCTGAAGACGTGGCGCTGCAATTTTTGGTCGCCGAAATAGCGGCTGCGGCTGGCCCGGTGAGCGGTGGTAAAGGGGTCGTCGGCGGGGAGAATACTCACAGTGGGCTGAGCCGGCGGCTGGGCGGCTTGGAGGGTCTCCGCCTGCGCTTTGAGCAGTAGCAGCATGCCGGGGATACCTTCGACCAGCACGAGCGTGGTTTTGGCCGCCAAAGCGCCGACCGCCCGCGCCGTTTCGCTTTTGCCAAAACCGGTCCAGAAGCTGATGTCGGCCTCGCTGGCCGGGCCGAAGGCGGCCAGGTACGCCTGGACCAGGGCCGCCTGTGCTTCGGCTTCGCTGGGAGCGGTAGATAGATCAAGCTCCGGGTACCAGGCCGCAAGCGGGGCGTAGCGCAATTCTTTAGTCAGAGCTGCCAGGTTTGCGAAACCTGGCAGCTCTTTTATCTCCGCCGGACTGGCGCTCAGCACGCCTTTGGCCACCAGCCAGCGCAAGACCAGGCCCACATTACTGGTCGTACTGACCCGGCCGCCGCGGCTGGTCTGGCTTACTTCTCGTGGCAAAGTTTGGGGCAGACGGGCAGAAATCGCTTCAGCGGTGGCGGGCCAGTCGTCGCCGTCCAAAACAGCCTGCTCCAACACCTCGACCTCGCTGTTATCCAGCCCCCACAGCCGAAACTCGCTGTTGAAATCCTGGTTGCGCTGGCGGGCGGTCGCCGCATACAGGGCTGCGTAACGCTCAACGGGCACGATGTAAGGGGCGCTGCGCATCAAAGTGCTCTGGATCAGGCTGCGTTTCTGATAGAGTTCAGTGAGAAGGCCGGTGGCGGTAAAACTCGACAGGCGGGTATAAGCAGCCAAAAACGGAGTCAGCGCGGGAGCAGCGGGCAGGCCAACCAGTTCCCCGACAATCGAGACCACGCCGGACGCCTTGCCGGCGGCCAGGTAGTTTTTGGTCAGGATGAAGTGGGCAGCTTGGGCCGGCGTCACGCGAATCATTAAGGCTGCTCATCTGAAACCGGCAGCGCCGGAAAAATACAGATAAAGGTGCTGCCGGCGCCAAGCTCGCTTTCAACCCACACTGAACCTCCATACCCTTCGGCAACCGCCTTGACAATGGACAACCCCAGGCCCGTACCCTCAATCCACTCCGAGTCTTCCATGGTGGGGACACGATAAAACTTTTCAAAAATCTGGTCCTGGTCCTCCGCTGGAATGCCCGGTCCATTATCCGACACTTGCAGCCGGATATGACCATCCTTTTCCCGATTGACCCCGACAAAAATACGGCCGCCCCGTGGGGTGTACTTGATCGCATTGCCGACCAGGTTAGTCACCACCTGGGATAGACGCAGCGGATTGCCGGAGACCGGGGGCAGGCCGGACGGCAAATCAGCCGTCAAGGTCATTTCCTTCTCAGCCAGTTGCAGCTCCAGGCTGGCCAGAACCTCGCCGGTTATTTCGACCAGATCGCAGGATTCGACCTGCTCATCCATTTTGGCTTCGATCCGGGCCAGGTCGAGCAGGTTTTGGATCAGGGACTGAATTTGGGTTACCCCCTGCATCAGGCCGGCCAGGTTAGAGCGCCCCCGCTCCGACAACTGCTCCCTCTGCAAAAGCGTGGCAAAGCCGTGAATCGTGGCCAGAGGGTTGCGGAGATCATGAGATACGGTCTCGACAAAGACCGTTTTCATCTCATCCAGCTTTTTCAGCTCGGTGATGTCATTTAAAGTGATAACCGTCCCCAGCCGGGGCGTCTCGTTGGTTGAAACGCTGAACACCCGCTCGTCGGGCCAGCGGATCTCGACATTAGGCTGATCTGGGTTCTGGTGTGTCAGGTCAAGGGCAGCTTTGATAGCGGCTCCCCCTTCGACAGCCAGCAAAGGTTCGCCAGCTTGGGCCAGCGGAACTAATTGCCGCGCTGCCTGATTGAAGAAGGCGATGTGTTCTAAAGCGTCTACTACCAGGACCGGAATAGGCATGCCGGTGATGAGGGCCTCCAGGGTTTCGCGCTCATGTTTTATTTGGGTAAAGAGCCGGGCGTTTTCCACGGCAATGGACGCCTGCCCGGCAATGCTGGTTACCAGCGCCAGGTGGGATTCGTCAAAGAAGTGAGTTTGCTCGTGGTGCAATACCAACACCCCGTTAACTCGATCCAGATAAAGTAACGGCACTGCCAGAGCGGCATTGGTTGTCTCCGTATCATTATGCAGTCGAATCCAGCGCTCATCGGCAGCAGTATCGCCAACCAGCACTTCTTGTTGGTGCCGGTAGACCCACCCGGACAACCCCTCGGCCATGACCTTGGCCACGTTTTGCTGCGATATTTCCGGCGCTTGCTCCGGCCGAGCCAGAATGTAGTGGGTAACCCGGCCCTGCTCGTCTAACAAAAATAGACTGCCGCGTGTGGCCCCTGTGGCCTTGACTGTAAGTTGTAAAACCCGGCCCATCACTTCGTTCAAATCAAGGGAAGCATTGAATTGGCGGGAGATCGTATGCAGCAATTCGGTGGAGACGGCATGTGAAATCATAAAGAATTAAGCTCCGCGGAGTCCTTTTAATGGCCTCCATTCTAGCATAGTTTCAAAAGCATCACAATAGGGAGCTAAATCAATTTTGGTAACATCTCTTTTTTGCCTGAAGCGGGACGATTTTTTAAGGTTAGGGATAACAAATCCTCTTGTCAAGATGGCAAAAAGGGTGTATACTGAACTAGATTTGGCATACAACATATCGTACAGAAAGACATAATACCACTACATATTGTGGTTTTACTCATTCTTATGTTGAGTTGAGAGCTAAAATGGACCGGGACCGGTTAAGTTTAATTCAATATCCACTCACCACCCTGAACTTGCCGGTTGCGGGTCTGCTCACCTGTTACGGCGTCATTTCCCATCATTCTGTGTGTCAAAAATTAAAGTAAAGCAGGCGACTCGCTGCGCCTGCCAGGTGACCTCAGGTAATCAACTGCTGCGTCGCCTTTTGTTATGTAAAGTTAATTAACCGACGAAGAGGGTTTAGTATGAAATGTCCATTTTGCGGTGCGTCCAGCCAACATATCCGGGTTATTGATACACGAGAGGTCACCGACGGCATCCGCCGCCGCCGTGAGTGTGACCAGTGCGACCAGCGCTTTACCACTTACGAGCGCATCGCGACCATGAATATGCTGGTCATTAAGCGCGATGGCCGGCGGGAGGAGTTTGATAAAGAAAAACTGGTCAAGAGTATGCATATTGCCTGTTCCAAGCGGCCTGTCTCCAGCTATGCCATTGACCGGGCCGCTCAGGAAATTGAATCCCAACTGTACACCCTGGGCAAAAGTGAAATTGACAGCCTGCACATTGGTGAAATGGTGATGGACCAACTGCAAGATATTGACGATGTGGCCTATGTCCGTTTTGCCTCGGTCTACCGGCGCTTCCGCGACGTAGACAGCATCGCCGAGGAAATCCAGCACCTGCAGGCCCGCAAGCGGCGCGAGGAGGAGTTGAAAAACCAGATGTCACTGCCGATTGGGGGGGAGTCCAGCTAATCCCTATAGTTGGACAACAACAGGGTGATTTTGCCGAGATTGGGGGATTAGGAGATTTTTTAAAACTTACAAAATGATTGATATAAAACCAACGATACCTGTAGCTGAATATCGTGAACGCTGGCACAAAGTGCAGGGGATGATGGCCCGGCAGGGATTGGATTTGCTGGTTGCCTATGCCGACGATCGGGCTGTGTTCGGCCCGGCCCATGCCCGCTGGCTGGCTAATTTTCCGGTCCATTTCGAGCCGGTCTGCATTTTGATGCCGCGGATCGGCCAGCCGGTCATGCTGTGCGGCCCGGAAAGCGACCAGTATGCCCTGCTGGCCGGCCAGATTCCCGACGTGCGGGTGCTGCGGGAATTTACCCACCCCGACGAGGATTACCCCTACTCGACCATCCAGGGCCTGGCCGAGATTGTGGCCGAAACGGTCGCTGAGGCCGCCTCTGTGCGGCGAGTCGGCCTGGCCGGGCGCGGGCTGATGGGTGGGGATGTGCTGGCTGCCTTCAAAGCGGCCCTGCCCCAGGCGACCTGGCTGGATGTCGAAAATGCCATGTGCGACCTGCGCGCGCAGAAATCCCCGGCGGAGATCGCGGTGATTCGCTACGCCTACCAGTTAGCCGAATGGGGCCTGCAAGCGGCAATCGAGGCGATTGAGGTCGGCGTGACCGAACGCGAGGTTGCTGCCGCCGCCGAATGTGCCATGCGCCGGGCCGGGGCCGAGGGGACGGGCATTGATACGATTGTGGCCTCCGGGCCAAATTCGCGGCCCATCCTGGCCCGCTCGACCTTCCGCCGGATTCAGGCCAATGAATTGGTCCTCTTGACCATCGCCCCGCGCTACGAAGGCTATCACGGGGCGATTGGCCGGCCGGTGCTGGTCGGACAGCCGGGCGAGGCGATCAGCCGGGCGCTGGAAACGGCCTGGCAGGCGCAAGAAGCATGTTTCCAGGCCATGCGGTCCGGCGTCGAAGGCCGCGCGGTCGAGGCGGTCGGGCGGCGGGTGGTCGAAGAAGCTGGATTGGGCCAATATTTCCTCTATTCCGGCGTCCACAGCGTCGGCGTCATCGAGTTTGAGCCGCCGATTTTTGGCCCCAGCAGCGGGGCGGTATTGCAGCCGGATATGGTTATCTCCGTGGATATTCCCCTGTTCAACACGCCCTGGGGCGGCCTGCGAGTGGAGGATGGGTTCCTGATCACGGAAACAGGGGCGGAGCGGCTGAACGAGACGGCGTATCGGATTGAGAGGTGATTTTGAACGAGCGAGCGAGGCGTTGAAACGCCCCGCTGATATAGAAAACCCGTTGAAACGGGTTAGGAAAGCTTATGGCCTTTTGGCGACTCTATTATCATTTAGTATGGGCTACCAAAAATCGTGAACATCTCATTCAGCCGGAGATTGAAAAACGACTGTATGCTTATATTGTCAACAAAGCCGCTGAATTGGGGGTATATGTTTACGCTATCAATGGCTGGTACGACCACCTCCATTTAGTCGCTTCGATTCCGCCAAAACATGCTGGTGCTGACGTGGCCAAACATCTAAAAGGAGCCAGCTCGCACGATTTAAACCATGCGGGCGGACTCGATCATGCCTTCGTCTGGCAGCGTGGCTATGGCGCTTTGACTCTAGGGGAAAGCCAAAAACCAAAGGCAGAAGCGTACGTAAAAAATCAGAAGGCGCATCATCAAGAGCAAACGTTCAATGGGTGGCTAGAACGTTATGCTGAATTTGATGAGGGACCGGATGATATTGGTCTTACCCCCGGGCCAGTGCCCTCGGTTTTGGCTGAAGAGAGGGCGAATTATGAGGTATGGGGGGAGCCGCCCTTTTAATTGAGCAATGATTGAAATCATTGCCTGATACAAAAAGTGCGCTAACGTCCTTGGATTGATCATCCAACGTGTTTCCAACACGTTTCCCATATCAGCCGTCGAATTCATTCGATGGCAGAAGAAGCTAAATTAAAGATAAGGAGTCACCGTATGACCCTCAAACATGCCAAACAATCTCAACAATCTGTTGCCGAAGGCAACGGTCACAAAATCAACGGCGCGGGCCGTTTTGTTCACGAAACCCCGACCCTGGCCTCCAGCGCCCTGCACGCCCTGGGCGAGAAAATTTTCCTCGACCGCTACGCCCTTAAGGACGGTAAAAAAGAAACGGTCAAGGTGGGCGATACGGTCATTGTGGCGGTCAACCTGGAGACGGGCCAGCGCGAGATCGGCACGATCACGGCGCTGAACGGCAGGGAGGCCACCATCCAACTGCGCGATGGCGAAACCGTCGAGCGGGCGCTGGAGCACGTTGACAAGCCGCTGGAAACCCACCCCGCGCATATGCTCGACCGGGTGGCGCGGGGGCTGGCCGAAATTGAAACGCCGGAGAAGCAGGCCGAATGGCAGGAGAAGTTCCGCTGGCTGCTGGACGACTGGCGCTTTGTCCCCGGCGGGCGGATTCTGACCGCCGCCGGTACGGATCAAAACCTGACCTTCTATAACTGCTATGTCATCCCCAGCCCCAGAGACAGCCGGGGCGGGATCATGGATACTTTGACCCAGATGACCGAAATCATGTCGCGCGGCGGCGGGGTGGGTATCAACATTTCCAGCCTGCGGCCACATCACGCCTATGTCAAGGGGGTCAACGGCCGCTCCAGCGGGGCGGTCTCATGGGGCGAATTGTACAGCTTTGTGACCGGGCTGATCGAGCAGGGTGGCAGCCGGCGCGGGGCGTTGATGCTGATTATGAATATCTGGCATCCCGACGTGCTGGAATTTATCAACAGCAAGCGCAAGATGGGCCGGATTACCAACGCCAACATCAGCGTCGGCATCACCGACGATTTTATGGACGCGGTCAAGGCCGACGGCGAGTGGCAGCTCGTCTTCCCCGACACCGGCCACGGCGATTACGACGAAACCTGGAACGGCGATCTGGCCGCCTGGCGAGCCGCCGGCAAGCCGGTGGTGGTCCACAAGACGGTCAAAGCGCGCGAAATTTGGAACACGATCATCGAGAGCGCCTGGGCCAGCGCCGAGCCGGGCGTCTTTTTTGTCGAGCGTTACAACAAGATGAGCAACTCCTGGTACTACGCGCCGATCCTCTGCACCAATCCCTGCGGCGAGCAGGGCCTGCCTGGCTGGGGCGTCTGCAACCTGGGCGCGCTCAATTTGGCCCGCTTTGTCGGCAACGGCGAGGTGGCCTGGGACAAGCTGGGCCAGGCGGTGCGCTACGCCGTGCGCTTCCTGGACAACGTGATTGACGCCACGCCCTACTTCTTCCCCGAAAACGAGAAGCAGCAGCTCGGCGAGCGGCGGGTCGGCCTGGGGACGATGGGCCTGGCCGAGATGATGATCCGCCTTAAAATCCGTTATGGCAGCGCCGAAAGCGTCGAGTTTTTGGACAAGCTGTACCGCTTTATCGCCAGCGAAGCCTACCTGGCCTCGGCCGACCACGCCGCCGAAAAGGGCGCGTTCCCCATGTTCGATGCGGAGAAGTTTTTGCAGAGCGGCTTTATGCAGGGCATGCCGGCGGAGGTCCGGGAGGCCATCGCCGAGAAGGGCATCCGCAATGTGACCCTGCTGACCCAGGCCCCAACCGGGACGACCGGGACGATGGTCAACACCTCGACCGGCATCGAGCCGTTCTACTTCTGGAGCTTTAACCGCAAGGGGCGCATGGGCGTCCACGAGGAGCGGGTCGGCGTGTACGAGGAGTGGCTGAGCCAGCATCCCGGCGAAAGCCTGCCGCCCTACTTTGTCACGGCCATGGATTTGCAGCCGGAGGACCATGTGCGGGTGCAGGCGGCCATCCAGCGTTGGGTTGACTCCAGCATCAGCAAGACCTGCAACACGCCCAACAATTACACCGTCGAGCAGACCCGCCAGTTGTACGAACTGATGTATGAACTGGGCTGCAAGGGCGGCACGATCTACCGCGACGGCTCGCGCGACGTGCAGGTGCTCAATTTGAAGGAAGAGGATAAGCAGGCGGAAGCGCCGAAACCCAAAGCGCCGGAGATCAAGTGGCGCTCCCGCCCGGCGACGCTGCACGGCAACACCTACCGCAAAAACACGCCGATTGGCACAGCTTACATCACCGTCAACGCCAACGGCGGCGGCAACAGCGAACCGTTCGAGGTTTTCATCAATGTCGGCAAGGCCGGCAGCGATGTCGCCGCCGACGCCGAGGGCCTGGGCCGGCTGATCAGCCTGATCCTGCGCATGCCCAGCCCGTTATCACCACAGGAGCGGGTCCAGGACATCGTGGCCCAACTGCGCGGCATCGGCTCCGGCCGGGCGCAGGGATTTGGCAAGAACCGGGTCATGAGCCTGCCCGACGCCGTCGGCCAGGTGCTGGCCGAGCACTCCGGCTTCAACGCCACCGGCGAACTGCCCGGCCTGCCGGAGGATGAGGCGACCCAGCTCAACCTGCCGCTCAAGGGCGACTACTGCCCAAGCTGCGGCTCAGCCACCCTGCTGCACGTGGAGGGGTGCAAGAAGTGCTACGAGTGCGGGTATAGTGAGTGTTGAGAGATGTGAAGAAAAAGCCATCCTAAAACAGAGTATCAGAGAATTGACCCAGGAAACACCAAAGACAGAAGTAGCAGCTATCAGGGTTAGAAAATTTCTAGCTAAAGCAGGTGGTCAGGCTTTAGGTATGTTTCGAGAGATCTTGGTTGATGTTGCGAGTGAGACAGCAAAGAAGGCAATGGGCCTCTAATCAGCAAGTCGAAGGGTACTTCACTTGATATTTGCAGGTCGGCTACTGGCGGCTTGACGGATAAGCCAGCCCGTTTCGAACGGGCTTTCCGTAGCAGCCTTGAATTTCAATTCGAGGCTAGGGGCCAGGGAATGAATTCCCCGGCTGATACCAGAAGTCGGCTCGAAGCCGACTCGACAGCAAGCCAGCCCGTTTCGAACAGGCTTTCCGTAGCAGTCTTGAATTTAAGCAAAGCCCCCTGTGGGTCAATTCGCGGCAGGAGTCAGCTCACAGAGAGACACAGAGGCAACACTGAGATGCACAGAGAAAAACAAGATTTGCTCTGCGGCTCTCTGCGTCTTCTCCGTGAAACTCTGCGTAATGCTCCCCGCCAATCGCCTCGCAGCCAACTCGGCGGGTGGGCCAGCACGCTTGAAGCGATTACTTTTTGAAAAACCGTTGACAATCGCAAACAAGTGTGATAATATAGTTCTCCTCACTAGAATGAGCGTTCAATCTATTTTTTTTATGGCCCCATTAACTGACCGCCGAGCCGTTATCTTGCAAGCCACCCTTGATCTGATCCCGGAACACGGCTTGCTCAATACGACGATTGCTCTCATCGCCCGGCAGGCAAACTCAAGCCCCGGCATTATTTACCACTATTTCGAAAGCAAAAACGAGATTATTCATTCGTTGTATCAGCTCATCCTGCGCCAATATACCGAGGCATTATTGGCCGATGATCCCCTCTCCCAGGAGTGGTGGGAACGGCTCAAAAGGATCTGGCTCAGCACCTTCCGTTATTTTGTGGCCCACCCCAAACACGCCTCATTTCTGGAGCAGTATAAAAATTCGGCGTATGCCCATTACACTCAAAGCATCGAAGCTGATGAAAATCTCGCGCCGCTTATCGAGGCCATCCGCACAGATATCGAAAAAGGGTTGATTAAAAATCTGCCCTTTGATGTGATCTATGCCTTAACCGTTGATGTGGCCAAATCCCTGGCCAAGTTACAAATCGCCGGTGTTATCCAGCTTGACGAAGCCATGTTGGACGAAATTGCCGAAGCGAGCTGTCGCGCGCTGCAAGCTTAATTTTTTTATTTCTGATAGAGTGAGCGTTCAATCCAGAATCACTCACCCCACAAGAATGAAAAGCGGAACACGGAGAGAACGAAAAAGACACAGACGCGAAACATAATGAGAAGCCTTTAAAAACTCTGTGACCCTCTGTGCTGACTCTGTGTGGCTCTGTGTTTCAAACTATTTACGAGGAGTCAAACGATGAAGAAAAATTGGACCCTTGACGACATGCCGGATCAGGCCGGCAAAACTGTGCTCATTACCGGCGCGAATGACGGCCTGGGTTTTCACCTGACCAGGGCATTCGCCCAAAAGCATGCCCAGGTCATTATGGCTTGCCGAAATCTGGAGAAGGCCGAAAAGGCCAGACATGAAATCTTAAAGCTTTATCCCCAAGCAAACCTGGACATCGTCAAACTGGATTTGGGCGATTTGCAGTCGGTAAAAGCGTGCGGAGAAACGGTGCTAACTCGTTATGACCGGCTGGATATCATCATGTGCAACGGCGGGATCATGGCCGTGCCCTATGGCAAAACCAGGGATAACATCGAACTGCACATGGGCGTGAACTATTACGGGCATTTCGCCCTGATTGGATATCTGATGCCTTTGATCAAAAAAACACCGGGCGCAAGAGTGGTCACCACCTCAAGCGCCGCCGAAAAATTGGGCAAATTGGACCTGGCTAACCCGCCCACAGCGGAAAAATACAATCGCTGGCTGGCTTATGGCGACAGCAAGTTAGCGATCCTCATGCTGGGCCTGATGCTGGATGAGAAATTCAAGGCAGCCGGTCTCGACGCCAAAGCCCTGAGCGCCCATCCCGGTTTTGCCAGGACAAACTTGCGAAAGACCCGGCTCGAAACCGAAAAAAATCCGTGGCAAAGGTTTCAGCTACGTTTTTACGAGATGCTTTCAATGCCGGCGGAACGGGGCATCCTGCCGCTTTTATACGCGGCCACAGATCCACATGCTAAGGGTGGAATGTATATCGGCGTTTCGGGCATTGGTGAAATACAGGGCCATCCGAAAATATCAAAGGCGCAAAAAAGAGCCTACGATCAAGCCTTGAGAAAAAGACTCTGGGAAAAGTCAGAAGAACTTACAAACGTTAAGTTCTGAAAGAGTGGGACAGGACAGGCCGCTTCTCTAGCTCGGCAGGGGGTTTTTAACCACAACTCACCCACATGGGCGATAGTTTTAGCTTAAATATCACTAACCTGAGTATTGAAGCACCCCCAACGAAATGTTACCATAGAACCACAACTATTTTCCCCATTAAGCCGTTCTTTTTAGAGAAAGGAAAGACAATGAAATTCAAAACCCTGACTGTGGTTATCCTGTCAGCCAGCCTGCTGATGGGCGCATTGAGCGTAGCTCAGGCTGCGCCCCCGGCCCAAACCGAACAGGAGGGCCAGGAGTATGTGGTGCAGGCCAACGATTGGTTAAGCAGACTGGCCGAGAAATTTTACGGCGATGTCATGGCTTATCCCACTATCGTCGAGGCGACCAACGCCAGGGCCGCAGCGGATAGCAGCTTTGCGGTGATCAACAACCCCAACGTCATCGAAGTTGGGCAGAAATTGTGGATTCCCAACGCGCCTGCAGGAGGAACCGCGTCGGCGGAAGCGCCGGCCGCAGCGGAGACCCCTGCCGCCGGAACAGCCGCAGGCGTTGACTCTTCACTGCCGGCCAGCTTTGCGCTGCCCGGCGAGACTGTCTTTCCTGAAGGGGTGTCCTATAACCCGGCCACAGGCAAGTTCTATGTCGGCAGCACCACCGACGGGACACTCTACGAAGGAGATTTAGCCAGCGGCGAGGTGCGTATTTTCTCCGAGGGCGGGACCGATGGCCGCACGACAGCTATCGGCACGAAAGTTGACGGCAACGGCAATTTGTGGGTCGCCGGGGGCGGGACGGGCCAGATGTTTGTCTACAACACCGCCGATGGCAGCCTGGTTGCCAGCTACACCACGCCCCAGGTCGAGCAGACCTTTATCAACGATCTCGCCCTGACTCCAGATGGTTCGGCCTATTTCACCGACTCGTTCCGGCCTATCCTGTTCAAGGTTAGCGGCACAGAAGGCGGAGAAGCCGAAGCGTGGCTCGATTTCACCGGCACCCCCATTCAGTACAGTGAGGGTTTCAATTTGAACGGTATCGCCGCTACTCCCGATGGCCGCTACCTGCTGACAATTCACTCTCCCACCGGTAACCTGTTCCGGATTGATACGGGCAGCCAGGAGATCATTCAGGTTGATACCGGCGGGGCCGAGCTGACCGCTGGCGACGGCATCTTGCTGATCGGCAACACCCTTTATGTCACCCGCAACAGTTTTGGGGAAATTGTGCCCGTCACGATGTCTGAGGATTACAGCACGGGCACGGCCGGGGAAGCCTTTACCGATCCTTCGCTCATGTACCCCACCACCATCGCCCAAGCCGACGACTCGCTGTTGGTTGCCAACTCCCAGTTTAACAATCGGGAGGGCACACCGGCGCTGCCCTTTACCGTCTCGCGCATTCCGCTGCCTGACTAATATTACAGCGCAATGTTGACCACGGCTGAGAGACCAAGTTGAGCCAATTT
>JAHDWA010000053.1 GCA_023382535.1 Anaerolineae bacterium | reverse complement strand
TTGCCGGCGGTCTCAGCCTGACCAAGTCGCTGCCGCTGGAGCGCTACTTCCGCGACGTTCGGGCCGGTTTGATGCAGCCTCCCTCCGGCGATACGGCGCTGGAAATTATCGGCCAGCATGCGATTGAGTTGCACGGCCAGCCAGAAGGGTCCACAGATTGACACAGACACCTGCCCCACCGCAGGTGCGGGTAGACACAGATGAAAATTATCAGATTTTTTCTGTTTTTTGCGCAAATTATCTTTAGTTTAGCAGCCTGTCAGACTACGCCGCCCCCGCCATTAACGGCTAAGCCCATCGCCGTTGCCCCAACCTCTACTCCCGTTCCTCCTCCATCACCGATGCCTCGCCTCCTCGCGTCCCCGCCTGCCCCCTCCCCAACGCCTACTCCCCAACCCCCGACCCCCACTTCTCCCTTTCCCACCGCACCGCTGCCGCTGAGCGCCTTCCCCCGGCCTAAAGATGATAACGGCTTGGGCGTCCACTGGAGCACCCACCTCTATGCCCAGTCCGACGAGGCTACCAGCTACTTTGTCTCCGAACTGGCCCGCATGAACATCAAATGGGTCAAACTGCTGGTGGACGGTCTGACCAATCGCGACTACGACCGGACGATTGACGACCTGGTCAGCCGCGATATTATGCCGGTCATCCGCATCTACCAGCAGTGCAACACTCCTTACGATCCGGATGAGTTGGAGGCGCTGGTCCGCCATTATGTAGCCAAAGGGGTTTACTATTACGACCTGTACAACGAACCCAACCAGCCGGGCGAAAGCGGCGGCTGGTGCGACGACGACGGCCAGCCGCAGCCGGAGTACCTGGCTCAAATCTGGGCCGACGCCGCCCGGACGATCTACCTGGCCGGCGGCTACCCCGGGCTGCCTTCCTTTTTTGCCCCCGGCCAAAAGCAGCCGGAGTGGCGGGACGACTTCTTTTACCGCTTCTTTGACGCCTTGCGCGAGCAGGGCAACGAGGAGGTTCTGTACTTCGCCTGGGCCTCCATCCACAACTACACCATCAACCACCCGCCCACCTATCCCTACGATGAGGTCAACCAGACCGGCCGCCTTTTGACCGACGCTGAGATCGAGCGGTACGGGTTGACCGAGGCGCAGGTGGCCGAAATCAACCTGAACCGGGCGGTGGCCGGCATCCTGAGAATGCGCCTGCTGACCGTCGAGGATGGAGCCAGGCTGGGCCTGGACCCGGCCGCGCTTGACGAAATCAATCGCCGCTTCACGGAAGGCGAGTTGATGGGCTTCCATATTTACGACGACAACACCAGCTTTTTCCAGTTCATTGCCTTTCGCAACCAGTTTTACGACCTGTTTGGCTTTGACATCCCCATGATCTCGACCGAGGGCGGGGCGACCAAAAGCTCCGGCGAGGACCCGCGCTACCCGGTGGTGGATGGTCAAACCGTGGCCGAATGGACGCTCTGGTCGGCCGATTACATGCTCGACGATGCCCCGGATTATTACTTCGCCACGATGACCTGGCTGCTGGCCCAGGACGCGCTCGATTACAACGAGCCAGTCTGGGAAAAGAACGCCTGGTATCATGACCGGGAGGGCGACCAGGAGCCGGTAGTTGACGCCCTGAAACAGCGGCCCCGCCTGAATGAAGCTCGCCGTTTGTGTTTACCAGATATTGGACCGCAGGCGAACCACCGCGAAATGGTTAAGGCTCAGCTTGAAGTTGAGCAATGTCTTGAAGCAGGGGTGACGCCGCAGCCGGAGCAAAATCTGCTGTCCGCCTATCCCCGGCCGGAAGCCGACAACGGGCGCGGTCTGCACGGCTCGCCGACCAACCAGCCTTTATCTAAAGAAGTGGTGGATTACTTTGTGCCGGAACTGCGGGCGATGAATATCAAGTGGCTCAAGTTCCTGCAAGACGACGCGCCCACGGTCACCGATCCCTACCTGATTGAACAGCTCACGGCCAGCGGCATCGAACCCGTCATGCGCGTCTACAAGCCCTTCAATGAACCCTACCAGCATTTGCCGGAATTAGTTCCCCAGGCTGTCGGATTAGGGGTAGATTATTTTGAGCTTTACAACGAAGCCAACGTGGCCGGTCCTGCCGGGGGCTGGCCGGAGGGCGAGGCAATCAATGTCGAGCGTTTGGTTGATCTGTGGCTGCCAGCGGCGCAGCAAGTCCATATGGCGGGCGGCTATCCCAGCCTGCCGCCCCTGGCCGGCGGCGGCACCGTAGATGACCTGGTCTTTCTGCGCCAATTCCTGGCCGGGCTGCGGGCCAGAGGGCAGGCTGACCTGCTGCCCGGTTCCTGGCTGGCCGTCCATAACTACTTTCTCAACCATCCCCTGGATTACCCCACCGACCTGGTCAATATTGCCGATGTGCCTTTGACCGAAGCGGAAATTGCCGAACGGGGGTTGACGCCGGAGCAGGTCGAAGCGATCAACCACGCCCGCCGCATTGCCAAGCTGCCGCGCGAGCAGGGCGGTTTCTGGGTCGGCAATACGATTGACGAAGACTCCAACGCTTTTTATAAATTTGATGCTTACGCGAAAATTTTTTACCGGCGTTTTGGCTACTACCTGCCGGTTATCGGCACCGAAGGCGGGGCCACTATCGGCGCGGCGGAGGATCCACGCTATCCCCCGGTGCGGGCCGAAGATTTGACCAGACTGACCCTGGGCGCGTACCACGCCATGCTCGACAAGACGCCGCCCTACTTTTTCGCCCAGACCGCCTGGCTGCTGGCCAACAGCGCCGGGGAGCATGCCGACGAGCGTTTTGAGCAGGCAGCCTGGTACAAGGATCGAAAAGGAACGGTGCTGCCGGTTGTCGAGGCGTTGAAGGCAGACCCCCGCAAAGAAGAAGTCCGGGCCTGGCAAGAGCCTAAACCAGGTGATTGAATGTTGGTAAGCTTACTTATGGTCGTTGGGGTAAAAAGCCCAGTTGGGCCAGCAGGTGAAACCGATCCGGTACGCCCCAATGCTCAACGATCTGGCCGTGTTCAAAGCGGCAAATATCAATCACCGTAATAACAAATGACTTGCCCGTTGGCGGCCGCTCCATAAACTCCCGACTGTGGGTGCCACGTCCGCTCATCCGTGCCCAGATTTTATCTCCATCGGCAACTATATCCTCGATGGTGAGGGAGAAATCGGCAAAGGTGTGGCGAAGATAGCGGATGGCATCCTTAAACTCCTCAAGCGTCGAGGGTAGATCAAATTGGTGCTCGGTGTAAGTGGGGGGAAAGCACGCATCCAGGGCCTCCGCATTGCCCTTGTTAAAGCCCTCCTCAATCACTCGCCTGAAGACAGCTATGTTCTGCTCTGCTGACATAAGATTATTTCTCCTTTCACTAATTTCCGTTAGATGATGAAGGGAATAATCCGCCTGGTCTGGCGCGAGTAGGCGGCATAGTCAGGATAGCGGGTGCGGAGAAGCTGCTCTTCGATCACGATGCGAATGGCAACGACCCCGGTAAACATCACGCCGATAAGCATATTGATGGGGGAAATATGTCCCAAAATGCTGGACCAGATCAGGAGCAGCGCTGAAGCATACATCGGATGGCGAATAAACTGGTAAGGTCCTTGCCTCAGCAGTTGCCCTTCTTTTGGTTCTGGATAAATGTTGAACTGGTCTGCCGGAAAGCTTCGCCGCGCCCACAAGTTTAGGGCAACGGCTGATAACTGCGCTGCGATGACCAGGGGTGATAGGGAAAACAGATTGCCTGAGATCAATAAATACAGGATCGCCCCAATTAAGATCAGCAGGGCAAATTTGGAAATCAGTTCCATCATCTGTCATCTCCTTTTCTAACCGGATAACCGGCCTAATTTGAGGTCCACTGACTTCTGTCAGCTTAGCGGAAAACAGCCGGACTGGCATCGGGGGAATCACTCATTTGTGGAGACAGGCAGTACGTAGATTTTCGTGGGGGGTACGCAGCAAACCCAACCCGGGGAAACGCAAGCCAGGCAGCAACACTCTGGCGTTTTTCAGGAATTACGCGGTTGGTTCAGCCCTTTTTGGACAGCCCAGGCCGCAATCTGAACGCGGGAGGTAAAGCCGAGCTTGGCCAGAATATTGGCCACATGGCGCTCGGCGGTTCGTTCGGTGATGACCAGCGCCACCGCAATGGCCCGATTGGACTGGCCTTGAGCAATCAGGGCGGCCACCTCGCGTTCACGGGCCGTCAGCCCGCCGAATTGCTGCTTCATCACCTGGCGGGGCAGGGGGCCGGCCCTCCCTTCGGTCGGCTGCCGGAACTCATCCGGCCCAGTCTGGAGGGCAAAAGTAACGGCCTGCTCTATAGCCAGCGTCCGGCCGGCTGTCTGAAGAGCAGCGAAGGTTGGCCCATCAAGCTGCGCACGCACGGCCGCTTCGTGGTTCTCAAGTTCAAAGCGCTCAGCCGGCCAGACTGGCGCTTGAACTGCCTCGCGGATGGCAGCGGCTGCACCAAAAAGCTGTGCGGCCCGCTCCGGGGCAGCCTGCACTCCGGCCAGCGCCGCCAGGCCGGCCAGCCCTTCGGCGATGCCAGCCCTGTTTCCCCTTTCAAATTGCTGCTGCAGACTTTCGGCAAAGAGGGAGCCGGCTGCTTCAACGTTCCCTTGCCCCAGGGTGACGTAGCCCAGGTTATGCAAAATAGCCGGGATCTCCGCTTTATTCCCCAGCTTCCGATACAATTCTATGCTCTCGACATAGAGTTCCGCCGCCCGGTCATACTCTTTCTGGCAGCGGGCAACATCGGCGGTGGAAGCGGCGATCAGGGCCATCGAGCGCGTATCTCCCAAATCGCGCGTTATGAGCAAACTCTCTTCCAGATAAGACCGAGCCTGGTTAAACTCTCCCTGGGCAAGTTCAACTAGGCCCAGAGGACCCAGGGTGTGGACAAGTCCCCAGCGGTCCCCACTCCGGCGCAACAGCGCCAGCGCCGCCTCAAGTTCAGTCCGGGCTGGCAGGTAGTCCCCCTGAAAAAAGGCGACCTGGCCTACCAGCATGTGATTGAGGCCCATCAGCCAGACATCATCCAGTTCTTGGGCTACTTCCAAGGACTCAGCCAGCATCCGCCGGCCCTGATCACTGGCCAATCCACTGGCGAAGGCCAGCCGGGGTAAGGCCAGGGCCAAACCGCGCCGATCATTCAACTGGCGAAAGAGAGCCACGCTCTCTTCCGCCAAAGCCGCCGACGCCTGACCGTCTCCCTGGTCAAAGGCGAGAGAGGCCGCGCCGTAAAGGGCATAGGCTCGCGCCTGCTGGAAGGAGGCAGATGGTTCCTGGCTGCGTTCCAGCAGAGCCTGCAGCCGGGCGCGGCCCTCGCTTAGATAGCCCCGCCGGTCCCAGAACCAGTGGAGCGAGGCCGCCAGCCGCAACCCCTTCTCGACATATCCGGCCTTCTGGCTCCAGTCGAGCACCGCGCGCAGGTTGTCGTGCTCTCGTTCCAACCGCCCCAACCAGGCCGCCTGTTGAGACCCTCTGAGGCCGGTCGCCGCCTCCTCTGCCAGGGCCAGGCTCAAGGCCAGATGTCGCTCCCACAGTAAACTATTTTCATCGGCAGCCTGCAGCTTCTCCTGGCTGTACTGGCGAATTATCTCCAGAAGCCGGTACCGTGGCCCGCTATCACGAGGTCGTTCCACGACAACCAGAGACTGGTCAACCAGATTTGAGAGCGTATCGAGTAAGGCCGCCCGTTCAAGCATCTCATCCGAACAGACCTCTTCCGCCGCCTCCAGGGTAAAGCCGCCGCCGAACACCGCCAACCGGCGCAGCAAGATCTGCTCCGGCGCGGCAAGCAAGTCGTAACTCCAGTCAAGCGTCGCGCGGAGGGTCTGCTGGCGCCGGGCCGCCAGAGGACTGCCCCGGGTGAGCAGGGCCAGAGCGTTATCCAGGCGTTCGGCGATTTGGGCAGGGGATAGAACCTTAATGCGGGCTGCGGCTAATTCGAGCGCCAGGGGCAGGCCCTCCAAGCGGTAGCAGATTTGAGCCACGGCTGCGGTATTCTCAAGGGATAGGCGAAACGCCGGCAAAACGGCGGCAGCGCGGGCGGTGAAGAGTTGAACTGCCTCAAACCGGGCTAGTTCCTCAGTTTGCACCTCGCCGGGGGTGATTTCAGCCCATTGGTCAGGCGCAGGCACAGCCAGCGGCGGAACGGGCCAGACGATTTCACCCTCAACCTGCAGGGGCACCCGGCTTGTCGCCAAAATGCGGACATGGGGGCACGACCGGAGGACCCTATTGACAAGCCGGGCGCAGGCAGAGGCGACATGCTCACAGTTGTCCAGCACCAGCAGGACTTGCCTGGAGTGGAGGTAATCAATCATCGTTTCGATTAGGGGATAACCTGACTGCTCGCGTAAAGATAAGGCCGCGGCCAGCGCTTGGGGTATAAGCTCCGGGTCACTGATACTGCTCAACTCGACCCACCCAAAACCATCTTTATATTCCGTTGTGGCCAGCGGATCGGTTGCTGTCTGGCTGGCCAGCCGGGTCTTTCCACTGCCGCCGGGGCCAGTCAGCGTTAAGAGCCGAACCCTCGCCAGTAAATCCTTCACCTCAGCCAGTTCTCGCTCCCGGCCAATGAAACTGGTCAACCAAACGGGTAAATTGTTAGGAGCCTGGCTCAGGGTAAAAGAAACAGCCCAGGCAGCATCGTTGGGTGCAGGCTGGTCCTGCCTTGCTCGATCGGCTGGTTTCACCTCTGATTCCCTCTGTCTCATTTAACATCCTGACCTGAGCCGGCCGGCTCATCACCTCCAGAGTTATTATACTTGACCAGAAGATTAGAACAAAGGCGAAAATATGTTTACGTCAACCTGTACTTGACCTTGCTGAGAATCTGAAACTTTGATCTGTAACAAACAGCTCAATACTTATATCTAAAATTCTATCCGTTTTCTCATTGATTAATCAGAAAGAATTGGTATAATGTTGGTACACTTCTGGGCATACCAAGGATAAGCCAGAGAGATGCAAACAGCAGAGATAGCGGTCTTGGATAATCTTAAACGTTCGCCGGCTCCCCAGCCAGTTTACCTGCGGGTGGTGGAACGGATTCAGGAGTTGATCAAGAGCGGCGATTTAGCGCCGGGCGACCAGTTAATGTCAGAGCGGGAGCTGTCTGAAAAGCTGCGGGTCAGCCGGACTTCGGTGCGCAAGGCGATGGCCAAACTGGAAGGCATGGGGATGATCGAGGTTACGCCGCGAGATGGGGCCTACGTGCGCCGGCAGAGCCTGGAAAATCTTGTCGAGCCTCTGGCCCAGGTCCTTTTTCAGGAGCGGGAGAAAGTATTCCACCAATTCGAAGTCCGCCGGATTATCGAGAGCCAGGCGGCACATTTAGCGGCACTTCGCCGTGACGAGAATGATTTGCGGCGCCTGCGGGAGTTCAACCGCCAATTCGAAGCTGATCTGTACCAGGGGGGCACAGGTTTCGAGGCGAACACTCATTTCCATATTGCCGTTGTCGAGGCCGCCCAGAATCCGGTACTGACCGAGATCATGGTCACTCTGCTCAGAGCAACGATTCAAGTATATGCCACCGCTCGCCAGCGCAGCCTTTCAAACGCTCCCAACTTGCTGCGCTTTGTAGATGAGCATGAGCAGATCATCCAGGCCATTGCTCAACAAGACGCCGGCCTGGCGGCGGCACACATGGCCAAGCATATTGACGATGCCCGCCAACGAATCGAGGGGATAGAGGGTTAGAGGATGCGCTAACAGAATTTATTGGCTTGAAACGAGACAAGAAAGGATAATCCGATGCTGCAATCAACGGAAGAACTTTATCAAATACTGACCCCGGATGGTGACATCGTCGGCGAGACACCCGACGTTCCCGATGACGAGTTGTTGCGCTGGTATCGCTGGATGCTCTTTGGGCGAGTCTACTCCGACCGCATGGTTGCCCTCCAGCGCCAGGGCCGGATGGGTACATTTGCCCCCTTGAACGGGCAGGAAGCGGCTTCGGTTGGACTGGCCGCCCCTTTGCAGCCGGAAGATTGGCTGATTGCCTCCTACCGGGAAAATCTCTCCTACATGGTCAAAGGGGTACCGCCCCTGGCCATGATCAAACAGTGGGGCGGCGATATTGCCGCTGATTATCTCCGCCAGGCCCGCTGCCTCCCCTTCCAAATTGTCCTCAGCAACCAGCTTCTCCACGCCACGGGCGTGGCCATGGCCATCAAGTATGAACAGAAACCACAGGTAGTTGTGACGGCGTGCGGCGACGGCGCAACTTCGGAGGGTGACTTCCACGAGGCGCTTAACATAGCGGCTGTGTTCAAAGCGCCGGTCGTCTTCGTGGTCCAAAACAACGGCTGGGCTATTTCTACGCCATGTACCCGGCAGACAGCCGCCAAGCATATTGCCGATCGAGGGCCGGGTTATGGCATCCCAGGCTCTGTCGTTGACGGCAACGATGTGCTGGCGGTCTACCAGCGGGTGGCCGAGAGCATAGACCGGGCCAGAGCCGGAGAAGGGCCAACCCTGATCGAGGCTGTGACCTACCGCCTGGGCGCTCACACCACCGCCGACGACCCCAAGCGGTATCGCTCCGAGGCCGAACTGCAAGAGTGGCTCCAGCGCGACCCGATTATCCGCTTCCGTAAATTTTTACTGGAGCGCCGCATCTTGACCGAGGTCGAGGATAAACAACTCGGCCAAGCTGTGGCCGCTGAACTCCAGGCAGTTATCGAAACCTACGAAGCCCTCCCCCCACTTGATCCCCACCACCTGTTCGAGCTTGTCTACCATGAAGTTCCGCCCCATCTGCAACGACAACGCGACGCCTTGACCCGTGACCTGGAGCCAGTGCCGCTGGAGAAACTCCAGTTACCCTCCACCAAATGGCGCGAACTGGTCCAAGAGCTGGAATTGGCTTAGAGCGAAAGGAAACGGACGATGCCCAACTGGACGATGGTTCAAGCGCTGAACAACGCCCTGGAACTGGAACTGGAACGCGACCCGCGCCTGGTGCTTTTTGGCGAGGACATCGGCAAAAACGGCGGTGTGTTCAGGGTAACCGATGAACTGCAGGCTCGTTTTGGGGAAGCGCGGGTGTTTGACACCCCCATTTCTGAGTCGGGCATTGTGGGCACGGCGACAGGCATGGCCGTTTACGGTTTACATCCCGTGGTCGAGATCCAGTTTGCCGGCTTTGCGCTCCTGGCTTTCAACCAAATTGCAACCCAGGTAACCCGCATGCGCTCTCGTTCCGGCGGGATTTTTACCGTGCCTCTGGTCATCCGCGCCCCCTTTGGCGGCGGTGTGCGCACCCCCGAACTCCATTCGGATAGTATCGAGGGCTTTTTCATGCAGACGCCCGGCATCAAAGTTGTGATCCCCGCGAACCCTTATGACGCCAAGGGCCTGCTCCACGCCGCTATCGAGGACCCGGACCCGGTTTTATTTCTGGAACATATGAAGCTGTACCGCTCCTTCCGGCAAGAGGTTCCGGCAGAACGCTACACCGTCCCCATCGGCCAGGCTGCGGTGGTGCATACCGGTGAGGATGTCACCGTCATTACTTATGGCGCTATGGTACAAGTGGCGTTGCAGGCCGCCCGGCAAGTCGAGCAGAGCACCGATTTGACCGTCGAAGTGCTTGACCTGCGCACGGTTTCGCCCCTGGATGAGGCCGCCATTGTCGCTTCGGTCAACAAAACCGGCCGGGCCGTGATTGTCACCGAGGCGCCGCGTACCGGCGGCGTGGGGGCCGAAGTAATTGCCCTCATCAACGAGCACTGCCTGTACTCGCTGCTCAAGCCGGTGGAACGAGTCACCTGCCCGGACATCCCTTTCCCTCCACCCAAATTCGAGGATATAATTATTCCGACGCCGGAGCGGGTGGCGAGAGCGATCTTGCGCACATTGCAGCCGTAAAAACCGGCCGAGGACGAAAGACCGGAAACCGGCGTAACCGTTCAAATGGCCTTAAAAGGGATGGTTGGAGGGCCGGGATTGGGGGATTAGGAGATTTTTCAACTTTTGTTTTATCCCCAAATCTCCTAATCCCGGCTAAATTCTTTGATCTTGGCCTTTAGGCCGTAGCTACAAACCGGCAACAATACTGAAACCCTCGAGGTGTCCACAATGTACGAATTCAAACTGCCCGATGTGGGCGAAGGCATTCACGAAGCCGAGATTTTGAAGTGGCTGGTCAAAGTGGGTGAGCGGGTGGCCCAGGATCAGCCAATGCTGGAAATTCAAACGGATAAGGCCGTGGTGGAGATACCGTCGCCGGTGGCCGGCGCCATTGCTGAGATAAGGGCGGAGGCAGGGTCCATGACTCAGGTGGGTGACGTGCTGGTGGTAATTGAACCAGGCAATGGACAAACGACTCCCGCTCCATCCTTTGACGTTGCTTCGCCTCATAACTCTGCCGGACAGGACGGGAATGGAGCCCAGGCAGCGGAGGGAAAACCGCCCGGCATTGCCGGTCCGGGCAAACGGGTGCTGGCAGCCCCGGCGGTGCGCAAGTTGGCCCTGGAGTTGGGAATTGACCTGAGCCAGGTGCCCGCTTCGGGTCCGGCCGGCCGGGTGCTGCCCACCGATGTGCGACGTTTTGTCCAGCAGCAAGCTGAGACGAAAGCCGCAGAAACCCCGGCCAAGCTACCTACCCCCAAGGTCGAACCTGCCAGCCCGCCGGAGTCACCCCAACCGCCTGCGCCAATCCCCCCCGGCCAAGAAACCATCGAGGAGGAACCCCTGCACGGCTTACGCCGGCGCATTGCCGAGCGCATGGAGCAGGCCTGGCGCATCCCCCATGTGACCAGTTTTGAGGAGGTGGAGGTCAGCCGCCTGGTAACGCTGCGCCAGCATCTCCAGCCGGAGGCGGAACGCCGGGGCGTGCGGCTGACCTATCTGCCCTTTATTATCAAGGCTGCTGTTCAAGTGTTGAAAGAGTTCCCCTATTTCAATGCCAGCCTGGATATGGACAGGCAGAAGATTCTGCATCACCGTTATTATCACCTGGGGATTGCCATGGCCGTGCCTGATGGGCTGCTGGTGCCGGTCATCCGTCATGCCGATCAACTGACGCTGCTCCAGCTTGCGGCTGAACTGAACCGGCTGAACGAACTGGCCCAACAGCGCCGCTTGAGCCAGGCCGAACTGTCGGGCAGCACCTTTACCATTACTAACTTTGGCAGTTTCGGTAGTTATCAGGGGACACCGATCATCAACCCGCCCGAAGTGGCGATTCTCGGCTGCGGCCGCATCGAGGAGAAGCCGGTCGTGGTGCAGGGCCAGATTGAAGCCCGGCCCGTGCTGCCGCTGGCCCTCAGCTATGACCACCGCTTGCTCGACGGGGCTGCGGCCGGCGCATTTCTGGGACGCTTGAAGACGCTGCTGGCCGATCCAAATCTGCTGTTTTTGGAGCTGGTATGATGACCGATTCAACAGCCAATCCTTACCTTGCGAGCAAGGCGGAATGGGAAGAAACTACTTTGCAGGAAACCCTGGCCCACATGCCGGAAAGCAAGGAAAAATTCATCACCACCTCCTCCGTGCCTATCGAGCGGCTTTATGTGCCCCAGGCTGCCGGCCACGAAGAATATCTGGAGCAGATCAATCTGCCCGGCCAGTATCCTTACACCCGCGGCATTCACGCCACCGGCTACCGGGGCAAGTGGTGGACCATGCGCATGTTCGCCGGCTTTGGCAGCGCCGAGGAGACGAACCAGCGCTTCAAGTACCTGTTAGGGCAGGGCCAAACCGGCCTGTCCGTCGCTTTTGACCTGCCCACCCTCTACGGCTACGATACCGACGCGCCGCAAGCCTTGGGTGAATTTGGCAAATGCGGGGTCGCCATATCCTCCCTGCGCGATATGGAGATTCTGCTCGACGGCCTGCCGCTGGAGCGCATCACCACCAGTATGACCATCAACAGCCCGGCGGCGATCATCTGGGCCATGTACATCGCCGTGGCCGACCAGCGTGGCATCCCCCGGCGCAGCCTGGGCGGGACTACTCAAAACGACATCCTCAAAGAATACATTGCCCAAAAAGAGTACATTTTCCCTCCCGAGCCGAGCATGCGGCTGGTGGTGGACACGCTGGAGTTTGGGGCCAAAGAGCTGCCCCGCTGGAATCCGATCAGCATCAGCGGCTACCATATCCGCGAAGCCGGCAGCACCGCCGTGCAGGAACTGGCCTTTACCCTGGCCGACGGCATCGAGTATGTCAAGTGGGGTATCGCTCGGGGGCTGGCAGTGGACGATTTTGCACCCCGGCTGAGTTTTTTCTTCAACGCTCACAACGACTTTTTTGAAGAGATTGCCAAATACCGGGCCGCTCGCCGGGTTTGGGCCAGGGTGATGAAGGAGAAATTTGGGGCCAAAGACCCGCGCTCGTGGCGGCTGCGCTTCCACACCCAAACGGCGGGGGTCAGCCTGACCGCCCAGGAACCGGAAAATAACATCGCCCGGGTGGCCATGCAGGCACTGGCGGCGGTTTTGGGCGGGACGCAAAGCCTGCACACCAACTCGATGGACGAGGCGCTGGCGCTACCCAGCGAGCGGGCGGTGCGGGTCGCCCTGCGCACCCAGCAGATCATTGCTCATGAAAGCGGCGTGACCAACACGGTTGACCCGCTGGGCGGCAGCTACTTTGTGGAAACACTGACCGACCAGATGGAAGCCGAAACCTGGGCCTACTTTGACCAGATTGAAGCCCTGGGCGGCGTTTTACCGGCCATTGAAAAAGGTTTCTTTCAAAAAGAGATTGCCGAGGCTGCTTACCGCTACCAGTCCGAGATTGACCGGAAGGAGCGGATTGTGGTTGGCGTGAACGATTACGTCAGCGAAGAACCGGTGCAAATCCCCATTTTAGAGATGGACCCCCAGGGCTACGAGCTGCAATGCGCCCGCCTGGCCGAGGTGAGAGCCAACCGGGATAACCAGGCCATCGCCCGCTGCCTGGCCGATTTGCGCCGCGCCGCCGAAGGGGATGCTAACTTGATGCCGTTCATTCTTGCCGCGGTGAAAGAATACGCCACCTTGCAGGAGATGATGGACGTTCTCCGCGAAGTTTTTGGGGAGTATCGAGAGGTAAATTTCTTTTGAACGCAATTAGCAAATCTCCTTAAGACTACGGCCTACTTCGGTAAACGAGCTAAGAATGCCTGACATTCTTGCACCAAATCCTCAAGCTTAAGGTAAGTGAATTTTTCTAGTGCCAGAACACCGAGACGTCGTGCTTCTTGAAATTCTCCTTTTTTTTCAGCCACGACCGCCAATTCATAATTGATCCAGCCCATATCCTTTTGTTTGGCGGTAGCCAATGCTTCGCCCAAGAATTTTACAGCCAACCCAACATCGTTGAGCTTTAAGCTCACATAAGCTAGACTCGACAATGCCGGAGCTGGATTTTCGCCAATTGAACGCCGCAAGGCTAAATCGTATTCATACAATTCTTTTTCACGGACAAAATCCTGTTGCAGTCTGCTTAACAACGCAGCCATACGAATAACTCGCTCGATAATAATACGACGGATCGGAGAGCCGTGCTCAAGTACAAAATTTAGATCCACTTGCCTTAATGAATTCTCAATTTTCTGTTGGGCAAAATCAATATCACCTATTTGGGTATATAAATTGGCCTCATAAACATCCGCCAAGAGAGAAGCGTCATCAAGGTTAAATTGTTGTGCGAGCAATTTACCTGTTTTGAGAGCCTGGAGACACTCATCAAACTGATGTCGTTCACGCAATATAAAGCCGATTGCATCAATCCATAACCATACCTCGGCGGAGTCGCCCAGCTCATGTGCTGCTTGGCACATCTCACGGCTAAGCTGCAAGCGTTCATCCCACAATCCCCAGATATGAAGAAAATGTACAACAGGTAAAAATAAATTGAGTGCTGCCTGGTAAAGGTGTTGATCTAGAGTTTGGCGAATGAATTGGGCAAGATTAACCCATTCTTGTTCCAAACTTTCAGCTTGAGCGTAGTTTATCAATCCATCCCAATAGGGGACACCTATACGTATCTCCAATGCAGGTGTTATAAGCTGTTCATAGTATTTCAACGCTTGCTCAAAAGCGGAAGTGGTAAACTCGGGTAGCTGCTTTAACTCATTCATTAAAAAGGAACGGGTTAAAGGTAGCAATGAGAAACGACCAGCTTGCCTGTTTACAAGGGATAACTTCTCCAACTCCACCAACCCTTCATCCCGATCCAACTCTGGCAAATCAGTCACGTAGCCAAGCGCCTCCCGGCTGGCGGCAGCGGCAAAGAGGGCCAGGGCCAAGAGTAACTTGTGGGCAGATTTGCCCCGGATGCGCTCGACTGCACCCTCGAAGCAGAAGCGGGCAATGTCGTTGCTGGGTTGGCCGAGACGAGTCAGCACTGCCTCGATACCGTAACCCAGGCCCATTTGAGCCACACTCCAGACGAGCGCCAGCGGCACACCGCCGGTACGCTTATAGAGATGGTGGGTCTCATCTTGATTCAGACTAACACCTTTTTTTTCACCCTCTTGAGTAATCAGTTTTTGGGCATCCTCCCAGGGCATGCCCACTAGTCGCACTGGATAGGCCACATCAAGCCGGTGACGGGTGGTGACGATAGCTTTGGTTGGAGCAGGCAATTCACGCAGGAAATTTAAGACCGCTTCATCGTCTACGGTTTCGAGATTGTCTACAATAAGTAGGGTGCGCTGGCGGGTTAAAGCGTTGCGGACCACTTCGGCCTGTTCTTCGGGGCGGGCACGGGTGATGTCTTCACGCTGCAAGGCGGCAGCAATAGCCATGTAAATATCATCCAGCGTACGAAGAACTTGGTGGCGCGTCTTGATGCCCTCTGCCGTCAGCACCGTTTGTTTAGCACTCGTCCAGATGATGGCTTCGAAGCGATTTTCAGGAGAGATACGATGATAATCACGCAAGTAATAATGCCCTAACTCCAATGCCAAAGCACTTTTACCGATACCACCAATACCATCTATGACAATTACCCAAGCTCGACTTTTCCACGAAAGCAACTCGTGTAAACGAGCTGCTTCTTCCTCTCGCCCAACGAATTGGATATAGTCAGGATTGGGTAAGTTATGAGGAATTTCAGACATTGAAAATGTTGAAGGAAATAGGGAAACCTCAGTATATGGTTTATGCTTTTCAAATCTGGCAGGGTTACTCTTTTCGACCAGTGTTAGAAGAATTTCTACCTGTAATCTCCGATCAGCATGTTCAATAAGCCGATCAATGATTTCACTTTTTCCAGTATTTCGAGCTAATTGATCATAAACATGCCTAAAATCAGGTACATCGTAACAGAGGCGACGTAGTTCTTCGTCGGTAAAACCCTCAGTTAATAATGCCCTTATATTTTGTAGATTAAAGCGTTGGAGCATCACTAGATTTGACTATCTTTCGGCTCTGGAAATCACCCGCTGCAAAAACATTCTGGTTTGGGGATTTTGAGGGCTATCAAAAAGCTGCGCCGGCGGCCCCTGCTCGGCGATGACGCCCCCTTCCATAAAGACCAGGCGATGCGACACATCGTGGGCAAAGGACATTTCGTGGGTCACGACGAGCATGGTCATGCCCTCGTCGGCCAGTTGCTTCATGACCTCCAACACCTCGCCGATCAGCTCCGGGTCAAGGGCGCTGGTCGGTTCATCAAAGAGCATGACCTTGGGCTGCATGGTCAGGGCGCGGGCGATGGCCACCCGCTGCTTCTGCCCGCCGGAGAGCCGGTTGGGATACTCATCCCGCTTGGCGCTGAGGCCGACTTTGGCTAAAAACTGTTCGCCGATAGCGACGGCCTCATTTTTTTTCATCTTCTTGACGGTAACCGGGGCTTCAATCAAATTCTCTATCACCGACAGGTGCGGGAAGAGATTGAACTCCTGAAAGACCATGCCGGTACGCAGCCGGATATCGTGAATGGCCTGTTTTTGGATGCCGTTCAATTTATGCTGCTCTATATGCACCGATAATCCATCCACCGCAATTCGGCCGTGGGTAGGCTGCTCTAAGAAATTAACACAGCGCAGCAGGGTAGATTTGCCTGAGCCAGACCGGCCGATAATGGTGACCACTTCGCCCTGCTCCACGTCTAAGGAGACGCCTTTCAGCACCTCCAACGGGCCAAAGTTTTTGTGCAAATCCTCAATTTCAATGATAGCCATGGTTAGCGATCTCCCCGCGACATGCGCTTCTCAATGTTCGCCTGAATGAACGAGAAAATAATCGTCATTAACCAGTACCACAAAGCGGCGATGAGCAGCGCTTCCAAGCCTCTAAAATTGGCCCGGCCCACCTTTTGCGCCCGCCACATGATCTCCTGCACAAAGCCGGTGGCCGATACCAGGGCCGAGTCTTTGAGCATGGCGATGAACTCATTGCCGGTAGGCGGCACCACCAGGCGCAGCGCCTGCGGTAAAACAATCCGGCGCATCATCTGCCCGTTGGTCATCCCCAGAGCTGTGGCCGCTTCACGCTGGCCCCGGCTCACACTCGAAATGCCGGCCCGGAAGATCTCGCTCATATAAGCGCCGTAGTTCAACGAGAGGGCCAGCACCCCGGCCACAGCGGGGGGAAGTTTGATTCCAATTTGGGGTAAAGCCAGGAAGAAGAAAAAGATTTGGAGATAAAGGGGGGTTCCGCGGATGAGAGAAACATAGAAGCTGGACAGAGCCACCAGCGGCGGGATACCGGAGAGGCGGCCCAGGGCTGACAATAAAGCCAAAAGGCTGGCAAAGATAATCGAAACTGCCGAAATCCACAAGGTTTGAGGCACCCCCTGGCTGATAAAGGGCCACCAGGTGGCAATAAATTCGGTATCCAGCTTGATGGTTCTGATAGTGACAGATCCCAGGTTAAAGCTAACCCCGCTAAAAGCGAAGATAACCAGGCCCAGGATAATAACCCACCAGACTACCACCTGGATGCTGGACCAATACCTGGCCCGCTCCTGCTGCCGCAAAACAAGCTGTGTTTGGGATAAAACTCTTTCGGCCACGATGCCCCTCCTTAGATTATTAATTCAACGTGGATTTACTAAAGAAGACCACCGACGGCTGACCGCAGACCGCTATTACCGTATACGGCGGTCTGCGGTCGTCGGTCAGCAGTCATTTTACACTCCCTCGGCTGTCACCGGAACCCTGACCAGTTCGCCGTTTTTATCCTCACGCACCCGGTAAAGGTCGTCAATGGTGGCGACCCGATCAATAAACAGAATCCCGTCCAGGTGGTCAATTTCGTGGTGAATCAGGACCGCATCAAACCCTTCAAAGGTGCGGGTGAAGGGCTTACCCCATTCATCCAAACCCTGCACTTTGAGAGAGTGGGGGCGCACCGTCTCAGCGTAGAGGCCGGGAAAGCTGAGACAGCCATCAAAATCCCGCTCGTCGCGCCGGGACTCGATAATTTCGGGGTTAATCAGGGCGACAGGCGGGCCAGGTTCTTTTGAGCTGTCACCTTTGCCTCCCAGGCGCACGACGATCACCCGGCTCGGCACGTTGATCTGAGGCGCGGCCAGGCCAATGCCCTCGGGGTGAGCCATGAGCGTGTCCTTTAAATCTTCGATGAGTTTTTTAACCCGCCGGTTGACCGAGCGCACCGGCTCGCTTTTTTTGCGCAGCGCTGCTTCGTTATCCGTGTACAGAACAATATCTCTTATCGCCATACTTTTTTCCGTTGGACGTTATAACACAAATGCCTGGCCCCGGGCCGGGATATGAACCTCTGGTATTCCCTGCTGGCGGGCCGCCTCGGCGATAGCCGTCGCCCCTTCCATTTCGCCATGCACTAAAAATAACTGGCGGGGATGGCCGCGCTCCTGGGCCATCTTCAACCAATCGAGCAGACCGTTGTGGTCGGCGTGAGCCGAATAGCCGTTGAGTTTGAACACCTTGGCCCTAACCGGGTACTCATCCCCAAAAATGGACACCAGCGGCTGGCCATCCAGAATTCGTCGGCCCAGGGTATTTTCGGCCTGGTAGCCGACAAACAAAATCATATTGCGCTCGTCGCTGATATTGTGCTTGAGATGGTGCAAAATCCGGCCCGATTCACACATACCGGAGGCGCTGATAATAATGGCCGGCTGGTTCAACTCGTTCAGGGCTTTCGACTCTTCCACATCACGGGTGTAAGTAATCCCTTCAAAGCCAAAAGGATTGTGGCTGTTGGTCGCTTTGATAAAATCCTTCATTTCCTGATCGTAGGCTTCGGGGTGCAGGCGAAAAATCTCGGTGGCATTGACGGCCAGCGGGCTGTCCACGTAGATGCGAATATTGGGCAGCTCGCCCGCATCCTTCATCACGTGCAGGGCATAAACCAGTTCCTGGGTGCGGCCCAGGGCAAAGGCCGGAATAATGATTTTGCCGTTTCTCTGGACGGCTTCGACCACCATGTCCTTCAGTTCAGCCCGCGCTTCCTCAGGCGGCTCGTGAGTGCGCCCACCGTAGGTGCTTTCCATGATGATGAAATCCGCACCCTCCACCGGCTGCGGATCGCGCAGGATGGGCAACCGGGTCCGGCCCACATCGCCGCTGAAAACCAGCCGCTTGCGCTTGCCCCCGTCATCTATATCCAGCGTGACCGAGGCTGATCCCAGCAGGTGGCCGGCATCTCGATAGCGAACCTGAATGCCGGGCACAGGGCTAAAGGTGCGATCATATTCGATGGATTGAAAAAGGGCCAGCGCTTCCAGCGCGTCGGCCTGCGTGTAAAGCGGCTCAAACGGTTTTTTACCCTGCTTGACCCGGCGTTTATTGACATATTCCACGTCGCTCTCCTGGATATGGGCCGAGTCGCGCAGCATAATTGCCGCCAGGTCGCGGGTCGCCGAGGTCGCCCAGATTGGCCCGCGATAGCCGTTTTTGACCAGGGTGGGAATGTTGCCGATGTGATCAATGTGGGCATGAGAGACGATGAGGGCGTCAATTTCGGTCGGGTCAAAGGGAAAATTTCTGTTCCGCTCAAAGGCCTCTTTACGCGGTCCCTGATACAGCCCGCAGTCGAGCAAAATATGGTAATTATTGACCTTCAAAAGGTGCATCGAACCGGTCACGGTTTGCGCCGCACCCCAAAATTGTAGTTCCATCCTTATTTTCCTTTTTTGAGACAACTTGGTGGGGAGAAATTATAATGCACACTGTGGAATATGACAATCAGCACAGGGACTGTAAGTAAAAAAACCTGCCAGGTTGGCTAGACCCGACAGGTTTTATAAGCAGTAAAAGTGAAAAGAAGTTAGCCCCTGGCCTCAAGCGCAGCCAAACGGGCTTCGATGCTGGCCAGGCGATCCATTAACGGCACGACGCCGGTGCGGCGCAGTTGGAAGGTCAGGTGCAGGCCGGTGTGGTCGGCCAGCATGCCGGCGCCGGTAACGACATCGCTGGAATATTCCGGCTCAAAGATATAAACGGTAATGCCGCCCGGCTGCCCTTCCTTGACCACGCTGCCCTGGATCTGGTCAATCTGCCCGCTGCCGCCGGTCGGAACGATGAATGCACGGTTAGGCGGCGGCGGGCTCCACAGAAAGTCAGGGCTGAGCGTATATTGGTCGGCGGTGCTGTAGGAGAAGGCGACCCGAACATTAGGGATAGGGAAGCCGTTCTCGTCAACGACCAGGACAATGACTCGCTGCTCTTCAAAAGACTTGGGCTTGGTCCGGCGGGCACTGACCAAATAAAAATGCCCCTGAGCCTGCGAGCTTGCTTGCCGTTGCAGCGTCGCCAGCCAATCTTGCTGAATATCCGTCGGCAGAACATTCAGCGGCTCGTAATTCATCATTTTCGTTTTCCTTTCTCTATTAAAAGGGTGAATAAAATTGGATTACCATCTCGTTCTCATCTCGTTCCCAAACTAACGCGAAGCGTGGGAACGAGATGGCAATCGAGACGGCAAAAGTCACGCTGACCCAAGCCTAAGCCAACTCTTTGGCCAGGGCATAAATCTCCCCGGCGTCGAAAACCTGATTGTTGGCCTCAAACAGGCGGGCAATTGCCGCCCGATGGACCTTCAGCTTGAGGCTGCCAATTCCCAGCCCCCCGATACACTTTTTATCGTGGCGGACTTCGCCCTTATCCATCATATCCAGGCCGCCCACGCCCAGCGGAGGCACGGTGTTGATGTCGGCTATGATTTCCAGGGTAGGATTGTCCCGCCACAGCGCCTCCGGTACCAGTTCGATGCCTGACGCGCCGGCCGCCAGGATGACCTGCGCCCCCTCCAGGGCAGCCCGGGTTGAGGCAGCGTCTGACACTTGCATGGGGGTCAGCGGGACGCCAAAGCGTTCAGTCATCGCCGCGCAGGCCGCTTCGGCGCGGTCCAGCTTGCGGGAGGTGAGAACCACCGCCGCCCCTTCCTGGGCCAGCAGCACGGCCCCGCGCTGCCCCACCGGGCCGGTCCCGGCAAAAACAACCGCTTTTTTACCGGCAATGCTGCCCAGGCTGGTAATCCGGGCCACCGCGGCGGAGGCCGTGGTATTGCAGCCGTTGCTATCGAGCATCAGCGAGACCCGAAAGCCGGAAAAGAAAATCTGTTGGACGGCGTCGAAGAGAGCTTCGCCTTGAGCCAGGTTGCTGCCGCCCACAAAAATGGCCGTATTTTGCTTATCTTTCCCGCCCCGGGTGAAGATCGCGCCATGCACAATGCCCTCGACGTTATCGGGGTTCATATTGGGAAACGAGAGGAGATGATCGGCGCCGCCATCATAGGCGACGACGCCATCAAACGAACTGGGGACAGGGTCGGTATCGAATTGGAATAACAGTTTCTTCATTGCTAATATTTTCTCCTTAGGGATGTTTCCATTCTATCACCAGCCGGACACAATTGCAACAGCTATTCGTCCAATAGATAAACCGGCTCCTGGTAATAGCGAATTTTGTTCTTGCCGAACTTATCCATCAGCAGTTGGTGCAGCCATTCATTCTTTTCGCTCAGGGAGCGGTCAGATTTCAAGTGGCGCAGCTCGGCGTTGAGGCGCAGCACCCGGCCCGGAATAATGAAGCGGGTTATACCGGCCGGCAGCACCCGGCCCGCCTGGGCAATCTGCAAAACCTGGTCCACGGTATATTCGGGAAAGACCACCAGGGCAGTCAGATCGGGAAATTCGTGGCGCAGAACCGCCATATCATTCGTGAGGGTGCGGGCAACCTGATAGGCGTTGATATAAGCATCGGTTAAGATGTTCAACGCCTCCAGGCGGTTCACGCCCTGGCTGCGCTGGATGATAAACATCTTACCTTCAACGGTCCGCAGGTAGCACAGGCCCCCCAGCTCGGCCATGTCGTCGAGCATCTTGTCCTTGCTGGTCTCAATCAGGGAGATTTCGGGCAGTCCTTGCAGCAATTTGACCAGTTGAACCGGCTTGGCCTGGCGGATGGCATGCAGCCAGGTGTGCAGCCCAAGCTGTTCTTTAGATTGAGCTACCTGGACGATCACGTGGGGATAGCCCAGCTCTTTGAGGGCAGCGGTGCGGGTGGCGCCGTCGAGCACCACGTAACGGTCGCCGGCCTGGGCCACAATGGGCGGGTTGGAGAGCCGCCCTTCCACCTCAAAGCGGCGCACCAATTTATCCACCCGGCGCTGGTCTACTTTCTCGTGGGGAAAAACCTTGTCCATGGGGACGACCTGCAACCCCAGCAGGTTTTCGCTGCGCACTTCTCGAATCAATTCAATTATCTTTTCTGCGATGGTAATCGCGGCGGCGCGCTGGGCATCTTCGGTGCTGGCGGCGATGTGGGGCGTGGCGATGACCCGTTCGTGCTGGGCCAGCACGTTGTTGATGGCCGGCTCCTCGGCAAAGACGTCGAGCGCCGCGCCGGCCAGCCGGCCTTCATTCAAAGCAGCCAGCAGCGCCGCCTCATCTACCACCGTCCCGCGGGCAGTGTTGATCAGGTAAGCAGTCGGCTTCATCACGGCTAACTGCTCTGCGCCGATCAGGTTCTTGGTTTCAGCTTTGGAGGGGACGTGCAGCGTCACAAAATCGGACGCCTGCAGCAGTTCCAGCAGGTCCACCGACTCGACCCCGGCCTCCAGGTTCAACTCCGGGGTCGGCCGGCGCTGGTTGATAATCACTTTCATGCCAAACGCCTGGGCGCGGGCGGCGACTTCCCGCCCGATGCGGCCAAAGCCGACAATGCCCAGGGTTTTGCCGGACAGGCCAGTGCCCATAAATTTGCTCTTTTCCCACTGGCCCTGTTTCAAACTCAAATCGGCGCGGGGCAGGCCGCGGGCCAGGGCCAGCAGCAGGGCCATGGTGTGCTCGGCCACGGCGATGGTATTGGCGTCGGGGCAGTTGACCACCTTGATTTCACGGTTCTGGGCCGCAACTATGTCAATATTGTCCAGGCCCGCCCCGGCCCGGCCGATGACTTTCAGCCGCAGGCCGTGCTCGATGACCTCGGCGGTAATTTGGGTGGCGCTGCGGGTCACCACCGCTTCGTAGTCGCCGATCACCCCCAGTAGTTCGGGGGGCTTGAGGCTCGTTTTTATATCCACGTCGGCGTGCTGGGCCAGCATCTCCACCCCGACCTCGGCAATCGCGTCGCAAATCAGGACCCGCGGGCGCCGGCTTTCAGGCTTCATTGGCTAAGAACCTCCTGAAAAACAGTAGACAGAAGTCAGGAGTCAGAGGTCAGTATCCAGATCCAGACAGCAATTCTTGCTATCTGCTACTTGCTACCTACGACCACCTGCCCCCGGTAGGGGGTGCTACCTTTTCTTCTGAAAAGTTGCCCCATTCTAATCCCGCCCTTAGTTTGGAGGCAAATTCTCCTTGGCTGCTATTTTGGGCCGGGTTCTCGATAACACTGGAATACAGCCAAGAAATGTGGTATTATGAGGACACCCGCGAATCCAATAACCGGGATGCCATGACTTCAAAGTAGGGTGGCTAGTACAACGTCGAAAGTGTAGTGAAAAATGGATGATACTCAAATCCTCCAACAAGCTATTGCTGCCATTAAGAGCGGTGACAAGATCACTGGTCAAAAACTATTACTTTCGTTTGTGAAAACAAATCCTAATCATGAGACGGCTTTGCTATGGTTATCAGTTACCACAGATGATATAACCAAAAAACGACAATGCTTCGAGCGGGTACTAATAATCAACCCCAACAATGAAGCGGCAAAGCGCGGTTTGGCTGAACTTCAACAAAAACAAGTTAGTCAATCAATAAAGGCTGATATACCAAAAGTCGAGACGCCTTCCCAACAAGCAGAGCAATTACTTAAAGCTGACCCGACACCATCTATACAACCGTCCCAAGTTACTAGCCCACAACCTATTGACAACTCAGAAGCAAAAGGGCCATTGAGATCAGGATCAGAGTTACCGCCTCAACAATCTGCCACGCCTAAACCACTTAAGTCACTCAAACGGGAATCAACAAAAAAATGCCCATATTGCGCTGAAACTATTAAGGCTGATGCTAAGGTCTGCCGTTTTTGTGGTCGGGATTTGATAACTGGTCAGCATCCTACCCAAGCTCAGCCAGTAATTATCCAACAACCTACTCAACAGAAAAAGAAGGGTAGCCCCATTATCACTTTTCTAGCAGCACTGGGGCTTGTGGGTCTGCTTTTCTGTGTCTGCTTAATCTTTATGGTTCCTTCTTCATCACGCTCTAATCAAAGAAATAATTCGGTTGCTCCAGCAACCCCATCTGGGCCAACACCGACACCAATAATATTAAAATATCAAGGAAGGGGCGACGACACTGTTAGCTTTACTGTTACTGGTGCCGATGTAGTTATTATTGATAGTTGGCACGTGGGCGAAAGCAACTTTATTATTGATGTTCTTGATGAACGTGGCGATATAGTAGACCTTGCTGCAAATTGCATTGGCGATTGCAAAAGTCAACAGATTGTACAATTAGAGGGTGATGGTAAATACTATCTTGAAGTGACAGCCGATGCAGGTTGGGGTATTACTGTGACTGTCCCTTAATATCTTTCCCCAAAAGACCGCTCGATCAGGGTGCCAGGTTGATGCTCCAAGCCGGTATTTTTTAGAGTGGTCTTTAGACGTTTAGCGGCGCGGTAACACTACTAAAATTAGTTAAATTAGGTGCAATAATGACATGGCAAATGAAGCGAAACATGGATCTTGTACGTCAAATCCTTTTAGAAATTGAGAAGCAACCATTTATACCTGGTTATCCAATTGACCTAAATATACCTGGTTTTTCCCATGAAGTGCTTTCTTACCATGTAATGATTATGCATGAAGCGGGTCTGATAGAAGCGGCTCCAGAACTCCATAATACTGGTCATCCTCCTCACTGGTCACCAAATAGGCTTACGTGGCAGGGACATGAGTTTATAGATGCTGCACGAGATAACACGATTTGGAATAGAGCAATGGCAACAGTCAAAGATAAGATGGGTTCAATCCCGTTTACACTGCTACAACAGTTACTTATTCAATTGGGAGCAGCATCGCTAGGGCTTAATTGAACCGGTTAAATGAAGATGGCCTAGCAAGGTATAGCGGGATTGATTGTGCAATCGGTGGTGGTTTCAATCCAGCGTTGCCGCCCACGTTACAGTCGGCGGGGCGATCGCTGACCCCGCCGCTTCTTCAAAACCGGACGCACCCAACCCCAAAGGTGTTCTCTGCATCTCTCCCCCATCCCGAAGGACGGTTTCGAGCGAACGGATCGTACCCAGCGTATGAGTTGGATGGCTGAGGCTGGCCGTTTAGTCAGTAATGCTGGCGCTTTGGCCGAACCTTTTCGTCAAGGTTGCGTGGCCGCCGGTGATGCGTGGCATTAGCCGCTCGTTTAAATCTTCCAAGTAAATTTTATCTCTCTAGCCTCTTTGGCTAAATTTGAAGTTCTCATTTGACTTGCGTACCAATTTTGATACACTCTATCTATGACCGATGAAATACAGCTTCAAGTTCTGTTCTACAAAACCGCGAGTGGCAACGAGCCTGTTAGAGAATGGCTTAAATCTTTAGCCTACGAGGAGAAAAAGATTATCGGCCAGGATATCAAAACTGTTCAGTTCGGCTGGCCGCTGGGGATGCCCCTGGTTCGTGAACTCGATAAGAATTTATGGGAAGTTCGCTCCGATTTACCTGACCGCATTTCTCGTGTCTTGTTTACCGTCGGTGGAGAAAAAATGGTTCTTTTACACGGTTTCATCAAGAAATCTCAGAAAACACCGGCCAATGATTTAGCCTTAGCCAAGCAAAGGTTGAAGTTATTAAGGGGAGAAGGATGAAAGTAGAGCATCTGGGCAGCAATTTTGATGAGTTTCTGGCCGAAGAAGGCTTACTGGCTGAAGCTGAAGCCGTTGCCATTAAGCGGGTCATTGCTTATCAAATTGCCGAATTAATGAGGGAGAAAAATCTGACGAAAACGGCGATGGCCGAGCGCATGGAGACGAGCCGAGCGGCTTTAGAGCGGTTACTTGACCCAGGCAATGAGTCAGTTACCCTGCAAACCCTTGAGCGAGCGGCAATGGCGCTTGGAAAACGGCTCAAGATAGAATTTGTATAAAGAAATTTGAGTCAACCCTAACCCCTGCTTCAAAACCGCACGCACCCAACCCCAAAGGTATTCTCTACGCCCCTCCCGCATCCCCAAGGACGGTTTCGGGCGAACGGATCGTATGGTCGTTTCGTCAATGTTGCGTGGCCGCCGGGTAGACGCGCTGTTAGGTGGTCCATAAAATTGAGACCGGAGGAAAATCGTGGACGCCGAAACTACTTTTCAGGTGCTTTTTATCTTTACCGCCGTTGGTTTTGTTATCCTGTGGGGACGTAACCTGGTGACAATCGGCATCACCCGTGATAAATTCTATACGGCGACTGAGGGCATGATAATTGCTGTGCCGCGTTTTCTCTTATTGGGAGCAAGCCTGGCGGGTATGTTGGTTTACAGTATCAATCCGCACCTGATGAAATGGTCTGCCCTGCCCTTACCATCTTGGCTGCGATGGTTCGGATTCATTGTCGGGCTGGCTGCGCTCATCATCCTTTTCTGGGTACTCCGGTCGCTGGGGCAAAACTTTAGCACCACGCTGACCCTCAAAAAAGATCAAACCCTGGTCACGCAAGGGCCGTATCAGTGGGTCCGGCATCCCATGTACACCGCATTTGTCTTATTATGGGTCGGCTATTTTCTCATCTCGACCAATTGGTTCATTGGACTGACCGGGATATTGGGTTTTGTCTGGGCCATTGTAGTCCGTACTCCCAAAGAAGAGCAGATGATGATCGAGCGGTTCGGAGACGAATATATCGCCTACATGAAACGTACCGGACCTTATCTACCTCGCTGGTTGGGAAAGAAAACGACATCCGGGCATTAGGCTAGAAGGCGTTCTTTGCCGCTCCTCCCCCATCCCGCAGGACGGTTTCGGGCGAACGGAGCGCATTGGTTGTTTTGTCAAGGTTGCGAGGCCGCCGGTTAGACGTGGCGTTGGGCGGCTGGAACAGGGCTAACATTGTATAGCGAAAGAAAAGGTAAGGCATGGACCTCGACAATCCGGTCATAAAACTCTGTGTTGAAGGGACACAGGCCGAATTCGAAGGGAGAATTGAAGATGCCCGCAGTCTCTTCATGCAGGCCTGGGAAGCAGCCAGGGATGACTTTGAGGCATGTGTGTCCGCTCATTACGTGGCTCGCTATCAGGATGATCCCGAGGAAATACTTCGCTGGAATCAGGAGGCGTTGAAGCGCGCTCATGCCGTCGAAGAGAGCAAGGTTAAAGCCTTCTATCCGTCGCTCTACCTGAATCTGGGGCATGCCTACGAGATTCTGGGTAATCAAGCCGAAGCGCAGAAGTATTACAAGCTTGCGGCTGAGTTAGGCGTTGTCCATCAAGCCGATGAACACAACCCAAGCAAAAAGTCATTCCGCCGGTAATCTCGAACGGAAGGAAAAAACGATGAACATCACCACATATCTCCAAAAACAGTTCGCTAATCTCAATGCTGTTTTTCACGGTATTGCCGGTGATTTGACGGATGAGGAGTGGCTCATGCGCCTGGCGCCGGGTCAGAATGTGCTGGGCTATACCGTCTGGCACATCCCCCGGACGCAAGACTCGTTTGTGCAAACCTGGATCCGGGGCATCGCTGAAGTGGTACACGGGGACCGCTGGAGCCATTGGCAGCCCTTGAAGCGGCTTGGGATTGGCGTCGGCATTTCCCTCGACGAGGCGGATGAAATCGCGCGCAGGGTCACGCGAACGGATGTCATGGCATATGCGGATAGCGTGCATCAGGCAATTTCCGCCTGGCTGGGGGAATGCAGCGAAAGTGATTTAGACCAGATCCTTGATACACGACAGCGCTTGGCGGCCTTTCCCGAATATCAGACCCCCGGCTTTATGGAAGAAGTGGGCGATCTCTACGATCAACCGGTCTGGGGCCTGTTAATGCGGCCCTGCATGGGGCATATCCACCGGCATTTGGGAGAACTTGAAGTAGTGAAGACTATCGTGCGCGCTCAAAGATGACCTCTTCCCGAAAGACGGTTTCGGGCGAACGGATCGCATCCAGCATTTCCAGCGGGTGGCCCAGGCAGCTTTTTTAAGGTAGCTTTATGCATTTAAATGAACGTAGCCATCGAAACTAACAATCTAGCAAAACAATATGGTGATGTAACAGCCGTAGCTGGCTTATCTTTGCGTGTTGCCCGTGGCGAAATCTATGCGTTCCTGGGTCTTAATGGCGCGGGTAAGACAACAACGATTCGGATGCTGCTTGGCATGGTCAAGCCGACAACAGGCGAAGCGCAGGTACTCGGAACACGAATTCGCCTTGGCGATAGGCTGCCGTGGGCTTCAGTCGGGCACTTGGTTGAAACCCCTCATGCCTATCCGGAGCTTACCGTGCGCGAAAACCTGGAAGTGATGCGCCGTCTGCGTCCAGGCACACAGCCGCAAGCTGTAGCGCACATCATCGAACGCCTGGGATTAACCTCCTATGCAGATCGGCGGGCGGGAACACTGTCACTTGGCAATGCGCAACGTCTTGGGCTGGCCAAGTCGCTATTGCACGAACCCGAACTACTCATCCTTGATGAACCTGCAAACGGGCTGGACCCGGCAGGCATTGTCGAAATCCGCAACCTCCTCATCGAACTCGCGTGCGAGCAGGGCGTTACTGTTTTCATGTCAAGTCATATTCTCGGCGAAGTGTCGCGGCTTGCCCATCGCATCGGTATCATCCATCAAGGGCATTTGCTTCAAGAACTCGACGCCACTGAGCTTCAACGCAATCGGCGGCGGCGGCTTATGATTCGTACGCGCGATTGTCGAACAGCGCACATGGTACTTGTCGGCGCCGGATTCTCCGCTGAACTTAGGGCTAACGATATTATTGAAGTGAAGGACGAGGTCGCCCTTGAACGCCCAGATGACATTGCCACGCGATTGGTCAATGCAGGACACGCGCCGACGATGCTCAACATCGAACAAGAAGACCTGGAGCATTACTTTTTGCGCCTCGTCGGCATGGATGATGAGAATACAAAATGAGCAACATCTCTCAAGCTATCTGGGTAGAACTGCTAAAAGCGCGTCGTTCCAAGCTGCCGTTATTGACCGTTTTAGGATTTTCGCTCGCTCCATTTGCGGGTGGTTTTTTTATGATTGTCATGAAAGATCCCGACCTGGCGCGTCGCCTCGGAATGATCAGTGCCAAAGCGCAGATCGTTGCTGGCACAGCCGATTGGCCTACTTACCTGGGATTTCTTGCGCAAGCGACTGCGATTGGCGGCATCATCCTTTTTAGTTTCATCAACAGTTGGGTCTTTGGACGAGAATATTCGGATCAAACAATCAAAGACCTGCTCGCGTTGCCAACGCCTCGTTTTGTTATCGTATTCGCCAAGTTTATTCTCGTTACGCTGTGGTCAGCCGCATTGACGGCGATTATCTATCTCATGGGTCTCGGCGTTGGTACAGCCGTTGCCCTTCCGCCAACATCGGCGGCGCTATTAGCCCAAGGCACCCTCACTCTGGTGATTACCGCCGGTTTGACAATTGCCCTCGCCACCCCCATTGCTTTCTTTGCCAGCGCAGGACGCGGTTATTTGCCGCCGATGGGCGCTGCGATACTGGCGGTGATATTGGCCCAAATCATCGCGGCAGCCGGTTGGGGGGGATATTTCCCATGGTCGGTACCAGCGTTGTATGCAGGCATGGCCGGGCCAGAGTATGCCCATCTTGGAATAGTAAGCTACATCATTGTACTTCTTGCGAGTCTGTTAGGTATGTTCGGAACTTTCGTTTGGTGGGAATTGGCAGATCAACCTTATTAACAGGCGGGCTAACTAAGCCAAAGGAATGCTGGGGTGTATGAGTGGGGAAAAGATACTATGAACAACATTCTAAATAAGATCAGACAAGAGTTGAAGCAAAATGCGGATGAACATACGCAAAGAAGCGGCCAAAACTTTTTTAAGGAACAGGTCCGGTTGTACGGCGTGAAAACCGCCGTTGTCAGCAAAATCGGGAAGGACTATTTTAAAGAGATCAAGGGACAGGGTAAAGCGGAAATTTTTAAGCTCTGTGAGGAGCTTTGGCAGTCGGGCTATATGGAAGAAAGCTTTATTGCCTGTCATTGGTCCTATTCTCTGCGGAAAGCCTACGAACCCCAGGATTTCCTGGTTTTCGAAAGATGGGTCAACGATTACGTCAGCAACTGGGCCTCGTGTGATACGCTCTGTAACCATACCATCGGCTCATTCCTGGAAATGTATCCGGTTTATTTGTCCAATCTAAAAACCTGGGGAACATCCCCTAACCGCTGGGTGCGGCGAGCGGCGGCCGTATCGCTGATTGTTCCGGCCCGGCAGGGGAAATTCCTGCCAGACGTTTTGGAGATCGCCGATATTCTTCTTTTGGATAAAGATGACCTGGTTCAAAAGGGGTACGGTTGGATGCTGAAGGCTGCCAGTCAGGCCCACCAGCAAGAGGTTTTTGAGTATGTTCTGGCCCACAAAGCGGCCATGCCGCGAACTGCCCTGCGCTATGCCATCGAAAAAATGCCGCAAGAATTGAAAAGTAAAGCAATGGAAAAATAGGTGCAGTACAAGTTTGCTCAAAAGCAGGATTATTCTGCTTATGCCAGCGGCGGCGTTTTCTACAGCTTGCCGGGACATCCTGCCCTGCCCATCAGGCTGGCCAGTGAGATTTTTCAACGGTGCCGGGCCATTCGTCAGGCGGAGGGTTTGACAAATCCCTGTGTTCTTTACGATCCCTGCTGCGGCGGAGCCTATCACCTGACCGTCCTGGCCTGTTTACACCGGGAGAAGATAGAACGGATGATTGCTTCGGATGTTGACCCGGAGATCCTTGAGGTAGCCAAACGCAATTTGAACCTGCTGACTCCGGCGGGGATAAATGACCGGATTGCCGAACTCTCAAACCTGATCGAACGATATGAGAAAGCGTCTCACCGGACAGCCCTCAGCCATGCTCAAACTCTGAGAGATCAGGTATTGAAGTTGGAAAAGAGCCATCCCCTCGAAATACGATTGTTCAGAGCAAATGCGTCGGACAGGAGGGTCATTACTGAACACCTGGGAGATGAGCGGGTAGATATTATCATTGCTGATGTGCCGTATGGCCAACAAACGGCCTGGGAAGCTTCCACTTCGTCACAGGTCGTTTCCGAAGGCCAGATAGGGCAGATGCTGCAGGGGTTGATCCCGGTATTAGCCGAGGGGGCGGTCGTAGCCATTGTTGCCGATAAAAAGCAGCGGATTGGTCACGCTCAATACCGGCGGGTTGAGCGTTTTCAACTGGGGAAACGCCAGATCGTTTTGTTACGGCCCCGTACCCAAGCTCGATGATGTATTAAAGTTTATCGGAAATAGAAATCAGGTTGCTCATGTCATTCCGAGTGGAGCGCAGTGGAATACCACAGGGTACGATGCGAGGAATCCCTCGAATCTATACTGAAAAGTGACGCCGTAGGGATTTCTCGCTCCCGCGCAGCGGATCGCTCGAAATGACATGGCCAGCAGCAAATCTTTGGGCGGTGATACTCTTATGTTGCAGCGTAAGAAATCTTCCTTGGTCATCAATTTTATGGCAATTTTTTTTACATCGCTGGCAATATGGGCCTGTACTCAATCCAAGGTTGAAACATCCTTAACCAGCCCTCTTACAAAAATGGTTATCAACAACGCCGCACAAACCAGGGAATTAGACATCATGAAAAAACCGTTAATAACCCACATCTATACCGCCGATCCTTCCGCTCATGTTTTTGAAGACAGGCTGTACATTTATCCCTCGCATGACTTAGACCACGACAACCCGCCGACGCCGGATGGGGACCAATATGATATGGTAGATTACCATGTCTTTTCATTAGAGAACATGCACTCTCTGCCGGTGGATCACGGGCAGGTCTTACACCTGGCCGATGTTCCCTGGGCGAAGAAACAGATGTGGGCGCCTGATGCCGCCTTTAAGAATGGCGCTTACTACTTCTATTTTCCGGCCAGGGATCACGCTGGCATTTTTCGCATCGGCGCGGCGACCAGCAAATCACCGGCTGGCCCCTTCACCCCGCAACCAGAGTTCATTCCAGGCAGTTTCAGCATTGATCCCTGTGTTTTTATTGACGAGGATGGACAGGCTTACATGGTCTTTGGAGGGCTGTGGGGCGGGCAGCTCGAAAAATGGCAGAAGGGAAATTTCGACCCGGCAGGCGTGGAACCTACTGGGACAGAACCGGCCCTGGGTCCCAGGGTGGCGAAGCTGTCGCCGGACATGCTGAGTTTCGACAGCCCGATTGAAGAAGTTTCCATCACCACTGAAGACGGACCGCCGCTCCTCGCCGGTGACCACGCCCGGCGATTTTTCGAGGCGGCCTGGCTGCACAAATATAACGGCAGCTACTATCTCTCCTATTCCACGGGTGATACCCATTTCATTGCCTACGCCACAGGCCAGAAGCCGACCGGCCCCTTTGTTTTTAGAGGGTATGTTCTTTATCCGGTTGTTGGCTGGACGACGCATCATTCCATCGTCGAGTTTCAGGGCAAGTGGTATCTGTTTTATCACGACAGTTCGCTGTCGGGAGGCGTCAGCAACAAACGCAGTGTGAAAGTGGCCGAGTTGGTCTATAACGCGGACGGCACTATCCAGACGATTGAACCGTGATAATCTGGTATGATATTTCAACGCTATCTGGCTCGTCAATTGAGCAACCCTACAGGAATTATTGGCAAATTTGTTCTTGGCCCGCTGTGGAACAAGAGAAATGCCAAGTTGAATGACGTTACGCTGGCCCATTTAGAATTAAAAGAAGAGGACCGTGTTCTCGATATTGGATTTGGCGGAGGCTACCTGCTGGCCAGGATTATTCCCCGGGTTAAATGCGGCTGGGTCGCGGGGATTGATATATCCCCGGTCATGGTGAAACGCTGCCGGGCGCGGCATCGAGCAGCCATTAAGGCCGGCAGAGTAGATATTCAGTGCGGTAGAGCCGAAGCGCTCCCCTATCCTGACGGGTATTTCACCAAGGTTAGTTCGGTGAACTCCATATTTTATTGGAGCGACACTCCGCAAGGCGTTGCGGAGATTTATCGCATCCTTCAGGAAAAAGGTAAGCTCGTGTTGACTTATACCTGTAAAAGAGATTTAGAGAAAAAGGGATTTGTTCGATACGGGGTCAAGACCTATGAGGAGGAAGAGGTCCGCCAAATGCTGGTCAAAGCCGGATTCAGAGAAATCAAGACAATCCGGAGTGGAGATCGCTATCGAGAATTTATCTGTATGGCCGGGTGTAAATAAACAGGTCAAGACGCATTCAGGGCTTGAATTGAAGCCAATAACTGTTCCTCACCGACTCGTCCCCTGACATGGTGTACCCCATTTAACACCAGATGAGGCGTTCCCAGCACCCCATAGTGTTGGGCCACTTCGATCATCACCACGGCTGAGACAGCCTCCGCCGTAATTTGAGCGCTTTCAAACGCAAACTTGTGGACCAGGCTGACCGCCTGGGCGCAGGTTGGTCAAGTGGGCGTGGTAAAAACTTCCAGGTGAACCAGGCTCTGCAAGCGAGCCAGCGCTTGCCGCGTTGCCGGCAGCAAACCGGAGTCTCCCCGCCCGGCGACGATAATCGCTGAAACCAGGGCGGCTAATTCCAGGCCAAGCGGCGCGCCGACAAAGACCAGTTCGCGCCCGGCCTGGCTGCGCACCACTACCCGATCAGCCGGCACAGTTAGACCGGCAGGCTGGGTGGTCACCGAGAGTTGGGCGGTCAAAGCCATGAGATCAGCCAGGGCAGCCAGGGTATCCGGCTCTGGCTGGTCAACGGCGAAATAAATCACCTCGACCGGCGCAACGATTTCCGCCAAAGCCTGCTGCAGCGCCGCTCCCTGGTAAATTTTCAGAATTGACATCTTCCCCCATGCCTTGCCCGGAAAGAAAAATGCCCGGCCTCACCTGCGATGTAGCGGCAGCCAGTGAGCCGGGCATTCTGACGATCAGTTAAGGTTATAATTAGACCATACACTTTAACGGCGATTCAGGCGCGGATTCAAGGCGTCTTGCAGACCGTCGCCTAACAAATTGAAACCCAACACCACCAGGGCAATCGCAATACCGGGGATGAACACCAGGTAAGGGGCCGTGAAAATCTGGTTGCGTTCGGCGCTGACCATTAATCCCCACTCCGGTGTCGGGGGCTGCGCGCCCAGGCCCAGAAAGGACAGCGCCGCTACTTCCACAATCGCCGTACCGATACCCAGGGTGCCCTGCACAATCAAGGGCGTAATCGAGTTGGGCAGAATATCCCGGAAGAGAATCCGGCCCGGCGGCACACCCAAGGCCCTATCGGCCAGAATAAAATCCTGCTCCTTGACCGAGAGAACGCTGGAACGAATGACCCGGGCATAAGCCGGAATGGTGACAATGCCGATAGCAATCAGGGCATTGATTAAGCCCGGCCCCAGCACGGTAACAATCGCAATGGCCAGAATCAGGGCCGGAAAGGCCAGCAGCACATCCATTAGCCGCATAATCGTATTATCCAGCCAGCCGCCAAAAAAACCGGCCACTGCCCCCAGCGCTGTCCCGACGACAATGGCAAATGTCACCGAAGCAAAACCGACCAGGAGCGACAGGCGTGACCCAAAAACAACCCGGCTAAAAAAGTCGCGGAAGTTGGCGTCTACCCCAAAAATATGCTGGGGTTTCTCCGCCGAGCAGCCCAGCAAGTGAATACAAGGCGGCGAGCGTTTTTTGATCCCCGACTCAACCCCAATCAACTGCTGTTCGGGGTCATAGGGAGCGATAAGCGGCGCAAAGACGGCGACAAGAACGAGCACCAATAAAATTATCATGCCCACTACCGCCGACTGTTTTTGCAACAAGTGACGGATCGCGTCTCGATAAAGACTGCTCGGTTCTTTGGCTTTGGCCACAGCCGCTGCTGGAATTGGTAATGTTTCGGCTGTCATACGTCCTCCCTATTTTAGACACGGACAGGTCAACCGCCTATCCACACGAAGTTTAACTCAAGCGAATACGCGGGTCGAGAAAGGCGTAGGAAATATCAACGATCAGGTTGATGACCACAAAGCCAACAGCAATAATCAAGGTGAGACCCTGCACGATGATGTAGTCGCGGGCGGTGATGGCCTCATAAAGGGTCCGGCCCAGGCCGGCCAGATTAAAAATCGTTTCGGTCAAGACTGCTCCGCTCAACAAGTAACCCAATTGCAGCCCGACAATGGTCACCACCGGCAGCATGGCATTGCTCAGGCCGTGGCTAAAAACAACTGCGATCTCCGCCAGCCCCTTGGCCCGGGCGGTGCGGATGTAATCCAGACTCAACACTTCGAGTAAACTGGAACGAGTGATACGGGCAATAATCGCCAGGGGGATAGTCCCGACCGCTATGGCCGGCAGAAGCATGTGTTTGAAAGCGTCGCCAAAAGCTGTCCAATTGCCGGTCAAAAGGGCGTTCAAAAAATTAAAGTTAGCCAGAAAGGAGTAAAAAGTGAACAGACTGGTGCCTTCGGCGATGTCCCACCCCCACACCTCAAAAAAAGGCGGATTGGTGATGCCTGATGTCAGCCGCCCGGAAGGGGGCAGTTGCAGGGCCGTATCTTTCAAAAGCAGGGCAAAAACATACTGCAACAACAAGCCCAGCACAAACACCGGCACGGAGACGCCAATGTTGGCTCCAACCATCGTACTGACATCAATGGAGGAGTTATGCCAATAGGCCGAGGTAATTCCAAACAGAATTCCCAAAATTGTAGCAAAAATCATCGAAGCGATGGCTAATTCAATGGTCACCGGCAGGCGTTCGACCACAATATCTATCACCGGCCGGCCAAAACGGAAGGACTCGCCCAGGTCTCGCTCAATGAGAATCTGCCGCAAGTAGATCATAAATTGGGTCGGGATTGGCTTGTTGAGGCCGTTTCGCTCCATAAAAGCATCGCAAATGACATCCGTGGCCCGCTCTCCCAGCACCGCCCGGCAGGGGTCCCCCGGAATTAGCCGAGCCAGGGCAAAGGTAACAAACAAGATACCAATTAAAACGGGGACAGCCAGAGCGACCCGCCGGGTAATATATTGCAACATGGGGTTAGCGCCTCTTCTTTGAAACAGATAATGAAAGTATGCAGGATTTTACTCTACACGGTAATTGACAATATCAATGCACCGGTAGTGTTAACAGCCCACTTTATCATTAGATGATAATTCAATCTAAGCGAAAAAGCAAAAGGACTGGCGCATAGGCCAGTTCTGTTTGCATATAAACCCTTGTCCCTAACAGGTAGGAGAATAAATATATTTCATTGGAGCGGAGAAAATGAAAGAAATAATCAACTGGAGATTATTGAAACGATTGATCCGGGTTTGGCGGTGGCATTTAGGACTGCTTTCGGGTTTTTGTTTAGCCCTTCTCCTTGTCCTGCCTGTGCCCATTACTGCTAAAGTCTGGCCACCCGATGAAATCTATAAAGCTGCTTGGTTTGCCACGATGCGTCCTTTCACTTCGGGAAAAGGCGAAGGTGAGGCAGACATTGATCCTCTTCATATAGCCCGCGGCACTATAGTTTGGGTTTATTTACGTCATTCTCCTGGGCGTAACCAAGATATCGCTTCCCAAAAAGCAGCCGTGGAAAGATTTGCTGAGGAGCAAGGATTGATTATAGGAAGAATATTTTGTGATGAGCGAGCTTCTGGCGGATCAACTAAGAATCGTGAACAGTTTAATTTGATGACTCATTTAGCTCGACAAAAACCTCGGCCGGCTGATATGATTATTTTTTGGGATCTTTCACGGTTCGCTCGAGAGATCGATGACTCGCAATTTTTCCGGTCAGAATTACGCCGAAATGGCTGGAAATTATTCTCAATGATGGATGACATCCCTGACAATCCATTTCGTTACGTTTTTGAAGCCTTGATCGATTGGAAAAATCATCAATTCCGCACCGATCTTGGCAAAAATACAAAACGCGGATTGCGGCTTCTGGCTGAACAGGGGTTTGTTCCGGTAGGTCCAGTGGCGAAAGGTTATGCCTCTGAATCCGTCTCCTTCGGAGTCAGAGCTGACGGTACGCCCCGATTCGGACGGAAACCCTTCCCTGACCCCAAGTTAGCTCCTCTGGCGATTAAAGCCTTTGAATTGAGAGCGCATGGCGCTCCCTATGCCGTGATCTCTGAAGCAACTCATCTGTTTGGTCCAGAACCGAGCTCGTGGCGAACTTTTTTCCACAACCGGATCTACATTGGCGAGTACGAATATGATGGCAGGATCTATAAGAACATCTATCCAGCCTTGATTTCGACCGAGTTGTTTGATGCCGTCCAAAAGCAAATGCCAGCGCGGAAGGAAAGCCTGACCACTAAACGGTTCCACCCCCGCCGCAAGGGCAGCAGCTATTACCTGGCCGACAAATCAGTTTGTGGCTACTGCCATGCCCCGATGGAAGGTAAGAAAATTGATCAAATCCGCTATTATGTCTGCTCAAGGCGCAATGAGCGCATGGAGCTGTGTCCCCAAGCGCCACTTTTGCCAGCCGATGAACTGGAGGTAAGTATCACGGGTATTTTGCAACAACATGTACTTTCCACCGAATATTTACAAAGCTTACTGACTTGGACCAACGAGCATTTGAATCAAGGGTTGGCCGAACTACAACTGCGGGTCGAGGCCACCCAAAAAGGATTAGCTGATGCCAAGAGCCTGGCCAAAAAGTTTGGATACAATTTTGGCAAGCTGCCAGAATACTCGTCTACGGCGGCCCAACTCTTATTGGAACAGGATAAACTGGTCGGGCAATTAGAAAAGGAGTTGGGCGAGCTTAAAGACAGACTGGCGAAAAGCCGGATAGACATGACCTTGGAAGAGCTTGAAAGCTATGTCAGCAAAACCCAGGCAATGCTCAATGGCGGGGAGTTTTTTGATTTACGGGAATTATGTGAGCAAATGTTTTCTCGGATTGTTATGACCGGTGATGAGTGTCGGCTTGAACTGCACTTTCCGGTCTTGAAAATTGGAGGCTGAGATGCTACGCATCAGGTCATGAGACAAGGTTCACCGTCTGATATAAAGACCATCTATCCAGCGTATGTAGCGTTTATGGAACTATAAACGCTACATACGCTGAACTCAAAACCACTGTTTATGCTATTGACCCATGAAGGGGGTTTGGTGTATGTCACAGCAATTTGTCGCAAATGATGGCGAGCAAGATTTTTATGAGCCTCATCAATTTATCTTTATTCAGAGCCGGGCCGCCATAAATTACACCCTTATTAACGAATATGCCACCATGATGTCAGAGGGGATTGTATTCGATCCAGCGGAAGGGGTTCAGGATGCGGAAGGTTACATTTATATTTGGGATGGCTACCACCGGGGAGAAGCAGCTAAACGGGTCGGCATTCAGCTCCGGGTTAGGATCAGACCTGGCACTCAAACCGATGCGGAATGGCTGGCCCTCTCAGCCAATCAGAAGCACGGTCAAAGGCGGAGTATGGAGGACAAACAGCATGTCGTTCGGCAGGCCCTCCTTCATCCTTATGGTCTTTATATGAGTGATCGGGCGCTTACCCGTCACTGCGGCGTTGATCGCCGCTTGGTGGTTAAGGTCCGCCAGGAAATGGAAGAGACTGGTGAAATTCCTGAAGAGACCAAACGCTTCATTCAACGGGGCGATCAAACTTACGAGATAGATGTCATCAGAGCTGCTAAAGCGGAACATCACAAAGTCTCCGGGTGGCTCATCGATATAGACACGTCACTCAATGCATGGACCTGCGAGTTATGTGTCCGACCCCAAAACCGGTTCGAAACGCAGTACCAGCTCTATCTGGCCGGTGACCAGCAGTTACGAGTGATTTGCTCTGAATGTTACCAGCATAGAATTAAAGGCATTGAGGAACTGCCGGAGCACCTACTTGACGATCAAACCGAAATCAGGGAGCGGCAAAGGGCCTATCAGGCCTGGTTGCTGCGTCAGCAAATGAGGCTGATCAAGGAGCGATTCGTTAAATATCCAGAGCTACGTCATAGGTTTTTAGACCAGTTACGCAACTCAAATGGGGGACAAGCGCTGACAGTGGATGAGTTAGCTCAAGCGATCACCCAAGCCCTCATCAAGCACGGTGTCCGCTTTGAAGAGAAAAAGACTTGGAACAGTGTGCCTACACCTCAATGCCTGGGATGTCAAACAACTTTTGAAAAACTGAGAGAGACATTGCAAAGTGGGCAAAGCGAATGGGTTCCTCATCAAGATGGTACCGTGCCGCAATTTTGCCAGTATCTTCGTTTATTTCCCCAATACACGGAGCAATTCACGCCTACTCCTGATGGTTCGGTTGTACTCGATGTAGCAGATGGCCTTGATTTAAGCCAGTATCCCTCCGCAGCGATTACCCAGGACAGACAAGGGATACGAGGTGAGCAAGATTCTCTCCTCAATCACGTTGAGGCTTACTGTGTTGCCCCTGATGTCCACCAGCCTGCGAGTTGCTTCAATCAACAAGAACAAACAGCGGCCCAAGCCGCTGTTGAGATGATGACCAAGCAAGGACTACCGGCTGTCCTGCCCCATTTTGTTAAGGAGAAGCAAAAGATAGGAGAGTTCATCTGGCTTGAGCCGCAACTTGAGGGACAACTCTGCTCCCCGCAAAGATGCAAGCATGCCCATAGACATCCGCCTGGATTTGTAATTTTGGTGGAGCCGGGTGGAGACTGGAAAATGGTCTGCATTCACCAGGAATGCGGAGGTCAAGCGCAAGAAGCATTATTTGACTGGGAGGCTGAACAGCGACAACTGGAGTGGCAACGGCAACAGGCAGCCTTAAATCACTTGCGACAAATCACTATCGAGCGCACGCTGCTGGCTCCAGCAGGCGAGGGGACAGATTTATCTAAACCTTCGCTACTCATAACGATTGAGACATTGCTGGTGCCGGATTGGGACACGTCAAGCATGCTCCATATCATCACCGGATGGCAGCAGGCAACAAGGGTACAGATAGCCCACGAATTAGGTTTCACCGATCTAATGTCCAAAGAGGTCACGTACGCTTTAGAAGACCGATTTGGAGAACTGGCCGAGAAACCTAAATCTGACAACCTCCACATCTTGTTTACATTATTAAGAGAGAAACTGGTGCATTTCCCAGAGGAATTGAGCCGTTGGGTTGCCTGCCTGGCTCTGGTACGAACTTGGCGTGATGAGGTCAATACGATTGAACAAATTGAGGAGGCAACTCAGCGGATTTCGGACTACTTTCTCGGACTCATTCGATAAATTAGCGCCAGGGTAAGGGACTGAGGAAATAGGGATGGCTAAAAGTGGTTGCTCACTTCGTAAAAAGGGTAAAAACGGGGCGAACAAGAGCACAAGCCGATCCATCAGGCATAATCTTGGAATGTGGCTGCACCTTGTTATGATATTGAGTTAGCCGGGATGAGGGTGTTGGGCCAAATCAACGGGCCAGGCATGGACATCATGACCCTCGGACCGTGTACCTGCCAGAATCACGTCTCGACAGCCCCGAGGAGGCGCAGGGTCGCCCGCTGAGCGTTGGTGAGACCCGTGACGTCGGTGATATTCATCCTTGCATATGGCTCCTCTCCAGGCAAGGTCGCCACTCGCTGGTGCGCCGGCAGATCCCAGAGCGTGATGAAGCCCTCGGCCCCGCCGCTAACCCAGGGATGCCCATCAGGGTGGAAGGCCAGGGCGTAGACCACGCAGGCGTAGGGGTCGAGTGTCGCCAAGTAGACGACATCACCTGCGTTTGCATCGAGCACCGTTGAAACATCCCAGAGCCGCACTGTACCATCAAAGCTAACGCTGGTCAGGCGCGCTTCATCCACACTAAAAGGCCAGCGAGACCACCTCGCCACTGTGCTCGCTCCCAGAGCCAGCAGCGTAGCACGTTGCGCCTGGGTCATACCCATCAGGCCGCTGATGTCCATGCGCTCGTAGGATCTGCCGCGCTGATGCGCTTCTCGTGCTCGCCAGAACCGCTACAGATGCAAATGCCGTCTCAGTGGCGTCGATCCGGCCGGGCAGCGTTGCCGACCAGGTCGCTGAACATGGCGAAGGAGCCATAGCTGGTGTGCTCAGGCGCGGACCCGCTGACGCGACCGCTCGTGCCATCGGGCTGGAATTGAGCACCCGGCAGTCCAGCGTGGATCACCTCGCTGATGGCGACATCGCTGGCGACGATCTCGTCGCGGGCAGCCTCGATATCGGGGACGATTCAGGTAGAGACCCCGGGCCGAGCCGGGCGCAACCGATGAGAGATTCGTGCCGAATTGAACCGAGCACCCCGAACCTCCTCGTATATATAGTTCAAGAGCACGAAAATAGTATGTTCAGCCTTATGCTGAAAGCTCGTCAAGCAGCGCTTTTGCCTGCTGCAAATCAATCGTGTCGAAGCCCTCGGTAAACCAACCGTAGATGTCTGCCAGCACGCGTCGGGCCTGGTCCTTCTTCTCGTGCTGCTGCCACAAGCGGGCCAAGCTCACCGTCGCGCGCAGCTCTAACGATTTGCCCTCCTGCCGCCGGGCGATCTCAATCGCCTTGAAAAAACATGCTTCGGGCGACTCAGTATCGGGAATTTCTTCAACGCCGTGGGAAAGGCCTGCGTCTTCAAGCTTGAGCAACAACTCGCCCTTGAGCCGGTAAATCTCTGCTTCCCAAAACCGCTCCTTGGTTGTTTCCACCTGGGTCAGCGCCTCTTCCAGCACGGCCAGCCCTGCCATTGAGTCCCCTACTATGTGATAGGCCTCGGCCAGCAAGCTCAGTTGATGAGCCCGAAAAAACACTGCCCCCGTGGCCTGGGCACCAGCCAATCCCTGGCGTATGTGGGTGAGCCTCGCTTCGCCCTGCCCCTGCTCGACCAGCGCCCAGCTTCGGATGATGGTTCCCCACGCCAGCCACAAATCAAATCCCTGTTTGGTAGAGATCGCAATGAGTTCTTCTGCTTGCTCCAGAGCGACTGCCCGCTCCCGACGAAAGTGATGAAACCAGGTCGAAAGGCCTAAAGTAAGGGCGAGGGTATACGCGTGACCTCCCTCGCGCGCCAGCTCCAGCGCCCGATCGCTCCAGCGCCGCGCTTGCTCCACATAGCCCAGCAACCAGAGGTCTAAAGCGCCAAGGGCAAGGCCAGCCGGCCCAGGGTCTTGTCCGTACTGGAAGGTCAGGGGGCGGTGTTGCGCAGGGTCATACAGGGCAACAGCCTGCTCGAAATGAGCTCGGGCTGCGACCAACTTGCCCATCGTAGTGCTGGACCAACCCACGCACCGGTGAGCCACGATAATTGCGGGGTCGTGCTGCTGCTGGGCCAGCTCCAAGAATTCTTGCGCCAGTTGATAGGCAATCTGAGGTTCTCCCCGAGTCATATAATGTCCGAATCGTCCATTCAGGATGGGGAAGATCTGCGGCGTTTTCCCCCCATACAGTTGGTGGCAGAGCTGCCAGGCCCGGCTGTAGCTTTGTTCCACCTCCGCTGCGGCAAAGCCTTTGGTCGCGATCAGCGCATTTCCCAGGGCAATTTGCAGTTCCAGTTCTTGTTGGGCATGCTCAGAGGTATCGGGCCGGCGTTCGAGCAGCACCAGTCCGTTGGTTATATGCGCAATCGCTTCCTGATAGGCCGACAGCCGCGTGGCGCGTTTGCTGGCCTGCAGTAGATACGTGACCGCCTTCTCGGTCAAACCGGCCTCTGCAAAGTGGCGCGCCAACTGCACCGCCACCTGCTCGGTCTGCTCGCCATAGAGCGCTTCCAGGACGTTCCCGACCGCCTCGTGCAGATAGACCCGTTCCATCTCGGCCAGGCTGTGATAGACATACTGGTGGAACAACTGATGCCGGAAGCGATAGAGCGACAGGCGCTGTGGCCCCAGCCAGGCCAGGATGTGCGCTGTGACCAGCCGATGCTGTTTATCAAGCTCCTGACTCAAACGCTGCACCAGTCCGCGTTCCTGCACCTGCTGCACGCGGGCCACCACCTCGGCGGTAAAGGTCTCGCCTTCGACGCTGGCAATCATCAGGATAGCGCGCAATTCTTTTTCCAGGCGCTGAATCCGCTTCTCGATCACCCCCTCCACCCGTGCCGGGAACGTGTTCCAGTTGATGGTAGCACTGTCGATCCACTGGCCTGCTTGATCACGGCGTAGATCGCCGCGCTCCTGCAGTTCCCGCACCAACTCCACCGTAAACAAGGCGTGTCCGCCGGTTCGGTCGAACAGCGCCTCGCGAAACCCTGAACTGAACCGATTGGGTTGGGTGTCCAGGTACGCCTCCACAAAGCGTTGCCCTTCCGCCGCCGCCAGATCGCCTAAGTCCAGCCAGATGTCGCCGTGCCGGCGCTTCAGTTCGCTCAGGATGTCGGTCAGCGGATGGGCTATCTCATCACCTTGGCTTAAGGCCACCTCGTTGGGGCGATAGGTGCCGACAATCAGCATCCGGCTTTGAGCTGCCTCGCGACTGAGGTGAAACAGCAAGCCGCTGGAGGCGGAGTCGACCCAGTGCAGGTCTTCGAGGATGAGCACAAGCGGCCGCTGGCTGGCAATGGCGTTCAGCGCAGCGGTGTATTGGGCAAAGATCGGCTGCTGTGCGACCCTGGTGTTGGTGAGCGCCACAAGCTGGTTAAACCAGGGCGCATTCGGGGCGGCAAAGGTCGCGGCGCGCTCGCGCAGGCCTTTGCCTGGCACAAACGTGCCGACCAAGTCGGGGGCATGCTCAACAAGCGCCGGGAGCGTCAGAGGCATGGCCTCCCACAAACGGCGGGCATGCTCAGCCGTAATCAGCCCACCGGCCCACCTGGTTTCGACCTCGCCGCACAGCATCGTCAGGGCTTCGCGAAAAGGCAAATAGGGATCGCCTGTACCGGTGTGGGCATTACTATATCCGCTGACGACCAACACCTCGGCATCAGCGGCCTGGGTCTGGCGGGCGAACTCCTGGACCAACATGGTCTTGCCGCGCCCGGCCCCGCCAATGACAAACAGGATTTGCCCTGCCCCACGGCGAGCCGTGGCTAACGCGGTGGCTAACTCGGTCAACTCCTGTTCGCGCGCCACGAATGGGGCCGCCGGGCTGGGCTGTAGCGGGGCGGTGGTGAGGAAGGGCGGCAGCGCCGGCGGCGATACGGCCAACTCGCGCTGCACCCCCCGCTGACCAGTCGCCGTAGGGAATACGCTGGTGCTCGTTGGAGCGGTGATGCGGGTCGTCGCTGGTAGATCGGCCCTCCCCCCGATGCTGCGGGCAGCCAGCAAGCGCTCGAACCAGGGAACATCGAACAGGGGCAGTGGACGGGGCGCATCCTGGCTGACCTGGTCCCACAACGTCTCGGCCTCCTCGCGCTCACGTCCGGCGATGAAGGCGCTGTACTTCAGGAAAATGGCAATCAACCGCTGCAGGCGATCTTCTTTGGGATAGGCAGTTCCGGCTTCCCAATTGTGAATGCTGCGCCGGTTGACCCCCATCAGACCGGCCAGGTCTGTTTGGGTCAGCCGGGTTCTGGTCCGCAAGCTCAGCAATCGTTGGCCGACCTCGTACTTCCGATCCTGGTACAAAGATGATCCCATCGGATCTTTCATGGATAATGTTCCACAGAGTACCGGCAAAATGAAGCTGCCGGTTATTTGTTATACTACTGCGTATGACGCGCTTTCTCGACCACTCCCAGGGCCAGCAGCGTGGCACGTTGCGCCTGGGTCACACCCATGCGGTGCATACCCTGCGCCGCGACCGGCCCTACGAGCACAAGGCGATCGCCGGGCTGATGGGCCTTACCGATGCACAGGGTGAGTCGCCCCTGGACCTTGGGGCAGTCGAGCGTTAACGATCTGGCGTCGGCTCGGGCGATGCCAGTGGTTTCGCCATCAACTCGGTATCTGGCAGGCCACCTTCTCGCACGCGGCTTACCAGGAATGTCGCGAGCACTGCCGCGCAACCGCTGCTGACCCAGAGTGCCTGTGGGCCAAACAACTGCATTGCCAGGCCCCATACCGGCGGGCCAACAATCTGCGCAGCTGCTGACGTAAATAAGTGGAGGCCGGTGAATAAGCCGATCTCCTGATCGCCGGCAAATGACAGGAACAGAATAATACTATTGACCACAACAGCTGAAGAGAAGACGCCTGCCACACCCCAAAGAGCGCCAACCAGCAACGGTGTCTTCACGAATGGCAGCAGAAAAAGGACCGCGCTCAACGCCAGTAAGCTCGTGAGCATCACCCGCCGCTGGCCATAGCGTGCCCCTGCTAATCCGGCAGGTAGTGTGGCAACTAAGACGCCAATCCAGAGTCCGCTTGCCAGTGTCCCAGCCTGCCCCGGTGTCAGACTGAATAGCTCGCGGACATAGAGTGTGAAATAGGGGAGGGCGCCGTTCATCGCTAGTTGGAAGCAGAGGGCGCCTGCCAAAAATAGCAGCGGATCTTTGTGCGGTCTGGCCGCAAGGCCTCGCAGGGCTTTGAGCGGCACGAACAGATCGTGCCGGCGGGGCTCGTGAGGCGCGTGGACAGGTTCTCTGAGCTTGCGGGCAATGATCAGCGCAGCGCCCAAAAGCGCGATCGACACCAGCACAAATGGCGCGTACCCTTTGCTCCCAAAGAGTAGGCTCCCCCCAAGCAGCACCGCAGCCCCACCCAGAGCGCCGGCAAATTGCGTAATCCCAGAGGCGGTGGATCGTGCCGCAGGTGGGAATAGGTCGGCCAGGAGCGCCACCAGCGGTGCGCGCCAGACGGATACGGCCAGGTTCAACGCGATCATCGCCCCGATCAGAAGCTGCAACGAGAGTTGCGCCGCAAACGGCACAAACGCAGCGAACAGAGCCGTCAACGACATGCCGACCAGCAGATACGGCACGCGACGCCCAAGGTGTGTCCTGGTTCCGTCGCTCCGTGATCCCCACCATGGTTGAAACACGAGGGCGACATAGTTGTCGACGGTCATCAGAAAACCGATGACGGCAAGATTGGAGATGAAGTTGCGTAACAGGAGCGGTAGAAACGAGTCATAGGTTGCAGTGAGCGCGCTCAGGGCGAAGAAGCCCGCTCCGAGTACAACCACTTGTTTTCTCATAGTTTCACCTCTCGCTCAGACTCTCCGGTGACATCATCTGCCATTGAGATGCGTATAGCAGGGCACCCTGGATAAAGATAGTTTAGCTCACCTTGCATGTTACCTGGAAGCTTTCTGAAAAGCATTGTAATGCGGTGCCACCCCAAAAAATGTCTCAGTGGTAAAGTTGATCGCCGTCAGGCGAAACCATAGCCTCTGCTGAAAGCTCGTCAAGCAGCGCTTTTGCCTGCTGTAGATCAATCGTGTCGAAGCCCTCGGTGAACCAGCCGTAGATGTCTGCCAGCATGCGCCGGGCCTGGTCCTTTTTCCCTTGCTGCTGCCACAATCGGCCCAGGCTCACCGTCGCCCGCAGCTCTAACGACTTGCCCTCCTGCCGCCGGGCAATCTCCATCGCCTTGAGAAAACAGCCTTCCGGAGACTCTACATCCTGCATCCCTTCGACGGAGTTTACCCTGCCCTTCGACGGGCTCGGGAGCCGCGAAGCCGAAGGGCTGCGGGAAAGCTGGGCGCCTTCAAGCTTGAGCAACAACTCGCCCTTGAGCCGATAGATTTCAGCTTCCCAAAAACGCTCCCCTGTTGTTTCCACCTGGGCCAGCGCCTGGGCCAGCACACGCAGCCCTGCCTCTGGCTCTCCTACAGCGTCATAGGTCTCGGCCAGCAGGGTCAGTTGGTGAGTCCGAAAAACCCCTGCCTCCATAGCCTGAGCAGCAGCCAACCCCTGGTGTATCTGGTTGATGCCCGCTTCGCCCTGCCCCTGCTCGGCCAGCGCCCAGCCGCGCAAGATCGTTCCCCAAGCCAGCAACAGTGCAATTCCCTGTTTGGTGCAGATCGCAATGACCTCTTCTGCTTGCTCCTGAATGCCGGCCCGCTCCTGGCAAAAGTGATGTAACCAGGATGAGGAGTTCAGGGCAGAGACAAGGGTATAGGCATGGGCTCCCTCGCGCGCCAGCATAAGGCCCCGATCGCTCCACCGCCGCGCTTGCTCTCCATAACCCAGCAGCCAGAGGACTAAAGCCCCGAGGCATAGGGCGGTCGGCCCAGGGTCTTGGGCGTACTGGAAGGTCAGGGGGCGGTGCTGTTCCGGGTTGTACAGGGCAACAATCTGCTCGAAATGCGCTCGGGCCGAAACCAACTCGCCCAAAACAAAGCGGAAGCCCATGCACCGATGAGCCACGATCATCGCCGGGTCTTGCTGCCGCTGGGCCAACTGTAAGAATTCTTCTGCCACTTGAAGGGCGGTCTGAGCCTCTCCCCGCGCCATATAATATCCGAATAGCCCAAACAGGATGGGGAAGAAGTGCGCGGTTTCCCCTGCATGCAGCAGCTCTTGACTGAGCTGCCAGGCCCGGTTGTAGGTCTGTTCCACCTCTGCTGCGGCATTGCCTTTGGTCGCCATCAGCGCATTGCCCAGGGCAATCTGCAGCTTCAGCTCTGTCTGGGCGCGCTTGGGGGTGCCGGGTAGGCGTTCGTGCAACGCCAGCCCTTTGGTTAGCTGCGCGAGCGATTCCTGAAAGGCCGACAGCCGTGCGGCGCGCTTCCCTGCCTCTAGCAGATACTTGACCGCCTTCTCCATCAGCCCGGCCTCCTCAAAGTGGCGCGCCAGCTGCACCGCCACCTGCTCGCTTTGCTCGCCGTAGATCGCTTCCAGGACGCTCCCGACCGCCTCGTGCAGATAGGCTCGCTCCGACTCGGCCAGGCTGTGATAGACATATTGCTGGAACAGCTGATGCCGGAAGCGATAGAGCGACAGGCGCTGTGGCCCCAGCCAGGCCAGGATGTGCGCTGTGACCAGCCGATGCTGTTTATCAAGCTCCTGACTCAAACGCTGCACCAGTCCGCGTTCCTGCACCTGCTGCACGCGGGCCACCACCTCGGCGGTAAAGGTCTCGCCTTCGACGCTGGCAATCATCAGGATAGCGCGCAATTCTTTTTCCAGGCGCTGAATCCGCTTCTCGATCACCCCCTCCACCCGTGCCGGGAACGTGTTCCAGTTGATGGTAGCACTGTCGATCCACTGGCCTGCTTGATCACGGCGTAGATCGCCGCGCTCCTGCAGTTCCCGCACCAACTCCACCGTAAACAAGGCGTGTCCGCCGGTTCGGTCGAACAGCGCCTCGCGAAACCCTGAACTGAACCGATTGGGTTGGGTGTCCAGGTACGCCTCCACAAAGCGTTGCCCTTCCGCCGCCGCCAGATCGCCTAAGTCCAGCCAGATGTCGCCGTGCCGGCGCTTCAGTTCGCTCAGGATGTCGGTCAGCGGATGGGCTATCTCATCACCTTGGCTTAAGGCCACCTCGTTGGGGCGATAGGTGCCGACAATCAGCATCCGGCTTTGAGCTGCCTCGCGACTGAGGTGAAACAGCAAGCCGCTGGAGGCCGAATCCACCCAATGCAGGTCTTCAAGGATCAGCACGAGCGGTCTCTGGCTGGCAATGGCATTCAGCACGGCGCTGTATTGGGCAAAGATGCGCTGTTGCTCGACCTTCGCACCGGGAACGGCATCGGTGAGGGCCACGAGCTGCCGGAACCAGGGCGCATCCGGGGCGGTAACGGTCGCGGCCCGCTCGCGCAGACTGTTGCCGGGTACAAAGGTGCCGATCAAGTCGGGGGCATGCTCAACGAGCGCCGGGAGCGTCAGGGGCATAGCCTCCCACAAACGCCGGGCATGCTCAGTGCTGATCAATCCACCGGCCCACCTGGCTTCGACCTTGCCGGTCAGCATCGACAAGATCTCACAAAACGGCAAGTAAGGGTCGCCGATGCCGGTATGGGCATCGCTATACCCGCTGACGACCAGTACCTCGGCGTCGGCGGCCTGAGCTTGGCGGGCGAACTCCTGGACCAGCATCGTTTTGCCGCGTCCGGCCCCGCCAATGACAAACAGGATTTGCCCCGCCCCGCTGCGGGCTGTCGCTAATGCCGCCCCCAATTCGGCCAACTCCTGTTCGCGCACCACGAACGGAACAGCCGGGCTGGGCTGGGGCGAGGTGGTAGTGAGGAAGGGCGGCAGCGCCGGCGGCGATACGGCGAACTCGCGCTGCACCCCCTGCTGATCAGTCGCCGGAGAGAATTCGCTGGGGCTCGTTGGAGCGGTGCTGCGGGCAGCCAGCAAGCGCTCGAACCAGGGGACATCAAACAGGGGCAGCGGCCGAGGCGCATCCTGGCTGACCTGCTCCCACAACGTCTCGGCCTCCTCGCGCTCACGTCCGGGGATGAAGGCGCTGTACTCCAGGAAAATGGCAATTAACCGCTGCAGGCGATCCTCTTTGGGATAGGCAGCTCCCGCTTCCCAATTGTGAACGCTGCGCCGGTTGACCCTGATCAGACCGGCCAGGTCTGTTTGAGTCAGCCGGGTTCTGGTCCGCAAGATCAGCAGCCGTTGGCCGACCTCATACTTCCGATCCTGGTACAAAGACGTTCCCATAGGTTATGGCCCAATCTAGTGTCTGATAGGTATGTTCAGCCCAAAATGGGTAGCTATTGTGTAGTTGATGTGCAATAAGGAGTGAAGTTGTGGGGATTGAATGTCCTGGCAAGATGGCGTAATGTAGATGTATCAAGACCAGACACAGCGTAGGGAACGGATGCTAAGCGTTAAACATCCCACCCCAAACTCCACCCATCGAGTTAAGCTCCTCGATGCTGCAAAAGGGTGGATGAGCTGGCCAACATCAGAATTATCCGATGATCGTTAAAAAAATAGATCGGCTCACCTATTCCGACCCAAAGGGTTAGAGGCATGCTTACTACCGAAGTGGTAAGAAAGAAACCTCGTGCTTTCAAAAACTTAACCGGGATCAGCCTCACTGAATTCGACCAACTCTATCAGCAACTGGCCCCTCTCTGGACTGAAAGTGAAGGCAAACGGTTAAATCGTCCTAACCGTAAGCGGGCTGTGGGCGGAGGACACCCCTATACCCTTGGGCTGGAAGACCGGTTGTTAATGACCTTGCTCTGGCTGCACCTGCGCCTCAACACCGCCGCTTTGGGCTTCCTCTTTGGGGTAGATAAAGCTACGGTCAGTCGCAATACCCGCCGGGTGTGGCAGATGCTAGCGCAATTAAACCTGCCCTTGGGCTGGCCTGAGCCGCCCAGGCGGGGACGCGGCAAGACTCTGGAACAGGCCTATCGGGATTATCCTGATTTGTTGGCGTTGGGAGAAGGATTTGAATAGGGTTGAGAAAGCAGCAGCGGACCTTCTCGTGGTTATTACGCAACAAATCCATTGTATCTCTCCGCTGAGGTTAAAGCAAATATAATCGTGGCTTTTGTTAAGGTTCCAGGCCGGCCGCTGTTCTATCCCACCGCAATGGCCTAAAGGGCAAAGCGATGATCGAAATCGTTGTTTCAGCGGAGATGCTCAAGATTATTATTCCAGAGGAAATGAAGGCGGAAGCCCGACATCACTTGGGTAACATCTGGCGCGATGAGTTTGCCGGACGTTCAAACCTGGCCGTCGAGCTGACCAAGCCGATCAAAGCCTTTATCGAAAACGTCAAGCTGAGCCGTAACCCAATTCTCATTTATTGGTGAAGTGACAGCGTTGAACTTTTCTGGCCCTGAGGGCTCTGGTGGATGATAGCCCACCTGCTTTTTGAGAGGTAACAAGATGAACAATGACACGATCCAAAAACTGTTTGAGCAAATCTTACAAGCGGCCCGGTCGCGAGCGATGACTCCGGCGCAATGTCGGGCCAAGGCTCGCCAAAATTTCGGTTTCCTGTGGGCCTGGTTGTGGGAAAACGCGGCCCAGGCTTTAGAGACTGCGGCTTGAGAGGCAAATCCACCCTAGTTAATAGATGCTTACGTTGAGCAGGCCACAATCCAGCAAATAAAAACAGGGAAGGTTTCGTCCAATCCATATATTTGAATCTAATGGGAGAGGATCAATGTCCAAAGAAATCAACTATGATCATCGCCGCTTTTTGGGCGCTGCGGCCGTGACCGCTGCTGCCGCCCTGCTCGGTATCTTCGGTTTGGCGAAAGCACAGTTCAGCAAGACAAAAACCGCCTAATGTATCAACTGATCCGGCAACCGCAGCCCATCACTGAGCGAGAGTTCGAGATCACGTTTCTCGACCTTGGGGTTCAGGTCTACGCCTTCACCTTCGGCTAGAAAGGAGAAATTGCCTATTGAACATTATCAGAGAAATCTAAGTTAGCAGGGGTGATGGCGGCCCGAACGCCTTACCCGGGTAAGGATCGGGGGATTTGGGTTCGTATTCTACCTCGAGAGCGTTTGTCCATCTACATTATTTGAGCCTAAGTTAAATAAAAGAAGGGAAATAAAATGAACAATAAAGATAACAAAAATGGCAATATACAGGCAGTCGGCCTCGCATCTTCCATTCGTATGCGGCGACTGTTGCGACGGCACGTGCTTCTAGGAATCAGCGCAGTTCTGGCTGCACTTGGCCTCCTGGGAACCATAGGCTTTAGTGATTTACAGGCTCTACAAGTTAATGAAAAAAAACCTATGGTAGAACAAAATAATCTCGAAATCCGCCCCTTCCGTGTCAACATTCCGGAAGAAGCCCTCGTTGACCTCCGGCAACGCCTCGCGGCGACCCGCTGGCCGACCCAGGAGCTCGTCGAGGATCGGTCGCAGGGCGTGCAACTGGCGACGATGCGGGAGCTGGCCCGCTACTGGTCGAGCGAGTACGACTTCCGCAGAATCGAGAAGCGACTGAACGCGCTGCCACAGTTCACGACCGAGATTGACGGGGTGGACATTCACTTCATCCACGTCAAGTCACGGCACGAGAACGCGTTGCCGCTGATCATGACCCACGGCTGGCCCGGCTCGGTCGTCGAGCTGCTGGAGACCGTCGGCCCGCTGACCGACCCGACCGCGCACGGTGGCAGTCCCGAGGACGCATTCCATCTGGTGCTGCCGTCGCTGCCCGGCTACGGTTTCTCGGGCGAGCCGACCGAGCTTGGCTGGGAGTCCGGCCGCATTGCCCGTGCCTGGGCGGAGCTCATGTTCCGGCTCGGCTACACCCGCTATGTCGCGCAGGGTGGTGACGTGGGCGCAATCGTCACCAGTGCGATGGGTCGCCAGGCGCCCGAGGGGCTGCTCGGCATCCACATCAACTTGCTCCCGGGGGCGTTGGGCATCGCCGATCAACTGCCGGCGGAATCCGAGCAAGAACGCGCGGCGCACAAGGCGCTCGCGACGTTCAGGACGAGTGGCTCCGCCTACTTCCTGGAGCAGGCCACGCGGCCGCAGACGATCGGCTACTCCCTGCTGGATTCCCCCATCGGGCTGGCAGGCTGGATGCTCGACCACGACACGGACAGCTACTACAAGATCTCCCGCGCGTTCGTCGCCGGCGAACCCGTGGGCAATCTGACCCGGGACAACATCCTCGACAACATCACGCTGTACTGGCTGACGGGCAGCGGCACCTCGGCTGCCCGGTGGTACTGGGAGAACGGACAAGCCATAGCGCGTGCGGCCGGCAAAGCTCCTCCGCCGGTCTCGGTTCCGTTCGGCTTCACGACGTTCCCCGGCGAGATCTTCGCTGCCCCGCGCAGCTGGGTCGAGACGGTCTACCCCGACATCGCCTACTTTAACGAGGTTGACAGGGGCGGCCACTTCGCCGCCTGGGAGGAGCCGGCGCTCTTCACCCGCGAGGTGCGGGCCGCGTTCAGGTCCCTGCGCTGATTGCAGCCACGATGAGAATATAGACACACCTTATAGCAAGGAGAAATTGCCTATTGAATATTATCAGAAGAGGCCAGATCAACCGTGGTGATGGCGGCACGAACGCCTTAACCGAGTAAGGCTCGGGGATTTGGGTTCGTGCTCTCCATCGAGAGAGTTCGTCCAATCTACATTATTTGAGCTTAAGTTAAATGAAAGAAGGGCAATAAATGAACAATAGCGATAACAAATACGACCATATACAAGCGGCCAGCCTCGAGTCCTCCATTCATATGGTGGGAATGTCGCGACGGCGACTGCTGCAAACGACGGGCGCAGCCCTGGCTGCACTCGGCCTCCTGGGAATCACAGGTTTTAATAATTTACAGACTACCCAAGCTAAAGAAAGGAACCCGATGATGAAACAAAACAATTTTGAAATCCGCCCCTTCCGCGTCAACACTCCGGAAGAGGCAATCGTTGACCTCCGCCGGCGCATCGCGGCGACCCGCTGGCCGAGCAAGGAGCTCGTCGAGGATCGGTCGCAGGGCGTGCAACTGGCAACGCTGCAGGAGCTCGCCCGCTACTGGTCGAGCGAGTATGACTTCCGCAGGATCGAGAAGCGACTGAACGCGCTGCCGCAGTTCACGACCGAGATTGACGGGGTGGACATTCACTTCATCCACGTCAAGTCACGGCACGAGAACGCGTTGCCGCTGGTCATGACCCACGGCTGGCCCGGCTCGGTTATCGAGCTCCTCGAGACCGTCGGTCCGCTGACCGACCCGACCGCTTTCGGCGGCAGTCCCGAGGACGCATTCCACCTGGTGCTGCCGTCGCTGCCCGGCTACGGCTTCTCGGGCGAGCCGACCGAGCTTGGCTGGGAGAACGGCCGGATCGCCGCCGCGTGGGCGAAGCTGATGGAGCGCCTCGGCTACACCCGTTACGTCGCCCAGGGGGGCGACGTGGGCGCTGCCGTCACCGACGCGATGGGCCGGCAGGGGCCCGAGGGGCTGCTCGGCATCCACGTCAACCTCCTCGCCCTGGCGATCGCGCTCAAGGATGTGCTGCCGGCGCAGACCGAGCAGGAGCGCGCGGCGCACAACGCGCTCAACACGTTCACGACGGACGGCTTCGGCTACTTCCTGGAGCAGACCACCCGGCCGCAGACGATTGGCTACTCCCTGCTGGATTCCCCCATCGGGCTGGCGGGCTGGATGCTCGACCACGACACGGACAGCTACTACAAGATTGCCCGCGCGTTCGTCGCCGGCGAACCCGCGGGCAATCTGACCCGGGACAACATCCTCGATAACATCACGCTGTACTGGCTGACGGGTACCGGCGCCTCGGCGGCCCGGTGGTACTGGGAGTTCGGCCAGTTCCTGGCCGCAACGGCCGGCCATGCGCCTCCGCCGGTACAGGTTCCGGTCGGCTTCACGGCGTTCCCCGGCGAGCTGTGGGCCGCCCCGCGCAGTTGGGCGGAGACGGCCTACCCCGGCATCGCCTACTACAACGCGGTCGACCGGGGCGGCCACTTCGCCGCCTGGGAGGAACCGGAGCTCTTCACCCGCGAAGTGCGGGCCGCGTTCAGGTCCCTGCGTTAGTTAGAGAGGGGGCTGGCGGGCACACCTTGTGCCCGCCGGTCCACACCACAGACGGTCACATTGATGTGAAGCTAATGGAGAGAGACCTATGTCTGAAGAAATCAACCCTAATCGTCGCCATTTTTTGCGCATCGCGGCTGTGACCATTGCGGCCGCCATGCTCGGTATATTCAGTTTGGCAAAAGCGCAGTTCGGTAAGACAAAAATCGGTGGATCTGCCGACGACCAGGGGCAAGGTGACTTTCCCTCTCTCGGCGGCGCGATCGGCTGGCTCAATTCCCAGCCACTCTCGCCCGCCGGCCTGCGCGGCAAAGTCGTCCTCATTGACTTCTGGACTTACACCTGTATCAATTGGATACGCACCCTACCTTATGTCCGCGCCTGGTCCGAGAAGTACCAGGAGCAGGGCCTGGTGGTGATCGGCGTGCACTCCCCCGAGTTCTCTTTTGAGCGCAACGTTGCTAATGTCCGCCAGGCTGTGAAGGATATGCGGGTCGAATACCCGGTTGCGCTTGATAATGACTTTGCCATCTGGCGGGCTTTCAACAACCACTATTGGCCGGCGCTCTATATCGTTGATGCGCAGGGGCAAATTCGGCATCACCATTTCGGCGAGGGCGAATACGAACAGTTGGAAAAGATTATGCAACAACTGCTGGTTGAGGCCGGAAGCAGCGGCGTGGGGGATGAACTCGTTTCGGTTGATGGCCCTGGCTTGGAGGCCGCCCCCGATTGGAACAACCTGCGATCCCCGGAAAACTATGTCGGCTATGATCGCACCGAGAACTTCGCCTCGCCCGGTGGGCTGATATTGAACGAGCGGCGGGTCTATGAGGCTCCCGCCCAGTTACGGCTCAATCAGTGGGCTCTTTCGGGCGATTGGACGGTAGGTCACGAGGCCGCTGGTCTGAACGAGGCCAAGGGGCGGATCGTATACCGCTTTCACGCCCGCGATCTGCATCTGGTCATGGGACCGGCCGCGCCAGGGATCTCTGTGCGATTTCGGGTGTTCCTGGATGGACAGGCGCCGGGCGCGACTCACGGCGTTGATGTTGATGACCAGGGCAACGGCACGTTGACCCAACAGCGGCTCTATCAGTTGATCCGGCAACCGCAGCCGATCACGGAGCGACAGTTCGAGATCGAGTTTCTCGATCCGGGCGCGGCGGCTTATGCCTTCACTTTCGGCTAGATCATTGGTTTAAGGGTTATTGGAGTTTTGCCCCTCAGGAGAATAAAGATGCAATCACTTAATGAAACCCATTCTAAGCTTGAAAGAAATGGCCGGGCAAGTTTTGCCGGCCAGACTAGTGCAGACAAGCGCCAGGCTCACCGTCCCACGGTGGTGGTGCTGGGGGCGGGCTTTGGGGGCTTATGGGCTACCCGTACCCTGGCGGAAGGCCCGGTGAAGGTCATTTTGATTGACCGCCACAATTACCATACCTTTTTCCCGCTGTTGTATCAGGTGGGCGCGGCTGAACTGGAGCCGGAAGATATTGCCCAGCCGGTGCGAAAAATCCTGTGGAATCATGCGAATGTGCGTTTCTACCTGGGTGAGGTCGAGCAGGTGGATTTTTTGGCTAAAGTGGTACACGTTTCTGACCAGGACATCCCCTACGACTATCTGGTGATGGCCCTGGGCAGTCAGCCGAATTTCTATGGCACCCCCGGTGCAGCCGAATACGCCTTGACCTTGAAATCGCTCGAACAAGCCGTCGCGCTGCGAAACCAGATCCTGACCTCTTTTGAGCAAGCCGTTTATGAGATCGAGCCAGAGCTGCGGCGGAGCTGGTTGACGTTTACCATTGTGGGCGGGGGTCCTACCGGAGTTGAATTCGCCGGCGCACTGATGGAACTCATCCACGGCTCGCTGGATCGAGACTTCCCAGAACTGGACTTCCGTCAGGTCCGGGTGCTGCTCCTGGAAGCCTCAGAGCAGTTACTGAGTGGCATGCCAAAAGCCTTGAGTGATTATGCCCAAACCCGTCTGGAAAAAATGGGGGTCGAGGTGCATTTGAAATCACGGTTGATCGAAGTTACCCCGGATGAAGTGCTCCTGAAGGATGGAACCAGAATTTCCTCCAAAACGGTGATCTGGACGGCTGGGGTGCAAGGGAGCGTCCCGGAAAACCAAGAGGGGGTGGCGACCAATCGCCGCAACCAGGTAGAGGTCCTGCCCACGCTGCAACTGGCCGGCCATCCTGAGGTTTATGTCGCCGGGGATCTGGCCGGGATCCAACAAGATGGACATCCCTTGCCCCTGGTGGCTCAAGTAGGCATCCAGACCGGCTCGGCCGCCGGGCGTAACATTCTCCGGAGTTTGGCGGGGCAGCGGCCTTTACCCTTTCGCTATCAGGACAAGGGGACCCTGGCGGTGATCGGGCGGAATGCGGCTGCAGCTTATATCTGGGGTCGAGCATTCCGAGGCTTTCCGGCCTGGGTGATCTGGCTGGGCGTGCATATTTTGAAGCTGATGGGTTTTCGCAACCGGCTGATGGTGCTGATTAATTGGGCCTGGCATTATCTGTTCTGCGAATATGGGGTTCGGTTAATCACGCCTGCCCAAACTTCCTTTGGAAAAGAGTCCACCCCCAAGGAGGTGCCCCTCGAAGACTCCAGCCGTGTTCGCCAGTAAGGTATCGCAATAGGGGAGATGACCCAATGAAAATCATGAGTAGAGAACAGTTGAAAAACAAAATTGATCGCGGCGATAATTTCAAGCTGGTCATGATGATGCATCAATGGGCTTATGAGCACATGCATATTCCCGGATCGCTGCACTTTGACAACCCCCGCGAGGCGATGGCGCAACTCGAACCGGATGATGAGATTGTTGTTTATGGTTCAACGAAATGGTGCCACAAGAGCATCTGCGCCTACCTCGCGTTGCGAAGCCAGGGTTTTAACAAGCTGTATCTCTACCGGGGCGGGCTAGAAGAGTGGCTGAACGCTCATTATCCACTGGAAGGAGATTTGGTCTAAAGGTGCGTACTGAAACAAAAACTCAACCCTTGAGGGTGGCTATAATAACTTTGGGTGGCAGCGCTCATTTCTGCCAATAAATTGCTAAGAAAGGATAGATCTGTGAATACTATGGATATGTGGCAACAGGCTATGCAGCCTAATGCAGGGGATGCGCAATGTATGGATGACCTGGCAGTTTATAGACGGTGGGTCTCCGAGATAGTCGAGGGCAAATGCCCTTTTTGCGGCCAGCCAATCGTATCTAGGAAAGCCATGGTCTGTGCCAATTCCGCTTGCCTCTTCACCACAGTCACCTACAGTGTGCTGATGAAATTTGGACGAGAGGCATCGTAATCTAATGGAGGCAGGTATGGCTAATCCAATCCAAACACGTCCCGGCCCAGAGGTTTGGCCAGAATTGCCTCTCGCGGCCTGGCAAGAAACTTATCTAACCCTGCAATGCTGGATGCAGATTGTCGGCAAGGTCCACCTGGCCCTGGCTCCCATGTCTAACCACTGGTGGCAAGTACCATTCTACCTCACCGCTCGCGGTCTGACCACTTCCCCCATGTTCTTCGGTCCGCACATCTGCCAAATTGATTTTGATTTCATTGAGCATCAATTGCGCATCGAGACCAACGCCGGAGCCAGGCGGACAATTATATTACGCCCCCGTTCTGTGGCCGACTTTTATCAGGAGGTAATGGCTCAACTCCGTTCGTTGGGAATTGATGTCGCCATCTGGACGGTGCCTGTAGAGGTGGAGGAGCGAACTCCCTTCGAGCAAGATCACCACCATGCTGCCTATGATCCGGAATATGTCCAACGTTTCTGGCGAATCTTGAGCCAGGTAGACCGGGTGCTGAAACTGTTCCGCGGCCGTTTTTTGGGCAAGGCCAGCCCGGTACATTTCTTTTGGGGCGGCTTTGACCTCGCGGCTACCCGCTTTTCCGGACGCCGGGCGCCTGAGCATCCCGGTGTCCCCAATGTGGCCCGCTTTATCATGCAAACTGCTTACTCCCATGAGGTGAGTTCCTGTGGTTTCTGGCCGGGCGCTGGCCTGGGCCAGCCGGCATTCTATGCCTATGCCTATCCTGAGCCGAAGGGATTTAAGACGTACCCGGTGCAGCCGAGTGCCGCTTATTACAGTCCGGAGTTGGGGGAATTTTTGTTACCTTATGACGCCGTCCGAACTTCGCCTGCTCCCGATGAGACCTTGCTGGCTTTCCTGCAAAGCACCTATGAGGCGGCAGCGAACCTGGCTCATTGGGACCGGGCTGCCTTGGAAGATCAAGCCCTGTTAATGAGCAGGAGTTTAAGATGAAATGCATCCATGTCAGTCAAATCCAGCAAGTCACCCCCAGCGCCGAAGGCTGTGAAGAGTGCCTGAAAATCGGGGGCTGGTGGGTCCATCTCCGCATTTGTTTAATTTGCGGCCACGTGGGCTGCTGCGATAGCTCGCCCAACCGCCACGCGACCCAACATTTTCACGCCACCCAACATCCTATCATCCAATCCTTCGAGCCAGGCGAAACGTGGCGCTGGTGTTATGTTGATGAAGCATTTGTATAAATGAAAGGATACGATCATGAAAAACGGATTACTTATCGGCCGGCTCTTCGGAATCAATATCTACCTGGATTGGAGTTGGCTGCTGATTTTTCTACTGGTGACCTGGAGCCTGGCGACAGAGTTCACCCAGATGCATCCAACCTGGGGACCAGAGCTGAGCTGGGGTGTCGCCCTTGCCGCTGCGCTGCTCTTCTTTGTTTCGGTACTGGGGCACGAACTGGCTCACTCCAGGGTCGCCCAGGCCCAAGGTATTCCGGTGGGCCATATCACCCTCTTCCTGTTCGGCGGGGTGGCTAACATCCAGCAGGAACCCCGGACGCCACTGGCTGAGTTTCTGGTAGCCATTGTTGGACCCATCACCAGCCTGATGATTGGGGCCATCTGCCTGCTGATCGCCAGCCTCTTTGCTCCGATGCCTGCGGGGGCTATGGTGAATCCAGTTCTGGCCTTTGCTGGGGCTGGCCCGTTCACGACCCTGCTGCTATGGCTGGGGTCCATCAATATCTCTCTGGGTTTCTTCAATTTGTTGCCCGGCTTCCCCCTTGACGGCGGACGGGTGCTACGCTCGGTCTTGTGGGGGGCGACGGGTAACTTCCGCAGCGCCACCCGCTGGGCTGCCGGGATCGGGCAGGGGTTGGCCTGGCTGTTGATCTTCACCGGCATCGCCATGAGCTTCGGGGTGGAGGTTCCCCTCTTTGGTTCCGGCCTGATCAGTGGTCTATGGTTGGTCTTTATTGGCTGGTTCCTGAGCAGTGCCGCGAACCAGAGTGCCCAGCAAGTAGTGGTACAGGATATGCTCGAAGGCGTGCCGGCCACCCGACTGATGCGTGAGAATGTGCCCACCCTGCCCGCCTGGATTAAGGTTGGCGATTTAGTCCATGGCTACCTGCTGGGAACCGACGAGCAGGCTTTCCCGGTGGTGGAGGGCGATCGGCTGGTCGGCCTGGTGACCCTGGAGGACATCCGCAAAGTGGCTCCGGAAGCCTGGGATACGACCCCGGTCGCGGAGGTCATGACCCCAGTCGACCGGCTCACCATCGTGCAGCCACAGGATGACGTGGCTACAGCGCTGGACAAGTTGATGGCGCGGGATGTACGCCAGGCGCCGGTGGTCTCCGATGGGCATCTGATCGGGCTAGTCCGCCACCGCGACATCATGCGTTGGCTCCAATTGCAGGCCCCGAATGGGGTGACACATTAAAACACTATCTTCTGATATAATAGAAAGGAGTGGGTTTATAATGCTTTCCAAGCGAAAAGAAGCGGAAGAACAAATAGCCCTGGAACACAGACTCCCCCCAGGCCAATCGCTTACCCAAAAATGGCCGGTGCTGCATGTGGGTTCAATCCCTCAGTTCAACCCGGCCACCTGGGATTTTTACATCTGGGGGCTGGTCAAGCAGCCCAAACGCTTTACCTGGGTGGAGTTTAGCTCTCTGCCGATGGTACAGCAAGTGTCTGATATGCACTGCGTCACCCGCTGGAGCAAGTTCGACAGCGCCTTTGAAGGCATCCCGGTCGCCGAGGTGATGAAGCATGTCGAATTACTCCCCGAAGCCAACTTCGTCATAGTTCACGCCGACCCTGGCTACACCACCAATCTGCCAGTTGACGAGTTTCTGGCCGATGACGTGATGTTTGTGTTAAAATACGAGGGCCAACCGCTCGCCCCCGAACACGGCTACCCGGTGCGGCTGCTGGTCCCCAAGCTGTATCTGTGGAAGAGCGCCAAATGGGTGCGGGGTTTGGAGTTTATGGCTGAAGACCAGCCCGGGTTTTGGGAGCAGTACGGTTATCATAATCACGGCGACCCCTGGAAAGAAGAGCGGTTTGGGGGCTTTGTGTTTAACACCATGCAAAAGGTCCGGTCGGCGCTGAGTAAGAAATAATTTTTCAGGAGGACATCATGAAAAGAATCGCTATTCACGGTTTTGGTCGGATTGGCCGTTCGACTTTGCAGTTGGCCTTACAACGGGAGCTTTTTACTCCGGTAGCTATCTCCGACATCAAAGATGTGTCAACCCTGGCCGCCCTGTTTTGAGGTGGATACCAATTACGGGCGCTGGCCTGAAGAAGTTCGGGCCGGCGAGAACACCTTTAATATCGGCGGGCGCACCATCCCCTACTATGATGTTACCAAAGAACTGCCCGACTGGGGGGCGCTGGAGGTTGACCTGGTAATAGATTGCACCGGCCGGGCTACCACCCGCGCCGGGGTGCAGGCTCACCTGGATCGAGGCGTGAAGCGGGTGCTGATCAGCCCGGCCAGCAAAACTTTACAGGATGCCGATGCCGTTTTGCTGGCCGGGATTAACGCGGACACCCTTGACCCTGACCAGCACAAAATCGTCAGCATGGCCTCGTGTACTACCAATGCCCTGGCCGCAGTCGTCAAGGTCGTGCTGGAAAATTGGGGTATCCAACACGGCTTCTTTTCAACCGTCCATGCCTACACCAACACCCAATCGCTAACCGACCAACCCATGAAAGATCGGCGCGACTCCTGGGCGGCGGCGGAGAACATTATCCCCTCGTCATCTGGGGCGGCCAAGGCGCTCAAATTCATCTGGACGGAGCTGCAAGTGACCGGCAAGGCTTACCGGGTGCCGGTGCGGACGGGCAGCATTGTGGAGTTCAACGCCGTCACCGAACGACCCACCAGCCGCGACGAGGTCATCGAAGCTTTTCGTACCGCCGCGACCACCGCACCGCTCAAAGGTATCCTGGGTGTACTGGAGGAAGAATGGGCGTCCAGCCGCATTGTCGGCGATCCCCACTCCTCGATTGTTGATCTGCCGCTGGTGCAGGTCTATGATGGTACGCTTATCTCGGTTGCCGCCTGGTACGACAATGAGTTTGGCTTTGCCAGCCGGCTGGCCGAGGTCGCGCAGCAGTTGGCGGGGTAGCCCGCTATATAAGTTAATCAACAATTTAAGCAAAAACAGGAGATACCACTGAATACCATGATTAAAGAGTTTGCCACCCGCAACGACATTCCCCAGCGCACTCGGTCAACGATGATTGCTTTACTCAACCAGCAGCTCGCCGACACCTTTGACCTGTACAGCCAGACCAAGCAGGCCCACTGGAATGTGAAAGGCGTGCAGTTTTATCAACTACACCTGCTCTTTGACCAGGTGGCCGAAAGCATCTTTGAGTATGTGGATATGATTGCCGAACGGGTCACCGCGCTGGGCGGCTACGCCAGAGGAACTGCCCGTATGGCTGCTGCTGACTCCCGGCTGACCGAGTTTCCCCCGGACCTGACCGAGGGGCGGCAGTTGGTCCGCGCTGCTGGCTGAACGCTATGCCCAGTATGGGGCCACGACGCGGGCCGCCATCAACACCGCCGCCGAAGACGGCGACCAGAGCACCGCCGACCTGTTTACCGAGATTTCACGCACGGTGGATAAACAGCTTTGGTTCCTGGAAGCACACCTCCAAGGTTAAAGGGACTTGTCCTTCCACAGTTCGCGTAAGTCTCATAAATGAGGGGATATGGCCAACATTTTTAAGTCACCCTGTGATGAAGCCGTCGTACTGGCCGGGCCAAAGGTTGCACCGTGCAGCCCTACCGTAGGCCGGTGGGTGCTAACGGCGACGATCCTGGGTTCGAGCATGGCCTTTATTGACGGCACCGTCGTGAATGTAGCGCTGCCCATCCTACAGGCCGATTTGGGCGCGACCAGCACCCAGACCCAGTGGGTCGTGCAGGCGTATGCCCTGTTTCTGGCGGCGTTGATTCTGGTTGGCGGTTCGCTGGGGGATCGCCTGGGCCGGAAGAAAGTTTTTCTCAGCGGGGTCGTTCTGTATGCGGCGGCCTCCGTCTGGTGCGGGCTGGTCCCGGATATTCGGCAGCTTATTCTGGCTCAGGCGGTGAAAGGTGTGGGCGGGGCCTTGTTAGTACCCGGCAGCCTGGCCATTATCAGCGCCACCTTTAGCGAGGCCCAGCGGGGACGAGCCATCGGTACCTGGTCCGGCTTCACGGCCATCACCACCGCACTTGGTCCGGTTCTGGGCGGCTGGCTGGCCGAGACCCTCTCCTGGCGGGCGGTCTTTTTTATCAATCTGCCTCTGGCCGCTGTCGTTCTGGTTCTCACCTTGTGGCGGGTGCCGGAGAGTCGGGACGAAGAGGCTGCCGGTACTCCTCTGGATTGGCGGGGAGCACTGCTGGTAACTTTGGGGATGGGCAGCCTGGTCTACGGTTTGACCGAGGCGGCCAGGGTGGGCTTATTTCAGCCTCAGGTCGTCGCTCCAGTCATTTTTGGCGTCTTGCTGCTGCTGGGTTTTACCTGGCTGGAAGCTCGCCTGGCTGCACCCATGATGCCGCTGCGTCTCTTTCGCTCCCGCACCTTCAGCGGAGCAAATTTGCTGACCCTGTTGGTCTACAGCGCCCTGGGAGGAGCCTTGTTTTTCTTCCCCTTCAACCTGATTCAAGTGCGGGGGCACTCGCCCACCGCAGCCGGGGCGGCGCTGCTGCCTTTTATCCTGGTCATGTTTCTACTCTCGCACTGGTCGGGTGGTCTGGTCGAACGCTACGGGGCCAGGCGGCCTTTGATCATCGGCCCTGTTGTGGTTGCGCTGGGGTTTGCTCTCTTTGCCGTGCCCGGCATCGGCGGAACGTATTGGACCACCTTTTTCCCGGCGGTCCTCGGCTTAGGCCTGGGCATGGCCTTGACGGTTGCCCCGTTAACGACCACCGTCATGAACAGCGTCTCAACGCACCAGGCCGGCGTGGCTTCCGGGATCAATAATGCGGTCTCGCGGGTGGCCGGGCTACTAGGCGTGGCCGGGCTGGCAATCTTGATCTCCTTAATCTTCGATCAGGCACTGACCGAGCGTTTAGACCGGCTCGACCTACCCGCTGAAACCCGGCAGGCAATGCTTGACCAACGGGTTAATCTGGCGGCGGCTCAAATTCCCCCAGGAACAGGTCCTGACCTTCAGGCTGCCCTCGAACAATCTGTCAAAGAGGCTTATGTCGCCGGTTTCCGCCGGGTGATGCTGGCCGCGGCCGGCCTGGCCCTGGCTAGCGCCATCATCGCCGGGGTAATGATTGAAAGGCAAGAGGTCGTAAACCCGTCAGCAGCCTCGATGGATATTATAACCAACAAATAAGCCTCCTATTTAGACGGTTACATCTATCCCCTTGCCTGTTGGGGCCAGCAAAGTCCGCTCGACCGTGATTTGCTGCAAGTGATTTAGGGCTGCCTGTTGCCGTTGCTTCTCTAGTTGTCGCTGATCAGCCTCCCAGTCAAGCAAGGTGGCTTGCGCCTGACCTCCGCATACATGATGGACGCAGGTCATTTTCCAGGCGCCACCCGGCGCTACTAAAACTACAAACCCAGGAGGATGGCTAGGAGCGTGTTGGCAACTTTGCGGCGTGCAGCGTTGTCCCCCAAGTTGCGGCCCAAGCTAGATGAACGCTCCTGCCCCTTGCCTTTCCTTGCCATCTTGATGCGGGACGAACTCGCTTCGCCCACTCTCCAATGCCTCTCTCAATTTTCAAAAGTAGTACAGAATATTGAGTTTAGCGTATGTAGCGGTTTAAGGTCGTTCCTTCAAGGTTCTAAATTATAACGGCAAGCCACAACGGATTGAAAAAGCAAAAAGCCCAACCAGTCAGTTGGGCTGCTCTTAAATTATTTTAGATATTACTGATTGCGACCAACAATCCATAATAGGCCTCGGTCGCCAGGTCTTCCCGGCTCCTCAAAGGAGCCAAGACGTGGATGCGTAATTCAGACTCGTCGCTGAAAGTAGTCACATCATTAATCCGAGGCTGTAAGCTGCGGGGGGCCAGCGCATTTGTTTCTACTTTGTTTTCGATAGTCACAGCGGCTAAGTCAACAATAACGGCTTGGGCAGTCCCGCTATTGCGACTGAGCCATTGCTGCAATAACGGGGGGGCAACCGACCCAACCACCTGAGGCACGACCTGCTCAATCAGCTTGACCAGATCAATCGTTACGGTGCTCAAGAGTTCCATATCTCGGCTGAGTTCAATTCAGTTTGCCGGGTGGAGAAAAACTGCAGCGCGCTGGCTCGGCTCATCGGAGCCTTGTGCTCACCGCTCCGGTTCCACTTCTCCATATAGTCAAGCAATTCAAGCCAGACCGAGAAATTTATTATTTCGGTCGCCATTGTAGCGGCCTGGTCGTACACCTGCTTGGCCTGGGTTTCTGTTTCGGCTGAAACATACTCGTATGCCAGTTCAATCAGTCTTAAATCGTTTCCTCGCATTATTTCATCGCTCCCAATCTTATGCTCTTGGTCTTCATTTAACTGGATTAAATCCGTCCAGGGTAGGCTGACCGAGTGGTCAGCAGCAAGGAGTCAATTTCTTGGCTCGCCTCGGTGGGCGATATGTCAGCCGCCGTGGCCCATTCTTCAGAGAGGCTGTCTCGCGTCTTCTGGAGGGTGGTCGTGTCGGCCTGGTCTAAGGGCTTTTGCCAGCCCCAGGCCGTTAAGTCTCGCATCACTTCGCACACGCCTTGAAAGGAGCCTTGTTTCAAGCGGCTGACCAGGTCCAACTGTCGCTGCTGCTGATTGATATTCAGGGGAACGGGCGGGCTTTTCAACACGTCACGGTAATGGGCCAACTCGCTCTTAGGTGTGACCGGTCGCAGTCCACTGCTCTCCTGAGCCTCGACCCGGACCCACATGCTCTGCTTGTGGCGAGTGATTTTATAGTACAGATGTTCTCTTTCCTGGTAAAATTGTTTTTCCTCAAGCTCGACAATGTGGCCCATCCCGAAAGCCGGGTGAACAACCAAGTCACCTATTTTGAGTTGCATAAAATCCTCCTTAATTCTGCTGTCCAAAGCCATTGTTTTTCGCTCCTGGGTTTCCGGCCAGAGCCTTTACTCCGTTCTGGACTCACTAAGGCGCTCCACTGGACTGATTTTTATCCGGCTTAAGCTGCTCGAACAGGGCCGGGATTTGGTCGAACTCGGTTGATTTATCCAAAAAGAAGTCGGCTCCAGCTTGCAGGCAGCGCTGCCGATAGCCCGGAAAGGGATAGTTGGTCAGGATAATGACGATGGGTCCTGCTCCGTTCTGTTTGATCTGGCGCAGAACATCAATGCCACTGCCGTCTGGCATACGAATGTCCAGGATGACCACGTCCGGCTGGAGGTTTCCAATAGCGCTGATGGCCTCCGCTACATTCTCTGCCTGACCCACAATTTCGATCCCGGCCACCTCATTGAGCAGCGTAGTCAACCGTTCCCGGACGACACATGAATCATCAGCGATAAATACTTTGATCGGCTGGTTCGAGGGTGGAGGTATCTTAGTCATATTCTTAGCATACCCGATCTGAGTTTGGAAAACTATCGGTAGAATCCTGATGTTGGTGTGGGCCATTCGCTTATATCCTTGTCGGTATTTGTCCTACAACTTTGGAAGGAAATGGGAAACTCAGATTTTTAGCAAGCTGAATCCATATCCCTCAATCTTATTAGAAGCGCAACCCACCCCGCTGACGGAGGAGATGAAAGACCGCCAGCAGGATGACAGCGCCCCCCACTGCTACTAGCATGGCCGGGAGGCTGAAGTTGTTCTGGTTGATCGTATTGATCTCAAAATAAGGAGCCACTCCAAGCCCGGCCAAAAATGCGCCCAAGATGCCTATGATGATATTCATCAGGGTGTCATCTCGCCGTCTCATGAGCGAAGTGGCCAGCCAGCCGACAACAGCTCCAACGATAAGCCAGATTATAAAGTTCATTTTGTTTCTCCTTAGTTTAAACGCACGGATCGGCCGTGTTACAAATCCCACAGTGCCTGAGCCGCCGCCCGGTACATATTGGTGTCGGTGAATTGCCCGAAGGTGTAATCACCGCTAATGACGTGGCCCGTCAGCAGTACCTTATTGTTCGCATCCACGATACTCACCTCATTCCAGCCGTAATCACCCCGATTGATTGGCTCTGGACGGATGATGTACGGCCCGTTTTTGCCTATTATAAACGAGCCATCCCGGTTAATAACCACCTCGGCTATCTCTGTACCGTAATCTCGACTAACTGTAAATTTCTCCATTATGTACCTCTTTAATGTGAGTTACAGCATACCCACCAGGGCTGACCTAATTGCCTCCTTTGGCTCATCAACGGAAATATTTCTGGTCAAGGCTCTAAGGGATGAAGGAGTCTGAATCGTAGAGGCACTCAGAATAAGGTGGACATTGGCTTAGAGGATAAGGGAAGATTACTATTAATATAACCGATTCGAGTTCTAAAAACTATCGGTGGAATTCTGATTTCTGTGTAGGATTTAGACTGCTCCCCTTGTAGGTATTTACCCTACAACATGATGGGGAACATAGCTCAAGACTGGTCTCAGTCAACTAGAACAATATCAGCCTCGGCCAGCCGCGCCTGCACTAGGGCCAGGAGATACGGGCGCAACTCGGCCGCGTGGCCCAAGCCAGCCTTGGCCAGCAGGGTCAATTCCGTATGTGCCCCCAATGCACCGGTCTCACTAATAACCTGCCAAGACTCCAGTAGATAGGGCAGGAGGGCGATAGCTTCGCTCCTCAACCCCGACAAAAGGGGCAAGGCCCGCTCCAGATCAACCGTGGCCAGCCTTAGCTTGATATGAGCCGTCGAAAAACGGCCTCGACTGAAGTTACGCAAGATGCGGATCTCGCTGTTGGGAACGACGTAAAGTTCGCCGGTCGGGGCGCGAACGGTGGTAGTTCGTAAATTCATACTTTCAACAACGCCTTCCACCTTACCCGTCACGCTGGCGATTTCGAGCTTTTCACCCACATCGAAGTTGTCTTCAAAAATGAAACTTACCCCGGCCAAAATATCGGCGATAAGCGGCCGAGCGCCCAGGCTAAAGGCGGCGGTAAATAAGCCGGCCAGGAGCGCCAGGGTCTCTGCACTCAGGAATTGACTTAGGCTGAGCAGAGCAGCAATGACAAACGTTGCTACGCTAATTGTACTGGCGACCAGTTGCTGAATCGTGTGCTGGCGCTCGACTCGCATCTTGGCCTCGGCCACATCAAGCTTGAGATGGCTTGACTTGAGCCGGTTGGACGACCACAGGAAAACTCGGCTCCACAGAGGCGAATGGAGCAAGCCCCCGGCGATATGCCAGGCCAGCCGGTGGACGATGAAAGCCAGCAAGAAGAAAGCAGCAATAAAGACAACCTTAAAGGGCAAGGTGAGCAAAGAAGGCAAAATGTGGGAGGATGGCCCTATCACTTCATCAAGCACACACAGCAGTGAGATAAATAAAATTCCGGCGACGATCAGGAAGATAACCCGACGTATCATTGTTACCACTCCAAGATAAGGGGCAAATCGGGACGAAAATCCATCTGTTGTCCTCGTTGGTTTTCGTCAAATTTTGAATCTTTCTCCCACTTAAACCCCGGCTACCGGCTCAGCCACGACCTCCGGCTGCGCCGATTTGCGGGCCAGATTCGGCCCGGCCAGCAGAACCAGAATGACCGCGACCGCTATGTATACAACCACCAGCCAGGTTGTTTGTCGGGCTGCATCTGCCTCCGAGAACAAGGGGTTGAAGACCCCGACCCACAGATTAACGGAAAAGTGGAGCAGCATGACCATCAAGACACTCCCCTTGGTATTATTGAATAACCAGGTAATCAATACCGCCCCGGAGATGATAATCAAGATGATGATGGGCGATTCGGAGCCGGAGATGAACAGCGGCAGATGCCAGATGGCATGTAACACCCCCAGAATCAGGCTGGCGACCAGCGCAGAGTGGCCAACCATCAAACGGGGCAGGGCGAAGCCACGAAAGCCCGGCTCCTCGCCCAGAGCGACAATGAAGAAGACAACAATCACTAACTCCATGATGAAATCGGGCCAGGCGGGCCACTGGATATTTGTGGACAGCATAGCGCCCGAGGCGATATTCAGCCCGAACGCCGCCAGCCTCATAGCCAGAGGGAGAAACAAAGCGACGGCGTACCACTTCAGCCCAACCCGCCAACGGACAATGCGGCTGAAATAGGTCTTCAAACCAGCCCGGCCATCGGCTATGCCGGTGACAAGCGCCCCGCCCAGGAAAGGGCCCCAAACAACGAAATTCCAGAGATCCGAGGGATACAATGCATCCATAAGAAAACCCAAGAAAAACGTGAGGTAAGCGATTCCCCAGAAGGTTACCTGCGGGCGGCGTTTGACAAATGAGGTCATAGAATTCATGGTAAGCTTCTCCTTATATTTGGAAATATTTGTTTGAATATAGGCAAAGCCGGATGTATTTGGCTTCGGCGAGATTGAGGTTAATGCTCCATGTTATGACTACTCCCTTTGACTTTACTCTTGAGACTCTGCAACCAGGTGTCCAGTGATCTTTCCAGAAACATGGACATGATAAATTTTCTTTTTGCTTTCAAGAAGAAACCAAACCAGCGGCAGGAGAAACAATAGCTTTAAACTTTCCGCGGGGGCAGCGCCAAAATAAGCTAAACTATATTTATATACTTCCAGGCATACTACGATTGACATAGCCACAAACCCTAAAATCCGCGTCTTGCCCTGGCTGTCCATGAGCAACAGCGCCACAAACCAAACTATCAAACCATCAACTAAGCCTGCTTCCAGTCGTTGCCCTAATATTCGATAGGCAAGATAAGTGAGCGAATCGTTTTGGATCAGCAAACTCGCCCCTTGCAACAGAAAAATGACAGCTAAGGCGCTCGTAGCGATACAGCCCAGCCAGGTTATCCAGCTTGTAACCTTAAAATCGAAAACGGCGAATGAAATTAGTCCAGAACCCAGCGCGAGCACCCCATGAGTTATGATCTCGACGCCATTGTCAAAAAATATTTGATACAGCACGGCGATAGGGAGCAATGATAAAAAAACAAGCGCTGCTAAAAATCCTCGGAGTGATCTCATGTTTATTTATCCTTTCGAGCTAACTATGACTGTTCCCTTCCGCTTTGCCCTTGAGACTCTGCAACCAGGTGTCCAGCGATCTTTCCAGAAACTTGGGCATGACAAATTTCAATAAGCTAACGAGCCAGCCTTCCATCGATTCGTCCGTCGTTAGCAGCGTGCCGTTAGGGTGGGGTGTCAGCCGCCAGACATGGCTGGCCTGGGTGCCTAAGGCCTGGCCGGTCCAACCAATCTGCCGGTTTGGCTCGACCACCTGGATCGTGGCGGTTATGGTCAGGCCAGCCGATTTGAATTGGAAAACAGAGCCAACGGCCAGGGGGCCGGCCAGGTTGGCCGTGGTGATGCCGGGTTGCCATTGACTCCAAGCGTTGATGTCTGTGTGAGTCTTCCAGACGACTTCAGCCGGAGCCTGGATCAATATTTCCCGGTGAGCGACGAGTGAAGCCTGATGGTTAATTTGCATTTTCTTTTCCTAATTCTTATCGTCCTTGTTTACTGATACGCTAAACTTTCGCGTACGCTGATGCGGGTAGCGCTCCGGGCGGGCAGCCAACTGGCGGCAATGGAAAGCACGATCATGATGACCAGCCAGTATAACACCCCGGCTTCAGAGTAGTCGTAGACAATCTCTGTACCAACGACGCTTTGCAACGCCCCGGTCATGACCGGGCCGGCCGGAAGACTCAGGGGCAGGGCAATAACCCAGCTCAACAGGCCCAGGATCAGCCCTTCGCCGATGAATAAAGTGGCAATCGAGGCCGACGAAGCGCCGATGGCTCGCATCATGCCGATTTCGCGCTGCCGCTCCAGTACATTGATCGAGAGCACCCCACTCAAGGCAATACTGCCAATCAGAGCGGTGGCCAGGGCCATAATACCCAACAGGTAAATGATCACAGCCATGCGCCCCATGATGGCCTCGACAGTCTGATGAGCGGTATCCTTTTCGAAGGCAGGTTGTAAACTGACCTTGAGCTGATGGGCTTCATAATAGGCGCGCAGGTTTTTAGCGATGGCGGCTTCGCTGGCGGCGTCTTCGTGAAAGGTCTCGATCCAGATTGAGCCGGCCTTGCCCACCTGATGCAGCTCTTGCAACAGCATATCGCGGGGCACGTGCGCCGAATTTTCGCCAATGGGATTAAACTGTAAACCCACCACCTGCCACTTTGACTCCCCATTGACCCCGTGGTCAAAAATGATCCAATCGCCGACGCCCACCTCTGCTTCGGCCGCCAACTTCTGATTGAGCACCACGGCGTGGGTATCACCCGGTTGTAGCCAACGCCCCGCCCGTATTTGGGGCAAATAGAGCCTGCTGGGCAGCGGTACCCCCATAATGAAAGCGCGTTTGTCTTGGTTCGAGGCAGGCTGACCCACCAGGCGCAAGGTGGCCCCCGCCTGCCCCCAGGCTTCGGCACTTTTCACCCCCGGATAAGCCAGGGCCAGCGCTTCGACCTGGCTAATGCGCTCGTCATCTTCAAAGGCCAGGGCCACATTAAAATTAAAGATGGAAAACATCACCTCGCTAAAGGTGTAGACCATGGAGCTTTGGGTGGTCATGACCGTCATAAAGATCACTCCACTGCCCACCAACGTAACTTGGGTCAAGACCACCCGCCCTTTGTTCTGAAAAGTGTTGCTGAGCATCAGCGCAATCAGCCGGGGGAGAAACAGGAATTTAGCCAACAATCGTTCCAACAACCCGGCGACGCCGCCCAGGCCATAGCTGCTGATCGCCTCTCGCACGGTGATACGTGCCCCGGCGAAAACAGGGATAACAGCCGTCAACAACGGCGCGAGCAGCGCAATAGCAGCCTGAGCCAGCACGGCCAGCGGCGAAAGTTGAAAAGGGCCTGGTTCAAGGCCAAACAGTCCAACCATAAAAGCGCTCATCTGAGAAGCGCCCAGCGCCCCCAAGGGCAAAGCCAGAAGCAGCGCCAGCAGTCCATATAAAAATACGCCGCTGAAGTAGACAAATAGGATTTGGTGTGTCTTGGCTCCAATGGCCTTCATTACCCCAATCTGATTGACCTGCTGGCTGATCAGAGCCGTCATCGTGTTGAAGACCAGAAATAAGCCCAAAATCAGGGCCGCAACGGACATGAAGAGTAGGACAAAATTAAGGCCATCCACAATCTCCAGGAAAGGGTATTTGGCCGGGTCGGTATAGCTGTTGCCAAAGGCGGCCGCGCCCTCGGCCTCGAAGCCCTGTTTTTCCAGGTGCTGCTGGAGACGGTCGGCCAGCGCTTTAATTTTGTCCACGTCATACTGCGCCGCCGTAGCCCGGATCAGGCTGAAACCGCGTTCGCCGGTTAGTTCGGCAAAACGGTCGCGGGTAGTATAAAAGGTAGGGTTGCCGCCAAAGAAGGGTGGGTCGGTCGCCACATTATACATAAGACCCCCCAACGTTATCCCGCGTTCCTTTTCCTCCACTTCCAGATAGACTGGCATGCCCGGCTGCAAGTCGTAGCCCTTCTCGACGGCCATCACCCGCCCATGAGGCCAGTGGCCGTTTTGCAACGCCAGCGTGTTGAGATGCTGGTCATCATAATCGCTTCGAGCAACCAGGTTGGCCGCTAACCAGGGGTCGGCCGGACTCAGCCGCCATTTGATCCCCTGACTGACTTCTCCCTCGGCTTCGACGATCCCGGCAAACCGCTTGATCGAGTCTAGTTGAGCGTCGTCAATAGGCGGGTCCACTTGAAAAACGATCATGGCCGGCGTGGTGCGTTGCCAGGTTTGGGTGAAGACTTGGCCCATTAACTGGCTGCCACCCAAAATCATGCCAACCGTGAATGCGCCAACGGCAATGATGAGCACCACCTGAATAGTACGCCCTTTGTTATGCCACAAATCACTCCAAATTTTGTGCCGAATAACGCCCATCATCCCCCCTGATCTGCAAATCTGCCTGATGATATTCAGTAACAAAGGCTTCTTCAAGACCTACTTTGCTACCACCCGGCGAATGGCCGCCAGCAGCGGTGCATCCCCCGCCTGTTTGGAGACAAAAGCGTCAGCACCGGCTGACAAAACTCGCGTCCGGGCGGCCTCATTGTCGTGCAGGCTCAGGATCAGGACAGCCCAGAGACTCCTGCACCTTACTCTACTTCTGCGCTCATGCTTATCTTCCGGATGCGATACTCCTCATATTCCGGGACCAGCCGATCATACTGTCCATCCATTAACGGCGAGGAGATCATAAAATCAGCCGAAGCCCGATTACAGGCAATCGGAATGTTCCACAACACCGCCAGGCGCAACAGCGTCTTGACATCGGGATCATGGGCTTGTTGTTCCAGCGGATCTGAGAAAAAGATCATAAAATTGATCTCGTCAACGACAATCTTGGCCCCCATTTGCTGATCACCCCCCAGGGGACCACTTTGCAGTTTAGTGATGGCGAAGCCAAGTTCCTGTTCCAGGATCTGGCCGGTGGTGCCGGTCGCATACACTCGATGGTGAGCTTTTGCGCTTTCTCCGGGTCCTGATTAAACTGGCCAACACAAATCGGAGCCGGACGCTGAACTGTAGTTTATTGCACCCTCCTCAATGGGGTCGAAATTCACTGGCCACCTGGTATCATCATTGTATTTCGCCCGGCGCAGGTTAGCCTCGCGTAGGTCAGCCCCCCTCAGGTCGGCCTGGCGTAGGTCAGCTTCGTGAAGGTCGCCTCTGCTTAGTTTTGCCTGGCGCAGATTGGCCCCGCTCAGATTAGCCCCACTCAGGTCGGCCCCACCCAGGTCGGTTCCTTGCAGGTTGGCCCGGCGTAGGTAGGCTTGACTCAAATCAACCCCTTGCAGGTTGGCCTCGTTCAGATCAACCCACCACAGGTCGGCCTGGCACAGGTTGGGTGTTTCGCCATTACCGTGGGCCGATTTGACGGTATCTATAACTTCTTCCCGAGACAGTTTCATAATTTATATGAGGCATGGCCCGGCCAACCCCATCCAGTTCAGACCAGGTCACACGCTTGATAAGAGATGAAGGGTCAACCTACTATGCATCGTACCTTCCTTCAAACTAGATGATCGAAGGGGAAGTTACGTCCCAAATTACATCATTCCGCCCATGCCCATATCACCACCGCCGGCAGGCATCACCGATTTGGATTCGGGCACGTCAGTGACGAGGGCTTCGGTGGTCAGGATCATGGCGGCGATGGAAGCCGCATTTTGCACAGCGCTGCGGGTCACTTTGGCCGGGTCAATGATGCCGGATTTGAGCATGTCTTCGTACTGCTCGGTCATCACATTGTAGCCGATAAAACCACCCTCGCTGCGCTGGCGGCGCACTTCGTCAATGATGACGGCCCCTTCTTTGCCGGCATTGCGGGCTAACTGGCGCATCGGCTCTTCCAGAGCGCGGCGCACAATGTTGATGCCGGTATTGACATCAGGCGTGTCGTGCTTGAGATCCTTAATAGCCTCAATCGCATTGATCAAAGCAACCCCACCACCGGGCACGACACCTTCTTCGACAGCGGCGCGGGTGGCGCTCAAGGCGTCTTCGACCCGATGCTTTTTCTCTTTCAACTCGGTTTCAGTTGCCGCGCCCACGCCGATGACGGCCACGCCGCCGGCCAATTTGGCCAGGCGCTCTTGCAGTTTCTCGCGGTCGTAGTCGCTGGTGCTATTTTCAATCTCGGCCTTGATCTGGTTGATCCGGCCGGTGATAGCATCTTCTTCACCAGCCCCACCCACAATGGTGGTTTCGTCTTTGGTCGAGCTAACTTTATCGGCCGTGCCCAGATCCTTGATGGTCGCGCTGTCGAGCTTGCGGCCCATTTCTTCGGTGATGAC
>JAHDWA010000052.1 GCA_023382535.1 Anaerolineae bacterium | reverse complement strand
GGCTTATCGGCGGCGTGGTGGTGGTCGAGTCGATCTTTGGCTATCCGGGGCTGGGTAAATATATTTATGACGCCGCTATTTTTGGCGATTTCAATGCCGTCGAAGCCGCGGCTATGTTTACGGTAGTTATTGCCGTTGGCACCCGGCTTGTTGGCGACCTGGCCTACACGTTTTTGAATCCACGCATTCGTTATGCTTAAACGCAGACCTCAAAGGTCTTTAAGACCTTTGAGGTCTAGTGAATTAAGGAGGCGACCATGGCTGTAGCCCAACCAACCGTTCCCGGAACTGTACCCCGCGAAGGACCTTCGCGCTGGCAGAGTTTGTGGAAGAGCATCTCGATTATTTTTGAGTCCCGTGTGGCTACTGTTGGGATGGTGATGGTTGCCTTCTGGGTGATTTTGGGCTTGATCTCGCTGGTCTGGACTCCCTACCCGCCGAATGCCCAGGAATTTACCCAGAACCAGCCGCCCAGCCCTGCCAATTGGCTGGGTACGGATCACCTGGGCCGCGACCTTCTCTCCCGCTTGATGACCGGTACCCAGGTTATTTTGCTCAAAACCCGCCTGCCGGAGAGCTTGGGCGGCTTCTCCATCCCGATTGGGGTCGCCGTGTGGGGGGTGCTTGGTTCCGTGGCGGTTGGCTCGCTGCTGGGGCTGAACGCGGGCTATCGCGGCGGCTGGACCGACCAGATTATTATGCAGCTCCTCGACGCCCTGATTGCTTTCCCGGTCATTGTGCTCTACCTGGTGGTCATTGCCGCATTGGGGCAGGGCGATTTAGTGGTCATTGTCGCCATCACTATTACCGGCGCGCCGGGGGTCGCCCGGCTGGTGCGCAGCCTGGCCCTCGACATCAAAACCCGCGATTACATCCGCGCCGCCGAAACACGGGGTGAAAGCCCCTGGTACATTATGTTTGTCGAAATTCTGCCCAATGCTCGCGGCCCGATTCTGGTTGACTCGATGCTGCGGGTAGGCTACGCGATCTTCGCCATCGGTACGCTGGGTTTTTTGGGCATTGGCCTGCCCCCACCCGATCCTGATTGGGGCAACATGGTCAACGAGGCTCGCAAGAATATTTTTAGCAATCCGATGGCTGTCGTCTGGCCAGCCGCAGCCATTGCCACCCTGGTGATTGGGCTGAACTTGTTTGCCGACGGCCTGCGCGAAGAATTAACCCGCTATCAACGCTAAAGGAGGGTCAATGGCTGAATTGGAAAGCCCCATGAGTAGATCGGCGCCGGTTCTTAAATTAGAGAATGTCGCCGTTGCGTACAAAGTGCGGGGCGGCGAAATCGAAGCTGTCCAGGATGTCTCCTTTCAAATCAGACGCGGGGAAGCGTATGGGATTGTCGGCGAGTCGGGCTGCGGCAAAAGTACCGTGGCCTGGGCTGTGCTCAACTTTTTAGGCGCTAACGGCTACGTTAAACGGGGGAGTATCAAGTTCTTGGGCCAGGAACTGGTCGGTAAGAGCGGCGAAGAGCTGCGCCGGCTGCGCGGCGACCAGATTGCCATGGTCTACCAGGACCCCATGCAGGCCCTCAATCCGTCCATGCGCCTGGGTGACCAGATGAAAGAAGTGTTGACCGTCCATCGCGGGTTGAGTGAGGATGCGGCTGAGAAGCGCTGTATTGAGATGTTAGAACGGGTTTATATGCCCGACCCGGTCAACGTGATGCAGCGTTTTCCCCACCAGATTTCGGGCGGCCAGCAGCAGCGGGTAGTGATTGCCATGGCCCTGCTCAATAATCCGGCCCTGCTGATCATGGACGAGCCGACGACCGCTCTTGATGTGACCGTGGAAGCGGCCGTGCTTGACCTAATCGCCGAACTGCGCCGGGATTTCGATACCGGCATTATGTTTATCAGCCACAATCTGGGCGTGATCGCCCGGGTCTGTACCAGGGTGGGTGTCATGTATGCCGGCGAAATGGTCGAGCGGGCAACGGTGGAGGAAATCTTTAAGGATCCGCAGCACCCCTACACTCAGGGCCTGATTCGCTGCGTGCCCAAGTTGGGCAGCAATAAGCTGGGCAGCGTGCTCTACCCCATCCGGGGCCGGGTGCCGCCGCCCGACAAGCGGCCAACCGGCTGCGTTTTTTCGCCGCGCTGCGATTACTGCCGCGACCGCTGCCAGGTCGAGCGGCCTGCCCTGCGCCAACTGCCTAACGGTTCCTGGGTCCGCTGCCATTTTGCCGAGGAGATTGACCCGCGCCTGTGGCAGCCCGCGGAGGATATCTTGCCCCCCAAGCAAGTGAGTCACGATGGCGGGCATGAGCCGATTTTGAAAATTGAGGGGTTGAAGAAATATTACGAAGTTCCGGGCAGCTCGCTGAAAGATGTGTTGGGACTGGGGGAGAAGCGCCTGGTGAAAGCCGTGGAAAACGCCAGTTTCAGCGTGCCCAAGGGCAGCACCTTGGGCATCGTCGGCGAGTCGGGCTGTGGTAAAAGCACCCTGGTCAAAACGATTGTCGGCCTGGAAGACAGCACGGACGGCCAGGCCAACTTTTTGGGCTTTGACATTACCGGCGACCTGACCACGCGCGATGAAAAACTGATCCAGGAACTGCAGATGGTCTTTCAAAACCCGGATTCGACCATGAACCCCTCCTACACCGTCGGCCAGCAGATTGCCCGGCCCATGCAGCGCTTTGGCACCGTGCCTCGGAACAAAATTCGCGGCGAAGTTATCCGGCTGTTGGAAGCGGTTCGCCTCGGCGCGAATTACATGGATCGCCTGCCCCGGCAGCTCAGCGGCGGGGAGAAACAGCGGGTCGGCATTGCCCGTGCCCTGGCCAGCCGCCCCGACCTGATCATGTGCGATGAGCCGGTCAGCGCCCTGGATGTGTCGGTCCAGGCGGCGGTGCTCAACCTGCTGCTGGAAATTCAGGATGCCTACGGCACGACCATGCTGTTCATTGCCCACGATTTGAGCGTGGTCCGTTTCTTCTCCGACTATGTGGCGGTCATGTATTTGGGCCAGATTATGGAAATTGGCCCGGCGGAAGCGATTTATGCCCCGCCGTACCATCCCTACACCGAGGCCCTGCTCTCCGCGGTGCCAATTCCCGATCCGACGGCTCGGCAAAAACGCATTCGCCTGGAAGGCTCCGTCCCCAGCGCGTTGAACCCGCCCTCGGGCTGCCGTTTCAATACGCGCTGCCCGCGCCGCCACCTGCTGCCCGATCCCGATGTTTGCCTGACCGAGCCGCCCTGGCGCGATGCCGGCCAAGGCCACCGCATTTTCTGCCACCATACGCTGGATACGTTGAGCAGTTTTGAGCCGGTTATTGCAACCCAATCAACAAAGGAAGCTGAACATGCTGGTTAAAGATTGTATGACCCGCCATCCTATTATGGTTTCGCCGGAAGTTCCGGCGGCTGACGCCGAAAAGCTCATGGCCGAAAATCACGTTCGGCATTTACCGGTGATCGGTGACGGCAAACGGCTGCTGGGGCTGCTCACACGCCAAAGGCTGGCCCTCAAGCCGGATGCCATGGCCAGTCTGAACGTGTGGGAGATCAGCCGCTTTCTGTCCAATCTTTCGGTCAGCGATCTCATGCTCAAAGCCGACGAGGTCCAGACCATTACTCCGGATCGAACCATCGAGCGCGCCGCCCGGATCATGATGGATCACAAAATTGGCTGTCTGCCCGTCCTTGAGGACAAAGTGGTGGTGGTCGGTATTTTGAGCGAGGTGGATGTCTTACATGCCTTTCAAGAGATGTTGGGCCTGCCCGCCGCCGGGGTGCGGGTGACCATGCGCATGCCCAATCAGAAAGGCGAGTTTGCCAAGCTGACCGGGGTGATTTCTCAACACGGGTGGGGCATTATGGGCATCGGCAGTTTCCCCTCGCCGCGCCGCTCCGGCTTTTACGACATGGTGCTCAAAATCCCCCAGGTGACGGTGGATGAGGTGCGAGAAGTCTTAAGCCAGGTACCCGAACAGGAGATTGTGGACATCCGTGAATTTGCCTGAGAGGCCGGATCAGAAGGTTTAAGAATGCCTGGGAAGCTTGTTTTTGAGGAAGTTAATCGCTCGCGGCATCAGTTGGTGCTGAACTATCGCGTTGACGACATCGTCTTTTCAACCGCCTACTGGTATGATACGGTTAACTTCTATGAGCTTGAAACCCGTTTTGGCCGGGAGTTTATGCGGCAGATCTATTTTCACCTGCTTGCTTTTGAAGCCAATAAAGCGGCCAGCCTGAAACCTGAAGTCCTGGATTTGGGACCATACCAGGATCTTTATTCCGGCCCATTTTTTGAACTGTGGCGGACGATCTTTCAGAATGTGTGGGGCGTCTGGCGGCACGATAATGATATTGCCGATTATGTTGGCCCGCAGCAGCCAACCGCTCTGTGGCCGGGGCAGCGACCTTTAGCCGGCCCGGTGACGCTTTCCCCAGGCGAAAGATTGCTCAGTCTTTGCGGCGGGGGCAAGGACAGCCTGGTTTCGGCCAAACTGTTAGAGCGGGCCGGCATTCCGTATGATGTCATGGTTTACTCCCACAACATTTATGGCCCGGCGCAGCGGCAGCATCATTTGATTGACGGCATGTTACAACACACAACCGCTTTGAACCGCCATCGCGCTTGGGTTTACGACACCGCGCTGGACTCCCCGGCGGCGCAGCTCTACCCGGAATACGGCGTCAGGCATCTTTTAGCCGCCGAAACGGTCAGCTCCTACTGGACGGCGCTGCCCATCGCTTTGCAGCACAATTATACCCAGGTGGCGCTCGGCATCACCAAAAGCACCGACGAACACAACCTGATTTGGGACAAAACGGGCGAAGAAATCAATTATCTGTGGGGTATGAGCACCGCCGCCGAAAAGCTGCTGGCCGATTACATTCAGACGAACCTCGTTTCCAATCTGAACTATTTTCATTTGCTCCGCCCGGTTTACGATCTTGTGGTCTTTAATCTGCTGGCCAGGGACGCGGCGGCAGTGCCGAGTACGCACTCGTGCGCGCAGCAGAAGCCGTGGTGCGGCCGGTGCCCCAAGTGTATTTATGTCTGGATGCATCTGGTAGCCTACCTGGATGAGGCCGTGGTTGAGCAGATGTTTGATAAGAATCTGTTCGACCTGTCGGAAAACAGAACCTTTGTCCGCAAGATGCTGGGTTTAGAAGGGTACAAGCCCTGCGACTGTATGGGCACCGTGAGCGAAACCCAGGTCGCTTATCTTCTCTGCCGGGCCAAAGGCAAAACAGGTCAAGCCGTTGCCGACATTGGGCCGGGCGACATCTCGCTGGATATAACCTCTTTTCTCCAGAAATACGCCCAGGTAGACCCTCCCTATGGGGCGATTCCCCTCGATCTCTATGAAAAGATCAGGCCGCAATTCCTGGCGGGCGCCGAACGCGCCCGGAATTACGTCAGGGAGCATCTCCAGACTTAGAACGGGGGCATGAGGGGGGCTGAAGGTGTTCCGGTTTACGATCTTGGGGCTGATAGGGACTGTCTTACTTGGCTGTCAGCTTGCCCCCTCGCCCGCTGCCTTTCATCCCTCGCCGTCGGTGTCCGGACGGCTGGCTTACATTGGCGGCGATGGCAATGTCTATATCACCACCGCCGACCGCAGCCGGACCCTCGCCGTGACCGCTGACGCCACCGCTGCCGCCGAATACCCCGGTCTTTCCTACCACCGCCTCTCCTGGTCACCCGATGGCCGGCTGGCCTTTGCGGCCGTAACCCGGTCCGGCAGCGAAACCCGCAGCACCCTGTACATGGCCGAACCCCCGGAAACGCCGCCCCGGATTGTGGGTCAAAGCGACCAGCATTTTGTCATTTACATTTATTGGTCGCCGACAGCCTGTCCCGACCGGCCTTTAGAGTGCCGCCGCTTGGCTTACCTCATCGAGGAAGATGACAGCATCAGCCTGCGCCTGGTCGAGCTGGAGGCAGGCCGGGTTGACAACCGGCGGGTGGGCCGGGGGCGTCCCTTTTATTTTGCCTGGTCGCCGGACGGCCGGCGCATGGTCTGGCACACCGGGGGGGCACGCCGCCACAATGAGCAGGCCAGGCTGGTTCTGTACGATATTGAGCGAAATCACGCGGAAGAGCTGTCCCACCCGCCGGGATTGTTCCTGGCCCCGGCCTGGTCGCCGCGAGGAGATCGCTGGCTGGGCGTATCTGCCGAGGCGAAAGTTGACGCCTTGCAAAGTTTTGGCTCCGGTCAGCCGGAAACTCTGACCCGCGCGCCGAACGGGCAGGCGGCCTTTGCCTGGTCGCCGGACGGCCAGCAGGTGGCTTACGCAGTCCGGGCTGAGCCGGGTGATCCTTTTTACGGTCCCGTCCACATTTTCGACTGGCAGAGCGGCGAGACCCGGCGGGTTACGGATGCCGGCTTTCAGATCCTCGGCTTCTTCTGGTCGCCGGACGGGCAGCGGCTGGCCTATTTAACCTGGCTGCCCGTGCATGATGCAACCTGGATGCAGTGGCGGGTTTACCACATGGCCGAAAATCGAGATCGGGGCTACAAAGTGTTTGAACCTTCGTTCCAGATGAACTTTATCGTGAACAGTTTCAATCAATATGCCCAGAGCGACCGCTTTTGGTCGCCTGACAGCCGCTATCTGGTTTACGCCGACCGCGACCCGGCGCTGGTCGAGCGTGTCTGGCTGGTTGATACCTGGTCCGAGGATGGCAATCAGGCCATGCTGGTGGATGAAGGGGCCATTGGCTTGTGGTCGTGGAATTAGGCAGAGGAACAGGGTAGCAAGGTAGCAGATTTTCCTGCTACCCTGCTACCTTGCAACTCTGCTCTCTTCAATGAAAGCGAGGTGTTATGATAACGGTTCACGCCGACGTTGTCGGCAGTTTGCTCCGCCCGCCGGAGTTGGTCAAGGCGCAGCAGGATGTGGCCGATGGCTTGATCAGCCAGGCGGCCTTTAAAAAGATCGAGGATTGGGCGGTGGATGGGGCGGTCGCCTTGCAGGAAGAAGCCGGCCTGGACGTGGTGACAGATGGCGAGATGCGCCGTCTCTCCTTCCAGAGCCAGATGCCGGCGGCCGTGGCCGGCTTTGGCGAGTACGATATTGATGCTTTCCTGTGGGGTGACTGGTACGGTGACGAAAGCATCGGCGATTGGAGCAAGGGCCGCCCGCAAAAGCTGGGGGTGGTAGACAAATTAAAACGCAAGCGCCATCTCTCGGCGGAGGAATTTACGTACCTGCGGGCGCGGACCAGCCGCATCCCCAAAGTTACCCTGCCTAGCCCCAGCCTGTGGGCCAATTTCTGGTCGCCTAATATTTCCAGCCACGTTTACCCGACCCTGGACAGCTTTCTGGCCGACGTGGTAGATATTCTGCACGACGAAGTGACCGAGTTGGTCCGGCTGGGCTGCACCTATATCCAGCTTGATGCGCCCCATTACCCGCTTCTGCTCGAACCCCAGACCAGGGCTTTTTACGAAGGGCAGGGCTGGACGCTGGAGCGCTGGCTGCAGCACGGCATCGAGCTGGACAACGCCGTGATTGATGGGTTTCCCGGCATCACTTTTGGTTTCCATCTCTGCCGGGGCAACCAGGGCAGTCGCTGGCTGACCCAGGGCAGCTACGAACTGATCGCCAGGCCGATTTTCAGGAACATTCACGCTCACCGCCTGCTGCTGGAGTATGACGACGAGCGTTCCGGCGGCTTTGAGCCGCTGCGAGAGGCGCCGGAGGACAAAATGGTGGTGCTCGGCCTGGTCACGACCAAAACTTCACGGGTGGAAACTGTCCCGGGGCTGACGACCCGGATCAAAGAAGCGGCGCAGTTTGTGCCCCTGGAGCGGCTGGCCCTCAGCCCCCAATGCGGCTTCTCTACCTCCATCGTGGGAAATCGTATCTCGGTAGCCGATGAGAAGCGCAAGCTGAGAACTATCGTTGAAACGGTCCAATCGGTTTGGAGATGATCAAGGTACAGAAAGGCCAAGGATTTCCGTACCTCTTCAGTCCGCCGCCCCGAACTGAAGTTCAGGGCTAAGGAGATTAAAAGTACGCTGAAGCGCACTGGTTTGAGCCACAGGGAGTCGGTTTTTAACCGACTTTTACCTGAGTTAGCTTGGGATTTCAATCCCAGGCGAGGGCGGCTGAATAGAGATAGGTTTCTAAAGCTTGTTGTGAGTCTGAATAAAAATCGAGTCCAAAGTGCACTTTGGACTCCAATCATAACATTACCGAATTTTTGTTTGGAGGCGATGTGTTAATCCGTTTTGCTACTTTTCTTGCGCCCAATATGCGGCCAGTGTACCAATTTATTGCCGATTATATCGGCCAGAGCCTCGGCTGCCCCACCGAGCTGGCGGTCGGCGCTTCTTTCGACCAATTTGCGGCAGGCGAAACCGATATTGGGTTTATCTGCGGCCTGCCCTACATTCAGCTTGCTGATCAGAATCCGTCACCGGTTGAACTGCTGGCCGCACCGGTGCTGCAAGGCGAGCGCTACGCCGGCCAGCCCATTTACTTTTCCGACGTGATTGTGCGGCGGGACAGCCCCTATCAAACCTTCGCCGACCTGCGCGGCTGCTGCTGGTCGTACAATGACCTGGATTCGCACTCCGGTTACAACATCACCCGCTACCGATTGGTGCAGATGGGCGAGACCCGCGGCTTTTTTGGCCGGGTCATCGCCGCCGGTTCCCATCAAAATTCCATTCGATTGGTCTGCGCGGGGGATGTGGGCGCCTCGGCCATTGACTCGCAGGTGTTAGCCATCGAACTGCGCGACCAGCCGGACCTGGCTGCCCAACTGCGAATCATTGACACGCTTGGCCCCGCGCCGATTCAACCGATCGTTGCTGCCCGGCAGATGCCGGAGCGCTTGAAGGCCGAGGTGCGAACCATTTTGCTGGCTATGGGCGATGACCCCGCCGCGCGGAGCCACCTGGCCCACGGCTTTGTGGAGCGTTTCGCTCCGGTCACGGATGCGGATTATGATGTAACCCGAGAGATGGTGAGGGCGGCAGAACAAGTTGGGTTCATGACGATTGCGTGAGGTGATGTAGAAATCAGCCACAAATTTCACGAATTGACACGAAATTTAAGAGGAGTTGGACTACGACAAATGCGAAAAAGACGAAATTCATAAAAGGGCCAACTCTTTAGGGTTCCGGTTTCTGGATATCCCCTTCATAATAGAAGGCTTCTCGATTTTTTATAATGTAATCTCGCATAATTGTATCTAAATCTACCCTATTTTCTAAATCGTAAAATCTGTCATCCAAATCATCGAATGCAGGATGGTAAGTATCCATTTGTGCCCAACGTGTTTCTCTATCGAGATTAGGCTTGCCCCCTAGTCGTTTTGCAGATTCTTCCAATATTTCAACGGCTTCATCAACTCCCATTTCTTCGAAGCCAGTAAGCGCATCCTTCCAAACGATTCCTGTCGAGTTATAGTAGAACTGGTCGTGTCCTCCGTTGTTAACCTCAGACATATACCAAATAACTGCAAAAATCAGCCTTTGTTCTTTTGAAAATTCAGCAAGACTTTTATTATATTCTGTCTCGCCCTCATAAATATTTCCACTCCACCATACCGGCTCTATGATTGTATAGGGATCTCCTTTATCAATAACTTCATCATCTACTCGGATATGTTCAGTTATCAATCTCATTTCCTGATCCGATTGCGTATCCTTTCCAGATAAAGTAACAAGAGCCTGACACCCAGCCAGTAGCAAAAGAAGATTGGTCGTTATAATGAACGCAAGTTTCATATCTTTGCGATGAAGCACCTATCAAACACCTAAGCCCTGACTCTTTGAATAAATTGCTGCGCTAACTCTAATCCCCAAAGGAAATCCCCAACTCACGGGCGGTCAGCATGGTATCGCAGTCCAGCGGGACGGATTTCATGCGCCCGGCGACCAGTTCCAGCGGTACGTAGCGCACGGTCGGCGGGTCGAGGGCGACCATGACCCCGGACTGCCCTTCGGCCAGGGCGCGGACGGCGGCCGCGCCGAAGCGGAGCGACAGCAGCCGGTCAAAGGTCGTCGGCGTGCCGCCGCGCAGCAGGTGGCCCAGCACCACGGCTCGCGCTTCCTTGCCGGTCAGTTCTTGCAGCTCGGCGGCGACTTTTTCCCCGATACCGCCCAGGCGCTCGGCCCGGCCCAACTCCTTGGAAATGACCGAAATAGTGCCATCTTTCGGCCTGGCCCCTTCGGCCACGACGACGATGGAAAAATTCAAGCCTCTTCTGGCGCGATCCTCGATCTTGGCGGCGACTTTGCTCAAATCATAGGGGATTTCCGGAATAAGGATGGCGTCGGCGGTGCCGGAGACGCCGGCATTGAGCGCAATCCAGCCGGCGTAACGGCCCATCACCTCGACCACAATGATCCGCCGGTGAGCCTGGGCTGTAGAATGGAGACGATCCAGACACTCGGTGGCGAAGGAAACGGCGGTATCAAAGCCAAAAGTAATTATGGTCTGGTCAAGGTCGTTGTCAATCGTTTTGGGCACGCCGACCACACGCAGCCCCTTGCGGGCAAAGGCGTTGGCGATGGCGAGCGAGCCGTCGCCGCCGATGGCAATCAGGGCGTCAATCTGCTGCAGCCGGAAGGCGGCCAAAATCTCGTCGGTGCGATCTATTTCCACGAGCTGGCCCTGTTCGTCAAGGGTGGGGTAGCGCAGCGGGTTGCCCCGGTTGGTGGTGCCCAAAATGGTGCCGCCCAGGTGGGTAATGCCGCGCACGCTCTCGCGGGTCAGCGGGATCAATCCCCCTTCGGGATACTGCTCGGCCAAAAAGAGGCCGTTGTAGCCCTCACGGATGCCCACACACTCCCAGCCCCGGTTCAATGCAGACAGCACCGCCGCGCGGATGACGGCGTTCAAGCCCGGCGCGTCGCCGCCGCCGGTATTGAGCGCAATTCGCCGAATTTCAGTAGCCATTGTTTCACCTCTTGGATAAGCTGAAACACAGAGTTTCGCCAGGGAGTCGCAGACGCAAAGCGCGCAGAGAAATATTAAAGTTTCTCCGCGAATCTCTGTGCCTTCTCTGTGTGGCTCTGTGTAAATTTTTTTCCTCAATATACCGTTTCGATTTTAGCACGGCTCGAAAGGTGGGTCGAATCAGGGAGCCAGGGAAAGGGTGGTCAAGACAACGGCATTGTCGGGCTGAGGCTGGCCGTTGACCAAAGCGGGCAGGCGCTGGCCTGTGGCCGGATCGTACATACCGACCAGCAGGCGATATTCTCCGTTGGGAGCGCCATCGCGGAGGGCCAGGGTGTAACGGTCAACCACGCTGTCCTGTTCGGCCCAGGCGGTGATCGGGTAGCGGCCGGCCTGGGGCGGATTGTCCCACTGCGCCCAGACCTGCCCATCCGGGCCGACAAGCTGGGTAAAGACAGTGTAATTGCTAGTGATTTTGGCGGTGGACTGCCAGTAGAGGGCCAAAAGGATTTTAGATTTCGGATTTTGGATTTTGGATTGGGGTTGGAGGTTGTAGCCGGTAAGCTGGACAGAGTCGCCGAGCTGGGCGGAGAAGGGATAGGGCGGCGGCGTGCCGTGGGCGGGATCGAGGAGGCGGAAGGTGGTGGGATACAGATTCTGGCCCAGGTCCGTTTCACCCTCAGTCAGAGGTATATTTTCGTAACCGTCGGGCAACGTTTTATCCTGGCGTAGCAGGCTGATTTCCAGGCGGTAGAGACCGGGTGGGGCGCTGGGGTTGAGGCGGAGGGGATAGGTCTCTTCGACGACTTCGCCGGGAACCCACAAGACATTGGGATAGCGGTCGCCCAGGGTCGCCTGGCGCTCGCCGCCCACCTGGAAATCCTGATCCAGCAGCTTCAGCGAGACAATCAGTGGGTCGGCCATCCAGCGGCGGGCCTGCCAGTGCAGGGTGATGGGGAGGAGGGAGGAGGGGGGGAGGGTTGGAAGGTTGCCCATAGGGGGCCTTCGGCTCGAAGGTTGGAAGGTTGAAAGGTTGCTCGTTTCTTCTAGTCTTCCAGTCTTCCCATCTCCCCGGTTGATAGCTGGCTGACCGGGAAATTCCAGCGAGAGTGGGGCTAAATACGGGGTGAAGACCAGGGTCGAAGTCAGTGGGGCGAAGGCGCGCTGGCGCAGGTTGAGGGAGACACTCAGGGTGGTCGGTGCGCCGGGGGGGTCGGGAACGTAGGGACCGGGGGGCAGAGTCGGCCCGGCGATGAAAGTAGCAGCCTGGGCGAAAGGCGCAGGGCCTTCGTCGCAGGGGAGAAACAACGGGGTGTTGAATCCCGGTAGGACCGGCCAAGTGGAAACCGGGCCGCTGGCCTGGCGGATAAATCTGGGGGACTGGTTTTGGCCGGGAATGGTCGTGTCAAGCCGGGTTAAGGCCTGGCCCAGTTGGAGCGAGGTGGCGCCAGTCAATCGCCCGTTGCCGCGCCAGAACGCAGCAGTTTGAGGCAGGGCATCCGTAGGCCGAATGGCAATGAGCGGCTCGGCAAAGGTTTGCTGCAACACCGGCGGCCCGGCGGGCAGCGGTTCCGGCGAGTCAGGGGCCAGCGGCCAGAGTTCGAGGTGGAGGCGGTACCTTTGATCGGGGAGATGGGCGCAGGTGGGGATGGGTACAAAAACCGTATCGGCCAGGGTGTCGCCTGCTTCCCAGGCGCGAGCCGGGTAGCGGCCGTCGGCAAAATGGCCTGCCCAGCAGGCGACAGGCTGCGAGTTGTCGTCTTGCAGGCAGAGAGTGACCAGGTAATCCTGCTGTGCTTCTCGCTCAGACCGCCAGTAGAGAGTGACGGGCAGGGCTTCTCCCGCCGAAACGGTCGTGGGTGTATCAAAACCGGCCAGGGCCAGGCCCTCGGCAAAGGGTAGGTTATGGCGATAGGCAATGGGCAGGTCGGCGGGAGGGGTGATGGTGACCGGCAGCGTGTCGTAATGAGGCAGGATGAACCCCTTACCAGGGGCAGGTGATGAGGGATGAAGGAGGAAGGAAGGGACAAGAAAGAAGAGAGTGAATAGAAGATAGAAGATGGTAGATGGTAGATAGAAGATAGAAGATGGAGGATAGTTAGGGATGGTTAGTTTTTTGAGGAAGCCAGGTAATAGATGCATAGAAGAGAAAGGAAAAGTCTTAAATCTTAAATCTAAAATCCAAAATCCCAAGTAGTAGAGGCCGAGAGAAACAAACAAAGCAATGACACCCAGCGCCGGGTAAAGATGGCGGCCCTGGCCGGTGTCAACGGTGGCGCTGAGAATGTAGCGGGCCAGGACGACGGCGAGGAAGAGGAGGAAATGGAAGATGAGGAGGAAGGTGATGCGTCCCAAGGGGAAGCTTCGCTCTGATGCGTAGTGCGTGTTGCGTGAAGTAAAAGATGTAACACGCAGCCCATGACCTGCCAGGGCGCACAGTAATAGTACCGAGAAAAGAGCATAAAGCCAGCCGGGGGCGAAAATCTGCATCCAGCCAAATTCGAACCAGAAGGAGCGGTAGAGCAGCCCAAACCATTCAAACAGGCTGTAGGTGGCGGCAATGGGGCGTACCGACTGGCCGGAGAGCAGGCCGACCAATCCCTCGGTGATTTGTGGCTCGCCGAGTGAGGCGGCCAGGCCGGGAATGAGGCCGAGTTCGCCGATGTGGTTGAAGCGCAGGAGGATAAAGGCAAACCAGGGCCCGGCGGTGAGGCCAAGCGCGGCGAGAAAGGCGGCAAGGGGAGAGCGTAGGGCGGGGAGCGGGAAATGCGATGGGTCATTACCTTGAGCTTGTAATTTTCGACTCTGATGGGCTAGAGACATCCAAAGCGTAAAGATTACCTCTGGGATCAGGATGAGGCTAAAATATTTGGTGACGAGGGCCAGACCGAAGAGCGCGCCGAAGAGAGCGAATAACCGGGGTGAGGGGGAGGCGTTTTGCAGGATCATGACCTGGACCAAAAGCAAAAGGGTGGTCAGGGCAAAAACCAGGTTGTCGTCGTTGATAACGGCGCTGCTGCCCATAAAACGGGGCAAAAAGGCCACAAATGCAGCCGCGCCGACGGCGATGAGTTTCGGTTCGGGATAGAGGCGGCGGGCCAGGATATAGCTGGCTGCAATTGTTACACAGGCGAGCGGGAGCGAGAGAAATCGGACCAGGCGCCAGGCTAAGGGTTGGCCGCGCCAGGGCCACTGCTCGTCCAGCGTATGCAAGACGTGGTTAATTCCCAGCCCATCGCTGGGAATGTGGCGCTCCGGCCGGGCGTCAACCCGGCGCACATCCGGCAGGCTCTGCTCGCCGACAAGGGCGATTGGCCAGGCGGTCAGCCAGTAGTACAGCGGGGCCAGCCCTCCTTTGAATCCGGCCTCGTTTCGTTCGCTCTCGGTAAAAGGCGGATGGCCGGTTCGAGCGACAAAGCGCAGGTACTGGTAGTGGTCGGTTTCATCGTCGGCTTCGCCGAGGGGCAGGACGATAGCGTGGTAAAGAGTCAGCAGGGTGAAGACGAGGAGGATCAGGAGGAGGGGGAGAGCGTAAGACGTAAGGCGTAAGGCGTGAGACATTTTATAGATTTCTTGTCACCTGGCAACGGGTCATCTTGCCACCTGTAGAGTACCGAGATTGACGGCGTAATCGGGCAGAGGGCCGCTGGGGATGGCGGCGGGCAGACGCTCGCCGGTGGCAGGGTTGTAGAGTCCGGCCAGGAGATAATATTCGCCGGGGGGCAGGGTGGCGAGGTTGAGGGTATGGGTGTCCACAATAATTTCGCCGGGCGCCCAGAGCGAGGTGGGGTAATCGCCTTGTACCGGGGGACCGTCGAAGCCGGTCACGTATTCAGCCTTCATGCCGCTCACAGCCGAACCGGTCAGTGGGGCGGCTTGCCAGGCTTGCAGAAAGACGGTGTAATCAAGGCCGAGGGGCGCATTGACCTGCCAGTTCAGGGTAACGGATTGCTGGTCGGCGGCGATTTGATAGCTGAGCAGGGTCACTTTGTCGGCGAAATTGATGACCGGGTCAGATCGGGGCGGGCTGGGCCACTGCCAGGGAATGAGTTTGGCGCTGGCAATCAGGGGTTCGACGGGCTGGCCGTCTGCGTTGACGGCCGGCTTACCGGGACGGCCCGGCTCGTTGAAATCATAAACACCGGCAGCAATCAACAGCCGCGTCGGAGCCTGGTTAAACTCGGCTGCGGGCGTAATTGGAACTTGGTAATGATCGGCCAGGACAGCGCCGGGAGACAGCAGCGTCGTCGGCCAGTGACCGCCGCCGGGGTAGGTGTCAACTTGGCCGACCACCTGGCGCTGCCGGCCGAGCAGATGGACGAAAATACTATAGTTAAGGTCAACCGGTTCGAGGATCTGCCAGTAGAGAGTCAAGGGCAGGGTTTCGGCGGGGCGAACGGTCGAGGCAGGCAGGTGATACCCCAGCAGGCGCATCTTGCCGGCGTAGGTGAAACTGACCTGTTGCAGGTCGGCGGGCAGGTTCTGCTCGGTGAGTACAGGGGGTTTCGTATAGGCAGGAACTATGTATAAAACTGGTGATAGGGCAGCAAAAACAAACAGGCCCACGGCGCAGAGGATGGTGACGAGTTTTTGACCCTGCTGGGGCAGCCACCAGGTTAAGCCAAGCACGCCCAGGGCTGAGAAAGCGGCGATGGCAGGGAAGAGGAGACGGCCCTGTCCAGCCGGCTGGGTGAGATTCCAGATGACGAAGCCGGCGATCATGACGGTAGCCCAGGTCAGGAGGATGAGGAAAGCGGAGAGTGAGAGGCGAGAAGCATGAAGCGTCCCTCGCGGAGGCTTTGCTCTGAAATGTGATACCTGATGTGTGATACGTGATAAAACAAACGCAGCTACACCGGTGATGGCGATGAGGGAAACTCCATCCAGCACCTTGTAAATCCAGTTATCGGCCAGGATATTGACGCCGCCAAACAAAGCCCAGTAAGCAATGCGAAATCCCTCGAATTCGGCGCGGAGGGTGACCAGTGTGGGAGCATGGCTGCGCTGGCCGGCGGTGTCACGCATTGCTTGCAGGGCCAAAGGGTCGCCATAAAGCAGGGCGTTGCGCCAGTAGAACCAGCCAGCTATGGCGAAAGCAACGAGGAAGGTGATGGCGCTCCAGGTCAAGGCGCGAAGTAGGAGGGTAGAAGAGAGCAGGTGGGAGCGGGGGGGCAGGGGAGCAGCATTGTTCATTGCTGATTGGCGGTCTGTGGTCTGTGGTCTGTGGTCGTCCCAGTAGGCCAGCCATAGAAAAAGCAGCCCGGCTAAAGGGAGCAGTCCCAGGGCATAAAGCTTGCTCAATGCCCCCAGGCCGATGAGCAGGCCGAGGAGGGCAGAAGATTGGAAGGTTGGAAGGCTGAAAGGCTGGAAAATTGATGCATCCTTGGGTGTATCTCCAGTCTTCCAGTCTTCCAGTCTTCCCTTTGCCATTTTCACCATGAGCCAGAGCGCGAGGGTTACAAACATAATAACGGCGTTGTCGTTGTTGACCGACGCGGAGATAAAAATGAACATGGGGTTAAAGGCAGCAAGGGCCATCGCCCCGGCGGCCAGCCAGCGGTTGCCGCTGAAGAGCGTCAGAGCAATAAAGTAGCAGCCGGTCACGGTGACCGCGGCCATCGCAATGGACAGGAAACGGATGAGATGGACGGCCAGGACGTGACCCCGCCACGGCCAGGTTTCGCCGGGAGGGTGGGTGGTGATATTTTTGTTATCAGGGCGGAGCGGGTCGCCGATGGTTGTATGAGGATTGTACCAGTACACATCGGCCCAGTCGCCGGTATCTATCCAGAAAGTCAGCAGGGCGGCCAGGGCATAATAGAGCGGGGGCTGGTTACCTTCGTGGCTCCAATGAATCTGAGCCTCGCCGGGCCGCTGCACCGGCAGGCGGCCGGTATCGGCCATGTATTTGACCACAGCGTAATGGCGCGACTCGTCACCCGCTTCCAAAGGGGGGGTGACGAAACTGTAGACAAGGGCCAAGATGATAAAAGCGAGCAGGATCAATCCGGCTTGAGGGTGATTTTGGATGATTGATTGCTGGCGCTCTGAGCAGATAACGGCAAAACCTCCCGGGACGCCTCCCGTTTCCCGCTATTATAGCACTTTTGCCCATAAGTAGAATTGTTACTGTCCTGCCTTGAGGAGGGTCTGGAGACAGGATTTGTCTAAAGTATCTTTTTATGGGAGGACATTCAGCGTTAGCAACGGTAAATAATCCTGCTGGTTATTTGTCTCTGTCAGAGGCAGTCGGGCCAGGCTGGTGGGGTTGTACCAGCCTATTTGTAACTCGTACGTGCCGGGGGACAGGTCGGCAGGAACGGCAAGCTGGCGGGAATCAGTGATCCGGTAGCCGGGCTGCCAGAAAGCGGTAGAAAAAGCGGGCGGTCCATCGAAACCGGCCATCTGGGTTTGGGAGCTTGGCTCGATCAGGTGAATGAACAGGGTTAAATCCTGGCCTGGTGCGCTCAGGGTTTCCCAATAAAAAGTAAGGGAGATTGGATCGCCCGGCTTGATAACCGTCTCGGCGGGAGGGCCGTCATAGCCCAGTAATTGGATCTGCCCACCAAAGTTTGCCGTTAGCCGGTGTTCTGGCTCCGGTTTAGACCAATGATGGGGGAGTAAGGGAATGGCCCCAACAACCGGTTGGATTATTTCGCCGGCCGCGTTGACGGCAGGTTTGGCCGCCCGGGCCGGGTCTTCAAATTCAAAAATTCCCATTGCCAGCCGGATGACCGCAGGCGCGCCGGCCTCCGGCAAAATGGGGATGTAGTAAGTATCTTCAAGAATCTGGCCCGGTTCCAGGAGCGAGGTGGGCCAGTTGCCTCCGGCCGGATAGGTATTAACCTGGCCGATAACGGCGTTGTTTTGACCTAACAGATGGATAAACACGCTGTAATTTTTGGTGATGGGCCGGTCAGCCTGCCAGTAGAGGGTGACCGGCAGCCAGTCGCCGGGGTGTACGGGCGATTTATCAACCCGGTAGGCAATTAAGCGCAGCCCGTTATCATAGGTCAAATCCAATCGCTCCAAACCGGCGCGCGGAAGGTTAGCTTCCCTGATGGGCGGTGTTTTGGCGTAAGCGGCTTGAAGATAGCGGAAAGGGCTGATCAGGGCAAGGCAAAAAAGAGCGATGGCGACCAGTAGCGGCAGGGCTAATACGGTAACACGTAAAATATATGTTGCAGTTCGGGGAATACCGGGCACAAGTTTTGAGGAGTCCGAGCGAAACGGGCCGAACGAGGTAAACTGCCACAGGCTCCAGGCTGTCAAAATGCCCAACGCCGGCAGGGCCGGGTAGAGCAGTCGCCCCCATGAAGCCGGGGTGATTTGCATCCAGCGCAGCAGCGCGGCGAAGATAATGAGGCTCCACAAGGCCAATAGGCCCAGAATGGGCAGCGCTTTCGGGTCGGTAGAATGGGAGGACGATGATGAGTTGGGGGGCGACTTTTGGGCAAAAAGTGTTGGTCCATTTCTCACCGCTCGTCCCAGGCCGATGACCAGCCCCAAGCCAATCAGATATTTTAACCAGCGTAAGAGCGTATAGAGCCAGGGTTCCCACAAGATTTGGCCGGCGCCAAAAGCGGCCCAGAAAGACAGTTCCAGACCGGTCAGCTCGGTTTGCCAAATTTGAGCCAGGCTGGGTGTCGGGTTGAGCGGGCCGCCGCGGTAGAGTAAGTGCGCGTTAAGGGCGGTTACATCTCCATACACCCGCCAGTTGCGCCAGTACCACCAGCCGGACAGTAACAACATTAGCCCGGCGATGAAGGCTATTTCTACGAGAGAACGGCGCAGGGAGCGATGCCGGTAGAAGTCAATCAGCAGTACCAGGCCGGTTACAGGCAGTAAGTAGAGCAAACTTAGTTTGGTCAGGGCCGCTAAACCCAAAATAACGCCCAAGTAAATGGCATAGCGAGTCGAGTTACCTTTTTTGATCATCAGCGCCAGCACGACCAGGGCCGCAGCCGCCAGGGTCACACTCAGGCTGTCGTTGGTGATGGCCGAACTGGTGTGGAGAAACTGGGGAATAAAGGCAACCAGGCTGGCAGAAAGCAGGGCAAGGATGGAGGATGGAAGATAGAGGATGGAAGATAGAGGATGAAAGAGGCGGGATGGTGGGGTCGGTTGCAATCCAATATCAACAATCTGCCGCCGGTTGTCGGTAGTTGTGGTCACGGGCGGCGGTGGTTGGTCAGCGATGGTTTCCACTTGCGGGTCATCAAAAACAATCCGCGCCAGCAGGTAGGTCAGGCTAACCGTGCCGATGCCGGCCAGTAAGGAGAGCCAGCGAGCCAGCCGTGCCGCTATAAAGGTAGGTTCCAGTCGCCATGCTTCGTCTGCCGGGTGAAGATAAAGATTGTTGTTGCCGCGTTGCCGCCAGATAAAGGAGCGTTCATCGGCGTAGTGAGGATTACGGGGAGGCTCGGAAAAATGGCTCAGGTCAAGCCATGAGACGGTGAGAGCCGCCAGAATATGGTAAAGCGGCGGCTGAGTGCCTTCTTGATCCCAGGGCTTGTTCTCTCCGGCTTTTACTACCGGCAGTTGGCCTGTCGCTTGAATGTGCTGGATAACGGCAAAGTGCTTTAACTCATCCGGCTTTTCAAACAAAGGAACATTGAAATCATAGAGCAGACCCAGTCCGGTAAAGGCGATTAAAATCAAAAATAGCCCGTGTTTCAAGGCGTAGGGGATATCACGTAAAGGATAAGCCATATACTTACTCTAGCTAATTTTGCGGGGGCTATTATAACACATCCTGGTAACTTTGCCGGTACTGCTTCATCTTGCCTCAAACGGTCCTAGTTTAATCCCCTCCATACCCTCAAACGTCAGGTTGTGCCATTGGCCGGGGCCTTCGGTCCGGTAGGGCAGCAGGTGGAGGGTCAGCGGGCCGGAAGCGGGGGGAAGCGGCAGCTCGTAATAATCGCCGACGACCTCACCGGGGGTCCAGAGGGTGGTCGGGTAGCTGCTGAGAACCGGATGAGTGGCGTCTTTTTTGTAAAGTTCCTGCCCGGTCGGGTTGAGCAATCGCAGCGAGAGGGCGTAGTCCCAGGATAATTTGTGGGGAGCGCGCCAGTAGAGCATGAGTTGTAGGATGGGGCCGACCCCCTCCCCGGCCCTCCCCCTGAAAGGGGGAGGGAGCATAGAATCTTGCGGCCAGATTTTGGCGCGGTAGCCGATCAATTCAAGCTCATCCTCAAAATTGACGTCCAGCGGGATAAGGTTAGACGGTACTTGAAGCTGGGGGGTGGTTTGTAGATAAATGAGGGGTCCGAGCATGGTCAGGTAGGGGGTGCCGATGAGATCGGTGGGTTTGCGGGTAAAGTAGACCGGCTGGCCCGCCGCATGGGCAGCGGCGACTTTTTCGGGCCAGCGGTCGAGGGGATTGCGGACGGTCACATCGGGACGCCAGCCATTGATGAGCTGGTAATACTTTAGCGGTGTATACTGCTCCCAATCGCCCCAGATGATGCTGTTGGGTTCGACGAAGGGCAGGCTGCTCTCAACCAGGCGTTGAGCCTGAGAGCCGCGCAAAAGCTGCCGCCACTCGTCCAGCGGGGCGGTGGAGGCGGCGTATAATATTTGCCAGTTCGGCCAGACCAGGGTGTAGGCAAGGAGGAAGATGAGGATAGCAGATAGTAGATAGTGGATAGCAGTCGGGATAATTTTATGACCTGTTTTGTCATGAATTACCGCTTTAAATTGTAAATACCCCAAGGGTACGATGTCGTAAATCGTAAATCGTAAATCCAAAATAGTTTTGACTCCCAGCCCCAGCCAGACATTAAAAAGCATGTAAGCGGGCATTAAGTACCAGGCAGGCGCTTCATTCAGATTGACGACTTCAAAGTCGAGGGTGAACAGCAGGAGTAAGATTATCAGTCCGGCTTGAAACAGAAAGTGACGGGTCTGCCACCCCAGCAGCCACAGCCCGCCGAGAATTGCCAGGAGCACACCCGGCCAAGACAGTTGAGCCAGCAGGTCTTGCCCAATGAAAGCCAGGCGGGCCGGCAGAAAGAGCGGATCAAAAGAGAAAAACAAACCCTGCGAGTCGCCGGAGCCGACCAAAAACCAGAAGCTTTGCCAATCGCTAATGATTTCGTGGCTGTAGGGTGGCTGGTTGATTCCCCGAATATAGATGAAGAGGTAGAGTAATAAGGGAGCAAGGGTAACCAGAACGAGAGCCCCAAGTCGTTTGGGCTGGCGGAGGAGCTGCGGCGCGTGCCAACCTACCCAGGCGATGAGAGAAGGCAGGTAAAATATCGTCGTGCGGTGGTGAGCCAGGCTGAGGCCAACGGTGAGGGCGAGAAGATAGGGTGCTGGAGGGCGGGAGGTTGGAAGGCTGGAAGATTGGGTTAAAGATGAGCCTACCCTTCCACTCTTCCACTCTTCCACTCTTCTCTGCCAGAGAATCGCAGCGAGGGTGATGAGGGCGAAAAAGAGAACATTCATCGAGCGCACGCCGGCAATGACGCTCCACTGCCACATGGTCAGGCCCGCAGCGAGGGTGAGGCCGGCGATGAAAGCACTGAAGAAGGATGAAGGGGAGTTGGGGCGCTGTGTGGTTAGATAATAGACAATGAGGGCGGTGACGCTGGCGGCGAGCGCGCCGTTGACGGCGGAAAAGAGATTCATGCGCCAGGCCGGGGAGCCGAAGGGAATGAGGAGGGTCCACAGTTTGCCTGAGAGGATGTAAAGAGGGTAGCCGGTGGTGTGCGGAATGCCCAGCAACGGCGCGGCAAATTGATGTTCGCCGGCATCGCCGCCGACAACGCCCGGAGCCAGGGTGAGCAGGTAAAGAGCGAGGATGGTGAAGAAGACGGAAAGGAAGAGGAGGCGTGGTGCGTGATGGGTAATGTGTGAAGTCCGAGATGTAACGTGGGGCTGAGGCTGCTCAGCGGGTAAGACGTTCATAGGTTGAATTTTAGGGGAAAGGAGCGGAATTGGCGAATTGAGGGGCAGAGGGTAACAAGTTGAATTCTAGCACCAATCGCCAAGTGCGAGGCTGAAGTCGTCGCGCTCAAAGGGGAAAGCTCTGCGAGCTAAATTAGCCCAACGGGCTTCGCTCTTTCAGCCCAGTGGCTTTAGCTTACATTTTTAAGAGAGCGTTCGGAAACCCGCAGCGGCAACCTTGCCACCGGCGCTCGTCCGGCGATAAAGTCGCCGGACTACCCCACAGCGCCCGATTAATCGGGCTAAAGCCGGGTTGACCCGGCGCTGTTCCATAGCCCTGGCATTCATGCCGGGGCGGGCCAGGCCAATGAAATAGTTTCCGAACGCTTTCTTTTAAGGGTCAAACCGCGTTTCCGTAATTTTGTTTTCAATATCTTTTATAGTTTGTTCCGATGCGGCTTGCCACGCCGCCAGTTTATGCAGGTCTTTTTGTTGCTCAAACTCAAGTGCATCTGAGGTATTAGGCGAAAATATACTCTGCTCAGAGGCAATCTTTGACTTTAACGGGCGTCGGTTGGGAGATGTAGACCCTCTTCCGCTTCGAGCAGTTGATTGCGTAGGGGCTTCAGTATTAACTTTTGTGTCAGACTTTGTATTTCGAGGTTGCTCCACATAAGTTTCGTAAATTCTCGTATATGGAAAAATTGGTACTGGTTGGTCTTGGGGCTTCTGAGAAAGTTGCTGATTAACTGGCTTTTTACCTTTTCCTCTTTTAACTTCAGATGTTTTTCCTTTAATCTTAGATTTATTCTTGGAAGACTTGCTGTCTATTTCAATCGTGCCTTTTGAAACAGGAGTCCATTCATGAGGGCTAGATACATAGTCACGGCCTTCTTGTAATTGAATTAATGCCTTAAGACGTTCTTTATCATTTACTTCAACTTCGTCATTCATAATCTTGATACATCCTTTATCCAAGATTACAGCAAAACCAACCCTTTTATTCACCCCCTGTCAGACAATTTCAGCCAAGCCTTATGGTACCTTGCTAACCTATCCTTGTCTTTCTCGGTTAGGTTTTTGATGCGCTTCAAATCCATGTTATCCTCAAGATCAGCTAGTTTAACCTTACGCGCCAAAGGATTCTTTCCTGCCCTTTCGGTAAATTCTTCATAGGTTTCACCTTTTCGCCGGGTTAAGTGGTCAACGGCCTGGATGATTTCTTCTGAAAAACCTTCCTGACGCAGTCTGTCAAAACTCCAATCCGGGTTATCTTCAACAACGTCATGTAAAACAGCAACAATCATTTCTGTTTCTGCCCTGAAACGAAGCGCCATCCTTAAAGGGTGTAAGATATAAGGCGCATCATATTTGTCTTTTTGGCTCAGGTGGGCCTGCGCTGCAATCAATATAGCTTTATCTAGCACAACTCTCTCCGTTTATTTCATATCGGCAAAATTATTTCAGCCATAGCGCCAATGCCGTTCGCCGCCGGTCCGAGCCGGAAGGTCCCCTGCATATCTTCGACCACGCTGGTGCGGACAATTTCCAGCCCCAGGCCGAGTTGGGTGTCGGGGTCAAAATGGGGCGGCAGGCCACGCCCGTTGTCGGAAACCGTCAGGCGCAACTGCTCGTTTTCGCTGACCAGTTTAATCACAATTCGGCCCTCGGTGCGCCCGGCCATGCCGTGTTCGAGCGCGTTTTGCAGCAGTTCGTTGGCGACCAGGGCCAAACTGGTGGCCTGCTGGGAAGGCAGTTCGATATTGTTGCCGGTCACGATGACGGAAATGTTCGCGGCCGGGTTGACCATGTTGGCAGAAATCGTCGCCGATACCCGCTTAATCAAATCCAAGGCCCCTGCTTTCTCAACGCCGGCCTCCGACAGAATCTCGTGAACGGTGGCAATACTCAGCACCCGGTTAATTGTTTCATTCAAAATATCGTGGGGCGACAGTTTTTTCCCCTGGTCCATCTGCAGGCGCAGGAGCATAGCAATGGTTTGCAGATTATTTTTAACCCGGTGATGCATCTCGCGGACCACGGCGGCGTGGACCAGTTGCGCTTTCTCCAGGGCCGTGGCGGCCAGCTCGGTGATGAAGCGAAAAAGCTCAATTTCGTCTTCGGTAAAGTCATGCCGGGCCACCGTCTGGACATTGGCCGCGCCGATGACTTTATCCCGGCTGACCAGGGGCATGGCCATAAGGGAAGGGTATTTACTCTCGCCGGAGCCAAGAATGCGGTAAAAGCGGACATCCTGAAAGGAATTGGTCACGGCGACCACCTGGCGGTGCTCGGCGGCCCAGCCGGTCAAACCCGCTCCGTGGGGCAAATAGTACTCGCCGATGCCGGCCTTGTTAAGGCCCGTGGTGGCGGCCAGCATCAATTTGTCACGACTTTGATTATAAAGGTAGATCGAACACGATTCGACGTGCATGACCTCAGTGGTCCGGCGGGTAATGAGGTCCAGGGTATCAGCCAGGTCCTGGGCTTCGGCAATAGCCCGGCTGATTTCGCGAATGGCGGCGAGTTGGGCGTTTTTCTGCTGAAGTTGGGCTTCAAGGTTAGACATAATTAGTAGCCAGAGGTCAGTAATCAGTAGTCAGATGTCAGCAGCCAGATAGAGATTCAGGCAACGGCGGTCAGCGGTCATGGGTCGGCGGTCAGTTCTGGCAATTTTCGCAAATCCCCTGGAATTCCAGGAGATGGCTGCGAATTTCAAAATGATACTTTTCGGCCAGTTCGCGGCTCAGTTGATCGGCGTGGCAATTTTCAAACTCAAAGATCGCGCCGCACTTGGAACAGACGAGGTGATGGTGTCCGCCAGAAGTAGAGACAAAGCGCTGGGTGGGTTCGCTCAGATAGAGCGGGCGATAAAGATTAAGCTCGACCAGCAGTTCCATCGTCCGGTAGACAGTCGCCCGGCTGAGATGAGGATAGATTTTTTTGCCGGCCGCCAAAATCTGGTTGTGATCGAGGTGCTCCGGGTGTGTCTCCAACACTTCGATGACCGCCAGACGTGAGCCGGTCAATTTATAACCGGCCTGTTTTAGTTTTTGAGTCAGATTGGAAACGGGGATCATATCTGTTTTTCTTAGCTACCTCTCGACTGTAAGATAGAACAGGCTAAATGTCAAATGATAACTGCTCCTACTGCATGCCTCTAGAGAGATTTCCCCCTTCGGTCGAAATGACATTTTACCAACCCACCAAACATAACTCGACGGTCAGGCCCGGACCAAAGGCCAGGAGCAGGGCGTAATCGCCGGGATCGGGTTGGCCTTGCCGGATGATTTCCTCCAATACAAAAAAGATAGTCGCAGAGGACATGTTGCCGTAACGGCGCAGTACCTGGCGCGAGTAACGCAGGTCGGCCGGGGTTAACGCCAGGGCTTCGCCGACATAGTCCAGAATTTTGGCTCCGCCCGGATGAATGCCCCAAAAACGAATATTGGCCGGAGCCAGGCCGGATCGCTTTAGAAAGTTGCCAACCAAGTCTGGTACAAGGTCGCGCAATACTTTGGGCACGCGAGTGGCCAGGCGAATCTGATAGCCCTGGTCCGACAGGTGAAAGCCCATCAAATCCTGGCTGCTGTAGTCGCTGTAGGTCATTGTCTCTAACAGGCGCGGTTGGCCGGCCGCGCCTAAGGCAGGGCCAATAAGAGCGGCGGCCAGGCCATCGCCGAACAAGGCCCCGGCGACCATGTTCTCCAGGCTGGCCCCGTGTTGAAAATGAAGCGTGCCAAACTCAACCGCCAGCACCAAAGCCCGATTTTCGGGCCGCGCCGCGAGCTCCAACATCGCCCGGTCGAGGCCGGTCAGGCCGGCGTGGCAGCCCATACCGATCAGGGCAGAACGGCGCAGGTCAGGGCGCATGCCGAGGTCGGCAGCCAGGATAACATCCAGGCCGGGATTATCGAAGCCGGTGCAGGAGATGACGATGAAGTGGTCAATCTCGCGGGGGGTCAGGTTGGCCTGGGCCAGGGCCTGACAGATGGCGGCTGCAGCCAGGGGGCGGGCGGCTTGCATGAAGCGGTCATTGCGGGCTTTGGTGCCCGGTTCATCGGCCAAAAAAGAGGATCCGGCCAGGACACTGTAGCGGGTATCAATTTCGGCGGCGGCAAAGATAGCTCTGGCCCGCTGGCTGTGGATATAGGGCGAGAGCCAGCGGTCGTGGATATCCATTTGCTGGTGCCGGTTTTCTGGCACGCCGGTTGATAAACCGAGCAGGGCCGGGATTGTCATTGCGGTGCTCCTCATCATCGCTCATCAGGCTAAAATGATTGTACTCTTAAGGAAGGACGATTTCAAACATGGTTGTTTTGTTTGACAAGAACGGGAAACTGATTATGATAGTCCACATCTTTTTTGGGGGGGAATAACCTCTCAGAGTTATTAAGGAGAGAAGTAAAACAAATATGGTCGTTCATCCGCCGCCTTCGTTGGGATTAGATAACCGTAAGTTCGGTTTCTGGTGCTTTATTGCTTCCGAAGTGTTGTTTTTCAGTACGTTGATTGCCAATTTTTTGGTCCTCAGCAAACAAGATCCGGCCGGTTCTTTCCATGAGGTGGCTACGGGCCGCGAGCTGCTGAACATCCCCCTGACGGCGCTGAATACGTTTATTCTGCTAACCAGTAGTTTTACCGTGGTGCTGGCCCTGGAAGCTATTCAGAAGGGCAATCAGCGGCTGTTCCGTCTCTTTCTGTTGGTTACGCTGCTTTTTGGCAGCACCTTCATCGGGATTCAGGCATATGAGTACTACGTGCTGATTATGGTTGAGGGACTCAATATGCAGACCCTCTTCGGGGCGAGTTTCTTTACCCTGACCGGTTTTCACGGCGCGCACGTGGTCGGGGGCCTCATCTGGCTGGTGATTATCCTGTTTAAAGCATTCGGCGTGATGGGTGGTTTTTCGGCGCGAGATAACCTGGGCATTGAGATTTTTGGGTTGTATTGGCACTTTGTAGATATTGTCTGGCTGTTACTGTTCAGCCTGGTTTATTTAATTTAAGTTTTGGGAGGATGCAAAAAACATGAGCGATGTCGTAGCAACTCACGCTGGTGAAGTAAAACCCCACAAGCATCCCAACTACCTGGGGGTCTTTCTGGCTCTGGCCGCAATCACGGCCATTATTACCGTAACGGAGCTTTACATTGACTACATTCCTGTGCCCAAAGAAGTTATCTGGACCGGTTTTGTTGTGATGTCGCTCGTCAAGGCGACTTTGGTGGCGATGTACTATATGCATCTCAAGTTTGATAGTTTTGTTTACACTATTTTGTTTTTGATGCCGGTGATGTTTGCGGTTTTACTGGTCGGTATTCTGGCCGTAGGTTACCTCATTTAACGTTTTGTTGAGAGAAAATCAAGAAGCCCGCCGGTCAACTTGACCGGCGGGCTTTTGGTTTGTAGTAACTGCTCTGGCGCGACGCCCTTTCTCGGTTGAAATTACCGATTAAAGGTGTCGTAACGAATGAATTGTTTCTAGTGGCCCTCTTCGGTAACCGGCTCGATGACCCAGCCAATCGCCGAAACAAGGGTGATGACGACGCCGACGATGGTCAGGGCAATACTCAGGGCCAGCCCGCCGACGATCAAGGAAAAGCCAAAAGCCAAAATAATCGGCCAGTAACTGTTGGGGGGCAGGTGAATATCTTCCGGCTTGATCGTCGTTTCAGCGGTTTGCAGGGTATTTTCAGTAACTTCTGACATGGTCACAAACTCCATTAATAAATTTACTTGAGAATGATGGGCGCGTAAATACTGAACCACAACACCGCCCCGGCCAGCGCGCTGAGGGCGATAAGAGCCAATATGGCGGCTGCAATCTTATTTCTGCGGACTACTTTTTTATCCACGTTTTTACCACTTTCCTAAAGTAAGGTTCGATCCAGGGCCATCATCAAGAAAAGCAAGGCCAGATAGAGCTGCGAGAACTTATAGAGTTTTTTGCTGCTGGCCTTGTTGTAGTTGCGCCAGAGGGTCCAGGCCAGGTAAAGGAAAGGAACGCCCAGCGCCACGGCTCCTATGACATAGAGCCAGCCCATCACCTGAGCCACAAACGGCAGCAAGGTCAGCGTAATCAGCAAAACGGAGTAGAGAAAAATCTGATACGTCGTTTCCTGCTCGCCAACGACTACCGGCAGCATCGGCACGCGGGCATTGGCGTAATCTTTTTTGACCAGCAGGGCCAAAGCCCAGGTGTGGGGCGGCGTCCAGAAAAAGATGATGGCAAACAGATAAAACGCGCCCAGGTCCAGCGAGTTGGTCACTGCCGTCCAGCCGACCAGCGGCGGGATCGCGCCGGCTGCGCCGCCGATGATGATATTGTGGATGGTGGCTCGTTTCAGGTAGAGGGTGTAAAAGAAAACATAGTAAAGAATTCCCACCGTGCTCAGCGCGGCGCTGAGCGGATTCACAAACATTGTAAAAACCAGGAAAGACAGCGTGCTCAACCCCAGGCCAAAGAACAGGGTTTCCTGCGGCGTCACCAGACCGGTCACGGTCGGGCGGCGCGAGGTGCGCGACATGAGGTGGTCAATATCGCTGTCAATGTAGCTGTTGAGAACGCTGGCCCCGCTGGCGGCCAAAGCTCCCCCCAGCAGGGTATAAAGAATCAAGGGTATGGAGGGCATACCCTGGGCGGCGATGAACATCGCCCCGGCGGTGGTAATCAGGAGCAGCACCAAAATCCAGGGCTTGGTCAAGCGGAAATAAACGGCTGCTTTTTGACGGGGGGCCACGGGAGTTAGTTCCGGCTCTGCCTCAACCGGCAGGGTTGATTTGGCGGTGAGATAGTAGAGCGAGGCCAGGATAACCAGCGCCCCCCAGATGGCCAGGGCCAGGGTGGAGTGAACGGCGCTCATCACCCCGGGCAGGCGCAGCAGGACATTCAGACCGCCCAGGCCCACCTGGGCCAGAAAAAGCAGTCCCAGGACGGTGGACAATTTGACCAGCAGGGCATGCTGCGGATAACGCCGGCGTACCTGTAAGACGATAGCCGCCACGGCGACCCCCACGGCCACCACGGTAAAACGGTGGATCAGATTGACCACAAGCTGCAAGGAGGCATTAGCCGGAAAGATCTCACCCCGGCACAAGGGCCAATCCGGGCAGGCCAGTCCGGCGCCTGCCCCGGCGACAACAGTCCCGGTCACCAGCAGAAGCAGCATGGCGCCTCCGGTCAAGGCTAAAAACCGGAGAAAAGAGCGTTGGCTCTGCCCGGAGACGCCAGCCTGTTCCAAAACTGTTTTCGGCCGATGAGCCGCACTTGCCATAAAGAGGACCAGCCCCAGGTGAACGGCAAGCACCAGCAGAGTTACGCTGACCGATTGGCCGCTCAGGAGTATAAAGGCCAACAGAGAGCCGGTCAAAACAGTACTCCAGGCCGTCCCCAAAATGAGCTTGTAGGGGCGGTAGTCGCGCCAGGCCAGCCAGGCCAGACATAACGCCAGTAGAACTGTCAGGGCGGCCAGACTCCAGTGCAGCGGCGCGGTCAGTGTTGCCGAGCCGCCGACACGCCCCAGCCCACCCAGTAAAGCCACCAGCAATGTCCAGCCGGCGGTGAGCCGGGTGAGTCCTTTGAAGCTTGGTTGAGCCATAGATAAATTAACCACTCCGGATGTTTTCCCCTATTTTGAAGCCGGGGCCGGGCTGCTAACAGGCGGCGTGACCGACGGCGGGGCCGTGGGCGGTTTTTTATCCAGCCGCAGGTCTCGTGCGGGCCGCTCGCTGTGGACGGTTGGAATCTCCAGGAAATTGTAATCAGGCGGCGGAGAAGTCGTCCACCATTCCAGCGAATTGGCCTGCCACGGGTCACCCACCGCCCGGCGGCCTCTGACCAGGGAATAAGCGACATTCCAAAACAGGGGCAGGATGGAGGCGGCAATCAAAAATGCGCCAACCGAGGCCAGGAGGTTGTAATTTTCCCAGCCCAAACCGGCTTCATAATCGGCGTAACGGCGGGGCATGCCCAGCAGCCCCAGGAAGTGCATCGGGAAGAAGGTGATATTGAAGCCAATGAACATCAGCCAGAATTGGAGCCTACCCAGCATTTCGTTGTACATGCGCCCGGTGACTTTGGGGAACCAGAAATAAATCCCGGCAAACATGCCCATCACGCTGCCGCCGAAAAGGACGTAGTGCAGGTGGGCGACGATATAGTAGGTGTCGTGAATTTGGGTGTCAATCGGGACAAGGGCGTTGAAAACACCACTGATGCCGCCAATAGTGAAGGTGACAATGAAGCCCACCGCGAAAAGAAGCGGGGTCTTGAAATCAATCGAGCCGCCCCATAAGGTGAAAATCCAGCTAAAGATCTTTACGCCGGTGGGGACGGCAATGACCATTGAACCCATCATAAAGAAGAGCTGCAAGCCGTAGCCAATGCCAGCCGTAAACATATGGTGCGCCCAAACAATAAAGCCCAGCACGGCGATGGCTACGGTTGAGTAAGCAATCATACGATAGCCAAAAATCGGTTTTCGTGCAAACACGGGCAAAACTTCAGAGATAATGCCCATAGCCGGCAAAACCATAATGTAAACCGCCGGATGGGAGTAGAACCAGAACATATGCTGCCACAAAACCGGATTACCCTGGGCGCTAAAGAAGCTTGCGCCAAGATTCCGTTCAATAAAGAGCAGGGTCAAAGCGGCGGCCAGGGCCGGGGTGCCGAAGATGATCAGGATAGACTGGACCAGGACGGTCCAGGTAAACAGCGACATCTGGTTGAGGCCCATACCGGGAGCGCGCATATTCAAGATTGTCACAATCAGGTTGATCGCGCCCAGGATAGAAGACGTTCCCACGACGTAAACGCCGACAATCCACATGTCCATGCCTTTGTTGGGGAAGTAGGTCGCCGTCGAAAGTGGGGCATAGGCTGTCCAGCCGCCCGCCGCGCCGCCTTCAAAGAAGAAGCTGGTGTACAACAGCAGGCCGCCAAAAAGAAACATCCACAGGGCAAAGGCGTTCAGACGCGGAAAAGCCATATCCCTGGCGCCCACCTGCAAAGGCACTACATAGTTAGCAAAAGAAGCCAGCATTGGGATAATCCCCAGGAAGATCATGGTCGTGCCATGCATGGTGAAAAATTCATTGTAGCGGGCCTGGGACAGAAATTGTAACCCTGGCAGGGCTAACTCGGCCCGAATGACCAGGGCTAAAAGACCCCCAATCAAAAAGAAGCTGAAGCTGAAGATAAAGTACATAATCCCGATTTTTTTGTGGTCAACCGTGGTTAACCAGTCAGCCAGGCCGGTGTATTGCTTGGTCTTGGCCGCTTTTTCTTTCTTTTTTTCGTCGGCTTGGGGCCAATCAAACATTCGGAGCTGCAGCGGGTTGTCCAGGAAAATAAGCAGGAGAAAAGCGACCAACAAAGCGACCCAGGTTAGATTGCCGAAGCCGTACAGGCGCAGCGGCGCTGCAAGCACGCCGGCCATAATGCCCCAGGAAACCCCATACCCAACCAACAAACTGGCTATAAACGCGTAAGTTAACCGTCTGCTTGGACGTCTCATTCTAAAGCATTCCTCCTCATTGATCCGAACTATTGCGCAGCTTCAGCGACTGCTTTAAGATATTCAACAATACTGTTAATGTCATCTTCGGTGAGCCGCTCCTCAAAATCCTGCGGCATAACCCCGGCCGGACAGGCGCCGGTAGGACAACTGGGCGCGATAACGGCATTAGGAGTCACAATTGACTCATGAATATACTCCGGGCCTTTATCCGCATAAATCCTGGTTAGCTCCGGTCCAATTTGACCGCCTTGGCCATTGACAGCATGACAGCCAACGCAGCCCGCCGTTCCAAACAAAATTTCACCCTGCGCCGAAGCATTGGCCTGTTTTGCTGCCGTCGCCTCGGCCCACAAATCAAAGCTTGCTTGATCCAGCACAACCAACTCGATCGGCATTTTCGAGTGAGCCAGCCCGCAATATTCAGCGCATTGGCCGTGAAATGTACCCAGTCTATCGGCTTTAAACCAGGTGGTGGTCAAATAACCCGGTACTGCATCTTTTTTGCCGCCCATTTGCGGGATCCAAAAACTGTGGATCACGTCCTCCGACTTGATTTCTACTTTAACATCGGTATTGACCGGGACTCTGATCTCGTTGGTTAGTTTGATGCCACGGTCGGGGTATTGAATTTCCCACAGCCACTGTTTGCCCACCACCGTGATGGTCATTTGGGTTGGCCGGTTGGGGTTAATATCCTGCATCGTTTGATAGGTCAGCACTAACAAGGTAGCCAGAATGCCCACCGGAATGACCGTCCAGATAACTTCCAGGGTGGTGTTGCCGTGGAAATTCTGATCCGGTTCGGGGTCGTTGTCAGATTTACGCCGGAAGCGAACCAAAGAGTAAATCAGCAGGCCGCAGACAATCAGAAAGACGATCGTGGCAATGACCAGGGTAATGGTATGCAAATTATTAATAGACCTTGCCGCCGGTGAAGCGGGGTCTATCGGGGCGGGGGGGGCAGCTAGAGCCACGGCTGGCAGCAGCCCGATTAAGGCCCCAAAGAGGCCGGCATAACGGATCGTCTTCAACACACGCTTCAGAAGAGTGGGTTTCATTGAATGCATTAAACATCTATCCTTTACTAAAGCATTTTTTATGATGACTGGGCCAAAAGGGACACAACGAGGGGAGGTAGAGGAGAGAATTGTGAAAAAGCGGCTCCCCCTTAAACGTGGCTATTCTAGCATAAAGAGTTCTTCTGTCAAACTACTTGACTTGGAAAACTTTATAGCTATTTTAGTGTATTTTTTCACACGGCGCGCGCTATTATACATGCCAGCGGGGTAGCTGTCAAACTGGGTAACACTTTTACCCCCATCCCTTCTCGTGCTATAATCATAAGCCTGGAATGGTGATGTTAGATATCGATGACTCCACAGCCTTTGCTTAAATTAAAATCAACTACTGTCCAACCTCGCCCCGCTACCGATCTGTTGCGCTGGCCGCTCCTTGGCGCCTTTCTGCGCTGGCGGCATGCCCGGCGGAGTTTGCAGACCCTCCTGCTGCTTGCCAGCGGCTTCATTATATTTGACGGCCTGTTTGGGCCGCAGCAGGCGCCCAAAAACCTGGCGACGGTGACCGCCTGGATTCATTACCGGGGCTTTGTCGTCCTGGCTTTGTTGCTCGTCGGCAACCTGTTTTGCATGGCCTGCCCCTTTATGCTGCCCCGCGAAGTGGGGCGCTGGCTGGGCAGCCGCTTGGGCTGGCAGCGGCAGGCGCCGCGAGCTTTGCGCAATAAATGGGCGGCGCTGGCCCTGCTGGTTATTTTCTTTATTACCTATGAAGTGTTTAGCTTGTGGGCCAGCCCCTGGCTGACAGCCTGGATCATCATCGCCTACTTTTTGACGGCAATCGTGGTGGACACCTTTTTTCAAGGGGCGGCCTTTTGCAAGTATGTTTGTCCCCTGGGGCAGTTCAACTTCTTTGGCTCGCTCAGTTCGCCCGCCGAAATCAAAATCCGCAGCGGCGACACTTGCGCTGCCTGCCGTACCAAAGACTGCATCGCCGGAAACAAATTCACCGGCCAGCGTGGCTGCGAATTGTGGCTGTTTCAGGAGAAAAAAGTGGGCAATATGGACTGCACCTTCTGCCTGGATTGTGTGCATGCCTGTCCCCACGATAACATCGGCTTGATTGCCCGCATCCCAACCCAGGAATTGTGGAGCGACCCGCGCCGTTCTGGGCTGGGCCGTTTTACGCAGCGCTGGGATTTGGCGGCGTTGGTGATAGTGCTTACTTTTGGGGCTTATCTTAACGCCTTTGCCATGATCAGTCCCGTCTATGTCTTGCGCCAAAATCTGGCTAACTGGTTGGGTGTTACATCGGACATACCCGGCCTGTTACTAATTTTTCTGCTGGGGCTGACGGCCATCCCCGCTGTTGTTCTGGCCGGGACGGCTTTCTTCAGCCGCCACCTGGCTGGTCCTGCGGACGAACCGTTAGGCAGAGTCATCCGCCGCTTTGTCTACAGCCTGGTCCCGCTTGGGTTTGGCATGTGGCTGGCCCATTACGCCTTCCATTTTCTCACCGGCGCCCTGACGATTATCCCGGTGATGCAGGCCTATCTCAACGACAGCGGTTTTCATGCAGGGCAACCTCTTTGGCAGCTTGGCCCGGCTGTGCCGCTCGATTGGCTCTTTCCGATCCAGGCTGTTTTTCTCTACCTGGGGTTATTTGGAACGCTGGTGGCGGCTTTTCAAATTGCCGCAGGCCACTACCCCAACCGGCATATCGCCCTGCGCGCCTTTTTGCCCTGGGGCATTATGGCCCTCATCCTGTTAGTTGTCGCCCTGTGGATTATGTTCCAGCCCATGGAGATGCGTGGGACAATTTTTGTGGGGTTATAGTCGCTAGCTATGAGTAAAATCATTCTTTCAAAAAACAAGTGGGGTCAGTTCCTCATCGGCCTGGCTTTACTCCTCACTCTTTTGACTCTGCCGCAGCCGGCCCTGGCCATTGGCCCTGGCACCGGCGGCAGCAAGATTCGCGTCAGCGATGAGCATATCGGCCCTTACGTGCTTCTGGTGGCAACCTCGCCGCTGCCGGTGACGGTGGGCCAGATGAGCGTCTGGGTTCGGGTGACCGATGGCAAAACCGGCAAGTACCGCCCCGACGCGACGGTGATCATTAAAGCGACGCCCCGCGAGGGTGGCGAGACGCTCAGCGCTCAGGCCAGCCACCAAAACGCCGGCAATAATTACGATTATGTGGCCCATTTTGAGGTGCAGACCACCGGCCAGTGGGACATTACGGTTTCCGTACAGGATGAGCTGGGCCAGGTTGAGACGCCTCCTTTCACCGAAACCGTGACGCGCGGCTTGAGCGTAAGCGTGCTGCTGAGTGTGGCCCTTCCCTTTGTCGTACTAGCCGTTGTGGTGGGGATTTATCTGTGGCGGCGCTCGGCGGCCGAGTAGAACGGCCATCCTACCTTATTTAGCGTCTCAAACTTCTCCCGCTCCCGCCGACGCCTGGCAAACGTAAACCGTCGCTTCTAAGCCGGAGGCCTGCGGATATTTCTCTGCAATCGCCGCCTCGACTGCCACGGCCATCTCCTGGGGAGCCAGGGCGACAATACAGCCGCCAAAGCCGCCGCCGGTCATGCGCACCCCCCCGGCGTCGCCAATCACTTCGGCCACAATCTCGACCAGGGCATCAATCGGCGGCACGGTGATTTCAAAATCATCGCGCATCGAGGCGTGCGACTCGGCCATCAGCCGCCCCATCCACTGTAAGTCCCCCTGAGCCAGAGCCTCGGCGGCTGCTTCGGTGCGCGCATTTTCGGTGATAACGTGGCGGGCACGCCTGGCCACCGTTTCGTCCAGCTCGTCGGCGTGGAGGGCGAACACGTCCGGCGAGACATCCCGCAGAGCCGGCACGCCAAAATGGGCCGCGGCAGCCTCACATTCCTGCCGGCGGGTATTGTACTCGCTGTCCACCAGCCCGCGCTTAACGTTGCTGTTGGCGATAATGATCGCGGTTCCGGCGGGAATCGGCACGGCCCGGTAATTGAGACTGCGGCAGTCAATCAAAAGAGCGTGATCTTCTTGCCCCAACGCGGCGATGAATTGATCCATGATCCCGCAGCGCATCCCCACAAAATCATTCTCGGCCTGCTGGCCGGTCAGCGCCAGGGTTTTCAGATCAACCTCAAGGCCGCTCAGGCGGGTCAGGGCCAGCCCTACAGCCACTTCCAGCGAAGCCGACGAACTCAGCCCCGCTCCTTGCGGCACATCCCCGGCGATGACCAGATTCGCTCCCTGCAAGCGGTACCGGCGCTGGGCCAGCGCCCAGGCGACTCCCCGAATATAGTTGCTCCACGGCGCCGCCGGGTCATGTTCAATTTCACCCGCCGGGTTAAATTCACTGTTTTGCTCCCCAAAATCGGCAGCGACTACCTTGATCCGGCTATCCGGGCGCGGTGTCGCGGCAATCACCGTATGGTAATTGATGGCGCAGGGCAGGACAAAGCCGTCGTTGTAGTCGGTATGCTCGCCAATGAGATTAACCCGCCCCGGTGCATGGAAAAAGTGGGTGGGGAGCTGTCCAAATTGTTTTTTGAAAATTTGGCTTGTTTTTTCTTTGATTGACACAGTAATCCCCTTAAATGCGACCGCCGACCGCTGACTACCGACCGCTCCTAACAGCGGCGGTCAGTGGTCGGCCGTCGGCGGTCATCCTGGTTCACCGTTTACTACAAATTAAGGTCTGTCACCGCGCCGAGGCTGCTGGTGGAGACCAGCCTGGCATACTTGGCTAACACGCCGTAATTATAGCGCGGCGCGGGCGGCTGCCAGGCAGCGCGGCGGCGCGCCAGTTCCTCGTCGCTGATATTTAACTGCAACACCCGTTTGTCGGCGTCAATGGTAATCGAGTCGCCCTCTTTGACCAGGGCAATCGTCCCGCCGACATAAGCCTCAGGAGCGACATGGCCGACCACCAGCCCGTGCGAGCCGCCGGAGAAACGGCCATCGGTAATCAGCCCGACTTTGCCGCCCAGCCCTTTGCCGATAATGGCCGAGGTTGGCGAGAGCATCTCGCGCATGCCGGGGCCGCCCTTTGGCCCTTCGTAGCGAATAACGACCACATCGCCTTCTTTGATCTGGTCATTCAAAATAGCGTCCAGGCAGATCTCTTCCGACTCAAAGACGCGGGCCGGGCCGGTAATGTGATGGCTCTTGATGCCGGTAATCTTGGCCACAGCGCCCTCGGTGGCCAAGTTCCCGCGCAGAACCACCAGGTGACCCTGGGGATAGAGCGGCTTGTCAAAGGGATAAATGACCTGCTGGTCGGGACTGGGTTTGTCGGGAATGCCGCGCAGCGTATCCTCAACGGTTTGCCCGGTGATGGTCAGGGCATCGCCGTGCAGCAGGCCGTTGACCAGCAAAATTTTCATCACCTGGGGAACGCCGCCGGCCGCGTGGAAATGCACCGTCAGGTAGCGGCCTGATGGCCTCAAATCGCACAACACTGGCACGCGCTGGCGGATCGTCTCAAAGTCTTCAATAGTCAGCGGCACTCCGGCAGCGTGGGCAATCGCCAGCAGGTGCAGCACGGCGTTGGTCGAGCCGCCGAGGGCATTGACCACGGCAATGGCATTTTCAAAGGCTTTGCGGGTGAGGATGTGGCGAGGCAGCCGCTGCGCTTTGATGGCCTCGACCAGCACTCTGGCCGATTCGGCGGTGCTGTCCTCTTTTTCGGCGTCCTCGGCGGCCATCGTCGAGGAACGAACCAAGCTCATGCCCATTGCTTCAAAGGCCGACGACATGGTGTTGGCCGTGTACATGCCGCCGCAGGAACCGGCGCCCGGGATGGCGTGACGTTCGATTTCCAACTGGGTTTCGGCGTCGAGCCTGCCGGCGCTGTATTGGCCGACCGACTCAAAGACGCTGACAATATCCAGGTCGCGGCCATCGTACTGGCCGGGCTTAATGGTCCCACCGTAGACAAAAATCGAGGGGATGTTCATCCGGGCAATCGCCAGCATCGCTCCCGGCATATTTTTGTCACAGCCGCCGACCGTCAGTACCCCATCCATCACCTGAGCCTGCACCGCCGTCTCAATGGAGTCGGCGATAACTTCCCGTGACACCAGCGAATATTTCATGCCCTCGGTGCCCATCGAGATGCCGTCGCTGACGGTAATGGTGCCGAACATCTGCGGCATGGCCCCGGCTTCTTTTAAGGCCGCTTCGGCTCTTTTGGCCAGAATCCCCAGGCCCAGGTTGCAGGGGGTAATGGTGCTGTAGCCATTGGCCACCCCGACGATTGGCTTGTCAAAATCGTCGTCGCCAAAGCCCACGGCGCGGAGCATCGAACGGTTGGGGCTGCGCTGCACCCCTGCGGTGATGAGTTTACTGCGAAGATTTTCCGACATTGGAACGCTCCCTAATGAATTTATGATTTACGATTTAAGAATAAATTGTCCTAAAGGATATCCTGGCGGTATAAATCCAATTCTGCCTCGGCTTTATAATTGATCAAGCCGCTGCTGCCCCATTGTTTGTCCGCCAACAGCAGGGCATAGGCGATAGCGGCGTCGCCGTTAAAGGCGCTGGTGTTACCATTGCCGTCAATGGGTACACGCCAGGTCATCAGGCGGGAGTCAACGCCGCTGGGGTTGGCGCGAGCAAAGCGCCGTAGGTCGTCAAAATACGTCTGGGTCTGCGCATCGTGACCAGCCATGAGGGCCACAATGATCATGCCATACCCCTGACCCTCGGAAACCGTCACATTGACATCAGGGGCACTACTGCCAAAGGCAATACGATAGAGGGGGTCGCCGCCGGGGGTTGTACCCGCTGCTTTTAAATATCGCTCTTTCCCATAGTCGTAGAAAGTGCGCACGTCGTCGTCCTGTTCGGTTTGGCTGAGATGGTTGGGACGGATGGTGTCAGGCGCGTAAGCACGGTGTTGTGGAAATGGGAAGCGTGGGCTAGGCACGGCTGCACTTGGAGTCACCGGCCCAGCTAAATAGATTGCGAGCAAAGCGGCCAGTAAGAAGAACTTAAAGAGTCGCTTCATCGTCTCACTTAAGCGAAGGGTGGGGCAATTGCAGCTAACTCAAGATGTATACTCTCAAGATTGCTGTCCGGCAACTGTCCTAACAATGCTGCCGGGGCAGTATCTACAAGGTGGGTATCAACGACTTGATTGTGCAAGTTCACGTCGGGGCCGGTCTGGGTGACCACGCGGAGATAATTGCCGGTCAAGCCGCTCCACTGCGCTCCAAAGCCGTAGGGTTCCTGAGTTTCCCAAAGGACAGGCATAGTCCGGCCGACAAATTGGCGGCGGAAAGTGTCTTCTAATGCAGCATTGAGAATGTGCATGCGCTGGCTTCGTTCCTGGGCAACCGGGGTTGGGACCTGGCCGCGCATCGTCGCCGCGGCGGTACCTTCGCGACGCGAATAACGGAAAATGTGCAGCTTGGCAAAGGCCGTGCGCTCGACAAAAGCGATGGACTCGTCGAATTCAGCTTCGGTTTCGCCGGGGAAACCGACGATCATATCGGTGGTGATAGAGACATCGGGAATGGCAGTGCGGGCAGCCTGTACCAGTTGGGCGAATTGGACCTGATTAGTCCGGCGAGACATACGCCGCAGGGTAGCATCGCAGCCGCTCTGCAGGGGCAGGTGCAGGTGCGGCAAGAGCCGTTCATTTTGCCACAACTCAAAAAATTCCGCGTCCAAATCCCACGGCTCTAATGAAGAGAGGCGCAGGCGGGGCAGGTCGGTTTCAGCCAGGATGGTTCGGACTAATGTCTGTAAGCCCGCCTGGTTGCCCCAATCGTGCCCGTAGGAGCCGAGATGCACTCCGCTGAGAACCGCTTCCTGGTAGCCCAGGCCAACCAGCCGGTTGATTTCGGTGACAATATCGGCTACCGGGCGGCTGCGGCTAACCCCGCGCGCAACGGTGACAATGCAAAAAGTGCAGCGATTATCGCAGCCATCCTGAACTTTGATAAAAGCACGGGTGTGGCTGTCCTCGGCCAGCAAGGTAAGCGGTGCGGGCAGAAAAGAGGCCGAGTCAACCGCCGGAATGGGATCGGCATCGCGCAAGAGACCGGCCTCGGTCAGGATCTGCGGCAGTTGATCTTTTTGGTCGTTGCTGATAATTAAGTCAACACCCAGGGCTTGGACTTCTTTGGGCGCAAGCTGGGCGTAACAGCCCGTCGCCACCACGGCTGCCTGGGGATTGGCCCGGCGCATCTGGCGAATAATCTGGCGTGATTTGCGCGAGGCTACGTGAGTGACCGCGCAGCTATTAAAAACGTACAAATCGGCCAATTCGCCCGGTCCAACCAAACGATGCCCGGCACTGGCAAAGCAGCGGGCCACCTCTTCAACTTCACTGATATTCAGCCGGCAACCAATAGAGTCAACTCTGATACGCATAAGTAGACAGAGGATAGAGATAGGGGATAGAAGATAGAGAATGAGTCAAAGGCATGCTCTTTCTATCTTCTAATTTCTATCTTCTATCTTCCAATTTCTTTACCTCACATCCATCTTGCTAAAAGCCCAGTCCGGCCCGACACCGGCATTGGGGATAATTTCTTGCTGATTACCGCCGCTGCCGCTCATCTTCCAGATGCTCCAACTGCCGCTGCGAGCGCTGCGAAAGATGATGTCGCCGCTGGGCGTGTAGATAGGCAGCGAGTCAGGGCCGGGCGCGTCGGTCAGCCGCTGGAGGTTGCTGCCATCCACGTTGACGGTATAGATGTCCACATTACCACCCTCGTCGCGGCTAAAGGCAATCGTTTGGCCGTTGGGCGACCAGGCTGGGAAGGAGTCGGAACCGCTGTTGGTAATAAGGGTGTGACCGGAGTCATCGCGGTTTGAAATCCAGATGCCGGTCTTGCCATCCCGCCCCGAGCGGTACACAATTTTTTGGCCGTCGGGCGACCAGTCAGCCTGCTCGCCGATGATTTCAAAGCGATACTGCTGGTTGTCGGCAGTCCCCAAAAAGTAAATACGGTAATCCCCACCGGGCTTGGCATCGAAGGCAACCATTTGCCCATCCGGTGAAACACTGGCCCAGCGAGCCGTGCCTTGTTTCCAATCAATGCCCTGGTAAAACAGGGCGGTATCGGCAGTCGGCAGGGCTGAGGCATTGACCAAAGCAACAATGCCGTTACTGATGCCGTCAACGACAAAGTCGCGGCCATCGGGTAGCCGCTGCCGGTCAACCCCGGCCTCGCCGAAAAAGAAGATTTCCTGACCATTGGGCGTCCAGGAGGGGCCGGCAGCGCGGTTGAGCAGGAATTTTTCGCCCTGGCCGTTGGTGTCGGCAACATACATGTTATGTTGGCCGCCATCCCACTTGGTGTAAACCAATTTGTAGGTCCCGCCGCCCCCACTGCTGGCTGGGGCTTTAGTTGGGGCAGGCGTTGGAGTGGATGGCTCCGCTTCGGGCGTTGGCGTGGACGGTTCGGCCGTGGGTTCAGCCTCGGCGGTCTCTTCAGCCTCGGCCCGGCCTGCTTCAGCTTCAATGGTGAAGCTACCACTCTGGACTAACTTGTCCTCGACATAAAGTTCCAAGTCCCATTTTCCCGGAAAGAGGGGATCGTTGCCGGCGTCAATAAAGTAATCAAATACGCCGGTTTCATCACCGGTCCACTTCTGAGCATTCCGCAGCACTTCTTTGCCGTCTAGATACCAAACCCGCTCCCAGGTGTAATCTTTGGACATGCCGCTGTATTCAAAAATGGCATGCACTTCGGTAATACCCTCTTGAAAGGTAATACCGGCGTCAACAGGCTGATAATCCTCCGTTGCGCCCAGGGCAAAAGTAACTGACCCGAATTCCGGTTCGGCGGGGGGAGTAGGGGTGGCCTCTTCGGTAGGCGTAGCGGTAGCCAGCTCAACGGTCACTTCTGCCGTCGCTTCTTCAGTGAGCACTGCTTCCACGGTGACTTCCTCGGTCGGTACAGGTGAAGGATTTAGCGCTGCCTCGGCCGGCGTCGCCGACGCTGGAGGGGGTGTTGGAGTGGCTCCACTCAAGACGGCCATCACATCCTGAAGTTGATCACGGGCCACAAATAGACCCACGCCGGCCAAGACCGCCACACAAAGTAACAGGGCGCAGCCCACGCCAGCGATAATCAGGAGAGGATTGCGCTTTTTCACTGGTGCAGGCGGCATGGCTGGCTGCGGCGCTCCGCTCGTGCCCGGAGCGCCCTTCCCGGAGTAAACAGTTTGGTCGAAGTCGCTCATATTAGCTCCCAATCAGGTAGTTCCAAGGTTTATCCAATCTGCTTTTTATAATAAGATGCAGTCACGGCAGGCAGGCAAGCTGGCTAATATGGATAACGTGGCGATGAAGATACGTTGAGGTTTGAACAGCCCTAAAAGAGTAAATTCTTTCTGGCTACGGGCAAGTTTTCTTACAAAAGCATATCATTTAGCTTCCTTAGTGTCAAGTTGAACCATTCCGAGAGTCGGCATACCCCTTTATCTTTTTTGAAAAAGGTGTTATAATTTAGTTATGTTTACAAAACCTGCCATCTTGCGAGGTGAGCTATGCCCGTGGAAAAGATCAAAAGATTAGGTCAGTTGGGGGCCATTCTGGTACTGTCCATCTTGGTTTTGACAGGCATTTCAATGATCGGCGGTGATCTCAGCTCCGCGCCTGTCCAGGCTGCCAGTATCTCTGCTAACAGCCGGGCAGCCGAGCGGCAACAGCCGGCTGGAATTCCGCCTCGACAAGAAGGCGTCTGTTACTGTTCCAGCAATATTTACAACTGTAATAACTTCCTCAATCAAGGGGAGGCCCAAGCTTGTTATGACTATTGCCAATCGGTGGGCCGAGGTGATATTCATGGGTTGGATAACAATGGGGATGGATTGGTCTGCGAGGAACTGCCACCGGCGCCGACTCCCATCCCTACCCGGCCCGGCGACTCCTCCTACACCGACCCTGCCTTGAACGATCCGGTTTTTAGAAGTCTGGCCAATGCCGACAACCTGATTGCCAATGGCAACTTTGAGGCTGAGTTCTACGGTGCGCCCGAATTGGGGTTTGAACCGCCGGAGGCAGGCGCGATTCCTGCAAATTGGTTTTGGTTCAAAAGCCAGGCTTACGGCAAGTATAACATTTACGGTAATGAGGGGTTCACGGTATCTTGTCCCGACGATTTTAGACTTTTCACCAACAGTACCTTTTCTCTAGCCCTCCATATGCAGTCTACCGACCAGCCGGACGCACGCCTGGGCGTTTACCAAACCGTGGCGGTAACGCCGGGCCAGCAGTATCTTTTTTCTATGAAAGGTGCTATCCAGGCCCAGCCTGGAGCCAGTTCGCCCGATATTAACAACCGGGTCGAGGTGCTGTTTGACCATAGTGGGGGCAGCGACTGGCAGGCCATTCCACACGAAAAGTGGACCTCCTTGCCCTGGCGTGAGCAAGAGCTTGAGTTTGAGTTTGAGCTTTCCGGCCCCGATGACCCCGATCTGGCCCAGGTTGAAACCTACTACACCATTGTCAAGGCCGCCTCCAATCGTTTAACCGTTTTTATTGACGCCTGGCGGCGCTGGCCCAACTGGCGCACGACCATTTTTACCGTTGATTGTGTTTCGCTGACGCCCCTCAACCAGGTTGATGTTGCGGCCCTCGCTCCCCGGCTGAGCCAACTTTCGACAACGGCCGTGGACGCTGCTCTCAAAGGTTCAACCGGCGTAGCTGCGCCGGCATCCATTCCTGCTACTGGCCAGACGACCGTCCTCCCGGCGGCGGAAGGTGTGGCCGTGCCTGCGGCGGGTGGTATTCTTGATACCAAAAGTAATTGGCTGTTGATTACGGTCACCTCGGTGATCATCATCCTGGGTTTGGTCGGGGCGGGTATTTGGAATGCACGCCGGCAGAAGGAATAAGCCGGGCTAGTAGGCAAAGGTGTCAACCAGCGCGCCTTGAGCATCCCTCAAATAGGCGGCGTCGCCGTTATTGTTCCAGATACTCTCATTGGCCAGACCCCAGTATAAGGTATTAAAGCTATCCTGCCCCTGGCCCGAATAGAGCCGAAAGGCAGCCCCAGGCGCTGCCGTAAAATTGCCAAAGGTATAAATGTGATTGGCCTCATCCTTGAGGCTAAAACCTTGCATTGATACTGGCACTTGGCCCTGATTGGCAATCTCGATCCATTCTCCGTTGGGATTCTCGTTGTCGCTGCCGGGTGCGTCAGCTTGAATTTGAATGATCTTCAGGGGCAGGTTGGCCCCAACCCACAACCCCCGCCCGGCCTCTCGCGCTTCCCGCTCAGCTTGACGAAATTCCTTTTCATAACGTACATTGGGAGGTATGGTCAGTGTATTGGCATAGCCCTGCCACACAATTTCCAGGTTGACCATCAGCCCATCCACCCAAACATAAGCCAACGAGCGGCCATACTGATCAAAAGTTTCGACATCAAACTCCAACTGCACCTGTTTACCAGCCACCAACTGGCGATTGAGCGCCGCTGCTTCTTCATAGTAAGGCTGGTCGTGTTCCGGCGTATTAATCCCGATATAGCGGACTTTGCGTCCATTAGTCAGTTCGACAGTATCACCATCCACTACGGCGGCGACGGTGAAACTCTCCAGATTGCCGGGTTGGGCAGGTCCGCTGTGGGGGGGTGTGGGAGGGAGCGGCAGAGGGGTCGGGATAGCGGGCGAAGGGATTGGTAGGGGGGTGGCTGTCTCCACGGGAAGTGAGATTTCAATGCCAGAGCAGGCAGTAGTAGCCAGCCACAAGGTGAGCGCAAGGGCAGCAAAACGATGTTTGAGAGCCATCAATTACTCCGGTGGGTAGAACAAAAGTTCTTGATTCGCTGGCTGAATTTTAACAGAAGAGAAGAGGGATGTCAAAAGGCTTATTGGGTTTGTTATATAGTTTTTCCCTACCTCCTCTCATTTTAAGAAAGCATCCTCAATTTACTTCTGTTGATTTAGCATCCATCGCCGCAAAATGCTCCAAAAGCAGCCGGTGGATGAAGATATAGCCGCCGCCTACTTTTTGCAAAAAGATGAGCCGGGTGGTGTAGTCGAGAAACTTATTGAGATTTAAGGGGAGATGGCCCTGATACCATAGAATGAAGCGCAGGATATAGTGCTGAACTATATCAAAGCCACCGTACAGCAGAACGGCCCCGATACCTAAAAGCACGCCAAAAAATATGCCCAGATCCCATCCATTTTGAGACCCCAGCATTAACCTGCCCAATCCCCAAAAGATCAGCGTAATGATAAGCCCAAAAACGGGGCCGGTCAACAGGGCATTTTTGGCCGATAGCAAAATGCCCTGGTTAGGATAGGTTTTTGTCTCGACCAGTCGGCTAGTGAGGCCGCCGAACATGGCGGCGATGGCCCCGCTCACCGCTGCCCAAAACAGGCCGCCACTCAGGGTAAACCCCAACTCCCATCCCCACTCCTCGATAAAGGTCCTAACCCAGGGGGCCGCCAGCAGGAATTCGGCCAGTTTATGGTTATAGCTATACACCAAGGTATTGGCAATAAGTCCGGCCACAAAGCCGCCAGCCAGGGCTAGCAGGACTGCTTGGCGAGCTTTAGTCCAGGACCAGCTTAAAGCTTCGACAGTCTGAATGTCGTTGGCCAGGCTATCGCGTCTACTATTTCTTAACTCCAAACCCACACCGCCGGCCGCTCCCACAACCAGGCCGGCGAGCAATCCAGCCAGCAGAGACTTAGTAAAAAGACCGGCAAGCAAGGCGGTCACTATCCCAAAAAGCAGCCCGCTCCCCGCCACATTGAGGGCGTGTTGTCTGCGCGAGGAAGAGACAGCCAGATCAACATTTTTAGCCTGGCGTTCGTACCGCAGCCCATCAATCAGCCCCCAAACCCCGCCGTACATCAACCCGGCCATTAGTCCCAATACCAGGAAGCCGAATGCCCCTGGGATCAACATCTCCAAGTGCAAAAGCCGGGTGCTACTCTTGCCCACCGCCAGCCCTGCCAGCGGCGCCACCAGCAGTGTCACCAGCAGGCGGGGGGCCAGGATATACAGCCAGAGCCACTGCCGGCCGGATAGCCAACTGGGTTGCAACTGCTCGATCAAAAAGATGTTCTGATTGTGGGACAGCATACCGCGGGCCAACTGGGCCAGCCAGGTCAGGGTGTGGCAGTCGGGACAGGGTTTGCCGCCCTGGCCCTTCCGCTGGCACATACGCTCGATATAGGTATCAAACAGTTGCCGGCGGCGGGCTTCCAGAGTCAAGGGGGCCTGGCCGGCCAGATATTCAGCCGGCATGTCCTGGTAGGCCAGGCTCATGATGCCCAGGGTCAGCGGCGTCTGGGCCAAGCGTTTTAACTCTTCATCCTCCGCCAGGGCGGCTCGCAACACTTCCAGACGCCCACCGGCGGCGTCCAGGTAGTCGTATACCTGAGCCAGGGTCAGCGGCTGCAGCCGGATAGCCCCGTTCAGCCTGAGCCGGACCGGAAGGCTGGTATATTCTACCAGCCGGCTGCAGACGACCAGGCCGGACAGACCAAACTCCGCACCAAACTGGTTGATGGCGGCCACACAGGCGGACCGATCTTCGGGCCTGACCTCGTCCAATCCATCCAGCAGGGGTAACAGGCGATTGTTTTCCAGCCAGGGCCGGCCCAGCCGTTTAGGGATTTGATACTTGGCCGACAACTCGGCTACCAGCCAGTCAATCAAGGGCTGGCCTCGGGTCCAGGTGGATAGATTGAAAATGACCGGCACCGGCTGGCTAAAGCCGGAGTCCTGCTCGGCCTGGGCAATCAGGTCACGAGCCAATTGGAGCAGGGTAATGGTCTTGCCGGAACCCGGTACGCCCAGGATAAGCATAGCCCGGTTCATCTCGTCAAAGATCTGGCTGATTTTTTTGTCGGGAGGCAGGGTCTGGCGGCTCTGGTCGGGCAGTTCCAGTACCTGTTCCCAGGCGTGGGCTACGGCCTGGGCCTGGGTCTCTTTGCCTAGGTCAATCAAGGCCATCATATGGACCGACTTTTCCAGAACGCCCTCGATCCAAAACTGTTTAACCTTACCCAGCAGAATCGTAAGATTGCGCCGGTCCGCAGCCTCGGCTAACGGTAGAGGGGGCGGTGGGGCCTGGTAAATAGTGGTGACAATCTTGTCGCCCCCAACCGCATCGCCCCTGACATCCCCGGCCAGGTAGGTACCGGCCTCGACGGTGACCACCTGGCCCTCCTGAAAGGCCAGCAGCAGCGGCTTCAGGGCCGCCCGCCACTCGTCCACACTCAGTTCGCCGGTGATGGCTTGCCGGGTCAAGCTGATGGCCTGGCAATGGTCCTCGATCTGGTTGATCAGCTCCAGCGGGGCATTGCCGCCAAATTTGGCCTGGCGCTCCTGCAAAATATTCAGGTTTTTGTTCAGTTTCAAGAGGGCTGTTTGTAGGTTGTTCATATTCCACTCGTCTCCAGTGAACAGGTTAGTTATTACATAAGCTCCTTCAGCCCAGCCAAAAAAGCTTTCAATTCCACTTTACCATCCTCTTCCACCACATTTTTGACGAAACCTTTAATCTTTTTCGTTGGATCGTCATCACTAAACCTAACGATACACAAAGTAGCTGCACATCTCAATTGACCGACAAAATATTCTATCCAGCTGACTTCATTACTGAAAGTTTGACTTTCCGGGTCCCAGTCCATTAAGTCAACGCGCTTAGCAAAAGTATGGTAGCGGTCCTTTTTTTGCCCATCTTCGAATCCTCTTTTGATATAGTAATCTTCGAGAATCTCAGATAGCTTCATTGGTTTGGATGGTTTGGGTAACATTTTTGAGTTTTTATCAAAATATATATCATAGATTACGTAAGCATCAATATTGCCCAACATATCTTCACCTGGGGCGGCTGGTCTTTTTGTGTCTGTGATGGCCTTCTGTAGATCCCCTTTGTGGGTTAATAACTTCTCTTTTAATAAATCACCCAGATCGCCTAACCATGTTGAAAAATGTGCATTGTTATCAATATGAGTTTCAAAGAGCGTACTATTTCTAAGAATCGGTAGTACTAATTCGGATGATATTTGCCTGGTTAGATGGTTGGGAAAAAGATCTAAGCCTAGGTCCTTGGGATGCTGCAAAGCGTCAAGACCGGCAAAGACGTGCCCTATATCCAGGTAGTAACCGTCTCTCAGTTTGACAATTTTTGCCGATTTAATCTTATCATCCTGAATAGGGTTAAGACTGCATACCCAGGCATCCTTATCTGCAATTACAAACATATCCCATAGCGGATCTCCATAAAAAACTTTGCGCATCCGGGTAATCATACGCGTGGTATGCTCATCTTTTACCTTTTCTTTTTCCTCCACCTCTTTGACGTGCTCAATAAATTTTTTTATTGGTATGGCTTCACCGTGAATCAGCTTTCCATGTTTGTCTTTTTCAAAAACAAAATTTTTTACCAAAATGGGTAGGGGGTCTACATGGGTCATTTTATCCTCCGTGGTATTGTCTATTAAAACTCTCAACTCGTCGTTGCCTATTACTGATACCCGCTGCCGGCGGCAAACTTGTAGATAATGCCAAAGTAGAACCCCATAGCAAAGGTCCACAGCAATTCGGTTAGCGGGATGGGCAGGCCAAAAACCCCCAGGGCAGCCCGGTCAACCGGCAGGTGCCAGACGGTTATTAAATAGGTAGTGGCGCCAGGAATGGAGAGAATAACGAAGTAGAAGACGAAGGCCCCTATACCGCAGATCAGACTGTTGAGCACGGCGATCCTGAGCAGGTCTCTGCGGAGCATAACCAACAACAGCCCGGAGGCTAAGCCAATCGAGGAACTAAGGAGGATAGAGTTCAGCGGAATGTTGGGGGGGAGCCAGACAAAGAGAAGCAGGCTGACGAGGGAGATGACGATGGCCAGGATGACCCGGGGCCGATAGATTCGCTCGACAGGTCTTTTGTGCAGGACAATATCATAGAAAATACTCATAATCCCGACTACACCAAAGGCATAGATGACGTCTTCGATCAGAAAGGCGTGGTTGAAGATAACAAATTGAGGGAGGACCGGTTGAGGAGACCAGTAGTCTTTAAAGTAGACTAACTCAGAGATTGGCCCGTAAGGGATAAATAGTAAGGCAGGAAGTAATCCTTGCTTCCATAAGTCTGGTCTGATCATCAAGAGAACGATGAAGATTAATAGTATGCCGGCAGAGCCATAAAAATAAAACATTGCGAATTTAGGTGGGCAATTTTATCCAAAACGTAGTCTTTCGAACAGGATTCCCAATTCTGGCAGGGAGTTCTTTGTTTAATGATTTACCCCTGTCCATCTTTTCTGAAACAAAAAAGAGACAGCAACTTTTCAGTTCTGTCCCTTTAAGAATAACTATTCCAATATAGGAGAGGAATGATTCGGGGTAACATGTGGCAGCTAAACTCCCCCGTCTAGCACTAACTCTTATTAAGCTAAGAATAATTGGTTAGAATTTCGGTCCTCAAAAACAACGCATATACAGTTTAGTACAAATTCCTGATGGAAAATAGTGATAACCTTCACTACTTCCGGTGATGTTTGTCACCCTTCACTTTATCGTAGCAGGTTAAAAGTTCTGCCAGTTCAAAAACGGGTGTATCTTCTGGTAATTTTATGTTGATTATGTTATGATACAAACAGTTTTGACTGTCACGTTATGTTTAACCGCTGGAGGGGAGGAGAAATACCTCATGGCCACATCCAAATCCAATCGAATTCTGCTCACCCTGGCGCTGACCCTGTTCATTTTGTCGGCCTTCATTATCTCCGGCTTTACCCTCATTGACCGTTCCGGGCAGGCTGTTGCTGCACCGGCCGCCCTGCAAAATTTGACCAATGCCATCAGAAATGGCGATTTTGAGCAGAATCCGGCCAGCAATATCGCCACCTACTGGCAGCCTTACAGCAATGGCCAGGCTCATTTTGGTTGGTACGATGAAAAGTGGGCCGAAGCCGTCCACAGCGGCACCCACTCGCAGTTGATGGAAATTTTCCAGGTCGAGAATTACGCCCCCGATCGGGTCATTGGGATTTATCAAACGGTTGATGTAGTCCCCGGTACAGTTTACAGCCTGACCATGTTCGTTATGATGCGCACCGACGCCCCCATCGAACTCAGAAACAAGGGCCAATATAGTATGAGTTGGGGCGTTGATACCAGCGGTCAAGGTAAGTATCATCTGGTGCAAACCTGGGTACCGATGACCTTGACCGAGCAGTTGCGGATTGGCTCAAATACCGTTAGCGGCGACGAGCCGGGCCGGCTTTTTTTTGAACTCATCACCGGGACGATTTACACCGCCAACAGTAACAAGCTTACGCTGTTCATTCGCGGCGTCAAGCACGAGCCAACCGGTACGGAGGTGAACTTCAACGTAGACGACGTATCGCTGCTGGGTCCTTATCCACCGCCTCCTACCCCCACGCCGACACCCACCGTCACACCTACCTTCCCCCCGTTGCCCACGCTGACACCAACCCCCACCTTAACGCCGACCTCAACCCTTACCCCTGTCGCTGCCCCGCCGCTGCCCATTACCGGCGATCAGGCGGTCCCGCCGCGCGAGCAAGATAATCTCCCCGCTGCCGGCGCCACCTTGCCTAAAGACAGTCCGTTTAGCGCCCTGGCCTTTGGCGGAGCGTTGTTAATTATCCTCGGGGCGAGTGCAGTGGCCGGGGTGTTGTGGCAAAGAAAGCAGCCGTAAATTGGACAAAAAACTCAATTTCGATTAAGATTAACTTTTGTTGTAATTAACCTTGATTATTAAGTAGGGCAAGGCCCAACATATCTTTGAGTAAACTGGTTTAGGAGAATTACCTTGGCTAACATCAAATCATCGGCTAAACGCGCTCGCCAGAACCTGAAGAGGCGCGCTCATAATCGCTACTATAGCACCACGGCCCGCACCTTTATCAAAAAGGCGCGTTTGCAGATTGAGTCGAAAGACCTTGACGGTGCTGCGGCTACCGTGCAGCAGGCGATTAAGGCTTTGGATAAAGCAGCCCAAAAAGGCGTTATTCACGCCAACAACGCGGCCCGGCGCAAATCCCGCCTGGTTAAGGCCCTGAACCGGGTCAAGACCGCCGCCTAAAATTCTAACCTCTTTAATTTTACAGTTCGCTCTTAAACAGGAGCCGAGATCAATTATCTGGACTCCTGTTTTTGTGCTTCCTCTCAATCTCTGCCTCGAGGACCTTAAAATCGAGCTTTCACTCTTGACAATAGAACATATGTTCTAGTATAATCAGGGTACATTTGCCAAATAGATAACAGGCTGAAATCCACCCTGTTGATTAAACCGTGTATTGTGTGTTCCGTTTACTTTACGAACTACGCATCACGCAACACGTTAAATCTTTTTAAGCCTTGGAATTATCTCAGGGTTCTTATGTCTCCCTCGTTTGAATATGAACGTATTTTAGAATATCAGGCCGACCAGATTGAATTGATTCTGGCCAGCCACCGCGTGCCGGGCCGGATCATGGGCGGCACGGTGACGCCGCGCTGGATTCGCTACCAGCTTTTACCCGAGCTGACTACGAAAGTCACCCGCATCACGGCCTTGTCAGAAGAAATGGCCTTGCGCCTGGGCGCGCCTGATGTCCGCATCGCTCGCCGCGGGCCGGCCATTCACATCGAGGTGCCGCGGGCCGATGCGCAAACAGTTCGCCTGGCGCATCTGTGCCGGCAACTGCCCGAAATTCCGCGCCAGTCGGCCATCCTTGGTATGGACGAGGCCGGACTGCCGCTGCTGTTACGCCTGTCTTCGCCTGAGGTGGCCCATGTCCTTATTGCCGGCACCACCGGGTCGGGCAAAACGGCCCTGGCCCGGAGTATGGCTCTCTCGCTGGCCATGTACAATCGGCTGGGGGAGGTCCAGATGGTTTTTATTGACCCCAAAGGAACCGGCTTTGGACCTTTTGTCGGGCCGGAGCACGGGCTGCCCCACCTGCTGCGCCCGGCAGTGAGTGAGATTCACCAGGCGATCTTTTTGCTCGGTGAAATGGTCGAGGAGATGGTGCGGCGTGACCGCGAAAATATCTGTGAGCCGCGGGTCATCATTTTTATTGACGAGGTGGCCGATCTCATGGAGCAGGGCGGGAAAGCGATGGACCGGCTGATGACCCGCTTAACGCAGCGGGGGCGCAGCGCCGGACTGCATCTCATTGCCTGCACCCAAAAACCGCTGGCCGCTACCATCGGTTCGCTGACCCGCAGCAATTTTCCGGTGCGGCTGGTCGGCAGCGTGGCCAGCGCCGACGATGCCAAAGTGGCTTCCGGCCTGCCCAGCACCGGGGCCGAAAAACTGCTGGGGCGGGGCGACTTTTTATTGGTGGTCAAAGGGCAGGTGACTCGTTTTCAGGCAGCCTATGTTTCGGAGCAGGAGATTATGCAAATTGTCAGCCAGCTTCAGCCGCGCCATCGCACCAGTCGAGACTGGCTCGAAACTCCCAGCCAGGCCGAACCCCTGGCTGCCACCGGCACCGACGGTCGTCTGGATCGGCTGGCCCCACCCGGCTCTAAACGCCGCCGGAGTTTGGAATTGATGTTTGGCCATCAACTGCGGTTGATCAAGTAACCGGAGTCCAAAGCGCGCTTTGAACTCCGGGTTGAGCTAACGTATGAAACGCAGTTTACTTATCATCGGTATCGTCTTTGCCATTACCTTCGCCATTGTCTTTGGCACCCGCATCAGCGCCGATGCCCTGGCCGTGATCGTCGGGGTTATTCTTGGTATTGGCGCTGGTATCCCGACCACCCTCCTGGCGATTTTTATCATGACCCGGCGGCAGGGGTTGGACAGGAATCTGCCGCCACCCTCGCAGCAGCCGCCGGTAGTCATCGTCAATACCCCCGACCGGGCGGCTCTATCCGCGCCGCCCGCTCTGCCTGCTCCCTACTCCTCCGACCTGGCCCGTAAGTGGACTGTAATTGGCGACTCAGAAACCGAGTCCTAAAAACTGTAACTGATCTGTAACTGTCTGGTAGTATAATCAGGTGTAGAATAAAGATAGTTTAGGAAATGAGATGGGTCCGGTCCGATTTTATCATGTAACCCCTAACCCTTTACGAAAGGAAGTGATTTTCATGCTTGGCCTCCTCCGCCGCATCTGGTATAACCGCCGACCTCGATCAGCCAACAGCCGCACTATTTGGTGGCAATTGACGAACTGGGATGAGGTTGGCCCTCAAATCTGGTATGTCAATGGAGAAATCGTCGAAGTGTAAGGATCAACGGGCGCACCTTTCTTCTCCGAAATCGAGTAAGATTGGGCCGGACCCGCTCTTTTACCAGGGCGCCCCCCTACACTCAAAGTTTTATGAAGAGCCAACCCAAGATGAGGGTTGGCTCTTCCTCTTTTTTAGAGGTTTCCTCGCCCGATACTGATCAAATCAATGAGCAGGGCAAAACCGGTCTGGACACCTCCGGCGCCTGCGCCAATCAGGGTGATGGGTCCCAGCAAGTCACAGACGTAAGTGATGGCATTGGTCGCGCCCATAACCGCGGCCAGGGGATCGCTCAGGGGGATGGCTTCCGGCTGTACGCTGGCAACTGCCCGCCCCCCTTCTTTTTTCACCCGGCCAATGAGTTTCCAGCGTTTGCCTTCGGCTTTGGCCTGTTGAATATCGGCGCTGGTCAGGTGGCTGATACCCCGGCAAGGGATTTCAGCCAGTGACAGAGGCACATCCATGACCACATTTGCCAGAATGACCACCTTGCTCGCCGCGTCATGCCCTTCGACATCGGCGGTGGGGTCCGCTTCGGCGTAACCAAGCTCCTGGGCCTGCTGCAATGCGGCAGCGTAACTTAGCCCCTCTTCCATCTTGGTCAGAATGTAGTTGGTCGTGCCGTTAAAGATGCCACGCACTTCGCTCAGCTCATTGCCGGTTAGGGCTACCCCTGGCAGCCGCAACGCCGGTGTGCCGCTCATCACCGTGCCTTCGATACCAAAGCGCACTCCTTTCGCTGTAGCCAGGGCGAGCAGTTCGTGGTAGGCCAGGGCAACCGGCCCTTTGTTGGCAGTAGCTACGTTTTTGCCGCTTTCAAAGGCAGCGCGGCAGTGATCAATGGCCGGCTGGCCGGTGGTCAGGTTGGTGTGACTGATTTCGACAACGGTAGCGGCGTTGCTCTGGCGGATCGTTTTCAGGTTGTCCCAGCCTCGTTCCAGGCCGGGTATGTCGGGATAATTGGCCAGACTGCCGCTTTTGGCAGCCTGTAAGAGTTGGGCCAGGTCCAGCCCTCCAGGGTGGAAGAGCGACCCTTTGGATCGCGTACAAACAGCCACAATTTGCGGCTCGAAGCCGAGATTACGGCGCAGCGCCTCCTGTTTGTCGTGCAAAATTTGAGCCAGGCCCTGGCCGACAGTACCAAAACCAATCAATGCGAGTTTATGAAGCATAGGGTTGTCCTCTTTAGAAAGATGACGCTATAGTAATGTACCGGCTTAAAAACGGCAAACAACTTCTGTTTTTTCACGAGAGTATAAAACGGAGGGTCAAGCTGCACTTTGAGCCTCCGCAGCGAAAGTTTTTTCAAGAGACTTTGGCTTTTGCTATGCTCGTGTTAAAATATTGACGCATGACCGGCGACGAACGACCCATGAATCAACAAATTTTCCCCAACCCTAATCACCCTGTCTTCTCTAACACCCAACTCACCAACCTTTCAACCTCCTACCCTCCTGCCACCTGGCGACTTCTTATCACCCCACCCCTCGACGGCGCGACCAACATGGCCGTTGACGAGGCCATTCTGCACGCGCTGGCCGATGGGCATGGAACGCCGACCCTGCGTTTTTTTCAGTGGGAGCCGCCCTGCCTGAGCCTGGGTTACAACCAGCACTGGCGCGAAGTTGACGAGGCCGCCTGCCGGCGGCTGGGCTACACCTGGACCCGCCGGCCCACCGGCGGCAAGGCAATCCTCCACACCGACGAAGTAACTTACAGCCTGATTATTCCGCAGGATGACCCGCGCATCCAGGGCGGCATCGTCGAGTCGTACCGCCTGCTGAGTTTTGGGCTGCTGCGCGGCCTGGAAAAGCTGGGCGTCCAGGCCACCCAGGCGGCCGGCGACGACGGAGCAACGGACACGCGGGCGGCCCGGGGCGGGCCGGTTTGTTTCGATACGCCCTCGCGCTATGAAATTACCTGGGGGGGCAAAAAACTGATCGGCAGCGCCCAACTACGGCGGCGAAAAATCGTGTTGCAGCACGGGACGCTGCCCCTTTACGGCGATTTGAATCGCATTTTGGAGGCGCTGAACTTCGCCCCGGAAGAGCGAGCCGTCCAGGCGGAACTGCTGCCCCGGCGGGCGACCACGCTGGAGCAGGTCACGGGCCGGGTGTTAGCGTATAATGAAGTCATGGCCGCACTGGTCGAGGGCTTTGCCGAGGAACTCAACCTGGCCTTGCCGGAGATGCCTCTAACCGAGCAGGAGCAAGCTCTGGCGGATAAATTACGAGCTGAGCAGTATGCGCATGACAGTTGGAATAAACGGGTGTGAGAAAGGCCAATAATTCATGGATCGAGACCTATTGGTTGCGCTCACCACTTACAACGTCTATGCCAACCGGCTCGTCTTGGAGACGGCGGCCAGCTTAAGCGATGAGGAGTTCACCCGGCCGGCCAGCCCCAGCCACGAGTCGGTGCGAACTTTGTTAATCCACATACTCGCCGTGGAAACGTTTTTTCTCAAGCAGAGTCAAGGACAGCCTTTACCTCCCCGGCCCACCGCAGCGCCGAGTCTGGCCCAAATCCGGGCCTATACGGACCAACTGGCCCAGGAGCAGGAGGCGTTTATGCGCTCGCTGACCGAAAGCGACCTCATGCGGGAGGTCGAGTACGAGATTGGCGGCCATTCGATTCGTTTGGCAGTGTGGCAGATGCTGACCCAGGCCTTTGTTCACTCTACCCATCACCGCGGCGAGCTTTCAATCGTGCTCAGCGGGCTTGGCTATCCTTTGCCGACCCTGGACATCATTATTTCCTTTGTTACCGGGAGCGGTCAGAAATGGCCCGGGTAATGAGAGACACTTGCTCCTTATCTTACGAATTGTTGATATGGGTTCTTATAAACGTACAAATCTCGTCCATTGCCTGCGTTGCCTCCGGAAAGAGGGGAGCGCAGGCGGGATAGCAATGAAACATTCCCTCCCCAACCCTTAAGGTAACATCTACGCCGGCATCTTTCGCCTTTGCTGCAAAGCGGATGGAATCATCTCTCATCAGTTCATCTCCGCCAACATAGATAAGCAAAGGCGGAAGTCCTTTTAGATCGCCATAGAGCGGGGATATCCACGGCAAGCCGGGGTCATTATCTCCGGCATAATATTTGCTAAATACGATCTGAGCATCCCGCCAGGTTAATGTGTCTACCTTGGCATTCGTTTCAAAAGACTCCCCGCTGTTTTTTAAATCGGTCCAGGGAGAAAGTACCACTGCGGCAGCAGGCAGGGGAAAACCTTTCTCTTTAAGGACAAGTAAGGTAGCCAGACACAGATTTCCACCCCCGGAATCCCCCATCAAGACAATGTTTGCCGGCTTAACCCCTTCGGCTAACAAATAACGGTAGACGGTTACCGAGTCGTTAAGCCCTTCGGGGAAGGGACGTTCCGGAGCTAAACCGTAGTCAAATGCAAGCGCCCCAATGCCACTCCCTTTAACGAACTTGGCGACAATTCCCCGGTGGGCCTTGACCGAACCTATCACCAGGCCGCCGCCGTGAAAGTAGAGGATTACTTTATCTTTTGTGGCCTGCGGCGGGAGCATCCATTCGCCCGAAATGCCTTCTATGGTAATGGGCGACAGGTCAAAATTGGCCGGCAATTTTCCGAGAAACCCGGCCCCTTTTTCAACTTCCTCGCGTAATTGTAGCACCGACGTGTTCCAATCAACGGTGGTTCTTCTTTTCCGTTGAAAGCTCAACAAATGGCGGTGTTTCAAGGCGAAGATGAACAGACGGCTTCTTAAACTTGGCATTTCTTATATCCTTGTTGGTTATTCTTTTCAAAGAAATTACGTAAAGTAATAGGATATAATACCATCTATCAAATTTGTCAAGCAGGTTTTGATCTGCTTTTTGTGTCGTTAGGAAATTTGCAGGGTAAAGCTTTAGTGGTGAATTCTCCTATTATAAGGTATCATAGATTGAGAGTTTTGATCTTTAGATGATCCTGGTATTAAGCTATGGACCAACTCTTTCAGATTGATTGGAAATCCATATTTGTCCCGACGACGTCACTACTGGAAGTCTTCATCCGCGGCACATTGGTCTACCTGCTGCTCTTTTTTGTCCTGCGCTTCCTGCGCCGCGAGACGGGAGCGATTGGTATTACCGACCTGCTGGTCATCGTCATCATCGCCGATGCGGCCCAGAACGCCATGGCTGGCGAGTACAAATCCATCACCGAAGGAGTTATTTTAGTTGGGACCATTGCTTTCTGGGACTACGCCCTGGATTGGCTGGGGTATCGCTTCCCTTTTTTTCAGCGCCTTGTTCGTGCGGCTCCCTTACTCTTGATTAAGAACGGCCGGATGCTGCGGCGAAATATGCGCCAGGAACTGATTACCGAGGAGGAACTGATGAGCCAGCTCCGCCAGCAGGGGGTTGAAAAGGTGAGCGATGTAAAGAAGGCCTATTTAGAGGGTGACGGCCGGATCAGTATCATCTCGAATGAGGCAAAGGGCAATAAGGCGCAAGACTCAAAAGCAAAGCCCGGCTAGGGGCGTAGTAAGGGTCAATTCGTGGGTAAGAGCGAAAAAGAAAAAATGTTGGCTGGAGACCTCTATAACTGTCTCGATCCTGAACTGGAAGCTGAACGCCGGCAGACCAAGCAGTTGCTCCGGCGCTTCAATTTGGCCGAGACAGAGCAGGAACAGCAGGCGCTTCTCCGGCAATTGCTGGGAGGGATTGGCTTTGAATCCGTTATCGAATCACCCTTCTATTGCAGCTACGGCCGGAATATCTACCTGGGCGACCATGTCTATTTGAATTTCTCCTGTACCATTCTGGATAATAACGAGGTGCGGATTGGACACCGGGTGATGATCGGGCCGAATGTGCAGTTTTATACCGCGGCCCACCCCTTACAGGCACAGAGCCGCCTTCAAGGCTGGGAAACGGCCAGGCCGATTGTCGTTGAGGACAATGCCTGGTTGGGAGGAGGCGCCATCGTTTTGCCGGGAGTGGTCATTGGCCGGAATGCCGTCGTTGGGGCCGGGGCGGTGGTGACGCGGCCCGTGCCGGCGAATACGGTGGTGGCGGGGAATCCGGCCCGGGTGATCAGAGAGATAGAGCAGGACTAGGCGTTACTCCAAGGCGTAGCCCAGCCAGCGTAACTCATTTTCCTTTTGCCGCCACTTGGGTCGCACCTTAACCCACAACTCCAGGTAAACCTGGGTGCCGACCAACTCCTCGATTTGGGGCCGGGCGATCTGCCCGATTTTTTTAAGCGATTTGCCCTTTTCGCCGATGACAATCGCTTTTTGCGAATCCCGCTCGATAATCAAATCGGCGCTGATGTAGGTCATCCGCTCGCTGCGGGGCTTGAATTCGGTGACGCGCACGGCCAGGGCGTGCGGCACTTCCTGGTGCAGTACCTTGAGGGCCGCCTCGCGGATGAACTCGGCGGCGATGAAACGGGTCTGCTGGTCGGTAATTTGATCTTCGGGGAAGTAGCGCGGGCCGAGCGGCAGGTGGTCAATAATCCGGCGCAGCAGTTCGGTTTGGTTGTCGCCGCGGGTAGCCGAAATTTTTAGCCACTCGCTGGCCGGATACAGTTCTAAAAAAGGCTGGGCCAATTCTGCTTCAGGGATGGTGGGGGGGAGCAAATCAGCTTTGTTCAGAGCCAGGAGGACAGCCGTTTCTGCCGGAATTGCCCCTAAATTATCACGGAGCGCTGCGGCCACCAGCCGGTCTTCCTCGGTCGGCGGCTCCGAGGCGTCAACCAGCCAGACGACCACATCGGCATCGGGCAGGGCCGCCAGCGCGGTTTCGACCAGATATTCTCCCAGTTTGTGATGCGGCTGGTGGATGCCCGGCGTGTCTACAAATATTACCTGGGCGGGCGGCAAGTCCGGCTCGAACTCCGGCGAGGTGGTTACAATACCCAGGAGCTGGTTGCGGGTAGTTTGGGGTTTGGGGCTGACAATGGCAATTTTTTGGCCCAGCAGCCGGTTCAGCAGGGTAGACTTGCCGACATTGGGCCGTCCAACCACCGCCACAAAGCCCGAATGGTGATTTGGCGGCAGGGACTCCTCCAGAAAAGGAACTTCGTCGTCTGACTCGTCATCCTCAAAGCCGGGAGGCCACTCAGCCGGGGAGGTCACGCCGTCTCCCGGAAACGTTTTTCCAAATCTTCCAACATCATGGCCGCTTCGACCAGCTTGTCCAGGGGATTATCTTCTCCCCGAAAGTAACGATAGTCGCAGGGCATAATGTCCAGGGTGCTGATCAAATCGGCGTGATTGGTGCGCAGGGCTGCTTCGGAAGTGTGGTACCATTGCGTAAGCTGCTCAATCGTTGCTTCCTGGAAATTGATTTTGCGCACGGTGTAATCCAGAGCCGCGGCCCAGGCATCGGGCTGGCTCAAATCGAGGTAGCGTTTGCCAATCGTTACCCGGTATTCCACCCACATTTGAATGGCCGCCCCGACAATTTCCAGGCGCAGACCCTGCTTGGGCATGACATTGGTCAGCCGGGTCTCGACCGGGTCCAGCGCATTGCTGAAAAGGGCTTCAAAGCGGTTAACCAGGTTTTTGTCCTTCTCGGTGCGGATGTAATCGCCGAGGGCATGCAGCATCAGCTCATAATCGCCCATGCGCACCTGGGCGCGGGCCAGGTTCAGGTGGTAATCCGCCTCGGTATCGTCCAGCCGGACCGCTTCCTGAAACAGAGTGATCGCGCTCTCCATCTCCCAGCGCTCGTAATGTTCCAGGCCGGTGCGGTTGAGCGATTGGGCGCGCAGTTTATCGGTGGTAGACACGAATCTGGTAGTCATGCTGGTAAAGCTTCCCTCTTAATAAGGTTGGAAGATTGGAAGTCTGGGTAAGCAGTATCCATCCTTTTAACCTTCCAGTCTCCCCGTTGATTTACGGATTTTGAAAGTCAATCCTCATTAACACGTTAGCCCTATCTCCCCGCCGACCCTGGTGCGGTCAAGGCTTCAGCAGATTCGACCGGCTGGACTTCCGCGGCCAATTGTTCTTCGACCAGCAGCTTTTTAAGCGCGGCAATGGAGACTTCAAGCATACTTAAATCGGGTTCGCGGGTGGTCAGTCCTTGCAGGGCCAGACCGGGCGCAATTAACAGTTTCATGAGCGGATTTTCCTGGTGCGCGGCGCTAAACTTGAGGAACTCGTAGGCAATCCCGGCGATGACCGGAATCAAGACAATCCGCGAGACAATCTTGAGCCACAGCGGTGGGTCGCCGACCAGGGCAAACACAAAAATGGAAATGACCATCACGATGAGCAAAAAGGCTGTGCCGCAGCGCGGGTGGACAATACTGCATTGGGACACTTTTTCCGGAGTCAGTTCCACCCCCTGCTCATAGGCGTTGATGGCCTTGTGTTCCGCTCCGTGATACCCGAAAACGCGTTTTATTTCAGCCAGAAAGCCAATCCCCCAGACGTAGGCTAAAAAGAGGGCCAGCCGGACCAGGCCCTCGATGAGGTGCTGCACCAGGATAGATACATCCACAAACTGCTTGATTAAGCTGATCAACAGGAGCGGGCTGACAAAAAAGATGGCGACTGCAAGCAGCAGCGAAAAGGCCACCGTGCCCCAGGCCATGGGGCCGCTAAATTCAGCCTCTTCTTCACCCATGGCTACCTCGGCGGAGAACATTAACGTGCGCATCCCCAGCACCAGGGCATCCCACAACAGGGTAAAGCCCCGCAAAAAAGGCACCTTATTGATAAAACTGGAGTAGATACGCGGGTTGAGCGGCTCGCTGTGCAGCACAATTTCACCCTTGGGGTTGCGCACCGCCACAGCCATATGCTTGCGCCCCCGCATCATCACCCCTTCGATAACGGCTTGACCGCCATAGTTAAAAGGTTTATTCATCAAGACCTCGTGGAAGTTAGTAGCCAGTAATCAGTAGTCAGATATACAAAGCCAGTTTCAACAAAAACTTAACCGGCTATAAACAACAGAAGACATTAAAACGATTGTACCCTGAATGGTACAAACCACAATCGGGAGCGCTGTTGTCTTAACCGCCCGGCCGACGCTCTCCTAAATTGTACCTTACGCCTCCAATCTCGACAAGATGCACAGTCCATTTGACAAGAAAACGTGAGTACATTATTATACGGAAAGTTTTGGGAGCGCTCCCAAATTTCAGGTATGAGTAAACTAACGCTCGAACAAATTGCAAAATTATCAGGTGTGTCCCGCTCGACCGTCTCGCGGGTGGTCAATAACCATGTCAGCGTCAGGCCAGAAGTCCGCCAGCGGATCCTCCAGGTTATTGAAGAAACCGGCTATCATCCCGATCCGGCCGCCCGCTCCCTGGCCAGCCAGCGCTCCGGCATCATCGGCCTGGTTATTCCCAGGTCGGTCCAGTTCCTTTTTACCGACCCTTACTACCCCCGCCTCATGCAAGGAATTGCCCAGGCCTGTAATACGAATCACTACATCCTCTCCCTCTTCTTGTTCTATACCGAGGAAGAAGAGCAGCGGCTCTCGCCAAGAGTTACCCGCAAGCAGTTGGTGGATGGGGTCATTGTCAGTGCTTTGCCGGTCAACGATCCTTTGACAGTCCAACTGCTGGAAAATGACGTGCCGTTTGTTATGATTGGGCGCCCCACCACCTCCTCAGGCATTAGCTTTGTAGATGCCGACAATACGGAGGGTGCTTACAGGGCAGTAAGTCACCTGGCCCGGCTCGGACGCCGCCGGATCGCCACTATTACCGGCCCGCTGGATACACCCGTGGGGCTTGATCGCCGCCAGGGCTACTTAAACGCCTTAAACGAACGGGGGTATCCCCTGGACGAAGCGCTTATCGTCGAAGGCGATTTTACCGAAACCGGCGGCTATCTGGCCATGCAGCGGTTGCTTCCCCACCGCCCCGACGCTGTCTTTGTCGCCTCAGATACAATGGCCTTGGGGGCATTGCGGGCCCTGCGCGGTGCCGGTTTGGTCGTGCCCCAAGACATAGCGCTCGTGGGTTTCGATGATTTGCCCGGGGCCGCTGTTGCCGACCCGCCGTTAACGACGGTCCGCCAGCCTATTCAGCAGTTGGGCGGGCAAGCCGTGACCAGTCTTATTGACCTGCTAAGGCATGGGCCACAGCCCCCCCGGCAGACCGTGTTGAAGACGCAACTGGTCATCCGCAGCTCGTGCGGTGAAAAAATTCCTAAACCGCTGCTCAGGTGACTGGCACAGTGCCAGTCACCTCCAGTTACAAACGGAGAAAAAACATGCGCTACGGTTATTTTGACGACATCAATCGTGAGTACGTCATCACCCGGCCTGACACGCCCCTGCCCTGGATCAACTACCTGGGCAGTGAAGAATATTTTGGCCTTATTTCCAATACAGCCGGCGGCTACTCCTTTTACCGCGATGCCCGCCTGCGCCGCTTGACCCGCTATCGCTACAACAATGCTCCGTTTGATGCCGGCGGGCGCTATCTCTACCTGCGCGACAACGCCAGCGGCGAGTTTTGGTCGCCCTCCTGGCAGCCCACCCAGCGCCCCCTGGAAGATTACACCTGCCGGCACGGCCAGAATTATACCCTTATCACCTCCACCTATGCCCGGATCAAAGCCGAAGCCCGCTACTTTGTGCCTTTAGGTGAAACCCTGGAAATCTGGGATTTGACCGTCACCAACGAGCGGAGCGAGCCAGCCGACCTGTCGCTTTTTTCCAGCATTGAGTTTTGCCTGTGGGACGCCCAGGACGACGCGACCAACTTCCAGCGCAACTTCAACATCGGCCAGGTCGAAGTTGAAGACGGGGTCATTTACCACAAAACCGAGTATCGCGAGCGGCGCGACCACTTTGCTTATTTCGCCTGCTCGGCGGCGCTGGCCGGCTTTGACACCCAGCGCGAGGCCTTTCTTGGCCCTTACCGGGGTTGGGACCGGCCCCAGGTGGTCGAAAAGGGCCGGTCGGCCAACTCGGTGGCGCACGGCTGGGCGCCCATCGGCTCTCATCACGTTAAACTGACCTTAGCCCCCGGCGAAACCCGCCAGGTCATTTTTGTGCTGGGTTATCACGAAAATCCCCGCGATCAAAAGTTTGACCCGCCCGGCTCGCAGACCCTCAACAAGCAAACGGTCAAGCCGATCATGGCCCGCTATCTCGACCCGCAGCAGGTCCAGGCCGCTTTTGAAAAACTGCGGTCCTACTGGACCGGCTTGTTGACCCTTTTCCAGGTGCAAACACCGGATGAGCATACCAATCGCATGGTCAATATCTGGAATGCCTACCAGTGCATGATCACCTTTAACATGTCTCGCTCGGCTTCTTTTTACGAGTCGGGCATTGGGCGCGGCATGGGCTTCCGCGACTCCAACCAGGATTTGTTAGGATTTGTCCACATGGTGCCGGAGCGGGCGCGGCAGCGCATCCTCGACATTGCCGCCACCCAACTGGAGAGCGGCGGCGCTTACCACCAGTACCAGCCGCTGACCAAGCGGGGCAACGACGCCGTGGGCAGCAGCTTTAACGACGACCCGCTCTGGCTGGTCCTCGGCGTGGTCGCCTATCTTAAGGAAACCGGCGATTGGAGTCTTCTGGATGAACCGGTGCCCTACGACAACCACCCCGGCAGCGAGCAGCCGCTCTACGAGCATTTGCAGCGCAGCATTCAATATACGCTCGACCGGCTGGGGCCGCATGGCCTGCCCCTGATTGGCCGGGCCGATTGGAACGACTGCCTGAATCTCAACACCTTCTCCGAAGAACCGGGCGAGTCCTTCCAGACCACGACCAACAAGGACGGCAAGGTGGCCGAGTCGGTTTTTATCGCCGGCTTGTTTGTGCTGGCCGCCACGGAAATGGCTCACCTGGCCGAAACGCGGGGTCTCGACGACCAGGCCCAAACTTATCGCCAGGCCGCCGCCTCCATGAGCGCGACAACGCTGGCGCATGGCTGGGATGGCGCCTGGTTCCTGCGAGCCTATGATAATTTTGGGCAGAAGGTTGGCTCCCAGGAATGTGCAGAGGGGCAGATTTTTATTGAGCCGCAGGGGATCTGTGTGTTAGCCGGGATTGGCCTCAACAGCGGGCAAGCCAAACAGGCGTTAACCTCGGTCCGCGAACATTTGGCGACCCCGCACGGGATTGTGCTCCAGCAGCCGGCCTATTCTCAATACTACCTCCATCTGGGCGAAATTTCTTCCTACCCGCCCGGTTACAAGGAAAACGCCGGTATTTTCTGCCATACCAACCCCTGGATTATGATTGCCGAGGCTTGCCTGGGCCATGGCAGCCAGGCTTACGATTATTACCACCGTATCAACCCGTCGGCGCGCGAGGAGATCAGCGAGGTTCATCGCTGCGAGCCTTACGTTTATGCCCAAATGATCGCCGGGCGTGACGCGCCTACCCACGGCGAGGCCAAAAATTCCTGGTTAACCGGAACCGCCGCCTGGAATTACGTCGCCATTACCCAGTGGATCCTGGGCATCCGGCCCACCTATAATGGTCTGCAAGTTGCCCCGGTCATCCCCGGCGATTGGCCGGGTTTTGAGGTTGTCCGCCGCTTCCGTGGCGTCATGTACCGCATCCAGGTAAAACGTAGCGGGCCGGGCAATTCCGTGTCCCTCACCGCCAACGGCCAACCTATCCGTGGAAACATCATCCCCCTGCCGCCGCCGGGACAAATGGAGGTGGTCGTTCAGGCCATCCTTTCCTGACCTCATAAGCTCCCTAGTGCTCAGGAGAGGGAAGAAAGTCAAAAGTTCCCTCCCCCTGCCAGGGGGAGGGCCAGGGAGGGGGTCAAACTTGGGCCGGCCCCTACCCCCTTCTCTCTTAACCGCACCCCCAATGCTTGCCCAAAGCTGCGGCTCTATGGTATAAACTCCTCCTACATTTTTCACTAAAAAGCTCACTCACACCGCCCATGCTGATTTTTCAAGAAAAAACCAAGCTCATTTTAGCTGCTCTGCTGGGATTGATTGGCCTGTCTTTCTTTGCCTCGACCGCTCCCGGCATAGTCTCAGCCAATCCCCATCCTGTTCCCGCCGGAGAAGTGGAAATTCCCGCTGTGGCCTGGTCGCGCGGCATCGGCGTCCCCTTTGACGGGGCCGGTCATCCCTACGAGAGCAGTACCAAAATTGACGATGGCCCCTGGACCGGCCTGCCGCTGGGTGGGTTGGGCGTTGGCTCGATTGGCCGCACCTATCGCGGCGACTTTGCCCGCTGGCACCTGGACCTGGGTACGCACCGCTTCGAGAGCCTGCCGGCCAATCAGTTTTCGGTTTTTGTCGCCCAGGGTGATCAGGCGCAGGCGCACGTTCTTTCTGCCCTGCAGCCGTCCATTTTGCCGGAGTGGAACTGGGACCTGCCCGCCGGGGCGGGCACCTACTACGCTCTCTTTCCCAAAGCCTGGTATGTTTACGATTGGGATGCTCTGCCGGTCCGCCTGACTCAGAAGCAGTTTTCGCCGGTCCTGCCCGGCAACTATCGCGCGAGCAGTTACCCGGTCGGCATTTTCGAGTGGACGGTGGAAAACCCGACCGCCGCCCCGCTCACCCTGGGTTTGATGTTTACCTGGCAGAATCTGGTCGGCTACGGTTGGAATAAAGATTTGGAGGGCGGCAATTTCAATACCGCCGTCCAGAAAGACGGCCTGACCGGCCTGGTCTTCACTCGCCCCGGCGATACCGTCAGCGAGGAGTGGGATGGCTCTTTTGCCATTGTCACCCCGCAGCAGCCGGGCGTGACCGTCAGCTACCGCTCCCGCTTCTCGCTGAACGCGGGCCGTGATACCTGGCTTGACTTTGCCGCCGACGGCGGCCTGGAGAACGTGGACGACCCGACCCCGGCCCAGCCGTCGGAGCAAATTGCCGGGGCCTTGGCCGTGACGGTCAACTTGCAGCCCGGCGAAACACGGACGATTCCTTTTACCCTGGCCTGGGATATGCCGATCACCCAATTCGGGACAGGAACCAAGTGGTACAAACGGTATACGCAGTTTTATGGCACGAGCGGGCGCAACGCCTGGACGATTGCCGCCGATGCTCTGGCCGCCTATCCCGATTGGGAGGCCGCCATTGACGTCTGGCAGCAGCCTATCCTGGAAAGCTCGGCCCGGCCCGACTGGTACAAAACGGCCTTGTTCAACGAGCTGTACTATCTGGTAGATGGCGGAACCGTGTGGGAAAACGGGCAGGTCGGCGGTGCGCCTCCCGCCGACGGCCTGGGCGGCTTTGCTTACCTGGAGTCGGCGGATTACACCCTTTACAACACCTTCGATGTTCACTTTTATGCCTCCTTTGCCCTGGCCCAGTTGTGGCCGGAGCTGCAAAAGCGGCTGATGCGGGATGTGGCGGCGACGATTCCCCAGGGTGATCCGGACAAAATGCACCAGATTCAGGCAAGCGGGGCGGTGGTCCCGCGCAAAGTGCCCGGCGCTGTCCCGCACGATCTCGGCTCACCGGAGGAAGACCCGTGGGTGAAGATCAACGCCTTCAACTGGCAGGACAGCAACATCTGGAAAGACCTTAACAGCAAGTTTGTGCTGCAGCTCTGGCGGGATTATGTCTTTACCGGCGACCTGGCCTTGGTCCAGGAGTTGTGGCCGGGCGCTGTCCAGGCCCTTGATTATCTGCATCAATTTGATCGCGACGGCGACGGCCTCCCTGAACACGACGGCATCCCGGACCAAACCTATGACACCTGGGTCATGAGCGGGCCGAGCGCCTACGGCGGCAGTCTCTGGCTGGCGGCCCTGGAAGCGGCCATTAATATGGGTCAGCTCGTAGGCGATGCTGACCGGGTAGCCCAGTACCAGACCTGGCTGGACAGCGGCAAAGCCTCGTTTGAGGCTAAATTGTGGAACGGCCAATATTACAAGTTTGACGCCGGCAACAACCCCCACTCCGACAGCATCATGGCCGATCAGTTGGCTGGGCAGTGGTACGCCGACGCCACCGGCCTGCCGCCCATTGTTCCCCCGGAACACATAGCGACGGCCCTGCAAACAATTTATGATTTCAACGTGCGCCGTTTTGCGGATGGCGGGATGGGTGCGGTTAACGGCATGCGGCCCGATGGCACAGTTGACACTTCCAGCAACCAGTCGCAAGAAGTCTGGACAGGCGTCACCTATGCTTTAGCCGCGGCCATGCTCCAGCAGGGTATGCATGAGGAGGGCTGGTGGACGGCCTGGGGGGTGTTTAATGTCACCTACAACGGCGGTTTCTGGTTCCGCACCCCGGAAGCCTATCGCAGCGATCGCAGCTTCCGAGCCAGCATGTACATGCGCCCCCTCAGTATCTGGGCCATCGAGCAGGCGCTGCAGAGCCAGGAGCCTGTTCCCATTCCTGCCGGAGCCGAGGCAGTACGTCTCACCACCGCCGATGGCGTTGCTCTGGCGGCTCTTTATTATACCCCGCCGGCTGAGGCTGCCCCGGGTGTGCTGTTATTACACCAGCGCGGCGGGCGCAAAGAAAACTGGACGTCGTTTGCCCAATTGCTGCAAAAGAGCGGCTACGCTGTGCTGGCGGTTGATTTTCGGGGACACGGGCAGAGCAAAGGCGTGGTCAACTGGTGGGGGGCCGACCAGGATGTCATCACCGCTTTCGATTATCTCAAGGCGCGGCCGGAGGTTGACCCCCAGCGGATGGCCCTGATTGGGGCCAGCATCGGCACCCAGGAGGCGATCACTTTCGCCGCCGCTCATCCCGATCAGGTCCGGGGCGCTGCCCTGTTATCCACCTTTGCCAGTGGGGAGATTCAGCGGGCCGTTCTCATCTACCCCGGTCCCATTCTGCTAATGGCCACTGAAGGCGACAAAGCCGCTACCCAAGAAACCAATCGGCTGGTCAAACTGGCCCCCACAGCCGAGGTCTATATTCTTAAGGACAGCGACCGGCACGGTACCCAGATGCTGCAAAGCCCGCTCAACATCGAGGCGATTCTGCTCGATTGGCTGCAAAAGGTCGTTCAGCCCAAATAAAGTTGTCTTAGCAATCTCGTTCCCAAACTAAGCTTGGGAACGAGATTGCTAACATTGTCTTGCTATGGCGAAACTACCACGTGCACGGTTTGGTCTGGCTGGGTCGGCAAATTGAACGTTGCACTGGCGCCAAGCAGTGAGCCGCTCGGTCCTTGCGTCACTGCCCAGCGAAACGGCCCTTTACCGAAATCTTTGGCCGCTACCCACCAAACGCGGTTGGCGCTGCCGTTGAGCGGCCCCCGCCAGCCTTCGACATCGCGCCAGCCCCCGGCGCTGTCCTGCCACTGAACCACACTCCACGCGCCCGCAGCCGTAATTTGTGTTTGCAGCTCAATATAAGCACCAACGGGCCGACCCGAGTCGCTCCCTTTATCTTTGCCGGATGAGGGTGTTGGAGTCGGTGGGTCGCGGGGAGGCAGCGTTGGCCCGGCCTGGACCAGCGCCGGCCAGGCGGTCAGGGCAACGATGCCGACAATGATCGCGGCCAGGCAGAAACGAGCCACGCGATGTTGTTTGTAAGCCATCTTGATCTCCTCGAAACGAGTCGTCAGAAGTGAGCAGCCAGCAGCCATAAGCCGGACAAGCTTTGCGGTCCTGCTGCTTGTGATAAACCCCAATTTATCCGCTTACTCTCTGCCAGGCAGCCCTTTCGCTGAGGGCGACCTGGCCGGTTCGATAGCCGGTGGCCCGCCGCCAGGTGTTGAAATGACCGGGCCGCGCAGGTTATTCCCCTCGTTGCTCTCCAGGACTGCGCCAAAGGGGGTGCTGAAATCCACCGAGTCGGCCAGGGCGAAGACATTCGCGCCTACGGGCAGTGGGAGAGGGCTGCTCAGGTCCGGGCGGTAGAAGGTATCGTTAGTGGTCAGGGTAAGGGCGCCGCCGGGAACAAGCTGGCTCAACCCGGCTCCGGTCACGCCCCAAACCTGGCCGTGGCTGGCGATGTCCTGCCAGCGTTTGTTGACCGTTGGCGTCGAAGTAGGATTGATGTAGACATCCACCCAGAACGCATCTACGACCGGGGCAGTGCCCGCGTTCCTGATCACCAGCGTCGCACCGCTGCTGGTAGCGACCAGGCTGTCAATCACCAGGTCGGGCGCAGAGACAAAACCCTTGACGATCAGCGGCAGATAAAGGGGCGGGGTATCGTTATCCAGGTTCGTCACCGTCACATCGTCCGGGTTGAGGCCGTTGTAGGCAGGATCGCTGCTGCTGGCCGGTCCGGTCTGGATGGTGTAAGCCACATTGCCATCCGTCAGGGTATCGTCCACGCCGGTTACGGTGACGGTTTGCGGCACATTCCAATTGAGCGCGGTCAAGATCAGGGTGGGCGGGCTAACCGTGCCTTCCGTGAGGTCGGAACTGTTAAGGGGTATGGTGACGGTCGCCAGCGGCTGGCTGGTCAGGCGGAGGGCGAATGTGGCGCTGAGGCCATCCTCGCTGGTGCTGCCGCTGATGGCCGAGACAATGAACCCGGCAATGTCATCATCCAGGTTGGTCACAGTAACATCGGCGGGATTGGCTCCGGCTCCGTTGTAATCGGGGTCGCTGCTGCTGGGATCGTTGGTGATAATCGTGTAGGGCTGGTCGCCATCGTCCACGGCGTCGTTCACGCCGGTCACGGTGACGGTTTGAGGGATGTTCCAATCCAAAGTGGTAAAAGTGAGCGAGGCCGGGCCGGCTGTGCCTTCGCCGGGATCGCTGCTAGCCAGGGTAAGCGTGACCGTGGCAGTTGGCTGGGTTCTGAGACGCACGCCAAAGCTGGCCGCGCCGCCGGTTTCGGTCGTGGTCAGGCCGCCGGTCGGGGTGATGGCGAAGCCCGGCACATCGTCATCATTGACGGTGACGTTGACATTGGCCGGATCGAAAGTGTTGTCGTAGGCCGGGTCGGCGCTGCTGGTGAGGCCGGTTTGAGCGGTACAGGGCTGCGGCCCATCGCTAATCACGTCGTCCACCGCCGTCACGGTGACGGCGACGCCGGTATCCCAGTTGCTGCTATCCAGGCTGGCCGAGGCTGGCACAGTACACTCCGTCGTATCCGTCGAAGTCAGGCCAATGGTGACGGTGGCAGTTGGCTGGCTGGTCAGGGCAATGGTGAAGACGCCCGTCGTATTCGGTTCGCTGACGGTCAGCGCGGTCGGCGTGACACTGACCCCGGCGCTGTCGTCGTCGGTGATGCTAGTGGAGGCTGGGCTGCCGGAGATCGTGCCTGTACCCGAAGCGTTGGCGCCGGTAGGGTTGGACAGGCTGACGACGACGGTTTCGTTGGGTTCGTCAAGGAAGTCGCCCAGAATATCCAGGCTAAGCGGGGTTTGGGTGACACCTGGACCAAAGACAAGGGTCGGCCCGGCCGGAAGGACGTTGTTGTAATCCACGCCGTTGGTCGCTGTGCCGCTAAGAGAGAAGTCAATGGTGCTCGACCCGGTGATGTCGCCGGTGCGGGTCAGGGTAAAGGCGATGGACGTTGCACCGGTGTCGCCCTCAGGCACACTGGCTTGATTGGCGGCCAGGGTATAGGCGATGTCGTTATCGCGGATGCTGGCGGTGACGTTGGCCACAGTGGCCCCATCATAGCCGCCGCCGCTGATGCTGTGGGTGATGATCTGGCTGTGATCGCCTTCAACAACCGTGTCGTCGAAGGCGGTAACGGTGACGGTGTGCGGGTCGAGTGCCGTGGCGTCGGCGGGGATCAGCAGGGGGGTGGCAGGCGGGTTGAGTTGGCTGCCGTTGTTAAAGATGACGGTCACGGTAGCCGTCGGAATGGTGTCGAGTTGGATGGTATAGGTGTCGGTGATGCCCCCCTCGGTCACGTTGGTGCTGCCGCCCGACTCGACGACTGTCACGCCGCGCGTGTCGTTGTCGGCGATGGTCTGGGTGGCGGTGGCCGGCGCGCCCAGGCTGTAGCCCGCTCCGGCGGCGAGGTTGAGCTGGACCGTCTCACCGTCGTCGTCAATCGAGTCATCCATGGGGACAATGATGATCGTGCCGCTGCTCTGCCCGGCGGCGAGGAGGAAGCTGGCGCCGGTCAGGCCGCTGATGTTGGTTCCGGCGGCCAGGCTGTAATCGGCAGGGTTGGCGGCGGTGGAGCCGGTCAGGTTGTAGGCGATGGTCAGGCCGCCCGCCGGAGCCGGGTTGTCCAGGGAAATGGTAAAGCTGCCGTCGGTCGGGCCGGCTTCGCTGGGCGCGGCTCCGGCGGCGATGGTGACGGTCGGCAGGTCAAGCGGGGTGCAGGTCGGATCGCCGGCGGCAGGCGTGGTCGGATCATTGGTCACAATGGCGCTGAAGTTCGTGCCGGAGATTGTCGCCTGGTTGCAAACCTGCGTCGCTCCCGCCGACGGCGAGGTAGTGATGCCGGCCCGGAAGGTGATGGTCACGACCTTGCCGGGGGGGAGATCGCCCAGGTTGATGACCGGTCCCTGGGCGCGGGCGGGCCAGGCGGGGAGCAGGGTCAGGCCGAGACCGAGGAGCAGGATGGTGATGAAGACAGTACAGATTGTTTTAAGGAACTTGCAGGTTAGAGGTCTAGGCATAGTCGTGTTCTCCATACGTGAGCATCAGTGGCGAAACTCTGTTTCGCTGGCAATCTCGTGCCCAAACTAGAGTTTGGGCACGAGTCTGAATCGTTCCCAATCTCCTGATTGGGAACGCAATTGTCCGGCACGCGAAGCGTCTGTTTGCCCCTATACAGGCAACGAATCCAACTCGATAATCGAATGATCGCCCAATAAATAATTTCGCGCCGACGAATACAGCCAATGTTTCGGTAAAGCCACATACCCCCGCTTGACCGGGTTGGCCCTCACCCCCTGCCCCTCTCCCACAGGGAGAGGGGAGAAAGCCGAGAGTTCCCTCTCCCTCTGGGACGACCGTAGGGAGGTTAGGGTGAGGGCTGAATTTCTTCAAATCGGCAATGGTCCGGCTCAAGTTTGAACCGCCAACAACAGCGTGGAAGTGGTTATCCATAATAACGTAGCCGAACAATTGCAGTCCTTTATTGGCCCGGCAAAAGGTAAAGGATTGAATCAGGAAAACGAACCTGCTCGCCACGCGAAGCGTTTGTTTGCCCAGACCGTATTTGACCTCATCTTATGTCCGCACTTACCTCAATTTGGGTACGACGGTAGAAACAGAGTTTCGCTGGCAATCTCGTCCCCAAACTTTAGTTTGGGGACGAGGGAAAAAAAGAGTCATGGTGCAGGTGGTAGTGTCGGCAGTGTTGGCGACGGACAATTAGCGCCAGAGGGTGTGTTGGTGAAACCACCGCCAGTACCACTAACGACCGCCTGACCAGTCTCCGTGCCCGTGTTCAAACCTTGGATGTAAGCGACCACTGCTGCTGTGTCTGATGTACCGCCGGTATAACCGACAAGCTGTACCGTTGTATTAAAACGTTGGCGTAGGCGAAAATCGGTTGCTCCGTTTGGAACGCTACCTGCGCCAACAATGTTATTGGTTCGGATGTCGAAGCAGCCGGTCTGGCTGTCGGGGCCGCCGCCGGCGGCTGGCGTGCTCGTCTTGCCGTGGTTGAGATGAATCCCATTGGCCCCAAAGGTACCGGGATTATTGATAATGTTGCCGGTGACCGTCGCGGCCAGGGCTGAACTGCCGTCGCCTGAGGCAAGCAGAAGGCCGTGATTGTTGTACTCAAACACGTCGTTGTCGGCCACCGACATTATGATCTTGTAAAGTCCGGCTCCTGCTGAGAGGCCCTGGGCATCAACGGCGATGCCGCTGCCCTGCGCCGAACCGGAGTCGGTAATCGCGACGTCGCCAATAGTATTATTTTGGACTCGGCCGGATAGTGAGGCTGCGGCTGTGCTGAAAGGGCTTTGGTTAATGGCAATCGCCGTTACTACCGCACCAAACATGGTGTTGTTTGAGACATCGAAGAACACGTCTGCGCTGTCGTTGTCTGCCACGAGGATGGTGCCGCCCAGGTCGTCACCGAAGATACCATTGTTATCAAAGTCCTCCGTCACTCCGCCGTCGGCGGTCATCCCGTTGTTATTGATGGTGACATGGAGTTGCGAGGTGCCGTTTCCACTGGCTGAGATATGGTCACCATGATGATTGGCGAGGGTGTTGTTGGAAATGTTTGCCAACAACGATGAACTGCCCGCCGTACTGATAAAGATGCCATCCTCGCCGATACCGCCGTTGGTGTTATCGTTGTTCTGGATCGTGTTGCCGGTGATAGTCAAGTTCAACGTCCCCGAATTCTTAATGAAGCGGATGTTGTCAGTCGCGCCGCCCGAGATCGTGGAGTTGAGGATGCCAGAGATACCGCTGAGATCGGTGATGAAGATAACGCTTTCGCGCGAAGTGGGATTAGTGCCCGCATTTCCAGCACCAAGAGTACCACTAAGACCGTTGATGACGCTGTCACGCAGGATGAAGCTGGCAACGGTATTACCGAGAATAGCGAAGTTCTGAAAGTCGTTCATTTGCATCCGTGAAAGCGACACCGGTCCGGTGGAATTTAAATAAATGCCAATACCAGTCGCGGTGCTGCCATTCGCGCCGGTCTTGTTGGCAATCGTCCCGCCGCTACCCGCGCTTCCCGTTCCCGTCACCGTCAAGCCACCAGAGCCGGTAGTATCCAGAATAATGCCGGTATTCGAGCCGCCATCTGATGAGATACTACGGAAGGTCAAGCCACTCGCGCCGATGGTGGTGTTAGCCACATTCAGGGCCGTGCCGATGGTGCTGTTGATCGTATTATTTGAGCCAGTCACATTGACTGTGCCGCCGCCCGTGGCGTTGAAACCTACGCCGCTGGTGGTGTCAATATCCAGCCCGCCGCCGGTAAAGTTGATGGTCGCACCGGTGTTGCTGCTGAGGGTCACGGCGGCGCTCGTGCCGGTGTTGAGGGTTTTGGTCCCGCCGGAGAAGGTGATCGCCGTCCCGCCGGAATTGCCGGAGGCGTTGAGACCCGTGCAGGGGGTCGTGCAGGTCAGGTTGCCGCTCAAGCTGATCGAGCCGCCGCTGTGGCTCTGGATGTCCACCACGCGCCCGGCGCTGGTCTTGGCGACCGAACCGGCATAGGTGATGTTAGAAGCGCCGCCGCTGCCGTTGAAAGCCGTGCCCGCACTGCCCGAAATCGAGCCGCCGTTCATGGTCAGGTTGCCGGTGACATTGACCAGGCTGACGCCGGTGCTGCTGCTGTTGCTGGACGTGACCGTGGCAAAGGTCGCCCCGCCGCTGAAAGTGGTGCCGGTTACATCCAGGGCCGGGCCGCCGCTGGCGCTGATGGTACTGCTCGTCCCGCCAATCGTCACCGCGCCGCCGCTGCTGGCAAAGAAACCGCCGCCGCTGCTGGTCGTAATGTTGAAGCCGTTGCTAAAGCTGCTGGTCGTCCCACCCGTGTTGTTTTGCAGCAATATGACTCCGGCCAGGACAACTGGATTTAGCGTCGTGCCCGTAATACTCCCGCCCGTAAAGCTGACGCTGCCGCCGGTCTTGTTGGTCACGGCAATCAGGCCGCCGCCGGTTTTGTTGATCGTGGCATTGGTAAAGTTGATCGTCCCGGTCCCTTGATTAACACCCACCGCTCCGGCCGCGTTGCTGCCCGTAATCGAGCCGTTGCTGAAGGTGAAGGTCCCGCCCTGGTTGTTCAAAATGACACCGTTGCCGCTGCTGCTGGTGTTGATGGTCACGTCGTTGACCGTGGTTGTGCCGCCTACCCCGCTGCCGAAGATGGCCGCATCCCCCACATTGGCGCTGTTGGCGTTGATGGTCAAGCCCTGAATGGTGTTGCTCGCGGCCAGGGTCAGGCAGTTGGCGTTGCCGCTGCTCAGGGTCGGGTCTGTGCCGGAGAAAGCCGGAAAACTGCTGCCACTGACCGGAGTAATGCCGGTAATTGTCTGCAAATCGGAGGCGGAGCCGTCGCCTAACAAACGCTCACTCGTTTCCAGGGTGACGCCGCAGGTGTAACTGCCCTGGACCACAAAGAGGGTGTCGCTGGCCGTGTCTACCGCGGCCGCGCCGGTCAGGGTCGCCAGCGGACAGGCTTGCGCTCCGGCGTTGCTGCCGGTGCAAAGGGTCCCGGCGGCGTTATCGTCCACAAACCAGACCAGTTCGGTGTTTTGCAGGGTCAAGGTCACCTGGGCCGTATCGTTGCCGGTAATGGTGTAGAAAAAGGTGGCCGTGGTATTGGTATCGCCGGCGTCGGGGAAGTAGGTAAAGGTGCCGTCGGCGTTCAGCACGACCCGGCCTCCCGCGCCCCCGGCAGTGATAAAGTTCGTCCCGTTGGGAACCGTGCCGTTGGCCGTCGCCAGGGTTGGCCCAAAGCCGGTAATGGTCACCGTGGTCGGGTCGTCGTTGTCCCGGACGCTGCCGGTGGAAGCCAGGGTCAGATGAGGGGTGACATTAAAGCTGTCGTCGTTGGCTGTGGGAGCTACCTGGAAGCTGAAGCTGTAGTTACCGCCTTCAAGCCCGTCATTGTTACCGTCCAGTTGGTCGGGCGGATCGCTGGCGTCACTGTCGGTTACGTTAACCGCCAGGATGGTGACAGTGCAGGTGGCCAGCCCGGGCAGGTTGGCCGTCGGGTCGAGGCTGATGGTGTTGGTCCCGCTGACCGGCAGGGCCGGTGTCGAGGTAAAATTGACCGCTCCCGACCCACAGTCCAGAATAATGCCCCCGGCGGCAATGTTGACATTTTCCGAGAAGTTTATGGTGATATTGCTGGCCCCGTTGACATCGGTCGCGTTGTTGGCCGGGCTGGTCGTGGTCACGGTCGGCGGGGCGTCCACGCTGATCTGCACCAGGCCGTCCGCCGGGCCGACGAAATTCTGCAAGCGGTAGCTAAAGCTGAAGACCCCTTGAAAGCCCACACTTGGCGTAAAAACCAGGCTGCCGTTGGCATTGACCGTGACCGCACCATTAGCCGCAGCCACGGTACTGCCCGCGGCATTGCTCGTCACCGCCCCGCCCAGCGAGCCGCCGCCGAAGGAGGAAATGCCGATCACCGCCGGGTTGAGGCCGGGGTAGTCGTTGGCAAACAGGTCGGCGGGACCGTCGGGGGCGATGAGGATGATCGGGCTGGCATGGGCGTTGTAACCATCGTCAAAGGCCACCGGCGAGACGCTGGCCAGGCCAAGCTGGCTGAGGTTGGGGTCAAGGGTGTCACTAAAGATAACGCCGGTGTTGGTCGTCACCCCGTTGTTGGTAATGACGATGGTGTAGGAGAGTACGTCGCCGGGGTCGGCCTCCTGGTCGCCGTCGCTGTCGGTGGCCAGGGTGTAGGTTTTGGTGGCGGTGATGAGGTTGGAAGGTTGGAGGGAGGGTGGGGGGAGGGTTGGAAGGCTGGAAGGTTGGAAAGTTTCTTCCAGTCCTCCAGTCCTCCACCCTTCTACGCTTCCGCCGGCGGCCAGGCTGGGGTGAACCAGCATAAAAGTGAGGGCGCAGGCTATAACGATGAGTATGAGCAAGCGGCGGAGCGGGTTGAGCATGGGTAACTCCTCGTGAAAATAGTAGCCAGTAATCAGATGTCCGTCGTCAGAATAGCGGCGACCGAATTCATTCGATTGTCACAGGTGATTTAATAAATTGAGTGAATAGGTGAATACTCTCAAATTGCCAACACGAAGTGTGTGGCAGCAGCACGGCAAGATTGCGTTCATCTTATCACAGAATTGGCTAAAGGGGAAGAGGCAAAAATCGGTAGTGGCCGGGACAGAGGTACTACTCCGTTATGGGTTAATCTGGTTTCCACGCTTCGCGTCAGTTGTTATCTGGTTCCCAAACTCAGCTTGGGAACCAGATAGAACCAGATTAATACGGTTCTCCCACCTGACCTGAGTGGAGTTGTGTTTGGATGGTCCTGGCCAATTCCTTCAAATTGACCGGCTTGCTGAGATACTCACTGGCACCTGCTTCCAAGTACTTTTCCCGGTCGCCGGGCATTGCCAGAGCGGTCAGGGTGATGATGGGAATATGGGCTGCCGGTTTGACAAACTGAAGGCTGGCCTGGCAGAGTGCTTGAAACTGGACCGGGCCAACTTCCAGCTCCAGTTTCCCTGCCTCGATCTTAGAGAGATCCAGGATGTCGTTGATAAGTGAGATCAGGTGGCGGCCGCTTTCCTGGATCTGCTGCACTGACTTTAGCTGTTTCTCATTGAGCTGCCCAAAGATCCCTTCCCCAAGTATATCGGCAAAACCCAACATGGTCGTCAAGGGAGTGCGCAGCTCGTGGCTCATATTGGCCAAAAAGACGCTCTTAGCCTGGTTGGCCGCTTCGGCTGCATGCTGAGCTTCCTCGGCGGCGTCTTTGGCCTGCTCCAGGGCTGCTTCAGCCTGTTTGCGCTCGGTGATATCGTGCACAACAACCAGCCGCCCCCTCAATTCTCCACGCCGTTCGTGGAGCGGCGAGATGCGCAGGTCATAATAGCGCGGCGGCGGTTCACTATCGAGAACAATTTGGCTCTGTGCTTCATAGACATTCCCATAACGTTCCAAAAGGTCAGGCCATCTCGATAAAATTTGCGCCGCCGGCTGGCCGATGACCTCTGCCGCGGAGCGGTTCAGGAGTTGGAGCACAGCCGGGTTAGCGTCTACAATCCGTGCCTGCATATCCAGCACCAACATGCCATCGCTCATGCTCTCCAGAACTTTATCCCGTGCTACCGGCACGATATCCAGCAGGTGGTAGCGGAACAGGCCCCAAGCGACGGCTAACCCGGTTACGGTGAAGGCAAAAGGGGTCAAATCCAGGTAGGCAAAGGGGCGTAGCCCGGCCATGTAGGCAATATTAATCGCCCACGGCGCCAGTGCTCCCACCAGAATGAACCCGGCTTGACGCCGATATAGCCCGGCCGAGCGCTGAAACATTTGCCAGAGCAGCATCGTTCCGGCCAAAAGCATCAAGTAAAAATAAGCGATGTGTGCCCAATACCAGGGGCCGCGCACAATGGCTAAGAGCGGGAACGGGCTGCTGGTATTCACCGCAACGCTGCGGTAATGCCAGTAGTGAAACTCATTTGTCCAGTTTAACAGCAGGGTTAAGGCCGGTACGACAAACAGCAGCGCTGCCCTGCGCCAAGTCAGCCACGTTTCATGCCCGGCGAATTGCAGCGTAAAAACCATCCATATCGCCGGTAGGGTCGCGATGCCCAGATACTCTACTTTTATCCAGAAAAGCATACAGGCTAGCGTTAGACAGGTCAGTTCCAATCCGTAGCCCCATGTCCAAACGGTGATAGCCAGCATGAGCAGGGCAAACAGTACCGCTCCAGGGGCAGGGCGTCGCCGCCAACTGTAGAACGCCGTCGCGCCCGAGATCAGCGCAGAGATGAAAAGTGATAAAGCGTAGGGGTTTAGCTGTCCAAACACTAGGCTTATACCTAACTTAACCCAAGTTGTGAGTAAAGAATTGTAAAACCATCAGCCTTCCTTTAAGGTAAAGTTGCCAAACAAAACCAGAAAGGAAAGACTGAGGGAGACAGAAATTATAGTCCTATATGTCATTTGTGCCGAGTTTTTGCAGTATATGAACCACCCAGATCATCC
>JAHDWA010000051.1 GCA_023382535.1 Anaerolineae bacterium | reverse complement strand
CTTTTGTTATCGCTCTCATCTGGTTAAGATGAAATGTCAAAAGAACCTAGTGTCCTATACGATTGCTTACGGTGCGTTACAGCCCCTGACCAAACATTTTTGCCCGCCCGGGATCTTCGACGTCGCGGTTGAGGCCGGGATGCAGATAAATTTTTTTTCCTTTGCCTCGGCCATGAATATTTAATAGGTTTTGCAGCGCTTGACAGTATGGCGCCGGCGCTAACCGATTTACATAGGACGCATTACTCAACAAGGCCAGCATCTGGTCTGTATCGAGTTCTTTTGACCTTGTTCCTTGATGGCCTTGTTCACTAGCGGGCTAAATCCTGTTGGCCACTTGGTTGAATGATCATAGCGAGTGCCGTCCATGCTAACCGCCTTATTGAATTGATAGTTACCCACTTCCCATTTTCCAGTGAGATCAGCCAGATCCAGGCGCACCCCATACAACAAGGCTTGATTCAACTCAGCTCCCGCCAGGTTAGCCCCCGCCAGATTAGCCTCAGTCAGGTCGGCTTGATTAAGCTGCGCTTTAATCAGAAGTGTATCTTTCAGATTAGCCTGGCTCAAGTCGGCGTGGTTGAGATTGGCTTCGATCAGGGTGCTGTTCTGCAACGTGGCTCCAGATAGATTGACGCCCCGCATATAGACAAAGTTCAAGTTTGCCCGGCTTAAGTTCGCTTTTTGCAAATCGATGGAGGACTTTTCGTCAATCGAGTAGATGACATCGCTTAAGACCAGACCGCTGAAATCCCGCAGCCCCTGTTCGAGAAGCGCCGGGAAATCGTCGCGGGTCAACAAATCCAGATACTCTAAACCGGGACTAGCCTCTAGCCATTTCCAGCTCCCAGCCCCTAACGGATAGAGCATCTGATCTTCGATGAGCTGGCTTGTAAATTTCTCCGCAGCTCCATGGGGACGCCCATTCAAGCAGAAATAGTATCCATTTTGAGAAGGATCGTACCAGGTTTTGCTAAAAGGCAATCGGTCTAGATCCTGGGCTATTTGATCGGCGACCTCCTTCTCAAAGAAAGGCATAACCCAACCTTCCCAGAGATCACCCAGGATCCAACCTTTGTAGGCTCTGGTATGGTCGTCTAATTGAAACGAGGTCCGCCGCAGTTTGGGTCCCCCCAGCTCTTGTAGTCTTGATTGGAGATAGGCGATTTGAGCTTCGATCTCGTCGCTGGCGACCAGGCGGGGTTTCCGGCTGGCAACGGGTTCGATTCCAAGGACGAGTTCGGTATTGACGAGGTATCGGGCGAGTTGTTTTAAGCGGAGGTAGTTTTGGATTGTAAGCATGAGAATCTCCATGGAGATAGTTATAGAATGGTGCAAAAGTTGGTATAGCCACCCTGTTCCCACTTGACTTCGGCCGCCTCGACATCCGCCTGGGACCAGCATGGCGTCATGGAGCCGGTCCCACCGCTCGGATCGTCGGCTATGACCGTAAAGGCGCTGCCTCAGCCGGGTCGCGAGCAGGCATAGAGAAAGTAATCAGCTCGGCGGCTGGGCCGGAGACGATTTCAGATTCGGTAAAGTCTAAGTTGAATGGGTCAACCTGCGCGTCTATGGAGGCTTCCAATAACGGTACCTGCCGGTTGATAAATCCTTTGGCATTTCCTCCCGCTTGGCTTCACTTCCAAATCGCTGCTGGTGCGATGGAGGAGCCTGACGAATTAAGGGATGCGTGTGGCGCGAGATTGCTGGAGAGGCCTGGAAGAACCTCGATATAAGCAATTATACCTTATTTCGCCAGAATCGAACATCATTTTCGTGGCTATGAGCAAGATGATGTTCAGATTCTAGTTTGACCTGATTCAGCTCGCCTATCTTCTCGCATCAAAGGGCGGTAGCTTGCGGCGGGCTAAATTTGGTCAACTAAATGATCAGTTTTCGGGGCCGGCCAACTGCTTTAACCTGGCCTCATCAATGGTCGGAATCTCCCACTGACGCGCCTTTTCCAGCTTGCTGCCGGGGTTTTCCCCAACGACCAGGTAATTGGTTTTCGACGAGACGCTGCCGGTCACTTTGCCGCCATGTGCTTCGATGAAGGCGACAGCCTCATCGCGACTCCACATAAGGAATGTTCCGGTCATAACAAAGGTCAACCCTCTCAACGTCTGGGGCTTCTGATCCTTCTTGACCGGCGAGGTAAGAGTAACCCCAGCCTGGCGCAGCCGCTGGATGATCGTTCGGTTGGTCGGATGCTCAAACCACTCGACGATAGCAGCGGCGATACGCGGTCCAATCCCCTCAATCTTTTCAAGTTCACCCAGAGAAGCCACTTGTAGCGCTTCGATGGAAGGGTAGATAGAGGTCAACAGGACAGCAACCACGCTGCCGACATGGCGAATCCCCAGACCGGTCAGGACTCGTTCAAAAGGTTGTTTCTTGCTAGCTTCAATAGCAGTCAATAGATTAGTAGCTTTACGGTTGCCAAAGCTCTCCAGGCCCAACAACTGCGATTTGGATAGAAAGTAGAGGTCGGCCACGCTGTTGACCAGGCCTTTTTCAACTAATTGCTCGGCAATTCTTATGCCAAAACCCTGAACGTCCATGGCAGTCGAGGAGACAAAATACTCAACCCGGCGCACGAGTTGAGCCTGGCAACCAGCGTTGACACAGTAAATCGCTACATTATCATCCAGGTGGGCCAAGATCTCCCCGCAGACCGGGCAGGTTGTGGGTGGCACATAAGGTTGTGCATCGGGCGGCCGTTTCTCCAAAATAGATTTTATCACCTGCGGAATCACATCCCCCGCTCGTTTGACCACGACCGTGTCGCCAGCGCGGATGTCTCGCTGAGCAATATAATCAAGATTGTGCAGACTGGCATAGGTGACCATGGCCCCACCGATCTTGACCGGCTCCAATACGGCGCACGGAGTGACCTGGCCCGTACGTCCCACGTTGACCTCGATGGCTCGAAGCACGGTCGTGGCTTCGCGAGACGGAAATTTGTAGGCTATAGCCCAGCGGGGGGCATTGCCGACCACCCCCAGGCGCCGCTGCAATTCAAAGCTGCTGATCTTGAACACCATCCCGTCGGCATCGTAAGGAGTATTGTCCCGGCGGTTATCGACCCAATCCTTATTAAAGGACAACGCATACGTGAAATCATTGGTGACGAATATATCCGGATTGACGGGGAACCCCAGAAGGCGCAAGTAATCAAAGGCCTGGTGCTGGCCCTCAATGAGGGTATCTCCTCCTTCGATGTAACCAATGCCGAACACAAAAAGAGACAGGGGGCGACTGGCGGTGATCCGACTATCTAATTGCCGCAGAGAACCGGCGGCGGCGTTACGAGGATTGGCAAAGATTTTTTCGCCACGTTCGGCCTGGGCTTGATTAAGTCGGTTGAAGGCGGCGAGTGGGAAATAGATTTCACCGCGCACTTCGATACGCCGGGGAGGTTGCAGGCCAGGGGATGAGACCGGGATACGCAAGGGAACATTATGCACCGTACGGATATTAGGGGTGACATCTTCGCCCACTACCCCGTTGCCTCGTGTAGCCCCGCAAACAAGCAGTCCGTCTTCGTAGGTCAAAGCGATGGCCAGACCGTCAATTTTTGGCTCTACCACAAATTCCGCTGTCGTCACATCCACATCGGGAAGGAGGTTGCTGACCCGAGTCAACCAGGCTCGCATCTCCTCGTCGCTGAAGGCATTATTTAGACCGGTCATGGGCACGGGATGGGTCACTTTCTTGAACTCGTCGAGCGGCGGTGCGCCGACTCGCTGGGTGGGTGAGTCGGGAGTGATGAGGTCAGGATGCTGTTCTTCAAGTTGGCGCAGTTCGATCATCAATTGATCGTACTCGGCGTCGCTGATGGAGGGTTCGTCGAGGGTATGATACCGGTAAGTATGATGGGCAATTAGACTACGTAAGATTGTCAGACGCTGTTCAACGTCAGTCATAGGAATCATCCTTTTATCTTCAAATATGGTTTGTTCCCAGTAAGGTAGAAAGTTTGAAGGTGTCTTAATTCAGCTCAATTTTAGTGAAAGAGCTGTCTGGAATTTATGCCGAATAAACCCGGCTCTCACTATATCGGTACAGGTCTGCAGAACCCAGACATCACTGCGTGAATCGAGGGGTCTTGACACAATGAGTAAGGTTCTCATGAGTGCCATCCACCAAATACCACATCAATGGTTCTCCCTCTGGCCGTGACTCCTGAAAGAAGTGAGTTTTGAAGACCTCAGGTGAGACACGTTCAGCTCATCGGCAAAGATGGTGATTTTTCGTATAAGATGGTAAAATGGAAAATAGTGATTATTTAGACATTCTATGCGTCCTGTCCACTGGACCCGAGAACAGAGTACAAATCAGGAGCATTGTCCCCAAACAACTGCCACACAATTTCACTTGATACAAGGGTTCAGCAACTATCAGAGCGCTCCTCTCATTTCGTTAAAGATCGTGCTTGGCCTTTTGCCGGGTTCACACTATGGCAAGCCAGAAATTTGGTCGCTATCAAGTTAAGCGCCCCTTAGGGCAAGGGGGCATGGCCGTGGTTTACCTGGCCTTTGATCCGGCTATGAAACGGGAAGTAGCGGTCAAGGTTTTACCGAGTCATCTGACCGCCGATCCGCACTTCACCAATCGTTTCCAGCAGGAAGTCGAAACCGTAGCCAGGTTGGAACACCCCTGTATTGTACCGGTCTACGATTACGGCGAGGAGGGAAATCAGCCTTATATTGTCATGCGCTGTATGCTGGGTGGCTCGCTGCTCAATCGGCTGACAAAAGGCCCACTTGAGCTACCCGAACTGCTGCCCATCATTAATCGGGTCGCCCGGGCACTGGACAAGGCCCATGCTCATGGGATCATTCACCGGGATTTGAAGCCTGGTAATATTCTCTTCGATGATCAAGACCAAGCTTACCTATCAGATTTCGGCATAGCTAAGGCCGTTGAAGCGGCGGCAAGCTACACCGGATCGGCGATCATTGGCACTCCGGCCTACATGAGTCCTGAGCAGGGAAGTGGATCTAAAAATCTGAATGGACGCAGCGATATCTATGCCCTGGGCGTCATTGTCTTTCACGCGCTGACCGGCCAGTTACCCTACGAAGCTGATACCCCCATTGCCGTCCTGATGAAACATATCACCGCTGAAATCCCCAACCTGCGAGAAATAAAGTCAGACCTGCCGCCGGGGTGTGAGTGGGTCATTCGGCAAGCCATGGCCAAGACCCCGGAACAGCGTTATGCGACTGCCGGCGACCTGGCGGCAGACCTGGCGACCGCGGCCAGGGGCGAGATCGTGCAACCAAGAGCGGATTTGCAGGGGCATGTGACTGAGCAAGTCACCGAGTTATCCAGCCTTAAACCGCCCCTGGCACCCGTATCCGACCTCGTGGATATCGCAGCTCCTGCTCAGAAAAGAAAAGGGGCAGCCGGATGGAGGCAGTGGCCTGTGTGGATTGGGACGGCAGGATTATTGCTGGTCGGCGGGGCAGCTACCATCATCCTGTCCAGGGGCGGCCAACCCACATCCTTGCCGGAGCCTAGCGCAACCCCGGTAGCGGCAATGGTCAACCCCACAACAAGCGCATCGGCTACACCTAGTCCTACACCATCCCCACCGCCGACAGCGACGCCCACGCCGCGCCCCTCGATGGCTGGAGTGATCAAGCGCGGCCCTGTTCAATTGCACGAGGGACCCGGCGAGGCATTTAGCCTTATCGGTACACTTAAGAGCGAGGCCAATGTAGCGCTCCTGGGCCGTAATGCTCAGGGCAATTGGCTTAGGGTCAAAAGCATCAGCGGTGAGGAGGGCTGGGTGAGTACGGAGCAGATCGAGGCATTTATGCCCATCATTGATATTCCGGTCATTGCCGAACCTACGCCAACCCCTACCATCACGCCAACTGCCTCAAACACGCCTGCGCCGACACCTACCGATACTCCGGCGCCCTCTCCCACCCCAGCGGACACGCCCACCCTAACCCCCATCCCGATTGCCTGCGCCAATAACCCCCAAGGAGAATTTCGGGGGCTGTGGGAGAAGTATAAGAGCCGGCTCGGCTGTCCGCAGCAACCAACGCCGGTCAGTGGGTTTTATGCCGAGCAGCCGTTTGAGCGGGGGCATATGTTCTGGTCCAAACTGGGTAATTTTTATCTGGTTACCCTTGGCCAGGAGAATGGCAGTTGGCAATTTTTCCCTGAGGAAGTGTCCCTCTGGAAAGAAGGGATGCCTCCCACAAGCTGCGAGGCTCAGCCGCCTCCCGGCCTGCTCCAACCGGTACGAGGGTTTGGCGGCTTGTGGTGTGCTCGTACAGACATTCGGGAACAAATCGGGTGGGGGCTGGACGTTGAACATGGGTTTGAGGACGGAATTAATCTCTTGCAGAGGTTTGAGCAGGGGATTATCTTTCGCGACAGTGATGGCCGCGCTCGCGGGGTAGCTTACGTGCTGTTTTCCGATAACGCGACCTTTATCAGAGAAGCCTATTAAATACTTCACGACAGTCGGCGGCTTCTTCCTGAGTCTTTGGCGTGAGCCGAACAGCGAAGCCCGTAGGCTCGGCCGTCGGCAGTCGCGCTAAGGAGGAGGGCTCATGCGCCCGCCCGTACTGATTGCGCTCCGTGATGATATTCAGCCGGGGATGTTGACCCTTGAAACCGATATCTGCGTCATTGGGCGGGCTGAGAGTTGCCAGATCATTATTCCCGATAAGGCTATCTCCCGCATCCATGCCACCATTGAGCGAAATGGACCGCACTGTTATCTGCACGATGCCAACAGCGCCAATGGCACCTATGCCAATGGAAAGCGTATCCACGAGAAGCATCTGCTCAAAGATCAGGATGAAATTGGCCTGGGCCCCGGCGCCTCCCTGTTACGTTTCGAAGACGCCGAAGCAACGGCTCAGATCTTACCCCGGCTCAACTATGATGGGCAGACCATGCAGTTTTTCTTGAATAATAAGCCAATCCAACTCACCCTCAATGAATTTCGCCTCCTTTATCATCTTTATCAGCATAGCGGCGATATCTGTCTGCGTGACAAATGCGCCGAGGCCGTCTGGCAGCGGGCTTACGACCCCGGCCCGGACGACGAAGGCCTGGATAAGTTGGTGGTCAAGCTGCGCAAGAAGCTGGCCGATCTTAGCCCTGAGGCCAGAGAGATGCTCGTCACCCGCCGGGGTTTGGGTTTTCAGCTTGACCTTTGACGATCACCCCCTCGGTCTTCGTGTCGTCGGCTAATTTTCCGCAAATTTGGAGGATTTTTTCCTGGATTTCTGACAGGTTATTCGTTTACAATAGAGCTAGGAGATAAACTGGTTTTCATCGCAAGGAGGATCCATGCGATCCCATTTACTGCCTCTTCGACTTGCCAGGCTCGTAGCTCTGAGTGAGAATATTCAACCCGCTCAATTTCTGCTGGAAACCGATGTCTGTATGATCGGCCGAGCCGATACCTGTCAGATACAAATTTCTCAGGAGACGATCTCCCGTATCCACGCGGTTATTGAGTATGACCCGCAGCGCGGTTATTTGCTGCACGACAGCAACAGCGCCAACGGAACCTATCTCAACGGCCAGCGCCTCCACGAGCCGTGTATCCTCAAAGACCAGGATGAGATTGGCTTGAGCGCCGCTGCCGCACAATTGCGGTTTGAAGCCGTCCCTGCCGAAAATCCCTGACAAATCTCCTCAAATTTTCCCTCAATCTTCGGCAATCTTTCCTATACTTTCCCGGCTGCTTCTGATAAAGTGGGATTGTCAAGAGCGATTTATCCCAGTTGTTCGCTCATCACCTGGCTAACCCGGTCATCACTGAAGTTGTGACATTTGTCACTATTTGTTAGCTATCCTTATTGATATAATGAAGAGGTCCGGACAAGCACTAACCGACACGCGTCTCCCTCAAGTTATTATCTCCTTTCCTCCGACCCTATCCAACCACGTTTTTTCCTGGCTAATCTATCGCCAAGACCTCTTCGCCTGACCATATGCTATTTAAAGCCGTCCATAGGATCGTTTTTCTGGCTGCCACACCAGTCACTCGGCTAATGACGACGCCTGTTACGACATTATTTCTGAAGGGAATAGAACTATGAATACGCGACGATTCACGATGGCTGCTCTACTGGCAAGTCTGACAGTGCTGGCGCTGTTTGCGCTGGATGGTGAGTCGACTGCCATAGCTCAATCACCCCAGGCTACCTCCTGCCCCACCTCATTTGAGTGGGTTCGACAGTGGGGCAATACTGGCAGCGCGCCTGGACAGTTTCAAGCCCCGGTCGCCGTGGCCGTAGACCTTGCGGGCAACATCCATGTGGTTGACAGAGACAACCGCCGCATCCAGAAATTTGACCCGCTGGGAGGTTCGTTGCTGGAATATGGCAACGAAGATGGCCGGGTGATGATCAATCCCAACGGCATAGAGACGGGCCCCAATGGCTATATGTATATTGCCGATACAGGTCAACATCGCATCCTCTATTACAGCGCGGAAGGGCAGATCATCGGCGGTTGGAAGGACGGCGATAGTTCCACCTGGCGTATGCTAAATCCGTGGGGTGTCGCCGGTTGGGAAGATAGCGGTACAAAAAATGTTTATGTGGTAGACAGAAATGCCTGCCAAATCTTGCGCTTCCACAGCAACGGGCAATTTATTGACGATTGGGGCCACTGTGACCCCGCGCCGTATTTGCCGGTAGCGCCGCAGGATGTGGCGACCTACATTAACCCAAGTCCGTTCGACATCCTTATATATGTGGCTGATACCGGCGGCAATCGGGTGATGCAATTTGATTATCGGCTCACCTGGAGAAGGAATTGGGACCGGGCAGGGGCCGACGGCGAACCGTTTAACCAGCCCAGTTCGGTGGCCACCGACGCGAATGGTTGTGTCTACGTAGCCGACACAGGCAACCACCAAGTTCAGGTCTTCGATTCTCAACAGGATAAATTCATGACTAAGTTCGGGAGTCAAGGGGGTGGGCCGGGACAGTTTCAGAATCCGCGTGGGGTAGCTGTAGGCAGCAACGGCTACGTTTACGTGGCCGATACGGGTAATAACAAGATCGTCGTTTATCGACCCCTTGTTACCACGCCTGTAGTCGGCCTCATTACCCCCGCCGGTGGCAGCCTGATCTCATCCGCCGACCAGACCACCTACACCTTTGCCGCCGGGACTTTTCCCAGTACCGTTGTTATCACCCACACGCCTCGCCTCGCCAACAGCGTCCCCTCCCCCGGCAACCTGATCGGAATTAGTCACTTCTTCGACATCGCTGCCGTCTACAGCAGTACCGGTCAGCCGGCCCAACTCGCCAAACCCTACACAATCACAGTGCAGTATAGTGCAGCTGAACAAGGCTCGGCCATCGAGAACACCTTAGCCCTATACTTCTGGAACGGCTCACAGTGGGTGAAAGAGTCGACCAGTGGGCTGGATACCGCCAGCAACCGCGTCACTGCCAGCCCCAACCATTTTTCACTGTGGGGGGTGTTGGGGGAAACACGACGGGTTTATTTACCGGTGATTTTGCGAGGCTATTGAAACCAAAAAGGCATTGGGATGAGTAAGGACTTGCCCCTTTGCCTAGATAAATGATTGCGGGAGGGAGGGAAACAATGAAAACGCGATATTTCATCTCAGTTTTCCTAGCAGGTTTGACGCTCACCTTATTTACATTCAGTAATGTGCAGCCTTCAGTAGCGCAGACACAATTCCTGATCATCACGACATCTCCTCCTGCTTCCGACCGCCTCCATGTATATGATACCCTTCATGACATGCCGCTCATGTTCGTTGAGAATGTAGGCCAGCTCGATGAGCGTGTCCGTTTCCAGATACGCGGCGGGCCGGGGATGATATGGTTGACCGACGAGGCGATCTGGATGACAGTATTTGAACGACCCGACCTGGAGGCGCAGCAGAAAAAAAGCATCGAGACATTGGCTGGCCCTCCCGCATCGCTCCAACAGGGCATCAACCTTAAACTGAGTTTCGCCGGGGCCAATCCTCATCCTCGTATCGAACCTTTTAACCGCTTGAATACATCTGCTTCCTTTTTTATTGGCAATGACCCGTCTAAGTGGCGAGCAAGCATGCCTGTGTGGAGTGGTGTGCGCTATGTAGATCTCTATCCCGGCATTAACTTGGAATTGGCTAGCGTAAAGGGACAATGGATCTGGCAATTAATAGTAAAGGACAACACCAATCTAGGTATAGGTAGTCGTTCTCTGTTTCAAGATGTACGCCTGCGGGTGGATGGGGCCGAAGCAATGCACTTGGATGGCGACTATCTACGTCTAACTACTAGCGTAGGTGAACTTTCTTTGCCACTGATTCAAGTAGTTGGTATTACGAATACAAACTTGACCAGTCCCACGCTTATAGGAAATCAAGTGGCCTTGCCATTCACGGCCACAGTTCCTAACCCACAATCCGAAATTGTAAATTTCCAATCAGGTGCTTCTGACTTGCTTTATAGCACTTTTCTTGGAGGCAGCGATGACGACATTGGCTACGGTATCGTGGTTGATGCGACGGGTGCAGCCTATGTTATCGGAACTACATTCTCTAACAACTTTCCCACTACTCCCGGCACTTTTGATCAAACGATTAGTGGACAAGATATCTTTGTGACAAAGTTAAATCCTAATGGCACAGGGTTAGCCTACAGTACCTTTCTCGGCGGTAGTGACAGTGACTTCGGGTACAGCATTGCGATAGATCTCGCTGGGGCGGCCTATATTACTGGATATACTTATTCCACTGATTTTCCCACCACCCCTGGAGCTTTTGATCGAACACTCTTGGGCGTTCCCGATGCTTTTGTGACGAAAATAAATCCTGATGGTAAAGCACTCGCCTACAGTACCTTTCTTGGCAGCAACGGGAATGACGAGGGAAGAGGCATTACAGTAGACACCACTGGTGCTGCTTACATTACAGGGTCCACCTATTCCACAAGTTTTCCCACCACCCCTGGCGCCTTCGATACAACGTATAACTACTACTATGATGGCGGCTACTACTGGTACTACGATGTATTTGTAACAAAGTTGAATCCTGCGGGTAGTGGCCTAATTTATAGTACCTACCTTGGCGGCAGCGGCAACGATGAGGGAATCAGTATTGTGGTGGATGCTACCGGTGCTGTCTTTGTTACCGGGAACACCGATTCCACCAACTTCCCCACTACTCCCGGTACTTTTGATTCGACATACAACAGTGCCAGGGATGTTTTTGTGTCAAAATTGAATCCAAACGGCAACGGATTGGTTTACAGTACCTTCCTGGGTGGTAGTGGTAATGACGATGGGATTGATATTGCGGTGGATACTAACGGAGCTGCCTATGTCACAGGAGACACTTTCTCCACTAACTTTCCGACTACCCCCGGCGCTTTTGACCAAACTTTCAATGGTGGTCAGTACAGTGTAGATGCCTTTGTAACGAAAGTAAGCGCGATTGGTGGGTTGGTTTACAGCAGCTTCCTTGGCGGCAGTGGTGATGAGTTCGCTGGCGCAATTGCTGTGGATACCACTGGCACTGCCTATGTCACCGGACGTACGGACTCTACTAATTTTCCTACTACTACCAATGCTTTTGACTTAACCAATAGCGCCGGCGACGCTTTTGTGACGAAGGTAAACTCAGGCGGTAGTGGGTTGGTTTATAGCACCTTTCTTGGTGGTAGTGATACGGATGATTGGGAATATGGATATGGTATCACCGTAAATCCGAGTGGTTCTGTCTATATTACAGGGCGGACCGATTCTAGTAACTTCCCTGTTACTAGCGGGGTGTATGACGCATTACACAATGGCAACCAGGATGCGTTTGTAACGAAGTTGGCCTTGGGAGGCGAAGAACCAGTTGACCGGGATGGCGATGGTTTGCCCAACGACTGGGAGATTAATGGTCACAATGGTGTCAACCTGCGTGATATGGGTGCTGATCCAGATCATAAAGATATTTTTGTCGAAATTGATTATATGGAAGCGTGTATTGGCGTTGGCAACGCATGTATAAAGCACAGTCACAAGCCAAATGCGGATGCCATAGCTCTTGTAGTTGAAGCCTTTAAGAATGCTCCCGTGAACAACCCGGACGGTATTCCAGGTATCAATTTGCATGTTGATTTCGGATCCGATACACCAATGAAGCCAGACGACCCGAATGCAAGATGGGGTAGCTTCAGTCGTTCTGATCGATTGCCGCACTATGATTATCTATCTTGGACGAAATTTTATGAACTGAAGCAAACCAAATTTGATTCTGCACGAAATGGCATTTTTCATTACGCCATCTTTGCGCACTTTATTGAGGGTCTGCCTTGTACTAGTGGGGCAACCCCTCGACCAATACCAAATGTTGACTTTATTGTCTCATTAGCCGGATTTGGTTTAGGTAAGGAGACGGCTTGTGGTGATCTTGGCCCGTTGACTAATGTTTTAGTAGGTACACCCTTTCAACAAGCGGGCACATTTATGCACGAGTTGGGGCATAATCTTGGGTTCGATGAGGGTGGCGGAGATGCCATTATCGGAAAACCAAATTACTTGAGTGTGATGAACTATGCTTTCCAAATGCGGGGTTTGATTTATGACAATCATAATGGAGGCACTTTCGACTATTCTAGATCCGGTCCGCCTCAAATTCCAAACTTGGTTGAGACTAGCCTGAACGAGTCAGTTGGTCTAAATGGCGGCAATTCGACCGCCCAGTATGGTACCAGGTGGACCTGCCCTAATGAGAGCATCAGAGAAACTCTTTCCGCTAACAGTCACATTGATTGGAACTGCAATGGCAACTCTAACGAAACAAATGTTTCCGCGAACATCAATAACAAAACAGGGTGGTATACCTCTCCATCTAGCGAAACCTTGATTAGCTCCTTTGACTGGGAAAACCTGAATTATACCGGCGGCGGAGTGATCGGTAGCACAGCTAGCACAGCAGGTGCTCTAGAAGTTACCAGTAGCGCGTCACCAAATGAGCTAACGCTTGATCAAGATAATCTTATCCCCGATCCATATAAAATCGGGTTAACTGGTCCCGGTGGTCTGATTGCGCCGCCAGGCTATACCACGGTTTACACCTTCACCATAAGCAACATTGGCGACAACAGTGATACTTACACGCTCACCGGCACTTCAAGTTTAGGATGGGCGGATTTGACTTCGATCCCAACAACTGCTTCACTTTCACCTGGTCAGACCCGTGAACTCGCTATCAGCATCACCATTCCCCCCACTGCCGACATAAGTGATGTTGATGTCCTTCGGATTGCCGCAACCAGTACGGGTAATCCTGCCTTGTGGACTTCCCACTATGCCCAGACGTCAGTTATGAGGTTTGTCCACTTACCGATGATCCTAAAATAGTATGCAGGTAAGGCAAGGAGGGAGGGTATGTCAAATCTACTCAAAGAAAACCATTTGTTACTTGCCGTTCTGATCGGTGGGTCACTGTTTATGGTTGCGGCTGTAATTCTCCTCGGCCTGCTGGTTCTATCGCCACCCACTACCGAACCCACGACCATCGCCGCCACCACTCCCCCAGCCGGCGCATCACCCACCCTCTCCCCAACTCCCCGTCTCATCGTCCCCTCACCTCCCAGCCCAACCCCACCATGGACCCCCTCTCCCACCGTAACGCCCACACTCATTTCCGCCGCTGGGGATAAACTTACCCTGCCCACAGCCACACCAACCCTCTCCCCGACCCCAACCTCCACGTTCACCTCTACCCCACTCCCACCCACCCCTATCCCCCAGCCGGTCGAGGGCTTGCGCGTGGGCAACATCGCCCCCGATTTCACCCTGGGCAGCAACCGGGCCAGCCGGGTTAGCTTGAGCGGGCTGCGGGGCAAAATCGTTATCCTCAACTTTTGGGCCAGTTGGTGTCCCTACTGTGCTCACGAAGTGCCTACTTTGCAGGCCATCCATAATGAGTATGGGCCGCAGGGCGTGGTTGTCCTGGCCATCAACGAGCGGGAAAAGCTAGAAAACGTGGAGCGTTTTGCCCACGATAACGAGGTTAGTTTCGCCGTCTGGCTAGATGAGGATGGCTGGGCCGGTGAAATTTACCAGGTGCGCTCTATCCCTACCACCTATTTCATTGACGCCGATGGGATTATCCGCGCCGTTCAAATTGGGTCAATAACCAAAGAGCAGGTCTTGGCTCATTTGGAGAAATTGTTGTGAAGTGTAAGGTGTGACCATGCGCAATTCGCCTATTTACCTTTTTAAAAGGAGGAAATTCTTATGATCGAGCAGTGGATTTGTCCTCAATGCCGGCAGGCTAACGCAACAGATGGACGCTTTTGCACCAATTGTGGGGCAGCGAACCCAACTCTGGCTGCGTCATTGACTGCAAACTCTAACGAGATCATACCAACATCACCCGGAAGTCATCGCCGGCTATTGTGGACCTTAGCGATTGGCCTGTGGGTAGGTGGTTGTGTGGTTGTGGCTATAGGTGGCGGAATCTGGTGGGGGCGGCAGGAGAGACCAGCAGTGATGATTCCGACGACCCCGGCGGTTGCAGTTACTACAGCCACACCCTTGCCTGCCCTGCCCACAGCAACGCCAGTACCCTCACCTTCGCCTGTCCCACCTACAGCGACACCCACACCCTCGCCTGAAGCAACAGCTACAGCCACCCATACGCCGGCCAAAATGGAGACCTCAGAGAGCGTCGCCGGAGATAATCTCTCCGGCGGAAGCGTCGGCGACTCGCTCACTTCTACCGGTGACACATTGGCCGGGTCAACTTCCGCCTCGGAAGGCGTCATCCTGTTCCTATCGAGCCGCGATCACGACCCTCAAACCGAGGCGGAACAACGCCAACTGGGCCAAAATCGGGAGTTGGAATTGTACGCCATGCGACCGGATAGCAGCGGCCAAATCCGCCTCAGTCCTGGCAACCAGGGCTGGGGAAACCTGGAACCTTCCATCACGCCCTACTTCAAACCTAATCAGGTGGTCGTCAACGGCCGGTACGTCTTTGACCTAGCCACCCGGCAGATGGTTAACGAGCTTCAATTGGAGTTCACCTTGCCGGGTGCAGCCCGACCGCAACGACCCTCGCTGCCGGCTTGGTCGCCTCGTGGTGAAATTGTATTTTGTTGTGTTGATGTGCCGGGAGTTATCTACTACCTGGCCGACCCTCAAGCTAAACTTCAGCCGTTGACCTCTCCCCCGGCTGATGCCTGGGGCGATGGTTTTCCAGCATGGTCTCCCGATGGGGAGTGGATCATTTTTATGCGCAACTGGTATAATGAGGCACAAGATGGACTGTGGCTGATGAAACCAGATGGGAGCGAAGCTCATCGTATCATACCTGGCCAATATAGCAACCCTCGCCGGGCCTTCTGGTCGCCGGATGGTCGTCGCTTGGCCTATGAAGGTCCTAAATCCCCCGGTGACTTTAGCTTTGAAGTATGGGTGGCTGAGGCTGACGGCGGCAACCCCCGGAAGTTAACCTCATTAGATAAGAACCAAAGCGCCTGGGAACCGAAATGGTCGCCGGATGGCCAGAGAATTGTTTTTAATGTCGGCGATAGCTACAGAGGAGATATCTTCGTAATAGATGCCAATGGAGGTGAACCCAATCAACTTACGAGTGTGGGCGATGCCAATCTGGCTCCTCTCTGGTTATCTCTCTCGCCGGATGACATTCTTAGCTCCGCGGCAGATCAGGTCACTCCTCTCCCAACGGTTATTCCCCAATTTCCCACCCCGACACTCCAGCCTGTTGTCGAAGCACCTAAACCCACACCTGCCGCGCCGTCCAACTGCCCCAATCCGGGCGTGCAGATCACCTCGCCCCAACCCGGCGCGGTCTTCACCGACCGTGACAACTTCATTATTGGCACAGCCAATATCAACCGCTTTCATCACTGGCGGCTGGAATACTCGACCACACCTGGCGGTGGCTGGAATTATCTATTCGAGCGCGATTACCCGGTGGATAACGACAAACTGATGATGCTTGACGCCAGTACCGTGCCGAACGGCCCTTACGGTTTACGCCTGACCGTGGTGGACGAAACCGGCAATTATCCACAGCCATGCGAAGTCTGGTACACAAATTCGTATTGAAAGGAGGGGGCTGGCCTAAGAAGCATGCGCTGAATAGCGCCAATTGGTTACGGAACACAAGTTGAAGTTTTGGATTGATGAGCGGATGGGAGTTGGCGGCAGGTGAAATTGCTTGACTGCCAGCGAGGCTGGTGCAGGGCCCAATCACTGTGGCGACTGGCTCTGATTGAGGGGCGACGGTAGTGGCAAGTGGAGAAGGGGGATTGTATTTCTATCTGATAAAGACAGAGAACCGGGTTCGGCTGAAATTTACTTTATGAACATGGCTGCTAGCAAAATCGTTTTCTATAAAGATGGTCCGATGGGGATACCGCTGGATGGGCTACCACCACAGCCCGACATTAGCCAGCCAGAGGAAATGGCAAATTTGGGTAATGAAGTAGGTAGTGGAGCGGGTAATAATCTAGCCTGGGGGGAGAGGGAGGGTGGGAGCGCCGCCGACGAGGGCGTAACGTCCCTGGGTAGGCTGACCTCTACTATCACGCCAACAGCAGTGGTCTGATCCAATTGATCTGGGCTGAACATAACTGCTGCCTCGTTTGAGTGGACTAGCCAAACTCACCCCATGGCTGCGCAACCAAAACAGGCATCAATTCCACGTGCGTTCTACGAGAGGTCAGCACGCAGCAGGTGACTCAAAAGAGGATGAACGGGCATTGTCTCTCTTATTTAAAACCGCAGCCGGCCAGTAGGAGACGGCTGGCGCAGATAGTTTAATGTCGCCGCGTGAGCTAATAGCGGCTGGACGGCCGGATCAAAGGTCGCTTCAGCGCGGGCTAAGAGCTGTTGCCAGGTGAGCAGATGGGTCTGCCTGGTGGGCAGACTCAGGCTCTTTTGGAAGGTGGCAAATTCTTCGGCATGCGTTCGCAAATCGGCGTGACGGTTCAGCCCGTTGACAATCGCCAGGAGATGAGGCTCCAGGCCCCACACCTCCGGGCGGCACAAGACCTGGGCCAACACCAGATGGCGCAGGAGTTGGTAAAAACGGAGCATTGTTTTTTGCCACTCGGCGGGAGCAGCCAGCAGTGCCCGCAAGGGAGCTTCGTAGCCGGCTGGCGCCGACAGGCTGCTGGTATGCGCCCAGGAACGTAACTGCATCCCTGGCTTGCCCAACTTACTCTCCACCATAACCAGGTAACGATGCCCCTTGAGGATCACATCAGTTTCGGTCTGGTAACCCTTTCTCGGCTCCACGTGCTTTAACGCCCGTTGGATCTCTGGCAGCGGCTCGGCGCTGTCCCAGGGGCGATACCAGTAAAGCGCCTGAAATTCGTCCTCCAAGTCAAGGGCGCGGGAAACTACTTCCAATCGCCCGGCCTTTTCCAGGGTACGGAACAGGTTCCAGGAGAGGGCATCCTCACTGTTCTCGCTGGCCAGACGAGGCCGGCCCGGCACACTCGTGTTAGCCCCAAACAGATCTCGTCCCGCCTTCCAGGCGACCGGCGGTGCGTCCGCATCTACAATGATATTGTCGCGCCAATCGTCGTAAACTTTGACCCCAGAGCGGGTAAGGATATGGGCTGGTTCGGGCGGGGGTTCCTCAAGCGGGAGAGGCAACTCGGCCTGCTCCATCGTCCCAACCAACGGGTCATAGATCAGGCGATACCCTTTAGGCAAGGGTACTTCAATAGCTTCCGGGTGTTCCCAGTTACCGACCAGTCCCCGCTCAATAGCCCGGGCTACAGCTTCTTCAGGAGTATCGGCAAAGATGACAGCCTGGTGGCGAATACCGTGGACCTCATAGATTTTCAGCGTCATACTGCGACTCCTTGAGGTTATGATAGCAGTCATCTGCGGCCTGGCGATTGTGCCAGTTAGAGGGGCATAGAAAAATATATCCGGTCGAATTTTACCGCAGGCTGCGCTCCATGCGCTGGACGGCGGCCTTCAACTCGGCTTGAAAGGCGCGGTGGCGGGGGAAGCGATTGCTGATCTCATCAACAAGTGATCTGGCGACCTGCTGGTTCTGTCGCAGCCGCAGCACCTCCGCGCACGCTGCTGTCAGCATAGCGGCTTTGTCATAACTTCCTCTATGCTGGCCGCTCACGATGGCATTCACCCGCTGTCGGGTCACGTCCAGACACCAGGACAGGATTTCCTCCTGCCGGTCGTGGCTCAACGATCCTCTGGCGAACAGCTCCGCATAGGCGCGCTCCAAGCGCTGACGCACCTGATCTTCCCCTGCCCCACCGCCTATCCAAAAACCGACACTCGATTGTAAGCCTCCCGTCCAGAGTTGGGTCAGGTTCGAGGGCAGCGCCCCTGGCGCCCTCCCGGATAACAGCACCAGGAAGAACGACAGCACCAGTCCTTGCGGGTTCTCACTGCTGCTCCAGCCCAGCGCTTTCTCCCCGGCGGCGAGCTGGTGGGCCGCTTCGAAGTCTTCAGCCAGCAGGTACGCGTGAGCCAGAACGGATTTGCCAATCCAGACTGGGCTCTCCAAACCATCATCACCCCCCCTAACATCGCCCTGGCGGCTGGGTGGGCGAGCTGCATAAGCCTGCATGTGTTGAACCGCTCGCCGCATCAGCGCCGTTCGTTCTTCAACAGCAGATGCAGTGTCCCACAGATCGAGCAGGCGCTGGAGGGTTGGCCTGGACAGGAAGGCTTCCCAGCGCCCGGCGCGCAGCACTTCCGTCTCGTTCAACCGGGCGGCAGCAGCACATAGGTGATCGGCGATGGCTGCACGGATGGGCAGTTGAGCCGGAAGTGTTTGCAAAGCTTCCTGGGCCGCCAGGAGAACCTCCTGATATTTATCCTCCTGTTCCAACGCGGTGAACCAATCCAGGTAAGCCCGGGGGCGGGTCTGTCCCTCAGTCCGCGCCAGCCTTGCCAGTCCGGGCGTTCCCTCGGAGAGCCGAATGGCCTCCCGCAGCCAGCCATCGGCCTCGCTCCCACTTTGGGTCCACAGGAAGGCGATCCAATCCGCCAGAAACTTCTCTCGGTCGGGCAGTGATCTGGGGGAAATCTGAACCAGATCCTCCAGCATCAGGCGGGATTTCAGCAGCCCCGACCGCATCTGCTCAAATAGGGCCTGAGGACGGCTCTCGGGCGGCTCCATCTCATAGACTGCGCGCAGGTAGCGGGCCCGTTCTTCGCCGAGGTCCACTCCCATCAGGTCGGAGGCATGCACCCCGCGACCGTAGTCGTCTTCGAGATTCAACACCTCAAACAGTTTTTGATAAGCGGTACGGGCCAGGGCTAGATTGCCGTAATCAAAGGCAGCCTCGATCCGATCAAACAGGTTGGCCAGGGGTTCGACGAACTCCTCGTAAGGTCCCAGGCTATCCTCGTCATCATACTCGCCCCACTCATTATATCGCTCTTCCCAGTCATCCGCGTTCCTCATCGCTGCTTTGAGTTCCTGAATCAGGTCGTCAATGTCGGCTAGCAAATCCTCCTGCTGTGTGGTCTGCTGCGCGATGGGGATCGTTTCTTCAACCGGCTTGAGTTTCGCCAGAAAGGCTGCCCGCTCTGTTGGGAGCGTCTCCTGAGCCATAGCTCGGAGGGTGGCGCGCAACTCGTCAGCAGAGCAGGCGGCCAGCCGCTGCTCTATGGCCTCCCAGAAGGCTTTCACGGGTATTTTTTCTGGATGCGACATAAAAAAATCTCCTTACCCTACTTTTGTAAGGTCACAGCTCTCAGTTGTGTCCGAGGCGGCTACATCCTGGATCTATTACGTATATCGTACCAATACCCATAGTTGTCGCCATCTAGAGATCCAGGATTTTGCTCCTGGTTATGACTAGTCGCTAAAAATCGGTTTTTTATAGCGTTTTGGGGCGGCGGACTCGCCTGAGTCAAGGCGACGTAATAAAACAGCGTCAGCCATAGTGACACCTTCTTGCAGGTTGACTGTGTAGGGTTAGGCTAGTGATATGTTCCACCACGTTGCTGGCCTGACAACGCGCTTTGAAGGGATTTATTAACTTTTATTCGCGCTTCGAATCTTCGTTAGTCACGATACTCTAGAATGTCATTAATATCGGTATCAAAGCCTCGTTGACGAAGAATTTTAATAATGCTTCCTCCTACGCTTAGCTTTAGGCTTTGAATATCCCCACTAACTACTCTTTGCATTTGAACACGACTGACCCCCGCCTCTTTAGCCAGATCAGTAATAGTGGGGACTACACGACGCTCACCTACCGACTTGAAGCGCTCCTCATCTTCCAATTTCGCTAAGTAACTTTTAAGTTTAACTATCATCGGCATACCTCCGACTTTATCAAAAAACGATACAAAAGTCAACTTTTACGAACTATCTTATAATACACTGCTTGGGGTTTATTTTGCCAATGCTAAAACGATACAAAAGTACATAACTGTGTCTATATTTTCATTATATGATATAAAAATATCGTAATATGATTGACAGATGTATCCTTTTATGATACAATGGCAAAGGATAAAAAAAGCCGCCCGGTGCTGTCACACCAAAGCGGCCCAAAAACTGACCCACCATTAGCACCCAGGAAAGGACACACCAATGGCAAGTGTACACAGGATTATACTTTCAAGCGGCCAATGGGTCAAAGTACCCCAAGATGCCGACGTTAATTATTTCCGCGCTGTGAAAGCGTCCAAACTTGCGGCCGCCTCCATTTTCTCTTCCAAAAAGCGCAAAACAGCCTGCTCTTTCATTAATCGCAACATCAGTAAATGCGTCAACTACGCCGTCCGCATTCTATCAGCGGCCAGCCCCTTTGGCGCCAGAATGTTAGCCATAGCCCTGCACAGGGGCGAATTTAAGGAGGGGCAGTAATGTCTACTCCCTCTACCGTTACCCAACCGGCAATCTTTGACCTGGTAATCGCCAGCAAAAAAGTCGGCTGCCACTGCACTCCCAACCCTGATGCACCTATCGCCTGGATTAAGCGGGCCGGTTTCCCAAGACGCCCGCCGTTTAGCCAGAACATCTCCCTAACCAATCCCGAAGTGCAAGCATTTCTCAAGGGCTACGAACTGGTTGAGACCGAACCCTTAGTTAACCTAGTGGTCCGCCGTTATCGCAGAATCCCGACCCAGGACGCTCCTGCCCAGATCGCCCCAAGCCAAAAGATCCAAGCCGAATCCAATCTTAACAAGCCGCGCTGTGATGCCTACTACCGCAGCCCCAGCAGCAATAGCCTGACCCTGATTCGTTGCCGCAAAATAGCCCGCTATCAACTCACCCTACAATCCGGCGGTGAACCTTACACCGTTAACCGCTGCCAGAGTTGCCGGGATGAACTAATGACCAAAATGGCGAACGGGACCACATTTGAAATCCTGGACGAAGTAGTTATAGAAACAGCCAAAATAGAGACGATTTATCCCCGCCCAGAGTAAGCGGAGCAAAAAATCGTCTCGACCTTCAAGGGCAAGAGCCGGGGTCTGGTTCAAAACACGGGCAATGCCAACCAGATATATGACATTACCGGTGATGACAGCAACGAGTGGCTGGGCGTGTCTATCTGCGTAAGGCCATATGAAAGATAAATCAACTAGTTCTCGTCTTAGCCCAGAGGCTGAAAGGCTACTCAAAGAGCTATCCAAAGAGAAAAAGCTAAATCTGAAGGTATCGAATGAATCTCTCTTACAAGTACCGTCTTTTTTCGAATCGAGAACATCGCCAGACGCTTGACTGCATCCTGGAAATTCACCGGGGCTTGTATAACGATGCTCTGACCGAGCGCCGATTGGCCTGGAGAATGAACCGAAAGAGCCTTAGCTATGTTGACCAGGCTAACCAACTCAAAGCGATACGGGATTTTGATGAGGATGCCGCTTTTGTCAACTACACCTCGGTTCAGCAGACCTTGCGCCGGTTGGATAAAGCCTTTGACGCCTTCTTTCGCCGGATTAGACAAGGCGAGAAGCCAGGCTATCCCCGTTATATTTGCTATCCTATCACGTGTGTGATATAAATCCTTCAAATCTTTTGTTTGAGGAATTATAATGCAGGCATATAAACTCTGGACTGATGACGAAATCGAACAATTGAAACAGCACATTTCAAATGGCCTTACCTATGTTGAAATTGGTAAATTGCTCAATAGACATACCGGGAGCATAGCTTCCAAGTGTAAAAACCTTGACCTTCGTTCCGATAAAGCCAAACGCCTTCGAGAAGTAGACGAATTGAAGGCGAAGGGACTCAAATTGTGCTGGAAATGCAATACTATTAAACCCCTTACCTCTGAGAATTTCAGACGGGGATTTGGGTATTGCCGGGAGTGTGAGAGAGACGAGAGAATAAACCGCGAAGGCCGCAGTATTGAAGGTGGCTTGAAATCCAGAAGAAGGGCCGCCCAAATGCGTTCTTTGAGAAGAGGTATACCATTTTCCATAACGGATAAAGACTTGATGGAACTCTGGACACAACAACAAGGCAAATGTTCTTATACAGGCGTTCAGATGACAGTTGATGGAGATAATCATTTTTCGGTATCTATTGACAAGATTGAACCAGAAAAAGGATATATAAAAGGCAACATTGTCCTTTGTTGTTCTGCTGTTAATCGAATGAAATGGGATATGTCTCTTGATGAGTTGAAACATTGGTGTCATCGAATACTTGATTACCAGGTATAATCGGCCCGCCGTTCCAGCCAGCTCTGGCCCCCGGTGCGCTTGTTCTGTTGAAAAGGCTCTCTCGATCCGTTTCCATCGTTTCGACCTCGTCAACTACCCACCGTCCCTGATGGGAACGGTGGGCTTGGAGGAAAGCTTTATTCCTGCAAGCCCGGTTGGCTAGCCTCAGTCTGACCGGTTCTTCCCGAAGGCCGGTTGGGCTACATTACCCGGAAATTTCCTCAGGTCACTGAGGATAGATAGGCGTCCCGGACACTCCACTCATCCGGATCGGCGCGGCTGGCGACTAAACATCTCTGAGGGTAGGAGAAGTGTGGCCAGTAACAAACTTCGGGATAATATGGGCTAAGTGGACCACTCCCCGTAAAGGGAGGCAGGCTTTTTGTTAGCCTGCAAAAACAAGTTAGTGAAGGAGTAGAGTGTGGGTAAGGTGTATGTGCTCAACAAAGCAGGCCGGCAGCTGATGCCGACGACCGAGCGGAAGGCGCGGTTGCTGTGTGAGAGCGGCAAGGCTGAGCCGGTAGGCTACAACCCCTACCAGATCCGGCTGCTGCACGGGTCAAGCGGCTACGTACAGGCGGCCGATGGAGGCATCGACGCCGGCTACGGCCACGTCGGCTTTGCGGCTGTCAATGAAACCGAGGAGCTGGTCGGCGGAGAGCTAACCCTACTGGAAGGGATGGTCGAACGGCGCGAAGAGCGCGCGATGTACCGGCGGACCCGGCGTGGTCGTCTGCGCCACCGCAAGCCCCGGGGCAACCGCCAATACCAGCCGGAAGATTGGCTGGCGCCCTCGATCCAGCACAAACTGGACAGCCACATTCAATTGGCCGAGCAGAAATTGCGGGGTCTGGTCCCCATCCGGCGATTGACCATCGAAGTGGCCAACTTTGACATCCAGGCCTTAAAGACGCCGGGGATCAGCGGGGTCGAGTATCAGCAGGGCGAGCAGGCGAACTTCTGGAATGTGCGCGAGTACATTCTGCATCGGGATGGACACGAGTGCCAGAACCCGACCTGTGCTCACCTTGACAAACCCAAACCCCTGCAAGTCCATCACCTGGGCTACTGGCAGGGGGACCACAGCGACCGCCCGGACAACCTGATTACCCTGTGTGTCTTTTGTCACACCCCGGCCAACCATCAACCCCGTGGTTTCCTGCACGGCTGGCAGCCCAAGCTCAACTCTTTCAGGCCGGAGACTTTCATGACCACCGTCCGCTGGCGCTTGACCGAGGCCCTGGAAGCCGAGGCAACCTACGGCTATGTGACCAAGAGCAAGCGGATCGCGCTGAGTCTATCCAAGAGCCATCACCACGATGCCTTTGTCATAGCTGGCGGGACAACCCAGACCCGGGCCGAGACGCTCTATCTGGAGCAGATCCGGCGCAACAACCGCTCGCTCCAGAAGTTCTATGACGCCCAGTATCTTGACACCCGCACCGGCAAGAAAACCAGCGGGCAGAAGTTGTTCAGCGGGCGACGAACTCGCAACAAGAACTTGAGTGGAGAAAATCTGCACGTCTATCGGGGCGAGAAGCTCTCCAAAGGCCGGGTCAGTATTCGGCGGCAGCGTTACCCTTACCAACCGGGCGACCTGGTCCGATTTGCGGGGCAGAAATATGTAGTCAAAGGCATCCAGAACTATGGGGCTTACATCAAACTGGATGGCCTGCCCAAACCGGTGAAGACAGCACTCGTGTCGCCATTGCGCTGGCGCAAAGGGATGTGTCAGAAAGTGTAGCCGGAAAACGGCCCTTCATCCTATCGGCGCAAGGCGACCGATGGGTTTTCGGGCCGAAGATTCTATAAAACCACACCGACTCACTTTGGCCACCACGTCGAAAGATCAGAATCTGGGTAGCAATACCGCTATAAGGGTCAAAAACACCCCCCGGCAGAGATCCCTTTAACCAACTCAGGTTGGCAGGCAGGAGTTGCGGGTGAACCGTTCCTGAGAAAGGGGGGTTAGTAACGATCAAATGATAACCTTGCCCTTCCGAATGAGTGTTATCAAAACGGCTATCCAGCACGTTAGCCTGGCAAATAAAGACGGCTGAAGAGAAGATCACGATATCTTCCATCTGATTTGCCGCCCGCTCCGGTAAGTCAAACCGGGTCGCCGTCCAGTCACGTAAAAAGACAAGAAAGGCGAGAAAATTGATCTTCTTGCCACCTTCTTCTGCTTCTGACAAAAACAAGTCATCTAAAGCCGAACCTGATGCGGTTAGCTGTGGAAACCCAGCCATGAAAAACATGCTCATCCGGCCAGGCGGAACCGGATCGGTTATGGTGCGATGCGGTAGCGAGTCTTGAGTTCGCATCATCTAGGCAATAACCTCCAATTTTCCAGTTAAGAAATCGAACAACCACTGCATTTCTTCCGGTCCCCTGGCCCAAGCTTCAAATTGCCGGACGTGTTCCAGAATCGTCTGAGCTTCCTGATTTTCAGCTTGCAAATACTCAATGTTTTCGGCTGTCCAGCTATTTTCGAAGTATTCCCACCCTTCCAGACACGGATCGGCATCCAATAGGCCATTACTGGTTTCCCCACAAGCATAGCGGGCTACTTCAAGTAACCAGCAAAGGGGTTCCGGCAGTGAGTTCTCCAGGTTCTGTGCCTTCAACCATTGCCAGGCAGAGATTTGATCCTCCTTATCCCACTCAAGGGCACATAACCGCTCGTCACCCACCAGATCCCTTAAAGTGCTCGAAACCTGGTGTCCGCCGGGCGTCAGGAGGATATTGAGCAGTTCAAGGGGAGGATGAGCGGTGACGTCCTCGAATTCATCTCCATTGGGGCAAAATCCGTAACATCTCGCCGGGATGCGGCGGAGGATTTGCTCAATCCAATAGGGGCTGTCATATTCCTCTTCCGGTTCAGGAGCGTATTCTTGATGGTACCACTCATAAAGGGCCTCCAGATTATGCCAGTCTAACTCGAACCATTTTTGCTCGTCAACCAGTCCCAGGAAAAACCAGAGTGTCTCGACCCAGTCGCCCTTAAGGAAGGCTTCCGGCAAATGCTCTGGAAAGAATTGCTTGACCAGATGTAAGGCCATGATTCGTCGGGGTTCGGGGGAAAAAGCCCAGCCCGCTACTACGAGACGAATCGGCTGGAGTCGGGCTACCACCTTTGGGGAGAGGATATTTCTGCCTGGGAGGGTGGTCAGACCCGGGTCGAGGAGCCTGGTTGAAGTTGTAAGCATCGTTGTATGATCTCCTGCGTTTGATGAGCCGTCTCATAAACTTCGTCAATAAGCGCTTGAAATTCGTCGGCGTGTGTCATCAATAGATCCGGATCGGCAGAGAATTCGCCGGCAAGCATTTTGGCAAACAGTTGTAGTAAAGGGGGTGGTTGAGCGGGTTCCAGCATTAAAAGCCGCTCGATGAGGTCGGCGGGGCTTCTGATGTCGAAGATGGAGGGAGGGGTGATATACCGGGTTTGTGTCGGCATAAGGTTTATCCTTCTTTAAGCGTGATCCCGGAACTTGTCGAGCTGCTTCAGTATTTTGATTGATCGGCTGAGGATCGTCGACAGGTGAGGAAATAAACTCGTTCCTGCTTAACGGTTCGGCCTCGATTCCAGTTAGGGGCTGGGGCAGGACTTAAGCGTCTTCCCTGGGTTTTCCATTTTGAAATCCACCTGTCAGTGTTAATGAATGTGGGTCGGTGAGTCGGGTCGTTGGCTCAGCAGCGATACTCGTGGCTGCTGCTCAATTTGTGACCGTCCGATTGGACGCGACCGGTCTCAAAGCCAGTGTGAGTATGATGAACTGCTTCCGCAGTTATGGAGGCACCTTATTGTTTGGTAATAAGATTAAAAAGCAGTTGTCGCTCGTGTTTGCTTTCGGCCCAGGCGGTCAGGGCTTTAGCTTTACCTTGGACAATCTGAGCAGCTTCCCAATCCGCTATTACCTGGTCCAGGTTATCCCAGCGATACCAATCCTCCAACTCCCACAAGAGGAAGTGAGGTGCACGGTCGAGGATGAAGTTACCGGTAGAGGCGCAGGCATACCGAGCCAATTCCGGCAGCCAGCATAACGGTTCAGCCGAGTAGAGGTCCGACCACCCCACTCCTTGCAGCCATTCCCAGGCCACTGTTCGGTCCTCGTCTGTCCACTCGAAATCATGTACGTCATACTTGACAAAAAACTCATCCCAGGTCTTAGTAGGATAGGGTGAAGCGGGCATTAGCAAGTAACGCAAAAGTTCAAGCGGCGGGTACTCGTCGATATCGCTACCGCCTCCACCAAAATCGTCCCAGAAGCCTAAGCAATTGACCGGTACTACATCAAGGATTTTAGCCAACCATTTCGATGAGTCCATCGCCCCTTCTATTTCGGACGCGTCATCAAGAGGGTGGTGTAAGTCGTATAACAACGACCACTGTTCCTCATGCGACCACTGGAAGATGCCGTCGATGCTCGCCCAGTCAATCTCGAACCAGGTGGCATTCACCTGACGCAAAAAGTAGGCGGTAACGTCCCACCAGTTGCTGCAGGGCAAGATATTCGGGATTTCGGCGGGGAAAAAATCGTAAACCAATCGAAGCGCCTTCAGCCGGCGCGACTCGATTGTCAAAACGTCACACAAAGCATCCAAGCGAATCGGGCGAAGCATTTTGAGAATCTCGTCTAATCTCAAAACCCTTGAGGGATGTAAGGGGACGGTATGGGTCTTAAGGTCAGTACACATCGTCTTACAATCTCTCGCGTATGTTCACTACGCATCCTGGTTTCAGCTACAATTTTTTCAAGTTCAGTCTTATGGTTGACCAGCCAAACAGGATTGGCCTCTTGCTGCAAAAACTCTTCCAGGTAGGTAAACATGGGCCACTCGGATAGAGATAATTTTTCCAGGATATCAAGCAGTCTGCCCATCTCCTCCTGTGCCTGCGCTTCCTGATACTCAGATTCGGTGAAGAATGAATCCGGATTGTTACCAGACAACTCCAAACTCCACGTGGTTTGATAATACCGGCCCTGCCGGTCGTATAAATTCCAACCGGTGCAGTTCCCCTCATTTTTTATCGCCGCGACAATTGTGAAGGAGCTTGGGGGCAGGTGCTTTACCATCCGGTCAGCACTGAGGTCCCAATAGTGAAAGCTATCTATCGGCCTTTTGAGGACAGGGTGAATAGATTGTTGATTATCCAGCATTTGGGTATCCTCTTTTCTTTTGACTTAAGGGTAACATCAGCCTGAAAACACTGTCGCGCCAAGTCGGTCGCACATCTCTTCATTAAAGAGCAAGTTATTCTGAGTGGCATCGCTTATTAAGCTTTTTGTGGTAATGATCGGTAAGGTATCGGAGGGCCAGACAAGCGATGATCAAACGTAGGCTGCACCCGTCTGTAGAGTGTCTGACAACCGGGCATAATATCGAGGAAAATATTATCGATGGATGTCGTTCATCAGGTCAATTACTTCCGTAAGGTTATCATCTATAAGTAGCACAGGGTCCTATTGATGGTAGCGTCAGTTGGCTAACTGTCTCGCTTCTTCAAGGAGGCTGGGTCAATCTTATAGACCGACTCGAACGGTGCATCCAACATGTCCGCAGGGATCACAGCGCCGATCTTCTGGTCGCCGCCAACCCATGACATCAAAAACTTGGTTGCCGTGTTCTGGGGATTTTCTTTGAGGATGGCTTTGCCAATGCGCACAAGCCCAGGAGTGTCCCAAGTAGCCGGAGTGACAATTTCAATATCCTCTTGCTTTACTGCCTCCGGAAAGAGGATATCCAGATACAAGTCATCATTGAGTTGAGGAGTAGTACTGTTTTTCATGATTAGTCCTTTCTGTCATAATCAGCTATTCAGGATGGTTCGCTGTCCCTGCTCTGGCGAGCGCTACTTTGCCAGAGCTTTTTGAATTTTAAACTATAAGCAGACGGCCCACGTGATTGCAATAAATGCTCACGCGGGCCGCAGGCGTTTACCTTAACTGTAATGTTTGGCTTTGTTAGGCAGGGCTAAGAAGAGTTTAATCTAAAAATATTTTGGGGATTATCCTCATTATAACACGGTTTTTTAGATTTTGTCAACACTGTAAACAAGATAAATTTACAGTGTTGAAAACATTGGCGGCAAATTTCATTTATGGGAGAACATTAGAGGATCAGGCAATCAAACAAAAGAGCCTTGAGTATTTTTAACTCAAGGCTCTTTTCTGTTCCGAAGGAAAATAGTTGGTAACAAAAGGGACTTTTTTGAGGCATTTTTGGTCTCATTTTTAGGGTAAGTTGGTAACAAATTTTAGCTTGAGGTATCAAAACCCGTTATTTTTTGGGGAATTAAGTTAGGCAAAAATAATTTGAGGCGACTATTTTGGGGATGGTTTAGATTAGTTGGCTGATTGAGGAGTCAAGATAGTTTTTTCAGAGGGTAGCGGTGCCCCGGACATAGCCCCAAATGGCCAAACAAAACGCTGTAACAAACCGGCCAGCCAGGCAACTACTAGCTGCATAATCACAAACATTTGCGAAAAGACTGCTGATGTGTCGAATAAGAACAAGAACACCACTACAACAACAAAGTGACTTGCCGCCCCAAAAAGAAAGCCCAAAATGGGCTGCAATAAGCTAAAACGGATAGACTGAAAGGTAGACTTTCTGCGAGTCTCTCTTACACCATAGAGGCTAAACAACGAACTGACCACACTCCCAATTCCCCCCCACAGTGCGGAATACCATATTGCCCCCACCATAATCCTCCAGATATCCGATTGACTAACCAACGGTTGCACAAAGATAGCTAAATTCCCAACAAAGATTATGGCTCCAATAAACACAATCAACCAAATCAGACCATAGACAAAGATAAACAAACTCCACCCAACCTGCCCTGATTGCAAATTCCACTTACTAATGGCGGCATTACTTGGAGTGACAGCAGACAACCTTCTATCTAAGTATGCTTTTCCCACAGCCTCGATTCTGGCCAAACGTATTCCCACCTGCCACTGCCGAAGCCCCACCAGCCAGCCGACTATCACTTGTAGAATAACCGTGAATTGACTTGTTGCCCCAGACGCATTGAAAGTCAAGAAGAAAATTGTTATAGTTAAATGCGCCACTGCCGCCAGGAAAAAACCATTGATTGGTTGCGTCAGGGCAATCAAAAAATCGGAATAGTTAAACAATTCTTTTATCTTACCCTTCTGATATAGTCCAAACAAAATGCTTGTGATGCTGCCGATTCCACCGTACAGTGCCGAATACCAAGCTGCATCCATAGCTGCAAGGGCCCCTGATTGTCCAGAAAGGTTTTGTATAGCCGAATTTATATTCCCAGTAAAAACTATGCCGGCAATAAAGACAATCAACCATATCACAGCATACCCAAAAGTAAGTAGGGCCAAAAGGGATGATTTACGCTGTAATTTCCGGCTATTGACAACTCCAGTTTCTTGTTTAGCCATGGAAACTTCACCAAAATTGGTGTCAGTTATCCCTTTTGCTCCAAACACCCATAGACCGATTCGTTGTTGACGGAAGCCGGCTATACCACTGAGTAGAAGAGATATCATAACGGTATTTATGGAAACAGCTCCAGCAACATTAAAGGTCAAGAAAGCAGATATTACGGCTAAATGAGTGATTAATCCAAAAAATAAACCAAGAATGGGCAGTACCAGGATAGACATGACATCATAAAAATCCACTGAACGCTTCAGCGTACCCCAGTGGCACAGGCTAAATAAAATATAAATTGCACCAGCTACTCCACCAATTAGCATCGAGTACCAGGCTGAACTCGCAGCCGCCAAGCCTCCGGACTGTCCAGCCAAAGACTGTATATCATTATTTATATTTCCGGTAAAGATTAAAGCTCCAATAAACACAATCAACCATATCAAGGCATAAATAAAAATGAACAAACCCCACTCCAACCCATCCCCTTTTCCTCCTATTAGCGCTGGAGAATGATGATTACCTTGATAGATTTCTTCGACTTCCTCAATGCCCGCCAACTGTCGTCCCACGAATTGCTGGCGGAAGCCGGCCAGTCCAGACAGGATAAACAGGATCACCATAGTAGTGGGTGAGAATAAAGTATCTGAGCTCCTAGTTGTTAATAAAATTCCTAAAGCCAAGTAGATTATCAGCCCAAAGAAAAGGCCAATAATGGGCTGTACTAAAATAGCTAAGATATAAGACCTTTCAACTAATTGTCCCATCCTTTTCCAGTGATAAAGATACCACAGAATGCTAATTGTACCTCCCATTCCGCCAGCTAGCATTGGAGACCACGCCCCAAACAAAACCTCCAAGCCTCCAGACTGACCAGCCAAAGAGGAACTTATATTGTTCATTTCTTTAGCAAAGATAATAGCACCAAAGATAAAGGCGCCAATCAACACGATCAACCAAATTACGGCATAAACAACTCCCCCCCCGATAAGTACCCTGGGTGATAAACTTTTAGCCGGGTGCAAATAGTCCCTTGCCGGTTCATCAGCAAATGATATCGTCCCAGCCGTCTCAATCAGATCATCCCTATTGGCCTCCTCAGCTGTATTTATTTGGGGTAAAACTAAACTAGATACATAACGCTGGTAGAAGCCTGTAAAGCCGCTGGCTGTTATCATGAGTCCAACCAGGGGAGCGCTGGTGACCCAATCAAATTTGTCGATCAGCAGTAAACTCACAATTGTAACTAAATAAATCCCCATACTTAAAGCAAGACCAATAAACGGTTGGACTAAGATAGATGCCATGTAAGGAAAATCAAATTCCACCTTCAGCCGCTCACGGCGGTAAAGTTGATACCCAATATTTGCCAAACTACCGACTGCTCCAGCCAGAATTGAAAACCAACTCAATTCAAGTGCTGCAAAACCGAAGTTAATACCGAAACTAATAAAGCTAAAAACAAGAATTAGCAGCCACAAAATGAGATAAATGAAAGCTAACTGCTTTAATGTTTTGGGAGGACGTTTCGACAAATCGGCCCAGAAGGGCCGGGTTTGCTTGCTGGCCGCTATGAAGGCCCGTTCAAGCGTGGTCAATTCGTTTGCATGCTCAGCAACCCATTTCTCTACATCGGTCAGGCGTTTGCCTCTGTAGATATAACCTTCATCCCGGTTGTTTTTATCCCACTCTAGTGCATCTTCGGCCAGTTGGCGATGGATTTGGAGACTCTGCCGGTTCTCATCGAGCCAGCGCCGCAAGGTGGGCCACTCGCGGATGAGCGCTTCATGAGCGACTTCAACAGTCCCTTCTCCGGTAGTAACCAATCGAGCATCAGCTAATGTTTTTAGAACAGTTTCAACTAAAGGTGCTTCTGTTGGCTCGGGGATAAGTTCTACCTGGGTAGCCCGGCGGCGCGTATCCTGAGTGCCTTCACCCAACTCAGTTACACTCAGAAAGACTCGTTTGGCAATCTCTTGTTGTGCTGGAGTCAGGCGTTGGTTGTAAACAGTTTCAGCAGTTTTGGCGATAGCTCCGCGCACCCCGCCCGACTCGTGGTAACCGGCAAAAGTGAGAGTCCGCCCCCGCCGCCGTTGCCATGTCTCCAATAAGGCATGGGATAGGAGAGGTAAGGTTCCCGGCTCATCGCCTACCTCGCGCAGCAACAGGTCAACCAGGCTTGGCTCAAACTCGTAGCCTGATCTTTGGGCCGGGTGCTCAATAGCCTGGCGCAATTCATCGGCGCTCATAGGGCCAATATATTCCTGATAACGGGCTAGGGCTTCGCGCAGAGTATTATATTGGGCGCAGTGATGGTAGAAATCGGCCCGCAGCGTGATGACAACAATCGTAGGTCCATCATTTGTCCCGGACGAGGAAAGACCGGCAGCGGTCAGCAAGTTATCAATGAAGGTACGGCGTTCTGTCTCATCACGGCAAAGCGTGAATAGTTCTTCAAATTGGTCAACTAACAGGAACAGTTTAGTAGATTTAGGCGCAGTACGCTGCAAGAGTTTAACGGCATAAAGATGCAGACTACGAGCATCGGTTTTGAGATCATCCATCAGGGTGGCTGTTGCGGTGACAGACTCAGAGTCACGGGTCAGAGAAGTCGCCAAAGCTTCAAGGGGATGAGCCGTAGGTGCAATAATATGAACAGGCCAACGAAAGCTGTCTTCAGGCGGGAAGGTACCATCGGCCAATGGCTGCTCTCGACTGAGGGCAGGAATGAGTCCAGCTCGAACCACCGATGATTTGCCGCTACCCGATGCGCCGATGACAGCTAAAAAACGACGCTCTTGTAAGTAGCTCACCAACTTGGCCGTCAGGTGCTCCCGACCAAAGAAACGGTCGGCATCATTAACATCGAAATACTGCATACCCAGGTAGGGAGAGTCAGAAACAGAAGCATCAACAAAGTAAGGTTGGTGGGCTTCGTAACCGGCAGGGTTGGCCTCCTGAGCCAAGACCAGGAGTTGATCAAGTTGGAAGGTTTGTTCCGCATGAGCCAACAACCGGCTCACAATTTCCGTTTTGCCGCTATTTTGAGCTAATTGGTGATAGACAGGTTTGAAATCAGGTATATCGAAACATAGATTGCGTAATTCCTCATCGCTGAAGCCTTTGATGAGAAGGGCGCGGATATTTCTGAGATTGTAATTACGATTTTTGGCTGGCAGTTTATCATCCATATACGCTTTGTATCAATGAGGTGGCACAATGAGGGGAAATTTTGAATGTATTATACCCGACAGTCGGGTTGCCGGTCAATGGGCAATTTTTGAGAGGGAGTATTTCAGGGAGGCCACCACCGAAGGTGGTCCGTACAAAAAAGAAACCGGATTTGCCCACTGAGGTACAATAAGGAGTGGCGTTTAGACAGTTACGACCGTCAAAAAAATGGTGCTCCAGTAGCCCGTATTTCAGTGTAGTTCCGATTATGAGTGAATTGTGCATTGATGGCATTGCGACCTCGTTTAGCAGTTTACCTTCAAACAACATAGTCGGGTCTAAACGTCAAAGCGTAAAATAAGGAGAGACGTTTAGAATGAGTAAGCAAAGGAAAAAGCAACCCGTCGTTAGCTTGAATAGTTTGAAACAAATCAATCTGAATGCGGCCGGATTAGACATCGGGGATGATGAGATCTACGTCTGTGTGCCGGAAAGTCGAGATACGGAATCCGTGCTGAGTTTTAGGACTTTCACGGTCGATTTGCACGCGCTGGCTGATTGGTTAGAGAAGTGCGGGGTGACGACGGTGGCAATGGAGTCAACCGGGGTGTATTGGATCCCGGTGTATGAGATCTTGGTCGACCGAGGCTTTGAGGTCAACTTAATCAATGCCCGCCATATCAAGAATGTGCCTGGCAAAAAGAGTGATGTGTTGGATTGTCAGTGGATCCAGCAGTTGCACACCTATGGGTTGTTGCAAGCCTCCTTTCGCCCAACCGAAGAGATGGTGGCCTTACGGGCCCTCGTGCGTCATCGCGACAGCTGATCCGGTACCATTCGGCCCACATCCAGCATATGCAAAAAGCCTTACAACAGATGAACCTGAAGCTGACCAATGTGGTCAGGGACATCACCGGCGTCACTGGTTTGGCGATTATCAAGACTATTTTGGAGGGCGAACGAGACCCCCACCAATTGGCCAAATACCGGCAACCGGAATGTAAACATACGGAAGCGGACATTGCCAAAGCGTTAGCCGGTCATTATCAAGAGGAACATCTGTTTGCCCTCAAACAGGCCCTGGCCTTAGTTGAATTCTATACCCAACAGATGCGGCAGTGTGATGAGGAAATTGAAGCCAAATATACCAGCTTCAAGCCGGTGATTGATCTGGCCCAATGCCCCCCGCCCCCATCCCGGCGAGGCCGACGCAAGCCCAGGGGTAATGAACCACTCTTTGATGTTCGGATCGAATTGTACCAGTTGACCGGGGTCGACCTGACCCAAATTGATGGCATCAGTGGGCTAACGGTGCAAACAGTCATCTCCGAAATCGGTCTGGATATGAGTAAATGGCCGACCGTCAAACACTTCACCTCCTGGCTCGGGGTATGTCCTAACAATCAGGTGACGGGGGGTAAGGTTAAAAAGCGGGGGCGACGCAAAACACAAAATCGGGCCGCCCAGGCCTTGCGCATGGCTGCCCAAGGCTTGAACCGCAGCCAAAGCGCTTTAGGAGCCTACTATCGCCACATGCGGGCCAAACACGGTCCGGAAAAACAAACCTGGCCGCTGCTCACAAATTGGCACGGATTATCCACTTTATGTTAAAGAACAAGACTGCTTATCGAGATGTCGGAGTGGAAGGCTATGAGCAAAAACACCGGGACCGCATGGTTAGGAATCTTCAACGTCAAGCCCATCGTCTCGGTTTACGGGTAGAACCACTCGTCGCTCAAAGCATGGTTTCTTAGCAGTTTTGGGGCAAGTTATAAACAATAGGCCAAAGCATATCAAATTGATGGCTCATAATGGCGGCCCGAATGGGAATGAGCCATTCCGCCCTCTCCCGGCTCCAGCGCATACCCGGGCCACAGAAGCGGGCCTTAAATTGCTTGGCCTCACTTTCGACCATGCCGGAGCCAATCGGATAGCCCTCTTCTCGGAATTCCAGATATTGCATGCGGCGTTTGTGTTTGCCGAAATAGTCGGCTTCAGTGCGCAGGTCTTTATGGCGTTGGGTGTGACTGGAGGCGGCTTGAGCCAAGTTAGAAGCAATTTGGTCAGTGTGTCCCTGGAACAAGCGGGTTTCATTGCGGTTGAGCCAGCGTTGCGCCGCTTCCGGGTTGGTCGGATAAAGCAGGTCGGCGGCATGGTGGAGATGCTCGGTGGCATGGTAGTAATCAACGCTTTGCCGGCTGTCATAAAAGTGAAAATTGACCAAGTTCCAAATCCAGGGGGCACCATCACCCAGGGCTTGAGTTTCATAGGGCTGCTCCCAGCCTCGCTGTTGAGCTACCGCCCATAGCAGTTGGCCAAACCTTTCCGGGCCGCCCAGATGAGCCACATAACTGTTGTTGAGCGCATGCCCTTGTTCCAGATGTTCCTTGGTGTCCGGGTCAAAAATTAGCCAAACCTCAATGTCAAAGACACAACCGACTTTCAGTTCTTTCCAGCCTTCCCGTCGAATATGGACTTTAGCCCCATCGATCCCCACCCCCATTCGCTCCACCACTTTAACCGGGGGCGCTCCCACCTCTCCCAACTGGGCCACTCGATTGGCTGCTGCTTGACGTTCTTTTTCAATCTGCCTAAATCCTTCCCCCCAGCGCTCGGCTCGCCGCCAGATCGTACTATCTGACATCGACAGATACCCAATCCGGGCGAAGGTCTCCGTTTAGACAGGCTATATAATGACTGGAGGATGTTGATTAGGAGCGTCCACCGCGAATCCTACGCCTTGAGGACAGGATTTGTTACCAACTTGTTTACAAAATTACCAACTTATTTACAAAATTACTGACTATTTTCCCAAAGAACATTTTCTCGCAGATTTTTAGATCTCAATATACTTCTTCCAGGCCACCGGCACAGTCCCGCGAACAACCAGATAACTGGTGCGCGGAGTCTTTGGCTCCCACAAGAGCTTCATCCCGGCCTCATGCGGCATTCTGGCCTCTTTTTTAACATTGCAGCGCAAACAAGCTGCGGCGGTGTTCCCCCATGAGTCATCACCACCGCGACTCAAGGGGATTAGGTGATCCACGCTAAAACCTTGGCGATTCAAGACCCGACCGGCCTGCTTGTCACCGAGCCGGACTCCACAATAGATACAATGGTAGCCGTCCCGCTGCAACACTCCGGCCTTGCTCCAACGCGCGCCACGGCGGGGCACATTCACGTACTTTTTGAGCAGGAGGACAGAAGGGATTTCAATGGAGATGGAAGGCGAGCGCATTACGGCTGCCGTAGGCTCGCCCTGAACGGGCAAAGCCTGGTCACCCAGCAGAAGCATAACGGCTCGCTGAAGACTGATGACGTAAAGTGGCTCAAATGAAGCGTTGAGAAGAAGAACTCCGACCATTTCGCTTTATTTCCTTCCAGGATTTTTGCCTCTTCCCCCCTTGGTAAAGCCGGTCGGTGGGGTGAAGAGGGATTAAACCAGGTCAATTTGAACATGTGCTATCTCGGACGTAACCACACTGGGTCGTCCGGTGACTTGGGTGCTTGCTTCCATCAGAGCGTCAACCTCTGTGTTCAGTTGCGCTGCGGGCAGTGACGGGACATACCACGGTATTGATAGGAAAGCCGCCGGGAAGCTTGTCTGCAAGTTATCCAGGAGACTTTGGCCCAAATACATAGTTTCTTTCTCCACAATTTGTGGGCTTCTGCTTAATCCCTCTTCGTGAGGATAAAAAGACTTCTCTGAGCCGCGTACCCCCCATTCTGTTTTAACCATCATCTATCTCACCCCTCGCTGGGATGGGTGGCGACTCCTGGCTTGCCGGGTGTGACCCGGCCTCACCGTCGTCGCTGCGACGAGACCGAACCAAAATCGGCCCGGCCCACTCGCCTTGCTCTCCGGCGCACGCTCGCCCAGCCGGTTTCGTTACCGAAGACCGCTGGTAGGCTCTTACCCTACCCTTTCACCCATCACCCGCGCCCGAAGGCCGCTGGCTGGTCTACTCTCTGTTGCGGTTGTAGTCGCCTCGCCTCTCAGCGAGGCGCCCTCACTTGCTGTTTCGTGAGGCGTCATTGCCCTGCCGTAGCAGGGCTGAGAGTGGGGAAGTTCCTCTGGCCCACTTCGGGCCAGCGACGGCCCCGGCTCAGAGATTCGATTTAACGTACCAGCACCGATCGGTTGGGATGAGTGCCAGTGTTGACGACCCGTCCGATATCAGTCGACCTGAGGTCACTGTCGTCGGCGCAGACTGACCTCCAAAGCAGTCCAGTCTTTTAGCTTGCACCGTGACGGGGCCGGAAGACCGGGCCGTATTTCCTAAACAATCCACCACAATGAAGACACACCGCCTTGACATGGCCAAATCCAAACTTGGGGCTGCGCGGCTGCCACATCTTGCGGCAGCCAAAACAGATGAAGTGGTGAGTCCGTCACTGTCCATCGTCGTGATCACCGTAGAACGGGATCATTAGCTTGCCCCCGATTCAATGTCACCAGCTCTTGATGGGGTACAATCTAATTCTGATCGGCGGCCAACCTGTTGGGTATGACCGGCTGATAGCGCCAGTGATGGGAGGTCTGTACGTGGCCCGGCCGGACGTACTTGGCCACCGATCGGCGAAACTGACTATAAGAGAAGGCTTCAGCCAGACGCACCACATAACCCTCCATCGGATCGCCATTCCAGGTCGGCTGGAACAGTTCTCGAATTACCCCTTCTTGCCAGATCCCTCGGTAAAGAACCGGTACAGTCTTGAGGCCTAGCAGGGCTGCCCACTCTTCCATATCAGCCCAGGAGAGGCAGATATTTCGCTCATCCCAAACCGAGAAAACTAGAAAGTAGTCAGCTAGATGGGTGTAATGGATACTGTGTCGGGCGTACAGATTTTCGCCACATATCCGCCAGGCCTCTGGGATTTGCCAACCGATCCGGCCGTGCAAATTGGCCACCCAACTGCGGGCCGGATGGCGTTCCCACTCAAGCGACCGGGCGTGCAGGTAATCGCTGTACATCGTGATCTGCTCGCCATCCATCTTGACGGTCACGACGACTTCCTTGCCCACGAAATGGCCGCAGTCGCCAATGACCCGATCGTCAGTGGTTACGCTGGATGACCAGGGCAGGTGAAAGGTACGCGGATATTTGACCCGGTTAGTAAAGAGGCCCAAGACTTGACCCTGCGCCAGCGCCTTCTGTACCGACTCGTCGAAAAACAGTTCACCCCGCAATCGCTGCCCACTGGGCAAGATCGGATTGCCCCACTTATCGTAACGGCAGTCCGGCTCCAGGTGCAGTGGCAGGATGATCTCGGTAATTCCTGCAACAGCCCGGATTGTTTCACAACTGATCAGCGTCATCTCGGCTTTGAGATGGCAATCAGCGCACAGCGTTGCCCCGTTGGCAAGGTAATAGCCGCCATCATCAAAGAGGCGGCGCTCCAGGATGTGGTGAGCATCCTGGCCGAGGAATTTGCAGGTAACACAGTGATATTTGTCGCGTTCAAAAACAGCTTGTCGGAATTCATCCCGGCTTAGTAACATGTTCGGCATCCTCAGTTGGATCAGTCCTTTTTAACCAAAACGTGTCCGTGGGCCTACCTGATAAGCGCTGAAACCAGTCAACCAGGCTCTCTTGCTTCAGGTGATAGGGCCATTGTCGAGAGCGGTCACCATGCCAGCACACCGACCACGCCGCTCAGAGCTATCCCACCGGTCTCCAAACCTGAGCAATCTCCCCTGTCAACAACCCGCCGCCATTCCGAGGAGCTGAGGCCTGACAAGCTGGCGGAATTTGGTCAGTTTCATAATAACTCTCTAGCGGAGGGGGAGGGATTCGAACCCTCGCGCCGCTAGCGCGACTTCCAGCCTCCAACCGGACGCATTTGACCGCTCTGCCACCCCTCCCCAGGGCAAAGTGCCGAAGGTGGGAGTCGAACCCACACGAGCTTCCGCTCACACGATTTTGAGTCGTGGGTGTCTGCCAATTCCACCACTTCGGCAAAAAATAAGTCAGCGCCTCCGGCAGGAGTCGAACCCGCACTTTCGCTGTTTAGAACACAGCCGTCCTATCCATTAGACTACGGAGGCCAACTATTTACGGCGACCGACTCGCCAGCCGCAGAACATTTCATCAACACAACCTTTTATGGGGTGTACCGAAGGCGGGAGTCGAACCCACATGAACTTGTGTTCGCAACATCCTGAATGTTGTGTGTCTGCCAATTCCACCACTTCGGCGAAAATATCATTAGATTCGATGCTGGTGGGGAGAGTTGAACTCCCATGAGCCAAAGCTCGCGCGATTTTGTTGGGTAGGCGGCCAGCGAGTTACCCACAAATGGGCACTTTTCCAACCGCCCCCCACGCGAACCGGACTTGATACTTTCGCATCATCCGGCTCTCCAGTAAACCTTATTTCAGTCTTGAACCATCATAGATTCCTGCGTGAATTTCTTGATGGCATTTCTTACATACCACCAGCGTTTTTCGGCACATTTCTATCATCCTGACCACCCATTTTGGCGGTTCAGGACGCCCTTCATACCGACGCTTAAGGTCTTTGAGTTTACGAATATGATGTACTCTGATATTTTCCGTTGATGCGCATAATTCACATTGGTTGGCAAGTAACCTTCTTATTATCTCATTTCTTCCCGTCAGTAGTTGGGCTTTCTTGTCATCTATGACCGTCCATTTTTTGAAGCGGATGGGTTTGGCTCCGAACTTAGCTTTAAGCGGTTCACGTCCTTCTGTTGAAACCTCCACCACGATGGCTTTCAGGCCATTTTCTTTGCGGCTATACTTGCGATATACCCAGGTCGTCTTTCGCTTGTGTTTGACTGCTAGAGTTTTAACGAGCGATTGCATAAATATCCATTTTACTGGGTATAGTTTGTCTGCGACATCGTGGGCCATAAGGTAGAAATTCACTACCCCTTGAAATTCCATATTATAGGTCATCACAATATCGTAGTCCGAGCGAGGGGTTAACCCTTTTCTATGGTAGGGTTTTCCGTTGCGCGTATAGCGTGTTTCCCACTCTTTGGCGACTTCACTAGGAACACTGAACATTGGCACGCCATTGATAGAGCGACGTTTGTTTGTCATTCGGCTGTCACCCTTTGCCATATAGATGTCGTAGCCAAGAAATCGGGCGCGTTGTGTCGTCGCGTGGGTGATAAGGGTTTTCTCTTCGGACATCGTTAGTCCGATAGTTTCGAGAAACTCTTTTATGTGCTGCTTAACTTCAACAGCCTCGGATTTTGGTCCGACGAATCCTATTAAGAAATCGTCGGCATATCGAACATATTTGAGCCGTCTATAGTCTGGGTCGTCAGGATTTCCGTAGGAGAGTGTTCTTCGTTCTTTCCTGGTGGCTCTATATAGGTCAATATCTCTTTCTTCTTTGGCTTGTCGCAGCTTTTTGGTCAGCCGTATGTATTCCGGGTTTGGCTTCCTTTTCTCCCCTCTTGTGTATCTTGGGATTAACTCTTTTTCAATGAAGGTATCCAGTTCGTTGAGGAAAATGTTTGCTAGAAGTGGACTGATAATCCCGCCCTGGGGCGTTCCCGAATATGTCTTGTGGTACTTCCAGTCCTCCAAGTATCCTGCTTCAAGCATCTCTTTTAAGAGTTTTAGAAGCCGCTCGTCCTTTATGCTTCGTCCTATGACCTCTAACAGTTTGTTATGGTCAATGTTGTCGAAGCAGCCTTTGATGTCGCCTTCAATGAACCACTTCGTTCCTTTCCAGTTGAACCGAATGCTTTGTAATGCTGTGTGGCAGCCTCGTCCTGGTCTGAACCCGTGTGACACATCTAAAAATTGTGGCTCGTAGTATGCAGTGAGTACCATTCTGATTACTTCTTGGAGCAGTTTATCACTCCAACTTGGCACGCCCAAGGGTCTGAGTTTGCCATTTTTCTTCGGAATGAAAGTCCTACGTACAGGTTTCCATTGGTATGTCCCTGCTTTTAAGGCTTCGATGATGTCATCTGTCCTCTTGAGCGACATATCGTCAATGGTGTCATTCGGGTCTACTCCTGGTGTGAGTACGCCATCATTAGCATATAACTTGGCATACGCTCTAAGGAAAAGTTCCCTGCTCTGAAGGTTTCGATATACTCTGCTAAGTTCTAGCCTCCTTTCGCCTCGACTCCTGACTATCTCAAGGTACATTTGAGCATTTTGCATTTCGCACGCCTCTTTTGTCCTTCGAGATTTGGTTTACCTGTCCCCCTTCGCCGTGTAGTAGGCTTTCCCTACCGCTGACTACTATGGGGACTCCGTGACCATAGGACTCGCGTCCCGTAGGCCATCCCGTGTTCCAATCGGCTTGAACGTTCTAGGCTGATTTAGGTGTCCCGTTTTTATCCTTGCCACCTCTCACTGAGGCGTGTTCTTGGTTCGGTGTCTATTCAGGCTATCCGACTTAATAATAGCCTTACTCCCCAAGTTACAGGTTTACAACTGGTTTTCCTGTAGGCCCACGCTTTGGCCCCTGGATATTAGGATTTAAGCAGTTTAGCTTTCACCTTGTCAGCCAGCCCTTGCAGTATCGTCTTGGCTACCCCAGTTTTGCCTCAATCTGCTTCACCGATATGCTATGTTCACAGTCCGGTTTCCCTTTCTGCTAAATCGGTTGGGCTTGTAGGTTTTCTTTACACCTTCCTACAGAGTCCTGTGGACTCAATTCTTGCCGTCGTTACACGGCGCACAAGTCACATGTGTCTGCCAGTTCCACCACACCAGCTCAAAAGCGGGCGAAGAGGGTCGAACGCTCAACCTCGACTTTGGGAAAGTCGCGCTCTACCATTGAGCTACACCCGCGCAGTGACCTCTATGAGATTCGAACTCATGTCACCTCTGTGAAAGAGAGGTATCCTGGGCCGCTAGACGAAGAGGTCTTGTTAATAAAAATCTCGTACTCCCAGATTCTGAATAGACGGAGAGAGAGGGATTCGGACCCCCAAGGCTGTTACGCTCGACGATTTTCAAAATCGCTGCCGTCGCCAATCGGCTTGTCTCCCCAGATTGTACTGCTTTCATCAGCCTCCATTGCTGCTGTCTCTCGACAGTCAGGCATCCTCGACATGAGGATGTTCTGCCTACCATTAGGCCAGGTCTGGTTACTGGAGGTAGGGGGCTCGGTCGCAACCGGAAAACCCCTCGGCTGGCTCTCCGCAGTACGAGAAAGCAAAAAAGGCGCCGTCAACAAAAGTCAACTCGAGTAATCACCATGAAGAGGTGATGTCCTGGGCCACTAGACGATGACGACAAAAAGTGCCGATGGCGAGATTTGAACTCGCAAGAGGTTGCCCTCACCACGCCCTCAACGTGGCGCGTATGCCGAATTCCGCCACATCGGTAGCAAGGCTGCGGGGGCAAGGCTCGAACTCGCATTAAGTGATCCAAAGTCACCCGTCCTACCATTAGACGACCCCGCAATGTTATAAAAAGAAGCGGAGAGGGAGGGATTTGCCTGTACCCGGCACGGGTGAACCTCCAAGGGCTTGCGCCTCGGTGGTTTTCGGGACCACTGCCGTCTAACCCATCGGCTTGCCTCTCCAGAATTACCTGGTATCAGGACTTAAACCAGGAATGAGTAACAGTATCAAGGCGGTCTGTCTACTTTACTCCATTTTCTTGTCGGAGCGGACGGATTTGAACCGCCGACCCCCTGCGCCCAAGGCATGTGCGCTACCGGGCTGCGCCACGCTCCGCTGAAGGTCTATTCAACTTGAGGCCGTTGAATTAACCCAAAAGGCCAGCAGCCGGCTTCGAACCGACGCGCTGCTCTTTAAAGATACTGAGCTATGCTGGCGAAAAATTATGAAACTAAGCTGGCGGGCAACCTCGAACTGCCTACCTGCGCTCTACCAAAGCGCCGCTCTGCCCGATGAGCTACACCAGCACTGAAAGATACCCTTGTCTCTGGGTTGGCCACCCTTACAACACTACTACCAAAATAGTACACGAATTTCGCGCAGTACCCTGCCAGGATTCAGGTGGACGATCACTCTGTAAGATTCTGACTATCTGATCCAGCGCCAAATACACCAAGCCGGCGGTTGGACTCGAACCAACAAAATCTTCTCGGTACAGGCGAGCTGCTCTGCCGATTGAGCTACGCCGGCGCAAAAGCATGGCGGCTGGCCGGACTCGAACCGGCGATTTTCTCGTTGGCAACGAGATGTTCTACCGACTGAACTACAACCGCATCCTCTTCTAAAGTCGGGGCAGACGGATTTGCCTGTCCCCGAAGGAATACCCTTGCGGTATACCCAGCACGGGTGAACTGTCAACCTCTTGAACTCCATTCAAGCGCGCTGACGGGCTGGGCCACGCCTCGATCACTGAAAATCTTCGGACGGATTTGCCTGTCCCCAAAGGGGATAAGCCTTGCGGTATACCCGGCACGGGTGAACCATCGGCTTCCACGATGTCGGCGTGGCACTCTACCCCTGAGTTTTCCGCCTATTGTTGCTATATTCAGAAGCGGTTGAACAGATTCGAACTGATATAGCCAGCTTGGAAAGCCAGAGTCCTACTGTTGGACGACAACCACACTGAATAGGGATGGACAGGTTCGAACTGCCGGCCTCCTCGGTGTAAACGAGGCGCTCTGCCAACTGAGCTACATCCCTGGGTAAAGGCGGCGATTGATTCGCCGCTTCACTCTTTATCTTGTTGATAGTTGTAGTCTAATCTCGTGACTCGGCGCAGTTCCCGGGCAGCATGGCGCAGGGTTGCGACGTGAGCCACCGGTCCAGGCGGAAGCTTTTTCTGGGCCTCGTCGGTGACACTTTGAGCCAGCGCCACAACCAGATCGAGGCGTTGGTCAAGCGGCAGTTGGAGCAAGTCTTTGATAAAGATATTTTGAGCCATAGTGATCTTCCTTGTTGGGTTTGTCGGCTACAGAGCATTGAACTTTGATCTCTTAAATACGCTTCGACTGCTCTCTCCACTGAACCACGACTTCCCTGTTTCTCGTCAACAAAGGGATGCCAAAGTGATATTTCTGGCCCAATCTAGCCGCCGATCCGTCATCAAATTTACACTGGGACGGCGAGATTCGAACTCGCATTACTCGGTTAACAGCCGAGCGTTGTACCGTTGAACCACATCCCACCGAAACTCCGGGTCAAGGACTCGAACCTCAATCTCGTGGGCCAGAACCAAGTGTCCTACCATTAGACGAACCCGGAATGTACCATAGGTGACCGAAGAGGTTCGAACTCTTAGCCTTCTGGGCCACAACCAGATGCTCTGCCCGTTAAGCTACGGCCACACCTATACATCTATACCGCAGGCTGGTCTCGAACCAGCGACCCATCGCTTAAGAGGCGATTGCTCTTTTTCCAACTGAGCTACGACGGCGTCAGCAGGAGCGGCAGGATTTGAACCGATTTTGGAGATCGACGCTCTACCGGGTTGAGCTACGCTCCTACATAGTTTTTCTGAGCATCACTGCGCTGCTCTATGCTACAGCGCCGCCTGGCTAGGGCTGCGCCTGGATATAACGACCTCGCGATGAATAAAAACCCAAGTGCACTTTGAGACGACGAAGCCAGCTATAGCCTCGGTCAGGATCGAACTGACGACCTTCCCCTTATCAGAGGGATGCTCTTAGCCCTGAGCTACGAGGCTGGAGTGCTGACGGTCAGAATCGAACTGACGACCTCCTGATTTTCAATCAGACGCGCTACCAGCTGCGCCACATCAGCCTGGAATAGACTTTGTCAACTCATCCATCTTTGATCTGGAGGCGCTTGGATTTGCCTGTCCCCGGCACGGGTGAACTAAGGACGGCTGGCTTATGAGGCCAGGGCTTTGATCAGGCTGAGCTACGCCTCCAGGTGAGGTTGTAACATCTCACTAAACGCTTAAAGAATCTATAGCTAATCCAGAGTAAAAGCAGCACTGCTGCAACAGCGCAGACCTGTGGCTGCGAGTAGGCTCGAACTACTGACCCGTTCCGTATGAAAGAACCACTCTACCGACTGAGCTACGCAGCTATACTGGGCTTTTGGAGCATAACGCCATCTTCCCAGAACATTGAGAACCAACGGACTGTACCCCCGGTGGGACTTGAACCTGCAACCTTTTGGTCCGCAACCAAACGCTCTATCCCTTGAGGAAGGGAGGTATAAAATCGAGTGCCGCCGGCAGGATTCGAACCTGCGTAAACCTGAACTGGCCCCCCGGTTAAAAGCCGGGTGCTCTGGCCCCTGAGCTACGACGGCGCAGATTTTAGTAGAAGAACCCGACTTTTGTAACCGATAGCAGAATCGTATCCTGACTGCCGGATAATTTCGGCGAGTTAATCAGCGGAGAGGGAGGGATTTGAACCCTCAAGGGCTATTCACCTCGACCCCTTAGCAGGGGGCTGCCGTCACCAATCGGCTAGCCTCTCCAATATTTAGGCGCTCCAGACAGGATTCGAACCCGTGAAATTCTCCGCCTTGACAGGGCGGCGGGGACGGCCAGACTCCCCCACTGGAGCGAAAAATAATAGAATTCATCCCTGGCAGCAACCCCATACCGACAGTATGTGAATGTGGACAACTTACCGGCTGTCCACAAAGATGGAGCTGAAGGGAATTGAACCCCTGACCTCCTCGGTGCAAACGAGGTGCTCTCCGAACTGAGCTACAGCCCCCTGGTCAGACTCAGGCCAATATCGGGGCAAGGGAGTATATCTCTCTGTGCAGACAAGTCGAACCTTTTGTCACGACGGCAAGTCATTGGCCGGACGTTTACCGGTCGTCTCGACTAACCAGATTGCTGGTGGTACCTGGCCTGCCTCGACCTTGGTTTGAATTTTAGCGGGAGTGGGATTCGAACCCACGACCTCCAGGTTATGAGCCTGGCGAGCTGCCGCTGCTCCACCCCGCGTTATTACATTAATCCGAAAAACTGAGGGCCGGGTGGGACTCGCCTGTGCCCGGTACGGGTAAACCCACACAGGCATAGCCAATTGATCCACAGTCAACCCCCTTTGCCGCTCGGGACACCGACCCCTGGAAAGAATTCGGTTGTTAAAGTACCAACAAGGCTCAGTTCGCAAAAATGATTTAAAACAAAAAGACGCAAGACCAATCTTGGTGCTTGCGCCTCCATGACAGACGAGGATTCTGTCGCCAATTAAGGTGGAGCTACCCCTCCTTCTATCATGGGGGACGCGCAGGCAATAGCTGACCGCAGGCTTTCCGGTGTTCTGGAAGTCGTGGGTAAACTATGATTATCAAATTGGCGTTGATAAGATTTGTGCGCCATCATTAAACTTGGAATAACCCTAAAAAAGTTTTGAACTACTGGTGATATAATACCACAAGTTGTGACCTTTTGTCAAGACATAACATCGAAAAATCGAACGTTTGTGCTTTTATTAGTGGCAGCGTCGGCATTCTGTTCGCCAAAATTCCCATGTCCGCCCTTGTCTATCCTGGTGCCTCATCACGCTGCCGCCAGCTTCCATAATGATCTATACAAAGACCATCAAGATAAACCTCAGGTGTTTGGATGCGCGCAAGTCGGCTTGGAAGGCCGCTCCCAAGCCTAAAGCGATGATCAGAATAGCAAAGAACCGAACAAATACCAGAATTCGTCCCTCATTCAAGCCCCATCCGCTTCATAAACATTTTAATGTGCTCTGATTGAACCGGGTCACTGAAGAGGTCCTCATTTTTTTGTTCGTTCGTCGCCGCCTGAACGAGACTTCTGGCCAGAGAAACCAGGGTGGCAATGCTCTTATCCTGCCCCAGCTTGGCTAGCTCACCGGCGTACACCACCAACGCCCTTATGTCAGTCCGCTTGAGGTGTTCGGCGACCAATTCATCCTGCTCGCGGATCAAGAAAGGCAGTTCTATAGTTGGGGCATATCCGACCAACTCCAACAACCAATTTTCCGAAATCCTGGTTCCCAGGAGGTTGGTATAGATGTGGGCAACTGCTTTCAGTTTTTCACTGCTTATCTTTTTGGACCGCTTGCCAGATTCTACCAAACTAAGCCAGCCCTTGGTGAAACTGTTTGGTGCTCCTAAGGTGGCTGACAGGTTAGCGACTTCATCAAGGGTGACCGGGTAACTCTGTACTGCTGAAGCAGCCTGGCGAAGTCGACGCAGATAATCGCCCAGTTTTTCGTTGGGGCGTGGTCGGTAATCTGGTTGTTGTGGGTCAGTCAGTTGTTGGTCCGTCACAAAAATCCGACCTGAAATGATTAGCCGGTGCGCGAGAAGATACGTGACTTCTTTTTTACCGGGCGCAATAAATGACTCAAGTTTACTCCTCTTCTATGTTTCGGTCAACAGTGTAAATTTTCCAAATTTCAGGGATCGACCCTATGAAAAATTTTAGCATAATTACCTGGAATAGCTACGATTTGTCCCAGAATGTAACCTTATAATCTCTCATTACATCGAGCTGTAGTTAACTCAACTCCAAACTCCTCGGCCAGAGCGCGTAACCGTTTTTCTAGCTCTGATAGCTGCTCCTCAGGTATCTGGCTAATTAATCGGCCAGCCAAATCCTGCACTTGATGACGTAACGGTTCCGGAGATAGGGGTGATGATTCCGAAGACGCAGTGGAACTATTATGCGTAGAAGCACAATGAACTTTTGCAGCGCTTCCAGATTGGAGCCTCAACCGCTCCGCATCGAACTCGTCCAGCTTGTTCCACTTGGCATCACACGCGAGACACCAGGCTCCGCCGTTTCTATGGACGACCTGCTGGGTCAAGCAGCGGGGGCAATCAAATTCGCCTAACTGGGTGGCGGGAAATCGAGTATCTTGATTAAGTGAGTTCTCTTCTTGCGAGATAGTAGATAGGACAGATGCACCTTCCGGCTGGTTGGCAACGAGAGTAGCGGGGTCTTTGCGATGGACCTTTTGGCGATACACCTGCCCTTTACGCTCAACAACCACCTCGTCCCTACTATCAGCAATCGCGCCAGCTTCGATGAGCTCCTGGCGTATGCGCGCGACGCGCCGGCGGTCAACACCCGTATGCTCATTGATTTTTCGGATACTCTGCTTTGGAAAATCAAGCAAGGCCTGCCGGACCACCTTATCTTCATCTTCCGAGGTCCGTTGCAGACCGTGCAATTTATTGGCGCCAAGTGATTCCCATTCTGCCTCTCGGCGGGTACCCGGCCGAAATTCTACCAGCAACTCCACACAAGCGAGCTTGGCAGCCTCACCGCGATGGTAGCCATCCCAGACGTAAAGGAGGTCGTTGCTGTCCTGGATGGCTTTAACTGCCTCGAACCGTACGCCGTTGTTCATCTTGTCAGCGTACTTTTCAATGGTCGCTTGATTTAGTTTTACGCGGGATTGGATAAATATAAGCGATGGATCGTACGGGGAAAAATATCCTTGAGATAAATTTTCGTCTAACATTTTTGGTCCTTGCTTATTCTGCTATTTTGATTATAATATTTACTAATTAGGCGGCCTTTGGTCCTTGCGCCGCCTAGCCACCCGGTGAGAGGTCGAGTCTCAGCGGGTGGTTTCTTTTTTACCGGGTTTACGAGGAGCCGTAAAGGCGCTCCATGGCACTCCGGGTCGTGATCGCCAGATTGTTACGGCGATAGTCTCCTAAACTCCTCATCCACAATCTACCGCTGGCGTTTTGGCCGAGATTCGTTTTGCCCCAATGTTCCTCAGCCTGTTTTACCGTAATCACATCCTCCAAAATGAGCTCGCACACGGTATCAAATACGTGCGCGAGTTTATAGTACATCTCGAGATATTTTGCTAAATCGGCTCCGGGATAGTGATATAAAACTGATCCGTCGTCTTCGATTTCGTAACGACCGCCAAAAAAGCTAATCATCAACGTGGCCGCCGCCAGGTTGATATTACTCGTGCCAAATTTTAACTTGGCATATAGAGTCTCGTTTTTATTCACTATTTCTAATTTTTGTACAGAAGCCATCAGTATCTCCCAAGAACGTTCTATTTACCAGAGCATAGAATAACATACTCTTAAGGATTTGTCAAGCTAAGGATGAGGTCTAAAACCATAAAAATATATACTCTTATAACCTAAAGCAAAAGTTTAGAAATCTAGCATAGGGTTACCATCTTCTTCATAATGGCCAAATTCGCGACATTGTAATCTCGGATCACCTGGTACAATGTACCAGGTAAAATCTATCCCCTTAAAATCACCTTTGTGATCCCTAGTTGCTTTACTAAAACCCTATTTCCATCCTCTTCTTCAAGAGCCGATTGGAACTGAACGCTTTTTAATAGATGTTCCTTTTTGGCCAAAGAGTTATATCACTATGTAATACCAGACGTGTTCCACAGTGATATAACTACCCCTATCATTGCAGGCGTTCTTTTGAGGTCATTCGCTCGGGAGATCTGCTTGATTAGAGACTTCTTTGAACCCAATGACTAGCCTCTTAGATCGTTCTTGCCTATACTGCTGTAGTGGCTGCGCTAATCTATTCTCCATTAATATGTTGCCGACTTCAACATCCTACCCCATGTGGATGGAACTTGCCTTGTAATTTAGACTCTAACCCCCTCGTAGTGGCCGAAAATCTGCTCATCATGGCAAATTTTTCTAAATTACAGGGCTAAATTACAAGGTTGTTGGAAGTAAGTACTTATTATCTCGTTCCAGCTATGGCTTAGTATGTGCTAATTAACATACGCATTTTGCGGACATAGCTAAGATCAACAACCCTCTGACGTTTACTCGGTGAATTCCACATTACTACCACGTCCAGCACGTATCTTAATGAGCGCCTGCACTTTCCAAAATGCCAACAATCTCTTCAAAACCTCGCTGACGGGCATGGGCCAGGGGCGTTACTCCGTTCCGGTCGGCCAGGTTGACATCGGCGCCGGCCTGCACCAGCAACCGGACGACCTTGGTGTGGCGCGGCCCGCCATCGCCCAGGATAATGGCTTCCAGCAGCGCCGTCCAGCCTAGCCGGTTGACGTGATCAATGGCGATATCGGTTTTTAGCAATTCCTCAACGATCTCGATATGCCCCCGGTCAGCAGCCCGAATGAGACCGGTGCCGTTGTAGCTGTCCAGGCTGTGTACGTCGGCTCCGGCTTCCAAGGTGAGCTTGAGCAGGTCCAGATAGCCCTCGGCGGTGGAAATCAGATAAGCGCTCTGTTGGGTGTTGTCTTGTACATTCACATCCGCGCCAGCCTCAATCAGCAGTTTAGCCACCTCCAGATGATTCTGGTAGGCGGCGGCAATCAGCGCCGTTACTCCCTGGTCATCGCTGGCGTGAACACTGGCTCCTTGAGCTAATAAATCCTGCACTGCTGCCGTATCACCCTGCTTAGCAGCGGCAGTCAGCGTCATATTGAGTTGTTCCATATTGCCCCCTTGTCTTCGGCAGCATCTTGGGGAGGTAAATCCACAATGTCCAGCGGATAACCGGCAACGGTTAGTTCACTGCTTGTGCGGTGCTGCAAATCAACCACGGTCAAGCCCTCCCAACCGCCGGTTAGCAAGTAACCGCCGGTAAGGTAAGCGTAATTCCCATCCAGGCTGATGGCGATATCCTCGTGGGGGCGAGCCAGCGGCATAACCTCCTCCGCCATCGTCTGGGTGTCAAAAATAGTCAAACTTGGTCCGGCGCTAGCCCCGCCAGCCGCCCCGGTGCCCACGATGAGCAGATAGCGCCCATCCGGGGTTAAAGCCACCCCGTGCTGATGCGTGTTGGCGGTAAGCGGGAAGGTGTCAAACTGGCCGCTGGCCGGATCCAATTTAACCAGCGCCTGCCCCTGAAACGGCAGCCACAACTGTCCGTCGGCGGCCAAAGCAGCATAATGAGGCTTGTCAAAGGCGCCATTTCCCAGCGGTGCGACGTCAAAAGTGCGAGTCGCCAAGGTCATTGGAGCGACGGCGGTAACAGAATAGGAGTCGTGGTCAATGGTGAAGACCTCGCGGCCATCGGCGCTAACCAGCACATCAAACGGGCGGATACCGACCGAAACACTGCCCGCAATGGTCAGGGTTTCGGCGTCGAGAATTTCAAGCTGGCTGGGCTGGCCCGACACGTAGACCCCCACATAAACCTGCCGCCCGTCGGGTGCAGCGACAATGCCCATCCCACCGGGCCGATATTCACCATATTGCGGTGGGCCGACATCGGTTTGGTAGGGTACCAGGGCCAGCCGCTCGCGCTGGTTCAGATCAATCACCGCAATACCCTCGGCGGTGGAGACATACATGCGATTGCCGACCTGGGCCAGTCCCCACGGGGCAGCGCCGGCCTCAATTTGGATAATGACACCTCGGGCGGGATCCACCAGCGAGACATACTGCTCCTGCGAGTTGGTTACGGCCAGCAGATGCCCCGAGGATTCCAGAAGTGTTGTATCCAGCGCTGCCGTGTTTGCCGGCGTTGGTGAAGTGGGCTGAGATGTCGGTGTGGCAATTGTCTCTGTAGTTACCACTACCGGCGTGGATGGGTTCGAAACCGGAGTTGGCGTCACGTTGGTTTGAGATGTGGCTGCCGTGGTTTGGGGTATCGCCGCTGTCGGTTGAGGGCTTGCTGCGCAGCCCAGTAGGTATAGAGATATCCAACTTGGCAAACGCCACACTACCATCGTCGCCTACCGTGCCTGTCGGGGGATTTAGCTGCTCGACGATTTCGGGATTACTCAAGTCCTAAGCCAACAGGCTCAGCACCTTCTCTTTGCGGGGTACCGACGGCTCCCGCTTGCGTTCAGACGGGAATTGGCCAGATCACGACCAGCGATTTTTCTGATAAACGATAGAGCACAGAAGCCATCTTTACGCTGGTTCTTGTGCGTTGGCACAACAGACCATCCATGTGGCTGGTGGTTTTTCCATTAGGGCTGCCAGAATTGAGCTTTGGCAATTAACCCGGCTCGGTCCAGAATCACAATCTGGCGTCGATCCACCTGAATCAATCCTTCTCTGGCCAGGTCGCGTATAGCTCGGTTAACCACATCCGGCACAGTTCCCAGGCGGGCCGCCATCTCTGTTTGCGTGGCCCAGCGATGGCGTGAAATAGCAGTTTGCTCACTATCGGCCAGTTGCACTAACAACAGTTTAGCCAGCCGGGCCGTCACCGAGCGTAACGATAGGTCTTCAATCATGGAAATGGTATGGAGTAAGCGGCCAGCCAAGGCCCGGATGACCAGCCGAGCCATGGCCGGATAACGATCGAGCAGGGTTAATAAGGTGGACTGCTGGATGACCCACAGCTCACATGCCTCTTGAGCGACGAGTGTGGCCGGATTGGGTTGTTCGGCAAAGACGGGGGCAATATTAATCGGCTGGCCTGGCCCAAGAAAGTCCAGAATCTGCTCCCGCCCTTCGGGCGATAGCTTGATGGCTTTCACCCACCCCTGATGAACCAGGTAAAAGGCCCCTGGGGGATCGCCTTCCAAAAAGATCACTTCCCCAGGACCGTAAGAACGTAACTGCGTGGCTGCCTGCAACTCTGCCCAACCGATTTGATCTAACACAGTGAGCCAGGATATTTTCCGCAAGTCAGCTGATGGGTCAATCGTACTATTGGACATTCGCGACTCCTTTACCGGCCGGCCTGAGCCTCCGCATCGCTCCGTAGCCCTCTGTTTGCGTCACCTCGCTCTGTTACAACCCTTAGAAACTACACCACCAACCGGGGAGCCGGCCAAATGGTCAAACTTACCCTAATTTCTCGCTGCCAAGCAATCATTATACTTGAGCGCGGTTCATCGTTCAAGACGGCCACCCACCCTGAGCTTCCGACCAAATGCCCCTAAGTCTGTCCAGTGCGCCGTTGATAGCCAATGACCAACAGTAACACAGTGACAACCCCAGCCACCACATGCAAGAAAGCAGCGACGCTGCTGGCCAGTAGCGTTTTATGGGGGACAGGCAAAATATAGTCGGGAATGAAGCTGACAAGCAGGACTACCCCTGAAATTATGATGAAGGTTTGAACCGGCCTCGCCCGGCGTTCCACCAACCAGGCCAACAGCGCCGTTGCTCCCAGCGCCGGAACCAGGGTAAAAATAGCCGAGCGCACGTAGCTGTCCAACGGCGCAAAGAGGGAGATCTCCGGCCAGAGGGCAACGGCCAGAGCTTGCACCGCCAGGACTGCGACAATGCTGGTAGCCGCCGTAATGAGACCCAACTTCAGCCAATCGCTGCGGGTCATCTTAGCTTTGTCTTGAGGTTTAGTGATAACCGGATGAGTCATAAGATTTTCCTCCCTTGAAGATATGATGGATAAAAATTGCCCGTTGCTCAACTTCAAGCAGGCCGGCAAACAACCCGGCCTGGCTACGATTTGAGTCCATTTGCCTCGTTCCAGGCGTGGCTATCGGCGATTAAACCGCCTGGGCTTACCCCTAGCTTTATCGCCCACAGGACGGCCTGAGTGCGGTTACATATATTCAGCTTACCATAGATGTGGTAAACGTGCCGCTTGACCGTGCTCTCGGCGATGGATAGTTTCCGGCCGATTTCACGGTTCGACGCACCGGAAGCGAGCCAATGTAATACCTCTCGCTCGCGTTCGCTTAAGGGGGTAGTCGTTGCGCCGGGGTATGGGCAAGTTCCGTTTTGAGGCAAGTGTATCACCCTGGTTAGTTTTGACATACATGACCTCCCTTTATTTAGACGTAAGCCAAACTCTCCCGCACGCTGGTCTGAGCAGCCTTTTGCGCCGGGAACCAACTGGCGACAACGGCCAGAACCGTAATGATTCCGAGCCAATACCAGACTCCCCAGGCCGAAAATTGATACACCAGCTCGATGTGCAGCGTGCGAGTCAAGGCCAAACTCAACAACCGGCCGGCCGGAAGACTGAGCGGAATGGCCAGCAGCCAGCTCAGCCAGCCCAGGATCAGCCCCTCACCGATAAACTGGCCGGACACGACCCAACTTGAGGCCCCAATAGCCCGCATTACCCCGATCTCGCGTGTCCGCTCCAGTACATTGATGGCCAGTGTGCCGCTGAGGGCCACCGCCCCGACCACCGCCGTCATCACCGCCATCGCCGTCAAAATACCGAAGATCAGGGCCATGCGCTGGGTTCGTTCCATAGCCAGCCGGTGCGAAGTATCCTGGCTGCTGGCTATGACTTCATAGCCGTGTGCTTCGTAGAGTCCCCGCAGGTCGGCTGCTGTGGCCGCCTCACTGGCGGCATCCTGGTTGATCGTCTGCACCCGGATGGATTGGCCTCGACCCACTTCATTCATTTCGCGCAGCAGTACCTCGCGCCGGACGATAGCCACTTCCTGGTCCACCGGCTCAAAGAGCAGGCCGACCACCTGCCAGTCCGACTCCCGTTGGGTGGGAATGTCAATCGTAATCCAGTCGCCCACCTCTACCCCCATCGCCTGGGCCACTTCCTGGTTGAGCACCACGGCGTAATCGTCGCCCGCCTGCAGCCAGCGCCCGGCCCGTAATTGGGGCACATAGGTCTTTGAAGGCAGGGGCAGACCGCGCAGGTTGACTTTGCTATCGTCATTGGACTCCGGTTGGCCCTGGGGCCGGGCCGTCCCTTTGGCCGTGCCATAGACTTCGACCGTGCTCACTTCGGGATGACTGTGGGCCAATGTCTCAATGGGCCTGATCCGCGCCTCCTCTTCCAGATCGAGCAGCACGTTGGCCTGGAAGATCGAGAGGAGGGCCTCACCAAAGGTGTGGGTCATGGTGGCCCGTGTGTTCAGAACCATCATAAACATCACTCCGGCCCCGATCAGGGTGAGCTGGGTAAAGAGCACCCGCTTCTGATTGCGAAAGGTATTGCTCACAGTGAGCGAGGCCAGGCGGGGGATGAAATCCAGTTTAACCAGCAGCCGATCCAGCCAATTGGAGGCAGCGGCCAGGCCATAAGTGGTGATGGCCTCGCGCACGGTGATGCGCGCTCCCAGGTAGATGGGCAACAGCGACACCAACAATGGGGAGAGCAGCGCCACCGCCGCCTGGACTGCCACCGCCGTCACTGAAATCTCAAAAGGGCCGGGGAGCATGCCCACCCGCTGGACCATCATCACCCGCAGGCCGTGCGCGCCCAACGCGCCCAGGGGCACGGCCAGCGCCAAAGCTAACCCCGCATAGACCAGGATCAGGCTGAGATAGATGACCAGAATCTGGCCGAACCTGGCCCCAATGGCCTTCATCATGCCAATCTGGTTGACCTGCTGCACAATCACCGCATTGATGGTGTTATAGACCAAAAACAGGCCCAAAACGAGGGTGGCGGCGGCCATGACCGTCAAAATCAAAAAGATGCTGTCCAGGGCATCCTGGTTGGTAAACTGGTCGGGCCGGCCGGTACGGGTTTTAAAGCCGCCCGGCGCAGAGATGGCCGGGCTGACTTCGATGTCCTGCTTTTCCAGCTCGTGCTGGAGCAGGTCGGCAGCGGCCTTGACGGCGGCGTCGCTGTAATGGGGGATGGTGGCCAGGATGAGGCTGGAACCGGTCTCGCCGGTAAGTTGGCTGAAGCGCTCGCGGGTGGTGAAAAACATCGGGTCGGGCAGCATGGCCGGCGAGGGGTGGCCGGCATTGTAGAGCACTCCGTTCAACGCCACCGGGTAGACCTTGTTGTCAATTTGCAGTTCAAGCTGGTCGCCGGCGGCCAGGCCGCGCCCGCGCTGCACCCCCACGCACTTGCGCCGCGGCCAGTCGCCGCTGTCCAGGGTCACCCGCCGGATGGTCTGCTCCTCATAGTCTGCCAGGGCGACCAGGGTGGCCGGCTGCCAGGGGTCCTGCGGCGTGCGCCGCCAGCGCACTGTTTTATCCTGGAACCAGCCCTCGACCCGCTCCATCTCCTTGAGATTCTGCAAGGACTCGATCTGACTGTCGTCAACCGGCGGATTGACCTCCAGGCCAATGGTCGCCGGATGAGAGGCCTGCCAGGTGCGGGTCACATCCTGGCGGATAAACGCTTTGCCGCCCAAAACTGCACCGACGGCAAAAGCGCCAATGGCAATGATCGCAATCACCCGCCAGGTGCGGCCCTTGTTTTCCCACAAGTCACGCCAAATTTTGTAACGAATTACGCCCATAGTGATTTTAGATTTTAGATTTGGATTTTGGATTTAGCTGTCGGTAGGCGACAACAGAGATAACAAACCAGATAACGGTTCGCAGGCTCATTGCGCCCAGGGTGCGCAGTTCATAGCTGCCCCCACTCAGGATATAGCCGCCAAAAATAATAAAAACCACCAAGGTCGCGCCGGCAATCAAGAAGGAGAGCCACACCGCCCAGCGCTGCCACATCCACAGACCCACCCCGGCGATGATGTAGGCAAAACCGGCCAGGAAGTTGAACCAGAGGACAAAGGATACATAATTACCGGCGGCCTGCCGGGCTGCGCTGTCAAACAGAACCGATCCGCCGGAAACCAGGGTCAGCAGGCCAAACAGAACGGCAAACAGGGCCAGCGCCCCCAGCCAGCGCGAATGTTTCAAGAGAAGTGAATTCATCATAAGGCCTCCATATAGATTTACCCGGTATCGTATCACTGAGTCACATCTTATCACTGCCTGATACCCCTGTCTCCGACTTTTGTCGGATTTGGAAGTAAATCATCTTTGCACTCACCGTCAAATCGGGCTAGGGGGTGCGCCGGGCGGGCAGACTCTCTACAGCTTCACTGCTAATGCCCAATGAGACCATCTCTTCCCCCACTTCCTCGATCAGGCTCACCGGCACCAGGCGATAATCCGAGACCAGGTGGGGGCGAACCAGGAGCAGATGGGTTACTTGTTGGCTGGGGTCCTCAACCACGACCGCGGCCACCTTGCCCGCCTCCCAGCCATCCTGGGTCAGGATGGCCATCCCCCGGCTCACTTCAATGGGTAGTTTCTCTGGCTCCAGGCAAACCCGGCCGCGCTCAAAAAACCGCTGAGAGGAGGCAGGGGTTGCTGAATGGTTATGCTGAGTCATATCTTTACACCATTTATCCTTTGCGATTTAACCTGATGCCCTTATTTCCAGGGGCATCAGGTATAACTTACTCATAGGGTACTATTTCTCCGGCGGCCCGTCTTCGACTTTTGTCGGATTTGCCGGCCCTCAGATCTATCCAGACCCGATTTATCCGCCCGATAATGAATTCCACCAGGCGGCCAAGGCCAGTAATAATGAGACGAAAAAGAGACCGGCCTTGGCCAGCAGTTGGTGGGGCCGGGGGCGGAACTGAAGTTGGCCCAGCCGGGAAACGAACCGGCTGGACAAAAGCCGCAGCGAGACGGTGGACGAGGGCGGTGTGGTCGGAAGATAGAAATCGAGGAGTTGCTGCCGCAGGCTGGCGCTCTCGAGCCGGCGCTGGAGATGACCATCGCGAGCGGTCGAAATCGTCCCGCTCTCTTCGCTAACCACGATGACCAGGGCGTCGCTGCTTTCACTCAGGCCCACCGCTGCCCGATGGCGCGTCCCCAAGCGGCGTTGGCCGGGCAGGGGATGCTGCGCGACCGGCAGGACACAACCGGCCGCCAGGAGCTGATCTTCGTGGACGATAACGGCGCCATCGTGCAGCGGATTTTTGGGATAAAAGATGGCCTGCAACAACTCACTGCTGATCTGTCCACCAATCGCCACCCCGGTTTCCGCCACCCGTTGCAGGGAAGCCTTCCATTCGAGGACGATGAGCGCGCCTGTCTGGCTGGCGGACAGCCGCTCCACGGCGCGGGCCAAGAGGGCCACCACATTTTCAACCGTCGTCTGGCGAATGGTTGGAGTGGCCCCGGCCCGGCGGCCAATCCGCTCCAACAAGTGACGCAGTTCCGGCTGGAAGATGAGCGGGGTGGCGAACAACATGGCCAGCAGGGCCTGCTGGATCAGCCAATCGAAGGTCCGCAAGGGCAGCAGCAGGGTCATAAGGACCAGGACCACCACCGTCAGCACCTCGCCTCGGAACAGGAAGGCCGCCCGGCTGTGGCGCACCCAGTTTAAGAGCAGGTACAAGGCGAGTGTGACCAGGAGCAGGTCCAGCCCCTCCAGCCAGGTGAGCGCCAGCAGGTGAGAGTTTATCTCGGCGTACAAAGATTGTAACCAGACCATCATCCGACCCCTCGCCGATAGCGGGGTGGCTGTAAAGCCACCCCTGCTGGCTCATTTCACCGACACATAAGCCGGATCGCCCGAAATCCAGCCGAGTTTTTCACCATCGGGCAACTGCACCTGCAACCAGCCGGTCGTCAGGTCAACCTTGACCACCGGCACTGTATCGCCTCTAACCAGCGTGACAATGACCGGATGGGAAAGCCCCGGGCCATTGCGCACGTTTAGACCAGCCGAGACAATTTTGGCCGTTGCTGAGGCAGCTTTAGTAGGCGTAGGCGTCGGCTCAGCTTTGACCGGCTTAACCTTAGCCCCTTCCCGAGCCTCACTGACCAACACATAAACGGGGTTGTTTGAAATCCAGCCGGTTTCTTCACCGCCGGGTAACTGGACCAATAACCACCCGGTGTCCGGGTCAACTTTCAAGATGGGTACAGTGTCCCCTTTGATCAAGGCGGCGATGATGGTATAACTGATCCCCGGCCCACTCCGTACGTTCAATCCGGCTGAGACAATCTCGGCCTGAGCCAGCGGGGGAGCCGGCGCCGCCGTCGGGGTTGAGACGATGGTGGGCGTTGCTGCCACCTTAACCGGCGTCGGCGTAACCGGAGCAGTCACAGTTACCTGGGGTGAGGGAGCCGGAGACGGGGCGGCGACTGAACCGGCCTGAAGGGTGGGCAAAATCTCGGCGTCGGCGGGCATGCCGGGCCGCAGGCGATGGTCGGCGTTGGCCAGGGTAATCTTGACCGCAAAGACCAGGTTGACCCGCTCTTCTTGCGTCTGCACATTCTTGGGGGTGAACTCGGCCTCATGCGCAATGTAGCTGACCGTACCCTCAAAGACATCATTCGAATACGCATCGGGATAGACCCGCGCCAACCGTCCCAACTTCACCCGGCCAATTTGGGTTTCGGGGAGGTAGACGGTCAGATCTACCGTCTCAATATCGCTCAACTCCAGGAGCATCGTCCCCGGCGCGGCCAACTCGCCCGGCTCGACCAGCCGCCGGCTGATCAGACCGTCACGTGGAGCGACCAGCGTTTGCTTGGCCAGTTGCACTTCGACGGCTTTCAGGCCTGCCTCTGTCTCCCGCACCTGGGCCTGGGCGACGGCAATATCTTCGGCGGTCGGGCTGGCTTTCACAGCGGCCAGGTTGGCCTGGGCCGCCTGGACGGCCGCTTCGGCCTGGCGGTAAGCAGCCTCGGCCGCATTGGCCTGGGCAATCAGCGGTAAGGGGTTGTCGCGGATCTGGATGAGATGGGCCACCTGCTGTTTGGCTCCGGCCAGGGCTACTTCGGCCATCTGCACCCCGGTTTGGGCGGCTTGCCGTTGGTACTGGGCCGCCTCAGCCTGGACCAGTCCTTCATTCCCGCCCGCCCGGGTGGTCTGATTGCGGCCGGCGGCCTCGGCCTGGATCTCCATCCGCTTCAGATAGACCCGGGCCAGTTCCAGATTGTGTTCGACCTCGCTCACCTGGGCCTGGGCCTGATTGATTTGGGCCGCCAGTTCATGCGGGTCATGGACCACCTCCGCGAGCTGCTGCCAGGTCAACCTGGCCCCGTCGCGGGCGGTTTCGGCCTGGGCCAGTTGGGCCTCGGCGGCGGCGATGTCCTCCGGCCGGGCCGAGGCGCTGACCAGTTCCAGGTTGGCTTTGGCCGTGGCTTGAGCCGACTCTAACTGGGTTTGTTGGGCCAGCAAGTCTGATTTGTCCAACTCGGCCAACACCTGGCCGGCTTTGACCTCGTCCCCTTCGTCCACCTGGACGGCGATAATCCGTCCGCCCAACTCGGCGGTAATAGCGACGGTTTCGGCTTCCATCGTGCCGGAACCGAGCAAGCCAATTGGCTCCTGCGCGGTTACGGGCGTTCGGATAAACCACCAATAAGCGCCGCCGATAGCGGCTAAGAAGATCAGGATAGGGATAATTCGTTTCATCATGATTGCACCTCGTGAAAAGGGAGTAGGCAGTAGGAAGTAGGAAGTAGGGGGAGGAAATTATCCCTTACTCCCTTACTCCCTACTCCTTACTCCTTACTTCATAATTCCGGTCCTTCCGCCAGGATGGCATCGGCGGGCATGCCGGGTTTCAGGCGTTGATCCGGATTGTCCAACTTGATTTTGACGGCAAAGACGGTGTTAATTCGCTCCGCTTTGGTCTGCACATTTTTGGGCGTAAACTCGGCTTTGTCGCTGATCGTGGTGATCGCGCCGGCAAACGGTTCGCCCGGAAAAGCATCTACAAAGACCTCGACCTGCTGCCCCACCGCCACCAGATCAATATCCGGCTCAGGCACGTAGACGGTCAAGGTCAGGTCGGTCAAGTTCGCCAGCGTCAGCAGGGTCAGGCCCGGCGCGGCGATCTCACCCTCGTGGGCCACCCGGTCCACCACCTGGCCGGTCAGCGGGGCGGACAAAAGCGCCTTGCCTTGCTTGACTTGCAGCGCGGCCAGGCCGGCCTCGGCCTGCTGCACCTGGGCCTGGGCCACGGCCACCTGTTCGGCGCGGGGGCCGGCCTGCAGGAGCGCGAGCCGGGCCTGGGCCACCTCAACCTCGGCCACGGCGGTCTGGTAGACCGCCTGGGCCTGGGCCACCTTGACTTGGGCCTCCTGGGGGTCATCCCGGAGCCGCAGCAAATCCTGCAAGCGGGTTGCGGCGTCGTCCCGCTCGACCACCGCGCCATTCAAATTGACCCAGCCGGCCCACATATCCGCCCCGGCATAGTTCCAGGCCACCCCGGCGTCCTGCTTTTGGCTTTCCTCAAAGGTGATGTGGCGGCTCATCTTGTCGCCGGTTTGGGGGTGGGTGCGGGAGACATAAAAACCTTCCTGGAAAAAGTCCCACTGCTGCTGACGTAAATCCCAGACCGCTTCCCCGGCGTCTTTCAGCGGGGCCGCGTAGGCGATTTTCAACTCGGCCAGTTGCAGGGCGGTGCGGGCCGCGTCAATCTGCATGTTCAACTCCTGCGGGTTGTCACGCAGGGTCAGGGCATCCTGCCATTGGGTGTAGGCGGCTGCGGCTTTGGCTTCGGCTACGGCCACGGCCGCTTCGGCTTTGGCGATTTCTTCGGCCCGCACCCCGGCCTCGATTTTAGCCAGGTGGGCTTTGGCCGTAGCGATTTTGGCCTGGGCCTGCTCCACTTCAGCCTCTAACAAGGCCGTGTCCAACTCAACCAGGGTCTGGCCGGCTTCGATCCAATCGCCCTCATCCGCGGCCAGCCGGGTGATGCGTCCCCGCGTTTCCGCAGCCACGGCCACCTCGTCGGCCTCGATGTAGCCGGAAACGCGATAGACGCCGCCGGCCTGGTCCTGATCAATCAGGCCCAATTTTAGTTGCAGTTGGGTCAGCGCCGCCGGATTCTGGCTGAAATACCAGTAGCCTATCCCAACAGCGCTGGCGACTAACAAGATTATGAGAACAGGAATGAGTTTGTGTTTCATCTTTTTTACCTCCATAATAAGGGAGTAGGTAGTAGGGAGTCCCCCAAGGGGAGGCGAAGCGCTCTAAGGAGTAGGGGAAAGAAAAAGTTTCCCCTTACTTCCTACTCCTTACTCCTTACTCCTATCTTCCAACGACTTTCTCCGCCTCCCGGGCGCTGGAGATGAAGACATCTTCCAGCGAGGGGGCGATCCGCTCGACCGAGGTCACGTTCAGCCCGTGGCCGGTCAGGGTTTGTTTGATCAGGGGGATGTGCTCCTGCGCATTGGCCGTGACCACGTGGATGAGCGAGCCGTACAGCGCCACCTCTTCAAAAAGGTTCAAGTTGCGCAGCAGAGGGATGGCCTGGCCGGCGTTGTCGGTATCCACTTCGACCACGTCGCCATGCATCTGGGTGACTTTAACCTCTTCCGGCGACCCCTGGGCCACCAGGTTGCCCCGCTGAATGAAGACCAATTCCTGGCAGTGTTCGGCCTCGTCCATGTAGTGGGTCGTGACCAGGATGGTCGTGCCGCCTTCGGCCAGCTCGTAGATCAGTTCCCAGAAGGCCCGGCGCGAGATGGGGTCCACCCCGGCGGTCGGCTCATCCAGGAAGAGGGCTTCCGGTTCGTGGATAATGGCCGCCCCAAGAGCCAGGCGCTGCTTCCAGCCGCCGGACAGGTTGCGGGTGCGCTCCCGCTCCCGCCCGGTCAGCCCGGCCATCTTCAGGATATACTGTTTGCGCTCTTGCAGTTTGGGGCCGGCCACGCCGTAGACGCCGCCGTAAAAGTCCAGGTTCTCGGCCACCGTCAGGTCGTTGTAGAGGCTGAACTTCTGGGTCATGTAGCCGATGCGCTTCCGCATCACTTCCGTTTCTTTGACCACGTCAAAGCCGATAACAGTGGCCGTGCCGCCGGTCGGGGCCAGCAGCCCCAGCAGCATGCGGATGGTGGTGGTTTTGCCCGCCCCGTTCGGCCCCAGAAAGCCAAAAATCTGGCCGCGGGGAACTTCAAAACTGACGTTGTTGACGGCCACGAAGTCGCCGAATTTTTTGGTCAGGCCGGCGACTTCGATGGCCGGGCTGTTGGGAGTAGTTGCTGTTGTCATTGTTTATTACCTCCATTGTGATGCGTGATACGTGATGCGTGAATTTACGTTTTACGCATCACGTATCACGCTTCTTCCATCTTGCCAATCAACGAGATAAACGCCTCCTCCATCCGGGGCACGGTCTGGCGGAAGTTGGTCATCGCGATCTGCTCGGCGGCCAAGGCGGCTTCAAGCTGCGGCCGGCGCTGGCTGACGCTGTCTACAAAAACGTGCAGCAGGTCGCCATAGGTTTGAACCTCCAGCACGCCGGCCTGCTGGGTCAAAATCCGGTTGGCCTGGCGCAGCAGGCCGACGCCGTGAAACCGTTCCGACTCCGGCCGGAACTCAACTAACTCGCCCGGCAGCAGGGCCTTGATCTGGTTAGGTGTGCCCACCTCGATCAGCCGGCCGCCGTACATCAACCCGACGCGGGCGCTGCGCTCGGCCTCGTCCATGTAGGGCGTGCTGACCAGGATGGTCGTGCCCTCGACGTGCAAATCGGCCAGGATGTCCCAGAACTCGCGCCGCGAGACCGGGTCCACCCCGGTGGTCGGCTCGTCCAGGTAGAGCACCGCCGGCGAGTGGATCAGGGCGCAGGCCAGCCCCAGCTTCTTTTTCATGCCCCCGGACAGCCGGCCGGCGGGCCGCTTGGTAAACTCGGTCAGGCGGGCAAAGTTGAGCAGGCGCTCCGTGCGCTCTTGGCGGGCTTTGCCCTTCACCCCAAACACATCGCCAAAGAAGTTGATGTTTTCCAGCACGGTCAGGTCGCCGTAGAGGGCAAACTGCTGGGCCATGTAGCCGATGTGGGCCTTGATCCGCTCCGGCTCCTGGCGCAGGTCGTAACCGGCGATGCGGGCGCTGCCGGCGGTCGGGTCCATAATCGCCGCCAGCATGCGCAGGGTCGTGGTTTTACCGGCTCCGTCCGGCCCGACCAGGCCAAAGATTTCGCCTTTTTTGATCTCCAGTTCCAGGTGATCTACGGCTACGACCGGGCCGAATTGTTTGGTCAGTTGCTCGGTTTTGATGATGGTCTCATTCTCGTTGGTCATAATTGTCCTCTGTTTTTACTTCTACTGAAGCCCGCTCGAGGCATTGTTGGAGGTGGTGGGCCTGGCGTTCCCAATACGGCCGCCAGACTTGCTCGTCGGCGTCCATCTGTTGCTTGATCAGCTCCAGCAGGCGCAACGCCTCGTGCTCGCTCAATTCCAGAACGATCTTTCTGCCCCCCATTTTCAGCCTGTGCCGCGCTCAATCGAGCTTCTTCCTAAAGGTGGTGGCGGCCAAGGTAATGATTATGATACTAAAGATGAGCACGGCGATGATTTGTTCGCCCAAAACTTCCACCCCCACCCCCTTCAGCATAATCCCCCGCACAATGACCAGGGCGTAGCGGGCCGGGATGATGTGGCTGAGCCACTGCAGCCACTGCGGCATGGCGTCGAAGGGGAAGAAGAAGCCGCTCAGGAAAATGGTCGGCAGCACCGTAGCGAAGGTCATCAGCAGGGCCTCTTGCTGGCTCTTGGCAATGCTGGAGATGAAGATGCCGATGCCCAGCGCCGTGACCAGGAAGAGGGCCGACAGCGCCAGCAGCAGCGGCACACTGCCATTCACCGGCACGCCAAAAAGCAGGACGCCAATCACCAGCACCTCCAGGATGATGAAGAAGGAGATGACCACATAGGGCGTGACCTTAGCCACCACTAACTCAATCGAACGAATGGGGGTCACAATCAACTGCTCGATGGTGCCCAGTTCCCGCTCCCGGACGATGGAGGAGGAGGTAAAGAGGGTGGTGAACAGGAACAGGACCATGACCATCAGGCCGGGAATGGTGAAATAGGTGCTTTCCATATCCGGGTTGTACCAGACCCGCGGCCGCACTTCGACCCCACCCATGCGCTGCATGAAAGCGCCTGCCTCCTCGCGGACTAGGTGGGTCGAGTGGGCCTGGCCCACTGACTGGGCGGCGGCGAAGATATTCCCGGCCACAGTCGGGTCGGAGCCGTCAATCACAAAGGAGACGTCGGTCCACTCGCCGGCCAGGACATCCTGGCTGTAACCGGCAGGGATAATGAGCGCGCCATACACGTCGCCGTGATCCAGCAGATAGGCCACCTCGTCCTCATGCTCCACCTGGGCGATGATGTCAAAATAGTTGGAGGCCTGGTAAGCCTCCACCAGGGCCCGGCTCTGCTGGCTCTTGTCGCCATCGTAGACGGCGGTGCGCAGGTGGTCAATATCGGTGCTGGCGGCGTAGCCCAGTAAAATCAGTTGCATCAGGGGGGTGATGATCATCACCGCCAGGGTGCGCGGGTCGCGCCGGATGTGAATAAACTCTTTGCGAATTAAACTCAGGGTTCTTAGAAACATAACACACCTCTCAAAAATGAACTATGAACTCATTAACCAGGCCAGCTCTTTGGACGTGGGGCCGGTTAAAAAGTGAGAAACTAACTGCTCAATGATGGCGTCGGCGGAGATATTTTTATATCTGGGATCCAGGTGGGTGGATTGGAGCAAGAAGTTGAGCAGCAGTCCACCCACGAGGGCGTAGGCCAGGATCAGCGGCTCATTCCGCCGCCATTGACTTGAAGGGGTGGAACGCTGCATGCTCGCTTCGATAGAAGCGACCACCGGTCTGACCAGTGCTTGGTAAAACCTAGCGCGCAATTCGGCATCGGCCGCTATTTCGGCCAGGATCGGTAGAGCAAGGCGACCCCGTTCCTGCAAAAGCTGGAACATAGCCTTACCAAGTACGCTTAAGAACTCTTTTGGGTTTTTGGCCGGACTATTAGGGATCATCCCTTTGAGCGCCTCCGAGCCCAGCAGGTCTATCATAGCGACCAATATGTCACGTTTGTTCTTAAAGTAGTTATAAATTGTGCCTTCGGACACGTCCGCCGCCTGGGCGATTTCTTTGGTGGTGGCCTGATGAAAACCCTTTTGCGAGAAGACCTCGGCCGCACCCATAAGAATTTGAGTACGACGGGCTTCAATCATTTGCCTCTTAAAGTCTAGCGCTGCACTTAACATAGGTGAGCCTCTTTTACGCAATCAATCTTGGTTGGATATTTATGATTCCAGTTTATGGCACGTCAGGAGGAATTTCCTCGACTTTTGTCGGATTTCGGATTCACCACCCTTCTACAAAAGAAACCGCTCAGGTTTCTGCTGATAACCTATCACCTGAGCGACGGATATTCCTCGACTTTTATCGGATTTTGAGACAAAAGTCACATATTCTGGGAACACTCCTTGCTATAGTACCCGTGTATTTCGCTGACAAAGGGGCGGGTACGGCCAAAATTTTATGGAAAGCCCCCTATTTAATCTGAAAAACATGAGGAGATTAATTTTTATGAGCCACGTTAGTCATCAACCGAAGGAACAAGAGGAGGTGGTCCTGGACGTGCGCCAGGTTGCGCCGCCCCAACGCCACCCGCTCATCTTCCAAACCTTTGAGAATCTAAAGCCCGGTGAAGCCTTCATCCTGGTCAACGACCACGATCCAAAGCCCCTCTACTATCAGTTCAAATTCGAGCGAGAGGGGCAGTTTACCTGGGACTACCTGGAGCAGGGACCGCAGATCTGGCGAGTCCGTGTGGGCCGGCCGGGCACCACTCCTTGAAGGAGGCATCATGAGCATTGTTGAAGCCTGGTTGACCGATTTATGGTGTGTTCTTGAAGGTGAACCTATCATCGTCACCGACGTTCGGATTGGCGTCTTTTACACGGCCGCCCAGCTTTCCACCGGTCATGTCGGCGTGGCCTTTACGCCGCGAGACCTCAGTGATACCGTCTGCTGCCCCAAGTCGGCCGCGGCAGCCCCGCCGGCGGGCCGGATGGCCGGGCAAGATGCCTGGACCCTGGCCAGGTACGCCCTCTCGCCGGTTCCGCTGCGGCGAGCCGTGGGGGTGGCTGTTCTCAATGCTCTCTCCGCTCAGGCGATGGCCCAGCACGGCGTACCGGGCGGGCAAGCCGTTTCCGGCCTGGATGCCTTGACTGCCGCCAGGGTGCAGCCGGAAGATAAAGTGGCGATGGTGGGCGGATTTGTGCCGTTCATCAAAGCTCTCAAAGGAAACGTGGCCCAACTGTGGGTGATAGACAAACACCCGCAGGCGCTCAAACCGGATGAAGCGGCTTTTTGGCGCTCGCCGGAGCAGGCTGTTGAGACGATTGCCCAGTCCAGTGTGGTCATCATCACCGGCTCGGCGCTGGTGGAAGGCAGCCTCGACGATTTATTACAGGCTGCCAGCAGCGCGCGGGCGGTGATTCTGGCCGGGCCTACGGCCTCACCCTGGCCGCCGCCATTTTTTGAGCGGGGTGTCCACGTATTGGGTGGTATCCGGGTGCTGGATCAGCACAAGATCCTGCAAGTCGTCAGTGAGGGCGGCTCGGGGTACTTCTTTGAGACAGAGGCCGAGAAAATCTGCCTGGTGCGAGAGCCGAGGGCCGAATTTGTTCACTAACAGGAGAGATTGATGGCGATTGTACTAACTTCCTACCAACAAGCCGCTGCTTTTACCGAGCAGCGGTTCAACCCGGTTGTTTTGACCGAAAATGAGCGGGTTAAAGTGATCCTGGCCTGTTTTGAACCAGGCCAGTTTATCCCGGTGCATCAACCCGGCGTAGACCTGACCCTGACGCTTATGGAAGGTGAAGCGCTGGTGGTCGCCGGCGAACAGGAGGCGCGGCTTGGCCCCGGCAGCCTGGTCTTTGTGCCGGCGGGCGAGACACGGGGCATCAAAGCCGAAACCCGGCTGGTCATCCTGCATGTGGTGACGCCGCCACCCACTTTTGAGGATCATACCGCAGTTATGGCTGGCTTGAAGCGCGGTAGTTGGCGATAAGTCAGGTCAAGTTAGTCTACAAATCCCCCTGGTGGGAGGAGGGGACTCCTTACTGAGAGGCTAATACTTCAGGCTCGTAACAGCCGCATTCCGTTGAGGATGACCACCAGTACCGACAGCTCGTGGATAAACATCCCCTCGGCCATATGCACCTCGCCCAGCAGCACCCCGGCCAGCAGACCGGCGACCGTGACCAGGGCGATGACCACGTTTTGGCGGATGTTGCGCAGGGTGGCTTTGGACAGACCAATCGCCTCCGGGATTTTCAACAGGTCATCGGCCATCAGGGCAATGTCGGCCGTTTCCAGGGCCACATCGGTCCCGGCGGCGCCCATGGCCAGGCCAATGTCGGCTGCGGCCAGCGCCGGGGCGTCGTTGATGCCGTCGCCGGCCATGGCCACGATGTGACCTTCGGCCTGCAAGCGGCGGATAACGGCCAGTTTGTCCTCCGGCAGCAGCTCGGCGTAGATTTCGGTCACGCCCGCTTCGGCGGCAATGGCCTGAGCGGTGCGCCGGTCATCGCCGGTCAGCATGACGATCCGCTCTAATCCCACAGCCTTTAATTGGCGGAGCATGGTCGGAGCCGCCGGCCGCAGCGGGTCGGCGATGCCCAGAATGCCTAATACCAGGCCATCCAGGGCGACCAGGACGGCGGTTTTGCCGGCCGTTTTCAGTTGAGCCAGGGTTGCTTCGACCTCAGGCTGAACGACTACGCCCAGCTTGTCCATCAACTCGGCGGTCCCCACGCCAATAATGTGCCCCTGGTAGGTGGCCCGGACGCCGCGCCCGGTGCAGGTCTCAAAGGTCTCGGCGGAGGGGATCAGGCCAAGAGGGGCTGCTTCGGCCAAGATGGGCCGAGCCAGGGGATGCTCCGAACCGGCTTCGGCAATGGCCGCCCAGCGCAACACCTCCTGTTGGGCCTCATCCCACCGGCCGCTCCCCTTACCGTTGGTTGCCGGCGCGGTAACCCTACCCGCCATCCTGTCCCCAACCTCTATCAGGTTACCGGCCGGGACCAGGACAGAGTGCAGGGCAATAACATCGGTCAAACGCGGCTGGCCCTGGGTCAAGGTCCCGGTCTTATCCAGGGCCAGGGCGGTAATCTTGCCGGCATTTTCCAGGTATTCGCCCCCCTTGATCAAAATACCCCGTTTAGCGGCCCGACCAATCCCGGCCACCACCGAGACCGGGGTCGAAATGACCAGAGCACCCGGACAGCCGATGACCAACAGGGTCAGAGCCAACTTGATATCGTAGGTAAACAGAAAAGCGACCAGGCTCAACCCCATAATGGCCGGGGTGTACCAGCGGGCAAAGCGCTCAATAAAGCGCTGGGTGGGGGCCTTCTCCTCCTGAGCTTCCTCCACCCGGTGAATGATGCGAGCCAGGGTGGTATCGGCGCCCGCCCCGGTGACCCGCACCTGGAGCAGCCCGTTCTGGCTAACCGTCCCGGCATAGACGGTCGCGCCCTTTGTCTTTTCGACAGGCATAGACTCCCCGGTGATGGGGCTCTCGTCCACGGCGGCCCGGCCGTCAACCACTTCGCCGTCTACGGGAATCTTGGTCCCCGGTTTGATCAATACCGTTTCGCCGGGTTGAACCTCGTGGGCCAGGACCTCGACCTGTTGGCCTTCACGTTGGACGATAGCCGTGGTCGGAGCGAGGTCGAACAATTGCTGCAAGGTCTGGCGGGTCCGGTTGAGGGTGCGGGCTTCCAGGTAAGCTCCCAGCATAAACAGAAAGGTCACTGCCGCCGCCTCCCAAACTTCGCCGATCAGCAGCGCTCCCACTGTGGCCACGGTGACCAGGAGTTCGATGCTGATATGTCGGTGCCGCAAGGCCGCCCAGGCCCGTAAGGCAATATCCGACCCCGCCAGCAAAGCGGCCCCCACCATGGAGCTGGTGTAGAGGGTGGACGAAGCGCCCAGGTAGTCGGCCGCCAGCCCGACCAGGATCAGCATTCCGCTGGCTGCGGTCAACGCCTGCCGGCGCTGTAAGGGATTGTTTAACCAAGTTTTGATCGTTTTCATCGAAGTACCTCATCCTTTCTAAAAGCGACGGCCCCCGCTTGGGGGCCGTCTTCCGCAATACTTTACTCTGCCGTACCGTGAGCCTGACCCTCACCCCCTTCGGCGTGAAGGGTTTGTCCCAGGGCGGTGTTATACAATCCATACACATAGGTCTCAAAGATCAACTCCGCTTCGACCCGCTCGCGTTGGGCCTCGACCGTGTTCTCTTCGGCAGCCATCGCCCGCGCCGTCTGCACGGCTTCGTACTTCTCGGCTATGCCCTGCTGCATGGCCTGATCCAGCACAGAGTAGATCGTATCGAGCGAGCCTGTCTCCAGGGCCTCATCGGCGGCAGCCAGAGCCGGACCGTGATCGGTTTCTGTTTTTAGCCCGGTGTAGGCGGCGCCTTCACCCTGGCGGTGCAGCCGGACGGCCGTCTCGAAGAAGTAATGATCGGCCAGCTCCTGCGCTTCCGCTCCCAACTGGCGTACTTCCAGGGTATGCTGGAAAGCAGCGGTCAGTTCGGCCTCGGCCTCAGGCTTGACGTAGGGTAAAACCAAGCTTACGTCACCTTGCTCCAGCGCGGCCTGGGCGGCGGCCACGACCGGCCCGTTGATCGAGTCACAGTGGGCCGAGGCCGGGGCCGGTTGGCTAAAGATAATAGCCCCAACCGCCAAGGCGAGTAAGCCCCAATACTTGAGGTTGAACCCGATTCGTTTCATTTGCGCTAACATAGTTGTGTGCTCCTTTTTGGCTAGAAATTCTTTTGATTGTTTTGATAGTTCAGATATTTTTAGAAGGGGGCGACTTTGGCTTCATAGCCGGCCGCCCGGACAGTCTTGATCAACTCATCGGCGTTGGTCTGGCCCGGATCGTGTTCGACGACGATACGGCCGGTGTTGAAGTGGACTTTGGCCTCTTCAACACCCGGCACTCCCTTGAGAGCCTTCTCGATCTTGACCACGCAGGATGGGCACGAAAACTCCTGGCTGCGTAAGATGGTCTTCATTTTTCCAAACCTCCTTTCATTCAAATTTAATTCTGCCCTTACTGTATCACAAGCCGTGCTGCGCTTGTATGATTTAGCTCAATTAAGTGCAGCCAATATAAATAAATAAAAACCCCCGGTTTGATCTATCTGATCAAGCCAGGGGTTAAAGTTGTTACTTTGTCGCTTCGCGGGCTACGTGGCGATTTGGCTATGTCTCCGCGACGATGGCCGTTAAGCTCAGCTTATCGGCGATGGCTACCCACTGCCGCCCGGTACGGATGAGGCCCTCTTTTTGGAACTGGCTCATCACCCGGCTGGCGGTCTCGACGGTGGTTCCGGTCATCTCTGCCAACTCTTGCCGCGATAGAGGCATTTGGATGAGCAGTCCCTCCGGCCGAGGTTCGCCCAGTTTCTCGGCCAGCTTGAGCAAGGCCGCGGCAATGCGGTGTTCAACGGAATGGGCGCTGAGCTGGCGAATCATCTCGTTGGCTGTTTTCAGCCGCCGGGCCACCGTCTCCAGGGCGGTCACCGTGACCGACGGGTAACGCTTTAGGATAGCCTGGAAATCAGTGGCGGCAATCGCCAGGATACAAGCCATCGTTTGGGCCAGGGCCGTGTCAGGGTAGGTTTCATCGCCCAACACCGAGAGGCTGCCAAAGAATTCACCCGGCGTCAGAATATCCAGCAGCACATCCTGCCCGCTCAACGTATGTTGGAGCAGTTTTACCTTGCCGACAGCAACCACGTACAGTCGGGTCGCCGGGTCGCCGGCATAGTAAATGGGCCGCCCGGGTTCGTAGCCATGTTCATGGAATAATTGATTGACCTCCGCCACCGCCTCGCTGGATAGGTTGGCGAAGAAAGGCACCCGGCTCAGGATGTCCAGCCGGGTGTGGATGGTACACATCTGCGGCTCAATGTCTTCCGGCTTTAAGGGGGTGCTGCGACGAGTGCTCATGGGATATACTTCTTCTCCAGCAGATCTTAGCACGTCTCGACTGAAAATGCCAGCTTTCCCGCCGCACGTGGTGAGGAGGTTGAAGCGCTCATTCTAAAACCAAGAGCGAATGTAAGAGAAGAGGCATACTGATCGCGATTCAATCTTCTTCTTAATCTGCGTGATAAATAGCTCATCAGCGTTGTACTGCTCGGTCAGACAAGAATTTTTAGCTCGCATGCCCCCGTTCAGAAAGGCCGCAACTCTGGAGGGATGGTCCGCCAATCCTTGAGGAAGCGCTCCAGACCTACATCCGTGAGGGGGTGTTTGACGATCTGCATGAGCACGGTAAAGGGCATGGTCACAATGTCAGCCCCGGCCAATGCCGCCTCGATCACGTGCAAGGGATGGCGAATACTGGCGGCCAGCACTTCCGTCGTGAAGCCATAAATTCGCTTGATTTGGGTAAGCTGCTTGACGACCTCCAGCCCATTCTGGCCCATATCGTCAATGCGGCCCACAAAAGGGCTAACATAAGTCGCGCCGGCTTTCATCGCCAGTAGCCCTTGAGTGGCATTGAAGACCAGGGTGACGTTGGTGGGTATCCCGGCTTGAGTACACTGCCAGACCGCTTTTATCCCCTCAGAAGTGCAGGGAATTTTAGCAATCACATTCGGCGCCCACGAAGTCACCAACTTGGCCTCGCGCACCATCGCGTCTGCCTCCAGGCTCACCGTTTCGGCGCTGACTGTCGCTCGTTCGCCAATAATCTCACTAATCGCCAGAATATTTTCTTGAAACGCTCGACCCGCTTTGGCGGCCAGGGTAGGGTTCGTGGTCACGCCATCCAAAATTCCCCACTCAGCCGCCGTTCGAATTTCATCCAATACCGCTGTATCTAAAAAAATTTTCATCATATCTCCTTTTGATAACTCGTGCTATTTGGGCAGTTAAGCCTTCAGCTACTACGCTGGCAGCCTCCCTTTTAAGTTTTCCCGCCCCAATGGGCCAGGTTGGGCAATCAGTTCCCGGGCCGCCTCGACCTGCTCCCACACATTCCACAGCAGCACCCCGCGAACCCGGCCCTCCCGTAAATAGTATACGACGCCTTTACGGTACGGTTCCTGCCAATCCGCCACGGTCTCCAGACGGGAGTCCAGTTCACCAACGGCTTCATAGCCTAACTCAAACAGATCCGAGTAAAAGAAGGGTAGGTGATGGTAAGCTACCCTCTCGCCCGCCATGGCCTGACCAGCCAGCTTGCCCATCGTATTGGCATTATCCTCGTGTTCCACCCGCAGGCGTGTTCCCAGGGCGGGGTTATAGAAGGAGGCCACATCCCCAGCCGCGTAGATATCAGGCTGGCTCGTCCGCAGAGAGGAATCAACTAAAATGCCGTTATCTACCTCCAGCCCGGCTGACTTAGCCAGTTCGACATTCGGCTGGATGCCAATCCCCGCCACAACCGCATCGGTTACGATGTCTCGGTCATTACCGTTTTGGTCGTCACGAATCTTTAGAACCCAGCGCCCGTCAGATTTTTCCAGGCCAGTCGCCGTTGCTCCCGCTACAATCTCGACTCCTTTTTGACGATAGAAATCAGTCAGGAATTGAACCAGGTCACCTGGGAAAATGCGCTGCCCAATGCCCGTATCGGGAAAGATCATCGTCACTTCCTTCCCATTCATCGCCAGGGCTGCGGCAATCTCCGAGCCAATAAAGCCGCCGCCAATGACCGCGAAGCGCTGACCCTGTTCGGTGAGCGTTCGCAGGCGGTGATAATCAGCCACAGTTCTGTAGTAGATGATCTCATCGCCCCCAAAAGGAAGGCGTCGCGGCGTTCCCCCCGTAGCCAGGAGCAGTTTTTCAAAGGTATAGACGCTCCCCTGATCATCGGTCACGCACTTGTTTGTCGGGTCCAGGCTCTGGACCGTTCGCCCCAGGTGCAGGGTCACGCCTTCCTTGGCCGGTGTCCCGCGCCATATCTTTTCGTACGGTTTCCCTTGCCACAACCCCTTGGTCAGGGGTGGGCGATTATAGGGCGGCTTAACTTCGGCGCCGATCAGCCCGATAGCGCCTTCAGGGTCTACTTGATGAATGCCATCTATCGCCGCATCGGCAGTCATCCCGCCGCCAATAATAAGATATTTATAGTGCCACATCGTTGTCTCCTGTAATAGGTCTAAATGAATACGAAAGTTAGTTAGATTTTTATCCACCGCGAGAACTTATGCTCTCAGCAGTATCTGTATTTCCGTTCTGCAGAACAGCCATCACCTCATTGCGGGTCTGGCGATTGGTCTTAAAAACACCTCGCATGGCTCTCGTTACCATATAGGTCCCATTTTTCTTGATCCCCCGCATGCGGGCGCACATATGCGCTGCCTCGACGACGACGGCCACTCCCTTGGGCTGGAGGACAGTCTCCAGAAATTCGGCAATCTGCTGGGTCATGCGCTCCTGAACTTGTAAGCGCCGGGCAAACATCTCCACAGTTCGTGGCGCCTTGGAAAGGCCCAGGATCTTACCATCTGGAATATACGCGACGTGCGCTTGACCGTAGAACGGTAGCAGGTGATGTTCGCACAGACTGAAGAAATCAATATCCCGGACGACGACAATATCATCATAATCGGCCTCAAAAATAGCCCCATTGATCAAGGCCACCGGGTCCATCTGGTAGCCGGCCAGGAGTTCTTCATACATGCGGGCGACTCGTTCCGGAGTCCGCTGTAACCCTTCTCGAGTGGGGTCTTCACCCAGGCTAAGCAGCAGATTTCGAGTCAAGTGGGCTACTGGATCATTAGAGGGGACAAATTCGCCGAATTCGGCCTTTTCAACAAAATCCAATTGATTCAATTGTAACATTTACTAAAAACACTCCTTCTAATTACAGATACCTAAGCGGTGATCTTCTTCTCGGAAGGATCATCCGCAGGGGAGATTGCTCCATTACCCTGGCGACCTACAAGGCGGATCATCTGCTCCAACCAGCCCTCCTTCTGTTCATTAGGATCAAGGGAGCCGAGTATCGCCTGGGTCTCCACCCTCAGTAGCTCTCCCAGGCGGCTCCCCAAATCACTCACGATCGCTGCCACAGCAATGCTGTGGCGAATATACCAGGTGGCCAGCTCTACCAGGAGCCGATGGCGGGTGCGGATGGCTAAAGCTTCTTCACCTGGACCAATTTCGCCGGTCAGAACCTCGGCTCTATCCGGCACCACAACTAACCAACGTTGGCGTCGCTGTTCGGGGGCAACCTGGTAACGATAAATCTGGCCCCGGCAGCCGCCACACTCCTGGGGGCAAGCAGCCAGGCAAAGGGTGGTTATCTCTACACCTCGTGCATCTGCCTGGGCCAGGGGCTCGGCCAAGTTCAAAGCTTCCTGAGGCCAAATGGCCAGGAGAACCCGTTCCTGAGCAGCATTGAGGAGGGCGCGGGCGTGTTCTAATAACGCGGGATAACCCCGCGTATTGCCTACATACTCGTATTCGGCTGGACTACTGATCTCGTTTAATGCCTGCTGAGCGGTGTCCAGGGTTTCCTGGAATTGAGTGCGGAGCCGCTGGATGAGTTCCTCGGCCGGCAGGGGGGCATATTGTACGCCTCCAGGTATGTCGAGCCGGATCACCGCTCCCCGCTCTTCCAACTTTTGTAACACGCCGTAGATATTGGCCCGAGGCAAGCCGGATAATTTAGCCAACTCGTAACCATTGAGAGGACTGTGCTGGAGCAAGGCAGTGTACGCCCGCGCCTCATATTCTGAGAAGCCAAGTTGCTGCAAGGAGGTTATTGAGTAATTCATTATTTCTCCAAAGCGTAGTTGTTATTACAACTACTATTATACTTAAGAAGAGAAACTTGTCAAGAGCCTGTGGATTGCAGCAACTCTAAATTTGGGGAGTAAGACCACGTTATCAGGAAATCAATGTTCCTGCCTGAACGCAAGGAGAGCACGAGCCTGGCCGAGGTTCTGGATCAAGCCGACCGCCCCGAACTGTGCCCCCTAACACCAGACCTGCGCCGATTAGGACAAGATTTTTGATGATGTATTGGCCCTCCAGGGTCAGGCCATAGGGAAAGGCAGTCCAGACGACTTCGGGCAAGATGACCAGGGGCAAGGCTGTGCCCGGCATCTGTAAAAAGAGCAACAGTAAAGTAGCCCGCATATATTTGCCGAAAATCAAGCCCAACCCGATCAGGACCTCCCAAATAGCCAAGATCGGCACAAAGAGGTTGGGGTCTACCAGGTAAATGGTGTGACGGACCAGATCTTCGGCCGGGCTAAGGCCGGGGATGAGCTTCAAAGCGCCGAACCAGAAAAAGACAATTCCCAATCCAATTCGTAAAATGAACATGCCATAGCGGGCCATCCAACGAGTGATGGCCTGGTCGAGTCTATCAAAATTTCTCCCCACTATGCTTTGGTTAAGCAGGTAATTCATGGTCAACCTCTACCTCTGTACAAAAGACAATTACTTCCCCTTGTCCGCTCTGTTATATCACTCGCCGCGATGGACCAAGGCTCGATAATCTGATTCGGCGGCGCCAGCCTCATATAGCAGGTTTAATGCTTCCAGAGCACGGTGATCCTCTACTTTGACCACGATGAGTTTACCACCCTGCTTTAAGCTTCGAGAATATGAGGGGGCTTTTTGCGCCGAAATACCCAGCCGGACCAGGCTGACGTCGAGCGTACTTGCTGCTTGTTCATCAAGCGAAGCATGAGAATGTTTGCTTGGGTCAATCAAGGTCACTCCCTCGTTGCAACTGAATCTGTGTCGCTCGAGGGTAGCGAGGGCCTGTTTGGCCTCTTGATGGCTGTGAAACAATCCAGTTACGATCTTCATAGTTGGCTTCCATTCACGAGATTATTTTGAGTATCTGAAAACATCTTCTGCAATTGATAGTTCCAATCTACATGACTAAACTTTTGATTTTCTCGATGAAACCCTCAGCCTTCTCTTCTTGATACCCTTCGCCTTTGCGATACCAACCGCCCTTTTCCCGATCCTGGACAAACTCTCGTTGAACGGCCGCCCAGCCATCCCGATGGGCTTCGGCGTCGCGAGATAGTTGTCCCCTTTCTTCATCCTGATGGTAGGCGTCCCAGGTTTCGTTATACGCCTCGAGATAAACCTGTTGGGCCTCTTTATTGGGTAACAAATCTCGTAAGACTTCTGGTAAATCATTCACACTCTTATATCTCATCTTTAAGCTCCTCATAAATTTAGTTTATGATTGGGGTTTCCCTTCTGTTCTCAACAGAGGTGTCAGATGGCTAAATTGCCCCTATGTCCGTTCCCACAACTTGAGGGGTGGGGCAAAGATGGATGACAGCAGATTGGCCAAGCCGGTCCGGTGCTCAACGGCCTCTGGCGTCACCAGATTGACATCGAGGAGCAGGCGACACTCGGTAAATAAGACTGAGGGCAGCTCTTTGAGGCACTCGATAAGCCCCCGCTCCAGCACAGCTACAAAGGTGTCCAGCGCGGCGGAAGCCGCTTCCACCAACACCAGCAGATGGATGGTGGGCCCCACAAGGAAATACTCTCCTGCCTCAACATCGGGATTGGCCGCTGGCTCGAACCAGTAGACGGCCTGGACGCGCTTGTCGTGTTGGGCCAGGGTTTGGGCCACCTCTTTAGCCAGGCTATACTTGAAGTCCTGGACAAAATTGCGATGTTGGAACAGGTACTCCAGACCCAAATCCTGTTGGACCGGCATTAGCCTGATAGAGGCCTCGGCCAGTGCCGTGTTGCAGATTTTTTTAGCTACCTTTTCCAGATGAGTGACCTGGGTAGGAGAAAAGGCGTCAATAGTTCCGGGGTGAGAAAAAGTCAGGGTCATCGTTAATCTCCTTTAATGGTTGCTTATTGACCATCGGAATAGCCCTGTTTAAGGGAACAGGCCGCGCTGCTGAATGGCCTCAGCGACCCGGTGCACAGCCAGCCGATAAGCCGCTGTCCGCAGGTCAAGATTCCGCTCGCTGGACAGCGACCAGACCTCGTTGAAAGCCTGCTCCATCATTTTAGCCAGTTGTTTACGCACCTCGGCCACATCCCAGAAGAACCATTGCAGCCCCTGCACCCACTCGAAGTAGGAACAGATGACCCCACCGGCATTGGCCAGGATATCGGGAACGATGGGAATAGCGCGCTCCCGGAGAATTGCCTCGGCCTCGAAAGTCGTCGGTCCATTAGCGCCCTCCACGATCAGGCTGGCGCGAAGCTGATGGGCATTCTTGGCAGTGAGCTGATTTTCAATCGCCGCCGGGATCAGCACGTCCACATCGAGCGTGAACAGTTCGGCGTTGGTGATCGAGTCGGCCTGGCCATCGGCGCTGCATTCAGAGAGCAGCAGGCCAGGATTATGGCGGACGTATTCAGTCAAAGCGGGCAAATCAAGGCCGTATGGGTTATACAGACCGCCGCTTACATCGCTGACGGCTACAAGCTTACAGCCATACTCCTGGGCTAAGATGTTAGCGACAGCCGAGCCAACCTTGCCA
>JAHDWA010000050.1 GCA_023382535.1 Anaerolineae bacterium | reverse complement strand
GTACGATTCTAGCAATTTTAATGTGCCACTGGCTTATATGCCTGAGTAGTTACGTCCAACCAATATTAAACCTAGCAGGAGAGACAAATTTTATGCATACAACCTTGAACAGAAAACTGGGTAGATCGGGCATCGAAGTGAGTGCGATGGGCTTGGGCTGTTGGGCCATCGGCGGCCCCTTCCAAATGGATGGCAAGGCCGATGGGTGGGGACAAGTAGATGACCGCGAGTCCATTCGGGCCATTCACCGGGCTATTGATTTGGGCGTCACCTTCTTCGACACGGCCGACGCCTATGGCACAGGGCACAGTGAACGTATTTTGGGCCAGGCCCTGGCCGGCCGCCGGCCTGATGTGGTCATTGCCACCAAGTTTGGTCATACCTACGACGAGGAACGGCGCGCCCTCACCGGCCAGGATGCCTCACCCGCCTACATCCGCCGGGCCTGCGAAGCCTCTTTACGGCGGTTGCAGACGGATTACCTGGACCTGTACCAACTGCATATCTGGTCCCTGCCCGCACGCCAAGCCGAAGGGGTGGCCGAAACATTGGAAAAGTTACAGGCGGAGGGGCTGATCCGGGCCTATGGCTGGAGCACCGACGATCTGGCCTGCAGCCGCTTGTTTGCGGATAAGCCCCATTGCACGGCCATCCAGCATAATTTGAACGTTTTTGACGACGCCCGTGAGTTGGTCGAGTTGTGCGAGCGGCATCATCTGGCCAGCATTAATCGCAGCCCGCTGGCGATGGGCTTTTTGAGCGGTAAGTTCGATGCCCACTCTGTTCTTCCCGCCGACGATGTGCGCGGCAGCGGCCACGAGTGGGTGTCCTATTTCCACGGGGGCAGACCGCGCCCGGAGTTTCTGGAGCGGCTGGAGACTATCCGGGACATCCTGACCAGCCAGGGTCGGAGTCTGGTTCAGGGCGCGCTGGCCTGGATCTGGGCACGCAGTGAGCAGACGATTCCAATTCCTGGTTTCAAAACCGTCGCTCAAGTGGAGGAAAACGCCGGGGCGATGCGGTTTGGCCCCCTGACACCGGCTCAGATGCAGGAGATTGAGGAGCTGTTAGGACGGCGAGGATTTCCCTAGGGGTCCGGCCCCCGTCTGCACCTTGCGCGTCTGGATCACATCGCTCTCCTCACCAGCCAGGGAACGGGAGGATGACTATGTGGTCACACTCTCGCTGCCACCGATCCGCGAGTTAATGTAATTTTACGGCTTTATTCTAATACAAATCAAACACAACTCTAGCACGAATCAAACACGAAGAGGTTAGTCTGGTATATGGGATAAAAGTTATATAGGTAGAAGGGAGATGAGAGTTGTGCCAAAATTTGTTAATTCCACAAAAGGTAAGGTTCTGGGGAGTATCCTCACCTTGTTGATGGTAAGTTTTTTCCTGGCAATGCCTGCCAGCGCTCAGACTTACAGGATTGGATTTTGGGCAGACCGGACCCAAATCTGGCGGGGCGAATGTGTTAATCTTTACTGGGATACCGACAATGTGCAATCGGTTTACTACAACGGCCGGGGGGTTTCGGGCATTAACCAAACCCGCCTCGAATGTCCGGCCACCAGTACCCTCTATAATCTGGTGGTCAACACCCGAGACGGCCGGCAGATCAACCGGCAGATTTATGTCGAAGTTTCTGCGCCCCCGCCCGGCTGGGTCAACCCGAATAACAACAGGATCATCGAGTTTTCAGCCGACCGGACCCAAATCCGAGCCGGTGAATGTCTCCACGTTTACTGGAATACGGCCAACGTCCGTTCCGTTTACTACAACGGCCGGGGGGTCTCCGGGATTAACCAGACCCGGTTAGAATGTCCCGATCAGGACACCACTTACAACCTGGTGGTCAACACCCGCAATGGGCAGCAGATAACCAGGCAGATTTTTGTTGATGTGCTGGGTAAAGCCTATGAGTGGGGTGAAGCAGAGATAGGGTCGGAGCTAATTGTTGACCTGGATGAGAACGGCGAGGTTTCGGGCCGGGCCGACGATTTCCGCTGGCGCTGGAGCGGCGGGGAAGAAGGTCAAGTGAGCAAGGCCGATGACGATGATGATCTCCGGTTAGCCTATGTGGATGAAGACAGCCAGGGCAGATTTGAAGGCTTGAGCCGGAATGAGTGCCGGGATCGGCTAGATGACGACGATGAGACTCAAATTAAGGTCCAAGAGGGGACTATCGCCTGTATCAGGACGGATGATGGTGAGTACGGCAAGTTCCGGGTAGAAGAAGACATCGGCAGCCGCGATGGCCGGTTAGAGGTCGATTGGTACATCTGGAGATAAGCTAACCCATAACCTTTTTACCCAGGTGGATGAACCACAATCGCCTACCTGGTTGATGTATTGCCCTTCCTGATGTGATAGGATTAAACAGGTTAAGAATTTTGCTCAAGCATCTTCAACGAAAGGGTAGGTCAACTGATCGTCAGCGGCGCTGCGACGGTCAGCAGTATCAAACATCCTATTCTCCGCCCCAATTTATTCAACTCAAGCCTCATTCCTGATTATTTTCCTGGCCTGGCAGACGAGGTCGAAGCCAAAGATTTCAGATTACTTCTCCCTTTATTATGCCCTGTATACTGTGCCACTTCCTATCTGCCCAAGTTACGACCGGCGGGGCGTCGCCACTCTCCCTAACTACCAATTTAACCTAGTCAGGTTTAGTGCCGCCACAAAAATGGACCAACTTCTACATGAAAGTCCTGACCAAATTCGCCTCTAGCCAGGATTTGAAGCTGATCCTGAAAGTAGAAGTGACCGTCGAAGCCATAGGGAGCGGCCAACTCTCTGAGCAAAAGATTGAAGAAACCAAAATCGCCCTACGAGAGTTGGGGTTGAGTGATGAGGTTAAGGTGGGGAGGGAATAGCCCAGGTTGCGCCGGCTGGGGGAGGCGTAATCAGGAGAAGGTGGAGCAGGAGCTAATCAAAACCGATGAAACGTAAAGACGCCTTCCGCAAACGTGGGACACCCCCTCTTGTCGGGTAATAAACTGAGGGATAGCTCTTCTGGTCGAGGTATCGCAAAATAGCTCTCTTTCGATGCAAAAATCGCCCAGATTAATATAGACGGTACGATAGTAATAAGGATAAAATTAAAAGTGTATAATTTTTTCCCGGCTAGAGGAAAAGTGATAGAAATAGGAGAAAAAGCCGATGAATATTAAAACAAGGTACGATGAGACAACCGTGACGAAGCCCGACACAACCACCGTGAATGCTGTTGATGTGGCGGCTATTCGCGCCCTCTATCAGCAGTTGATGGATGGTTGGAATAAAGGCAGCGCCGAGGCCTTCGCTGCCTCCTTTGCCGAAGAAGGCCACCTCATTGGGTTTGATGGGACGCATCTTAAGGGACGTGAAGAGATTACCTCGTTTCATCAACCTCTCTTCGACAAGTGGCTCAAGGGATCGCGCCTGGTGGGGCAAGTTATAGACGTGCAGTTCCTGGCACCCCAAGTTGCTTTGCTGCACGCCACTGGCGGAACCATTATGGGTGGTCAATCAAAACCTTCCCCGGAGCGAGACTCTATCCAGACTCTTGTCGCCGTACAGCGCGGCGGCGAATGGCGGCTAGCCGCGTTTCAGAATACCCGTATCCGCCCGATGGGTCGTAACGCTGCCGGGACATTCGTGTGGTTGTTTTCGGATTGGCTATGGAAGCTGTTTGGCTCAAATAAATAAAAGGAAATAAGCACCATCTGCCAACGCCTCGATGAACTAAGTTCCGACGAGTTCAAGATTGAAGCGCTTGCGGCTGTATCTATTCGGCTCCGTTTTAACTGACAAGCCAGACCCCCAGGATATTGATAGTGTGCTCACTGACGAGCTTTTGCATGATTTTGATACCAACGCATTTCTAAAGGAAATTAGTAGTGGCAAACCAATCGCCCCAGAACGCCAAGTGATCAAACTGCGCCGAGGGATGCAGCAGGTTCGTATTGTTCCAGTACGTGACTATTAGGGAACTGGGGTCAAAGTGGATTGTTCATTTTTAACCAAGCCCGCCTAATCTGGAAACCTGGTGGTAATTGGCAAACAGTATTGGTTTTTTGGCTCGCAGGGCCAACAGGAAGGTCAAGACAGTAGTCTGGTCATTGTGGGGATAGATGGCAATTTGGTGGTTACTTACACCCTTAGGGCGCTTCTCAGATACCGAGGAGATACTTGTATATCAGACCGTTAACCCCCTTCTCACAATTCAGAACGTTTATAACGCCTACCTTGACGGTGCAACTGTCACCTTTTGCGAGGAAATTTGGCTTTCGCTTGAAAAGGGGTGACAAAAACGATGAAAGGAGAAAGTGATGAGAAATCTAATCAAAAAACGGGGCCGAATCGCTCTATTGTTGGTTGGTCTCCTGGTGGTGATCTTGACCGGCCCGGTCACCGCCGCCGAAATGGCCGGTGGTGAGACCTATCGCTTGCCCGCCGGTGAAGTGATCGAAGACGATCTGTACGTTGGCGCCAGCGAAATTTACATTGACGGGACCATCGAGGGTGATTTGATTGCCGCCGGGGGCTATATCGAGATCAATGGCACCGTGACCGGCGACGCCATTGTGGCCGGGGGCGGGATCAAGCTGAACGGTGAGGTCCAGGATGATGTGCGAGCCGCCGGAGCAGGGATTGATGTGACCGGCACGATCGGCGATGACTTTGTGGCCGCCGCTGGGGGTGGCTCCGGCTTTATGATGCCGGTTCAGTTCGAGGGTCAAACCGTTGAACCAGGCATTCATCTGGCCGATAACGCTCAGGTGGGGGGCGATGCCCTGCTGGCCGGTGGGACAGGCGACCTGGCGGGAACCATCAACGGCGAACTTCGGGCGGGGATGGGCCAGGTTTCTCTGGCCGGCCAGGTGGGTGAGGATGCCCGCCTCTATGCCGGTACGGTCACTGTTGCTGAGACGGCTCAGGTAGCCCAGACGCTTTATTACAGCAGCGAGGATCAGACGACCATCCCCCCTGGTGTGGCCGCCAATGTCGAGTACGCTCCGCCGCCCCAAGAAACTCCGCCTGACCCGGCCAGCGTCTTTCTGGGCTGGCTGCTGCGAACTGTCCTTATTCTGGCCGGCTTTGCCTTGCTGGGCTGGCTGATCTTACGCTTCGTTCCAGGCTGGCTGGCCCAACCGGCTAACGCCCTGGCCGCCAGTCCAGGCAAAGCCGGGCTGTATGGCTTGTTAGCAACCGTGGCTTTTATTGTCCTGCCCCTGGCTTCGATCATGCTGGTGGCGCTGATGGTGTTGTTCTGGGGCTGGTTCCCCGGCCTGGTGCTGGGCCTGTTCTTGTTTGGCGCCCTGGCCCTGATCTGGTTTCTCAGCCCGCTGGTCACCGGCCTGTGGCTGGGCCGGCAGCTCAACCTGGCCCTGGGACGGGCGCCGGATTATCTGCCCATACTCATCGGTGGGGTTTTGATCCTGGCATTATTGGGCCGAATTCCCATCCTGGGCTGGCTGGTTTACCTGGTCAGTTTCATCTTTGCTCTGGGTGGCTTGCTGCTGGCCCGTCGTTCGGGTGGGGGCGGCTCCCTGCGCCCGGTGACCGAAAGCCGGCCCGTCACGCCTGCACCTACCCCGGTGCAGCCCACTCGAGCTTAAGCGGAGGCTGAATTAATTAAAGCAAACAGTTATGGAAAGAAAGGATAATAAAAAATGCGAAGCTATAAATTCTGGTTTATGACCCTGGTTAGTTCAATTTTGGTCATTAGCCCCTTACTCTTCATCCAGCTTGGGGTCTTGCCTGCCCAAGCTCACGCCCAAACCGCGCCGCCAAGCGGTGACACTTTCGCTCGTACCCTGACCGTGGTCGGGGAAGGAAGCGCGCAGGTTGAGCCGGATACGGCCCAGGCCACCATTGGCGTTCAGATAACCAACGAAAATCTCGAAGAGGCTACGACTGCGGCTCGACAAAGAATGGATGCGGTGCTGACCGCCCTGCAAAATCAAGGCATTGCCGAACAGGACATTCAAACCACCAATTTCAACATCTTTGTCGAGCAGACGCGAGGACCGGAAGGCCAGCCAACCGGAGAGATGCTCTATCACGTCAATAATGATGTCCAGGTCACCATCCATGAATTGAACACCATCGGTCCGGTGCTGGATGCGGCCATCGAAGCCGGGGCGAACAACATCTACGGGGTCAACTTCAGTGTGGCCGATAATAGTGCAGCCAGGGCCCAAGCCCGGGAGGAAGCTCTCAACCAGGCGACCATGCAGGCTCAAGATTTAGCCCAATTAGCCAACCTTCAACTCGGTGAAGTGGTTCGGATCAGTGAAGTAATCGGCGATCAGGGTCCTATACCCTTGGCCGCCCGGGCCGAAGGGATGGGTGGCGCTGGGGGTCCGATTGCGCCGGGCCAGCTTGAGGTAACGGTGCGCCTGGAAGTTACCTACGCTATGGAATAAAGATCACAACGAGTGAGAAATTAAGTGAACGATCAAACCAACAAATCAGCGAGTGACAAACAACCCCGACGCGCCCACGGCAGCGCGTTGAATATCGGCCTTGCCATCGGTCTTGCCATCGGCGCAGCGATTGGTGTCGCGCTGGATAATATGGCTTCCGGCGTGGCGATAGGTATCGCCATCGGTACAGCGATCGGAATGGCTATGGAGCAGCAGCGCAAAAAAACAGACGAGTAGCGCGCCGCGCCTGAGAGGAAAGTGGAGACGATGTAGTAAAGGAGTTAAACGTGATTAAAAATAACATTAACGATCAGTCACAACAAACAGTTTTGCCGCATGCACAGCGTTTGTCCCTGTTGGCTGTGCTGGCCATCGTGGGGCAAGTGGTTCTCCTGGCGAGTGCCTGGCTCCTCCCCATTGTATCGGAGTACAGCCTGGTAGGGGATAATATCAGCGAACTGGTTTTGGGCCGGTATGGCTTTGTCCAAACGGCCGCCTTTCTTGTCGCCGGGATCGGGACGCTGGGGCTGGCCTTCGCCATCCGAGAGCTTACCGCCGATTCGTGGGGGTCCTTCATCGGCTCGCTGCTGATTGGTATCTATGGTGCGGGAGCGATTCTGTCGGCTATCTTCCCCACCGATCCCATCAATAGTCCGGCTGAGGTGTGGTCGCAGTCTACGACCGGTATGATCCATAGCTTCGTGGCCCTGGTAAGCTTTGTTTGCGCTGTCGTCGGCATGTTTGTCCTCACGCATTGGACATTTATGCGCGCGGCCCGCTGGCGATCGCTTTTACCGTGGTTAGCGCTCTTTCCGGCTGGCGCGTTTTCGTTGATCATTGGGCAAACGCAAGGGCCCCTCGTTGGGCTGCTGCAGCGGATGCTTGTTACCATTATTTCAGCCTGGCTGATCCTGGTAGCGTTGAGGGCCCGCTCGATTGTTGCATCCGAGGAGACAGAAATATCCAACTCAGTCCAGCCCAGGTAGGGTTGATGATAGAAAAAGGAGCATCATCGTGCAGGTAAAGCTACTTCAAGCAGATGAGCAACCCATCCGCCTTTCTATGACTGTGCCGGCCTCCCCCGACCATGCCTTTGCTGTCTTCACCAAGGGACTGGCGAACTGGTGGCCGACTGAATATACCTGGTCTCAAGAGGTGTTGGAGACCATCGCCATCGAACCGGGCCAAGGCGGCCACTGCTTCGAGCAAGGCCCTCACGGTTTCCGGTGCGACTGGGGCCGAGTGCTGGTGTGGGAACCACCGCACCGCCTGGTATTTACCTGGCAGATCAGCCCCAAGCGGGAACCTGAACCTAATCCGGCCAGAGCCAGCGAGGTCGAGGTACGATTCGAAGCTGAAGGACTATCGCACACGCGGGTGGAGTTTGAACATCGTCATTTTACTCGCCACGGTGAGGATGGAGCCGCGTATCAGGTTATGCTGGAGTCGCCCCAAGGCTGGCCTTACATCCTTGACCGGTATGTAAAAGCTGTATGATGAGCAGGAGTAAAGAACATGACCGTATACAAACAAACTCAAACGAAGGAACGGACCGTAGAAACGCAATCTACCAGGACGCGCCTCGCGCCGGCCCTGGGTTTATTCTTTTTGGCTCCCCTCATCGGGGAATTTCTGCTGGGCAATCTCCCCATCACCTGGCTGTGGGTCCTGCTCGTCCTGGCTCCGCTTTATGGCGGGGGGGCGCTGTTGATCCGGGAAACGACGCGCCGCCTGAATCTGGGGTGGCCGAGTATGGTCGTGCTGGGCCTGGCTTATGCTGTTATCGAAGAAGCCTTTGTAACGCAAACCCTGTTTAACCCCAACTACCTGGGCTTACGGTTGCTTGACTATGGCTATATCAGCAGTTTGGGCATTGGCGCCTGGTGGACGGCGTTCGTTTTGGGCATTCACACCATTTGGAGCACCTCCGTACCGATTGCTCTGGTGGAGAGCTTGACCCCTCAAGCCCGGCGCACGCCCTGGCTGGGAAATTTGGGGCTGGCTGTTACCGCAGTTCTGTTTTTGATCGGCTGCGTCCTGACCTTCTTCGGTCAGCAGCAAGAGCCGTTTATGGCCTCAAGCCTGCAGTTTCTGGGGAGCGCAGCCGTGGTGGTGATCTTGATTGCCACCGCTGTCGTTCTGGGCCGGGTCAGAATCAATCCCCATCCTCCTTCAAAAGAGCCGCCCACTGTGCCCGTAGTTGGCGGGACAGCCTTTATCCTGGGTTCTGCTTTTATGGCGCTGGCTATTCTCCAGGACGCGATCCCGGTCAGTCTCAATGTCGCCGGGATGATCGGGTTGATCGCCGCCGGGAGTGTCCTGATCTGGAATTGGTCAAACCGGTCGGGTTGGTCTGAACGGCATCGTTTAGCGGTGGCCAGCGGCCTGTTACTAACATACGGGTGGTACGGATTTGTACAAATCCCCTCGGCCGGTGAGACCAGCCCGTTAATTGACACAGTTGGAAACGTGATTTTTGCCAGTGGCACCCTTATTTTGCTGGGTATCGCCTGGAAACGGCTATCGGCAAGTAAAGGTTAGGCTGGATCGTTACCCAATGAAAGGAGACTTTAGCTGACTATGGAATTTGAAACTAATGGCGTGAATACGTCTCTAAATACTCAAAAGATTATTATCGGCGGCTTGGTGGCTGGAATTGTCATCATCCTCCTGAACATTCTGGCCCAGTTTGTCCTCGGTGATAGTGTCCAGCAGGAGATGAGTGCGGGGCTGCCGGGTTCAGCCGATACAATGACCATGTCCGTTGCAGCGACCGCCGCCGGCATCGTCATGAAGTTCATCATTGGGGTCATTCTGGTATGGCTCTATGCGGCGGTACGGCCTCGGTTTGGGGCGGGGCCTCGTACCGCTTTCTATGTCGCCGTCTGTGTCTGGATCCTCGGGGCCATCTTCTTTTCGGACTTTCTGCTTTTAGGGATGATGTCAGCCTTTTCGTATGTGATCCTGGAAGTTATGCAGTTCCTCAGTTTTCTGGCCGCCACATTGGTTGGGGCGTGGATTTATACCGAGTGATTCCGGAAAAGGAGTAACAACCGATCCCGCCCTATCCCCCAAAGCCGCACCTTGATTGGGACATTCGCGCGGTGAGCTTGCAGCAATAAGGACCGTCAACACCGGTCCGGTGGTTAAAAGAACAGGAGAAATTTTATGGCAGTCAAAACATCGGAACAACAGAGCAGGGCCGAGGTGAAGCAGCCGGCGCAGTGGCAATTGTTTGGCCTGCTCCTGGCGGCCTCACTCGTCGCCACCCTGCTCGTCATTCCGTACAGTTTAAGCCTGGCGCCGCCATCTGCCCCAATCTGGCTGGTGGTGATCGGAGCGCTAATCCAGACGCTGATTTTTTCCACCCTGGCCCTGGCGATGGGTCTACGATTAGCGCCGACGTGGTGCTGCATACGCTGGCCCCGCTGCTGGGATTGATCCGGTAGCCAGGTCAGAGGAAAAACATGAATTGGTAAAACAGGTCAATAACCTACCCCGGCTAGACCAAATCAATCCGATCCGGTCTGATAAGCACACGGGTTCCGCCCATTGAGAAAACCGGTTCCGGGTCGTTACTGTAGCGATAAATTTTAACGACATAACCGCCGATGGTTCCGGCCAGCCGTCTCAAACCAGCCCAAACGGATTTTTCACTTTCTTGATTGGCCTTTGCTTGTCTGTAAATTTGATCAGGGCAATATGTGTCAGTTGTGCGAATACTTTTAGTAGTCATTGTTGGCAAAAATCTCCAAAGAATTTAGTTGAGTTTAAAACCTATAGTTCTTTTTCAATTCAGATATGGATTTTGATAATAGTTTAACCGAGAAGCGTCTTTTACTCGTTACGAAAAGCGTTACCCCGGCAATCAAAAATCGTAACTGTTCAAGTGGCTGGCACTGTCGCCTTAAGTTACAAGCTGGTGATCATATTTCTAAAAATGTTAGACCTGGGAAATATACGTGTTGACAGGTTAAGCAAAAGTGGCTAATCTACTATGGGATACGTTATTTCATAGAAGGCTATGCCTAGTATCGGCCTGCGGCTACCTATTCAAAAGAGACCGGCTCATATTTGGCGGCTGAGGCGGATGGGCATTATCAAATTTGAGGAGACCGAACAGGTGTTAGGCGAGTCACAACGATTTCTGCGAGCTACACTCGACTCACTGCCTACCCATATAGCCATCCTGGATGAGGCGGGGACGATTATCTACGTCAATGCCGCCTGGTGTCGCTTTGCTGAGGCCAACGATCTAAACCAACTTGACTGTGGCCTGGGGATGAATTACCTGGACGTTTGCGAACGGGCCGGCAGCGATGATGATGCTCAAGCCTTGTTAGTAGCCCAGCGTATCCGCGAGATCATCACCCATCAACGCCAGGGATATTCCCTGGAGTACGCCTGCCATAGCCCCCTGGAGCAACGTTGGTTCAATATGACAATCACTCCCTTCAAGGACGAAGGTCCAGTACGGATCGTTGTCTCTCACGAGAACATCACCGAACGCAAACAGGTCGAAATAGCGCTGCTCCGCAGCATAGAAGCATTGGAAACCGCCTGCCAGCAATCAGTTATTTATGCCCGTGAGCTTGGAACTGAAATTGCTACCCGCAAGCATGCGGAAGAATCTTTGCGCTTGAGCCAGGCCCAGCTTTTAGTGCTGATTGAACAAGCTCCTCACACTATCGCCATGTTTGACCTCGACATGCGTTACCTGGTCACCAGCCGGCGCTGGGTAGATGAGTACGGCCGAGGCTATCCTGATCTGATCGGACGCCATCATTATGAGGTTCATCCCGACCTGCCCGACTGGTGGAAGGCTGTCCACCAAAGAGGGTTGGCAGGAGAAACCCTGGCCAAAGATGAGGACCTGTGGGTCCAGGCGGATGGGAGCAAACATTGGCTGCGGTGGACCGTTCTGCCGTGGCGCAACGCTCAGGGTGAGATCGGGGGCATTATTATTTCGGCCGAAGATATTACCGCACGCAAACGTGCTGAAGCGCAGTTCCGGCTGGTGGTCGAAGCCGCCCCCCATGCGATTATCCTGGTCGGCCAGGACAGCACGATTCGTCTGGTAAATACCTGGACAGAAGCTGTGTTCGGCTACTCTCGTGAGGAATTGCTGGGCCAGGCCATCGAGATGCTGGTGCCCGGATCGTTTCGGGCCCAACATCGCCGTGACCGGGAGACTTTTTTGAGCGCGCCCATCACCCGGCCGATGGGGGTGGGGCGAGATCTCTTCGGTTTGCGCAAAGATGGCCGCCAGGTCCCGCTTGAAATTGGCCTCACTCCGATTGACACTCCTGAAGGGACATTGGTTCTGGCCTCGGTCATTGACATCACCGAGCGCAAGCAGGCCGAACAACAACTGGCTGACTATACAGCCCAACTCCAGGCCCTCACCCAACGTCTGGTTGAGACACAGGAAGCAGAACGCCGCAGCATTGCCCGTGAACTGCACGACGAAGTCGGGCAGGTAATGTTAGCAGTCAAAACTAACCTTGAAACAATCCATCTCGCCCCCGACCCGGCCACACTCAACCAGCAACTGGCCGAAAGCGTGAACATCGTCAGCCAGGCGCTGGAGCAAATCCGCACCCTGTCGCTAAATCTGCGCCCGTCGCTGCTCGACGATTTTGGCCTGATTCCTACCCTGGAATGGTACGTGGACCGCCAGGCCAAAAGCGCGCCCTTTCAACTCAGTTTCCACACCAACGCCCCTGAAATGCGGCTGCCGCCGGTCATTGAGACCAACTGTTTTCGGGTGGTGCAGGCGGCCTTGACGAACATTGTGCGCCATGCCCAGGCCAGTCGAGTAAAAGTAACCCTGAACTTAATTCCCGACAGCCAGGAGTTGGAATTGAGCGTGCTCGATGACGGACTTGGGTTTAACGTGACGGCCGCCTTAAAACGCGCCCGACACGGGCAGAGTCTGGGATTGTTGGGGATGCAAGAACGCATTCAACTGATCGGGGGACAGATTGCCATCCAATCCCGGCCCGGACGCGGGACAGAAATCCGGGTGCGCGTGCCAATCCCAACTAAAGTTGAAGCCAAAGGAGATTTGGATGAAACCACCCCGGGTTTTACTGGCCGATGATCACGCCCTGGTGCGTGCCGGATTTAGCTCCCTGTTAGAAAAGTTGGGGGTTCAGGTCGTGGGCGAAGCGAGAGATGGTCTTGAACTGCTCCGCTTACTACCAGTGCTTAAGCCTGACCTCGTGCTGATGGATATTGCGATGCCGGAGCTAAACGGCCTGGAAACCACGCTGCGCATCACCCAGGAGCATCCCGGTGTGCGGGTCATTATTCTTTCGATGCACGCGACAGCGGAATACGCCCGCCGGGCCATCCGGGCCGGCGCGGCCGGCTACCTACTCAAAGATGCCAGCGCCGCCGAACTTGACCTGGCGCTGCAGGCGGTGGCGCGGGGTGAAACCTTTCTCAGCCCGCGTGTGGCCAAACTCGTCGTTGCCGATTATGCCTCCCATCTTCCGGCTACTCCCCTTGACAAATTGACCCGGCGCCAGCGCGAAATTTTGCAGTTGATCGCCGAAGGGCATTCCCGTAAAGAAATCGCGGCGAGATTGTCTATCAGTGTCAAGACGTTTGACACGTACCGCGCGCAATTGATGGAGCAGTTAGATATCCATGATGTCCCCGGGTTAGTCCGCTTTGCCGCCAATGCCGGCCTGTCGTCGGCTAACGAATGACTTATAACCCCATTTTCCGTTTCTATTCCGAAGAGTCCACTTTTTATCAGAAACTTTCCCCCCATTTATCAGAAATGTTCTGATTGATTTCCCCCTGCCTTTTAGGGTAGAGTGTCCCTGTAAATATTCTACCCCGGCGGAGTATTGTCCCGCCGGATAAATTGTCCGTCCGGTTTTTAATGATCGCCACTCGCAGGAGGATTTTATGCCGCCCTCTGTTCGTGTTTTGCTGGTAGATGATAACCAGGAATTTCTCAAATCCGCATACGGTTTTTTAGCCTTGCAGCCCTCACTCCAGGTCATTGGCGGTGCAACTTCAGGAGCAGAAGCACTGAAACAAATTCGGGGCCTGGCGCCAGATTTGGTTCTGCTGGACTGGGCGATGCCGGAGATGTCGGGAGTAGAAACTGCCCGGCTGATTAAAGCCCAAAAAGACGCGCCACGGGTGATTATTTTAACAATGTATGATCTGCCCCATTATCGGACCGCAGCCAAATTTGCCGGCGCAGATGGCTTTGTCAACAAGCTGGATTGGAACAAACAACTGATGCCCCTGGTTCAACAGTTATTCCCTGACGTGGCAGGAGCAGAAAGTATAGAAGAAGCTAAAGACAACAGTGACCGCTAAAGAATTTACATCTACCAATCTCCTTCCAGTCCTCATTTTGGAAGGTTTAGTTTTACCCTGTCCAGGATAAAAGAATAAGTGGAGTTTGTTATGAAGGATCGTCTGTTCGCCTTCATCTCCGTCCATCGAGACTGGAGCGCCTTCAAAATTGCCGGGCTTTACCTGATGATTGGCAGCCTTTGGATTGTGTTTTCCGATCAGGTGGCTGGAATCATAGCTGGCTATCCGGCTATTTTTACCATCCTCAGCATGTTCAAAGGGATGGGCTATATTATTATCACCGCGCTGCTGCTTTATGGGTTGATCCGGCGTCATACTGCCGCCTTACGCGCCAGCGAGGAGCGCCTGGCCTTCGCCCTGGAAGTCAGCCAGATAGGTGCGTGGGAACTCGATTTGGTGGACCACACTGCCCGTCGTTCGTTGCAGCACGACCGCATCTTTGGCTACGAGGCACTGCTCCCGGAATGGACTTATGAGATGTTTCTCGACCATGTCCTCCCGGAGGACCGCGCTAGGGTAGATCACCTTTTCAGCCAGGCCATCGCGGCCAGAAGTGACTGGAATTTCGAGTGTCGCATTCGCCGCTGTGACGGTAAGATTCGCTGGATCTGGGCTGTGGGCCGGCATCGGCGCGACCACAACAACCCCCTTAAAATAGTGGGAGGTATCGTCCAAGACATTACGGAACGCAAGCAGGCCGATGAACGTTTCCGCCTGCTCGTGGAAGCTTCCCCCAGCGCCATTATGCTGGTTAACTCGGACCACCGGATCACCCTGGCCAACGCGCGGGTCGAGGCTCTGTTTGGTTACACCCGCGAGGAGTTAATCGGCCAATCTATCGAACTGCTGATACCCCCGGATTTTCGCGCCCAGCACGACCATTATCAGGCCACTTTCTTTGCTGCCCCTCAGGCCCGGTCTTTAGGCCGAGAGCGGGACATTTTTGGTTGGCGTAAAGATGGCAGCCGGGTGCCGCTGGAGATTGGGCTGACCCCGGTTACGACTTCTGAACAACTATTATCGACATTACCGAGCGTAAGCAGGCAGAAGCGGTGCTACGGGAAAGTGAAGAACGGGTCAGACGAAAACTGGACAGCATCCTTTCCCCTGAAGGGGACATTGGGAACCTGGAACTGGCCGATCTCATTGATGTCCGGGCGATCCAGTCGCTTATGGACAATTTCTATACCCTGGCTCACATTCCAATGAGCATCATCGATCTCAAAGGCCGGGTGCTGGTTGGCGTGGGTTGGCAGCAGATTTGCACAAGATTCCACCGGGTCCATCCTGAGACCTGCGAGCACTGCCTGGAAAGCGACACCCAACTTTCCAGAGACATTCCTCCGGGAGAATTCAAACTGTATAAGTGCAGAAATAACATGTGGGACATCGCCACACCTATCGTGGTCGGCGGCCAACATGTCGGCAGCCTCTTTTCGGGTCAATTCTTCTTTGAGGATGAGCCGCTGGATGAGGAACTCTTCCGTTCCCAGGCCAGGCAGTACGGCTTTGATGAAGCAGCGTATATGGCCGCGCTGGAACAAGTTCCGCGTCTGAGCCGGGACGCCGTGGATAATGGGATTGCCTTTTTGATGAAGCTGGCCCACATGATCTCCCTCTTGAGCTACAGCAATATCAAGCTGGCCCGGTCGTTGGCGGAACGCGACACGTTGATGGACTCGCTGCGCCAAAGCGAAGAACGGTATCGCAGCCTGTTCCAGAACAATCACTCCGTTATGCTGCTCATGGACCCTCAGACCGGCGACATCATTAACGCCAATCCGGCCGCCTGCGCCTTTTACGGCTACACTCACGCCCAAATAACCGGCCTGAAAATTTCCGACATCAACCAACTCAGCCGCGACGAGGTGTTTGCCGAGATGGAACGGGCCAAACAAGAACAGCGCCGTCAATTTTTCTTTCGCCACCGCCTGGCAAGTGGCGAAGAACGCGAGGTTGAAGTTTTTAGCGGCCCCATCGAGTTTCAGGGCAAAAAGCTGCTGTATTCCATTATTCACGATATCACCGAACGCAGACAGGCCGAGGCAGCCCTGCGAGCCGGTGAACAGCGCCTCCGCGCCATCTTCGACAATGCCGGCGTGGGCATTGTTGAAGTGGATACGGAGGAAAGCCGTTTCATTGCCGCCAACAACCGGGTGCTGGAGATCCTGGGCTACCGGCGGGAAGAACTGCTCGGGATTACCGTGCATGACCTGACGGCCCCGGAGGATTGGGACCGCAGTGATAAGATGAACATGGAGTTAATAAAGGGGCAACGCGACCGCTTCGACTACGAAAAGCGCTACCTGAAGCGCGACGGTTCGCCGTGTTGGGTGCATGTGACAGTTTCGGCCGTGCGTGACGCCGGGGGTGAGTATCTCCGCTCCATTGCCACCATCGAAGACATTTCCGAACGCAAACAGGCCGAGGAGACGATCCGGCAGCTCAATCAAGAACTGGAACAGAGAGTCGTCGAGCGCACGGCTCAATTGGAAGCCACCAACAAGGAACTGGAAGCCTTCGCCTACTCTGTCTCCCACGACCTGCGCGCGCCTCTGCGCGGCATTGACGGCTTCAGCCAGGCCCTGCTGGAAGACTACGCCGACAAACTGGACAATGAAGGTCAAAACTACCTGCGGCGGGTGCGGGCGGCCAGCCAGCGCATGGGCCACCTCATTGACGACCTGCTGGCTCTCTCTCGCCTGACGCGCAGCGAGATGCGTCGCGAAAGGATCAACCTAAGCGAACTGGCCCAAGTTGTGGCGGAGGAACTGCGCCAGGCCGAACCGGATCGCCCGGTTGAGTTCGTCATTGCCGGCGATATAGTGGCCCAGGGGGATGCACAATTAATCCGGGTCGCTTTGGAAAACCTGTTCGGCAACGCCTGGAAATTTACAGCCAAACGTCCCTCCGCCCGGATTGAATTTGGGACCATCGCCCACAACAGCCGGCCGGCCTATTTTGTGCGCGATGACGGGGCGGGTTTCGACATGGCTTACGCCGACAGGCTCTTCGGCCCATTCCAACGGCTGCACACCCCGGCAGAATTTGCCGGGACCGGGATTGGCCTGGCGACGGTCCAGCGGATCATTCATCGCCACGGCGGAGAAGTCTGGGCCGAGGGCGCGGTCGAGCAGGGGGCAACTTTCTATTTCACCTTGTAAGAGAGTAAAGCCTCAAAAAGTGAGTGCAGGCAATGAAACGCGAGGAGGTATTAAAAGTATGAAACAGAATCAATACAAGCTACCAAAACGATTTATACCGGTCGTGCTTGTTCTTATAGGAGTTGTAGCCATTGGGTTAGGGTTCGCGTTTGGCCCAAAATCTGAAAGAAACTCCACCGGGAAGCTCGATACAGTCAGTGTGGGCATGGAGTCTACGGCGGTGAACTCGCTCATCTACATCGCCGCGAGTCAGAACTACTTCGCCGCGAACGGGCTTAATGTGACCATCAAAGATTATTCTTCAGGGTTAACCGCCGTCAACGGCCTGTTAAGCGGTGAAGTGGATCTAGCGACCTCATCAGAGTTTGTTATTGTCGGCCAAGCGTTGGCCAGGGAACAGGTTCGCACCCTGAGCAGTATTGACAAGTTCAGGCATAACTATCTGCTGGCCCGGAAAGACCGGGGGATTGAAGCTGTAACCGGCCTGGCGGGGAAAAAGGTTGGCTTGCCCTTGAAGACGGCGGCAGAATTCTATCTCGGCCGGTTTCTGGATTTGCAGGGCATGCATATAAAACAAGTCACGCTGGTAGACGTCAGTCCGCCCCAGTTAGTGGAAGCTTTGGTCAACGGAGAGGTTGATGCCGTAATCGCCTGGCAGCCCAATGCCAAGGCCATCGAAGCGCGGCTGGGGAATGGCCTCGTCAAGTGGCCGGTCCAAAACGAGCAAGCTACTTTTTGCACTGTCAGCAGCACCGAGGCCTGGGTAACTGCTCATCCAGAGCTGGTGGAGCGATTCCTCAAGGCGCTGGCCCAGGCGGAAGCGTATGCCATCAACAACCCCGCTGAAACTAAAGCGATGCTGCAAAAACAGTTGAACTATGATGACCCCTATATGGCGACCATTTGGCCTGAACACCAGTTTTCGCTGACGCTCGACCAGACCCTCGTTCTGGCGATGGAGGATGAAGCGCGTTGGCTGATCAACAACAACTTGACCGAGGCCGAACAGACCCCCAATTTTCTGGACTATCTGTATCTGGACGGTGTTAAGGCGGTCAGGCCCGAGGCGATGAACGTCATTCAGTAAGCGAGGAGGGCATGAAACAACATTTTACTTTGTCGCTGGCACTTATTCCGGTTGCTCTCCTGGTGGTTATTTTGGGTTTATCATTTTGCCCCCAGGAGAGCTATTCAATAAAAGTAGAGACCCTGACGGTCGGGATGCCGCCCCTTGAGCAGAATGCCTTGATTTACGTGGCCGACGAGCTGGGCTTATTCGCGGAGAATGGTCTGAATATTACGGTTAAGAACTATGATTCAGGGGTGAGTTCGATAAATGGGCTGTTGCAGGGCGAAGTGGAACTGGCCGCGGCGGCTGAGTTTCCGGTAGTCAGAGCGGCTTTCCAAAAAGAACAAATCACGATCATCGCCAGCAGCGATAAGTTCGAGAATGATTATCTTATTGGCCGGAAGGACCGGGGAATTGAAGTCGTTATGGACCTAAAAGACAAGAGAATTGGCGTTACGCTGCAGACGATTAACGAATTCTATCTGGGCCGATTTCTCCGGCTAAATAGGATTAAGGTAGAAGATGTAGAGGTTGTCGATATCAAACCCGGACACTTTGTAAGGGCCATAGCCACCGGTGAGGTTGATGCTCTCATCGCCTGGCAGCCTTATATCCAGCAGATCCTTGAGCAGGAAGGGAATAGGGTCGTCGTTTGGCCGGCGCAAAACAGCCAGCCCGTGTACGGCCTGCTGGCCTGTAGGAAGGACTGGCTAACCCTGCATCCCGCTGCCGTTGAACGTTTTCTGAAATCCCTGGCAGAGGCAGAAGACTATCTTGTTCGTCATCCTGATCAGGCCCAGGCTATTGTCCAAAAACGGCTGAACTATGAGGATGCCTATATCGCCAGCATCTGGCCTAAGCACCAGTTCTCGCTCTTGCTGGACCAATCGCTCATCCTGGCCATGCGAGACGAAGCGCGGTGGATGATTGATAACCAGCTCACTCGTGAAAAACAGCCCCCGGATTTCATAGATTACGTTTATCTGGACGGTCTCAAGGCGGTCAAGTCTGAAGCGGTAAATATCATGCCCTAACCCGAGACGTATGAAAATTAGAACTCAGTTTATCATCACCCTGGTCATTTTTGGATTCATCCTGATCCTGATGGCGATGTCCCTGCTTGTCACCAATCATCAGGTGGAGCGGCTCGCCCAGCAGGAAGAGACTGCCCATAATATTGAGCGGGAAATCAGCGAGCTGGGCTATTTGTCCAATGAATATCTGCTTTACCAGGAGAGCCAGCAGCGGGCCCGCTGGGAAGCCAAGTTCGCGGCGCTCTCAAATGACCTGGCCCGGCTGGAGTCGGCTAGCCCGGAACAAGGAGCGATCGTCGCTACGCTCAAGGCCGACCAACAGCGTTTAAGAGCGGTTTTTAGCGGCGTCGTCTCAACCCTGGAACCTCAAGGCCCTGTTGATCTAACTTTGATCCAGGTTCCCTGGAGCCGGATGGCGGTGCAGAACCAGGGGATGAGTTTTGAGGCGGCGCGGCTCTCCCAGAAATTACGAGATCAGGCCGACCGGTTGAAGCAAACGAATACGGCGCTCATTTTTGCCCTGATCGGCATTTTTGGCGCTTATTTTGTAACCAATTATTGGCTGATTTACCGGCGGACCTTGAACGCCCTCTCTGAGCTTGAAGCCGGAACGAAAATGATTGGTTCCGGCAACCTCGATTTTACTCTGCCGGATCAGCGGGCTGATGAGATCGGCGCCTTGGGCCAGGCCTTCAACCGGATGGCGGCCAATTTGAACGCTATCATGGCCTCCAAAGCGGACCTGGAACGAGAAATCAGCGAACGCCGGCAAGCCGAAGAGACGCTGCGCCAATCTGAAGAGCGTTTTGCCAAAGCCTTTCGCGCCAGCCCTTATGCGCTTATTATTAGCCGGCTGGCCGATGGGCTGATTATCGAGGTCAACGACAGTTGGCAGAACATTTCTGGCTATAGCCGGGCCGAAGTGGTCGGCGAAAATTCACTGGCCCTCAATATATTTATGAATCCCGCTGACCGCCAGCACGCCGTTACCTACTTGCAGCAGCAGGGCTTTGTGCGTGACTTTGAACTGGAGATTCGGCGTAAATCAGCCGAGGTACGCCAGGTTAGCTTATCCCTCGAAATGATCCAACTCAACAATGAGTTGTGCATGCTGACGATTATGAGTGATATCACCGAGCGCAAACAGGCCGAAGCGGAGATTCACAAACTAAACACGGAGCTTGAGCAGCGGGTTGTTGAACGTACGGCCCAGCTCGAAGCCTCCAATAAGGAACTGGCCGCCTTCGCCTACTCTGTCTCCCACGATTTGCGGACTCCGCTGCGCGGCATTGACGGCTTCAGCCAGGCGCTGCTGGAAGATTATGGCGACCGATTGGGTGCCGAAGGCCAGGAGTACTTGCGGCGGGTGCGTGCAGCCGCCCAGCGCATGGGCCACCTGATTGACGACATGCTGGCGCTCTCTCGCCTGACCCGCAGCGAGATACGGACGGAGCCGGTCAACCTGAGCGAGCTGGCCCGGGCTATAGCAGCAGACCTGCGCCAGGCAAACCCGGACCGGGCCGTCGAATTTCTGATTGGTGAGAGTATCATGGCCCAGGCGGATATTGGGTTGATCCGGGTGGTCCTGGAAAACCTGTTGGGCAACGCCTGGAAGTTCACAGCCAAACATCCCTCAGCCCGGATTGAATTCGGGACCGTCTTGTACCAGGGCCAGCCGGCCTATTTTGTGCGCGATGATGGAGCGGGGTTTGACATGGCCTATGCCAATAAGCTCTTCGGCGCGTTCGAACGCCTGCATACCCCGGCCGAGTTCCCCGGAACCGGCATCGGCCTGGCCACGGTCCAGCGGATCATTCGACGCCACGGCGGGCGGGTCTGGGCCGAGGGGGCGGTCGAGCAGGGAGCAATATTCTATTTTTCGCTATAAAAGAGTGCTGGACATGACCCAAAAAGTTGTGCTATGGGTGGAAGACAACTCCGACGATGTGGGCCTGACCTTGCGGGCCTTACCGGTCCTGCCATCACCAGGGTTTTGGGCTATACGACTCTTTTAGGCAAACGAATTGTAAAGCGAGTAAAGTTGCAGCGCGTCTTTAGCTTGTGCCAGCGACCAGCCAGCCGGCAGCGGGCAGGTGACGCGCGCGATCCGGCCCGCCGGGAGGCTGAAATAGTTGTCGCTGAAGACCACGTCAACGCCAGCCAGCTTAAGTTCCACAAAGTGGGCCAGCGATTGCGCCGTCACGGTGATGACAAGTTGGTCGCCGTCAAGCTGCACCTCGGCGGTAAGGGCCGGATCAACCAGCGACAGGTGTTTGGGCGGGATGAAGCCAGCCACGGTGAGGCCGAGTCGTGTTTCACCCTGCCATAGTTCGGCCACCAGCACTATCTCGCGCTTGTTGTCGTCCGAGATGCGGACGGCAAAGTCGAGATTGCGGACGGCGGTCACGCTGTACGCCCCCGCCACCGCAGCTTCCTCGCCGGAAGCAAGCACCTCGCCGGAGAGCGTCTCCAGCGACCAGCGGAGCAGGCCCTGCCAATCGGCGTGGGTGTCGTTGGTGACATACAGCCCCATCTGGGGCGGTTCGTCTAAAATGGAGAGCAGCACCGGGGTAAAAAAGCGTTTGGCGGCGTAGTGCAGCGCCTTCCAGCGGCCAAAGTAGTCAATGCCGGCCCACGAAGCCACCGGCCAGCAGTCGTTGAGCTGCCAGTACAAAATACCGCTGATCCGCTCAATGTGCCGCCGCCAGTGTTCCACACCGTAACGAATCCCTTCGGCTTGCAAAACCAGGCTCAGGTAAACCAGCGCCGCAAAATCTTTAGGCATACGGAAGGTTTCGGTCATCTGGGCGATAATCAGCCCGTTGCCGTGATTGCCGCGTTGGTGGTGTTCCATAATGTAGCTGGTCATGTTTCGGTCCGCTTCTTCGGCGTAGAATTTCACCGTGTCGAGCGTGGGCAGCGCCTGGAAGCCGAACTCGCTCATAAAGCGAGGGTAGACAGTGCGGTAGGCGGTGAATGGTTTACGCCCGTGCCACACCTCCCAGTAATGGGCGTCGCCCCTTTCCTGCCCATTGACATTGATAAAGGGGGTGTTGCTGGAAGGCGAACTGGGCCAGTAATCGGTATCGGGGTCGAGTTGGGCCACCCACTCCGGCAGCGTGGCGTGGAAGAATTTAAGGTAGGCGTCACGCAATTCGCGCCAGTCGGCCAGTGGGGTGCGCCGCATAGCCCACAACATGTCCTGGAGGAAGGGGGCCTTTTTTATCAGTGCCCTCAGATCGTCCTCGTAATCGGGACGGCTCCAGCCCCATCCTTCCCAGCCCTGTTCCATTTCGTTGTTGCCGCACCACAGGGCCAGGCTGGCCCGATGCCGCAAGCGGCGCACGTTCTCGATCACTTCCTGGCGGAGATTCTCCACAAAATCGGCTTCGTCGAGGGGGTAGATGGCGCAGGCAAAAATGAAATCCTGCCAGATGAGGATGCCGTAACGGTCGCACAGGTCGTAAAAGCGATCTTCTTCATACAGGCCGCCGCCCCAGACCCGCAGCATATTCTGGTGCGCTGCCGCCGCGTCAGCGATGAGCTTCTCCAGCGACTCATCGGGAAAGCGGGTGAGGAAGGAATCGGCGGGAATCCAGTTGGCGCCTTTGGCGAAGATAGGTTTGCCGTTGACGAAAAAGGTGAAGCTCTTGCCCCACTGATCGTCTTCCTGCACCAGTTTGATGGTACGCAGGCCGAGTTTGTAGGCGCGGCTGTCGCACAATTGACCCCCTGCCGCCAGCGAAATCTCAACTGCGTACAGCGGCTGCTGGCCGCCTGTCCTGAGCGCCGGCGAAGGGTAGCCGTTGGGCCACCACAATTGCGGATTGGCGATGTCAACTTGCAGCGTGCCGGCGCCATCCACCAGTACGGCGGAGGCGGTGAAAGTGGCTCCATCCGGCGCGGTGAGACGCAATTCGACGGTGAGCGAGACGTCGCTCCAAACTTCGGTAGTGACAGCGGCGGTCACAGTTACTTTGCCGCCGGCATGGAACTGGCGCAGGTGAACGTCATCCAGCCGGGCGGCGCTGCGCCCTTCCAGCCGGATGTCACGCCAGATGCCCACCGGGGGCAGCATGGGGCCCCAGTCCCAACCAAAATGGCAGGGAGCTTTGCGGGCGTATGGCCCCCCGGTGAGGGCTTGATCAACGCTCATCAGCGGGCGCTCGGCTTGGCGTTGGGCGCAGGTGCGCACGGTTGAGGGGAAAACAAGGTGGAGTTCGTTTGCGCCGGGGTGCAGGCGCGCTTTAATCTCCCACTCGTACCGCCGAAAGAGGTTTTCAGCTTTACCCAACAGTTGGCCGTTAAGCCTTACTTCGGCCAGGGTATCAAGGCCGTCGCAGACCAGAAAAACTTTCTCCTCGGCCAGAAGGCCGGCATCAACGGTGAAGGTTTTGCGGTATTCCCAATCCTGCTCGGCTACCCACATCACCTTCTTTTCGTTGTCGCCGACAAAGGGGTCGGGGATTCGCTCCAGCGCCAGCAGGTCGGTGTGAACGCCACCGGGGACCTGCGCCGGGAGCCACGCTTCGGTTTGTGTTTGCCTGAACTGCCAGGGTCCGCTCAGGGTTTGCAACAACATGTTTCCTCCATTGGAAATATATTTAAATTATGAAACCGGTTTCATTATGACACACAGATTTTGACTCTGCAAAAAATCCATGTTACTATGAAACCGATTTCATCAAGAGTTGCCTCCAAAATTAAGAGCAGACAAAAGTAGTTCCTTCACCAGCCAGGAGAGGATATTTATTTGATCATCGCTTCACCGATCAAAACTAACGTTTCGTAATTCTTATTCAAGGGACAAAGAGGCCCTCACAGCTAAAAATGTGTTTAGTTTCCCAATGGCGGGATAGTAACTCAAAACCTTGGAAGTGTATCAAAATACAACCAGTAACCGGCGAGGTTTCGCTCGCCGGTCGCGGTTGTATTTTTTTGTTTGTCCCCCGGTAATTGTGGCGCGGCTGGCACTACATCTCTTGCTGACAAACTATGAGCCGAAAATCATCCTCTCTGACAATTCGTGATGTGGCCCAAAAAGCGGGTGTCTCACCCGCAACAGTTAGCCGTTACCTTAATAATAGTGCGCCAGTTTCTGCAGAAGTCGCTCAGCGAATTCAGAAGGTCATGAGTAATCTGAAATATGTTCCTCATGCCGCAGCCCGGCAGCTTGCCACACAAAAAGCCCGTGCCATTGGGGTGCTGCTAACAGATATAGACAGTGCGTTTTTTCCGCCCTTAATTAGCGGCATTGAGTCAATCGTGCAACAAGAGGGATACAATTTATTGGTAGCCTCACGCTGTGCGGGGAATGAGGTTGACGCGCAAACTCCCATAGGCCCTCATAATTCAGATGGCATGATTGTTTTTCCTGGCAGCCTTAATGACAGCGAGATTCTCAAACTATACCAGGCCGATTTTCCATTGGTGTTAATCTATCGAACAGCCCCTGAAGGCTCACACATTCCCAGCGTGGCGGTTTGGAATAAGCGAGCAACCAGAGAACTGATTGACCACCTCATCGAAGTTCATCACCGCCGCAGAATTGTTTTTGTACGCGGTCCCGCCGACAATGAAGACTCACAGCGGCGCGAGATGGGCTACCAAGAGTCGCTAGAAGCCCATGATATTGCCTACAACCCAAATTTGATTATCTCCGGGGAATATAATCGAAACGATGCTTATCAAGCAATGACTAAATTCCTTAAAAATGAACACCCTGATTTTGATGCCGTATTTACCGGCAACGATGACTCTGCTATTGGGGTTATGAATGCGCTTTATGAAAAAGGATTACGCATTCCTGATGACATCAGTGTAGTTGGTTTTGATAATCTGGAATTATCGGCTTTCTTGACCCCGCCCCTGACGACGATCAATGCGCCGACAGAATGTGTGGGCAAAACTGCGGCGCGATACTTGTTTAAATTGCTGGCAAATCAGGAGGTAGATCTGGTAACCCTGCTATCCACTGAAATTGTCATCCGGCGTTCTTGCGGATGTTCCGCATGAATGGAGAGGTTAAAATTTATTGTAATGAAAGGAGGTGCTGCATCCCCATAACTAACCAAAACCCTGGTGACGTTTGTTTAATCGCTAAAAATATTTAATTCTGTCGAGGAGAAAAAAATGAATACAAAGTTGTTTTTAACGACTGTTTTGTTATTGGTTGTTTCTTTGCTGCTGGTCGCACCCGGCACGGCTTCGGCTCAAGAACCCACTGACGCGGATTCTCTGCCCCGCAACGAAACCCTGTACTCCAATGGCCAACAGTGGGGTCCGGTGGTGGGTTGGAATCCCTACTCCGCCAGTAACAACAATGCGATGGCTATCGGTAATAATAATATAGAAAACGCCCGTGTCATCATGTTTGAAACCCCGTATCTATACAACATGCTCGATGGCAAGGTCTATCCTCTGCTGGCTGATGGGGATTATGAGTGGAACGCTGACCGAACCGAACTCACCTTCAAGCTCAAAGAGGCCGCCAAATGGAGCGATGGCACCCCGTTGACGGCGGAGGATGTTGCTTATACCTGGGCGACCCATATCAAATACAGTACCCCTGTCGGCGCCGCCAATATTGATTATATTGAAGATATCCAAGCCGTTGATGATCAAACGGTTGTGGTCAAGGCCAAACTGGATGCGGATGGCAAAGCGGTCAATCCTTTGCTTGTGGCTTCTTACGTAAGCACTAACTATGTCATTCAGAAAGCCTGGACCGAAACCCTGGAAGAGCGTGCCGGCGGCGATGCCACCCAGTTGCTGGCCGATACCGGGGAGGATGTTGTTTACTCCGGACCCTATCACAAGTACTTTACGGATGATACCAAGGTTGTCTATGTGCGTGATGACAACTACTGGGGCCAGGATGCCTCGATGTGGGGCAAGCTGCCTGCTCCAAAGTACCTGGCGCACGTGATTTATAAGGATAACGCCGCCGGTTCCGCTGCCCTGGCCAAAGGTGAAGTGGATGTCAGCCAGCAGTTTAACTCCAATGTTCAGCTTCTGTGGGAAAACTATGGCCTGCCCATCTCGACCTACCTACCCGAGCCTCCTTATCAAATTGGGGCCACCCTCCCCACCGCTTTCTATAATCTGAAGTCCCCTGGTTTGGACCAGGTGGCGGTGCGCAAGGCCATTGCCATTGCGGTTGACTACCCCACCATCATTGCCAACGCCATGACCAACCAATCGGCCACCTTCGAGCAGACGCCGCGCTCGCTCATGAACCCGACCGAAGCTGAGCAGGCCATGTATGATCACGATGCCGTGGCCGATTTGCAGTGGGTTGGCAACGATATCGAAGGAGCCAAGAAACTGCTCGACGATGCCGGGATTGTTGATTCCGACGGCGACGGCTGGCGTGAATATGAAGGCGAGAACCTGCATTACGTGGCCACCTGCCCCAACGGCTGGTCCGACTGGCAAGCCGCGATTGAAGTGGTCGCTGCCGCCGGCAAAGAGATCGGCATTGACATCACCACCAACTACCCCGAATGGTCCGTGTATCAGACTGTTGTCACCGCCTCAGATACGGATCTGCCCGAAGGCTATGACATCTTTATGATGTGGAGCGACGGCGCCGGCCCCATCCAGCCGTGGGGACGTATCCGCAAACTGCTCAGCTCTGAATTTGTTGGTATGGCGGGCAACTGGAACGGCAACTGGGGCCAGTACAGCAATCCCAAGGTGGATGAATTGATCAAGGCCATCCCCGGTGAAACCGACCCCGCCAAACTGAAGGAGATATATACGGAACTGGTCAAGATTTACCTGACCGATGTCCCCTCCTTCACGCTCATGTACCGTCCCCAGAATTTCCATACCGTGAACGAAACCGTATGGACCAACTTCCCGCACCAGGATGACGGCACCAACCCGCCTGTCCCGCCGCTGAACCTGACCGACGGTTGGAGCATTGCCGGTCTCTATAATGTGGAACTGGTTGAGACGCCGGCTGAGTAACGGTACCCTGTAAGTTAGCGACAACAGTCATGCCCCGGTTTGGGGCATGACTGTCACCTGCTAAAGCTCATAATTACAAATAGTGTTTTCTTTCTGCCTTCTAAATGTCGCCCTCTTAGCTGCACTCACAAGGAGGTGTATTTTGAAAGGGTACCGAAAATATTTCCTCAATAAACTCATGTGGTTTTGCATTACCCTCGTTGCGGCTTTTGTATTGAATTTCACCCTGCCCCGCTTAATGCCGGGCGATCCTGTGGCCGCCATTGTCGCCAGATTTGCCCAGGGTATGAGCAATGCGACCGGGGTCCAGGCGATTTATGAGCAGTACACGAAGTTATTTGGCACTGACAAACCCATCGTTGAACAATTCTTCATCTACGTCAAAAATGTACTGCAAGGTGATTTTGGTTTCTCGTTCAGCCAATATCCCAGAACGGTGGCCGACGTTCTCAAAGCTTCCCTGATCTGGACGGTGGCTTTACAGTTCCCGGCCATTCTCGTTGGCTGGATCATCGGCAACGCCCTAGGCGCGTTGGCGGCCTATCTGAGAGGGGGCTTTGATAAAATCCTTCTGCCAATCAGCATTTTTGCCAGCAGTTTGCCGCCATTTGGTATGGCGATTTTTTTGCTGGTTATTTTTGCGGTCATATTAGAGTGGTTCCCCACCTCGGGCGGGTACGGCTTTGACCTGATTCCCAATTTGAGCTGGCGTTTTATCTGGTCGGTGATCGTCCATTACCAACTCCCATTCTGGTCTATCGTATTGGTCACCATCGGCGGCCAGGCGATTGGGATGCGTTCTATGGCTATCTATGAATTGAATGCGGACTATGTAAAGTTCAGCCGTTTTATGGGCATCAAAGACCGCAAGATTGTGGGTTATGTGTTCAGGAATGCCATGTTACCGCAAATAACCGGTTTGGCGCTGGCTATTGGCACCATGGTGTTTGGGGCGTTGGTGGCGGAGATTATTTTTAGCTATCCGGGGCTTGGTACGACTGTTCTGTCAGCCGTGTTAGGCCAGGATTACCCGCTCATTTCAGCAACCACCTTGATTATCACCCTCATGGTGCTGATTGCAAACTTTCTTATTGAAATTCTCTACGGCATCCTTGATCCACGTATTAAGGCAGCGCAGGCTGATTAGGGAGGCATGCCGTTATGAAACGTACCATTCGACAGGTTTTTCACTCGGGGAAATTTGTAGCTGGTTTTTCCATCTTTGCCTCAATTTTGCTGATCGTGATTATTTATCCACGGATCGTCCCAGATCCCCCCTTAGCCATCATTGGTCAGGGAACTTTCTTTCCGCCCGGCATCTACGCCAATGTCTACGACAGCCTTTTTTCTCCGCATTACACCTTAGACCTGGATGATGCCGCTGCCAACCGAATTGCCAGCAAGTTAGCCGACAAAGATCGCCTGGCCATTAAGGAATGGCTCGTGGCGGCTGAGATTCCTGCTTCTGAGATAGATATTGAGAACACCGCCAAACTTCTGGAGCAGTGGGTGAACAATTTCGACCCGGCGAAGAAAATATCCGGGATGACCAATGCCCGGCGGAATTATTTTATTCGGCTCAATAACTCGCTCAAGGGGCTTCTGTCAACTGAAGGGGCAAAGACCATACTCAACAAGGAATCGGGTCAACCTGGAGAGATGGGGGCTATCGCTCAAACCGATTACGTAAATATCAAAGAGGTGGCCAATGTCCGCCTGTTACCCCTGGGAACCGACAACTTTGGCCGGGATGTCCTGACAGAATTGGTAGCGGCCACCCGGGTATCTCTGCTCATCGGTTTTGTGGCCGGTCTGGTCGCAACCTTTATCGGGTTGGTTTTAGGATTACTCTCGGGGTATGTGGGTGGCTTTACCGATGACGTGATTACGTTTATCACCAATCTATTCACGGTTATTCCCAGCTTTGTCTTGTTAATCCTCATCTCATTCAGTATCGGGCAGGACCAACGCGGCGCGTTTACCATTGCCGTGGTCATCGGGTTTACCTCCTGGGTCTGGACCGCCAGGGCCGTGCGGGCGCAAGTATTTTCGCTGCGGAATCGTGACCATGTCAACTTGTCTAAACTATCCGGTCACTCGGTTGCTCATATCATCGTCCGGGATATTCTACCTTACATTGCTTCTTACGTAATCATGGCCCTCATTTTACAGATTTCCTCGGCTATCCTGTTGGAAGCGGCGCTATCCATTATTGGTTTAGGCCCCAGAACCACTGAAGTGCCCACGTTGGGGTTAATGATGAACTGGGCGATGATTTACCAGGCGCATATCCTGGGCAAGTGGTGGGCGTACGTCCCGGTAATTCTAACCATCGCCTTGATTTCTTTCTCGTTGAACTTGATGAATACCGGTCTTGACCATGTATTCAATCCGGCCTTGCGGGATTAGGTGATTGATATGTCAAACGTGGTCTTAGAAGTTAATGAATTAACCACAAAATATATTACCCGGTTTGGCGAAGATGTTTACGCGGTTGACCATGTATCGCTAAAACTCGAAGAAGGGAAATCACTCGGAATTGCGGGCGAGTCCGGCTGTGGAAAATCAACGCTGGCGTTGAGCCTGATGGGCTATTATTTTCCGCCGCTGTACTATACCAGCGGCGATATTATCATCAATGGGACCAATATTTCTAAGATGACCCCGGATAACGTTCGCAAATCAATCCTGGGTAGAGAGATTGCCTATATTCCCCAGGCCGCCATGAACGCGCTTAACCCCACCCAAAAAATTATCAGTTTTATTGAAGATGTGGTTCAAGCCCACGATCGCAGTAAAACCAAGAAAGATATTTTTGACCTTGCCAGGCAGAGCTTTGAAGTTTTGGGGCTTCCGGCCCAGGTTCTGCAAAAATATCCGGTTGAACTTTCGGGGGGGATGAAACAGCGCACCGTCATCGCCATTTCAGTGCTGCTTCACCCAACCGTATTAATTGCCGATGAGCCTTCCTCTGCCCTTGATGTCACTTCACAGAAGATGGTCATCAAGATGCTGCGGAACTTGATGGAAAAGCGATTCATCAAATCCATGATCTTCATCACCCATGAGCTTCCGCTGCTTTACAATGTCACCGATGACATTATGGTCATGTACGCGGGGCAGATTGTGGAGCAAGGAACCGCCAAACAAACCGTATTTGATCCGCTTCATCCTTACGCCAAAGGGCTGATGGGATCCATTATTGTGCCGGAAGAGGGACTGCGCGAGGCCAAACTGACGGCTATTCCCGGGGTGCCGCCTAATCTTAAAAAACCGCCGTCCGGCTGCCGCTTTGCCGAACGCTGTAAATACACTCAGCCGGAGTGTACGGTCAGGTCTATTGACCTTCGCCCTGTGGGTCAGGGGCGGACTTACCGCTGCATCTTTTCGGAAGACGAACTAAGAGAGGCTTACAAAAATGGCCGATGAAAAAACATTGTACTTGAGGGCCTCAGGGCTGACCAAAGTGTTTGGCTTTGGCAATAACAAAACCGTCGCGGTTGACCATGTGGACCTTGATCTCTACAAGGGCGAAGTTGTCTCGATTGTAGGGGAATCGGGCAGCGGCAAGACCACCTTGTCTAAACTTCTTCTGGGGTTAATCAACCCGACTGAGGGTGAGATTTACTTCGAGGGGAAAAAACGCGACATCAGTTCGCACAAAAAAAGGAAAGAATACTGGAAAAATATCCAGGCCATCTTTCAGGACCCGTTCTCATCATACAACATCTTTAACAAAATCGACTCCGTCCTGTTAGATTGCATTAATATGCGCGGCGGCGGCAACCTGCCGAAGGCCAAAAAAGTAGAGCTGATGGCCGAGGCTTGCAGCTTCGTTAACCTCAAGTTCGAGGAATTGACCAACAAATACCCGTTTGAACTGTCCGGCGGGCAGCAGCAGCGCCTCATGATTGCACGCATCTTTCTGCTGAAGCCCAAAATTCTGCTGGCCGATGAACCCACCTCCATGATTGACGCCTGTTCGCGGGCTACGATTCTGGATCAACTGATGAAACTGCGCGACGACATTGGGATGACGGTTATTTTTATCACCCACGATATTGGCCTGGCCTATTACGTTTCTGACAAGGTCTATATTATGGAGCACGGCAGATTTGTTGAAAGCGGCACGCCTGACGCGGTGATTCTGCATCCCAAAGAGCCTTATACCCGGCGTCTGATCAATGATGTACCTAAAATTTATGAGGAATGGGACCTCTCCACTGTCTAACCGATTGCTGCTATCTTCTATTCAACCCAACCAAGGAGCATAAACTCATGACCGCTCAAGAAACAGCTTTACCCATCGCCGTCCAGTTGTACAGTCTGCGGACGTTACCCGGCACGTTTGATGAAACTCTGGCCCAGGTAGCCGGAGTTGGCTACACCGCCGTGGAAACCGTGGGCGACCATGGCTGCACCGCCGCCGAAATGCGCACGCTGTTAGACAAACACGGCCTGCAAGTCATCGCCGCTCACCTGCCACTCGACAGCTTGCAGAACAATCTGCCCCAAATTATTGCCTTTAATCAGGCCATCGGCAACGACACCCTCGTCGCGCCGTACATTCCCTACCTGGTGGGCGAAAAGCGCGCCGGCGTCTTTCAGGAAACCGGCCGACTGCTGGGCGAACTGGCCCAACGCTGCCAGACCGCAGGCATGCGCTTGTTGTACCACAACCACCACTGGGAGATGGTTGAGCTTGACGGCAAACTCGCCCTGGATTGGCTGTTTGACAGCGCCGGCGATAGCCTCGGTTTTGAGCCGGACCTGGCCTGGATAACCTTCGGCGGCGTTGACCCGGTGGCGTTGTTGCAGCGTTACGCGGGCCGCTGCTTGCGGGTACACGTGAAGGACCTGGGAACCGCCGGCCCGGATTCTTCAGAGCCGCTCATGGATGGCGCGGTGATGACTGATGTCGGCGCGGGCAGCCTGGACTGGCCGATCCTGCTCCCCGCGGCCCGCGACGCCGGCGCGTCCTGGTTCATCGTCGAGCACGATAATCCACGCGACCCCGTGGCTAGCATCTCGAACAGCCTGGCCTATTTGCGGCAGCAATTGCCGAGGAGCTAACAATGACCCTCACCCCGGTTAAAACCGCCGTCATCGGCTGCGGCAACATCAGCAGCATTTATCTTGAAAACGCGGCCAAGTGGGACATTCTGGACCTGGTTGCCTGTGCCGACCTCGATCTGGCTCGCGCCGAGAGCCAGGCCGCCAAATTCAACGTGCCCCGGGCGCTGCCGGTAGCCGAGGTGCTGGCCGATCCGGACATCGAGCTAATCATCAACCTGACCATCCCCGCCGCCCACGCCGAAGTAGGGCTGGCCGCCCTGTGTGCCGGCAAATCCGTGTACAATGAAAAGCCGTTGGCGATGAGCCGCACTGAGGGCCAACTGATGCTCCGGGAAGCGCAGGCGCGCGGCCTGCGGGTGGGTAACGCGCCCGATACGTTTCTGGGTGGTGGGTTGCAAACCTGCCGCCAACTGATTGACGCCGGCGAAATTGGCACACCGGTAGCCGCTAATGCCTTTATGTTCATTCGCGGCCCGGAAGCCTGGCACCCGGATCCTGGCTTTTTGTACCAGATTGGCGCGGGGCCGCTGTTTGATATCGGGCCATACTACCTGACAGCTCTGGTTTCAATGTTGGGGCCAATTCGCCGTGTCACCGGTTCGGCCCGCATCACCTACCCGGAGCGCACTATTGGCAGCGGGCCAAAACAGGGGCAGAAAATCCCGGTTGAAACTCCTACGCATATCGCCAGCGTTCTCGATTTTGCCAGCGGCCCGGTGGCTACGCTTGTCACCAGCTTTGACGTGGCCGTATCGGCGGGCGCGGCGCTGAACCTATATGATGTCGGCGGCGGGCTGCTTGAAATTCAGGGGACGGCCGGCACGCTGAGCATGCCCGACCCCAACATGTTCGGCGGGCCGGTGCAGGTGCGCTGTTTGGGTGAGGCCGGCTGGCGTGAGATACCACTCACCCACGCGCATACCGCCAACAGCCGCTGCCTGGGCGTGGCCGACCTGGCCTATGCCCTGCGCACCGGTCGTCCACACCGCGCCAGTGGCGAGCTGGGGTATCACATCCTTGATACGATGCACGCCGTGCTCGAAGCCTCCAGCGCCGGGCAGCACATCGAGCTGACCAGCACCTTTGAGCGTCCGGCTCCCCTGCCGGCCGGTTGGCCTGAGTACCAACTGGAGAAATAATCATGAGCGAACAAACCTTGGGGTCCACCACAATCACCCAGGTGGCGATTATTGTGAAAGATATTGAGGCCAAATAGAACTTTTGGAGAACGACTGAATAGAGGAAGTATGGCCACCCAAACAGATAACACCTTTACCACCACCGGTTTAGAAACCCGTCTTGAGATATTGCTGCAAGCTATGACCCTCGAAGAACAAGTCTCCTTATTAGCCGGAGCATCCTTCTGGTTGACCGTCCCGGTCGAACGGCTGGGTATTCCGGCCATCAAAGTGAGCGATGGCCCCAACGGGGCGCGCGGCGGCGGCGCTCTCGTCGGCGGCGTGCCGGCGGCCTGCTTCCCGGTCGGGATTTCCCTGGCCTCCACCTGGAATACGGGGCTGGTGGAGCAAATTGGTCAGGCGCTGGGAGAGGAAGCTCAATCAAAAGGGGCGCGGGTGCTGCTTGGGCCAACAGTCAACATCCATCGCTCCACTCTGAATGGGCGCAATTTTGAGTGCTATTCCGAAGATCCCTGCCTGTCGGCCCAAATAGTCGTAGCCTATATCAAAGGTGTACAGAGCCGGGGCGTAGCTGCCACCGTCAAGCACTATGTTGGCAACGAGTCGGAATTCCAACGCATGACTATCAGTTCCGAAATTGACGACCGCCCCCTGCACGAAATCTACTTATTACCCTTTGAAGCGGCCGTCAAAGAAGCGCGGGTCTGGGCGGTGATGAGCGGATACAACAAAGTCAACGGCACGTACGCGGGAGACCACCCCCAATTGTTGCGCGGTATCCTCAAGGATGAGTGGGGCTTCGACGGTGTAGTGATGTCCGACTGGTTTGCCAACCACAGCCCGACCTCGGTTGAGGCGGGCCTTGATTTGGAGATGCCCGGCCCGGCCAGAGAACGGGGAGCAAAACTGGTCCAGGCCGTCCGGTCCGGGCAGGTTTGCCCGGAGGCGGTGCAGGAAAGTGCCCGGCGGGTGCTGCGCCTCATCGCCCGGGTGGGCGCATTTGACGATCCCACCATTCCCGACGAACAGGCCCTCGATCGCCCGGAGCACCGTGCCCTCATCCGGCGCGCCGGAGCCGAAGGTATCGTCTTGTTGAAAAACAACGGCGTCCTGCCGCTGGATAAACACGCCTTGACCACGTTGGCCGTCATCGGCCCCAATGCCAAAACTGCCCAGATTATGGGCGGCGGCAGCGCCCAGGTAAACGCCCATTATCGAATCAGCCCGCTGGAGGGGATCACAGCGCAGGTAGGGCGGAACGTCGAGATTGGCTATGAACCTGGCTGCACCAATTACAAATATTTACCGCTGCTCCCCGGCCGGCAGCTTGCCTCGCTGGAGGGAGAGCCCGGCCTCAGCGTCGAATACTTCAACAACCTCGACCTGTCTGGCCCGGTGGTGTTCCGCAAACAGACCCTGGAAACAGAGTTAATGTGGTTAGATACTGTAGGGCCGGGCGTAGAGCGGGCCAATTTTTCGGCCCGTCTCACCACCCGCTTTACCCCTGAGACCAGTGGCGAATACCATTTTAGCCTGGTCAGCGCCGGTTTGAGCCGGATGTTTGTGAACGGACATTTGGTGGTGGACAACTGGGACGCCTGGCAGCCGGGAGATAGTTACTTTACCTTTGGCAGCCAGGAAGCCATCGGCGTAATGAAACTTCAGGCCGGACAGCCGTATGACCTGACAATTGAATATAGCCGCCAAAATGCGCCCACCCTGGCGGCGGTACGAGTGGGCATGTTCCAGCCCCTCGGCGACGAAGCGATTGAACGGGCGGTGGCTTTGGCCGCCGCGGCCGATGTAGCCGTCATCTGCGCCGGTTTGACCGGGGAGTGGGACAGCGAGGGGCAAGACCGGCCCCACATGGACCTGGTGGGTCGGCAGAATGAACTGATTGCCCGTGTCGCCGCCGCCAATCCCCGCACGGTGGTTGTGCTGCAAACGGGCGGGCCGGTGACCATGCCCTGGCTTAATCAGGTGGCCGGGGTCATGCAAGCCTGGTATCCCGGCCAGGAGTGCGGCAACGCCATTGCCGATGTGCTGTTTGGCGAAGTCAATCCCTCCGGCAAACTGCCGCAAACGTTCCCGGTTCGACTGGAAGATAACCCGGCGTTTATCAACTACCCCGGCGAGAATGACCGGGTGCGTTACGGTGAGGGTATCTTTGTGGGCTACCGTTATTACGAGAAGAAGCGGGTCGAACCGCTGTTCCCCTTTGGCTTTGGCCTCTCCTATACCAGCTTTTCCTACGCCAACCTCCGCCTCAGCACGGAGGCCATCACGCCAGACGGTCAATTGACCGTCAACGTGGATGTGACCAACACGGGCCAGAGGCCGGGGCAAGAGGTTGTCCAACTGTACGTGCATGACGTCACGGCCCGCCTTACCCGCCCTCCGAAAGAGCTAAAAAGTTTTGCCAAGGTTGCCTTAGCGCCCGCTGAGACGAAGACAGTGACGTTGACCCTCGACCGGCAAGCCCTGGCCTACTGGGATGATGCGCAGCAGGCCTGGGTGGCGGAGGCGGGCGAGTTTGAGGTATTGCTTGGCAGCTCAGCGCAAGATATTCAAGCGCAGGCCAGATTCCGCTTGACCGACACGGTCATCTTTGGCGGGCGCTTAAAACGAAAACCCCATGATGGTTGAGCTGGGTGGGCCGCAGAGGCGCGCGGCGAAGCTGATCCTTTTGCTTAAAATATCCCCGCAGCCTGTAGTTGACTAACTCAGGTATGAGCTACATCAAATGTTGTAAAAAGGACTGCCTTAGGGTAGTCCTTTTTTTGTACCCGTAACCATCTCTTTGACCGATTACAGGGCAAATTTGAGCGGATATACTGGCAGAGTAGTCTACTCATGAGAACAGGAATAGGAGGCTCACAATGGGTCCAACTGTCCAGTTAATCCAGTTGGTGGTGAGAGTTGAACGCGAAGCGGAGGGGCAATACCGCCCCCACAGCACGTATAGAGATGACTTTGCGGATGAAAAACAGGTTCGTCTGCTGGCGCACAAGCGGGACAATCGTATCAAACGCATCTTGAATCTGCTTCGGCGTCGGCAACCTTGTGAATGTGTATAATCGAAATGGGGGTGAGGCATCCACCCACTGCTGTGTATGCCTTGCGGCAGCGCCTCGAAAAAGATCGAAGGCTTATTGGCCCCTGGACCAAGTTAATGATAGATGCCAGTGGTCGCTGGAACCTGCCCACCGCGCTGCATATCGGTCGCCACTTTGCCGATTATGAAGTCTATGGCGTCAAGCTGACTGCCTGCCGCCGCGATTTGTCGGCGCACTTGGCTGACCTGCCAGCAGCTTACGTCGGGGGTCGTTGGGCGGCAAACGATCCATGCTATATTTTCTTTGGTAACTACCCGGTCGGATGAACGAAACGAAGCTGAAAAAGGAGGAGGAAAAAGGCGATGACTATCATTGATAATGCAATGTTATGGCGTCAGTTTGGAGCAGCCATTGATATGTTAGGCGACGCCTTGCGCGACTGTCCGGATGACCTGTGGGAAAAGAGCTTGTGGGCAGACCAGCCAGACCAATGGGTGGCAGCGGGTTTCTCGGCGTTCTGGTATCTGGGCTACCATACGCTCTTCTGGCTGGACCTCTACTTAACCGGGGCGGAAGAGGGCTTTGCCCCACCTGCGCCCTTTGACCTGGTTGAGATGGAGCCAGGCGAGGTCCTGCCGCGAACCTATACCCGTGAAGAACTGCTCGACTACCTGGCATACTGCCGCCAAAAGTGCCAGGAGACCATTGGCGTCTTGTCCACCGAACAGGCTGATCGCTTGTGCCGGTTTCCCTGGGGAGAGCTGCCCTTTGCGGAGCTTCAACTGTATAATCTGCGGCATGTGCAGGAGCACGGGGCGCAACTGCGCCTGTTCCTGGGACAGCAGGCGGGAAAATCCGCAGGATGGGTCTCCCAGGCTTAGTGAAGATCTCCCAAGCTGACCGAACAAGAAATGGATGGGGTAGAACGGCTGGGGACAGCTAGCGGTGTGTTGCTTATTTTGCTGGTCCTCAGGTGGGTGAAGCTTAAGGTGTTGGGCGGCACCCTGCGTGACGTGCCAACCGGATTTGCAGGGCTGGACATATTTTGACGAATTTAGAACAATAAGGAGTCCATATGAACTATTCTAAACCTGAGGGCTTTCTCGCCGTTCCATCCACGGACCAGGGGCCGGGTGTATTGGTCCTGCACGCCTGGTGGGGCTTGAACGAGACCATCAAGGCTTTCTGCACACAGTTGGCCGAACAGGGATTCGTGGCCTTTGCCCCGGACCTCTATCACGGTCAGGTCGCAGCTACCATTGCCGGTGCGGAAGCCCTCGGCCAGGCGCTCGACGCCAACCACCTCCAGGCCAAGGCCGAGATCGCCGAGGCAACAAGGTTTCTCCAAGAACGGACGGGGCAGGCGGACGGTGGCCTCGCCGTGATTGGTTTCTCGCTGGGGGCCTATTACGCGCTGGATCTGGCCGCCGCCGACCCCGAACACATCCGTTCGGTTGTTCTCTTTTACGGGACGGGGGGCAGCCATTTCAGTACCTCAAGAGCGGTCTATCTCGGTCACTTTGCCGAGAACGATCCGTATGAGCCGCCGTCCAACGTTGACGAATTAGAGGAATCTCTCAGGCGAGCTGGCCGCTCGGTGACGTTCTATCGCTACCCGGGCACGGGACACTGGTTCTTTGAACCGGATCGCAGCGATGCCTACGATCGGGAGGCGGCCACCCTGGCCTGGGAACGAACACTGACCTTCCTGAGGAACCCCTTGCCGTTTGGGGCCAAATGATACCCGCGAAGCCGTTCACCTGAACACAATTCCTGGTAATCCCACGTCATTTCGGGTGATGACCTACAATATCCTGGCCGCCGACAAAGATGTCCTGTATGAAAACTGGAATTATCTTAAAACCGTGTTCATGCCCGGCGTGCCCGAAATGCTGACCTTCCTCTCGCAACACAGTATCGCGGCGGCCATCGTCACCGCCCTGCGTACACTCGCTGCTGTCACGGCCACGACGATCATTTTTGTTGTCTGCCCCTCCAAGTAGGTGCGCCAATAAATATGCTGATAGACTGAAGTGTGCGGAAAAATTAGCGTGATCCAGGCGACTCATGAAGTCAAAGGTTGATTGGCCGATTTGCAAAAAATTTGGCCTGAGATATGATTTAGAGTATTGTTTGTAGGATCACCCCTCGACCGAATCCTCACCAGATCCCGATTCAGTGCAATCAACAAAACCTATAGTGAGCGCATTGATCCCCATAATGCACCGGAAGTTGCTGAGTTCATGGGTGCTGTCAAAGTTGCGGTCCAATGCGCCGGTAACAGCATCCAGCCGACCTGCTTGTAAGGGCAGGTGCAGCGCACCGCCGCGCCCCAAACACAGCCGTTCGGGCGACCAGCCGGCCTTACACCGGTTACGCGCCCCCGCCTTCAACATAGCCTGAGCAAAATCCAGACCAACGAAGCACAATTCGGGGCGCTGCTGTTCCAGTGGCAGCGTCCAGGGTAGCACTTACCAAAAATACTGTTTATGTACTTTTTAATAGCGAAGGAGAACTCTTGATGGGCCAAAACGAAGACCGAATTGCCATGCTCGCGCTGGGTACAGCAGTCCCCCGCTATCAGGTTGAACAGGAAGCGTTGGGCCAATGGATGGCCGACTCGCTCGAAGCCGACCCGGTCCTGAGCCGTTGGCTGACGAGCATTTACCGTAACTCCGGGGTTAAAACTCGTTATGCCTGTATTCCTGATTTTCTTCAGCCGCCCCATCTCTCCCGCATAGCCCCCGGCCTGCCTCCGGCTAAAGCCATGACCACGGCCGAGCGAATGCTCATTTACGAACGCGAATCGGTCGTTTTGGGTACAAAAGCCGGCCAGCGGGCGCTCGCAGCCTATGCTGAGACCAGCCACAGCGAGTTGGCCGACATATCCAAAGCCGTCACCCACCTGATTGTGGTCAGTTGTACCGGCTTTTTTGCGCCGGGATTGGATCAGGCCATCGCTCAGCAGCTTCATCTGGCCCCGACGGTGGAGCGAACTCTGATCGGTTTTATGGGCTGCGCCGCCGCATTCAACGGGTTACGGATGGCCACTCAAATTGTCAAAGCCCAGCCTTCGGCCCTGGTTCTGGTTATTTGTGTTGAGCTAAGCTCGATCCACATGCAGCCGGGCGCCAAGCGCGAAATTTTGATCGCTTCCACCCTCTTTGCCGATGGTGCTTCTGCCTGCCTGGTAGGGGCCGTGGGGGATAATCAGCGGGATGTGTTTAAAATTGGCGGCTTTTACACAGCGGTAAAACCGGAAACCCGCTCTGAAATGGTCTGGCAAATTGGCGATCATGGCTTTATACTGCGGCTCTCTCCCCAAATCCCTGAGCACTTAGCCGAGGCCGCCCCCGCTGCTTTGGCCAGTCTCCTGAACGGTCATACTCGCCCTCACTTTTGGGCCATTCATCCCGGTGGTCGGGGCATTGTGGAACGGCTGATCGCTGTTTTCCAACTGACGCCGGAGCAGGTGGCCGCTACCTGGTCGGTGTTGGGCCATTTTGGCAACCTGTCCTCAGCCACCATCTTGTTTGTCCTGGCCGAACTTCAACAGCGCCTTCGTCAGAAGGGGGTCGGCGGCGAAAGGGTTGAAGGCGTGGCGATGGCCTTTGGGCCAGGCCTGGTCATCGAAATGGCCCGGCTGGCTTATCTGCCGCTGCGGGAGTCAGGGAACAAAAATGGGACGCTGGCGAGCCAAACGGAAACGTTGCAGCATGTGGGCCTGGCCTGATCTGACCCACCGCTCGGAAAGCCAGGAGTTGATGGATGATCTTTCCATTGGCGGCGCTGAACTCGCCGAAACTCTGGCCCAACTGCGCTGGATTAATCGGCTGTTGGGCGCAGCCTGGCCTACTCTGGAAGGGGTAAACCGCTTGTGGCGGCTGGCCGGCCGGCCCGTTCAACTTTCCATCCTTGACGTTGGGGCCGGTTCGGGTGATATAAACCGGCGGCTGCTGAGTTGGGCCACCCGCCGCCACATCCGCCTGAACCTGACCCTGGTAGATATTCACCCCGATACCTGCACGGTGGCTACCGCCTATTATCGTGACGAACCGCGTGTTCAGGTGCAGCAGGGCGATATTTTTCAACTTGCTGCGCAGCAGGCCGATATTGTCACGGCCTCACTCTTTCTGCATCATTTCCCGGCGGCGCAGGTGCCGGACGTGTTGCAAGCCATGTTGCACGCGGCCCGCCTGGGGGTGGTCATCAACGATCTGCATCGCCACTGGCTGGCCTGGGCCGGTATTCTGGCCGCCACACGCCTCTTATCGCGAAATCGCCTGATCCGGCATGATGCGCCGCTGTCTGTCCGCCGGGGCTTTCGCTCAGCCGATTTCCGGCAACTTCAGGAACTACCCAAGCTCACCAATCTGACCTACGCCTGGCGCCCCTTCTTTCGTTACCTGGTCATCATCTCTACAGCCGCAGTCGCAAGCCGGTCCGCCCATCGCCCTGGCCTGATGGAGCAGCTAAAGAAATGAGCCGCGATATAATCATCCTGGGTGCAGGCCCCGCCGGCAGTAGCCTGGCCGCAGTGCTGGGAGAACTTGGTTGGGATGTTGTGTTGATCGAGCGCCGGAATTTTCCGCACCATAAAGTCTGCGGCGAATTTCTCTCGCCCGAGTCGCAGGCCAGCTTGGGGGCGATGGGACTTTACCCCACTGTTGCCGCGTTACAGCCGGCGTATATTGCCCGGGCCAGGCTGGTCTCCCCGGCGGGAGTGGCTGTGCAGACTACTCTGCCCGGCTGTGCCTGGGGCCTCAGCCGGTTTGCCCTTGATGCGGGCCTGGCGGCTGCCGCGCAGCAACGCGGCGTAAACCTGCGCGCTAATGTCACCGCCACGGCTATCCGGCAGATTGGCAAGAGCTTTGAGGTAGCCCTGCGTTCGCGCAACGGATCGGAAACCATTCGGGCGCGAGCCGTCGTGGCCGCCTGTGGCCGCCATAGCTTGCCGGGCCTGCCGCCTCGACACACGCAAAATCTAAAACCGGGCCAGGGTTACGTCGGAGTCAAATGCCACTACGAAGGCGTTACCATGCCGGCTCAAGTAGAACTTTTCTTCTTTCCCGGCGGTTATGCCGGAGTCAACCGCATCGAGGGAGAGCGGGTGAACTTTTGCCTGCTGGCTACTCAGGCGGCTTTTGTCCGGGCCGGGCAGAGCATGGCCGCGATCCGCCATGCCGCTGCTTGTTGGAACCCGGCGCTGGGTCGGAGACTGGCCGGGGGACAGGTTTTACCTGAAACTGAAACTGCGGTAGCCGCGGTTAACCCGAACCGGCCAGGAACCCCCTGGGACGGCGTAGCCTGTCTGGGGGATACGGCGGTGATGATCCCGCCCTTGTGCGGCGACGGTATGGCTATAGCCCTCCATTCGGCGGAACTTTGCGCCCCACTGGCTCACAAGTTTCTGCAAGGGCAGCTATCCCTGGCCGATTGGCAGGCCCGTTACCAAGCTGGCTGGCATGCTGAATTCGATCGGCCGGTACGGGTAGGCCGTTATCTGCAAGCTGTGCTCAATTTGCCGCTGCTGGCAGATGCCCTGATTGGTCTGGGGCGTCTAACGCCGCCGCTGGTCACTGCCCTGGTGCAAGCTACCCGTTCACGGTCGGGTAACAGTGTTCACACCTAAATTTTGTGAATTAGAGGGAATAACCATCACGAATCTTTTCGGTAGTCAGCGGCTCACCCGTTTCGGCATCACTATAAACGTATGAGTACTGATTTAGACTTTGCGGACTGGCCGGATCAAGTATAATGATCTCAAAACTGATGAAGCGCCGAGCTGCTATCATCCCACCGAGCGCCCGTCCGGATCAACGTAATGTAACTCTGGAACTCTATGGGTCAAGTGGCTGGAGGAAGAATGCTAACCCAACCTGCTGTTCGTTTCGCCGTTATCGGCCTCAATCACGGCCATATCTACGGGCAAACCGATCTTCTGCTCCAGGCCGGGGCGGAATTTATTTCATTTTACGCCGCAGAACCCGACCTCATCGCCCAATTTGCACCCCGCTACTCCCAGGCCCGCCAGGCTCGCAGCGCCGAGGAGATCCTGGAAGATGACAGCCTGCACCTCATTGTCAGCGCAGCTATTCCCAATGAGCGGGCTCCGCTCGGTATTGCCGCTATGCGGCATGGCAAAGATTTTATGAGCGACAAGCCCGGCTTTACCAGCCTCGATCAACTGGCCGAGGCTCGCCGCGTGCAGGCCGAAACCGGTCGCATCTACTCCATTTACTTTGGCGAGCGCTTTGAAAACCGGGCCACGATCAAAGCCGGAGAACTGGTCCAGGCCGGGGCAATTGGCCGGGTCGTTCAGACGGTCGGCCTGGGACCACATCGCCTCAATCTGCCCAGCCGCCCTGGCTGGTTTTTCCAGCGGGCGCAGTATGGCGGCATTCTCACCGATATTGCCTCCCACCAGATTGACCAATTTCTCTACTTCACTGGCTCAACGGAGGCCCAGGTGGTGGCGGCCCAAGTGGCTAACTACAACCATCCTCAATATCCAGAATTGGAGGATTTTGGAGACTTGATCATCCGGGGCAATGGGGGTACCGGTTACATTCGCGTGGATTGGTATACTCCAGACGGGCTGAGCACCTGGGGCGATGGCCGTTTGACGATTCTAGGGACAGAGGGATATATTGAACTGCGCAAATATTGTGACCTGGCCGGGCGGCCCGGCGGAAACCACCTCTTTTTGGTGGACCAGGCCGGCACAACCTATCTGGACTGCAATGGGTTAGACCTGCCCTATGGCCGGCAACTGCTAAGCGACATTATCAACCGCACCGAAACTGCTATGCCGCAGGCCCATTGTTTCCTGGCCTCCGAGTTAGCCTTAAAGGCCCAACAACAGGCTCACAAATTAGGAAGTAGGGAGTAAGGAGTAGGGGAAACCCTTACTCCTTACGGGAGGGACTATGTCTGAACAAAAACAAGTTGGTATCGGGATCATCGGGGCCGGTTTCCTGGCCGAAACGCGGGCGCGCTGCTATCGGCAGGTCAGCGGCTATAACGCCCGGATCGTGGCCGTGGCGGCCCGTACTGAAGCTAACGTTGCCAAGTATGCCCAACGTCACAACATACCCAAAACTTTTACCAATTATCACCACCTGCTGGCCTTGCCAGAGGTTGACATGGTGGACCTATGTGTACCCAATCATCTGCACCGACCCATGGCCGAGGCCGCTGCCGCTGCCGGTAAACACATCGTCTGCACTAAACCCCTCACTGCTTATGTGGGGCAAGACTTACCCGCCACAGCTACGGATGCGGAAATCGCCACCACGGACCGCCATCACATGCTGGCTATCGCTACGGCAGATGCCCAGGCGATGGTCCAGGCGGCTCAAAAGGCGGGGGTCTACCTGATGTACGGTGAAAACTGGGTCTACGCGCCCTCGATTAGCCGGGCCGAGGGGCTGATTACCACCTCACAGGGGACTATTGTGGAGATGCGCGGCGGCGAGTGCCACAGCGGCTCACATTCGCCCTTTTCCAAAATCTGGCGCTACACCGGCGGCGGAGCCTTGCTGCGCCTGGGAGCGCACCCCATCGGGGCGATGCTTTATCTCAAGCAGCAGGAAGGTCTGGCTCGTCAAGGGCAGCCGATCCGAGCGGTAGCTGTCAGCGCCGAGGTAGGAGACCTCAGCCGCATTCCGTCAGTGATGACGGAGGCCAGGCCGTGGATGGTCACCGGCTGGCAGGATGTGGAAAACTGGGCCACGGTTATCATCACCTTTGACGACGGCAGCCGGGCGATTGTTTATGCTTCGGATGCGGTGCTTGGCGGGATGGAGAGCCGCCTGGAGATTTTCCTATCCAATGGGCAGTTGAAGTGTAACTTAAGCCCGAACAACCTGCTGCAAGCCTACGCCCCCCAGGCTGAGGTGTTTGGCGACGAATACATTATGGAAAAGGTCAGTACCAGCGCGGGTTGGAGCACACCGATGCCCAATGAGGATTGGAGTTCCGGCCACCTGGCGATGTGCCAGGACTTTGTGGCCGCCGTCGCCGAGAAGCGGCCGCCCAGAGCAGATGGACATCTGGGGTTAGAAGTGACTCGCCTCGTTTATATGGCCTACCTGGCTGCGGCCACCGGCCAGCGAGTTAACCGTGAGCAGCTTCGATAAATTGCCGCATGAGTCAAGCAGAGGTTCTAACTTTTTACTGCCATCCGGCATATCTGGGATGATCTTTGGCTAGCGGCAAATCAACCACCTGGCCTGTTTCGGCGGAGTGGTAAAGGGCAGTGATAAGCTCCAGGGCGGCGTGGGCATCGGCCAGGGTAACGGGGAGTTCGGTCTGCTGGCGGAGCGCCTGATAGTAGCGCTCAAACTGCCCGGTGAATTGCTCGGGGCGAGGCTGGAAGCGGGCCAGGGTTTCTACGATTTTGGCCTGGATTTCCGGCGAGTCGCCCGTAAAGGTCCAGGGGTCATGGCTGTTGGTGTACGGGGCGGTATGACTTTCGGCGGTTAAGCCGCTAAAGCAAAAGCGATGCCGGCTGATCTGGACCGCCGAGCCGGTGGTGACCGACAACGAGGCCAGGGAGCCATCGGCCATTTCCAGCGAGGCCGACACACAATCTTCGACTTCAATGGGGTTGACCATAGTTTTGGCGCGGGCAAAGACACTCTTAGCCGGGCCAAGCACATAATAGACCAGATCATGCGCGTGAATCGCCAGCGAAACCAGCGCGCCGCCCAGTTCCGTTGCCCGCTTGCCGCGCCAGGGAACCGCGTAGTATTCGGCTCGCCGCCGCCAAGCCGTCTCGACTGTGGTAAGGTAGGCCGGCCCGGCGATACCCGCTTCGATCAGCAGCTTGAGCTTTTGGATGCCGTGGCCAAAGCGATATTGAAAAATAGGCATGAGCCGTTTGCCCGACTGCGCTTCCAGGGCGAGCAACGCGTCAATCTCTCGCAGCGAGGCGGCCACCGGTTTTTCACAGATGGCATGCTTTCCGGCGGACAACACCTGTTGGGCCTGGGGGTAGTGCAAGAAGGGCGGGGTGCATATGTCAATGACGTCCAGGGTATCCATCTGGCACAGATCGGTCAGGCTGGTGACGATATGCGGAACGTGGTAATCTTCTGCTAAAGCCTTCGCCCTGGCGGCGTCAATGTCACAAATCGCCACCACCTCAAATTGGTCGGGCAAGGCGTGAAAGGCCTGCAAATGGGATCGCCCAATGCCGCTGCCGACGATGCCCACCCGTAATTTTTCAACCATTCTGGAGATTCTCCCTTCTATAAGCCTGAGCCGGCGCTTTTAGGATAGACAGCGGTGGAAATGGTGGCGGCAAATTTTAACCCTTTAGCCCGCTGGTGCTGATCCCTTCGACCAGATATCGCTGGAAGATGAAGAAGACGATAAAAATCGGCACTAATGACAGGGCCGACATAGCGAAGATGGCCCCCCAATCTGTCGCCGACCCCGGGTCGGAAAACGATCTTAAAGCGACCGAGACGGTAAATCGCTTAACATCGGTTAAGTAGATGAGGGGAGTCAGAAAATCCTCCCAGGTCCAATAAAAGGAGAAGATGGCCGATGTAATCAGGGCCGGTTGAGTGAGGGGCAGAATGATCCTGAAAAAGATGCCGGCCTTGCTGCAGCCATCAATTTCGGCGGCTTCGTCCAGCTCGCGGGGAATACCCCGGATGAACTGCATAATCAGAAAGATAAAAAAGGGCTGTCCAAAAAACCGGGGCAGCAGCAGCGGATAAAAAGTGTTGATCCAGCCCAGCCAGCTAAATATAACGTATTGGGGGATAATCTGCACCTGGACCGGCAGCATGAGGGTTAGCATCATGCAGGTAAACCAAAAGGCTCGGCCGGTAAAGCGAATCCGGGCAAAGCCATAGGCGACCACAGCCGAGGACATGACGACGGCAATGGTACCGACCGCCGAGTAAATAAACGAGTTGAGGTAAAAAGTGGCAAAAGTCACGCCGCCAAAACCGGCCCAGCCCGTAACATAGTTTTGAAAGGAAAAGTCTTTGGGGATAAGCGAGGTAATATTGGTCCATATTTCGCTGGAAGACTTAAACGAACTGGCAAACAACCACAAAATCGGGTAAATCATGACAAAGCCAAACAGCCCGACTGCGGTGTGATACAGAATAGTGCGGGCTAATTTTTTATAGCTAAACTTCTGCGGGTGCGCCTGGCTGACGACGGCAGCGGATGTACTCATCTATTCTCCCCCTTTCGACTCGTAGAAAACCCAGTGGGACGATGACTTAAAGATCAGGGCGGTGAAGAAGGCAATGACCAACAAGAGCACCCAGGCCATCGCCGAGCTGTAACCCATTTCAAAGGTTTCAAAAGCCCGGATATAAAGATAAAGCGCATAAAATAGGGTCGTATCCAACGGGCTGCCGGTGCCGCCGCTGAGAATGAACGCCTGGGTAAAGGCCATAAAGCCGTGGATGATTTGCATAACTAAATTAAAGAAGATGATCGGGGTCAATAGAGGCAGCGTAATTTTTAAAAATTTGTCCCAGGCTCCGGCCCCATCAATGGCAGCAGCCTCATAATATTCGTTGGGAATTTGCTTGAGGCCGGCCAGGAAAATTAACATGGGCGAGCCAAATTGCCAGGCCGCCAGGATGATCAGGGTCCAGATAGCGGTCCTGGGGCTGCCCAACCAGCTATAAACAGGCAATCCAAACAAGGCTAATATAAAGTTAACCACTCCCTGATTACCGAAGATCTGACGCCACATGACCACAATCGCCACGCTGCCGCCCACAATAGACGGCGCGTAATAAGCGGCTCGATAGAGGCCGACCAGCTTCCGCCCGCTGTTTAGGAGCATTGCCACCGCCAGGGCAAAGGCCAGGCGCAGCGGCACGGCGACGAAAACATAGTAAAAGGTGGAGCGTACCGAGCGCCAATATCTGACGTCGTCGGTAAACATGCGCTCAAAATTGGCTAACCCCACCCATTTGGGCGGAGATAAAATGTCGTAGTCGGTAAAGGCCAGCGCAAAAGAGGCCAGAATGGGTAACAGGACCAGCGCGAAAAAGCCAATCAGCCAGGGCGAAATAAACAGATACCCGGCCCAGTTGTCCTGTCTCAGGCCGCTTTTCTTTTTGAAGGTCAGCGCTGTTTTGAGGCGCTGGCCCAACGATACTTTGACCGGAAAAGCTTGTTCAAGCCTGCTTGTCATCACTATCCCCTGTCGTCGTAGTTAAGGGAATTGACTGTTGCCGGGGGATTAGGAGGTGTCACTTGGCCGGTGCCTCCTAATCCCCCATACGAGAGAGTTAAAGCTATTGAGATGATTTGGCTATTCTTTGGCCGCCGCCAGAATTTCGTTGGCCTTTTCCCGGAATACGGTCGCTGCCTGTTCCGGGGTAACGGTCTTAAACATGACCGGGTCAATGACCTCCGGGATATAAACGTTGGTGTCAACATCGCCGGCGCCGGCCGGGTCGGGCGGGCAAATGGGGCTGCTGTCGGCCTCAATCTTTTTCAAGAAATCGAACATAGCTTTTTGAGATTTCCCCAATTCAGGCGCCAGGGCCTCTTGAATCTGGGGCGAAATGGGCACGCCGCGTTCGGCCATCAAAATCTTGTTGGCTTCGACATCGTTGGTAAACCAGTTGATAAATTTAGCCGCTTCGTCGGGATGTTGGGCATGTTTGGTGATGGAGAAGAACATCGAAGGCTTGAGGTAGTTGGATGACACCCCGCCTTCGGGCCGGGGTAACGTATGCAGGAGGAAGTTGCGCCCTTCGCCGGCAGCGTTTTGAATGGCCACAATCTGGTTGCTCCAGTACATCACCTGGGCGGCTTCCCCGCTGATAATCGCAGAACCTTCAGGGCCGACATTGTCGAACCGGGCCAGCACGTCTTCGCGGCTAGGCGCAGCCCCGGCATCCTGGAGACGGAGGAACATGTTGAACATGTCAATGAAGGGCTGGTCATCCGTATAGCCAAGCTTGGTCCCATCGGCCGAGAAGGGGCAAGTCCCATAGCCCTGGAACATCGTATACCAAACATTCCTGCTGTTGCGGTTATACAAATCTGAACCAATGCCCCAGATGCCTAACTTCTCATGCAGGGTCATAATGGTCTGTTCAAAATCTTGCCAGGTCCAATTATCGGGGGGTATTTCCAGACCGGCTTTGGCAAAGGCATCGGTATCCATAATCACCGAAAACGAGTTATTGCCCAGGTTAATCCCGTACAAAGTGCCGCCAACCCTGCCGCCGTTGATGCTGGCGCTGGGGACGTCGGCCAGGTCTATCGCACCGGAGGCCACGTAGTTGTCCAGGGGCATTAACAAATCTCTGGCCACATATTCCTCGATGCGGGCATAATCGTGCTGCATCACATCCGGTAGATTGCCGCCAGCCGCCTGGGTGGCTGCCTTGGTCCAATAGTCGGCGAAGTTCGAAAATTCGTAAACGATATCAACATTGGGGTTGAGAGACTCGTACAGCTCAATCGCCTTGATGGTCCGGTCGTGGCGATCTTGCGACCCCCACCAGATCAGGCGCAGTTCAATCTTTTCGCCGCTGGCCGGGGCGGCCGCTGCCATCGCCGGCAGGCTCTGGCCGAACATCGCCTGGGCGTCTTCGGCGCTGGGGATACAGAGCTTCCAGCCTGGCTCGATTACGTTGGCGTCGTCAATGGTGGCAAAGCTTTTGTCCGTTTTAGCTTTAGCATTAGTCGCGTCAACAATGGCCGGGTACGCCTGAATATTGCCGTAATACTTGTCGGCAATGGTTGATAAAAAGTCAGAAGCCTGCACTACGACTTCATTTTCGCAGGCTACCTCGGCCTGAGCCTGAATGGGCAAAGGAGCCAGGGTTAACCCCAACACCAGCAACAGTAGTATACTTACTATTTTCTTCATTGAAAATCCTCCTTGAGCAAAACTAATAATGGGTGAAGTGACTCTACAATTTTAGATAAATAACCCGCTGTGCTCAACCTCTCTGATTATCGTGCTCGCTTACCTCCTCTCATCATTGCTGTCAGTCCAGCTTTGCCTCAATTCGTGACGTTTTTGGAGGGCGGACTTCAGTCTGCTTCAAGGGGACAGGCTGAAGTCTGCCCTCCATTTTCGCCTAAACTCATCATAATCGAACTCAGCGCCTAACGCCATCAATTTGTGCCGGGGGAGTGTCAAATGAGTGCCAGGTTTTCCGGTAAATTTCGGACATGCTATAATTCTCCTCAGAAGGATGTCAATGGCGACCGAGTCAGAATTTCTCCAACAACTCAAAGATGCCCTGAGCCATCTGTATGATTTCCCCTATCTTGAAGGCCACGCTTTGGCCCAACACTGTTGGCCGGAGGCGGAACAAAGAGGCCCTAATCGGGCTCAACGGCTGCACCGGCTGCTGTTAGAGGGAATTGAAGCTCTGAACCCTGCTGATACCCCCACCAAAGGCGCTTCGCAGGCCGAGTACTATTTGCTGCTGGTGTATCGCTACGTCGAAGAGCGCACCCTGGCCGAGATTATGCAGGAGTTGGGCTACAGCCGCCGCCAATTCTTCCGCCAGCAGCAAAAGGCTATCGAGATGCTGGCTGGTTCGCTGTTGGAAAAAGTACCTCAACCAGAGCCTGCCCCTCCCCAACCGGAGAATATGTTGGATGATGAACTTGAGCGTTTTCGTTCCCGCCATCGCGCCGTAGACCCCAGAGAAGTTGCTCAGGGGGTCCTTGAGCTGATGGGTCCGGTGGCCCAACAGCAGGGCGTTAACCTCTCCTGGGACCTACCGGACAGGCTGCCGGTGATTTACGGCAGCCGGACGCTTTTACGCCAGGTCTTTCTCACGGCTCTGAGCCAGCTCATTACCCAGCCGGGCAGCCAACAGATCCATCTGCGTCTCTCTCACGAGAGACGTACCGTGGCGGCGGAATTGACGGCTGAGTTTGACCTGTCTGGAGTAGAGGCTGCGGCGCGCGCCCAGAAGCCGGCGCTGGAGCCGATTTCCCATCTGCTTGAGCCATTGCATGGACGTTGGCAGACCTTTGAGCTAAACGAGCATCGTTGTACCTATCGGTTTGATTTTCCGGCCGGTGCAGAGAAAGTGGTGCTGGTGGTGGATGATAACCAGGCCGTCACTCAGGTCTTCAACCGCTATCTGGCCGAATATAATTATCAGGTGGTTGGGGTCGCTACCGGGGAGGAAGCCCTGGCAGTGGCTCGTGAGATGCATCCCTCGGTTATTACGCTCGACGTGATGATCCCCGGTCAGGATGGCTGGGAAATCCTGCATGCCCTCAAAGCCGACCCAGCGACGCAGCCCATTCCGGTTGTCATCTGCTCGGTGCTGGAAGACCCAGACCTGGCCCGTTTATTAGGCGCTGCTGCCTATTTGCAAAAGCCCGTGCTTCAGGCCGACCTGCTCGCCACCCTCGACCACCTGAGTAATCCGGCGTGACGGCCCACAGACCGCGACCGCTTCGAGCGTGTAGCGCAAGTAGTGCAAAACTTCGTCATTGCTGAAGCCGGCCGGCTGGGTGATAAAGAACGACTTGCCGCCCAGCCGACGTTCTTCTTCCGGGCTGCCGGTGTGAGCTGTGATTACCGCCACCGGCAGGTGATCCAGACAGGGATCTTCACGTATACGGGCCAGCAAATTATAACCGTCCATCTCCGGCATCCCTAAATCCATCAACACCAGGTCCGGCAGGGGGGCCGCCTGCAATTTTTGCAGCCCCTCCTGCCCATTAGCCGCCCAGCTAAGTTCGTGCTCTCCCATATCTGCCAACAAGCGCATTAATAAGTTTGCCATACGGGGATCATCGTCAATCACCAAAATGCGGCCAATGGGCCGATCCAGCCGGTTGATCAATTCACCCAGCGCCTCGCGGGTGACGGGTTTGACCAGGTAATTCTTGATCCCCAGCGCCTGCCCCAAATGCCGGGGGCCAACCAGCGGGCAAAGGATGAGCGGCGTCGAAATATCGCCCGGCTGCGCCCGAAGCTCCAGCATTTGCGGCCAGGCCAGGCTCGGCTGCGCCTGGTTTAACACAATGGCCCGAACATGCTTTTCCTGGATAAGGCCGGGCACTTCGGCCACATTTTTCACCACGACTACCTGGAAATCTTCCAGACCTTCCTCTAACATCCGGGCAACGTAAGGGTCTTGATCTAACAGAAGGATGGTCCAGCCTCGCCCCGAAGGCGTTCTCACCAGCGGCAGCGGCTCTCGCGGCCCGGCCTCGACAGGCTGGAATTCTCGCCGGGGTAGGGTAAAGTAAAAACGGCTGCCCCGGCCCGGCAGGCCCTCGCTTTCGGCCCAGATCCTCCCGCCGTGCATCTCGACAAAACGCTTGCTGATGGCCAGTCCTAATCCGGTCCCATCTTGTTGGAGTGAACCCAGGTTCTCAAGCTGGCGGAATTCCTTAAAGACCTGGTTAAGTTTATCGGGCGGAATCCCGGCGCCGGTGTCGGCGACGGTAACTTTCACATGCTCGGCTTCAAGGTCAGCCGAGACCGTAATGTTCCCGTTTTCGGTAAAACGCCGGGCGTTATTCAAAAGGTTCAGCAGGACCTGTCCTATTCTGACCCGGTCAATCACTACCGGAGGCAGCTCACCGGGTAATTCGGCCCGGAGTTCGACATCCTTCCCGCGCAGCAGGGGCCGGATCATGCCCAGCACCTCGGTCACAATTTCTGGCAGTCGGACCGGCTCAGGATGGATTTTCATCTCCCTGGCTTCAATTTTCGATAGGCTTAGCACATCTTCGGTCAGCTTGAGCAAATGTTTGCTGCTGCGATAGATTTCGCGGATGTCGCCCCGGTAGGCCGGCGGAAGAGGCACACTGTAGCTGCCTGGCGATAGATACATCATCTCGCTAAAGGCCAGGATCACGTTCAACGGGGTGCGTAATTCGTGGCTGATATTGGTGGCAAACTGCTGCTTGGCCCATTTCGCCTCTTCGGCCGCCTCGCGCGCCCTGGCCAAATCATAATTCAGATGTTCTAACTGCTTGTAGGCTACGTCGAGGGCTTTTAAAGCGCGGGCCAGCTCCCCCTGGCGGTCAAGCAGCATTTCCTCGTTGCGCTGCACGGCCATCGCTCGATCCCAGGCCCAGTAAAGGGTCAGGTACAGGTTCCGAACGGTCAGCGAGGATAGACTTCCCTGGAGCACAATCACCAATACGGGAGATAACACCTCGCCGGAGAAAAGGGAATGTCCCCAGTGGAGAGACCCGATGGCCATCACTGCGGCGCCACACAGCGCGGTCATGCCCACGACAACTCTCAGGCTAAATAACAGGCCGGTCAAACTGACGGCTACTGCCAACAGGTAAGGCAGAGCGACGGCGTTGGTCAACCACATGGTATAAAGAATCGCCGTGATCATCCCCAGGATAAGGGCCGCCGAGGCAAACGAGATGTTCCTTTTTCTGGTGATGAAGGCAACCGCCAGGCCTCCTCCCAGCAGGACCACCGGCCCCCATCCGGCGGCTTTAACCTGATTAACCGGCTGGAAGACCACCATATACCAGAGATACAGAACCACCATTAACCCATACAACACCGGCCGGAGCGACTCCGCCCGCAGGTAGGCCAGATCGTCCGATCTTCCAAATTCTTGTTTTAGCATCTGCGTTTCTCCCTCGAAACCAGACCCTCACCCCTCTTCCCAGCCCTCCCCCTACAAGGAGAAGGGCTGGGGTGGGAATGCGGTCGGTAGTCCTTTAGAGTTCGAGCGGCGGTACGTCTACCCAGCCGCGGTTGGCCCAACTCTGAAGGGCCAGCCCTGGCCGGATTGCGCCCCGCTAACGCCTGCCGCCAGACTGTTATGCCCGCCACACCGGCTTGGGAATACCGGTCAATGGCCGTTTCGATGGGCCAGGGTTGGGTGGTGATGGTGTGGACGCAGAGGCGTGAGGTGTCTGAAAGAGAGGATGGTAACATGAGTTTATCCTGATAAATTTTTACAGAGGCGTGTTGCGTCTTCCGTTTTTCTACGCAACACGTAACACGTGATGTTTTATTCATAACCGGCGCAAATGAAAGCCACCGTCCACATTAATCACCTCACCTGTCGAAAAGGGCAAGTAGTCTTCGGCCAGCGCGACGACGGCCTGAGCCACATCGTCAGGTTGTCCCCAGCGGCGAATGGGTGTCAAACCCTCATTGATCAAATGATCATACTTTTCTTTGACCCCGCTGGTCATGTCTGTGTCAATAACCCCGGGACGGACTTCGTAAACATAGATCCCGTATTCGGCCAGGCCGTCGGCAAAAAGGGCTGTCATCATGGCCAGACCGGCCTTAGAAAGGCAGTACTCGCTCCGGTTCAGACTGCTGGCGTAGGCGCTGATCGAACCGATATTGATGATTTTAGGGCAGGTGATCCGGCCTGCTTGCAGCAGGTCAATCATGGCTCTGGCAACCCGCTGGGTCAGGAAAAAAGGACCTTTGAGATTGACGGCCATAATCTCGTCATAACTCGCCTCCGTGACCTCCAGCAGGTCTCGCCGTTGGCGCGGGGCCATGCCGGCATTGTTGACCAACAGATCAATGCGTCCGAACTGCTGCAAGGTTTCGTCAAGCAGCCGCTGCCGGGCGGCCTCCAGGCCAATATCGGCCTGAAGGAGGAGCGCTCGGCGGCCGTTTTGCTCGACCTGGCGGGCGGTGGCAGTGGCGGCGGCGGTATTGCCCCGGTAGTTAATGACCACGTCCCAACCCCGTTTTGCCAGCGCCAGAACAATCCCCTGACCGATCCCTCGCCCCGCGCCCGTGACCAAAGCCACCCGTTCACTCATAACCCAACACCTTGCCGGCGGCTTCCAGGAAAAAATAGTCGCCCCACATAACGCTCTCATCCACGCCCAGCCCCTTGCGCTGGTGATACATCCCGTGCTTGAGCAGCCCTTCCCAGCCCGGCGTTTCGATCGCCAGGAATTCCGGGGTGGTCAATGTCTCCAAGATGCGCAGAGCATAGTCCTGGTAGAGGCGGGCGCGAACCGGGTCGCCGGTCAGACGGGCCAGGTTTAACAGTCCGCTGGCAGCGATAGCGGCGGCAGAACTTTCGTAAGGCAGGGCGGGATGGGGTTCTTCCCAGTCATTGGGCGGGATACCGTGGGCCGGCGTCCGCTCGATGTAGAAATTGGCGCAGGCTTCGGCGGTGTTGAGGAATCGGGCGTCACGGCTGAAAGTGTAGGCTGTGCCAAACCCATACAAAGCCCAGGCCAGTCCCCGCGCCCACGACGAGTCATCGCGCCAGCCCTGGTGGGTACTCTGGCGTAAAAACTGGCCTGTCTCCTTGTCGAAAATGGCCTCGTGCGCCACGCTGCCGTCGCCCCGAACCAGGGTACGGCGCGAGGTCAGGCAGTGCTGGGTGGCGACATACCACAGCCGGTCGTCGTCAATCTGCTGGGCAGCATAGAAAATGAGGCCCACGTTCATCATAATATCAATAAACAGGCTGTCATCGGCCACAAACGAGCGGAGATAGCGCCCCTTTTCTTGAAAGCGCAGGGCCAGGGTTTGTCCCGCCTCGATCACCACCTGGTTGATAGCTTCATCGCCGCTCAGATCGTACCAGCGTTTCCAGGTGGACCAGAAGAGAAAGCCCAGGTCATGCACGGTCCGGTCAGTTTTACGGTGCTCAATCAGGCGGGAGTAATGCTCGGCTCGCTCGCGCCACCAGGGGTCGCCCGAATGCCGGACCAGCAGCCAGAGTTGGCCTCCCAGGAATCCCTCGCACCAGTTGGTCCAGGCTTCGCCGCCATGCCGCCAGCGGCCCTTGACGGTGTACATCGGAAAATAATCGGGCTGGGTTTCAATCAAGCGGCGGAGTTGTTGGGCCGCGAAATCAAATGTGAGCTGGCATTTTTGCGTGACGTTTACCTGATCAATCATGATCATTCCTCTGGGCGCAGCAATCCCTCATAAGCCGCCCTGGCCTGGCGGTTATGCCGGGCCACAAGGGCCACCAACGCCTCGGGCTCCCGGCGTTCCAGGAGTTGGAGCATCTGCTGATGTTCGGTCTGAGCCTGAGGCATACGGACAGATACGATTGACTTGAGGTAACAGTGCTGCAGGCGATTCCAACTATCAAAAACACGAGCGGTGAACTCCATTAACATCTTCATGCCGGTGATACCCGCCACGGCCTTGTGAAATTCGCTGTTTAAGCGAGACCACTGCTCCTTATCACCCCGCTGGCAAGCTTCCTCCATCGCCGCGACGAATTTTCGCAAATGGGCCAAGTCGGCCGGCGTGACTTTTTCGCAGGCCAGGCGAACGGCCGCACTTTCCAATGTTTCGAGCAGGATGAAAATTTCGGTATTGAGATCAGGTGAAATAGGAGAGACAAGTGCCCCCGTATGGGGAATTATTTCGACCAAGCCTTCTGCTTGCAGTCGTTGCAGGGCTGCCCGGATAGGAATCGGGCTAATATTTAGCTCCAGGCTGAGCGTGTCAATGATCAGCTTTTGGCCGGGTTTCAACTCGCAGCGCATGATGGCGGCGCGGAGTGTATCGTAGGCATATTCTTCTTTAGTCCGATGAGGTGTTGAGGATGCTGGCAGAGACAACATATCTCTCCTTAATTCAAATCATATAGGATATATCCTATATTATAACCAGGAGGAAGCTATGTCAAAAAGACTATGGGGCACCGGTGGAACTTCCCTTCTCAAAGTTCTACCCCCTTAAGATGCGATTGCCCTACCCTGCTTAAACGCACGCACTTGACAAAACTCTCTGTTCGTGATAAGGTGCCATTCTCTCACCAGAAAGAAGCTCGCCGGCAGAACACCTCAGTTTTGCTACGCGATCCGTGGCGTCAGACGCTGCTTTCCAAAGCGATGCGGGTGCTGACCAACCTGTGTGTGCAACCGCTTTGGGAACGCTCGGTGTTCCCCTCAGTTCACAGCAGCCAGGAGACCGTCCTGGCCCAGGCGGAGGTGTTGACCGCCGCAGCCATCGAGCAGGCCCGCGAACGCGCCATGACTCTCTTGGGGATCGGTGTAGGGATACCCGGGATCGTGGATCAGGCCCGGAGATCTGGGTAAGTTCGGCCACCCTCGGCTGGAAGGAGGTACCCCTCAAACAGATCTGGCAACAATACTTTATGAACCATGCGTTGGGATCACCAGCCTGGTGCGCCTCATGTACCTGGCATCATTCGCCAGCAGTTGGCTCACCGCAGGGTGGGAACGGCTGCCCTGGTGGTAGACGAGTTTCTGCGGACGCCGCCGGGTGGTGAGGTCTAGTTATCTCGATCCGATTACTATTAACCCGGCTGACTGGCAGGACCGGGAGGACGAAGGCATCCTCTAGGTGGCCTGGGCCGGCGAAAAACTATACAAAGTGAGGAATAAATAATGAGTTATGGTTTAAATCTGAAACCGGCCGCTGAAGGAGCGCTCGACCTGGTATCGCTCGGCGCGCTGATTCATCGCCTGGACCCGGGGATCATCCCCTTTCGGAAGGCCACCCATTGTGATATTCACGTGAGCGGCGGTGAGTTCAATGTGGCCGCCAACCTGGCCGACTGCTTCCGTTTGAAGACCGGCATCGCCACCGCGATGGTTGACTATCCCATTGGCGACCTGATCGCCGAACGGGTGCGGGCTATGGGCGTCACCCCCTTCTACAAGCACTTCAAGCACAACGGCGTAACCGGTCCGAACATGGCTACGGTCTACAGCGACCGCGGGCAGGGCGTGCGTGCGCCGGTGGTTTTTTACAACCGCAGCAATGAAGCCGGCGCGCAGCTCAAGCCAGGTGATTTCGACTGGGACAAGATCTTTGCGGGCGGCGTCCGTTGGTTCCACAGCGGGGGCATCTTCGCCGCACTGTCCGAGACCACGGGCGAACTGATCAGCGAGGGGATGCAGGCAGCCAAGGCTGCCGGCGCTGTCACCTCCCTTGACCTCAACTACCGCGCCAAGCTGTGGAACCTGTGGGGCGGGCACGAGGTCGCCCTGAAAATACTCAAGCGTATCGTGGAAAACGTTGACGTGATCGTCGGCAATGAAGAGGACCTGCAGATGGGTCTTGGGATCGCCGGACCCGAGGTCGCAGCCAAATCCAAGCTTGATCCAAGTGTTTTCTTTGGCATGATTGACAAAGTGACCGCCATGTACCCGAACGTCAAGGTCGTGGCGACCACGCTGCGCGAGGTCCACTCGACTAACCGCCATAGCTGGAGCGCGGTCGCCTGGATCAACGGCCAGACTTATCAGGCGCCGACCTGCGAGTTGGACGTGCTGGACCGTGTCGGCGGCGGCGACGGCTATGCCGCGGGCTTTTTCTACGGGCTGTTGACCGGCGCATCTGAGCAGGAAGCGGTCAACCTGGGCTGGGCGCACGGGGCGCTGCTGACCACCTTCCCCGGCGACACGACGATGGCGACCGTAGAGCAGGTGCGGGCGTTCGCCCAGGGCGGCTCGGCCCGGATTCAGCGATGATCGGGTTATATTTGAAGATGGCAGGTCGAGGGCAAGGGTAATCTGCAACTTTCAACGGGCTAACCTGTAACCAGAAGAGAGCTTGATCTCAGCCTGACTCAGATGGCCCAGATTTGGCGCTGCGACAGCGTCATCCGGTCGCGGCTGCTCGGCCTGATTGCTCGTGCCCTGCCGAAGTTGACCTAATTTAGCCCGCCTATCTAACCGGCCTTTAGGCCGGTTAGATAGGCGGGCTTTCTTCCATCGGCCCTTCGATAAACTCAGGAGAGCCTTTTCAAACCGATTTCAAACGAAGCTGTGTTACACTGATACATAATATATCCGAGCTTGAAATGGCCTGTCAGCCCCATTGACAAACCGGCTGTCTCATGATATGTTGTATCAACCCCCCTGACCGTCTTGCTGCTTCCCAAAGGGAATAATTGCCGAACAAATTTGTATCTTTTCAGTCCGCTGTGATCAAAAACCAGAGCCGTAAGAGGGTGATGAGTCTCGGCTTAGCCATCATCTGCGGTTTTTTTGGCGGTAAGGCCTTACTGTCTAACTACTTCTCAGTTCGACTTATCATCTCATTAAAACCGTGAAAACCCCTATAGTTTGCCGTGTCTAAACCAATCAATCGAGCGCAGTTTCTTGCTTACTCCAGGAGTCTCCCATGTCACTTTTCAACCATTTCCTCAAGCGTCGGCGTAGCGTAAAATCGGGCCGGTTATCCAGACGTGTCCAAGTACACCCCTGGCGGATGCTGTTATTCTTTTTGATTGCGGCGGTCGCGATACCGGGCGTGGTGGCGGTTGTCAGCGCAGCGCCGCTGTATGTTCCGGCGTTCCTGGCGACCAAAGTGGATGCGCTCATCGGCGACGACGGCGATAACCAGGCCGATCCCGGCGAGACCATCGAATACACTGTCGCCATCACCAACACTGGCCCGGACCCGGCGACCGGCGTGGTCTACACGGATACGATTGACTCGAACACCACCCTGGTCGGCGGTTCGGTGGCGGCGTCGCCGGTCGGGGCCAACGATACTTTCCCGGTGACAGTCGTCGGCAACGTCTCGATCAATTCGGCTACTCTCAGCACGCCCTTCAGCGTCACCGCTAACGACTATTTGGGCCTCAACCCGGCGGCCACCATCAGCAGCTTCCAGGCCAACACCGCCAATGGCGGGACAGTTTCGATGACCACCTCCGGCCCGAATATGGGCCAGTTCACTTACGACCCGCCGGCCGGCTTCGAGGGGACCGATACCTTCACCTATACTCTGGCCGACAACCCCAATGCTCCCAGCGCGGCGGCGAACCGCACCGCCACGGTTTCGATTACCGTCAGCGGCATGGTCTGGTTCATCAACAACACTGCTCCGGCCTGTACCGCCGCCGGCTGCGGCCGCCTCTCCAACCCCTTCAGCACGCTGGCGGCGTTTAATGGCTTCAACAACGGCACGGGCAACAACCCGGCGGCCAACGACAACATTTTTATCTTTGAAAGCGGCACGGCCTACGCTGGCGGCGTGACCCTGTTGAGCGGGCAGCGCCTCATCGGGCAGGATGCCAGCCAGTCACTTTCAACCCTCACCGGCCTGATCCCGCCGACCGGCAGCCCCTCGTTCCCGGCGATGAGTCCGGGCGGCAGCGCCACCACGATCCAGAACGGCGCCGGAAATGCGGTCACGCTCAATGAAGCCAACACGATTCGCGGCCTGACGATTTCCGGCACGTCGGGTGCGGGCATCACCGGCACAGGTATCAACAACCTCACGGTCGGTTCGGATGTAAGCCTGACCGGCGTCTCGGGCACGGACCTGAATTTGAACGGCGGGAACGGCGCCGTCAGCTTTGGCGCGAGCGTGACCAACACGGCCGGGCGCTCGATCTCGATAGCCAACCGCAGCGGCGGTACGGTCAGTTTGACCGGCCCGATCAACGACACCGGCACGGGAGTTTTGCTCGACAACAATGACAACGCCACCGTGACCATCGCCGGCGGGCTGGTGGTGAACAGTGGGACAAATGCGGCCTTCACCGCCACCAACGGCGGCACGGTCCAGGTTTGCGACGAGAACCCCTGCAACCCGGCGGCGACCGGCGCGCTGGTCAATACGCTGACGACCACCACCGGCACGGCGCTCAATGTAGCTAATACGACCATCGGCGCAAACAATCTGGAGTTCCGCAGCATCTCTGCCAACGGAGCAACGAAGGGAATTATCCTGAATACCACTGGCAGTAGTGGTGGCTTGAAAGTTGTTGGTATAGGCACAACGAATGGTTCCGGCGGCACCATCCAAAACATCAGCACACGTGGCGCGGAATTCATAAGCACCAGCAACCTTTCGCTCAAGAACATGACCTTTACCAACGCTTGCACAACAGATTTTCCTGCCGCGCCGACCGGACTTTCGCTCGGTAATAACACTGCCGATAATGCTGTTATCCACCTTCAAAGTGTAAACGGGGCTACGCTCGATAATATTGATATCACCGGAAGTGCTGAACAGGGAATCAATGGTCACAATGTTTCCAACTTTTCCTACAACAACAGCACCATGCTTAATGTTGGTAATGGAGCCGATGAGGATGGCATCCATTTCTATAACATGGTTGGCATATCCACAATTAACAATACCACTATTACCAGCAGCGGCGATGACAATGTAAATATCCAGAACAACAATAATCTTCCCGGAGACCTGCCACAATCCACGACTGGAACAATCACGATTAACGGAGGCAGTGCCACTACGGGTGTTCTTGGCAGTGGCTACCTGTTCGGCATTCGCGGGGCAATGAACACAACCATTACATTTGATAGTGGCGTGGCTTCCACCAATAATTTTAGCGGCGGTATCGTGGCTGATGCCTTTGATACTGCGACGATGAACCTGACGGTGAAGAATAGTACCTCAAGTGGAAATAACGATCAGATCTCGGTCAGCGCCGGAGACAATAGCAACGTTAATCTTGATATTGATAACAACATCCTAAGTAGTGTAGCCACCGGAGATTTTGTTGCCGTAAGCTTGACCGGATCGGCATTTGATACCGGGTTCACCTTCGACGCTTTTATCAGGAATAACAACATCTCCGTTGCCAACAATCTCACTGCTGATGCGGTTTTCGTAAACAATGCGGGCGGCGGCACAATGAATGTCGCCATCCTCAACAACAACATTGACTACGCCGGAACACAGCGGTCGCTTCTCGTGCAAGCCGGCCAGGATGGGAATGGGACAAACAATGTAACCGTCACAGGAAATATTGTTGACATTAAGTTGGACGGCACGTCGAATACGAATGTTGGGTTTCTTATTCAAAATGCAGTAACCGGACCAGGAAACACTTCTTCCCTCTGCGCTGATATCGGCAACAGCACACCAGCACTAAGGAATACCTTCACACATTCCCTCGGTGGGTCTCTGGCAGCCGGTGATATTCGCGTGCGGCAAAGAAACGATGGCACGGTTCGACTGCCCAGCTACGGCGGTTCGGCGACAGATACAGCGGCGGTCATTACCTATCTCGGCAGCCGTAACACGATAGTGTCCGCTTCCACTGCAACCTTCGATTCGTCAGGCTTCGGAGGCGGCGCAGCTTGTGCGCAACCAAACCTGGCGATGTCGCCAGAAAACATCCAGTTTCCCGCTGCACAAGTTCTGGCTCAATCCAACCTGCCCGCAAACCCCACCGACCGCTTCAATACGCTACTGGGCGATCCGGGTATGATCAAACAAACCTCGTACAGGGTAGAAAACGCCAGCCTGATTACTAATTTACCAGAGCATCTAACCACCAACGCTGCGGGCACAACGGCGGCGATTGGCAGTGCCGGCCCGATCAACTTACTACCGCCGCTTGTGCCGATGGCCTCGGGCGAAACCGTCAATGTCCCCATCGGCACGCTGCCGCCGGCCAGGAGCGTCACCATCAAATTCCGGGTGACGGTCAACGGTCCCCAACTGCCGCTGGGCACCACCCAGATTTCCAACCAGGGCACGGTCCTCTCCAACGAGCTGGCCGGTGTGCTGACCGACGACCCGTCCGTGGGCGGCGCAGCCAACCCGACGATTACCCCGGTTGACCGGCCCGATACGAGCGTCGTTTCGCTCAATCGCGCCAGCGCCAACCCCAACAAAAATGCGACCGTAACCTGGCAGATTGTCTTTGCCCAGGCGGTCATCAACCTGACGGCGAGCAACTTCAGCCTGGTACAGGGCGGCGGGGTGACTGGCGCTTCGATCACCGGCGTCACCGAAACGAGCGGGCCGCCCTCGACAACCTGGAACATCACCGCCAACACCGGCACGGGCGACGGCACGCTCGGTTTGAACTTTGTCAACGACACCGGCCTGTCGCACGACATCACCACCAGCCTGCCCTTCGTGGGTCAGGTCTACACCCTTGACAAGACCGCCCCGACGGTGACGAACGTGACCAGCACCAGCAACACCGGCTGTCTCTTGAACAGCGGCACCACCTACTGTAACGCAACGGATGTTGTTCATATCAGCGTTACCTTCAACGAAATTGTCAATGTTGATACCACTGGCGGCACACCCAGCCTTGCTTTGAATTCTGGCGGAACGGCCAGCTATGTGAGCGGCGCCGGAACAGCCACGTTGACCTTTGATTACAGCGTCGCTTCGGGTCAGAATGTCGGCGACCTGGATTACACCGGCACCAGCGCCCTGACTCTCAACGGCGGCGCCATCGAGGACGCTGCCACCAACGCTGCCACCCTAACCCTGGCCTCGCCAGGCACAGCCGGTTCGCTCGGGTTCAACGCCGATATTGACATTGACACGACCGCACCCGTGGCAACCAACTTCAATCGCTTCAACCCGGCCACTACTCCTACCAATGCGGATACATTGGTCTGGCAGGCCGTCTTTAGCGAGGATGTCAGCGGTGTTGACGGCACGGACTTCACCGTTCCGGCCCTCACCGGCGAGACGATACTCACCAGCGGCAGTTCGGATACGTACAATGTGACCGTCTCAGGTGGCAACCTGGCCAACTTCAATGGCCTGGTAGACCTGGACTTTGCCGCTTCCCCAACCATCACTGACCTGGCTGGCAACCCCTTGACCAATATGACGGTGGGCTTCGATCAGCACTATGTGCTGGATAACACCACGCCAACTGTGACAAACGTCACCTCGACCGCTGCCAACGGCAGCTACACCACCGGCGCAGTCATTCCGGTCACTATCACCTTTAGTGAAGCCGTGATCGTGACCGGCACGCCGCAGTTGACCCTCGAAACCGGCGCGACCGACCGAACCGTGAATTACGCCAGCGGCAGCGGCACGGCCACGCTGACTTTCAACTACACCGTCCAGGCCGGCGACACTTCCGGCGACCTCGATTATGTCGGTACAACCTCCCTGGCCCTCAACGGGGGGACCATCCAGGACGCGGTCACCAACAATGCCGCCCTGACTTTGCCCACACCGGGCGCAACCGGCTCGCTGGGCGCAAATAAGGACATTGTGATTGACACCGCCGCCCCGACGGTCACGAACATTACCTCGACCGCCGCGAATGGCAGCTACGGCACCGGCGCGCTGATCCCGGTGACGATCACTTTCAGCGAAATTGTGAATGTGACCGGCACGCCGCAGTTGACGCTCGAAACCGGCGCCACCGACCGGGTAGTCAATTACAGCAGCGGCAGCGGCACGACCACGCTGACCTTCAACTACACCACCCAGCCGGGAGATACCTCGCCCGACCTGGACTACGTCAGCACCGCCGCCCTGGCCCTCAACGGCGGGACGATCCGCGACGCGGCCCTCAACAACGCCAGCCTGACCCTGCCCGCGCCGGGCGCCGCCGGCTCGCTGGGCGCAAACAAGAACATTGTGATTGACGCCACCGAACCCAGCGTGACGAATGTCACCTCGACCGCCGCGAACGGGGCCTACGCCGCCGGCGCAGTCATCCCGGTCACGATCACCTTCAGCGAAGCCGTGAACGTAACCGGCACGCCCCAGTTGACCCTCGAAACCGGCGCCACCGACGCCGTGGTTGACTACAGCAGCGGCAGCGGCACAGCCACGCTGACCTTCAACTACACGGTGCAGGCAGGCCATAATTCCCCCGATTTGGATTACACCGGTACAACTGCCCTGTCCCTCAACGGCGGGACGATCCAGGATGCCTCCGGCAACGACGCGATCCTGACCCTGCCCGCGCCGGGCGCCGCCGGCTCGCTGGGCGCAAACAAAGCGATTGTGATTGACACCATCGCCCCGGACACATTGATTGACAGCAGCCCGGCCAATCCGACCAACAACACCAGCGCCAATTTCAATTTCCACGGCGACGATGGCGGCGGTAGCGGTATCGCCAGTTTCGAGTGCAAACTCGATGGCGGCAGTTTCACCGCCTGCACCAGTCCGCAGAACTACAGCAGCCTCGCCAATGGCAGCCACACCTTCCAGGTGCGGGCTGTTGATGCCGCAGGCAATACGGACGCCACCCCCGCTTCTTACACCTGGACCGTTGACACAATCGCTCCGACGGCAGTGCTGACTTCCCTCACGACTGACCCCACCAACGTCTCCCCCATTCCGGTCACGATCACCTTTAATGAGCCTGTTGATATTGGCTCAGGGGTTGGCGATCTCGGTATCACGAATGGCACGGCCAGCACTCCCGTGGGCAGCGGCACAACCTACACCTTCGACCTGACTCCCGGCGGGCAGGGCTTGGTAACGGCTGTTTACCTGGCAGGCAGTGCCCAGGACGCTGCCGGTAACTTCAATACTGCGGCTTCAAACACCCTGAGCCGCACCTACGATTCGGTTGCGCCGACTGTCACCCTCAGCTCCGCCGCCCCCGACCCGACGAACGTCTCGCCGATTCCGGTGACGGTGACCTTCAGCGAGAGCGTCACCGGCTTCACCTCAAGCGACATCGTCCCTGGCAACGCCACGGTCAGCAACTTCGCCGGCAGCGGCAGCGGCTATACCTTCGACCTGATTCCGGGCGGCATCGGGCTGGTCACCGCCGACATCTCGGCGGGGGCAGCTCAGGACGCAGCCGGTAATGCCAACACCGCTGCCGCTCAGTTCAGCCGCACCTTTATTGGGCCTGAAATCGCGCTGCTGGGCAACAACACGGTCATCCCTGATGGGGACAGCAGCCCCTCCCTGGCCGACCAGACCGATTTTGGCAGTGTAACCCTGGGCGGGGCCATCACCCGCACCTTTACCATCAGTAACAGCGGCTCGGCAGACCTGAACCTGAACGGGTTGCCGCCGGTGGCCCTGAGCGGCGCGGCGGCGGGTGATTTCAGCGTCGTCGCCAACCCGGTCACGCCGGTCATTGCTAATACCAGCACCAGCTTCCAGGTGCGCTTCACCCCTTCGGTGGCGGGCACACGCGTCGCCACCGTCACCCTGGCCAACAATGACAGCGACGAGAACCCCTATACCTTTGTCATTTCGGGCGCGGGCGTCAATAACAACACCCCCATCTATCTGCCCATCCTGGTCAAAAACTCCGTCCCTGCCCCCGATTTAGTCGTTGACAGCCTGGCCGCCGGCAGCAGCGGCGTGACCCTGGTCATCAGAAATGCCGGCAATGCGCCGGTGGTGGATGCCTTCTGGGTGGATGTCTATTTCAATCCGACTTCGACGCCTGCCCTCAACAAACGCTGGCAAGACATCGCCGCCCATGGCCAGGTTTGGGGGGTGCAGGGAGTCGGGTTGAGCCAACTCGTCCCCGGCGGCACGCTCACCCTGACCACCAACGATCCCTTCTACTTCCCGAACCTGAGCAGCCCCCTCCCGCTGCCGGTAGGCGAGAGTGTCTTCGCCCTGGCCGACTCGGTTGATTTCAGCACCCCTTATGGCGCGGTGAAGGAGAGCAACGAGGCTAACAATCTGGCCGGGCCGGTTATTTCGGCCGCCGGCAGCGGACCCTCGAGGGCGCAGCCTCTCCAGGAGACGGGTGGGCCGTCGCCAGAAGGATTGCCGCCAAGACAGTGAGGTGGAAGGCAGGACTTGCTTTGCAGCCCCTATAGTCACCGGGCAGGTCTTGCCTTCTTTCTGGGAGGAGCGTAATTACAACCATGAAGAAACAATACAATCGAGCCGGCCGGGTTGTTTTGACGGGGACTATGATCGGCCTTACCGTCGCCGCTCTCTTGATCGGGTTAGCCTGGCCCCCTCGCATCCAGGCCGGACCGTCCTTACCGCCCCGCGACCCGCCGACCGCTACACCCGCTCCGAAAGATAAAGATAAAGGCGCTCAAAAGCCTGTGGGCGCGTATATCGAGTTGCAGGTTCAATCAACCCAGGCCGGCTTATGGTCCGTGGTGCAGTGGCAGGACAGCGCCGGCGGCTGGCACGACGTGGAGGGCTGGCGCGGTCCACTGGCCGAGGGTAACCGGCAGTGGTGGGTGGCGGCCAGGGATTTCGGCACGGGGCCGTTTCGCTGGAGCATTACCGAGGGATCAGGCGGACGTCTGTTGGACGCGAGCCAAACCTTTAATTTGCCCACCCACGCTAATGAGACCCTGCGGGTCACCGTGTTGTTGACCCCATAAGTAAAACCAACAGACCTCAGTGAGTAGTCCCCTTAATCCGGATCGCCGGCGGCAGGCTCATCTTCACTTTCAATCCCACGCTCATCCTCATCAGGTGGAGTTGTTTCCTCCGGTTCGGAGGTAGCTGGAGCCTCCCCGGTTGGCGCAGACGGCGCCGGAGCCGGGGTTGACGTAGCTGGCTCCACGGTTGGCGGAGTAGCTGCCGGGGTCAGGGTTATGGTCAGCCCCGGCGTAGCTGCCAATTCAGGGCTGGTGCTCAGGGTAGACGTTGCTGTAACCACCGGGGTTGGCGTCAGGAGCGTCGTTGTCAATTCGACGGTTGCCGTCACGGTTAGGGTCGTTGTCAGGGATGGGGTTGCCGTTAACACCGGCGTACGGGTGACCACAAATGTGGCCGTCAGGACCGGGGTTGGCGTTAGAGTTGGGGTGGTAGTCAATTCTGACGTGGTGCTGAGAGGGGAAGTTGACGTCAGCCGCGGGGTTGCGGTTAAGGGTAGAGTCGGGGTCGAAGTGGGTGATGGGGAAGGGCTGGCGGTTGGCGGGATTGCTTCAGTCGGCTGGGGGGGAGGGCTGATTTGAAACTGGCCGTTGACCTGGCGAATACCGGCCTGGTCTAACACCTCAACCGGCACAACCACTCGATTTTGCAGCAGGCCGGGCCGTCCCGTGGTAATTGGGGCTTCCTGGAGTCGCTCCTGGGCCTGGGCAGGGCTAACCGCCGTTCCTCCCCCGACAATGGGCCAGTAAAACAGCCCAAACAGAACGATCAGAAGCGCCTGGAAGGGGGCCAGTACCCCGCTGAGGCGGATCAAATCAAGCGAGGTAAACAATACGCCTTCATCATTGCCGTCCAGCCGCTGAAAGGCCATCAGCGTCCGGGCACTGATAAAGAAGGTAATTGAATAACCGATACCGGCAGCCGTGATAAAGGCCAGGGTTTGCGGATCAAGGCCGGTACTATAAGCCAGTAACACCACTCCCGGGGCAATCACCGCGCCGCGAGTTGAGCGGGAAGTAATCAGGAGATGGGACCCCAGGGTAATGACGGTGATACCCAGCATAAGAGCCAGCCGTGAGCCAAGCTCGACCACGCCCGTCCGCACCAGAAGTTGGTTAACCAACCAGCCTCCTGCGCCTGACTCGACCAGAGCGTTGGACAGGAACAGGGTTGCGCCGACAAAGGCAATCACATTCCAGGAGATATTGGCGGCGGCCTCCTCAAATTTAATCACACCGACGAGGGGGACCGTGACTGCGATGGCGCCCAAAAGGGCAATCAAGGCGCTGTCGAGTCCATGCCAGGATTCGGTCAGCCACAGCAGCAGCAGCAGGATCAGCACGGCAAGCATATAGCGCTGCGTCCAGGAAAGTGACCGCGAAGCTGGCAGCGCTACAAGCGATGTTTTATCAATGGGAAGCTGGCGCTGCGATTCGTCCAGAAGACGGCGCAGGATGATCCGCGTGGCCCCAAAGGCGGAGATCGCGGCAAAGGGCAGGCCCATTAAGGCCCACTGGAAAAAGGAAAGCGGCCGGCCGGTAAGCTGGCCGAGGGTATCGTTGATCACTAAATGGGCTCCGTCGCCAAAGAGCGAGGCGACGGAGGTTAGGATCAAATTGATGGGCAGCATCAGGGCTAAGGCTCGATTGATCCGCTGGTCACGGAAGGATGTGGCGATAAGGGTATAGACCGGCAGCATGAGAGTGGTTCGAATCGCAACCGACGGAATGATGAGGGCGGTTAACAGCAAAACAGCAGTCAGCCAGTAAAATAATTGGGAGACCGTGCGGGCATGGTGCGTAACGGCCAGGGTGAAACGCGCCGGTAAGCCTGATTGGTTGACGGCGGTGCCGACAATAGCTGCCCCAATCATAAGCCAAATGGTTGAGTTGCCCAGGCTGGCAAAAAAATTCTCCGCCTCAAAAGCGTCCGAGAGCATGAGGATGATCGCGGCGGCGAGGGCGACGAACGTATCATTCAAGGGGGTGAGGGTCCAGCCAATAATAGCCAGCAGCCAAACTCCCAGGGTTATTTTGCCGGCTGGCGAGAGACCACCAGGCAAAAGAGCGACGACGATGATACATAACGGCGCTAGCAGAAGCGCGCTGGCAACTCTTCGCTCCATATTCCGCAGACCCAACTTGTCGAGGGTCTGCTTGAAAAAGAATTCACTCTGCATGATTTTCTGCCTCTCTGAGATCTAAGCGCGGTAGAAAAATCCTTCAGATTTCTCACCCAAGGTAAATGCGCGGCACAGGTTATGCTGCCACCCTGGACACTCGCCTGTAGCCCGCTAAGCTCCCTTTCCGCACCAGCCTAAAAGTATATCTGGATTAATAGGATTGGCCTATACCCATGTGAGTGGTTTTGAAAACGAAAATTTAGCTACCCTGAATAGCCCAAGAAGAAGATATTGCCCTTAACTTTGCCCCGGACGTTGTCTTACTGACTTGCACCGGCATTTATCGCGGGCATGAGGGAATACGGCAATCGGCGGAAATTCTACGCAAGCACTTTCCTCGTGGCACTTACAATTATCGCAATAAACTGGTTGAGGGGGAAGTAGCTTTCCTTGAGTGGACGGGCCAATCACCTCACGGCCAGGTGAAGGACGGGACGGACTCTTTTGTGATTCGCAACGGCCGAATCGTTGCCCGGACAATTCACTATAGTGTCAAACCTGATGACGGTGAGGAACAAAATTAAAGCAGGTTATTCCTGTTCATGCCTTAGACAACCACGCGCGGAACACAGAGCCTTTTCGTCAGGCCGCCATCACTCGCTGAGTTAGATCAAAATCTATCAAAGCCAGGCCGGTCTCTTCATCGGTCCGGCGGTGCAGGTAGACCGGCTCTTTAACCACAATGACTTCCAGAGTGGGCCAGACTCGCGCCTCTAAGATATGGCCGCCGTGGGCCGTGCCATCGGCCTTGCCCAATACGACGTGGGCGTGGACCTTCGGCGCACCCTGGTCCAGGGCAATATTCCCAACCAGGGACAGGACTTCAACCTGCTCGCGGATAGGGATGCGCTGGTAATCCTTCTGCTGGCGGTCAAAAAAGCCCAGGGTAACCTCGCTGAACGCGCCAATCGCCGTAAAATGACTGCCAGCCAAATCCTGCTTCTTCGCAAATTCGGTCAGCCGGGCAATAAATTCATCCCCCTTGTCGAAGATCACCGCAATCGTTTTTTGTTCTCCGTACTCATAAAGCAGTTTTGCATCCACTTTTTTACACCTCCTTGTTAGGTCCCGTTTTCCACTTCATCTTTTTAGCATTCATAATCCGTCCTCCAACCAGATCATTTGAAGATCGCCGGGATGATCCGCAAGATGATCAGAGCCAGAACGGTAACCCCGACGGCGAGAGTAAACTGCAACAAGGCGACGCACATACCGATCCCTGCTGCCAGCAGGATTGAGGCGGCGGTGGTCAGTCCCTCGACAACATTTTCAGAACGGTGATAAATGATGGTTCCCGCTCCCAGGAAGCTGACGCCGGTGATAATCGCCTCAATAATGCGGATCGGGTCGGACTGAATGACGTTGCGGCCTGTATCTACCTGGAAATGAGCAATGAGGACATCGCCCAGGGCCACCAATAAAGCCGCCGCACCGGCGACAAGCATGTGCGTGCGCAGGCCAGCCGGTTTGTTGGCAGACTCGCGTTCATAACCGATGACGCTTCCCAGGAACATTGCCAGCGCCACAAAAGCCAGAACTTGAATTTGCTCAATATCAATAAACTCCATTTCTCTCCCCCTTTTTAAGCAAACGCCACATCCAGGATCATCATCACCACAAAGCCGATCATCGCCCCCATTGTGGCCAGGTCGGTGTGGCCCCGGCACTGGGCCTCCGGGATGAGGTCTTCGACCACCACAAAAATCATGGCCCCGGCGGCAAAGGCTAAAGCGTAGGGCAGGATAGCTTGCGAGGTGATGACAGCCGCCGCGCCGACCACCCCGGCGATCGGTTCAACAATGCCGGATAGCTGACCATACCAAAAGCTTTTCGACTGAGACATCCCGGCCCGCCGCAAGGGCATTGCCACAGCCATCGCTTCGGGGAAGTTCTGGATGCCAATACCGATGGCCAGAGCGACTGCCCCGCCCAGGGTGGCGGTTGGAAAACCGGCTGCTACGGCTCCAAAAGCCACGCCCACGGCCAACCCTTCAGGAATGTTGTGTAAGGTGATGGCTAAAATCAACAGCGTGGTCCGCCGCCAGGTAGTTTTCATCCCCTCGGCATCCTCGATGGGGGCGCTCAGATGGAGATGAGGCAGCACCCAGTCAAGGCTCCGCAAGAAAATACCCCCCAGCAGAAAGCCAATAACTGCCGGCAACCAGACGGGAAGATTTCGACCTGCCGACATCTCCAGGGCGGGGGCGAGCAGGGACCAGTAACTAGCCGCAATCATCACCCCGGCAGCAAAGCCCAGCATCCAATCAAGAACTTTGTGGTTCAAACTCTTGCCAATAAAAATGGTAGCTGCGCCGAGGGCCGTCAGGCCCCAAGTAAAGCCGGTACCAAACAGGGCCTGGATAAGGGGATGAAAACCTTCTAAGAAATCAGTCATTTCCGATTTGTCACCCTGCTATCATATCATGGTCAGAAAGGCCTTACATCAAGCTGATGGGTGATTTCTTCTTATCCAACCGAGTAAAAAATAACGGTCAAGGAAAATCATCCAGGCTATTTGGACAGAGCTGACCCCGGTCCAATGCGGGTTTATCATCAGCTCTCGACGGAGCAAAAGCCGATACCGGGCAAAATCCTGCATTTTTGATATGGGCCAATCCATACGTTTGTCATTTTGGGTTTGTGATTGGAGGATCAGGCCCTCGGCCAGAATGAGGCGTTTATGATGGCTCGCCCGGGGAGCGCTTCTCGCTCGATGCGTCGGGCAGGAAGAAGACCCCAGTGTCGGAGCCGAGGTCAATGAGCCTGGAGCGGCTGTAGACGACGAGCTTCTCGTGGGTGTCAACGATGTCGAGGTTCCTCATGTGGAGCTGACCAATCCGATCCTCCGGCCCAAAGGGCGCCTCGCCGGCCTCCTGGGCGGGACCGAACTCGGCAATTGATCGCTCCATGGTCAGCCGCTCAGGCTTGTAGGTGAGGTTCGGGCTTTCGGTATTCAGGATGGTGTAGTCGTCCCCGCGGCGCAGTTCGAGGGTAACACTCCCGGTAACGACGCGGGCGACCCACTTCTGCAGGCTCTCGCGGATCATCAGGGCCTGCGGATCAAACCAGCGCCCCTCGTAGAGGAATCGGCCGAGCCTGCGCCCCATCGTGAAGTAGTTGTCGAGGGTGTGCTCGTTGTGGATGCCCGACAGGAGGCGCTCGTAGGCGATATGCAGGAGCGCCATCCCCGGCGCCTCATAGATGCCCCGGCTCTTGGCCTCGATGATGCGGTTTTCGATCTGATCGGACATCCCCAGTCCATGGCGACCCCCGATGCGGTTGGCCTCAAGCACCAGCTCGACGGGATCGAGTTCCTGGCCGTTGATGGCAACCGGGAGGCCCTCGAAGAAAGCAATCGTCACCTCTTCCGTCTTTATCGCAACCGACTCGTCCCAGAACCTGACGCCCATGATCGGCGAGACGATGTGAGCGCTCGTGTTCAGAAACTCCAGGTGCTTCGCCTCGTGGGTCGCCCCCCAGATATTGGCGTCGGTGGAATAGGCCTTTTCGGCGGGCATCTTGTAGTCATAGCCGCGTGCCTTGAGCCAGGCGCTGATCTCGGCCCTCCCGCCCAGCTCCCGCACGAATTCCTCGTCGAGCCAGGGCTTGTAGATCTTGAGGCGGGGATTGGCCAGGAGACCGTAGCGGTAGAAGCGTTCGATATCGTTGCCCTTGTAGGTCGAACCGTCGCCCCAGATGCCGACGCCGTCCTCGTACATAGTCCGTACCAGGAGGGTCCCGGTGACCGCCCGTCCGAGGGGGGTGGTATTGAAGTACTTCTTCCCCCCGCTGATGATATGGAAGGCCCCGCACATCAGCGCTCCAAAACCTTCGGATACGAGCTGCTTCCGGCAGTCAACCAGGCGAGCCAGTACCGCGCCGTGCTGCCTGGCCTTCTCAGGGATGCTTTCGAGGTCGGTCTCATCCGGCTGGCCGAGATCGGCGGTATAGGCGCAGGGCAGCGCGCCTTTCTCCTTCATCCAGGTGACAGCAACCGAGGTGTCAAGCCCGCCGGAGAAGGCGATGCCGACCTTTTCATTTTTGGGAAGCGACTTGAGTATAATGCTCATAGAAACCTCACTTTTGTGGTTTGCTTATTTGGAGGCAATTGTACGCCACTTGCCGCGATACCGCCAACTGACTTCTCCGCTTCATTGCCAGTTTTGTTGATTATCCAGGTCATTCAAGGTATGGTGGACCGACCGTAAGGCGCCATAAAGGGGTAGATAGGCCTGCCGGTAAACCTGCTCATACCAGAGTGCTCGCTGCGGGTCCGGCTGCAGGGCGGTCGAGTTATCTCGCCGGGAGGCTACCGCTGCGGCCGGCGAAGCAAAGACGCCCACACCCAATCCGGCCAGCAAAGCGGCCCCGATGGCCGAGGCATTGCCCTCGCTCGGCAGCAGGACCGGCAGGTTGAGCACATCGGCCTTGAGTTGGGACAGCAGCCCCAGCCGGGAGGTCCCACCCAACAGCATGATTTCCCGCACCTCCTGACCGGTCAGGCTGCCCATCACTTCCAGGTTGTGGCGCAGCCAAAAAGCCAGAGACTCCAGCAAGCCCCGGAAAATATCACCGCGCTCATGCTCAATTTGCAAGCCCACCAGGGCGGCCCGGCTGAGGGTATCCCCCATAGGAGTACCCGAGCCAATGAGGTGGGGCAGCCAGAGTGGGCCGGCCCGCCGCCCGGCCCCGCTTTCTGCGGCGGTTGTCAGGGCCAGATAAACCTCTTCGGTCAGCGGCATATCCAGTCCGTTGAGCTGCCTGACCAGCCAATCAATAGCGCCTCCGGCTGTTTTCAGCCCGCCCTTCAGCACATAGTGACCGGGGACGACGTGGGCGTAACATGCAAAACCCTGCTCGGCCAGCGCCACACTGCTCGCAAAAGCCGGCAAAATCATCAAGACTGCCTCGGAGGTGCCGCTCGAGTCAATAACCGCGCCAGGTTGATAAGCGCCTGCAGCCAGGGCGGCGCACAGGTGGTCGTGGCCACCCAATACGCAGGGCGTCCCGCTGGGCAGTCCGGTCTGGGCACTGGCTGCCTCTGTCACTTGACCCATTATCGTACCACTTGGCAAGAGACGCGGCAGATGGTTTGGCTCCAATTCTGCCAGGGCTAACATGCGGGCCGACCAATCCCGGCTGTGTTGATCCAACAGCAGAGTCCGGGAAGCCATTGTGTAATCGGTGGCCTGCTCGCCGGTTAGCCGCCATAACAGGTAATCCGGCGTGGACAGCCATTTCGACATACGGGCAGCCACGTCCGGTTCATGCTCTCGGAGCCACAACCACTTATTCACCCCAAATGAAGGGCTGACCCGCTGCCCGGTGATGGCATGGAGTTCGGCCACCGCCAGGCGGCTTTCCCACCAGGCGGCTTGCGCTGCCGAGCGGCGGTCGTACCAGGCAATGATCGGGTAGAGCGGCCGGTCCGCCGCGTCCAGGGGCAGCCCGGCTTCGGCGAAACTGCTGACAGCCAGGCCGGCTATCGGCAGGCCGGCAGCGACCTCGACCAGGCAAGCTGCTGCCATCTGCCACAACAGCTCAGGGTCATGTTCGCTCCAACCGGCCAGCGGATGGTGCAGCGGTGTTGGGCGGGTCGCCTCGCTTACAACCCGGCCTATTTCGGCGTCATAGCGAACCGCCTTGATGGTAGTTGTGCCAATATCAAGACCTATCAGGTAGGTCATCAGCAACGCCTCCTTTTGGGGCGAATTTTCATCCAGGATACTCCTCCGAGCAATAGTAGGCCGCCCCGTAAAGGCAGACATCCTCGCCTAATCCGGCCAGGCGGATGAGGTTTTCATCGTAGAAGCTGCTGTCAAGAATATTTTCGGCAATGACCTGTTTAGCCGGCTGCAGTAACATCTCCCCTAACTGGGACACGCCACCACCAATGACAATAGCCTGGGGGTTAAACATGTGGAGGATGTTGACCAGCCCTAAACCCAGCCAGCGCCCTGTTGCGGCGATCATTTCCAGGGCCAGGGCATCTCCGGCGGCGGCCGCCGCGCTGACGGCCTTGCCGTCCACCGGGTCATAGTTTCGCAACAGCGACGGCTGGCTATCTGATTGCAGCCGTTGTCTGGCCCAGCAGCCCAGGGCGGTGCCGGAGGCCAGATCTTCAAGCCTCTGGTGCGAGCCGTCGGGCAGGGTAAAGCGCATGTGACCCGGTTCGATGGCCAGGTGTCGCCAGCCTGTAAAGAGCTTACCGCCAATAATAGCTCCCCCGCCAATACCGGTGCTGATGGTCAGGTAGATCATCGGATCGCAACCCCGTCCCGCGCCGAAGCGATATTCGGCCAGCGCAGCCAGGTTGGCGTCGTTGTTTATGGCAGTGGGCGCTCCGGCAAAGGCCGCGCTAATATACCGGGTAAGGGGAATGTTTTCCCAGCCGGGCAAAGTTTCGGCGTGGAGAATAATACCCTTCTCCGTATCCAGGGGGCCGGGGCCGGAAATACCTATCGCCGCCGGCTGGCTCCTCTGCGGAACAACGCTGCGGGCAACATCTATAATCCGCTGAATAACCTCTTCGATGGTATCAGAAACGCGGGACAGGGTCTCGGCCCGGTTTACCAACGTCAGAGATTGGTCAAACCAGGCGGCCCGGGTGCGGGTGCCGCCAAAATCAATGGCGAGATAATGGGTCATGAGCCGTTCACCCATTGGGGCATATCCTTTACTTTCGGGTCTCCAACGGACCTTGGGATTGATATTTTCATCTAAATATTTCTTTTTCTTTCCATTTACATCCAATTCTCCCGGAATTTTAGTTGAATAACAAATATTTGACAAATATTAAAAAACAATCTAAACTTCAAACGAAACCAAAAGAAAATTAGTGAATTAATGGCTCCTAACACGCCTCCACCTCTGGCGGTGGAAAGACAACAAACTATCCTTGAAATGCTCAAACAGGAGGGCGTCGTTCGAACATTTGAACTGTGCCAGTTGTTCAACGTGTCGGCAGTCACCATTCGATCTGACTTACGTGACCTGGAAAAAACAGGATTATGCCAGGTTGTTTGGGGGGGAGCTGTTTCAAAAACTCCGCCAACAGAAGCCTCAAGGCTGGAACAGCGCAGCATGCTTAATGCGAAGAGCAAGGAGCGCATTGGGGCAAGAGCCGCTGAGTTGATTGAGGTGGGGCAAACAATTATCCTCGATGCCGGGTCAACAACCGTTGAAATAGTGAACCATCTTCCGCGTGATCTCGATTACCTGCGGGTCATTACGCCTGCGCTCAATGTGGCTATGGCGACCACGCATTATCCCTATATCGAGCTGGTAATGCCGGGGGGTGTTTTGCGAAACCTCACCCGGTCGTTGGTTGGGTCGCAAACATTACGCTCGATAGAAATGTTTAACGCCGATTTGCTCTTTCTTGCCACCAGTGGTTTTGACGTTAAACATGGCGTAACCACCGGCAACATGATGGAAGTTGAGGTAAAGCGCACCATGGTCCAGCACGCGGCGCGGGTTGTCTTAGTGGCCGATGGGAGCAAGTTTGGACAGGTTAATTCGCTCAATGTGGCCCCATTATCAGCCATTGATGTTCTCATCACGGATGATCAAATAAGTGATCGGGATGTGCAGGCTATCAAAGCTGCCGGCGTAACCGTCATCCGTGCGGTTTAACTCTTAATTTTTAATTGTATTTTTAAAGGAGCAATAACACTCATGACTCAGGAAATTTCACCAGGACGTTACCGGGGTTTGAAAACTACCAGCTTAAGCGAAGCCGATGTTTTTGGGATCGTTGCCTTCGACCAGCGAGGCAGTTATCGGGCTATGCTGCCGGAAAATACGCCCTTCGAGGAGATGGTTCAAATCAAAGTAGATATTATCGGCGCATTATCAAAATACGCCAGCGCTATTCTGACTGATGCCAACTACGGTGTGTTACCGGCGATGCTGATGAATGGTAAATCGGGCCTGATGATGGCCCTGGAAGCAAGCGGCTACAGTGGCGACTCTACCTATCGCAAGCCGGAATTCCTGGATACGTGGACCCCCATGAAAATCCGCGAAATAGGGGCAAATGCCGTAAAAATACTCATTTACTACAATCCGCAGGCCAGCCAACTGGCTGACGAATTGGATGAGCTGATAAAGAAAGTTGTGAGCGACTGTCATGTTCTGGGGCTGCCGGTTTTTTTAGAACCGATGTCATACAGCATTGATAAAAACATCAAGAAGGACAGCGCCGCATTTGCTGAGATACGGCCCGATATTATTGTCGAAACAGCTCGCCGTCTGAGCCGGACCGGCGCCGATGTCCTCAAAATGGAATTCCCCCTGGATTTAAAGTTCAACCAGGATCATGACGAATGGCGCAAACAGTGCAGCCGCCTCAGCGAAGCCTCCATTGTTCCGTGGGTGCTGCTGAGCGCCGGCGTTGATTTTGAGCAATTTGTGCCGCAGGTTCATATTGCTTGCGCGCATGGGGCCAGCGGCTTTCTGGCCGGACGCGCTATTTGGAAAGAGGCGGCCACCATGTCGCCTGACCAACGTAAAACCTTCATGGCCGGCACGGCCACGGAGCGTCTGCGGCAACTGCTTGACATTTCATGGGAGAAAGCGCGCCCCTGGACCGATTTTTATTCATTTGGCCCGATACCCTTCGACTGGTTCGCTCATCAATAACCGGATATCTGAGTAGGGTCGTAGCATCACCTCGCCAAATTCCTCGGCCACTCCATGAGTATTAGCCGGACCGGGCCAGTAAGGGGCAAGTTTGCCCCGGCTCTCCGGCGAGTGGCGCATATCTTCCCCCATCCACTGGGTAACAGAGCAAATGTGGTGCTGACCAGATATATGCAAAACTATCTGGCCATCACCACATTCAACTGGATCTGATTTGGTGTATAATATAACCCACCTTGCCCACCCGCAGGTGGGGAAATGGGAGCGTTGGCAGCCCTGTCAAAGATAGGCTGCAATTTTCAAAAATGACAAACGAACATCCCCCTGAACAGGTGCGCGAGCGAGTAGACGACCTTTATCGCACCGAGTCGCGCCGCATCTTTGCTACCTTGATCCGCCTGCTGGGCGATTTCGACCTGGCTGAGGATGCCCTGCACGAAGCCTTCCGGGTTGCCATGGAGCAGTGGCCACGCGACGGTGTGCCTACCAACCCCCGGGCCTGGCTTGTTTCGACAGGCCGCTTCAAGGCCATTGACGCCTTACGCCGTCGCACCCGGTTTGATGCCTCCCTGGATGAGGTCGCCGAGCGGCTCGACCACGATGCCAGCATGACCATCGAGCAGAGTGATGAAGACATTGCGGACGACCGGTTGCGGCTGATTTTTACCTGCTGCCATCCGGCCTTGCCAGCGGAGGCCCGCGTGGCCCTGACCCTGCGGGAAGTGTGCGGCTTGACGACCGAGGCCATCGCCCACGCCTTTCTCACCAACCCGCCCACCCTGGCCAAGCGCATCGTGCGGGCCAAAGCGAAAATCCGCGAGGCGCATCTGCCCTATGAGGTACCGCCGCGGGCCGAGTTGCCCGAGCGACTGGACGCGGTGCTCCAGGTGATTTACCTGGTCTTCAACGAAGGTTATTCTGCCTCGTCGGGCGAGACGTTGACCCGGCCTGATCTGTCGGGTGAGGCCCTTCGCCTGGGGCGGTTGCTGGTTGAGTTGCTGCCGGAGCCGGAGGCAGTAGGGCTGCTGGCGTTAATGCTGCTGCACGAAGCGCGCCGGGCGGCGCGAACCTCGCCGGAAGGGGATCTTATTCTACTGGAGGAGCAGGACCGTTCCCTCTGGAACCGGGAACAGATCGCAGAAGGGACGGCGTTGGTGGAACGGGCGTGGTCGTCGGGCCCAGTCGGTCCCTATACGATTCAGGCCGCCATTGCCGCGCTGCATTCAGCCGCCCCCACCGTCGCTGGGACTGACTGGGCCCAGATTGTGGGCTTGTATGATCTGCTGATGCAAGTCATCCCCTCCCCGGTGGTCGAGATAAACCGGGCTGTGGCCGTGGCGATGTGCGAGGGTCCCAACGCCGGTCTGGCTCTGATAGAGGCGATCCTGGAGCGCGGCGACCTGGCCGCCTATCACCTGGCTCACTCGGCCCGCGCGGAATTGTACCGGCAACTGGGCCGGACCGCCGAAGCCCGAGCCTCCTACCAACAAGCGCTCGCCCTGGCCCAACAGGAGCCAGAACGGCGATTTCTGGAGCGGCGGCTGGCCAACCTGCCCGATTAAATTGGCCAAAACGAATTTTCTAAATTCGTCGGACATTTTGTCCAATTTGGCTTTCCTCAAACGACTATTTATTGTAACCATCATCCAACAGAGCCAGGCGAGGCCGTTCACCGCTTGGCTCATTTATAAGATAAGGAGAGAACAAAAAATGCAATTCCTAGCTTATGATCCTCATTATGACCCGAACAGCCCGGAGGCGGCTGTTCCGCCCAGCCCGGAGCTTATGGCCGAGATGGGCAAGTTTATCGGCGAGGCGATGCAAGCCGGCGTGCTGGTCACCACCGGCACGCTCAACCGACAGGGCACGCGCCTGCGGCTGTCGGACGGAAAATTTACAGTGACTGATGGGCCGTTCATCGAGTTAAAGGAGCTGCTGGGCGGCTGGGCGGTGTTAAATGTCAACTCCCTGGACGAAGCCATCGAATGGTGCAAACGCTTCCTGCAAATCGCCGGGGACGGCGAGACCGAAATCGTGCAGGTGCTCGGGCCGGATGACTTCGGCCCGGCCTAACCTGCTCTGACCCCCGGGCTAAAAACGGTCTGAAACATTGAGCCGGGTGTCCCGACCACACCAGGAGGCCCGGCTCATCCTCTTCGCAAATCTTTAAGCGATCCATCCGCTGCATCCAACAAGTCAGTGGCGCTGGGGAACAAAATATGAAGTATGTATTTCTGGCGTATCAGGATGAGAAACAGTGGAACGCGATGTCCACCCCTGAGCGCGACGCCTTTGAAAACGCCTGCCAGGCCAACGAGCAGGATTTACGGCAGAGGGGCTATCTACTGGCTGTCGAAGGACTTCAAAGCAGTCATACCGCCCTAACGGTGAAGCTCGTCAACGGTCAGGTGACGCTGAGCGAAGGCTCCTCTGCCGCGACGCAAGGGCAGCTCACCCGGATCTTCTTCATCAGCGCCAAAGACCTGAACGAAGCCATCCGGGTGGCTTCGCAGATGCCGCAGGCGGACAAAGGTTCCATCGAGGTAAGGCCGGTCAGCGAGTTCAACCGGCCGTCGAAATCTAACTACCTAAGTTTTGCCCAAAATAATGACAACGTCCCAGGGTGACAGCAAGG